>CAVPPP010000055.1:0-904312 GCA_963707005.1 uncultured Actinomycetota bacterium
CGCCGCTACACCGCTCTCGGACTCGGCTGGCGGGACCCGATCGAGGAGGAGTCGCCTAAGCGGGAGGACTCATCGCCTCGGGTGGTGGGTGAGCCACCGGACCGGGTGTCGGAGTGGCTGACGGTGGAGGAGGCTGCTGATCTGGCCGCGATCGCGGTCACGACGCTGAAGAACACCGAGTGGCGTCGAGCGCACGGCCTGGTTGCGCACAAGGACAGCCGGCACCGGCTCACGTTCCGTCGTGAGGACGTGATCGCGCTCGGCCCGCCGCTGGGTCGGGGACGGCCAGCAGCATGACCACCCCGGTCGCGTCCTGGGGCGGGTCCGTGATCACCGGGCTCCGGTGGACCGGGCGCGGCATCGTGCTCGGCCTGGGCGAGGTGTGGTGGTGGATCGGCGGCGCGCTCCGGTTCGTGCGGCGGGCACCAGCTCGGGCGCTGGCCTGGACCGCAGGCACCGTGTACGGCTACCTCCATCAGACCTGGCTGCTCCTGACCGCGCTGGTCGTGCTGGCCGTGGTGCCGGCGTTGTGGGCCAGGTGCTGGCCGACCTCCTACCTCCGCCTCGTGGTGCATCCGGCGTGGCGGCGTCGCATTCGGCGGTCGGTGAAGCGGACCTGGCCGACGTTGATGGAGCGATCCGGGCTCGGACGGCGGGTGATCGGCAAGGACGGCACCGAACTCCACACCCCGACCCTCGGCCGCAGCCGGTGGGAGGACCCCGACGTGCTCGTCGTCGTCCCGCAGCTGATGGTCGGGCAGACCGTCGAGGACCTGGTGGCCGTCTCGGAACGACTCCGGACCACCGTCGGGTCCCGGCAGATCCGGATCATCCCCAACGACACCCACACCGGCGCGACACTCCGGTTCCTGTTCGCCGACCCGCTCGCAACGGTGGTGGAGGCCAGGTTCCCTGCCCCGAACCTGGCACCCACCATCCAGCACGGCCGAGATGGGTGTCACCGAGGACGGGCAGCCGTGGCGCATCCCGATCCCCGTGTCGACGCTGACCGCTGGCTGCACCGGGTCGGGCAAGGCGTCGGCGATGTGGATGCTGCTGCTGAACCTCGCCCCCGCCATCCGGTCCGGGCTCGTCCAGGTCCACGGCGTCGACCTGAAAGGCGGGATGGAGCTCGGGCTCGGCACCCGCCTGTTCACCCGCTACGCCACCACCCCCGACCAGGCCGTGGTCCTGCTCGAGGACGCCGTCCAGGCCATGACCGCGCGAGCCGCCACCCTCGCCGGTCACGCGAGAAGTCACACGCCGTCGACGGCTGCGCCGCTGGTCCTGGTCCTCATCGACGAGCTGGCGATGCTGACCTCGTACCTGTCGAACCAGCGGGACCTGTTCCAACGCGCCGACAAAGCGTTGCGCGCCCTGCTCGGCCTGGGTCGGGCGCCGGGGTTCGTGGTCTGGGGGTTCCTGCAGGACCCCCGCAAGGACACGGTGCCGCAGCGGCACATGTTCACCCAGACCATCGCCCTCCGCCTCCGCGAACGCGAAGAAGTCGCCATGGTCCTCTCCGATGGTGCGGTCGCGGCCGGCGCTGCGTGCCACAAGATCCCCCGCACGACACCCGGGTGTCGGCTACGCGCTGACCGAGGACGGCGACGTCACCCGCGTCCGCTGCGCGTTCGTGCCCGACGACATGATCCGCGCCCTCGCCGCCCACTTCCGCGCACCCGTCCAGATCCCGATCCGTCTGCCCGAACCCGCACCCGATGCCGCGCCGAAGTCGCGGACCCGTACCGCCAGGAGCCGATCATGATCACTACCCATCACACCGCGACAACTGCTGCGGAGACTCCCGACCTGGTCACGCTGTCGGGTCGTGCCGTGGCCGGGCTGGTCGAGCTGCTGGACCACTGCCACGGCTTCCTCGACACCCACCAGACCGCACGGGTCGCGTTGGAGGAGTACTGCCTCACCGCACCCGCAGGGGTCACGCCGGCCTGGGTGATCGACCGGCTCGCCTGGCAGGCGCTGCTGCTGAGGTTGCAGCTCGTCGAGCAAGTCGACGAGGACCGTCATGGCTGATCCGCTGCGGCTGGCCGATCCGCTCGCGTTGGTCACCGGGGCGATGGCCCGTGAGGTTGCTGCCGCGCATGGTGTGTGCGGACGGCCACTGATCCGCCGCGTGCTGGACCGGGACACCGGCACGGATACGCAGGTCGCGATCCCGTGCGGCTCGACCCGCGAACGGGCGTGCCCATCGTGTGCGGCGAAGGCTCGACGGCTCCGGATCCAACAGTGCGCCGAAGGCTGGCACCGCGACACCGAACCTGAGGATTGGGTGGGCGACGACGACAGGGATGGGGGTCCTGACGGTGGGGCTCCTGCTGCCGCCGTCGCCGACGAGAACTCTAGCTACTCGTCAGTAACTTCGCGGCGTATTCGGTCAACTCGTCGCCGGGGCGACACGCCGGACCTGCCTAGCGTGCCGATGGACCCGCACACCGTGGGCCGCAGCTTCACCGGCCACGATGGCCGCACCTACCGTCCGTCGATGTTCCTCACCCTCACCCTGCCGTCGTACGGGCCGGTGCGGGCGGGTGCACCGGTCGACCCGGACACCTACGACTACCGCCGTGCCGCGCTGGATGCGGTGGTGTTTCCGCGGCTGGTGGACCGGTTCTGGCAGAACCTGCGCCGGGTCGCCGGCTACCGGGTGCAGTACTTCGCCGCCGTCGAACCACAGCAGCCGGCTGGCGCCGCATCTGCACGCCGCGATCCGGGGCACGATCCCGCGCCAGGTGATCAAGCAGGTGGTTCGGGCGACGTATCTGCAGGTGTGGTGGCCGAGCTTCGACACACCGGTCTACGTGGATCGCAGACCACGCTGGGACGGCCACGACTACGTCGACCCCGACACCGGGCAGCTGCTGCCGACCTGGCAGGAAGCCCTGGACCAGGCCGACCCCGACGCCGGACCCGGCGCACGTGGCCCGGTTCGGGAAGCAGCTCGACATGGCTGGGATCGTCGCCCCCTCGGTCGACGCGGACCGGGCGATCCGGTATCTGACGAAGTACCTCACCAAGTCCATCGCCGACGCCTACACACCCACCGACGACGACAGCCCCGGCCGATCCCCGCTACGCGGCGCACATCGACCGGCTGCATGCCGAGCTGCAGTACCTGCCCTGTGGTGAGCGGTGCGCGAACTGGCTCCGCTACGGCATCCAACCCGATGGACGCCGGACCTGGCCTGGTTGCTGGTCGGTGTGGCGGGAAAGCCCATGACTGGGACCATCTCGGGCTCGGCGGCCGCCGTGTCCTCGTCTCCCGGCAGTGGTCCGGCAAGACCCTGGCCGAGCATCGCGCCGACCGGGCGACCGTCGTCCGCGAAGCCCTGGAAGCGGCGGGGATGCTCGGCCCCGGAGATCGAACGGATGGCCGCGACCGTGCTGGCGAAGGACGGCAAACCTCGGTTCGTGTGGACCGACACCCGACCCGACGCGGCCACCTACATTCGCCTGGTCTTGGCCGCCGTCGCCGAACAACAGCGCTGGCGTGCGCAGTACCAGGCCGCCAAGGAAGCAGCTGCGCCTGTGGACAACCGTTCAGCAGCGCCACCCTGACCAGACGGGCAGTGATCCGCACAAGCGCGCTGGCAGGGCCCACACCTCGGCCTCCCCCGATGACCAGCCGCCCGTGGTCGGAGGTCTGGTCGTCAAGGGTGAAGCGGAGCGAATCCGCAGGACACGAAGTGCCCTTGACGAGTGGACCGGAGACCACATTCTCCGAAGTCGGGGGAGGCCGAGAACCCAACCACGCAGAGAGGCGAGTTCGATGGAGAAGATGCTGTTCACCGTCAAGGAGACGGCGGAGATGTTGAGTGTGAGTCGTAACCGTGTGTACGAGCTGATCTATGCCGAGCAGTTGGCGTCGATCAAGATCGGTCGTTCTCGTCGGGTGTCGCGGGCGTCGATTCTGCGGTTCGTGGAGTCGGCGACTCCTGCGGCATGACCGGGCGTCGGGCTCCTGGTGAGGGGTCGGTCTACCGGCGTGGACGATGGGTCGTGGCGGGGTGTTGTTGATCTTGGCTGGCATGGCGGGAAGCGGCGTCGGCGGTATGTGCGGGGGCGCACCAAGGTTGAGGTGACGGGTGCGATTCGTCGGCTGGCGTTGGAGGCTGAGGAGGGTCGGCTGCGGCCGGGTCGGGCTCCGACGCTGGGTGTGTGGTTGGAGCGGTATCTGACGGAGGTGGCTCCGGCGACGGTTCGGCCGAACACGGTGCATCGGTATCGCCAGGAGGTCCGGCTGTATATCGGGCCGGCGTTGGGGAAGGTGCCGTTGGACAAGCTGCGGCCGGATCAGATCTCGGCGTTCTACCAGGATCAGTTGACGCGGATCTCGGCGGGCAGTGTGCGGCGGTTGCATGCGTTGCTGCGGCGGGCGTTGACGGTGGCGGTGCGGTGGCAGCTGGTGGGGTGGAATCCGGTGATGGCGGTTGATCCGCCGTCGTTGTCGCGGGTGGAGGTGCAGCCGTACAGCGAGGAGGAGACCCGTCGTTCTTGGCTGCCGTGTCCGGGTCGCGGTTCGAGGCCCGGTGGCTGCTGGGTGTGGTGTCGGGGATGCGGCAGGGCGAGGTGCTGGGGTTGTCGTGGCAGGACGTCGATCTGGTGGAGGGGACGGCGCGGGTGCGTCAGGCTTTGCAGTACCAGCCGGGGAACGGCTTGCAGTTGGTGCCGCCGAAGACGGCGAGGTCTCGCCGGACGGTCCCGCTCCCCCAGGTCACCGTGGACGCACTCCGGTTGCTTCAGGAGCGCCAGGCCGAGAGCCGGGTCAAGGCTGGGGAGTTCTGGGAGGACTGGGGGTTGGTGTTCTCCACGGAGGTCGGGACGCCGATCCATCCGCGCAACGACTACCGCGACTTCCAGCTGATCGTGGAGCGGGCGGGTCTGCGTCGGGTGCGGCTGCATGATCTGCGGCATACGGCGGCGTCGTTGATGCTGGCTCAGGGTGTGCCGGCGCGGGTGGTGATGGAGGTGCTGGGGCACTCTCAGATCTCGATCACGTTGAACACGTACACGCATGTGTCGGCGGGCTTGTCGCGTGAGGCTGCCGACCGGATGCAGCTGCTGCTCGGCGGGGCCTCGGATGTCGTGGCTGCCGGTTTGGCTGCCGAAGCAACCGATTTCAACGGATGCGGAGCGATGACGACGAGAGCGAAAGTGCCGCTGACTAGGGCTTTTGGTGGAGCCGCCTTGGGGATTTGAACCCCAGACCTACGCATTACGAGTGCGTTGCTCTACCACTGAGCTAAGGCGGCGTGCGCGTACGGCCGAGAGCCGCGCCGCCGGAGGCGGTTGCGCGACCGCCAACTATAGCGAGCAACCCGGGCTGGAGGCGAAACGCCGCCGCCACCGTCGCCGCCGCCAGCATCCTCACCAAGTTCACCATCGGCCCTCAGCCAGTTCACAGATTCACGGAGCAGACTCAGGCCATCCCGATCGGGTTGCACACCCACTCTCGTCTTCCCGACGGCCAAGGTGTTCCACCTCGAACTGAGGGCCCGGGCGGCAGGCTCCCCGGGCTCTCGGTTCACCCCAGCGGATGCGCGACGCGCGCCAATGCTCCCAGCAAATCCTCAGCAGCTCAGCTGTCAGCAGCGGGTGCCGTCCGCGGGCACGTGCCCGTCGAGCAGGTAGGCCTGGACGTAGCGCTGGATGCAGGGGCTCTGGCCGTAACCGAGGTGCCCCTCCCCCTTCAGAGTCAGCAGGTGCCCCGACTCGAGCTGGTCGGCCATCCGCTCCGCGTACTCGTACGGGGTCGCCGGATCGCCGGTCGTCCCCACCACCAGGATCGGCGCGGCGCCGCGGCCCTCGATCTTCGGCTCCTTGGGGGCTGGGCCGACCGGCCACAGCGGGCAGACCAGATCGGCACCGGAGAACGGGCCGAGCGTGGGAGCCCGTTTGGCCTCCTCGGCCCCCTCCCGCTCGGCTTCGGCCACGCTGACGTCCTGGGAGTCGACGGCAGCGGATGGCCGGGAAGGAGAACTGCAGCTGACCGTAGGACCCGTCCCGACCGCGCTGGTTGTACTGGTCGGCGAAGAACATCAGGTAGCGGCCGTCGCTGTCGAAGGCCGCGAGCTCCAGGCCCTGCTGCAGGTACTTCCAGCCCTCCTCGTTCTCGTAGAGCACGTTCAGGATCCCGGTCACCGCCAGCTGCTGGGTCAGCGGCGCCCGGCCCCCGTTGATGGGTTTCGCGTCGAGCCGGTTCAGCAGGTCGCTGATCGAGCGCTCCACCTCGGCCTTGGTGTCACCCAGCTTGCACGACTTGTCGGCGCACCAGGCGGCGAAGTTGCCGAGCGCGCGTTCGAACCCGTCCAGCTGGCTGACGTCCTTGTTGTCGGTGATGTTCACCGCCCCGTCCAGCACCATCCGGCCCACCCGGCCGGGGTAGAGCTGGGCGTACAGGGCGCCGATCTTGGTCCCGTACGAGGACCCGAAGTAGGTCAGCTTCTCGTCGCCCACCAGGTGACGCAGCAGGTCCAGGTCCCGTACGGTCTCGGTCGTCGAGATGTGCTCGAGCAGGGCTCCGGAGCGCTTCAAACAGCCCCGACCGAAGTCGACCTGAGCGTCGATCAGCGCCTGCTCCTCCGTGGCGTCATCGGGGGAGATGTCCACCGAGGTGTACGCGTCCATGGCCCTGCCGTTGGCACACGTGACCGGCGTCGAGCTCCCGGTGCCGCGGGGATCCCAGCCGACGACGTCGAACCGCTCCAGCCCCTTCACCTCGAAGTAGCCGACGTACTCGGTGCCGGATCCCCCAGGACCGCCGGGATTGATGAACAGGGACCCGGCCGCCGGTCCCGCGCTGGCCGGCCGCTTCGCGATGGCCAGGGTGATCGCCTCGGCGTCGGGCTGGGCGTAGTCCAGCGGAGCGAGCACCGCGGCGCACTGGAGGCCCTTGCCGCAGTCGGACCACTGGATCTTCTGGCCGAGGTAGCGCTGCAGACCCTGCCCCGGCGGCGGGGAGATGAAGCCGGCCGGTCGGATGTCGGGCACCGGCTGGATGGGACGAGACGCGGGCGCCGACTTCGAGGTGGCCGGCGCGGACGTCGAGGTCGTCGGGCCGGCCGACGTCTCCGAACTGCGGCGCGAGCCGGGCGCTCCGCCGGGCAGCAGCCCACAGCCGGCCGAGAGCAGCAGCGACAGCACCGCGAAGACGAGGAGAGTCCCGAACGGCCCACGGCGGCGGTCCGCCGTCACCATGCTCCCCGTGCCATGCGGCGACTATAGGTGGCGGTTCCGGCCCGACCCGGCTTCACGCGGGAGGCGTGGACCGCGGCTCGGGAGTCCGACCGTCGTACGCCGCACGGGAGGGGCAGACGTCCGCCTTGGCGCAGGTCTGGACGCCACCGCCGCGAACCCGGACCACCACCGCATCGGCCGGCACCTGGTGGGCGATCACCGTGCCCTCACCGGCCGGGGTGGTCACCCGGCTGCCGATGGCCGGCGCGGACTGGGCGAAGTCGGCGTACAGGGGGTGCTCGTACTTCAGGCAGCACATCAGCCGCCCGCAGGCCCCGGAGATCCGCAACGGGTTGGCCGGCAGGTCCTGCAGCTTGGCCATCCGGAGGCTGACCGGCTCGAAGCTGGTCAGGAAGGTGGAGCAGCACAGGTCCCGACCGCAGCTGCCGAGGTCCCCGGCCAGCCGGGCGCCCTCCCGGGAGCCGATCTGGCGAAGATCGATCCGGGCCCGCAGTGCTCGGGCCAGATCGCTGACCAGGCTCCGGAAGTCCACCCGCTGGGGCGCGGTGAAGTAGATGACGATCAGCTCGTCGAAGTCCGTGCCGGAGTCCAGGTAGTCGACCCCCATCACCTTCATCGGCAGCTCGTGCCGCTTGATCAGCCGCTTGGCGACGAGCTTGGCCTCTGCGCGCCGCTGCCGGTTCGCCGCGTCGCGGTCGAGCTGGGTCTGATCGGCCCGGCCGAGGCACGTCGGCAGCTCGCCGAAGTCCACGTCACCGACGGACTCCGGGGCCCACACGCACTCCGCCACCTCGGGTCCCGACTCGGTGGGCACCAGCACCTGCTCGCCGACGGCGTACGTCTCCGCGCCGGCGTCCAGGTAGTAGAGCCGGCCGTATCGCGTGAAGGAGACGGCCATCACCCGCGCCATGGGCCAAGGTTAGGCCCGCAGGCGACGGTCCGGAACGGGCTCGGGAAATCAGCCGCCGGTTCAGCCGCGGGCCAGGCTGATCAGGGTGGACTCCATCGCCAGCAGCGGGGCCACGTTGCCCTCCAGCGCCTCGCGGCAGCCCAGCAGGGCGTCGATCTTGCCCAGCGTGGCTTCGGGGGTGGAGGCGCGCGCCATCACCGCGATCTTGGGACCCAGGTCGTCGTTGATCAGCGCCGCCCCGGCCCCGGTCTGGACACTCAGCAGGTCGCGGTAGAACCCGGTCAGCTCGGTCAGCGCACGGTCGATCGCGTCCCGCTGCAGCCGCTTGGCCCGGGCCTTCTGCTGCTCCTCGAGGTCCTTGATCGCGGCCGCCGCCTGCCGTGGTCGGGCACCCTTGGTGCCGAACCCGAGCGCCTCCTCCAGGTCATGGCGCTCCCGGGCGTCGAGATCGGCGGTGGCGGTGGCCGCCTCCTCCGCCGCCGTCTTGACCAGGGTGTCCGCCGCCTGCAGACAGGCCGACAGACCCTTCAACCCGAACGGGATCTCCAGGATCGCCCGGCGGCGGTCCCGGGCGGACTCGTGGCGGGCCAGGGCGCGGGCCCGACCGACGTGCCCCTGGGCGGCGCGCGCGGCGTAGGCGGCCAGCTCCGGCGCGATGCCGTCGCGGGTCTGCAACAGCCGGGTGACGTCGTCGATGGTCGGGGTCTGCAGCGTCAGCGACCGGCAGCGCGAGCGGATGGTGACCACCACGTCATCGGTGGTCGGCGCACACAGGATCCAGACCGTCCGGGGCGCCGGCTCCTCGATCGCCTTCAGCAGGGCGTCGGCGCCGCGCTCGGTGACCCGGTCGGCATCCTCGATGACCAGCACCTGGCGGCGTCCGAGGGTGGGGCTCATCGATGCGCGACGGACCAGCTCCCGCACCTCGTCGACGCCGATGGACAGCATCTCCGTCCGGACCAGCGTGACGTCGGGGTGCGCCCCGGACAGCGAGGTCCGGCACTCGGTGCAGGTGCCGCAGCCGCCGCGCGGGCACTGCAGCGCTGCGGCAAAGGCCCGCGCCGCATTGGACCGGCCGGACCCGGGTGGTCCGGTGATCAGCCAGGCGTGGGACATGGCGTGGGCGTGGCCGGCCACCGCCCGCTGCAACACGGCGACCGAGCGTTCCTGGCCGATCAGATCGGCCCACACCCCTGTCGTCGTCGCACCGTCCGGCTGATCGGCCGCCGATGTGCCGGCGGCGATCGGCGCGGGCACGGTGCTGGTCACGGGCCCAGTCTGCCCGCCGCCGCCGACATCGCCCTTCCCGATCCCACCCGGGCGGCCTCGCACAGTGCTGACGCACTCCTCCGTACACTCGCGCACGCTGTGCAGCACGTGCGTGGAGCACCGGAGGAGTGCGTCAGCGGGTCGGGGCGGGTGGGTGCTGAGGGCGCCGACGGGCAGGCGGACAGCTCAGCCGAGCGGGGTGGGGAGCAGCGGGCGGACGCGATCGCGGACCCGCTGGGCGATCTCGACGATGGGCAGTCGGGCCGGGAGCACCAGGTAGTGCTCCGGGTCCGCCGCGGCCAGAGCCAGGAAGAAGTCCCGGGCCCGTCGGTGCAGGTCGTCGCCCGGCCGCCTCCAGCCGGTCCTTGTCCACCTTGGCCGCCACCGCCTCGCCGGGGTCGAGATCCAGCAGCACGGTCAGGTGCGGGCGCAGGTCCTCGGTGGCCCAACGGGCCACTGTCTCCAGCTCGGCCGGCGCCAGCACCCGGCCGGCGCCCTGGTAGGCCAGCATCGAGTCCACGTACCGGTCGCAGACGACGACCGAGCCCGCGGCCAGCGCGGGGAGGACCACCTCGGCCAGGTGCTGCGCCTTGTCGGCGGCGTACAGCAGGGCCTCCGTGCGGGGCGACAGGTCACCGGTGGCGGGATCGAGCACGGCGCGACGGATGGTCCGGCCGATCGGCGTGTCACCGGGCTCGAAGGTCGCCACGACCGGTACGCCCTGCTCGCTCACCCACTCCACCAGCGCCTTGACCTGGGTGGACTTGCCGACCGCGTCGCCGCCCTCGAAGACCACGAAGAGCCCGGTCTCGGCGAGCACTCCCCGATCAGTCACCGGTCCCGCATCACTCACCTGATCGGCCGAGCTTCCGGCGGGTCTTCGGCCAGTGGGTGACGAACTCGGAGCGCACCGCACGGGAGGTCTCCCGGTCCCGTTCGAACTGCCGGCCGGCCTCGAACGCCGCGGCCGGCGTGAGCTCGTCGACGCCCACCAACGTGGCGGCGACCCCGCGGTCGGCGAGGTGCGCGCGCTCCAGCAGCGCGAAGGCGGGGCCGAGGCGCCCCAGGTCCTCCGCGGTCTGCTCGCGAGCCACCAGCGACCGGATGACGGCCACCCGGGACACGTCCTGAGCCGCCGACCAGGCCGTGGCCCAGGTCTGGGGAGTCCCCCCGACGGCGAGCCGGTCGGCCGCGCGGACGAACCGCGCGGTCGCGACGGCGTACAGGGCCTCGACGCCCTCGGTGGCGGGCTGGGCGGCATCGGCCCCGGTCTTCGGCGCCCGAGCGGCCGCCACCAGCCGCTCCAGCAGCGACAGGTAGCGCAGACTCCGCAGCCGTGCCCGGTAGCCGTCGGGCGCGGCCTGCTGCGCGCTCACCTCGAGGTGACTCCCCGGCCCGCCCAGGGCCGCCAGGTCGTCCGAGGCCGACGACGTACCCGGCCAGCGCGAGCTCACCGTGGGCGCCGCGACGAGGGGGACGTCCCGCGGCGGAGCCACCAGCCAGTCGAGGTCCTCCACCACCTCGTTCACCCAGTCCGCGCCGAGCACCGTCCGCAGTCCCTCGAGCCGGCTGCGCAGGATCCCGGCCGACTCGATCAGGCGATCGGCGGCCCCCGGGACGCCCTCGTTGAGCGCCAGATCGCCGCCGATGAGATCACGGACCCCCGCCCCCAGCAGCTGGGTGAGGAACTGGCCGAAGGTGCCGTCGGTCAGCCTCGCCGGGGCCGGCAGGTCCGACGGCCCGGTCGCCGGCGCGCCGAGACGGCGGACCAGACGCGGGAACCGGTCGATCTCGGTGCCGCCCGCGGCGCCCAGGCACTGGCCGAGCCACTCGGCCTGGGCGGCGTCCAGTCCGGGCCCGACGGGGGTCAGCATCACCTCGCGGTAGCGCGCGGTGGTCAGTCCGTTGCGGCGCACGGTCACCTTGTCGTCGCGGAGCAGCGCGACGGTCTGCCCGTCACCGTTGCGGAGGGCGAACTCCCGCCGCTCGCAGCGCAGCGCCGCCACCGGGGCCAACGGGGCCCCCCGGCGGAACGGCCGGACCAGCTCGGCCAGGTCGTCGGGCAGCTCCCCCTGCCCCATCGGGATGATCAGCTCCTTGGGCAGCAGCGGCACCCAGTCGGGGGCACCGAGGTACCACTCGCCACGCCCGTCCAGCACCCGGTGGGCCAGCAGCAGCCCGGTACGGATCAGCCGGTGGTCGGCGGCGTCGAACAGGGTCAGGTCGATGTCGTAGCCGGCGTTGTGCCCGGCCCGCGCCACCAGTGACGCCAGACCCAGATCGGGGCGTACCGGACTGGGCACCTGCGAGCTGTACGGCATGTCGAACAGCCGCTGACCCGCCGGTCGCGCCGCAGCCGGCGCACGGACCGGCCGGGGTGGGAGGCGCCGAACCGGACTCGGCGCGGCGAACCTTGCCCCCGGACTTCCCGCGACGTCCCTTGGTCTTGCTCACCGGGTCATTCTCCCGCCGTTCACGCCCGCTGTGCACCGTCGCCGGCCACCGATCCTCTGCTGATCATGATCAGCCGACCGACGGCGCCTTCTTCGCTGCGGCAGCCTTCTTGGCCGGAGCCTTGCGAGCCGTGGTCTTCTTCGCCGCCGCCTTCTTGGCCGGAGCCTTCTTGGCCGTCGAGGTCTTCTTCGCCGCCCGCTTGGCCGGCGCCGGTCCCTTGGCCCGCTTCTCGGCCAGCAGCTCCGCGGCCCGCTCGGGAGTGATCGTCTCGATCTCGTCGCCGCGTCGCAGGGTGGCATTGAACTCGCCGTCGGTCACGTACGCACCGAACCGACCGTCCTTGATGATCATGGGCTTGCCGCTGGCCGGGTCGTCACCGAGCTCGCGCAGCGGCGGCTTGGCCGCTGCCCGTCCGCGGAGCTTGGGCTGGGCGAAGATCGCCTTGGCCTCGTCCAGGGTGACGTCGAAGATCTGGTCCTCACCCTCCAGCGAGCGGGAATCCGTTCCCTTCTTCAGATACGGGCCGTAGCGGCCGTTCTGGGAGGTGATCTCCTGGCCGTCCTCGTCGACACCGACCACCCGCGGCAGACTCATCAGCTGCAGAGCCTGCTCCAGGGTGACGCTCTCGATGCTCATCGACTGGAACAGCGAACCCGTACGAGCCTTCGCGCTCTTCGGGGCGTCCTCGCCGAGCACCTCGGTGACGTAGGGGCCGAAGCGGCCGTTGCGGGCCACGATCGGGGTGTGCGACTCCGGATCCAGGCCGAGCTCGCGCTCCTCACCCATCGGCTTGGACAGCAGCTCCCGAGCAAGATCAACAGTGAGCTCGTCCGGAGCAAGATCATCGGCGACGTTGGCCCGCCGGTTCTCCGCGTCCTCGACGTAGGTGCCGTAACGGCCCACCCGGACAGCGATCCCCGAGCCCTCGGCGTCGCTCTCCAGATCACCGAGCGGGAACGTGGACAGCTTGCGGGCGTCGATGTCACCGAGCTCGGAGACCAGCTGCTGCAGGCCCTCCCGAGCATCGGGGTCGTCGGCGTTCGGGCTGCCGAAGTAGAAGTCGGTCAGCACCGACAGCCGTTGCGCCCGGCCGTCGGCGATCTCGTCGAGGACGTCTTCCATCTCGGCGGTGAAGGCGTAGTCCACCAGCCTCGGGAAGTGCTCCTCCAGCAGCCGGGTGACCGCGAACGCCAACCAGGTCGGGACCAGCGCGGATCCCTTCTTGAACACGTAGTCCCGGCTGGTGATGGTGCGGATGATCGAGGCGTACGTCGACGGCCGACCGATCTCCAGCTCCTCCAGCTTGGCCACCAGTGACGGCTCGGTGTAGCGGGCGGGCGGACGCGTCTCGTGGCCGGACGGCCGTGACCTCGTCGGGCCGCAGCGACTGACCCTGGGTCAGCTGCGGGATCCGGCGCTGGCTCTCGTCATCGGCCGAGCTGTCGTCGGTCGACTCCACGTACGCCTTCATGAAACCCGGGAAGGTGACCGTCGAGCCGGTGGAGGTGAAGCCACAGGACGGCTGTCCGCTCTCGGCCGCCGGCCGGGCGTCGATCTGCACGGTGACCCGCTGCAGCTTGGCGTCGGCCATCTGCGAGGCGACGGTGCGCATCCAGATCAGCTCGTACAGGCGGAACTCGTCGCCCCGGAGGCCCGTCTGGGCGGGCGTCCGGAAGCTCTCACCGGCCGGCCGGATCGCCTCGTGCGCCTCCTGAGCGTTCTTCACCTTGGAGGTGTAGACCCGCG
Source organism: uncultured Actinomycetota bacterium (assembly GCA_963707005.1). GTDB lineage: Bacteria > Actinomycetota > Actinomycetes > Propionibacteriales > Propionibacteriaceae > Microlunatus. The sequence continues at coordinate 13,598 of CAVPPP010000055.1, forward strand.
GCGAGCTGGGCAGGTACTGCGGGCCGAACAGCTGCCGGACCTGGTTGCGGGCCGCGTTGATCGCGGTGCTGGACAGCTGCACCGAGTCGGTACGCATGTAGGTGATGAAGCCGTCCTCGTACAACGACTGGGCCACCGACATCGCCCGCTGCGCGGTGAACCCGAGCTTGCGACCGGCCTCCTGCTGCATGGTCGTGGTGCGGAACGGTGCCGACGGTCGGCGGGTCACTTCCTTGGACTCGATGCTCTTCACGCTGAACGCGGCACTGCGCAAGGCCTCGGTCAGTGACGTCGCGGACGCCTCATCCAGGTGGATCAGCTGCTCGTTGCCCTTGCTCTGCAGGGATCCGCGCGAGCTGAAGTCGCGTCCCTGGGCGACCCGCTGGGCGCCGACGGTGACCAGCCGCGAGGCGAACAGCGGTGGCTCGGCCTCCGCACCGGCGTCGAGGATGGCGTCGATGTCCCAGTAGGACGCGGTCCGGAACGCCATCCGCTCGCGCTCACGGTCGACCACCAACCGGGTCGCGACCGACTGCACCCGGCCGGCCGACAGCCGCGGCATGACCTTCTTCCAGAGCACCGGGGAGACCTCGTAGCCGTACAGGCGGTCGAGGATCCGGCGGGTCTCCTGCGCGTCGACGAGGTTGACGTCGAGATCGCGGGGGTTGGCCACGGCCTCGGCGATGGCCTGCGGGGTGATCTCGTGGAACACCATCCGCCGGGCCGGCACCTTCGGCTTCAGCTCCTGCAGCAGGTGCCAGGCGATGGCCTCGCCCTCGCGGTCCTCGTCCGTGGCCAGCAGGAGCTCGTCGGCGCCGGACAGGGCGTCCTTGAGGGAGCGGATGGTCGCGCGCTTGTCCGGGTTCACCACGTAGAGCGGCTCGAAGTCGTTGTCGACGTTGACGCCCGTACGCGCCCACTTCTCGCCCTTGTACTTGGCCGGCACCTCGGCGGCCCCGGTCGGCAGGTCGCGGACGTGCCCACGGCTGGACTGGACGATGTACCCGTCGCCCAGGAAGCTGGCGATCTGCGTCGCCTTCTTCGGCGACTCGACGATCACCAGTCGTCGGCCCTTACTCGTAGCCACGCTGTCCTCTTCTACTGCTTGTCCTGCGCTGTGCTCCAGCCGGTGGTCGGCTGCTGCCTGTGGATCCACCGGCCGAGTCGCCGCCACTCTACGACGAGCGAACTATGGCACTCGGCGGCCGATGCGGCCACGGACGGGACCATACAGCCCCCGTCCACCCCGAGCCCGGACCCGCCCGTCCGGCCCTCCGCTGCGCCCACACCCCACTCCCCAACTCCCACTTCGCACCAGCACGGTCGTCTTCGCACCAGGTCTACGCGGTGCGGAGATGACCGTGCTGGTGCGAAGTGGTGGTCGGACGAGCTCGTGGAGTTGGTCGGTCGAGCCCGAAGCGGTGCGAAGTGGTGGACGGTCGAGCGGGTCAGGCGAACCAGCCGTCGGCGACCAGGGTGCGGAAGCGGGGCAGCAGGTCGGCGCGGAGGGCGGGGGCGTTCACCGCGAGCAGCTCGGCCAGGGCGTCGATGATGGCGCCGAGCGAGAGGTCACCGTCGCAGGCCCCGAGCACCCCGGCCAGGCCCGTGTCGGCCTCCACCGCGCGACGGAAGCCCCGCTGCTGACGGAGCACGATGTGCTGCGGGTCGGCGGCGCCGGGCTGCCCCGTGGTCTCCTCCACCACGTCGCCGGTCAGTGTCCAGGCGCGGGCGAGGAGCTCGGCATCCGGCAGCCGGGAGCTGCCGATCCAGGCCGCCTCGGCGGCGAAGGCCGGGGCGATCGGCTGCTCGACGGCGTACGGCCAGTCCTCCAGCCGCAGCCACGGGTCGTCGCGGCCGGCTCGCGTGAGCAGCAGCCAGCCCATCCCGACCGCCTCGATGTCCAGCCCGGCGAAGTAGTCCAGCCACTCCGCGTACCGGAGTCGGTAGTCCGGCGACCCGGCCAGGCCGGCGTCGGCCAGCCAGAGCTCGACGTACGCCGGCACCTCCATCACCTCCCGCTGCACCGCGTGCGCGTCCAGCCCAGAGCCGGCCAGCCAGCCCGCCAGCCGCTCGTCCCAGGGCTGCCCGGCCCGGTGCGCCCAGTTGCCGAGGATCTGACACGTCCCACCCGGGTTCAGGTGGTCGCCGGCGTGCCGGACCAGGTGCTCCATCAGCTCGTCGCCGACGTAGCCGGTCTCCCGGTAGGCCAACCGGGCCTCGCCGGTGCGGGGCGGCGACATCACGTACGGCGGGTTGGTGGTGATCAGATCGAAGCGCCGATCCCGTACGGGTGCGTAGAGGGAGCCGTTCAGCAGCTCGGCCTCGACGCCGTTGAGGGCGAGGGTCAGCGCGGCGAGCTCCAACGCCCGAGGGTTCACGTCGGTCGCGGTGATCGTCTGTGCGTGGGTGGCCAGGTGCAGCGTCTGCACGCTGCAGCCGGTACCGAGGTCGAGCGCCGAGGCCACCGGCCGCCGAACCGTGAGCTGGGCCAGCGTGCTGGAGGCCGACGACAGACCCAGCACGAAGTCGGAGCGCATCGGGGCGACATGGCTGTCCAGGCCCGGGGTGAGGTCGGAGAACACCCAGAAGTCGGCGTCCTCGGTCGCGTACGGGCGGAGGTCCACCGTCGCCTCGATCGTGCCTGACACTTCGCCTGCGGTCAGGATCCCGGCCCGAAGCAGCGGGGCGACCAGACCGGGCAACGCCGCCTCGAGGGGTCCGCGACGGACCGGCCGCTGCAGGGGCCACAACCGGATCAGGGTGGCCAGCTGGTCATCACGCTGGTCCAAGGCCCGCTCGGCCGGAACTGTGTGGTTGCGAGCCAGTGCGGCGTGGGCGATCGGACCCATCGCCGCCACCACCCGATCGACTGCGTAGTCCGCAGCCTCCAGGGTCGCCCGCAGTTCGGCGAGCACGGCGGCATCGAGCACAGAGGGGTCCAGCGAGGGCATCTCGCCATGCTGTCACAGCGACGCGGTGGCGACCGAACGTGTGAGTAAGGCTAGCCTTGCCTCATGACAGCTCAGCGCGCCCTCGGGCGACGTACCCTCCTCGCCGGTCTCGGCGCCCTCTCCGTGGCCGCCCTGGTCGGTTGCAACGCCAGTGCCGACGGGGCCGGATCCGACGCCAGCCCCTCGGGTGCGGCCACGTTCAGCTACACCGATGCGCGCGGCAAGGTCGTCGAGTTCGCGCTGCCCGCCACCGCCGTGGTCGCACAGAGCAGTGCCGCCGCGACCCTGCTCGACTTCGGCTACCAGGTGGCCGGGGCGTACGGCGACCTGAAGCCGATCGACGGCAAGCTCAGCTATCAGGCGGGCTCCCTGGACCCCAGCACGATCACCGTGCTGGCCGACGTCTACGGGCAGTTCGACGTGGAGAAGTTCGCGGCCATGAACCCGCAGGTGCTGATCGACCTGATGTTCGTGCGTGACCAGCTCTGGTATCTCCCCGAGGATCTGCAGACCAAGGCGGAGGCCGTCTCCCCCACCATCGCCATGGAGATGCTCAACCTGAACCTGCTGCAGATCATCGAGAACTTCTCCGAGCTCGCGGGCAAGCTCGGTGCCGACATCACCAGCCCGGCGGTCACCGACGCGAAGGCCGACTTCGAGACCGCGGTGGCCAAGGTCAAGGCGGCGGTCGCGGCCAAGCCGGATCTGACCGTGCTCGGCATCAGCCGGTCGGCCGACAAGATCTGGATCGCCAACGCCGCGCAGCACCCCGACTTCGCGTACCTGGAGACCCTCGGGGTGACGTTCGTCGACTCCAAGGTGTCCGACCCCTCGCTCTACTTCAACGAGGTCAGCTACGAGCGCCTCGACGAGTTCAGCGGTGATGTGATCTTCGACGACAGCCGCGGCGGAGTCATCGCGGCCGCCGACAAGCAGCCCACCTGGCTGGCACTGGCCGCCGTCAAGGCCGGTCAGGTCCACGCCTGGAAGCCGGCCGCCCCGTACTCGTACAAGGCGAACGCGCCGATCTTCACCGAGTTCGCGGACGCGCTGAGCGGCGCCACCAAGGCCACCTGATCTTCCGCTGACGCACTCCTCCGCACGCTCACGCAACCGTTGCATCACGTGCGTGAGTGCGCTGGGGAGTGCGTCAGCGTCGGTGATGGTGGCGGCACGGGGCACCTCGGCCGTGCGCCGCCGGGTTATCCACAGAATGTGGACAACCTCGACCGACGACTGGCTGACCCCGACGAGCCGGTGATCCATTTGCCGGATGGAACGAGTCAGACTCACCAGGGACCTTCGTGGCGAGGGGTTCGAGAGCGCGGAGCTGGCCCGCTTGCGGCGGTCGGGCATCATCCGATCCGTTCGGCGCGGGGCGTATGTCCTGTCTCCGAATCCGACCACCGACAGGGCTGCCGCGCACCGCGAACAGATAGACGCGGCGGTCGGGCTGCTGACGACCTCGGCCATCGTCAGTCACATGTCGGCGGCCGTGTTGCACGGTCTCCCCGTGTGGAACACCGAGCTCGCTCGGGTGCACCTCATCCGCGACCGAGCGAACGGCGGCCATGTGGACGACCTGGTGCATCTGCACGTGATGCCGCTGGCCCCCGGCGACGTGACCGAGATCGATGGCATCGCGGTCACCAGCCTCGCCCGCACGGTGTGCGATCTGGCCCGGACTCTCTCCAGCTTCAAGGCCGTACCGATCGGGGACGCCGCACTGGCCAAGGGTCTGAACCCCGTCGAGCTCGCCGATGTCCTCGCCCGGTGTCGTGGCTGGCGCGGGGTGGTGCGTGCGCGCCGGACCATCGACTTCCTCGATCCACGGAGCGAGAGTCCCGGGGAGTCCTGCAGCCGAGTCGTCCTGCACGAGGAGGGCTTGCCGAAGCCGGACCTGCAGGTCGAGGTGTACGACGACAACGGCTATCTCCTCGGCCGGTCCGACTTCGGGTGGGTCGAGCGCCGTACGCTCGGCGAGTTCGACGGGAAGGGCAAGTACGGCGCCCTCCGACGTCCGGACCAGACTGCCGACGATGTGGTGCTGAACGAGAAGGCCCGCGAGGATCGTCTCCGCGACCACGGATGGCAGATCGCCCGCTGGGACTGGCCCGTCCTGCGCACACCGATCGAGCTTCGGCGGCGGGTCGAGCGCGCGTTCGCCCGAGCCCAACCGAGCAGGTGAGCACCCGCCGGCGGCGCCACACCCTGGTGACGCACTCCTCCGAGCACTCGCGCACGTTGTGCATCACGTGCGCGGGTTACCGGAAGAGTGCGTCAGCGGGATTGGGGGCGGTCAGCTGGCGTGCCAGGCCTGCCACAACCGGGCGTACGCGCCGCCGGCGGCGACCAGCTCGGCCGGGGTGCCCCGCTCGACGATCCGGCCGTCGGCCATCACCGCGACCTCGTCGCACTCCTGGGCCTGGGTCAGTCGGTGGGCGACCACCACCGCCGTACGGCCGGCCAGGGCGGCTCGCGCGGACAGCTCCAGCTCGCGGGCTCCCGCCGATCCGGCTTCCGCGGTGGCCTCGTCCAGGATGACCACCGGTGGGTCGGCAAGGACGATCCGAGCCAGGGCCACCTGCTGGGCCTGGGCCGCGGTCAGCTTGTGGTGGCCCTCGCCGACCACGGTGTCGAGCCCGTCGGGCAGGGCCACCACCCAGCGGTCGGCCCCGACCACGGTCAGCGCCGCGTGCAGCTCCTCATCTCCTGCGTCCGGCCGGACCAGCAGCAGGTCGTCCCGGAACGATCCGCTGAACACGTGCACCTCCTGGGTGACCACGCCGACCCGTTGGCGCAGCTGCACCGGGTCGAGCTCGGCCACGGGTACGCCGCCGATCGACACCAGGCCGTCGCTGGCCGGGAACACGCCGCCGAGGATGGCCGCCAGGGTGGTCTTGCCGGCCCCGCTCTCCCCCACCACGGCCAGCGACCGTCCGGCCCGAACCCGTACGTCCACGCTGTGCAGCACCGGCTCGCCCTCCAGGTAGGTGTGCGACACACCCGACGCCACCAGCTCCGCCGAGGTCGGCCGGTCTCGCGGCTTGCCCATGGGCGGCACGGGGAGATCGGCCACCCCGACCAGCCGGGTGAGGGCCGCACCGGCGGACTGGATGTCGTTGAAGGACATCAGCAGGGTGCCCAGGGGTCCGAACAACCGGTGGAACAGCAGCGCGGCGGCGGTCACGTCTCCCACGCTGACCTGGTCGGCGCGGACCAGGAAGAAGCCGGTGGTCAGCACCGACACCAGGCCGACGGCCTCGGCGATGTTCATGGTGGAGGCGAACCGGAAGAACGCCCGCATCGCGGTCAGGGCGGCATCGACCGCACGCCGCGAGGCGGTCTCCACCACTGCGGTCTGCCGGGCCTCCATCCCGTACGCGTGCACGGTCGGCGCTCCGTGCAGGACGTTCATCACCTGCTGGGTGCGCTCGCCGGCCGCGACCCGCTCCTTGGCGTACAGCGGCCCGGCCGCCGGCAGGAACCGTCGCAGCCCGAACGCGTGCACCGGGAAGACGAGCAGGAAGGCCAGCGCCAGCCGCCAGTCCAGGGTGGCGAAGCCGACGAAGGTGAGCACCACCGTGACCAGCGAGGTGAAGACGCCGGCGGCCACCCGTACGGAGGTGTTGACCAGCTCGACGTCCTCGGTGACCCGCGAGGTGACGTCTCCGGTGCCGGCCCGTTCCAGCGTCGCGGAGTCCATCCGCAGCGCCTTGTCGATCACCTGCTCGCGCAGATCGGCGGCCATCGTCATGCCGAGCTGGTCGCTGTAGCGACGCGACACAGCGGTCAGCACCCCGGACGCGAGCGCGGCCACCACGAGCAGCACCACCAGGTGGCCCAGTCGGGCCCTGTCGCCGTCCAGCACGATGTCGACGACGTCGCCCAGCAGCAGCGGTACGACCACCCCGGCGGAGGCCGCCAGCACGGTCAGCACCAGCGCCGCCCAGGCCAACCCCCGGAACCGCAGCACCTGGTGCCACAGCTTCGCGGTCGCCCGTCGCCCGGTCGCGATCGGCAGTGCGGCCCGGGGTGCCGGCTCGTTCGCCTCGGCCCCGTCTTCTTCGGAACCCGTGAGCTGACTCATCGCAGCACCGCCGCGGCGTAGTCGGTCCGCTCCAACAGCTCTGCGTGCGTGCCCTCGACGGCCGCCCCGTCGGGAGCCAGGAACAGCACCCGGTCGCAGGACCCCAGCAGTGGAGGGCTGGTGGTGATCAGCACCGTCGACCGCCGCCGCTCTCCCTCACCACCCTCGCTGACGCACTCCTCCGTGCCGTCACGCACTGCATGTAACGCGTGCGCGGGTGTACTGAGGAGTGCGTCAGCGGGGTTGGTGGGCGGTGCAGAAGGGTGGCGGAGGCGGCGGATGCCGGTGGCGATGGCGTTCTCGGTGACCGCGTCGACGGCGGTGGTCGGGTCGCGCAGGACCAGCACCGTGCGGTCGGCCAGCAGCGCCCGGGCCAGGGCGATCCGCTGCCGCTGACCGCCGGAGAGGTTCATCCCGTGGTCCAGCAGCGGCCGGTCCAGCTCGCCGGCCAGAGCGCCGACCGCCGCGGCCTCCAGGGCCGCCGCCCGCTCGGCCGGCGTGCGTCCGGCACCGGAGTCGACGGCCTCGGCCAGGGAACGACCGAACAGGTCGACGGTGTGCGGCTCGACCAGCAGCTCGGTCCGCAGCGAGGACACCGACAACGCCGCCAACGGCTCGCCGCCGAGCAGCACCTCGCCCCGCTCGGGTCGGGTCAGCCCGGTCAGCAGCCCGTTCAGGGTCTCGGCGGCGACCACGTCGGCGGCCACCACCCCCAGCACCTCCCGCTCCCCGACGGTCAGCGACAGCGACCGCAACGGACCGGCCGTCACGTCGACCAGCCGCAGCGGACCGGGCGAGACGGGCAACGAGCCTTCGGTCGCGCGGACCGGGGCGGAGAGCACCTCGGCCAGCCGGCCGGCACTGGCCCGGGCCACGGCGAGGATGAACACGGACCCGGCCAGGTTCAGCACGGGATCGGCGATGAAGGCGGCCAGCCCGACGACGGTGATCAGCTCCCCGACGGAGATCCGGTCCTCGAGGGCGAACCAGCCGGCCACCCCGGCCACCGCGGCCAGCAGCACCCCGGAGGTGAAGGTGGTCGCGCCCAGGAAGGCCGCCTCCGCCCGGAGCGCGCCGACCTGCGCCCGCAGCGAGGTCTGGCTGGACCGCGCGTAGCGGCGTACGCCCTCCGGCACCCCTCCGAACCCGCGCAGCGGCCGCAGGCCACCCAGCAGGTCGGCGGCCACGCCGGCGGCCAGCCCGACCGCCTGCTGCTGGTTCGCGGTACGCCGCTCGACCAGCGGTCCGAGGGCGTTCAGCAGCAGCACGAGCACCGGTACGCCGATCAGCACCCCGAGCCCGAGCGCCCAGTCGATGCGGAGCAGCAGGAACGCCGACACCGCGAGACCGACCAGGGCCGCGACCACCCAGCTGCCGCTCTCCAGCACCTCGGACGCCTGGGTGGCGTCGGAGGTGGTGATGGACAGCACCTCGCCGCTGGTCCGCTCGGTCTCGATGCCCGAGCCGGTCAGCATCCGCCGGACCGCCTCCAGCCGGAACCGGTGACCTTCCTCCTGCACGCCCTTGGCCAGGAACCACGCCCCCGTACGCCAGCAGGTGGTCAAGACGATGAACAGCGCGAACGTGCTGACCGCCGCGATGATCATGACGGTGCCGTCGGAGGTCCGGACGGCGTAGTCGATGGTCAGACCGATGGCGACCGGGACCAACGCCTCGCAGGTCTGGTGACCGGCCCAGAAGAAGGCGCCCGGGACGACGCGCCGACGCTGTCGGGAGAAGACGCCCGCCAGCAGCCGCCCACCGGTCAGCGGGCGGGAGGGTGCAGAACTCACCGCAGCTTCTCGCCCGACCACTCGCCGGAGAGTACGGCAGTCTCGTCGTCGGTGAAGCCGGCGCCGTCGTCGTCGGCGCAGTGGTGCCGCCCGATCGGGATGATCGTGGGCGTCTTGGACACCGGGTCGGTGATGATCGTCGAGCGCAGGCCGAACACCTCCAGCATCGACTCGGCGGTGACCACCTCGGTCGGGGTGCCCTCCGCACTGATCCGACCGTCCCGCATGGCGATCAGGTGGTCGGCGTACCGGCAAGCGAGGTTGAGGTCGTGCATCACGATCACCACCGTGGTGCCGCGACGCTGGTTGAGGTCGGTCAGCAGGTCGAGGACCTCGAGCTGGTGGCTCAGGTCGAGGAAGGTGGTCGGCTCGTCGAGCAGCAGCAGATCGGTCTCCTGGGCCAGCGCCATGGCGATCCACACCCGCTGCCGCTGACCGCCGCTCATCTCCTCGATCGGCCGGTCGGCCAGCTCCAGGGTGCTGGTCACGGTCAGCGCCTCGGCCACGGCGCGGTCGTCGTCGGGCGACCACTGCCGGAACCAGCCCTGGTGGGGATAGCGACCGCGCCCGACCAGATCGGCGACGGTGATCCCCTCCGGAGCGATCGGGGTCTGCGGCAGCAGGCCCATCACCTTGGCGACCTGCTTGCTCGGGATCGAGGCGATGGAGCGGCCGTCCAGCAGCACGGCCCCGTGGGTCGGGGTGAGCAGCCGGGCCAGTCCGCGCAGCAGCGTGGACTTGCCGCAGCCGTTCGCCCCGATGATCACCGTCACCTTGCCGGTCGGGATGTCGAGGGTCAGGTCCTCGACGATCTGCCGGTCGCCGTACCCGAGCCCGAGCTCGTTCGCGCTGAGGGTGTGGCGCGTCGCCGGAGCGTCACTGAGCACCATGGACGATCAACCTCCGTGACCGATGCGGTTGGACCTGACGAGCAGGTAGATCAGGAAGGGAGCACCGACGGCCGCGGTCAGGATGCCGACGGGCAGCTGAACCGGCAGCAGGTGCTGGCCGACGAAGTCGGCGGCGATCACCACTGCGGCGCCGACCAGGGCCGCCGGCACCAGCGCGATCCCGGTGCCGTTGGTCAGCCGACGAGCGATCGGACCGGACACGAAGGCGACGAAGCCGATCGGTCCGGCCGCGGCGGTGGCGATCGACGCCAGGGCCACCCCGATCAGGATCAGGAACAGCCGGGACCGTTCCACCCGTACGCCGACGCTGGTGGCGGCGTCGTCACCCAGCTGCAGGCCCCCCAGCGCCCCGCCGGCCCACAGAGCCAGGGGCACCACGATCAACATCAGCAGCAGCAGCGGCCGGAGCTCCGCGGAGGAGGCGCCGTTCAGGCTGCCGGTGAGCCAGAGCAGCGCGACCTGGGCGTCCCAGATCTGGGCCCGGGTCATCAGGTAGTCGATGACGGCACCGAGCATGGCGGCGATGCCGATCCCGACCAGCACCAGGCGGTAGCCGGCCACTCCCTGCTTCCAGGCGAGGAGGTAGATCACCAGGGCGGTGATCAGCGCGCCGCCGAAGGCGAACGCCGAGATGGCGAAGCCGCCCAGGTGCAGCATCAGGATCGCGATCACCGCCGCGGCGCTGGCCCCGGACGTGATCCCGATGATGTCGGGGCTGGCCAGCGGGTTGCGCATCATGGACTGGAAGATCGCCCCGGACAGGCCGAAGCAGACGCCGACGGCCAGGGCGGTCACGGCGCGCGGCAGGCGCAGCTCGTGGACGATGAAGTCGGTGGCCCGGGTGCCCCGGCCGGTCAGCGACAGCCACACCTGCTGGACCGAGACCGGGAAGTCGCCGACGGTCAGGGCGAGGCAGAACATCGCCACCAGGAACACGACCAGGGCGAGTGAGACGACCACCGTCCGGCGGCGCAGACGGTGCCGGACCCGTCGGACGATCTCCACCCCGGTGGTGTCGGCCTCGACCCGGACGGTGTGCCGAGCGGTGAGCACGGCGGTCATGGCCGAGTCCTCTCCTGAGCGCCCCTCACAGCTCGGCCAGCTTCTTGCGGCGGACCAGCGCGATGAACACCGGCGCGCCCAGGAACGCGGTCACGATGGCCACCTGCAGCTCGCCGGGTCGGGCGACCACCCGGCCGATGATGTCGGCGGCGAGCAACAGGATCGGGGCGAGCACCATCGAGTACGGCAGCACCCAGCGGTAGTCGGGACCGACGATCATCCGGGCCACGTGCGGAATGGTCAGACCGACGAAGGCGATCGGCCCACAGGCCGCGGTCGCCGCGCCGCAGAGCAGGACGACCGCCGCCGCCGAGACAGCCCGGGAGAGGACCAGGTCGGCCCCCAGTCCCCGGGCCACGTCCTCGCCGAGCGACAACGTGTTCAGGACCCTCCCGAGGCAGAGCGCCAGCAGGCAGCCGGCGATCAGGAACGGGGCGATCTGCACGACGATCGTCATGTCACGACCGGACAGGGATCCGACCGCCCAGAACCGGAACTGGTCGAACGTGGCCTGGTCGAGCAGCAGCATGGCGCTGGTGACCGCACCGAAGGCGGCACTCAGGGCCGCGCCGGCCAGGGCGAGCTTGACCGGGGTGGCACCCTCCCGGCCCAGGGCGGCGACCGAGTAGACGACCACCGAGGCCACCGCCGCACCGGCGAAGGCGAACCAGACGTAGCCGAGGATCGAGGTCACCCCGAAGGCGGAGATGCCGATCACCACCAGCAGGGAGGCACCGGCGTTGACGCCGAGGATGCCGGGATCGGCCAGCGGGTTGCGGGTGACACCCTGCATCACGGCACCGGCCATCCCCAGCGCGGCGCCGACCAGGACACCGAGGATCGTGCGGGGCAGCCGCAGCTCGCGGATCACCAGGTGATCGGTGTTCGCTTGGTCGTAATGGAAGATCGCGTCCCAGACGGCGGAGAGCGCGGTCACTCGGGCGCCGATCGCGAGGCTGAGGAAGCAGAGGATCGCGACGACCAGGGCACAGGCGAGGAGTCCGAGGGTCCGCGACGAGGCGCGCTGGCGGATGACGGGTTCTCCCGGGGCAGCTCGAAGCTGCGGGACCACCGCCACCGACATAAGGCGAGCCTAACCTAGTCTGACTCCTACGCCGAACCTGTGCGGACGACCCGATCCTCGGGCGCAGCGTCGGCGCCGCCGGTGGACTCGAGGGCCGACCAGTCCGACCAGTCCTCGATCGGCGGGTCCACCGAGTCGTCGCTTCCGGGCTCCGCGGCAGCACCCGGCTGATCGGCGTCGTCCCACCGCCGGCTGCGTTCCAGGGCCGCGGCGTGGCGGCTCTCGGCGTACCAGTCCCGCCAGTCCTGCTCGGCCGCCTCGGCCTCGGCGGCCCGACGGCGGTGTTCCTCGTCGGTGCGGGCCCGGGCGTCGGAGTACCAGTCCGTCCAGCCGTCCTCGGTGTCGTCGACCTCGATCGCCAGGGGCTGCCGTACCCCGTCGATCCCCGGTCGACCGAGCAGCACCACGCCCGCTCCGGCGACCACGGCGCGGACCGGGACGAACCCGATCACGGTGATCGCGGCCAGGCCGGCCAATCCGGCCGGCGGCGACCAGAATCCGGTCACCGCCATCGCCGTGGCCACCACCGCGGTCGAGGACAGGCTCAACACCACGGTGAGAGCGATCGTGTCGCCGAGATCGCGGAGTCGCAGTCGGCGGGCCCAGCCCAGACCCGGCAGCACCAGGCAGCCGACCAGGGCCGCGGTCATCCGTACGGCGGGAGCGTCGAGCGCGAGAGCGAGGGCCAACGCCATGGCGACGACCGTCGCCGGTCCGGCCACGGTGATCGCCGACGATCGGGTACGCAGGGTCACCGCCCCACCGGATCCCCGCATGTCAGCGCCCCTTCGGGTCGGCGAGCTCGAACACCACGGCGTCGCCGCTGTCGTAGGCGACCCGGAAGTCCGGCGACTGGCGCAGGGCGATCTCCACGCCCTGCAGCGAGCCGATCGGCATCGACCCCTGCTCGTCGACAGCGATCTTCTGTGAGCGGGTGATCAGGATGTACGCATCGGTGTAGCGCGGGTCCTCCAGCCAGTCGTCGAGCTTGTCGACCGGGTCGGCCAGCAGCTCGCGCCAGGACCCCTCGGGCTCCCGGTCGATGGGGACGTAGGTGAACTTCTCGTAGTCCTTGAACTGGGTCGGGTAGTTCCGACTGCCCTCCACCAGCAGCGAGCCGGGGCGGGCGTTGTCCTGCACCCAGGTCACCGCGGCGACCTCGGCCGGGGTGAAGTAGTTCTGCCGCTCCTTGCCGTAGTAGCTGAGCACGAAGCCGGGCAGCAGCACGGCCGTCAGCAGGGCGGTGGCGACCAGGTTCCGCCACGGGAACCCGCGGCCGTCACGGGGCAGGCAGGCGGCCGCGGCCAGGAACGCGATGAACGGCGCGGCGAACAGGAACGCCCTGAACAGCACCTCGCCGCCGAAGCCGGTCATCAGCACCAGCATCCCGGGCAGCACCATCAACAAGATCGCCGTGACCCGCAGACCGCGGACCCGCCAGCTCCGCCAGGCGCCGAGCAGGGCCATCCCGGTGGCCAGGATCACCACCCCGCGTCCGGCCCAGATCACCACCACCTGGGACCCGGCGGCGATGGTGGCGGTCTTCTCCAGCGTCTCGTTGGCGTTCGCCACCGGCTGGCCGAGGCCGACCACCAGCTCCATGATGTTGGGCAGGGTGTAGCTCCGCGCGGCGGTGAACGCCCAAGCGGCGACCAGCACACCACCGAGCACGGGCAGGTACCAGCCCGAGGACCGCCGCAGGGCGACCAGGGCGGTGACGGCCAGCAACAGCATCATCGGCGTGATCTGGTGGCTGGCGGCGACCACGGCGACGACCAACAGGAACGGGATCAGCTGGTGCGCCTTGAGCGTGGCCCGGCGGATCAGCAGCCCGATGCAGGCCAGGTAGAGCACGTACGCCATCGCCTGCGGCGAGAAGTAGTCCTGCCCGACCCAGTTGATGATGAAGAAGAAGAACAGAGCGAGCCAGATGAGGCGCTTGCTGCGGGTCAGCCCGCGGTACACGTAGCGCAGCACCACCAGGTTCATCAGGTTGAACACCACCGGCGCCCAGGTCGCGATCCGGAGCGCATCGGGGCTGCCGGCCAGCGAGGTGAGCAGAGCGCTGGCGGCGAAGAAGCCCGGCCAGTTGTGGTAGATCTCGCCGACGCCGATGGTCGGGTCCACGGTGCCGGTCCGCAGGATGTAGTCGACGATGCCGACGTGCTTGTACGCCCACGAGTAACGCAACGTGCCGTACAGGACCGCCGGCGTGCCGTGGATGAGGGCGATGTAGGTGATCAGGTAGAGCCCCAGCACCCACTCCCGCTTGTTCCGGTAGAGGCTGGCCAGGAACCCACCGACCAGCAGCAGCAGCCCGCCCACCGTGGCCGCGGTGAACAGCGAGACGAGACCGAAGCTGCCCATGGCGCGGGGGTCGGCACCGGCGAAGCCGAGCGTCCACAGCAGCGCCGCCGCCAGGGGCACCGCGGCCAGCCAGCCCTGCGAGCGGACGGCCGACACGAGCGACGACCACGCAGCGGCGGGTGTCCGTACGTCAGCGGGCCGGAGGTCATCGCTACGACCGGACGGCCCGGAGGCCACGGCGGGGGCGGCAACGGTCTCGATCACGACAACTGATTCGGAGCCGTGGAGGGTGGCGGATGGGTGCGCAGGGTCCAGGACCGTCATGCCGGGTCCGGAACCGTCATGAGGTGCTGCCCTGGAGCGGGCCGATCGGCTCGGGGCCGATCGGCTCGCGGCCGGCCAGCAGCTGCAGGATCGGCTTGACGTTGCGGGCCAACCAGACCCGACCCAGGTGGTCGGCCGAGGTCCGGTCCATCCCGGCCGTCACGTGACCGAGCCAGGTCAGCAGCACGACGTGCTCCAGGGCCAGCTGCGGGTTGGGCAGGGTGATCGACAGCTCCGCCAGACCACGGCGGACCTCGCCGGGATCGGCCAGCGCCCGCCGTACGGCGACGCCGAGCTCCACCGGCTGGGTGGCCAGCCACCAGTGCATCAGGTCGACGTCGGGCAGCGCGCCGGGGTGCGCGTTCTCCCAGTCCACGACTCCGGTGACGCGGGTGCCCGAACCGCTCGAACCCGACCCCGCGGGGTCGACCAGCACGTTGCCCGGCCAGAAATCGCCGTGCACCCAGGCCACCTCGACCTCGCGCCCGAGCAGAGCGTCGTGCAGCAGCCCCTGCAGCCGGTCCAGACTGTGTGCGTCGCCCGGCAGACCCCTGAGCCCCCGGAGGTAGTCGAGCGGCTCGTCGACCCAGCGGGCCAGGACCGCGTGGTCGACGGTCTGGATGACCGTGGTGGCCCGGTGGATCGCGGTCAGGGCCGCGGCGGCGGCGGCGCTCGTCCCGGGGTCGGACAGGTGCCGGGTCGCGCCGTGCCCGGGCAGCTGGGTCTCGATCACCACCCGGTTCCCCTCCAGCAGCCCGTCCCGTACGACCACCGGCAGCAGGTCCGCACTCGCACCGCCCTCGAGGAGAGACCGGAGCCGGGTCAGGCTGTCGACGTGGTGACCGAGCCCCCGTGACGCGGCCGACGACGTGGCGATCTTGGCGATCAACGGCTCCGGGTCCGCCTCCAGGGCGACGACCAGGGTGTCGGAGTCCGACGTCAGCATCGCGTACGCGGTGTCGGGATCGAGCCCGCAGGCGGCCAGCGCCGGGGCCAGCTGACGGCGGGTGACCTGCCGGCTGCGCCGACGGCGCAGCTGTCGCGGCACCTGCTCCAGCTCGGCGACGACGCTGCGGAAGCCACGCTCGGCGAACAGGCCCGTGCGGCCGGTGATCAGCAGAGTCACACAGACCACCAGCTGGGTGACCAGGCAGGCCAGACCCACGCCAGGGATGCCGAGCGGGCCCAAGAGCAGCCAGCTGCCCCCGATCGAGCCGATCGCCAGGGCGGTGTAGACGGCCATGATCGTGCGCAGGTCGCGGCGGATGCGGGCCGTGGCGATGGCGATGCCGACGATGGTCTGCGGGATGGCGGAGACGAGCAGCAGCTGCAGCACCAGCGTCCCGTTGGCGGCGTAGTCGGGGCCGAGGATGCCCAGCACCAGCGGGGCCGCGAAGACCCCGACGACGGCGAGCGGGATCACCAGCCGAACCGAGTTCCAGAGGGCCTGACGGGCCAGCGGGACGGCCCGCTCCGGGTCGCGGGCACCCTCGGCGACCAGCGCGCTACCGACGTTGCTGATCACCAGGTAGAGGGTGTAGCCGATGGTGTTGGCCATGAAGTAGTAGGCACTGGCTTCCGGTCCGACCTCGTTCAGCACCAACAGGGTCAGCAGGTCGGCGGTGCCCATCCAGAGCAGCGCGGCGAAGTGGTCGGCGGCCGCGAACCGGACCAGCTGGGACACCGGGATCGCGGTGCGCTCCGCTCCCGCGGTCGTCCGACCCAGGTACCGCAGGACCAGCGTGGTCACGACCAGCACGGCGGCGGCGGCGGGCAGCGCAGCGGCCCCGAAGACCGCCCAGCCGCCGGCGAAGGCCAGCAGCGGCAACAGGGCGATCTTGGCCACGGCGCAGAGCCCGTTCTCCAAGGGCACCCAGATGGTCTGGCGCAGACCGACCAGGACGTGGTCCTGGAGGACGAAGAGCACCCAGAACGCCGTACCGATGACGAAGGCGAGGGCCGACAGCGGCGACTCGCGCAGGAACGCCAGCCGCTCCGCCCAGAGGGGCTGGCCGAGCAGGAAGATGCCGGCGGCCACCATCGCGGTCACCGCGCAGAGGGCGTAGCAGCTGACGATCAGCCGCCGGCTCGCCGACCCCGCGGTCGGCAGGAAGCGGATCAGGCCGTTCCGCAGCCCGAGCGTGGACAAGTTGGCCAACAGCGCCATCACCGAGACCAGAGCGGCGCCGATGCCGACGGTCGCGGTGGGCAGCCAGCGGGCGGCGAGGGCCCAGAAGACCAGCCCCAGGGCGGAGGTCAGTCCGGTGGCCAGGATCAGGGCGTACGCGCTGCGGCGCATCGGGTCCCGCAGATGAGTGGCGACGGCGGCGCTCAGCCGGGCGTGCCGAGGTACGGAGATGTCCATCGGCTCAGGCCCCCGTGCTCATCCGGACGTAGTCGATCGCGAAGGTCGCCGGGAAGGGCGTGCGGGCGTCGGGCGGGCCCGGGTACGCGCCGCCGACGGCCAGGTTCATCACCAGGTACATCGGCTCGGACGGCACCTGGTCGCCGGTGACGGTCCAGACCGGCAAGCCGTCGAGGGTGTAGACGAGCTTGCCGGGAGTCCAGACGATGCCGACCGTGTGCCAGTCGCCGGCCAGGTCGGGGTCGGCCACCCGGATGCGCTTGCTCGGTGAGTCGGCGTCCCGGTCCTCGGGGTGGAAGTGCAGGAGCAGCTCGCCGGGGTCCTGGCCGATCATCTCGAGCAGGTCGATCTCCGGTCGGGACTCCTTGCTGGCGGGCAACAGCCAGATGGCCGGCCAGAGACCGCGACCGGCGGGAACCTTGACGCGGGCCTCCACGGACCCGTACGTGATGGCGACCTTGGCGTTGTCGTCGTCCGGGGTCGGTCCGGTGGTGACCATGCCCGAGGTGAACTCGTACGTGTCGCCGTCCGAGGCCTCGTACCGGTTCGGCGCGGCGGTCAGCCGCAGGCTGCCGTCGGCCACCGTGACCTGCTCGGGGCGGTACCACTCCAGCTCGTTGTTGGACGCGATGGTGCAGCCGCCGTCGTCCCACCAGTGGCAGGTGTTCCAACGGCTGCTGTCGAGAGCGTCGCCGTCGAAGTTCTCGTCCAGCACCACCCGGCTGCCGCTGCTGCTGGGTGTCGCGCTCGGCTCGGAGGCTTGGCGGACGGCCACGGTGGCGATCACCGTGGCGAGGACGGCCAGGACCACCAACAGAGGCCAGCGTCGCCGGCGATCAGACGTCACGGAATCTCAGCACCTTCTTGACCAGCGACCGGAGGCGCTGGTCGGTCGGAGTCCAGGGCAGCCGCTCGATCCGCAGCTCGGCGTAGTCGAACGGGCGGGCCCCGAACTTCTCCTTGAACTGCGCCAGCGACGTGGACTGACCGGACTCACCGAGGTGGTAGGCCGTGCAACCGAGCTCGCAGGCGAGCTCGATCATCCGCCACTGCACCAGGTCACCGGCGTAGGTCTTGTCGACCAGGTCGCGGTCCATCGCGGCCCGGGTGTCGTGCGCGGTCTGGCCGAGCAGGGTGATCGAGCCGAAGGCCGGCCGGTCGTCGACGTAGGCCAGCGCCACCACGAACGCCTTGCCCAGGTGCTCCGACATCGCCCGCAGCTTGCTCAGCGGATCGCGCCGCCGGGCCCGGAACCGGGCCAGGGCGCGGGGCTCGTGCTGCCGCTCGGCCCAGCGGTCGATCGACATCAGATAGAGCTCGTAGTACTCCTCCAGCAGGGCGCCGGAGCGATCGATCTCGACCCGCACGCCGGACTTCTCGGCCACCCGGGTGCCCCGGCGGGCCGACTTGGAGAACTGGCTGAAGGCGTGCTCGGCACCGCCGCTGAGGTCGATGACGTGCGCCCGGCGCGGGATGGTCAGCGTCGAGTCGTCGACCGCCGCAGCCCAGTCGGTCCAGCGGGTCGGGTCCGGCCGGAGTCCGATCCGCTGACTCCGAGTGCCGCGCAGGTCGGCCAGGACGGCCCGCAGCACGTCGGTGTCGGCGTCGGCCCCGACGAGTCCGCCGATGCCCCAGGACGGCGGGAAGCACTGCAGCCAGCCACCGAGACCGAGCGGACCACGGCGCGCGACGAGCGGCAGCACGAAGGTCCGACCGTCGTCCAGAACGTAGTAGCGGCTGGCGTCGGCGTACCGACCGTCGGCGCAGAGGGCGTCGATCCACTCGGGCGCGTGCTCCGGCAGGGACCGGGCGTCGCCGGCCAGGGCGGCACGCCACTCCTCCCGCGGCGCGGGGGTGATCACCGTCATCATCGCCGACCAGCTCCCGAGGACCGTCCGGCTCCCGACGGCTGGGCCAGCCGCCGGGCCTGCCGCCAGACCGCTGTCTGCCAGTTCTCCCGCGGCCCGGCCGTCCGTACGCCGGTGCCGGACAGCACCCGGGCGATGTCGGCGGTGCCGAAGTCGGACGTCACCGTCACCCGCGCGATCGCGTACCGGTCGTCGTCGGCGTGGCTCAGGGCGTTGCGGACGGCGGTGGCGGAACGGTATCCGGCGGCGATGACGAGCTCCTTGGTGGCGCGGCTGTGGTAGCCGTGCGGGTAGGCGAAGGTGTCGACGGCCTGACCGAGCACCTGTTCGAGCACGTCCTTGCTGGCACGGATCTCCTCGTACGCCACGGCGTGCGGCAGGCAGTCCAGGTGCGGGTGGGTCATGCTGTGGGCACCGATCTCGCAGCCGTCGGCAGCCAGGTCCGCGATCTCGCGCGGGGTCAGCATCGGCAGCCGGACGCCGGCCGAGGCCAGCCACTCGCTGCGTCCGCCGAGGTCGCCCGCCGTGACGTACAGGGTGGCGGCCAGACCGCGGTCGGTCAGCAGCGGCCACGCGTTGGCGGCGAAGTCGGCGAAGCCGTCGTCGAAGGTGAGCACGACCGGCCGCGGCGGCAGCTGGCCCGAGGCCAGCCCGTCCAGCAGCCGCCGGACGGTGATCGGTTGGTAGCCCTGCTCCAGCATCAGGTCGAGATGCGCCGCCAGCTGGGCACGGGACACCGTGAAGGCGCCGAACGTGCCGGCCGGGGTGTCGCTGACCGAGTGGTAGAGCAGCACCGGGATCGCGCCGGTGTCCGGCGGAGCCTGGCCCGCGGGGCGCGAAGCGCGAGAGTCAGACACCGTCATGCCACCTCCCGACGGGCGTGCCGGCGGCTGCGGAGATAGCGTCCGGGACCCGACATCAGGCCGCGCAGCTGCTGCCGGCTCAGGTCGGCCGGGTACGCCGGCAGGTCGCCGACGACCGGGGGCCGCACGATGGTGCGGACCCGGCGGAGCGCCGTGGCCGCGGACAGCACCAGCGCGAAGGCGAACCGCGGATCGTCGATCAGGCAGCGGGTGAGGTGAGCACCCAGTCCGGCGCCGTAGCCGTAGGTCTGACGGCGCAGGGCCGCGTAGTCGCGGTAGTGCTGGTGCAGCACGATCGCGCCCGGCTCGTAGACGAGTCGGTGGCCGTCGCTGACCACGTCGTAGAAGGCCGCCAGATCGTCCCCACCCATGGCCACGGTGCCGGTGCCGAGCGCCGCGTCGAAACCGCGACGACGGCGCAGGTAGTCGGTCCGGAACGCCATGTTGGCGCCGGAGCCGAAGACGCCGGCGGTGTAGGGGAACAGCGGATCGGCGGGCCGGTTGAGTCCGGTGTCGAAGACGCGTCGCTGCAGGCCCTTGTCGTAGGTGGCGTTGCCCTCCACCCACTGCTGCGGCAGCGTGTCCAGCTCGCGCGGGGCGATCATCCCGGTGACGCAGGCGACGTCGGTGTCGGCGAAGGCGTCGACCAGCTGGGCCAGCCACCGCGAGTCGACCAGCACGTCGTCGTCGGTGAAGGCGACGATCGGGGTCAGCACGTGGGGCAGGGCGGCGTTGTGGGCGCGGGCCAGACCGGGGCGGTCCTCCCGGACGTAGCGCAGCCGCGGCTCGGTCGCGGACAGCTCCGCCACCAGCTCGGCGGTCCGCGTGGTGGTGGGGGCGTTGTCGACGACCACCACCCGCTCCGGCTGCAGGCTGCCCGCGAAGACCGAGCGCAGGCACTCGGCCAGTCGCTCCGGCCGCTCCCGGGTGGCGATGACGACGGTCGCGTCGGCGGGGGGGTGCGCCGACGGACCGCCGCTGGCCGATGTCAGGTCCACGGCAGGGCCGAGGCCCTGCCGAAGTCGTGCACCGACCAGCTCAGGGGCGAGCACCGCCTCGTCCAGCGCGAGCCGGACCTTGCCCACCGGTCGGCCGCCGACCGTCACCAGGCACAGGGCTCGCTCGTACGCAGGCTCGTCGCCGCGCCGCGGGTCGATCGCCGGCAGCGGAGCAGCGAGGTCGATCACCAGCGGCAGCACCGGTTCGGCCTGGGCGTCCTGCGGGATCTGGGCGTCCTGTGGGATCTGGGGCTGGGCGGTCGGCGCGGGCCCAGCGGGCCGACAGGAAGCCGGCGGTGGTCAGACCCAGCCCGGCCACGATGGCGCCCGCGCGGGCGACTCCGGCCAGGTCTCCGTGCAGCGTCCGGCCGAGGTTGGTCAGCACACCGGTCGGCAGCACCCGCCGGACGTAGCCGGCCTCACTGGCCAGCGCGGCGGAGCGACCCACCCGGCGAGCCACCCCCGCCTTGGAGATGCCTTCCGCCCGGCAACGGTCCCGGAAGTAGCGCCAGGACGCCCGCTGGCCGGGTACGTGGTGGTGCACGACGGCCGCCGGCTCGTGCAGGAAGACGCCGTCGGGAAACAGCTGACCCGCCCGGATGCAGAGCTCGGTCTCCTCGCAGCCGAGCTGGTTGTCGCCGTGGCGACCCAGTCCGGTGTCGAAGCCACCGACCGCGGACAGGACCGTACGGCGCAACGACATGTTGCAGCCCATCAGGTTCCGGACCGGCGACGTCGTGGTCGGCTGGCCGCGATAGCTGCAGCCCACGACCCAGCCGAACTCACCCGGCCACCAGGCCGGTTCCGCGGTCTCCCAGGCGGGGGTGGCCGCGCCACCGACACCGAGGATGGTCGGGTCCGCGTACGGGGCGAGCAGGTGCGTGCTCCAGTCCTCCTCCGCCGCGGCGTCGTCGTCCAGGAAGCAGACGATGTCGCCGGTGGAGGCGTCGATGCCGGTGTTACGAGCGCCGGAGAGGCCCTGGGTGGACGCGTTCGGCAGCACCGTGGCCGTCGAGAAGGCGACCCGCGCCCGGTTCAGCAGGGCGTCGTTGTGGTCGATCACGACGATGATCTCGTCGACCTGTCGACGCTGTGCCTGCACCGAGCCCACCGCCTGGCAGAGCTGCTCCCAGCGAGCCTCGGTGTAGGCGCAGATGACGACGGACGTGGTGAGCGTCATCACCCTTCGACTTCGTGCAGAACGGCCGGCTCGTGCAGCAGGGCCGGCTTGGCCGTGCCCGCCGCCACCAGCAGCCGCTGAAGGGGAACGGTCGCCTCGGCGTCGATGTAGGGAGCGTGGGTCTCCTCCTCGATCAGCTGGACGGCGCTGCGGTGCGTGGTGGTGCTGTAGCGCGCGTGCGGACGCGGGACACCGAGACCGGAGCGGGCCCGGGTCAGCCGCCGGCGCTCGCGGGCGATGGTCCGCAGCACCCGCGATCCGTCGCGGAAGGTCCGCAGGTGGCTGTCACCGTGGATCCGCGGGCTCTCGAACGAGGCGACCTCGACGATGCGCAGACCGGCGGCCAGGGCGCGGACGTTCAGGAACGTCTCCACCTCGAAGCCGGGGACACCGGGGTCGAAGGCCGGGAGCACGTACCGCCAGAAGGCCATGTAGCCGTAGCAGAGATCGGAGTAGCGGCCGCCGAAGGTGACCCGCACCGCCTGCGTCAGCATGAAGTTGCCGAACGTGCGCAACGGGGTCAGGTCGCTGCTGCCGCCGCCCTGCATGAAGCGGGAGCCCTTGGCCACGTCGGCGCCGGCGTGCAGCGCGGCGACGAAGGTGGCGATGTCGTTCGGGTCCATCGACCCGTCCGCGTCCATCATCACCAGGATGTCGCCGCGGGCGGCCTCGAAACCGGACTGGAGCGCGACGCCCTTGCCGGGCCGCTCATCCAGCACGATGGTGGCGTCGGGACGCAGCTCGCGGACCACGTCGACGGTGCCGTCGGTGGAGCCGCCGTCCACGATCACCAGCTCGTCCACGACGCTGGGTAGCGTCGGAAGAACGTGGCGCAGGTTGTCGGCCTCGTTCAGCGTCGGGATGATGAGGGACACGGTCGGATGTGTCGACGGTCCACGCCGCACCGGCTTGAGCCTGCGGTGCTCGCCTCGCTGCATTCCGTCGCTCGTAAGTGCTACCACGATTCCCAACCCCCAAAGTCGTCTTGCGCTTGCTCGTCTACTCGCCTGTTGGTGGGGATTCGGAGCGGGTTGCCAGGTGGATGGGTGAGTCGACGAGAAATCTTCGAAAATCTCTGACGACGCCTCGGCGGGCGGACGCCGGCCCGTGTCGTGGGTCCGCGGCGGTCGGCGGGTGGGGCCGCTGATGGGTGTCGCTAGGCTCCCGAGGATGAAGGTCTTGGTCACCGGCGGCGCCGGCTACATCGGATCCGTGACGGCGACCGCGCTGGAAGCGGCCGGTCACACCCCGGTCGTCCTCGACTCGCTGCTCAGCGGGCCGGCGGCGTTCGTCGCCGACCGGATCTTCTACCGCGGCGACATCGCCGATCGCGAGCTGCTGACCCGGATCGTGGCGGACCACCCGGACCTCGACTGCACGATCCACATGGCGGCCCGGGTGATCGTCGGGGAGTCGGTGGCGCTGCCGTACCTCTACTACCGCGACAACGTGGCCAAGTCGCTGGAGCTGTTCGACCAGCTGACCGTGCTCGGCAAGCCGCGGGTGGTGTTCTCCTCGTCCGCGTCGGTCTACGCCGCCGTCGAGGGCTTCGAGGTGTTCGAGGACTCCCCCACGCTGCCGATCTCCCCGTACGCCCGCACCAAGCTGATGGTGGAGCAGGTGCTGGAGGATCTCGCCGCGGGCACCGACCTGCGGGCGCTGGTGCTGCGCTACTTCAACCCGATCGGCGCCGATCCCGAGCTGCGGCACGGGATCTACGTCCGAGAGCCCAGTCACGTGCTCGGCCAGCTGGTGATGGCCGCGCAGGGGCAGCGGGACGCGTTCCAGATCACCGGCACCGACTACCCGACCCGGGACGGCACCGGCCTGCGCGACTACGTGCACGTCTGGGACCTGGCGCTGGCCCACGTCCGTGCGGTCGAGTCCTTCGACTCGGTGCTGGAGCGGGTGGCCGCACCGAGCACGATCATCAACCTGGGCACCGGGGACGGCGTGACCGTACGCGAGCTGGTGAGCGCCGTCGAGCAGGTGCTGGGGAAGCCGGTCCCGGTGCGTGAGGCACCGCGGCGCGACGGCGACGCGCTCGGCGCCTTCGCCAACGTCGACAAGGCGCGGGAGCTGCTGGACTGGTCGGCCCGGTCCAGCCTGCTCGACGGAGTGGACTCGGCCTTCCGCTGGGCGGCCAAGCGGCAGGAGATCCTCGGCTACGCGTGACCGGTGCTGGCCGTTTCTGGCTCGCCGGCGGCATCCGGTCGGGTCGCACGCCCGCCGGCTGACCGTTCGTGGCTCGCCGGCGGCATCGGGTCGGGTCGCACACCCCGCCGCTGACCGTTTCTGGCTCGCCGGCGGCATCCGGCCAGCCCGTACGCCCCGCCGCTGACCGTTTCTGGCTCGCCGGCGGCAGCCGGCCGAACCCATCCGCGGTGTCGTCCGCTCCGAATTCTCTGACGACGGGGTGGGTACCCCGACGGGGGAGATCCACTGATGGCCATCGGGACGCACGCGACGATCGAGCGACGCTACGAGCACCTCCCCGGGCCGGCCGGCATCCGCAACGTGACCACCCAGGTGCCGATCGGCGCCTGGCACTCCGTGCTCGCGGCGGACCCCGGAGCCACCGCGCTGCAGACCCCGGCGTACCTGGCGGCCGTCCTCGAGGCCGGCGGCGGCCGCGACATCAGTCGGCTCTACACGCTGGACGACGGCCGCCAGCTGGTGCTGCCGCTGATCGAGCAGAGCTTCCTCCCTGGTCTGAAGCAGGCCGGCGACTACCCGGCGGGCTTCGGCCACGGCAGCCTGCTGGCGACCGGAGGCCTCCGCCGGAGTGACGTCGCGGTCGTGGTGGCGGACCTGCGCACCCTGGGGCTGAGCATCCGGATCGGTGGCGGTCACCACACCGCCGAGCAGTGGTCCGCCGCCCTGGCGCCAGCCGACGGAGCCGTGTCGGCCGGCAGCTCGGTGGTCGAGCTGCCCCGCCGCGTCGACGTCGTCGACCTGTCGATGGGCTACCAGGAGTACCTGACCCGTACGGTTCGCCGGGGAACCCGCCAGAACGTCGCCAAGGCGGCGCGGCAGGGTGTCGAGATCGAGCGCGACACCACCGGCCGGCTGATCCCCGTCTTCTACGACCTCTACCTGTCCTGGGTCGAGCGTTGGATCCCGCGCTCGGGTCTGCCGCCCGCGCTGGCCCGGCACTCGGCGCTGAAGCAGGAGCCGTACGCGAAGTTCGAGACCGTGGCCGCCCTGATGGGCGACCGGTGCCGGGTGTTCGTCGCGTGGCACCAGGGCCGCGCGGTGGCCAGCTGCATCAACTTCGTGCACGGCGAGCACGCCATCGGGTGGCGCAGCTACAGCATCAAGGAGCTCGCGGGGCCGGTCGCGGCGAACACCGCCACCCAGGTCGCCGGGATCCGGGACGCGATGGAGTCCGGTTGCCGCTCCTTCGACCTCGGCCAGAGCGGCGACGTGTCCAACCTGCAGAGCTACAAGACCTCCCTCGGGGCCTCTCCCCGCCAGGTCGTCGACCTGCGGATCGAGCCGGCTCTGCTCACCAGCGCGCGCGGTGCGGCCGAGCGCGGCAAGACCGGCGTGGTCAGCCTGCTCAGTCGACTCGGCTACGGCAGCTGACGGTCGACGGGTGCCGCCGGCACCGCCGTCCCGGGAGGACGGAACCGCGGATCGAGACCGACCCGCTTCGCCTGCCACCAGATGAGCGCCAGGGCGATGCCGTGCAGCAGCACCGCGACCCCGAACGCCAACGGCGTTCCCGTGGTGTCCTCGCCGACGAAAGCCTCCGCCCAGCCGCCGATGGTGACCGTCACCACGAAGACACCGACGTTGTTGACCGTGTGCATCACGATCGCGGCCTCGAGTCCACCGGTGCGCCAGGTCAGGACGGAGGCCACCACCGCGAACAGACCGAGCTCGGCCAGCACCCACGGGTCGGGACTCCCGTGCGCCGCGGCGAAGGCGACCGCTCCGATCGCTGTCGACACCACCAACGCGACCATCGGGCGGGCCAGGTAGGCCCCGACGTTCTGCATGATCCAGCCGCGGAACACGTACTCCTCCGCGGCGGCCTGCCCCGGGGTGAGCAGCACCGCCATGATCAGCAGGATCCACCACTGCTCCGGTCGGCCCGACTGCGGTGGGTCGACGAGGGTCGAGATGGCGAGATAGAGCACCCACAGCGGCGCCAGCACGATCACGCAGCGCAGCAGCCAGCGCCAGCGGAGACGGCCGGTGACCGAGGACAGGAAGCCGGGTGGGATCCGGTGCACGGCCCAGATCGACAGCATGGCGGCGGGGATCAGCACGATCAGGCTGAGGGTGGCCAGCAGGTAGCCACCGGGACCGATCGGCCCCTCGACGGCGACGGCTTGGTCGAGCCAGAGCTCGATGGTGTCGATGGTCGCCTCGCCGCTCAGCAGCCCGTACGCCAGCGCGATCAGGGTGGCGGGCAGGGTGAGCAGAGCGAACGCCGACACCAGCACCACGAAGCTCAGCAGCGGCCGCCACCAGGCTCGGGTCGGCCCGCGGAGCAGGTGCAGGTAGTCGACCGGCGCCTCCGGCAGTCGTGACCGCCGAGCTTGTGGCGGCGGCAGCACCGGTGATCCGCTCGGCACGAGCACAGATCCGTACGCCGTCGACACCTCGGCGCCGGCCGAGGGCTCGAACCGAGGTATCGGGTCCCAGAACTCACCCCCCGAGCCGGTCGACTCGTCACGGCCGCCGGGGCCCGCATGGTCGGCGGGTCCGGGGGGACCTTCGGGCAGCTCGGACCCGAACCGAAACCACCCGCCCTCCGAGGGAGGACGGGTGGTCGAGGGGTCAGGACCCCAGGTGCTCACCGGCGGCCGAAGCCCTTTCTGATCGGGTCAGCCGCGCGGATCGGCAGTGGGCACCTGCTGAGTCCGCTCCTGCTGAACCGCGTGGGTGTCGGCCTCGGGGGCGCCAGTCACGGCGCGTCCCGGCTCCGTGCCGCCGTCGGTCGACGGGCCACCGGTCGATGACGAGTCGTCCGCGATCCCGACCTGGCGCTTGGTGCTGATCACGACCGCGACAACGATCACGATCGCAGCCGCCAGTGCGATCACGTAGCGCACGTTCGAGGGCGTGGAGCTGATCGGGGACAGGGCCACGACCGCCGGGGCGATCAGCAGCGCGACCAGGTTCATCACCTTGATCAACGGGTTGATGGCCGGGCCGGCGGTGTCCTTGAACGGGTCGCCCACCGTGTCGCCGATGATCGTCGCCTCGTGGGCGTCGGAACCCTTGCCGCCGTGGTGGCCGTCCTCGACCAGCTTCTTGGCGTTGTCCCACGAGCCACCGGAGTTGGCCAGGAACACCGCCATCAAGGTGCCACAGGCGATCGCACCGGCCAGGTAGCCGGCCAGGGCGGGGGCCCCGAGACCGAAGCCGACGGCGATCGGGGCCATCAGGGCGAGCAGGCCCGGAGTGGCCAGCTCCCGCAGCGAGTCGCGGGTGCAGATGTCCACGACCTTGCCGTACTCGGGCTTGCCGGTGCCCTCCATGATGCCGGGGATGTCGCGGAACTGACGACGTACCTCGTACACCACGGCTCCGGCCGCCCGGCCGACGGCGCTGATGAGCAGACCGGAGAACAGGAAGACGGCGGACGCACCGAGGATCAGACCGACCAGGGTCGGTGGCGCGAAGACCACGGCCTGGACTTCGAAGTTGCTGTAGCGCTCGAGCAGCACGCCGCGGATGGAGTCGGTGTAGGCACCGAACAGCGCGGTCGCGGCCAGCACGGCGGTGGCGATCGCGATGCCCTTGGTGATGGCCTTGGTGGTGTTGCCGACCGCGTCGAGCTCGGTCAGGATCTTGGCGCCGTTCTCATCCACGTCACCGGACATCTCGGCGATGCCCTGGGCGTTGTCCGAGACCGGGCCGAAGGTGTCCATGGCCACGATGACGCCGACGGTGGTCAGCAGACCACAGCCGGCCAGCGCGATCGCGAACAGCGACACGACGCCGATGCCACCCAGCAGGTAGGCACCGTAGACCGCTGACGCGATCACGACCGCGGTGTAGACGGCGGATTCCAGACCGAGCGACATACCGGACAGCACGACGGTGGCCGCGCCGGTCAACGAGGTCTTGGCCACGTCCTGCACCGGGCGGTGCTCGGTGCCGGTGTAGCGACCGGTCAGGGACAAGATGACGACCGCGAGGACGATGCCGATGACCACGGCTCCGACCGCCACGATCCGCGGGTCGTCGATCGGACCGGCGAACTCCAGGCCCACGACGCCGAGCCCGGCGAAGGTGGACGGCAGGTAGGCGAAGGCGGCGATCGCGCACAGCACGGCGGAGATCACCGCGGAGATGTAGAAAGCGCGGTTGATCGTCTTGAGACCGCCCTCGTCGGGACGGGGCTTGGTCAGGTAGATGCCGATGATGGCGGTGATCACGCCGATGGCCGGCACGATCAGCGGGAAGACCAGTCCGTACGCTCCGAAGGCTGCCTTGCCGAGGATCAGCGAGGCGACCAGCGTGACCGCGTACGACTCGAACAGGTCCGCCGCCATGCCGGCGCAGTCGCCGACGTTGTCACCGACGTTGTCGGCGATGGTGGCGGCGTTGCGCGGGTCGTCCTCGGGGATGTTCTGCTCGACCTTGCCGACCAGGTCGGCGCCGACGTCGGCGGCCTTGGTGAAGATGCCACCGCCGACCCGCATGAACATGGCGAGCATGGCCGCGCCGAAGCCGAAGCCTTCGAGGATGGTCGGGGCGTCGGCGCGGAAGATCAGCACCACGACGGCCGCGCCCAGCAGGCCCATGCCGACCGTCATCATGCCGACGTGCGCACCGGTGCGGAACGCGATCCGCATGGCCGGGTCACGGCCCTCGCTGCGCGCCGCGGAAGCGACCCGGACGTTGGCCTTGACCGCGAGCGACATGCCCAGATAGCCGATCAGGCCGGAGAACACGGCCCCGGCCAGGAAGGCGATCGAACGGGCGATCTTCAGGGTCCAGGTGCCGAACTCGCCGTCGTGCACCGGCAGCGCCAGCAGCAGCAGGAACGCCAGGATCGCGAACACCCCGAGGGTGCGGAACTGGCGGGCCAGGTAGGCGCTGGCGCCCTCCTGCACGGCGAGGGCGATCACCTTCATCTTCTCGGTGCCGTCGTTCGCGGCGATGACCTCGCGCCGGAACACACCGCCCATGATCAAGGCGATGACAGCTACCACTCCGACAATCGCAACCAGGGTGAGGTTCGCGCCGGAGAGGGCAACTTCTTGTGGGATTGTTTCCATCAGGACCGGAAGCCCGGACATGCAACGTCCTCCTGCAGACATCAGTGTCAACTACGCATCCATACGGCGCGACCGGCAGAGTCTAGCCAGTTGGGGCACTGGTCTGTTGCCGGAACGCGAACAGTACGCGAGTTGTCCTTATTCTCCACAACTGGACGTCATCGGCGGAACTGTCGTGATCCCGTGCCACGCTGAGGTGATGGGCAGCGTACGGACGGGAGTGGACGCCGCGGATCCGGACACCTCCCGGGCGGACCCGGTCCCCGTCCCTCCCGACACCACGGACCGGCTGCTCGCGGACGGGCTCGAGATCGTGCACCGACGAGATCTGCCGGCCCGACCCGGGCGTCACGCCCCCTGGCCGGCCTGGCTGGAGGTCGACTCGCCGGTCCGAGCTTCGGTAGCGGGCCTCGGGATCGACGCGTTGTGGAGTCACCAGGTCGCGGCGGCCGACGCGCTGGTCGCGGGACGGCACGTGGTGCTCACCACGGGGACGGCGTCGGGGAAGTCGCTGGCCTACCTGCTGCCGATGGCGACGGCCGCGGTCGGCGCCGGACCGGCGGAGGACGACCCCGTACGGTGGCGCCGCCGCCCCGCCACCTCCCTCTACCTGGCCCCGACCAAGGCGCTGGCCCACGACCAGGCCCGGGTGTGCGCCGAGCTCGGGGTGCCCGGCTGGCGGGTCGCCACCGTGGACGGTGACACCGATCCGGCCGACCGTCAGTGGGCCCGCGACCACGCCCACCACGTGCTCACCAACCCGGATCTGCTGCACGCCTCGCTGTTGCCGAACCACACCAGGTGGTCCTCGTTCCTGCGCTCCCTGCGGTACGTGGTGGTGGACGAGTCGCACCGCTATCGCGGGGTCTTCGGGGCCCAGGTGGCCGCGGTCCTGCGACGGCTGCGACGGCTCGCCGCGCACTATCGGGCCGACCCGACCTTCGCGCTGCTGAGCGCCACCGCCGACGAGCCGATCGAGACGGCGGCAGCGCTGACCGGGATCGCTGTCGACGACCTGACCCTGGTGGACGACGACGGCTCGGTCCGGGCTTCCGTGCGGATCAGTCTCGCCCGCTCGGAGCAGCCACCGGAGACCGCCGCCGCGGAGCTGATGGCCGAGCGGGTCCGAGCCGGTGAGCAGGTGCTCACCTTCGTGCCGTCCCGGCGGCTGGCCGAGGAGGTGGCGCGTTCGGCCGAGGCGTCGGTGCGGGCGTCGCTCGACGGGTCTGTCGGACCGTCGGTCGGGCCGGCCAGCGTGGTCGCGTACCGGGCGGGCTACCTGGCGAGCGACCGCCGGGTGATCGAGCGAGGACTGGCGGACGGGACCCTCCGCGGTGTGGCCGCGACCAACGCGCTCGAGCTCGGCGTGGACATCGCCGGGCTCGACACCGTGGTGCTGTGCGGCTACCCGGGCAGCCGAGCTGCCTTCTGGCAGCAGGCGGGACGGGCCGGACGGCGCGGCACCAGGGCGGAGGTGGTGATGATCGCCCGACCCAACCCGCTGGACGCCTACCTGCTCGATCACCCGGCCGTGCTGTTCGACCAGCCGGTCGAGGCGACGGTGCTGAATCCCGCGAGCCCGGCGGTACTGGGGCCGCACCTGGCGGCGGCCGCCCAGGAGCTGCCGCTGCGGCCCGGCGACGAGCGCTGGTTCGGAGACACCACCTGGGCCCTGGTCGCGCGGCTGACCGAGCGAGGGCTGTTGCGCCGGCGGCCCGACGGCTGGTTCTGGACCGCGTCGCGGCGAGCGGTCGACCGGATCAGTCTCCGGAGCACCGACGCGCAGCCCATCGACATCGTCGAGGAGCCCACCGGACGCGTGCTCGGCACGGTCGGGCTGGACACCGCCGACCTGGTGGTGCACCCCGGAGCGGTCTATCTGCACCAGGGCGACAGCTATCTCTGCGACGACGACGGCTGGGACGTCGAGTCCGGGGAGGTCATGGTCCGGCCGGCGCGGCCCGGCTACCTGACCCAACCGGTGGTCGACACCGAAGTCTCTCCCGGTCAGCACGAACGGGAGCGACGACTCGGGTCCGGCCGGCTGGCGTACGGGCCGGCGCGGGTGAGCAGCAGGGTGACGGGCTTCCTGCGCCGCGACGAGCTGACCGGTCGGGTCTGGGACAGCACTTCCCTCGACCGTCCCGAGCGGGTGCTGTCCACGGTCGCGATGACCCTGACCTTGCCGGCGGACGCGGCCGCCGTGGTCCTTCCGGAAGCATCGGCACCGATCGGCGAGGAGGTGCCGGCCGGCTCCGGGGTCGGGTCGGAGCTGTCCCGGCCGCGCTTCGACGCCGGGCTCCACGCGCTGGAGCACCTGATCATCGGAGTGCTGCCGGCGATCGTGGCCAACGACCGCTACGACGTGGGCTCCCACTCCTGGATCGGCGCCGACGGTGCCGCGGTGATCGCAGTGTTCGACCGCCGGCTCGGCAGCGGGTTCGCCGCCGGTGGCTACGCACGAGCGGACGCGTGGCTGACCGCGGCCCGAGAGCGGATCGAGGAGTGCTCGTGCGCGAACGGCTGTCCCGCCTGCGTCCTCACCGCGGGCTGCGGTTCGAGCCGGCCGTTGGACAAGAACACCGCTCGCCGGCTGCTGGCCGGTGTCGCCTCGTCGGTCACGGCACGCCAGTAGCGGATCTCGGCTGGTCACCGGCCCGCCCGGCGCCGGCCGGAGGGCTCGGTGCCCCGGGGATACTGGAGGGCGATGAGCTTCATGGAGATCTTCCAGCCTGGGCTGAAGCACCTGCGCGAGGAGCAGTACCGACGCCAGATGGATGTCGCGTACCCCACGAACGGCGGCAACCCGCCGATCGACATCGACCTGGACGCCGGCACCGCGACCATCGTGATCCGGGTGCTGGCTGCGGAGTCCGTCGATGCCCCGGCCGAGGACCCGGCCCCGATCGAGCCAGGGCCGGACCCGATCGAGCCGGACCCGATCGAGCCAGGGCCGGACCCGATCGACCCAGAGCCGGACCCGATCGAGCCGGAGCGATCCGCCTAGCGTCTCGCTGCCGAGGTCATCGGCCACGAGGGGAACGGGGTGAGCCGTGCGTCCCCGCCGATCCGCCCCCAGGCTGTTGCGATCATGAGCATGCATCCCGGTCACCTGCCGGCATCCCGCTGGCCCGATTGATGCCTCACCTCCTCCGAACCCGCGTGCGCCGTGGCGCTGACCTGTTGGGGCAGACCCGGCGTCTGCAGCAGGGTCGTCACGGTGGCGGTGACCGTGACGACGTAGTCGATCTGGTCGCCGACCCGCTCGCAGGACGAGATCCGGGCCAGGTGCGCTCGAGCGTTGCGCCGGGCCGCATCGCAGGCATCGCCACCCTGACCGGCCGTGGTGGCCGCGCTGAGAGCCGCCAGATCGGCGGCCGACCGGGCTCGGTGACCGGCGATCAAGTAACCGCAGATGATCATCGCCGTGTAGCCCAGCATCATCACCACCACGCAGACACCGATCATCAGCATCGATCCCCCACCGCGCTCGTCCCGGCGCCGGGCACCCGGCGCTGGTTGCTCCCCCGACCCGATCACCGGCCCGCTCACCGGGGCTCCTCCGGTTCGGGCACGACCTCGGCGCGGGCCTGCAGCGGCACCCCGACCAGTCTCGTGGTGAGCGGCCTCGCCACCACGCTGACCTTCACCCGGACCAGACCCGGCCCTCGGGAGATCTGCACCCGGGCCCCCGCGGGCGCCTCCCGCCGGGCCCGGGCGACGGCTGCGTCGTCGCCCCGGGCGGCCTGCCGCGCCACCTCCCCCGCGGTGTCGATGCAGCGCACCTGCACCACCATCAGGTAGATGCCCCAGCTGAGCAGCAGCATGATGACCAGGGCCGCGAGAGTGGCAACGGCCAGCTCGGCCGTCACCATCCCCCGGTCCCGGGCCCGGCGAGTGTCGGACATGGTGCGGTCAGCGCCCGATCATCATGCCGCTGAAGGAGTTGATCAGCTTCAGGATGAACGCCAGCAGGGCGTCCTGCACGGCCCCGTTCGTGACCACCGCGATCAGCACCCCCGCGATGCCGATGGCGGCGATGATCCCGACCGCCCACTCCGCGCTGACCATCCCCCGCTGGTCGCGGTGGGCGATCTCGCTTCCCTGGTCCCGTTCCCCGCTGTCGACATCGCCGACCAGCGCAAGCTCCGTGGTTCCCATCTCGTGACCTCCTGACTCCCCCACCCCTCGGTGAGTGCACTCGACCTGAGTGCACCGAGAGTCTGTGGACGTCGGACCGGTTTCGGTCGGGGTCGATCGCGATCTGTTGACAGCACTTCGGGCGACCCTCGGAGCTGTGGACAACTCCGGCGGCGTCGAGTCCCGGTCGTGGTAGGGCGCGCCGGGTCCGGCCCACCCCACGCCGATGGTTCGGATCCTCAGCCTGGTCGGACGGCCTGGAACAGCAGACGATGGTCGGTGACGGTGAAGGAACCGTCCGTACGGATGATCCGGTCGATCTCGAGCAGCTGCGGCCGGTGGCGCTCGACGTCGAAGTCGGGGACCTGCCAGCTCACGGCTCGCAGCTGAAGGACGACCGCGCCCACATCGAGGAAGCGGGTCCGCGGCCAGGCCTCGTCGGCTCGGAGCACGTCCAGACCGGCCGCCCTGAGCCGGTCGGAACCCTCCGCCGCGGAGCCGAGACCACCGACCGGCGGTACGGCCCCGAGTGCGGCATTGAGCTCCGCGTCGTTGCCCGCGCCGACCTGCTGCGTCCAGAGCAACCCGCCGGGTTGCAGCACCCGGGCGATCTCCGCCGGATCGAGGGCGCCGTGCCGGTTCAGGACGAGATCGAACTCCGAGCTCTCACAGGGCAGTCGACGATCCGTCCGGGGACGGACCTCGACGCCGTACGGCAGCAGGCGGGCGCTGGCGACGGGCACGTTCGGGGGGTGCGGCTCGAGCGCGACGCTGCCCACCGGTACGCCGAGGGTGGCCAGCACCTCACCACCCCCGGTGTCGATGTCGAGAACCCGTCGGGCCCGACCGGCGGCGGCTGCGGCGAGCGAGGCGTAGTCCCACGGCAGCTGGTCACTCACCACCCGCCCGGCCAAGCGGGTGAAGTCCCAGCCGGACAGCGGTTCGGCGGCGGCCTCGGCCAGCAGCCGCTCGACCTCGGCACTCGGTGATCTGGTCACCGACCCAACCTGCCACGACCCGAGTGGGGGCTGCGCTCGACCGGGTCAGAAGTGCAGCGCGTTGAGCACCGCCGAGGCCACGGTCGGCACGATGCCGAGCAGCAGGAACGCCGGGATGAAGCAGATCATCAGCGGCAGCACGCTCCGGACGCCGACCCGCCGCGCCGCCTCCTCGACCTGGCCGTGACGTTCCTCGCGGGCCAGCTCGGCGTGCACCAGCAAGCTCTCCACCAACAAGGCCCCGGTCTCGACCGAGCGGGCGAGATCGAGGGCGGCCGGACCCAGCTGCTCGTGCCCGGCGAGGGTTCGCCAGGCCGAGACGTCGTCGTGCCCGAGCTCGGTCAGTCGCAGCACCTGGTTCAGGTCGTCGGCCAGCGGACCGTCGATCACCTCCACCACGGCCCGGAGCGCCGATCGGACCGGCAGCCCGGCCGCCAGGCAGGAAGCCAGCAGATCGAGCGCCTGCGGAGTGTCCGCGATCCGTCGACGGCGGGCGACCCTGGTCGCGCCCGGCTCCAGCCACCCCAGCACGACCGCACCGGCCAGGGTGACCGCCGCGCCACAAGCGAGCGCCACCGGCGGCCCCGCCCGCATCATCACGGCGGTCACCGCCAGCCCGAGCATCCCGCCGCCCAGCAGCCGACGCCCGAACGGAGCAGCATCGGCGCGCCCACCGATCCAGCGCGGCAGCTGCCGATGCCGGGTCCTCAGTGCACGCCCGCCGGCCGGAGGTCGCCAGGCCAGCAGCAGCGCCAGAGCCGCCAGTCCGGCAGCGGCCAGTCCCCAGGGCGTGGGGATCGTCCCGGCCGGGAGCACGGCGACAGCGAAGGGCTCGGGGGTCACGCCGACCGCCCGACCTGGCGGGCCAGCCACTCGATCCACAGCACCCCGCACGCGGCGAGCACCGCACCTCCGACCAGACACGCCCAGCCGAGGGGGCCGGCCACCAGGAACCCGATCGGGTCGCCACCCAGCAGATAGCCCAGTCCGATGCCGCAGAGAGGCAGCACCGCCATCACCCGACCGGTTGCGCGCGGTCCGGCGAGCTCGGACGCGACCGTGCGCTCGACGGACTGGTCGCCCCGCAGCGCGGTGGCCACCTGGTCCAGCAGGTCAGCCATCGGCGCGCCCGTCCTGGTGCCCACCTGCCACGCCCGAGCGAGGTCCCGAAGCCCCCGACAGCCCGGTCGCAGGGACTGCCCGAGGAGCGCGGCCACCACGTCGCCACCGTTGCCCTGCACCCGGGAGGCGACCGCCAGCACCGGAGCGTCCTCGGCGGCCAGGGTGAGGGCTTCGGCCGGGATCCGACCGACCCGCACCTGGTTGGCGATCACCGAGCAGCAGCTGGCGACCTCGGCCCGGATCGCGTGCTCTCGCCGCGTACGCCGACCCAGACCGACCAGCCGCAGCGCGGCTCCGGCAGCGATCACCGCGGTCAACCCCACGGCCGCCGCCGCGGGGTTGACCAGCACGCCGAGCATGACGACCACGGCGAGGCAGCCCGCGGCCAGCGCGAGCCGGCGGACCCAGCCTCGTGCGTACCAGGGGACGTGGTCGGGAGCTGGGGTCAGTCGACCGCGTACGGGGTCGGGCGGCAGCAGCCACAGCGCAGCCGCGAGCCCGGCGCAGACCATCGCCACGGCGGTCATCGGTCCAAGATCCTCTCGAGCCTGGTCGCGCCGGGTCCCAACCGCGTCCGCGAGCCGGAGCAGTCGAGGGCCGGGACCGTGCCGACCCAGCCGGTCACGGGGTCGCGTTCGAGGACGTGCAGCTCGCTGACCCGTCGACGCCCGTCGCGACCACGGCGGATGTGCACCACCACATCCAGCGCCGACGCCAGCTGGGCATGCAGTGCCGGTCGGTCGAGGTGGCCCAGGGCACCGAGAGCCTCGAGCCGGACCGGCACGTCCTCCGCCGAGTTGGCGTGCACCGTGCCGCAGCCGCCCTCGTGACCGGTGTTCATCGCCGCCAGCAGATCGCAGATCTCCGCGCCACGGACCTCGCCCACCACCAGCCGGTCGGGCCGCATCCGCAGTGACTGACGGACCAGGTCGGTCAGGGCGATCGCGCCGCGGCCCTCGGCGTTGGCCGGGCGCCCCTCCAGGCTGACGACGTGCGGGTGATCGGGCCGCAGCTCGCGGGAGTCCTCGACCACGACCAGCCGCTCACCCGGTGGAACCAGGGCGAGCAGCGCCGCGAGCAGAGTCGTCTTGCCCGATCCGGTACCGCCGGAGACCAGGAAGGCGGCCCGACTCTCGATCAACCGGGTCAGCACCGCCGCCAGACTGGCACTCACCGCTCCGGTGGCGATGCAGTCGTCCAGCGAGAAGGCACGTCGGGCCGGGACGCGGAAGGACAGACAGGTGCCCGGCACCGCCTGGGTGGCGAGCGCCGCGTGCACCCGGGTGCCGTCCGGCAGCCGGGTGTCAACGAACGGCGACGAGTCGTCCAACCGGCGACCGGTGCCGGCGGCCAACCGCTGGGCCAGCCGACGGACCTCGCCGTCGTCGGCGAACCGCACGTCGGCGGGCTCCAGCCCACGCCCGCGATCGACCCAGACCTGCGTCGGCCCGTTCACCAGCACGTCGGTGACGCCCGGCTCGCGCAGCAACCGGGTCAGCGGTCCGGCACCCACCATCTCCCGTCGCAGCGCCTCGACCACGCCGAGCAGGGACTCGTCGGTGACCAGCCGGCCCTCCGCCCGCATCGCGTCCGCGACATCGGCCGGGGTGTGGGCCCGAGGCAGATCGGCCAGCCGACGCCGGATCGGCTCGAGGTCGTGCGGTCCCGGCTGCAGGGCGATGCTCATGTCGTCTCCACCCGCCGCGGCAGCTGATCGAGCACTCCGCGACACGCCCTGGCCAGCGGCGATCGGGCCGAGCGACTCGGCGGCTCACCCCGCTCGGCGGCCAGCCGGACGGCCGCCTCGTCGGCGACGGTGGCCAGCACCGGCAGTCCCAGGCTCTCCTCCACCAGCTCCGGACCGACCGCGGCGGACCGCCGACCGCGGAGCAGCACCTGAGCGGAGGACTCGGGCAGCCAGGCCACCAGCTCCCGGGCCGCCGCGAGCCCGCGGAGGTCGCCACGGACCACCACCAGCGTCAGGTCCGCCCGCCGGGTGGTCTCCAGCCCGACGGCACCGAGCCAACGCGGGACGTCCACGACGGTGAGGTCGTGACTTCGGGTGGTCGACCGCAGCACCGCGGCCATCTGCTCGGCACCGATCTCCTCCAGCCCGCCGCCCGCGCTGCCGCGGGCGGCGGCCAGCAGATCCACGCCGTCGACGTACGGCAGCTGCCCGGTCAGGTCTCCGAGATGCCCGCGGGCGTGGGAGAGGTGGGGCCAGCGCCAGCCGTCCACGTGCTCCGCACCGACCAACAGATCCAGCCCGCCCCCGCGCGCGTCACCGTCCACGAGCACGGTGCGCTGCCCAGACCCCGCTGCCGCCAGGGCCAACGCGGCGGCGCAGGTGGAGCCACCCACCCCGCCGCTGGAACCGACCACCGCGACCAGCCGACCGGCCCCCGTACGCAACCCGGCCGCGTCGGCCAGCGCGGTCGCGAACCAGGCATCCGACGACGGCAACGGCGCCACCGCCGCCCCCAACGGCACCGACCACCGGCACAGCTCGTCGCTGTCGTGGTCGGCGCCGACCACGAACACGTCCGACCGCCGAGGCAGACCCAGCGCGACCAGCTGCTCGGCCCGGTCACCGCCGACAGCGACGGCTGTCGCGTCCCGCCACACCGCCCGCAGCGCGCCGGGGTCGCTGAGCACCCGTGGCTCCATCCCGACGGCCGCGAGGGTGGCCAGCAGCCGGTCCAACAGCTCTTCGTCCGCGGTCAGCACCGCGGCGTACGCGCTCGCATCCACGTCTCCACACTGCGGACGCGCGGCCGATTCGGACGGCCCTCCGGCACATCTGTGGATGACGTTCGGGGAGCTGTCGGCCCTGTGGACAACTCCGGTTCAACCCCAGCGCGACGGCCGAGAAGTTGATCATGAAACGGCTGCCGACCCGGGCCGGGCGATGACCGTACGGCCTGAGGATCTTCTTATCCTGAGGGCTTTCCAAGCAGCCGAGTTAGGGGTAGAAAGGACTTCACGAACCAATCCCTCGGCAGCGTTGAGTGCGAGACGAGTGGAATGCCCACTCCGTAGTCGTCGATGTCCGAGCCAAGGTTCCGCACGCCACCCGAGCACCCACGCGGCGATCACCCATCCGAATTGGGTAGTTGAGTTCCAGGCTTGCCTGGGCCAACGACGACGATGCACGCATGGTCACTCGGAGCGACGTGCCAGACACGGCGTCCGGGACACCGGGCGTCGTGTCACGTTCGGGGCCGGGCGTCCGGCGCCGGTCCCCGGCCACCGGTGCTGACCACCGTCGCAGCGTCAGGTCGACACGGGCCGAGCCACCGGCGAGGCCTCGGCTCCGTCCACCGCCGCCTGCGCGACGTGCAGGATCCAGTCCCGCACGCCGACCACCGTGCCGGCCGCGTAGCCGCGCAGCAGATCCGGGTAATCCGTCCGTCGTCGCAGGTGGCCCACCTCGGTCACGATCACCCCGCGGGGATCGAACCCCGAGGAGATCAGCACCATGCGTTCGACCGCCCGGGCCACGAGCCCGTCGGCCGAGCCGAACGGTGCCACGGTGGCGATCTCGGCGTGGGCGATACCGGCCAGCACGAGGGCCGGTGTCTCGATCCGGCTGGTCAGCAGGTCGGACAGCTGACCCATCCGCGAGGTCACCTCGCTCGATTCTCGGAGTCGGCCGAGCTCGGCGTCCCCCACCTGGCCGTACGCCGCGAGCGTGTGGGCTCGCGCCAACGCCTGACCGGGTGCTACGCGCAGCACCCCGGCCAGCGCGGGCAGCTCGGTCGACAGCCGGATGGCACCGGCGGCCCAACGCTCCGGGTCGTCGGTGAGTCGGGCGCTGGCGCGGGCTCCCGTCAGCAGGGCCGCCGCCACCTGCTCGCCGGTCATGGCACGCAGGCCCCGGTCGGTCAGCACCACGTCGACGGCAGCGCGGGCCGCGGCAAGTCCTGACGGCACGCCCTCCAGCCGCGCCAGATCGGTCAGCGGGTCGGGCACGTGGCCATGTCTGACGCGCTCCGGTCGTCAGCGAGCGGCGTCCAGGGCGCGGCTGGCAAGGCGGAGGAGGAGGTCGGAGTGGTGTCCTCCGAGCGACGACGACAACGACGCCAGGTGTGTTCTGGGCGTCGCGCAGCCGGCCGGGGCTCGTCAGGCATGGCCTAGAGTCTGCACCATGAATTCGGCTCGAAGAACCCTCTATCCGGCGGCCGCGCCCGCGTGGATGGTGGGCGGGCCGCGGCGCCGGATCCTCGACCTCGGCTCGGGCGTGGGCTCGTTCGCCCAGCTGCTGGTCAACGAGGGGCACGAGGTGTTCTGCATCGACCGCGACGTCGAGGTGGTCGCCGCCACGACCGAGCGGCTCGGCACCCGGCTGCACGTGGTCGGCCAGGTCGAGTCCCTGCCCTACCTCTCCTGCCACTTCGACGTGGTCACGTCCTCGCAGAACCTGCACAAGTTCGCCCCGGGTCTGGCCTTGTCCGAGATCGCCCGGGTGCTGCGTCCGGGTGGGCATCTGGCGGTGGCGTACAACACCCGGGACGACACGGTGCCCTGGGTGCGACGGCTGACGGCCCTGCTGCAGCAGAACGACCCGCAGGCCATGCGCGGGGACTACGGCATCGAGTCTCTGAGTGACGTCACCGACAGTCCGTACTTCGGGGAGCTGGTGCGCCGCGACTTCCGCAACTGGGTGCCGATCACCCGCAAGGGCCTGGTGTCCATGGTGGAACGCCGGCCGAGCACCGCGCGGCTGGATGCGGCCAGCCGCGAGGCCCTGCTCGCGGAGGTCGCCGGACTGTACGACTCGATCGCCCGGCCACCGGAACCGCTGCTGCTGCCCTATCGCGCATCTTGCTGGCGCGCAGAGGTCGACCACACCGGTCTGGTGCTCGGCGAGGACGACCTCGATGTCGTCCAGATCCGCCTGTGATCGACCTGCCGTAGCGGCCGACCTCGAGCGACCTCACCTGCGGTGGCGGGCCACGAAGCGGAAGCGGTCGCCACGGAAGACGGAGCGGGTGTGCTCCACCGGCTGCCCGTCGGCC
This sequence comes from uncultured Actinomycetota bacterium, assembly GCA_963707005.1. Taxonomy (GTDB): domain Bacteria; phylum Actinomycetota; class Actinomycetes; order Propionibacteriales; family Propionibacteriaceae; genus Microlunatus. The sequence goes on from CAVPPP010000055.1 coordinate 53,916, forward strand.
CAGGCAGTCCGCCGGATCAGCAGCATCGGCAGACCTGTGTCCACCCCCAGCAGCTGCGCCTCGACCGGGGACGCCAGTGCCGTTTCGATCGCGTCCTCGGCGTCGGTCAGCTCGACCCCGTACGCCCCCGCCAGGGTGAGGTAGAGCGACCCGCGCCGGGCCAGCTCGGTCGCCAGCCGCGGGTAGGAACCCGCCAGCCACGCCACCTCGTGCGCGATCGGCTCGTCGCTGACGATCCGCAGCCGCTCCACCCGCTGCACCCTGGTGCCCTCGGCGACGGCCAGGGCCTTGGCCACCTCCGCATCGGCCGCCACCCGGGAGATGTCCAGCACCACACTGCGCGCGTCGCCACGTCGCTCCCCGATGTCCTCGGTGAACGAGCTCAGCTGGCGGAGCTGGATCAGCTTCGGCTCCGACACGTAGGTGCCGCTGCCCTGGGTCCGCTCCAGCCGACCCTCGACCACGAGCTCCGCGATGGCCTGCCGGACCGTGGTCCGCGACACCGCGAACCGCTCGGCGAGGTCCCGTTCGGTCGGCAACAGGGTGCCTATACCGGCTCCCTCGATCAGGCGCAGCAGCTCACCCTTCAGCTGGTAGTACTTCGGCACCCGTACGGCACCCACCGCGCTCCCCGATCCCGTTTGACGATCCGAATTGGTCTATGCCAATCTTAACCACGATACTTTGGTCTAAACCAATCGACAGCGCAGCGACGAGGAGCACGACGACATGACCCAGCCCGGAGCCCTGATGGCCGCCGAGATCATCGAGCAGCCCGACGCCTGGCGCCGCCTGCTCACCGACGGCCGGGAGCAGTTCGACACGGTCGCGCGGCGGATCGCTGAGTTCGCGCCGACGATGGTGCTGTTCGTCGCACGCGGCACCAGCGACCACGCCGCCCTGTACGGCAAGTACCTGACCGAGATCGTGGCGCAGCGTCCCGCCGGTCTCGTCTCCCCCTCGACCATGACCGCGTACGGTGCTCGGCCGAGTCTGGACCGCGTGCTGATGGTCGGGGTCAGCCAGTCGGGCGGCTCGCCGGATCTCGTGCAGTCGCTCGAGGTGGCTCGCCAGCAGGGCGCCCTCACCCTGGCGATCACCAACCAGCCCGGGTCCCCGCTCGCCCGGGCGGCCGAGCTCGAGATCGACGTGATGGCGGGGAAAGAGCGCGCCGTGGCCGCGACCAAGTCCTACACGGCCCAGCTGCTCGCGCTCTATCTGATCATCGACCGACTGCGCGGCGGCGACGGCTCGTCCGCCGAGGCGCTGCCCGGTCTGGCCGACCAGCTCATCGCGGGCGACTCCCACGTCCGTGAGCTGGCCCAGCGCTACCGGTTCGCCTCGCGGCTGGTCACCACCGCCCGCGGCTACTCGTACGCGACCGCTCGCGAGGCCGCCCTCAAGCTGATGGAGACCTCCTACGTCGGGGCGCAGGCGTTCTCCGGTGCCGATCTGCTGCACGGTCCGCTGGCCATGATCGACCCGCAGGTCCCGGTGCTGACCGTGGTGGCGCCAGGGGTCGGCGGCGAGGCGATGCAGCAGGTGCTGCCCCGCCTGGCGGAGGTCGGGGCCGACGTGTTCTGCGTGGGGTCGCCCGACGCGGTGCAGGCTGCCTCGGTGGGCGTGGCGCTGCCGGCGGGGGTCAGCGAGGAGCTCTCACCGCTGCTCGAGATCATCCCGTTCCAGCAGCTGGCCCTGCACCTGGCGCTGGCTCGTGGCGGCGACCCGGACGCCCCACGGGGGTTGAAGAAGGTCACCGAGACGCTGTGAGCATCCGACTTCTGGAGCAGCAGCATCCACAGTTGTGGACGCCGGCACAAAAGGCGGGTCAGGAGCGCAGCTTGAAGGCGAGCTCGGTCTCCCAGTCGTTCAGGTCGGGGACCTCGACCGGGTCGGAGTAGTACCACTCGGTCCGGCTGACCCAGGCATGGCCCTCGGGCGTGTCCTCCTGGTCGAACTCCAGGCCCTCGCTCTCGGCCCAGGCCAACAGGTCCGCGGTCGCCTGCATCAGGCTGTCGGGATGACCCGTGTGCCGTACGGTCACGTAGCGTCCGGCCGGCAGCACGCCGGCGCTCACCGCGTCGTCGCCCTCGACCGGCTCGGCGATCGGCACCCCGGCCTCGAGGTGCATCGGCCCCGGCATGTTGATCACGTTGTACTTGAAGAAGACCGGTCCGACGGGCTCGATGCCGCGCTGACCGAGCCAGGCGAACACCTCCCCGAACCGATCGGCGATGACGTCGAACCTGTCCATGAAGACGCTGTCGTCGCTCACGTACGCGTACGGCTGGGCCGCCCGCTCCTCCACCCGATAACGGGCCGCCTCGGTGCTCATGGTCAGTGGGACCGCTCCGCGACCGGAAACTCATCGGCCCGGCCCCGGACGGTCAGCGCATCCAGCAGCAGCCCCGCGATCAGCTCCCGGTACGCCTCGGCGGTGTGACCCTCGACGCGGACGAGACGGTCCCACACCTCGACCGAGCAGATGGCACCGGCACGTCGCGCCAGCTCCGCGATCGACAGGTCCTCGCGGAGCCAACCGTGCGCCCGCCACTGCTCGAGGGCCAGCTCTGTCTGCACGGCGACCTCCTCGGTCAGCCGGCGGAGCTCCCGGGTCAGCCCCTCGTCGTTGCGCGAGGCCTCGGAGAACGCCATCCACACCCCGTGCGACCCCTCGTTGACCGCCGCCACCACCTCCGCGCTCCGCCGAGCAGCCTCCACCGCAGTGGTGGCTGTCATCATCTGCCGGCCCTGCTCGGTGTCGGCGACCGCGGCCCCAGGTTCGGCCCCGAAGGACACCGCGGCGATCGCCGCCCGCAACAGCTCGACCTTGGGTCCGTGGTTCTGGACCGTCTCCGTGGAGACCCCGGCCCGCCGACCGATCGCCGGCAGGGTGGTGCCGGCGTACCCGGACTCGGCAAACAGCTCCGCCGCCGCCCGCACCACCCGCTCTCGCGTCGCGGCGGCCTGCTGCTGTCGCAGCTGCGACACGTAGCTGCGGGTGCCGTCCGGTGTGGATGTATCAGCAGAAACCATATTGACTCCTGTACTCATGTACTCAATAATCTATGCCTGTACCGAACGGTACCAAAGGCAGTACCCGCACAGGAGTCCGTCATGTCCAGCTTCCTCATCGCCGCCGTCCCGATCCACGGCCACGTCGCCCCGCTGCTGCCGATCGCGGCCCATCTGGCGGCGCGCGGCGACACCGTACGCTTCCTCACCGGGTCGCGGTTCGCCGCGGCCGTGACCGCCACCGGCGCCACCCACGTCGCGCTGCCGCCCGACGCCGACTTCGACGACCGCGATCTCGTCGCCCGCTTTCCCGAGCGCGAGGGGCTGTCGCCCCTGGCCGCGCTCGCCTTCGACATCGAGCACATCTTCGTCCGTCCGGCCGAGGGTCAGTACGCCGCGGTCCAGGACCTGCTGGCCGTGGCGCCGGTCGACGCCGTGATCGTGGATCCCCTGTTCCTGGCCGGCGCACTGCTGGCCGAGCTGCCGGCCGGCCGGCGTCCGCCCGTCCTGGTGGCCGGTGTCGTGCCGCTCGCCCTGCCCAGCCGGGATCTGGCGCCGTTCGGACTGGGTGTCCCGCCGCTGTCCGGCCTTCCCGGGCGCCTACGCAACGGAGTGCTACGAAAGGTCAACGCCCGGGTGCTGCGCAACGCCGAAGCCGCCGGTACGGCGATCATGCGGCGGACCCACGGTCGGGACGGCAGCGGTTCGATCATGGACTGGCTGGCTCGGGCGGACGCCGTGCTCCAGCTGTCGGTGCCCTCCTTCGAGTACCCACGGCCAGAGGCGACGACCAGGGTCGAGTTCACCGGCATGGTGACGACGTCGTCGGCGCTGGAGCACCCGCGACCGGCGTGGTGGGCCGATCTCGACGGCTCGCGACCGGTCGTGCACGTCACCCAGGGCACCATCGCCAACGGTGACCTGGACGAGCTGATCCTGCCGACCGTGCGCGGACTCGCCGATGCCGACGTCCTCGTGGTCGTCGCCACCGGTGGTCGGCCCGTCTCCGACCTCGGAGCCCTACCGGCCAACGCTCGGGCGGCGGAGTTCCTGCCCTACAGCGAGCTGTTCGAGCGGACCGACGTGTTCGTCACCAACGGCGGCTACGGCGGCGTCCAGTTCGCCCTGGCCCACGGTGTCCCCGTGGTGGTCGCCCCCGGCAAGGAGGACAAGGTGGAGGTGGCGGCACGCGTCGTCTGGTCCGGGACCGGCGTCAGCCTCCGGCGGCAGCGACCGAGCGACACCCGCGTACGCCGCGGTGTCCGGCGGGTGCTCTCCGACCCGAGCTTCCGCACGGCGGCGGCCCGGATCGGCGTGGAGATGGCGTCGGCACCGGGCGCGGCCGGCTTCGCGGCGGTCATCGACGACATCGCGGCCCACCATCCGCGGGTCGTGGTCGACGGTGCAACCCCGGCGCAGCAGGAGGTCGCATAGGCTCAGGTCGAGCCCGCCGCACCTTGATCACGCACGCCCACGGACGGTGCGCCGGGCCCGCCGGTGCACCGTCGACGTGGAGGTCAGCTGTGAGTGATGAGGTCCAGTCCAGCCCCGAAGGGCTGTCCAACCTGATGCACGAGGACCGGCGCTTCCCGCCGCCGGAGGGCCTGGCCGCCTCGGCCAACGTGACGGCGGCGACGTACGAGCAGGCGGCGGCCGATCCCGAGGGATTCTGGGCCGAGCAGGCCAAGCGGCTGAGCTGGGAGACCGAGCCGACGGAGGTGCTGGACTGGAGCAACCCGCCCTTCGCCACGTGGTTCGCCGACGGCACCCTGAACGCGGCCTACAACGCCTGCGACCGGCACGTCGAGGCCGGCCACGGGGATCGGGTGGCGTTCTACTTCGAGGGCGAGCCCGGGGACACCCGAGAGATCACGTACGCACAGCTGACCACCGAGGTGAAGCAGGCCGCGAACGCGCTGATCGAGCTGGGCGTGAAGACCGGCGACCGGGTGGCGATCTACCTGCCGATGATCCCCGAGGCCGCGGTGGCCATGCTGGCGTGCGCCCGGATCGGCGCCCCGCACACGGTGGTGTTCGGCGGGTTCTCCTCCGACGCCCTCGCCTCGCGGATCGAGGACTGTGGGGTCGAGGTCGTGATCACCGCCGACGGCGGCTACCGCCGGGGCGCTCCGTCCGGGCTCAAGCCGGCCGTGGACGAGGCCCTGACCAAGTGCCCGGACGTCCGCCACGTGCTGGTCATCCGCCGGACCGGTCAGGACGTGCAGATGACCGAAGGCCGGGACGTGTGGTGGCACGAGTTCGTCGGGAAGCAGTCACCGGAGCACACTCCCGAGGCGTTCCCGGCCGAGCACCCGCTCTACATCATGTACACCTCCGGCAGCACCGGGAAGCCGAAGGGCATCCTGCACACCACCGGCGGCTACCTGGTCGGCACCTCGTACACGCACTGGGCGACCTTCGACCTGAAGCCCGAGACCGACGTGTTCTGGACCGCGGCCGACATCGGCTGGGTGACCGGGCACTCCTACCTGGTCTACGGACCGCTGGTGAACGGCACCACCTCGGTGATGTACGAGGGCACCCCGGACACCCCGCACAAGGGTCGTTGGTGGGAGATCATCGAGAAGTACCGGGTGACCATCCTCTACTGCGCCCCGACCGCCATCCGCACGTTCATGAAGTGGGGTTCGGAGTTCCCGGAGCAGTTCGACCTGTCGTCGCTGCGGATCCTCGGCTCCGTCGGAGAGCCGATCAACCCGGAGGCGTACGTCTGGTACCGGCACGTGATCGGCGGCGACCGGACCCCGGTCGTGGACACCTGGTGGCAGACCGAGACCGGCATGCACATGATCTCCCCGATGCCCGGCGTCACCTCGGGGAAGCCGGGTGCCGCCATGGCGTCGGTGCCCGGGGTCAGCGTGGACGTGGTGAACGACGAGGCCCAGCCGGTGGCCAACGGGTCCGGTGGCTACCTGGTGATCACCAAGCCGTGGCCGGCGATGCTGCGGACGCTCTGGGGGGACGACCAGCGATTCGTGGACACGTACTGGTCCCGGTTCGAGGGTCTCTACTTCGCCGGCGACGGGGCCAAGAAGGACGACGACGGCGACATCTGGTTCCTCGGCCGGGTGGACGACGTGATGAACGTGTCCGGCCACCGGATGTCGACCACCGAGATCGAGTCGGCCCTGGTCTCGCACCCGAAGGTCGCGGAGGCGGCCGTGGTCGGGGCCACCGACCCGACCACGGGCCAGGCCATCGTGGCGTTCGTGATCTTGCGCTCCGAGGCCGGCGACGGCGGTCCCGACGTGGTCGCCGAACTCAGATCCCATGTGGCCAAGGAGATCGGGGCGATCGCCAAGCCGCGGCAGATCATGGTCGTGGAGGAGCTGCCCAAGACCCGGTCCGGCAAGATCATGCGGCGACTCCTGCGCGACATCGCCGAGCACCGCGAGGTCGGCGACGTCACCACCCTGACCGACTCATCGGTGATGAGCTTGATCAAGGACAACATGGACAAGCCGGCGGCGGCCTCCGAGGAGTAGCGCCACGCACGGCCGATCTGCTCGAGTTCGTCGGTTCTGCTCGGTCTGTAGATCGAGCAGAACCGACGAAGCCGAGCAGATGTGGTGGGCGGTAGGGTCGTGCCCGGTGTGCCGGGAAGTCTGGTCGGCGTCCTGCTCGCGAGCCCTCAGGAGTCACCATGGCCACGGAACGCCCCCGCGTCGTCCTGTTCGCCCGCCCTGCCGACGACGCCGACACCATCGCCGTCGCCGACGTGCTGCGGATGGAGACCGTCGGCGGCGCGTTGATGCTCGCCGCGGCTGTCGTCGCGTTGCTCTGGGCCAACCTCGGGCCGGTCAGCTACCAGGCGGTGCTGCACCTGCCGCTGGGGCCGCTCGACCTGGAGCACTGGGCCGCCGACGGGTTGCTGGCGATCTTCTTCTTCGTGGCCGGCCTCGAGCTCAAGCGGGAGCTGACCGTCGGCGCGCTGAGCAAACCCGCCGAGGCTCTGGTCCCGATCGTCGCGGCCCTCTGCGGCATGGTGGTCCCCGCTCTCATCTACGTCGGCGTCAACCTGGTGATGCCCGGCGGACGACCTCAGGGCTGGGCCATCCCGATGGCCACCGACATCGCCTTCGCCCTGGCCATCCTGGGACTGGTGGGGTCGAAGCTGCCGACCGCGCTGCGGGCCTTCCTGCTCACCCTGGCCATCGTGGACGACCTCGGATCGATCACCGTGATCGCGATCTTCTTCTCCCACGGCTTCTCGCTCCTGTGGTTCCTCGGCGCCCTGGGGTGCGCAGCGCTGTGGGCGCTGCTCCAGTGGCGACAGATCTCCGGCTGGTACCTCTACCTGCCGCTGGGCGTGCTGTGCTGGTGGTGCATGTTCAGCAGCGGCATCCACGCCACCGTCGCCGGGGTGCTGCTCGGGCTGCTGACCTCCTCGTCGATGATCAAGGGCCCGTCCTTCGTGGACCGCTGGGAGCACCGCTGGCGTCCGATCTCCGCCGGCTTCGCCGTCCCGGTCTTCGCTCTCTTCGCCGCCGGGGTGCCGGTCTCGCTGGAGAAGCTCGCCGAGGTGTTCACCGAGCCGGTGGGCCTCGGGGTGATCCTCGGCCTGATCGTGGGCAAGGTGCTCGGCATCCTCGGCGGCTCCTGGCTGACGGCGAAGCTGACCCGAGCGGAGCTGGCCGGAGATCTCCGTTGGAGTGAGATCGGGTCGGTCTCGATCCTGGCCGGGGTCGGATTCACGGTGGCGCTGCTGATCAGCGACCTCGCGTTCGAGGGCGACGAGGCGACGCAGGAGGTGGCCAAGACCGCGGTTCTGGTCGGCTCGGTGATCGCCGCCGGGCTCGCGGCTGTCTCCCTCCGGCGCCGTACGCAGGCGCGCCTCCGCGGCTGAAGTCGACCCGACTGCACGGTGTAGTGCTCGGCGACCGTTAGGCTCGCCCCGGAGAGCGAGAGGAGATCGTCATGGCGGACCGCAAGATCGCAGACCTGATCACAGACATCCGGGGGGACGCCCAGCTGCTGATCAACGACCAGCTGGAGCTGGCCAAGTCCGAGCTGACCCCGGCCGCCAAGAACGCCGGCATCGGTGGCGGCCTGTTCGGGGCGGCGGGCTACTTCGGCATCAACGCCGCAACCCTCATCTACATCGCCGCCGCCTTCGGCCTGGCCGCCCTCGGTCTTCCGTACTGGGCCGCGTTCTTGATCGTGGCCGGCGTGCTGCTCGTCATCGCCGCGATCACCGGGCTGATCGGCTACACCCGGATCAAGAAGGTCAAGGCGCCGGAGAGGACGATCGCCAACGCGCAGGCGCTGGTCGCCGAGCTCAGCACCGCCGTCAACCGGGCCACCGCGGCGGCCAGTGCCCCGCGGATCGAGGGCACGGTCGTCAACGACAAGAGGGCGTTGCGCTGACACGAGCGTTCGCGCGCGAACGCGGGTTGACAGGCGCCTGATGCGTCGCGGACGGCCGGCCGCCCCGGACGGCTCGGTTCGCGCCGTCTTGATCGAGGGTCCCTGGCGGCACCGCGAGATCACGGCCAACGGCATCCGGTTCCACCTGGCCACCGGCGAGCAGTTCACCCGGGACCGTCCGCTGGCGCTGCTGCTGCACGGGTTCGGGGAGTTCTGGTGGGCCTGGCGGCACCAGCTGCCGGTCCTCGACGCCGCCGGGCTCAGTGTCGCCGCATTGGATCTGCGGGGCTACGGCGCGACCGACAAGACCCCCCGCGGCTACCGGCAGTCGGTCACCGGGGCGGACGTCTCGGGCGTCATCCGCAGTCTGGGCTTCTCCTCCGCGTACGTCATCGGGCACGACTGGGGCGGCGTGGCCGCCTGGTCGACGTACGCGTACGCACCGGAGCAGGTGACCGGCCTCGCCACCATCTCCGCCCCGCACCCGTTGCGGTTCCCGTGGCGCTCGATGGGTGCCTCTCTGTGCTGGTTCCAGCTGCCGATCCTGCCCGAGCGCGTGATCATGGCCCGCGACGGCGCGTACGTCGAGTGGCTGCTGCGGCGGCGGGCCGCGGACGGGTCGGAGTTCCTGTCACCCGACGACGCCCGGCACTACCGGCAGGCGCTGCGGCTGTGGCCCAGCCCGCACTGCGCCCTGGAGTATCTGCGGATGTTCGGCCGGGACCAGCTCCGCGCGGCGGGCCGAGACTTCCGGCACGTGCTGCGGAGTCCCGTACGGGTGCCGGTGCTGACCGTACGAGGATCGGCGGACCGCACGTTGACCGCCGCGTCGATGCTGCCGCCGGACCCGTACGCCCCGACCGATCACCGGCACGTGGAGGTCCCCGATGTCGGTCACCTGCCGCACGAGGAGGCGCCGGACGCGGTGTCGGCAGCCCTGCTGGACTGGCTCCCCCGCTGATCAGGCCTTCGGACCCGGAACGGTGCCGATCTCGTCCGCGGAGATCCCCGCGGTGCGCATCTCCGCCACCAGCTGGCGACACTCGGCGACCAGGTTGAACCGGGCGCGGGCGTTCAGCGCACGACCCTTCGGGGTGTTGAACAGGTCCCGGCCGGCGAGGTCACGCAGCACCAGGAACCGGCCGCGGATGAAGTCCAGGCGCGGCACCGCCGCGTACTCCTCGGTGACCTGCGCGACGTAGCGCGCGTACGCCTCCGGCGGCGACCCGAGGACCGCCAGGTCGGCGTCGCAGAGCAGCTCACCGTTGGGGTCGCGCGAGCCGGGCACGTGGGTCGCGGTCAACCGGACCAGCCGGGAGACCTCGTTCAGGTCCTCCACCTCCAAGCCCGTACGGCTGAGCTCTCGCACGCTGAGGCGGGCCGAGCCCTCCTCGTTGGTCAGCTCGCGGAACGGGACGTCATAGATGGCGTCGTGGTAGAACGCGGCCAGTCGGACCAGGAACAGGTCGTGGGCGTCGGTGGCGAACTCGTCGATGTGCGCGAGCACCGAGACCAGGTGCTCCGTGCCGTGGTAGCGCCGGTGCGGCTCGGCGTACCGGGCGATCACCCGAGCCCCGGTCTCGACCTGGTTCACCAGGGTGGCGTCCCAGATGGCCTGCGGGTCTACCGGATTGCTCGTGGGGTCTGATGTGTCGTCAGTGGGCCCTGGTGTGTCTCTAGTGGGCCCTGGTGTGTCGCTAGTGGGCCCTGGTGTGTCGCTAGTGGGCATCGTGTCCTCGTCCGTGTGCTCGGTCGGTCAGGTAGCGGGGCGGGATGTCGAACCGCCGCTCAGCGTCCCACGGGCGCTGCCAGCCGGCGAGGTCCAGGACCCCATCCAGCAGGTGCGCGGTGAGACCCCAGATCAGGTGGCCCGCGACGTCGAAGCCGGGTCCGGCGTATCCGGACGGGTGGCGGACCAGCCCTCGGTTCGCCGGGTCGGTCAGCTCGGCCACGGGCACGATGATGACCGACGCGACCTCGCGCGGGTCGGCCGGGCCCACGGGGCTACGGCGGCGCCACCAGCCGACGACAGTGGTCACGTCGAAGCCGCTGACCGCCACGTGCGCGGCCGGCAGCGCGCCGATCGGTTCGATGCCGGTGACGTCGACCCCGGTCTCCTCCCAGGCCTCCCGCATCGCGGTGGCGATCAGGTCGGCGTCGCCGGGGTCGTTGGCGCCGCCGGGAAAGGCGATCTGACCTGCATGCGTCCGCAGCGTGGCCGACCGCTCGACGAACAGGATCTCGGGCCCCCGTTCCCCGGCCCCGATCAGCACCAGGACGGCCGCCGCACGCCCGCCGACGCCCGGCCGGAGGGAAACCGCCTGTTGCAGTCGCTCGTCGTCGAGCAGGGCGGCGTCGAGCGGGCGCAGCCAGTCGGGCAGCTCGGTGCCGGCGGGCGGCTCGGGGTCGGCGCGGGGCGGGGCGGGGTCCGACGTCATCCGCGCGGCTCGCGGACCAGCTTCGCGGCCTTGACCGGGTCGGTCTCGCCCTCACCGAAGGACGGGCACCAGCGAGCGACCGGGCACGCGCCGCAGGCCGGGTTGCGCGCGTGGCAGCGCCGACGACCGTGCCAGATGACGTGGTGGCAGAGCATCGTCCAGTCCTTGCGGGGAAAGAGCGCGCCGATCTCCGCCTCGACCTCCACGGGATCCAGGGACGTCGTCCAGCCGAACCGGCGTGCGAGTCGGCCGAAGTGGGTGTCGACCGTGATGCCGGGAACGTCGAACGCGTTGCCCAGCACCACGTTCGCGGTCTTGCGGCCGACGCCGGGCAGCGTCACGAGCTGGGCGAGCCGACCGGGAACCACCCCGCCGAAGTCCTCCACCAGCGCCGCGCCGAGCTTCAGCAGGGTGTCGGACTTGGCCCGGAAGAAACCCACCGGCTGGAGCAGCTCCTCCAGCTCCATCCGATCGGCCGCCGCGTACGCCGCCGGTGTCGGATAGCGCGCGAACAGGATCGGGGTGATCGTGTTGACGCGCTTGTCGGTGGTCTGGGCGGACAGGATGGTGGCGACCAGCAGCTCCAACGGGGTGCTGAAGTCGAGCTCGCAACGGGCATCGGGATAGGTCTCGTGCAGCGTCCGGTTGATCGTCCGGGCGCGCCGGACCAGGGCGGTCCGCGAGACATCCATCGCGGACGGCAGGCTGTCCACCGCAGGCTTCGCCTCGGCACCGTCAGCAGGCTTCGCCTGGACGGGAGGACGTGCTGCTCGGGCCATGACGGCCAGCCTAGGGCCCCGGGCCGACACCGCTGTCGCCGTTGTCGTCCGACGATCTGGGGTGGACCTGCCGTGTGATCCGTGACACAGGCGGTAGGTTCGACGGTAGCGTTACGCCGACAATCGCAGACAGCAGGAGGACGTGTGGATCCGGAGGTCTTGAAGAAGGCTCCGCTCTTTGCCGGACTCGAGGACGAAGCCGCCTCGGCGCTTGCTGCTGCCATGGGCACCATCAAGCTCAATCGGGGCGAGGTGCTGTTCCACGAGGGCGACAAGGAGGACCGGCTCTACGTCGTCGTGAGCGGCAAGATCAAGCTGGGCCGCAGCGGTTCGGCCGGCCGGGAGAACCTGCTCGCGATCCTCGGACCGGGGCAGATGTTCGGCGAGCTGTCCCTGTTCGACCCCGGGCCGCGATCGTCCACCGCGACCGCGGTGACGGCCTGCGAGATCCGGACCCTCGAGCACGACGAGCTGATGGGTTGGCTGGGCGGTCGACCGGAGGTCGCGCTGGGGCTGCTGGGTCAGCTCGCTGCCCGCCTGCGCCGGGCCAACGACGTGGTCGCGGATCTGGTCTTCTCGGACGTGCCCGGGCGGGTGGCCAAGCAGCTGCTGGAGCTCGCCCGTCGCTTCGGTGATCGACGCGAGGACGGCATCCACGTCCACCACGACCTGACCCAGGAGGAGCTCGCCCAGCTGGTGGGCGCTTCCCGCGAGACGGTCAACAAGGCCCTGGCCGACTTCGCCGCCCGCGGCTGGATCAGGCTCGAGCCCCGGTCGGTGACCATCCTGGACACGGAGCGCGTGGAGCGCCGGGCGCGCTGATCCACCGGCCCGCCCTGCCACCGAACCACCGAAACGACCGCGGTGCGCCCCGTCCCCTGGGGTGCACCGCGGTCGCGGTTCGGTGAGCGGCGATCAGGCCGTGCCGAGGGTCACCTTCGCCGTCTGGGCCTGGCCGTCGCGGGTGTAGCTGACCTCCACGGTGGTGCCGGGTGCGTAGAAGCGGGTGGCCGCGATCAGGCCGTCCGCCGTGGTGGCCGCGAAGTCGTTGACCTTGGTGACCAGGTCACCGGCCTTCAGACCGGCCTTGGCCGCGGCACCGTCGGCGCTGACGCTCTGCAGGGCGACACCGTCAGTGGACACCGACTGCGAGTCCTGGCCGCCGAGGGTCACACCGAGAGCCGCGTTGGCGTAGCTGCCCTTCTCGATCAGCTGGCCCGCCACCCGTACGGCCACGTCGGCCGGGATCGCGAAGCCGATGCCGATGTTGCCGGACTGGCCGCCCGACTCACCCGAACCGGTGCCGGCGATCGAGGAGTTGATCCCGGCGATGTCGCCGTTCAGGTTGACCAGCGGTCCGCCGGAGTTGCCCGGGTTGATCGCGGCGTCGGTCTGGACCGCCAGGTAGACCGCGTCGTTGGTGGCACCTGAACGGACCGGGCGGGCGGTGTTGGAGACGATGCCACTGGTCACGGTGTCGGAGAGGCCGAGCGGCGCGCCCACCGCGACCACTGCCTGACCGACCTGCAGCGACTCCGACTTCGCGAAGGTGGCCGGCACGAGCTTGTCGCTGGCCGCCACCTTGATCACCGCGAGGTCATTGGTCTCCGAGGTGCCCACGATGGTCGCCTTCTCGGTCGTCCCGTCGTCGAAGGTCACGCTGATGGAGCTGGCCTGGGCGGGCTGGTCCTGACCGGGCTGGTCCTGACCGGGCTGGTCCTGGCCGGGCTGATCCTGGCCGCCCGGAGCGCCCTGAGCGCTGCTGGCCGCCTCGGAGACCACGTGGTCGTTGGTCAGGATGTGCCCCTGCTTGTCGAGCACTTCCCCGGTCCCCAGCGACTCGCCCTGGCTGGACGTGACCGTGATGGTGACGACCGACGGCTCGATCCGCTTGGCGGCGGCCGAGATGGTGCCGTCCAGGACCGGGGTGTTCGCGGCCGGCCGGGTGGTCACGCCGATCGGCGAGCTCGCGATGCCGGTCGTGCCGCCGGCGAGGTACGCGTACGAGCCGATGCCCGCACCCGCGCCGATGATCGCGGACAGGGCCGCCGCAGCCACGACCACACCCGTACGCCGTCGGGGCCGAGTGGTCACCGCGGGCTGCACCATGGTGGCCGTCCCGCCGCCGTAGGCCGCCTGGCCGGCGTAGGTCTGGCCGGCGTACGTCTCGGGTGCTGCTGGGTAACCGGGGCCGGAGCCGATCGGCGGTACGCCCGCCGGCGCCGGGAAGTCCGCGGCGCGGTAGTCGCCGATGGGCTGGGTCGGGTGGAACTCGGGGCCCGTGGGCTGTCCGAACGGCGGGGTGTTGAGGCTCGAAGGCCCTTGCGGTGTGGTCACGATGTCTACGGTCCGGCGCGAACCTGTGTCCGAACTGTGCGATCCCGATGACTTCGCTACGCGTCAGGTCGCTGTCTGAGAGATGCCCCAGCAGACGCTTAAGGCCTCGAGCCCAGGGCGAGATTCTGGAGCGGGAACCACCATATTGGCGGATATCGGCACAGAACGCCGGCGCGTCAGGGAGGCGGGTCAGAGGCCGCGGAGGTAGTCCAGCTGGGCCCGAACGGACTGCTCGGCGGCCGGCCAGACCGAGCGGTCGACGTCGGCGTACACCCGGGCCACCACCTCCGCCGGGGTGGTGTCTCCCTGCCGCAGCGCGTCGCGGACCTGGTCCAGTCGCTGTCGCCGGTGGTCACGGTAGAAGGTCAGCACCCCCTCCGGATCGGTCACCACCGGACCGTGGCCGGGGAGGATCGCGGTCACGTCCTGCTCGCGGACCACGGCGAGCAGCACCTCCAGCGAGCGGAGGTAGGCGCCCAGGTCGCCGTCCGGGTGGGTGATCACGGTCGTCCCGCGACCGAGCACCATGTCCCCGGTCAGCAACCAGCGACCGGTCGGTCCGGTGACCAGCAGAGAGGTCGAGTCGCTGGTGTGACCGGGGGTGGCCACCACCCGGATGGCCAGCTCGCCGACACCGAGCTCGAGCCCGTCGTCCAACCGGCCGTCGCCGCCGACGGTGGAGATCGCGTACGCCGGGTCGGCCGCCCGGACACCACTGCCGGTCAGCTCCGCGAACCGCCCCAGCCCCTCGCTGTGGTCCAGGTGTCGGTGGGTGAGGAGGATGTCGGCGACCTCGCCCGCTGCCTGGTGGACCCGCCGCAGGTGACCCTCGTCCAGGGGACCGGGGTCGACCACGATGCTGGGCCCGGTGGCCCCGCCGGAACGCCGCGGCCCGAGGATCCAGGTGTTGGTGCCGTCCAGCGTCATCGGACCCGGGTTGGGCGCCAGGACGACCTGGATGCCGGGCGCGATCTCGGTCATCCGCTCGTCCCGCCTCCGGGGCGGGGGTAGCTGTACCGCCAGCCGTCGTCGTCGCGGATCACCTCGGGCAGCACGGTCTCGATCACGCGGTCCTTCGCCAGCTCGAGTGCCTCGGCGACCGAGTGGAGGCCGACGAGCTCGGACAGGATCGACAGGGTGGGCGGCATCATCGCGAGATCGCCGGCCCCGTACGCGGCGACGGCCGCGGCCGGAGTGCTCCACGCGGCGCGTTCGGTCTCACTCGACCGGTCGCTCGCCTGCTGTCCGGGCGGCAGGCCGGCGAGGTAGAAGTAGGTGTCGTAGCGGAGTGGCTGCACCTCGGGGGTGATCCAGTGCGCCCAGCCGACGAGATCGGCCGCCGCCAGATCGACCCCGGTCTCCTCCCGGGTCTCGCGGATCCCACAGGCGAGCCGGACGTCGGCGACGGCCCGGTCAGCAGGGTCGACCCCGCCGCCGGGAAACACGACCATGGAGGCCGCGAACGCCATCCGCGCGTGCCGATGGAGCAGGTACGTCTCCAACCCCGTCGCGCCGTCCCGGCACAGCACCACACTCGAGGCCGCTCGTGGAGGAGCCGGCGTACGGGAAGGGTCCCAGCCCTCCGCCAGCTCGGCGAGGGTCGCCGGCACGACCGGGTCCAGCGACGCCAGCACGTCGAGGGAGTGGCTGGATCCCACCGTGCCGGTCACCTGGTTCTCGTGGACTCAGACCGGCACGACGCTCGGCCGGCTGCGGACCTGGACGACCAGCTCCACCTCGACCGGCGCATCCAGCGGCAGCACCGCCACGCCGACCGCGGAACGGACGTGCCGACCTGCCTCGCCGAAGATCTCGCCGAGCACCTCACTGGCCCCGTTGCCGACCGCCGGCTGACCGGTGAAGTCAGGGGTGCTGGCCACGAAGATCACCACCCGGACGATGCGTGCGATCTCGTCGACACCACCCGCCTGCTCGCTGACCGCAGCGAGTGCGTTCAGCACCGCGGTCCGGGCACAGGACGCCCCGGTCTCGGCCGACACCTCGGCACCCACCTTGCCGGTGGCGACCAGCTGGCCGGCCACGCTGGGCAGCTGACCGGAGGAGTAGACGAGATCACCCACCCGCAGGGCGGGCACGTACGCCGCGACGGGCACCGCCACCGGCGGCAGCTCCAGCCCCAGCTCCGTCAGCCGGTCGGATGCGCTCGCCATCGCTCAGGCCTGGATCGGACGCTTCAGGTACGCCACCAGGTTCTCCGGATTCAGCCCCGGCACGACCTGGACCAGCTCCCACCCGTCCTGGCCCCAGTTGTCGAGGATCTGCTTCGTCGCATGGACGAGCAGCGGAACGGTGACGTATTCCCACTTGGTCATGGGTGGAGCCTCTCGGGAGTGAGGAGCGATTCAGGGCGACACGCTTTTCGTCGTCCGGAATCGCGAGCGAACGAGCGAGACGTGCGGAACGTCATGACCCCGGAGCGCGGAGCGCGACAAAGACGATGGTCATGGGCTCACCCTACTGAGGTTGATGCGTCAGCCCGCGCACAGGCAGAACGGGTGGCCGCTCGGGTCGAGGAGCACCACGAAGGTCTCCGTCGAGCGCGAGTTGTCGGCCAGGGTGGCGCCGAGGGACTCTGCGTACGCCACCGCGCTCGGCAGCTCGGGCACGTCCAGGTCCAGGTGGACCTGCTGCGGCACGTCGTCGTCCGGCCAGGACGAGGGGCGATGGTCCGGGGCCAGCTGGAACGACAGCCGAGGGCCGGCGTCGGTGCCGATGCTCCACCAGTCCTCGTCTCGCCGGGTGATCGGCCAGCCCAGCAGCGCGGAGTAGAACTCGGCCAGTCGAGGCGGGTCGTCGGTGTCCAACACGATCTCGCCGAGGGTGATGGTCGGCCGTCCCGTCACGTCGACCGGCTCCGTCTGCGTCATGGCGCCATCCTGTCCGACCCACCGACAGCATTGCCCACCGACCTAAGATCGACGTCATGCTGTCCGCCTCCGTTCCGACCGAGTCTCCGTGCTGACCGTCGGGATCCTCGGCGGCACCGGCCCACAGGGCCGAGGACTCGCCCGCCGCCTGGCGTCTGCGGGCCACCCGACCGTCCTCGGCAGTCGCTCGGCGGCCCGCGCGGCCGAGACCGCCGAAGCCATCGGCGTGGCCGGGGTCACCGGCGGGAACAACGCCGACGCCGCGGCGGCCGACCTGGTCATCGTCACCGTGCCGTACGAGGGTCACGCCGACCTGCTCAGCTCGCTGGCCGGATCGCTCGCCGGCAAGATCGTCGTGGACTGCGTCAACCCGCTCGGCTTCGACAAGCAGGGCGCGTACGCTCTCGCAGTCGCCGACGGCTCCGCCGCCCAGGAGGCGCAGCGGATCCTGCCGGACTCGACAGTGGTCGCGGCGTTCCACCACCTCAGCGCGGTCCGGCTGGAGGACCCCGAGGTGCAGTCCTTCGACGAGGACGTGCTGGTGCTGGGCGAGGACCGTGAGGCGGTCGGCACCGTCATCGCCCTGGTCGCAGCTGCACTGCCGGGCGGGCGCGGCGTCTTCGCCGGCCGGCTCCGCAACGCCCACCAGGTCGAGGCGCTCACCGCCAACCTGATCGCGGTCAACCGCCGCTACAAGACCCACGCGGGTCTGCGCGTCACGGAACTACCGTGAGCCGCTCCCGAGCGTCCCGAAGCGACCGGCGGCCGGTCACCACCACCCTCCCCCGGCACACCCTGCACATCGTCAGCGGCAAGGGCGGCACCGGCAAGACCACGATCGCCGTCGCGTTGGCCTGCGCTCTGGCCACGGCCGGGCGCCGGGTGCTGGTCTGCGAGGTCGAGGGTCGGCACGGGATCACCGACCTGTTCGGCCGACCGCCGCTGGACGGCGCCGAGGAGCCGCGGCTGACCCGCACCCCGACCGGCGGCGCGGTTCACGGCCTGGCCGTCGACGCCGAGGACGCGTTGCTGGAGTACCTGGAGTCCTTCTACCACCTCGGCTTCGCCGCGCGGGCCCTGGACAAGTTCGGGGCCACCGACTTCGCCACCTCGATCGCGCCCGGGCTGCGGGACGTGCTGCTGACCGGCAAGGTGTACGAGGCGGTGCGGCGCCAGGCCAAGGGCCGCGAAGACGCGTACGACGCCGTCGTCCTGGACGCCCCGCCGACGGGTCGGATCGCCCAGTTCCTGAACATCCACGAGGCCGTCTCCGGGTTGGCCAAGGTGGGTCCGATCCGCAGCCAGGCGGATTCGATCAACACGATGCTGCGGGCCGACACGACAGTGGTGCACCTGGTCACGCTGCTCGAGGACATGCCGGTGACCGAGACCGAGGAGGCGATCGAGCAGCTGAAGCCGACCCAGATCGCGGTCGGCGCGGTGATCGCCAACATGGTCCGGTCGATGCCGCTGGGCGACGAGGAGCTGCAGACCTTCGCCGACGGCAACGGGACCCTGGCCGTCCCCGGCTTCGATGAGGCCGACAACAAGGCGCTGGCCACCGAGTTCGCGATCGAGGCCACCCGCACGCTCGACCACCGACGACTGCGCGGCGTGCTGGACGGGTTCGGCAGGACGGTCGCCGAGGTCGCCTTCGATCCGGGCGGCATCGACGAGAACGCGGTGTTCGTGATCGCCGATCGGCTGCGCAGCCAGATCGCCCTGGAGCCGGTGAGATGAGCCGGTCGACGCGCAAGGCGTCCGTTGCGGCCCCGGCAGCGCCCGCCCCGACCGCCGCCCCGACTCCCGACTTCCTCGACGTCGACGGCCTGATCGCCGACCAGCGGGTGCGGATCGTCGTCGTCTGTGGAGCTGGTGGTGTCGGGAAGACCACCAGCGCGGCGGCGTACGCCCTGCGCGCGGCCGAAGCCGGTCGCAAGGTCGTCGTCCTCACCATCGACCCGGCCCGCCGACTGGCCCAGTCGCTCGGGGTCGCAGAGCTCGACAACACCCCCCGTCCGGTGCGCGGTCTCGACACCGGCAACGGTGGCAGCCTCGACGCGATGATGCTGGACATGAAGCGGACCTTCGACGACGTCGTGCTCGCCCACTCGACGCCCGAGACGGCCGGTTCGATCCTGGAGAACCCGTTCTACGTTGCGCTGTCGTCCCAGTTCGCCGGGACCCAGGAGTACATGGCGATGGAGAAGCTCGGTCAGCTGCACACCGAGGCGGTGGAGACCGGGTCGTGGGACCTGATCGTGGTCGACACCCCGCCGGCCCGGTCGGCCCTGGACTTCCTGGACGCGCCCGAGCACCTCAGCTCGTTGCTGGACGGGCGCTTCCTGAAGGTGCTCCTGGCCGGCACCCGTGGACCGTTCCGGCTGGTCAGTGTGGGCTTCAACCTGGTCGCGGGCGCGCTGAACAAGATCCTCGGCGGCCGCCTGCTGACCGACCTGCAGACGTTCATCGCCGCGTTCGAAGCCATCTTCGGCGGCTTCCGGCAGCGGGCGAACCAGACGTTCCAGCTGCTCGCGTCACCCCAGACCACGTTCCTGGTCGTCGCCACCCCCCAGCGGGATGCGCTGCGCGAGGCCGCCTACTTCGTCGACCGGCTCAGCGAAGAGGGCATGCCGTTGGCCGGTGTGGTGGTGAACCGGGTCAACCGGAGCACCCTGGACGCCTCCGCCGAGCGGGCGGTGTCCCTGGCCGAGGATCTCGATCCGGACACACAGTCCGCCGAGATCGCGGCCCTGCGGCAGCACGCCGACCTGGTCCGGGTGATCGAGAACGAGCAGCTGCTGCTGGACCGCTTCGCCACCGGGCGTTCGACAGTGGCCCGAACGTTGGTGACGGCGCTTCCCAGCGACGTCACCGACGTCAGCTCACTTCGACGCGTGGGCGCCCTGCTTGCCACCAAGGACTGAGGGCTGGCTGAGCAGGACTGACCGCCAGCTCTGCACATCCGGACGCTGGCGGAGCAGCTGTCGCCGCTCGCGCTCGGTCATCCCGCCCCAGACGCCCCACTCGATCCGGTTGTCCAGGGCCTCGGCCAGACAGTCGAAGCGCACCGGGCACCCCATGCAGACCCCTCGGGCCCGCTTCTGATCGACGGCTTCCGGGAACAGTGCATCGCCCATGCCTCGGCACTTGGCGAGCGTGGCCCAGTCTTCTGATTGAACAGCAGTCACGCTGTGATTCCCCCTTGTGTCACACAGGGCACTCCCCAGCACCCGTGTGTCGCATCCGGGCACTCCCCAGTACCCCCTGCGGACGCGACGACTCATATGGTACGAATAGATCACGCGGATGACCAGCCGGCGCCGCCGATTCTTACCGGTCGTAACACATTCGATACCGAGAATCCTTGCTGCCCGGGCCGACACCGCGCGCGCGATTCGGTCGCCTCATCTTCCTCACGTACCCTGTTCGGCATGCCCTTTACCCCTAGACGAGTGGGCGGAGTCGCGTACTCGCTGGTGATGTTCGTCGTCGTCAGCGTGCTGTCAGGTGTGTTGATCGCCGGTCTGTTCGTCCCGTTGGCGGGCCTGGCCGGAGTCAGCAGCAAGGCAGCCGCCGATGAGCTGGACAACCTCCCGGCCGAGCTCGCGACCCCGGTACCGCCCACCCGGTCGAAGGTGTTGATGGGCAACGGCAAGATCCTCGCGTACTTCTACGACGAGAACCGCATCTACGTGAAGCTCGACAAGATCGCCCCGGTGATGCGCCAGGCGCAGCTCGCGATCGAGGACCACCGGTTCTACGAGCACGGTGCGCTCGACCTCCGCGGCACGATGCGGGCCCTGGTCCGCAACTCGTCCGGCGCGGAGACCCAGGGCGGCTCCTCGATCAGCCAGCAGTACGTGAAGATGGTTCAGATCGAGGCCTGCCAGGGCGACAAGCAGTGCATCAACGACGCGACCCGCTCCTCGGGCGCCGAGGGCTACCAGCGCAAGATCCGCGAGCTGCGCTACGCGATCGCGCTGGAGAAGCGGTTCACCAAGGACCAGATCCTCGAGCGCTACCTCAACATCGCCTACTACGGCGAGGGCGCGTACGGCGTCGAGGCCGCCGCCCGGCACTACTACAGCAAGAACGCCAAGGACCTGGATCTGAGCGAGGCGGCCATGTTGGCCGGTCTGGTGCAGAACCCGGACGCGAACAACCCGGTGGACAACTCCGGGGCGGCCGACGACCGCCGCGACGTGGTGCTCAACCGGATGGCCGACCTGAAGATCATCACCGCCAAGCAGTCCGCGGCGGCCAAGCTGGAGAAGTTCGACAAGAAGCAGGTGAAGCCCACCCCGAACGGCTGCGTGGGCACCAAGTACCCGTTCCTGTGCGACTACGTGTACCGGACGCTGCTCACCATGCCCAGTCTGGGCAAGTCGGTCGAGGAGCGCGAGAACAACGTCAAACGCGGCGGGCTGACCATCCAGACGGCGATCGACCCGAAGACCCAGGACACCGCCCAGAAGGCGGTCAGCCGGGTCGTCGGGGCCAAGGACCCGCTGATCTCCACCATGAACATGATCCAGCCCGGCACCGGTCTGATCCTGGCCATGGCGCAGAGCCGGCCGGTGATGGGGAGTGATTCGAAGAAGGGCCAGACCTACTGGAACCTTGCCGTCGATCCGGCCATGGGCGGCATCCAGGGCTACCAGGCGGGCTCGACCTTCAAGGCGTTCACCGCAGCGGCCGCGCTGGAGAAGGGCATCCCGCTGTCGAAGAAGTTCAACGCGAAGCCGAGCATGAACTTCGGCGGCAAGGGCTTCGAGACCTGCGACGGGCGCGAGCAGGTGTACGGGAAGTGGCAGGTCAAGAACTCCACCGGCACCAGCGGCAACATGAACATGTACAAAGGCGCCGCCATGTCGGTGAACACGTACTTCGTGCAGCTGGAGATGACCACCGGCATGTGCCGGGTCACCAAGATGGCCAAGAAGCTCGGCGTGAAGCTCGGCACCACCGACCGCGACATCGTCGACTACTACCAGCACACCCCGTCCTTCACTCTCGGCTCGGTCGAGGTGAGCCCGCTGTCCATGGCGGAGGCGTACGCGACCTTCGCCGCGCGGGGCATCCACTGCAGCCCGATCATCATCGAGTCGGTGACCACCCGGACCAAGAAGAAGCTCGAGGTGCCGGACGGGAACTGCACGCGGGTGATGAGCAAGGACGTCGCTGACGGCATGAACAAGCTGCTGGCCGGGGTGATGAAGAACGGCACCGGCACCCGCGCCCGCACCTCCGACGGCCGCCCGCAGGCCGGCAAGACGGGCACCATCGACTCCAACGAGGCGGTCTGGTTCGCCGGCTACACCCCGGATGTGGTCGGGGTCGCGATGATCTCCATCGACAACACGAAGAAGCCGTTCATCAAGAGCGGGGCGGCCAAGGCGGCCGGCGAGTTCCGGCGGCAGGGCGTGAAGGGCTACCGGATTCCCTCCACGAACACGTACCTGGAGGGTTCCGGCAGCGGCGACTCGGGCATGAAGATCTGGAAGCCGACCATGGAGAAGTACCTGGCCGACGTCCCGAGGACCAGCTTCAAGAGCCCGCCGAGCCGGATCGAGAAAGGCAAGATGGTCGACGTCCCGAGCCGCTTCGGGCTGGGGATCAAGGCGTACACCAAGAAGCTGGAGAAGGCGGGCTTCACCGTCGACACGAACTACGTCTACAGCGACGGCGTGCCGCGTGGTGGGTTCGTGGGCTGGTCGGCGGGCAGCGGCTCGAGGGTGGCGCAGTACAGCACCATCTACAAGCTCTACTCCCAGGGCCGCGACCCGGAGAAGGTCGCCGCCGAGAGGGCCGCCAAGAAGCATGCCGCTGCGGCCAAGAAGAAGGCAGCCGCCAAGAAGAAGGCAGCGGCCAAGAAGAAGGCAGCGGAAGCGAAGAAGAGGGCCGAGGGCGGCGGCTGATCCCGCTCCGGAGCCCCCGCTCCGAAGCCGCTGCTCCGGAGCTTCAGCCGGCCAGCTGCTTGCGGACCTCGGCGGCGACGGCGCCTCCGTCGGCCTTGCCCTTGGTCTGGGGCGTCACGACACCCATCACCTTGCCCAGCCCCTTCATCCCCAGCGCGGCCGCGCCGGTGCTGGCGATGGCCTCCGCGACCAGGGTCGCGATCTCGTCGGCCGTCAGCTGCTGCGGCAGGTAGTCGGCCAGCACCGCGGACTCGGCCCGTTCCTTCTCGGCCAGCTCCGGGCGGTCGGCGGCGGCGTACGCCTCCTCGGCCTCGCGGCGCTTCTTCGCTTCCTTGATCACGACGTCGAGGACCTGCTGCTCGGTCAGCTCGTGCGACTGGGTGCCGGACACCTCGGCCTCACTGATCGCGGTGAGAACCATCCGCAGGGTGCCGGAGCGCACCTTGTCGCGGGCCTTCATGGCGGTGGTGAGATCGGTGCGGAGCTGCTGCTTGAGTCCAGTCGGGTCGGTCATGGAGCCAGTCTCCCAGGCTGGGCCGTGCACCCTCATCCGACTTTTGTGCCGTCAACCATCACTCGTGTGGTTGTCGGCACAGAAGTCGGGGGTCGGTAGCCTGCTCGGCATGTCTGTTGCGGGGGTGCTCGGCAAGGCCGTGCTCGGGGTCGGGGCCGTCGGGGCGGGGTCGCTGGCGTACGCGAGCGTGTACGAGGTCAACGCCTTCGTGCTGCGTCGGGTGGAGGTGCCGATCCTGCCGCCAGGGGCCCGACCGGTTCGGATCCTGCAGGTGTCCGACCTGCACCTCACGCCCCGCGACCACCAGCGCATCGCCTGGGTGTCGCGGCTGGCAGGCCTGGAGCCGGACCTGGTCATCGACACCGGGGACAACCTGGCGCACCCCGACGCCGTACCGGTGGTGACCAAGGCCCTCGGACGGCTGCTCGAGAAGCCCGGCATCTTCGTCTGGGGGTCCAATGACTACTACGCGCCCACCTTCAAGAACCCGTTGACCTACCTGACCCGGCCGAGCCGGATGGGCCGGGCACACCCCGAGGAGCTTCCCTGGCGCGACCTCGGCGCCGCCTTCACCGACGCCGGCTGGGTCGACCTCACCCACCGCCGGCTGACGCTCGAGCTGAACGGCACCAGGATCGGCTTCCGGGGGGTGGACGACGCCCACCTGGGTCGCGACCAGTACGCGCTGGTGGCCGGCCCGACCGAGGAGTCCGAGGGAGCCGTCGTGCTCGGCGTGACCCACGCGCCGTACCGGACCGTCATCGACGCGATGACCTACGACGGCTGCGGGCTGGTCATCGCCGGCCACACCCACGGCGGTCAGGTGTGTGTCCCGTTCTACGGTGCGCTGGTCACCAACTGCGACCTGGACGCCCGGCGGGTGAAGGGTCTGTCGACCAACAGCGCCGGCGGCAGGACGGCGTTCCTGCAGGTCTCCGCCGGTCTCGGCACGTCGCCGTACGCCCCGTTCCGGTTCGCCTGCCGGCCCGAGGCGACCCTGATCACCCTGACGGCCAGGCCCTGACCCTGCTCCGATCCGGGGAGGATCCACCGCGCTGGAAGCGATGTGAGGTCTGGCCCGGTTTCGGCTAGAGTGTGCGAGGCCTTCACGGAGGCCGGCGGGGTGTGGCGCAGCTTGGTAGCGCGCGTCGTTCGGGACGACGAGGTCGCAGGTTCAAATCCTGTCACCCCGACTTTGTGTCAGCGGATCCAGCAACCTGGGTCCGCTGTTGCCGTCTCGGCCTCACCCTTCGAGGCAGCTGGCCGCCTAGGCTGGCGTGCATGACGGATCCCGCGGTCACCGGGATGCGGCTGGTGCCCCTGACGGACCGGCACTGGCCCCAGGTGGAAGCGATCTATGCGGCCGGCATCGCCACCGGCGATGCCACCTTCGAGGCGCACCCGCCCGGCTGGGAGGCCTTCGACGCCGGCAAGCTGGACGACCAGCGCCTCGTCGCCGTCGATCGCCACGGTGACGTCGCGGGGTGGGCCGCAGCGTCCGCCGTCTCCGACCGCTGCGTGTACGCCGGAGTCGTCGAGCACTCGGTCTACGTCGACCCCACCGCGCAGGGCCGGGGCGTGGGTCGACTGCTGCTGCAGGGTCTGATCGCCTCGACCGAGGCCGCCGGGATCTGGACCCTCCAGTCAGGCGTCTTCCCGGAGAACGTGGTCAGCCTCCGGCTCCATCAAGCGGTCGGCTTCGACATCGTCGGGGTCCGTCGGCGGCTCGGCCGGATGACCCACGGCCCGCACGCCGGGCAGTGGCGGGACGTGGTCATGATCGAACGCCGCAGCGATCTGGCCGGGGTCGACTGACAGACCCGGCCGGGCCCTTCAGCGGTCGAGCTCGCCCGAATTGCTCGCGACAACCGACACAAGGTCGCTACGAGCGCCGCCCGCGACGACGCGCCGCGAGGGTCAGCACCCCGGCGAGCAGGAGCGCGACGCCCCCGAGCCCGATCAGCAGCGACGGTCCGCCGGTGCTGGCCAGGCTGCCCGAGCTCGACGACCCCGAGGATCCCGAGCTGGAGCCGGACCCTGAGTCGACCTCGATGGTCTCGGTCACTGTCGGATCGGGCGAGGGGGACGCAGTCGTCGGGCTGGGGGTGGGAGTCGGCGTGGGCGTGGGGGTGGGCGCCACCTCCGGGATGACCTCGAAGTCCAGCCCGGTCACCGGATCGTCCACCACGTCGAAGCTCAGCGTCGAGTCCTCCGGCGACTCAAAGCCGTCGGGCACCGAGACGACCTCGGCCGTGTACCCCTCGGCCGGCGCGAGGCCCTCGATGCTCCAGGCGCCGTCCTCGTCCGTCGTGACCGTGTCCGTGCTTCCGTCCACCGGGTCGGTGACCTCGATCTCGACCCCCGGCACGGGGTCGCCCGCCGTGTCGGTCACGGTCCCACCAGCGGTCTGCGGCTCTTGCTCGATCGGGGTCACGGTGAGCACGAAATCGAGGTCGTCGACCTCTCCGCCGTCCGCCGGGATCGTGGCGTCGACCGATGCCTCGCCGACCACCGAGGTTCCCGCCGGCGGCTGGACGGTGGCTGTGTAGTCCCCCGGCGGCAGGCCCGCGACGCTCCAGCTGCCGTCCGCACCGGAGACGGTCGAGAAGCTGGTGCCGTTCGGTCCGGTCACCAGCACGCCCACGCCACCCAACGGCCCGTCACCCTCGCGGGTCACCGTGCCCGTCAGCGAACCGGTGGCCGGCGGCACCGGCAGCGTGACCTCGAAGTCCTGGCCGGTGATCGGCACCTCGGAGTTCGGCGGGACCGTGAAGGTGAGTGGGCCGTCCACGCTGGCGCCGTCCGGCGGGGTCGCGGTCAGGGTGTAGCCCGCACCGACGGGGACGTCGTCGAAGACGTAGGAACCGTCGTTCTCGGTGACGGCCGTCCGCGGGTCCCCGCCGCCCTCGGGATCGGTGAGGGTGATCGTGACCCCGGCGATCGGGTTGCCGTCTGTGTCGGTGACGGTGCCGCCGACCGGCACGGGCACGATGGCCCGCAGGGTGAAGTCGGCGACCTGATCGCCGCCGCTCAGATCCACGACCTGGGTCAGGGGGCTGTCCGAGGTGAGTCCCGTGGGCCGCACCACCTGCACGCGGTACCCGTCGTAGGTGGCGAACCCGGGGAAGCTGTACTCGCCGTCCTCGTTCGTGACCACGTCCCCCACCTGGTTGCCCGCCGGGTCGAACAGCAGCACTCGGATCCCGTCCTGCTCGCCCGCTGGCGCGGTGACGGTACCGGTCAGGTTGTACTCCAACGCCGAGAACCAGGTCTGGTAGACCGGGAAGCCGACCCGTTGGGCGAAGGTGAACGTGAGCGACGTCAGGGGAACCGTGGGCTCGAACCAGGCCGAGGCGCCGTTGGTGTCCAGGGCCCCCGCGTTGCCGAGCAACACCCCGGTCGACGGATCCCAGCTCGGTACGTCGGTGCTGGCCGGGCAGACGCCGGAGGTGCAGTAGTTGAACACCGAGCGGAACCCGAGGTCGGAGGGGGCGACGCTGCGACCATCCGGACCGGTGGCGGAGATCGTCACCTGGTCCGCGTCCACGTCGCCGAGCACGAACGTCCAACCCGAGGTCGGGGTCGGCCGGTCGAAGGTGTACGTGGTCACCGACGGCGGCGCACCGTTCTGGTTGTACGGCCGCAGGTTGAGGTAACCCTGGTTCTTGCTCGAGCCGTACTTCGCTCCCACCTCGGTCGCCGCGCTCAGCCAGGTCGAGGTGCCGGACTGCACGCCCACGCCGCCGCCCACCGAGTTGCTGACAAAGGTCGCTGCCGGGAAGCCGTCGGCCTGCTGATTCATCGTGCCGGCGTAGTTGCGGGAGCTCGGCTGCGTGATCGCGAACTGGCCCCAGCCAGCCGGATCGGCCTGGGCCGAGGGAGGTGCGAGCGTCAACAACCCCGCCGCCGCCAGGATCACGGAGAGCACCAGCGCCAGACGGCGGGTCGTCCTCGGAGGGGCGGCGATCGGCATCAGGGCAGGCCTCATGGGTCGGGGGAAGGGCCCTCGCACTTTAAGTCACACATTTTCCGGTGTACCCGTCCCCAGAAGAGAATTGCGGATACGTTGCGGTCTCGCGGCCAGAGGCTCAACACCGCCAGGGCCCCGTACGATCGGGTCGAGGGGGTGACGGCGGCACGGTGCGAGGAGCACGGAGCACCACGGTCCTGGGCGACCTGACCGCGCTGCTGGTGCTGCTCGGCGCGCTCCTGCTGCCGGACCGGCTGTCCCGGACGGACCTCGGATCGTTCGCCGCCGTGCCGGTTGAGCTGGTCGTCGGCGGGGTGCTGCTGCTCGTCCTGCCCGACCGGGCGCGACGTCCGGTGGCCGCCGGCCTCGGCGTGCTGCTCGGTGTCCTGACCGTACTGAAGATGGTCGACATCGGCTTCTACGCGGCACTGGCCCGCCCGTTCGATCTCGTCCTGGACTGGACCCTGGTGCCGGGGGCCTGGCAGCTGCTGCACAGCTCGCTCGGCGGCACCGCGGCCGCGTTGGTCGTGGTCGCGGCTGGCGTGCTGGTGCTGGCGGTGCTCGCCGGCACCACATGGGCGTGCCTCCGGTTGACCCGGTTCCTCGACGACCACGCCGTGGCGGCGGTGCCCGTGCTCGCCGTCCTCGGGGCCCTCTGGCTCACCTGCGCCGCCACCGGTCTCCGCGCCGTGCCGCCGTACCCGGTGGCCTCGGGCTCGAGCACGACCAAGATCATCGGCGAGGTCACCGGGGTACGGGACGGTCTGGTCGATCAGGAGCGCTTCGCCGCCGAGCTGGCTCAGGACCGGTTCCGGGCGGTCCCTCCCGACCGCCTGCTGGGTGGGCTGCGGGGCCAGCAGGTGCTGGTGATCTTCGTGGAGAGCTACGGCCGGGTGGCCTTGACGCGGCCCGACATCGCCCCCGCGGTGACCGCAGCACTCCAGGACGGGACCAGGCGACTCGAATCGGCGGGCTGGCAGGCCCGGAGCGGCTTCCTGACCTCGCCCACCGCCGGAGGCGGCAGCTGGCTGGCCCACTCGACCCTGCTGTCGGGCCTCTGGATCGACAGCCAGCAGCGCTATCGCAATCTGGTGGCCAGCGACCGGCTCACGTTGACCCGCGCCTTCGGTGGCGCCGGCTGGCGCACCATCGGCGTCATGCCGGGCACCACCTCGGCCTGGCCGGACGGCGACGTCTACCACTACGACGAGATCCATGACTCCCGGTCGCTCGGCTACACCGGCCCCCCGTACGGGTGGGCGCGGGTGCCGGATCAGTACACGCTCGCCGAAGCCGAGCGTCTGATGAAGGTCGGCGACGGTCGTCCCACGATGGCGGTGGTGCCGCTGGTCTCCAGCCACGCGCCCTGGACACCGGTGCCCGGGCTGGTGGATCCGGCGACGGTGGGCGACGGGTCGACGCTCATCCCGGCCGGCGGGTCCGCCGAGCCACCGGAAGCGATCCTGACCCGCGATCCGGCCCGGGTCAGGGCCGACTACCGCGACTCCGTGGTGTACACGCTGACCAGCGTGGTCCGACAGCTCGAGGAGACTCCGGACGACGACCTAGTGGTGATCATGGTCGGTGACCACCAGCCGGCCCCGGTGGTCACCGGACCCGATGCCGGCCGGGACGTCCCGATCACCCTGCTCGCCAGGGATCCGGACGTCATCGACCGGATCCGGGACTGGGGTTGGACCCCTGGTCTGCAACCGGCCGCGGACGCACCTGTCTGGCGGATGGACGCCGTCCGCGATCGGGTGCTCACCGACTTCGACGCGGACCGACCGCGGTGAGCACCGCGATACGTTCGATAGTCGACAGTTGATAGTTAGTCTTCTAACAGTTAGACTTCTGACTATGGACGCACCCGAGCTCACCAGCAGCCTCGAGCTGGTCCGCTGGATCGGCTGGGCCCAACGCAAGGCGGGCGAGGACTGGATCCGGGCGCGCGAGCTGAGTCACGAGCAGGCTTTCGTGCTCGGCTACCTGGTCCAGAACCCGGGTGCCATCCAGCGCGACATCGCCCAGGTCAGCCGGACGAGCGCGGCAAGTGTCTCGAGCCTCCTGCAGGGACTCGAGCGGCGCGATCTCGTCGAGCGTCGGACCGAAGGGGGCAACGAGCGCAGCAAGCGCGTCTACGCCACCCCGACCGGCGCCGAGCTCATCGCCGGTTTCGAGACGGCGATGGCCGCCGCTGACGAGACGATCCTCACCCCTTTGGACGAGACCGAGCGAGCGGCCCTGCACGCCCTGCTCACCAAGATCACCGCTGAGCTGGAGCAACCGACCCGCTCCTGACCGCCGCCGCGCGAGCCCGAGCCGGGCGCGCGCCAGAGAAAACGCCCACCCACTTACCACCGCCGCGCCGGCGTCTGTCGGCGCGCGCTCGAACCCGCCCGGAGGCGACCATGAGCAGCACGAACCCCACCGCACCCGTCCTCACCGCACCCGTCCTCGCCGCATCCCGGCCCTGCTGATCCCGGCCGGTCCGAGGCGGTCGTCGGCACCAACCGCTGGTATCTGTCGGCCGCGCCGATCGTCCGCGCGCTCGTGCACCTCTGCGTGCCGATGGCCGCCGCGATGATCGTCGGCGCCGTCTACAACCTCATCAACGCCGGCTTCATCGGCTCCCTGCACGACACCGCCCTGCTCGCCGCGATCACGTTCGGCACGCCGCTGCTCGGTCTGGTGATGGCCGTCGGCGGGGTGTTCGGTGTCGGTGGCGGCGCCCTCATCTCGCGGCTGCTGGGCGCAGCGGAGCACGAACCCGCGCAGGCCGATCGGATCAAGCACGTCGCGTCGTTCGCCGTCTGGGGATCGGTCATCGCCGGGGCCGTGCTCGGTGGTCTGGGACTGGTCCTGCTGCGTCCCCTGGTGGAGCTGCTCGGGGCGGACGCCGCCGCCCTGCCCGCCACCAGCGCGTACGTCGCCGTGATGCTGGCCTTCGTCCCGGTGCTGGCCGCGGCGTTCTGTCTCGAGCAGCTGGTGCGGGCCGAGGGCGCCGCCCGGCAGGTGATGATCGCCCTCATCGGGTCGACTGTCGCGAACGTCGTGCTGGACGTCGCGTTCATCCTGGTGCTGCACTGGGGCGTCGCCGGCGCCGCCCTGGCGATGGGTCTGTCGAATCTCGGCGTGGTCGCGTACTTCGTCCTCTGGCTCCAGCGCCACAGCGAGCACGTGAGTCTCGCTCCCCGGTGGTTCACGCTCTCGCCCACCGTGCTGAAGCCGGTGTTCGGGGTGGGTGTCGGCGAGCTGCTCCAGGCCGCTTTCCTGATCGTCACCTCCCTGGTGCTCAACAACCTCGCGGTCGCGTACGGGGACGGCGCGCTCGCCGCCATGGGTGTCGCCGTGCGCATCGCGCAGATTCCGGAGTTCCTGGTGATGGGGGTGACCATCGGCGTGCTGCCGCTGCTCGCCTACGCGTACGGGAAGGGCGACCGCAGACGTCTCATCGCGGCCCTGCGCGCCTCGGCGATCACCGTGGGCGGCATCGTCACGATCTTCTCGATCACCGCGTTCGTGTTCCGCGAACAGCTCTTCGCCGCCTTCGTGGCTGACCGCTCGGTACTGGCCATCGGGGTCACCATCCTCACCGCCCAGCTCGTGGCCATGATCGCGAACGGGTTCGCCGGCCTGATCACCTCGCTGTTCCAGGCCACCGGCCGGGCGGTCCCGGCGATCGTGATGTCGGTGGCGCAGGGCGTGCTGTTCATCCCCGTCGTCATCCTCGGCAACCTCTGGTTCGGGCTCGCCGGCATCATCTGGGCCCTCACGCTGACCGAGGGCATCGTCCTGCTCGTGGGGATCACGATGTGGCTGGTGTCCCGTGCCGCCATCGACCGCGGCCTGGCCGAGGGCAGCCCGGACCGCGCGGAGGAGGCGCTCGAGCTGGCCGAGGTCTGACTCCTCAGCGGGTCGGCCGCGAGGGTCGCGCGGTCAGCGCGCGAGGCCGTACGCCCGACTCGGCCGCACCCGGATGACGACCCGCTGGTCGGCGACCATGCTCCGCCGGTAGTCGTCCCAGTCGGGATGCTCCCCCGACAGCTGCCGGTACAGCGCGACCAGCTCCTCGGTGGCGTCGTCGCCCGGATCGGCGGCCACCGCGGACAGCTCGACCTCTCCTTCCAGCACGGCGTAGGACCAGAAGCTCTCGCCGTCCACCTTGACCGCCGCCCACGGCCGCCGTCGCAGGTTCGCGTACTTCGCCCGGTCCGCGGTGGTGGAGACCCTGATCAGCCCGCCGTCGTCGACGGCGTGCAACACGTTGGACAGCTGCGGCAGACCGTTGCCGCGCAGGGTGGTCAGCACCGACCGGTTGGTGGCGCGCGCATAGCTCAGCGCTGTGTCGAGGTCCATGATCTGGGCAAGGCCGGAAGCCGCCTCGCTATTCCGACTGACTGACCGGGCCCGCCGCACTAGGGTTCCCCGATGGCTCGCACGCACACGTACGACATCACCACGACCTGGACCGGCAACCGGGGTGCTGGCACCTCCGACTACCGGGCGTACGGCCGAGATCACGACCTGGACGCCCACGGACGCCCCACCCTCGCCGCCTCCTCGGATCCGGCCTTCCGGGGCGAGGCGGACCGGTGGAACCCCGAGCTGCTGCTGGTGGCGGCCTTGTCGGACTGCCACCTGCTGGCCTACCTGCACCTGTGCGCGGTGAACGGGGTGGTCGTCACCGGTTATCGGGACGAGGCCATCGGCACGATGGAGCAGGTCGGCGACGGCGGTCGGTTCACCGAGGTGGTGCTCCGACCGATCGTGAGGGTGGCCGATGAGTCCATGATCGAGCGGGCGAACGCCCTGCACCACGACGCCCATGCCAGCTGTTTCATCGCCAGCTCGGTGAACTTCCCGGTGCGGACCGAGTCGACCGCCACGACGTGAGGGGACGGGTGGCGCCTCAGCGTCGCCCGAGCAAGCCACCGATGTAGCCGAGCACGCAGCCCAGTCCGATCAGGACCACCCCGGGACCGAGGCCGAACGGGCTGAACAGCACCGCGGCGGCCACCAGCACGACGGCCGCCAGGAGGGCCATCCACCGGGTCAGTCGGCCCGACGCACCAGTCAGCCCGAACGCCATCAGCCCGGCGAGCACCAGCAGCAGCATGCCGACCGAGACCAGCCCCGGCAGGTCACCCAGCTCGACGGTCAGCTGTCGTGCGCCGAGCGCCTGCTCCACGGCGTCGTCGTCCAGACGCAGCGCGGTGACCACGCGGCCCGCGAACGGCAGCATCACCCCCAGCAGGATCGCCACCGCGCCACCGATCGTCAGCAGCACCCGCGCCCAGGGCCGCCGGTCGCTGGCGGACTGGATGATCGAGCCGGCGTCCGTCGCCGCCGACCGCCCGTCGGTGGCCGCGACCGTGAAGGAGCGGGTGACCTCGCGCCCGCTCGGTGCCCGAGGTCCGCTGAACGTCATCCGGCTGGTCACCGACTGACCCGCCGGTACGTCGAGCTGCGCGGGCGCGAAGGTGAACGCCAGCACGTTCTCCGGATCGTCGCCCCGCAACCACACCCGGATCGGCGTGCGGCCCTGGCCGTTGTCCACGACCACCGCCGAGCTGCCTCGGCGCCGGTTGGTCAGGCGCACGACGCTCGGGTCCAGCCGCACGGCCAGGGTCGTCATGGGCGAGGTGCTGACCGACTGCCGGAGGGTGAGCTGGGTCCGCGCCGTCCGCTTGCCGTCGGTGGCGACCAGGGCCACCTCCCGGGCCACCTCGGTGCCCGGCTCGATGGTCGGGCAGGTGAGGCGGACCTCGACGTCGATCGAGCCGCCGGGAGGCACCCGGATCTCCGAGGCGCTCCAGCCGACGTGGACGACACCCTCCGGATCGGCGGCGTCGAGCCGTACCGTCGCCCACTGCCGTCCGGTCTGGTTGCCGACGGTCAGCCGGACCACTGTGCTGTCGACATCGCGCAGCCGTACCAGGGACGGGGTGGCCGACAGCTCCACCATCGGGTCCTCGACCACCAGGGACGTCGACTGCACCAGCGTGGCGACCGCGTCGACACGTCGGCGACCCTCGGTGGCGCTCACGGTCAGCGAGCGGGTGATCTCGCGACCCGGTTCCGGCCGGGGGGACGTGGTGACCAGGCGTACCCGGGCCGAGTCGCCGGGTCCGACGGTGATCTCGGCGGGGTCGAAGTGGAAGGCGACGGCCAGCTCGGGGTCGCTGCCCGCCAGGCGTACGGTCGCCGGCCGGTTGGCGGCAGCGTTGTCCACCACGACAGCGAGGCGGGTGATGTCGACGTCCTTGGCCCGCGCGATGCTCGGCTCGATCCGTACGGTCACCGGGGCGTCGACGACCGGCACGGACACGGTGACCGCGACGATCTCGTGAGCGGGTGGCCGGGTCAGCGACCGCACGCGCAGCCGGACGCTGCCCTCACCCGCCGGCACCAGCGTGGTCGAGGCGATCCGGAACCGGACCACCAGCCGGTCCTCGGTGTCGGGCAGCAGCCGGAGCTGGTCGGAGGCGACCACCAGCCACGGGGGCGCCCCGCCGACATCCACGGCGTAGCCGTCGACGATGTCGGAGAGGTTGCGGATCGTCAGGGCCAGCTCGACCGGAGAGCCGTCCAACGGGACGACCACCGGCTCCGTGGGTGGCTCGATCCGCAGCACCGGCTCCGTCGCGGCAGCAGGGGCCTCGATCGGCCGCGGGGCGAGTCCGGCCACCGCGGCCGGTTCGCCCGAACCGATCTTCGGCATCACCCTGGTCTCGATCAGCTCCTCGGCCGGCTGCGGAGTCGGCCCGGGTGCGCGGGGCGCCGGGGTGGGCTCCTCCCAGGCCAGGAAGCTGTTGCAGCGCAGGCAGAACTGGGTGCCGGGCGGGTTCTGCTCCCCGCAGGCCTCACAGGCGACTGTGGTCATCGTGGTCGGACCTCCCCTGGCGTGACTCTCCACAGGACTCTCCTCCACGAGATCGGCGATGTCACGAGCTGTCGGTGGCGCGGCCGTACGGTCCCGGGCGGGTGCCACCACTCGGAGGAGGCGAACGCAGGTCGCGGTGATACGCCGACCGTGATCGAGGTAGGTGCGGATCGTCACCGGGGCGCCTACCTACAGGCGCCTGGCTTCGCTAGCGTTCGCGCATGACGAAGAGCCACCACGACCGCCCCGCGAAGATCGCCAACGACGTCTACGAGGCGGAGGTGTTCCGGCTGCAGTCGGAGCTGGTGAAGGTGCAGGAGTGGGTCCGCCACACCGGGGCGCGGATCGTGGTGATCTTCGAGGGCCGCGACGCGGCCGGAAAGGGCGGCACGATCAAGCGGGTGACGGAGTACCTGAGTCCCCGGGTCGCCCGGATCGCCGCCCTGCCGACCCCCACCGAGCGGGACAAGAGCCAGTGGTACTTCCAGCGCTACATCTCCCAGCTGCCGGCGGCCGGTGAGATCGTGCTGTTCGACCGCTCCTGGTACAACCGGGCCGGGGTGGAGAAGGTGATGGGCTTCTGCACCCCGCAGCAGTACTCACTGTTCATGCGGCAGGCGCCGATCTTCGAGCAGATGCTGATCGACGACGGCATCCTGCTGCGCAAGTACTGGTTCTCGGTGTCCGACGCCGAGCAGCTGAAGCGTTTCCGGTCCCGGATGAACGACCCGGTGCGGAAGTGGAAGCTGTCGCCGATGGACCTCGAGTCGATCAACCGCTGGGAGGACTACTCCCGCGCCAAGGACGAGATGATGGTCCACACCGACGTCCCGAGCAGCCCGTGGTTCGTGGTCGAGTCCGACGTCAAGAAGCACGCCCGGCTGAACATGATCTCCCACCTGCTCTCGACCATCCCCTACACCGACGTACCGGCGGAGAAGGTCGATCTGCCCAAGCGGCTGCCGGCCAGCGAGAACTATCAGCGTCCACCGCGGGAGCTGTCCACGTACGTGCCGGACCACGTCGCCCAGCTGATGGGCGACCCCGAAGCCAAGCGCTGATGCATCCTGCGCGTGGTCGTGCTGAGGGCCTGATCGGTAGGGCCGCCTTGACCCTTGGTGGCTGGCGGGTTGACCGTGCGTGACTTCCCGGCGTCATCCGGCTAGCCGGACCGCGTACGGGTTGACCGTCCGTGACTTCGCGGCGGCATCCGACCGGCAGCCCCGCGTACCGGATTGACCGTCCGTGACTTCGCGGCTGCACCCGACCGGCGGCCCCGCGTACCGGCTGACCGTGCGTGACTTCCCGGCGCCATCTGAGGGCGCGGCCCGCCTGCCGATCGACCGCCAGTGACTTCCCGGCGCCATCCGGCGGTCAGACACTCGGACGTACGAGCGGCCAAGGCGGGCCAGGTCAGATGGCGCCCGCGAGCCAGATTCGGTCGCCGAAGCTGCGGCCGCGGCCGCCAGATCCCACCGCCGAGTCGCGGACGGTCAACCCGGCCGCACCCGGACGCCCCGGATACCGCCACCGAGCCACGGACGGTCAACCCCGACCGCACCCGCCAGCAGCGGCCGAGATCCTCAGCGGACGAGATCCTCAGCGACCGGTGCCGGCGTAGACCACTGCCTCTTCGTTCGAGTCCAGCCCGAAGGCGGTGTGGGCGGCGACCACGGCCCGGTCCACGTCGTCCTGGTCGACCACGACCGAGATCCGGATCTCGGAGGTGGAGATCATCTCGATGTTGACGTCCGCGGCGGCCAGGGCGGAGAAGAACTTCGCGGTGACCCCGGGGTGCGAGCGCATCCCGACGCCGACCACGGAGACCTTGCCGATCTGGTCGTCGTACAGGATGTCGGCGAAACCGACGGAATCCTGAAGCGCCTGCAGGGTCGCGATCGCGGCCTGTCCGTCGGACTTCGGCAGGGTGAACGAGATGTCGGTCCGTCCGGTCTCCACCGCCGACACGTTCTGCACGATCATGTCGATGTTGATCTCGGTCCCCGCCACGGCCTCGAAGATCCGGGCCGCCTCACCCACCCGGTCGGGCACCCCGACGATGGTGATCTTGGCCTCGCCGCGGTCGTGCGCGACTCCCGAGATGATCGCCTGCTCCATCTGGCTTCCTTCCTCCAGCTCTTCGACCCAGGTGCCGTCCTTGTCCGAGAACGACGATCGGACGTGCACCTTGACGTTCTCGCGCCTGGCGTACTCCACGCACCGCAGATGCAGGATCTTCGCCCCGCAGGCCGCCATCTCCAGCATCTCCTCGTACGAGATCCGCGGGATCCGCCGGGCGCTCGGCACGATCCGCGGGTCGGCGGTGAACACGCCGTCGACGTCGGTGTAGATCTCGCAGTGGTCCGCGCCGAGCGAGGCGGCGAGCGCCACCGCCGTCGTGTCGGACGCACCGCGCCCGAGGGTGGTGACGTCCTTGGTGTCCTGGGCGACGCCCTGGAACCCGGCGACGATGACGATGTCGCCCTGATCGAGCGCCGTGGTGATCCGGCCGGGGGTGATGTCGATGATCCGGGCGTTGCCGTGCGTACCGGTGGTGATGATGCCGGCCTGCGACCCGGTCAGCGAGCGGGCGTGCAGTCCCTGGTCGGCGATCGCCATGGCCAGCAGGGCGGCGCTCATCCGCTCGCCGGCGGTCAACAGCATGTCCAGCTCACGCGGCGGCGGCATCGGGGATACCTTCAGGGCCAGGTCCATCAGCTCGTCGGTGGTGTCGCCCATCGCAGAGATGACGACGACGACGTCGTTCCCCTGCTGCTTGGTCGCGACGATCCGCTTCGCCACCCGCTTGATGCTCTCCGCATCAGCGACCGACGAACCGCCGTACTTCTGGACTACGCGGCCCACGCCGTCCCCCTCGTTCCGCTCCGACATCGGTTGCCGGGAAATCCGCGGCAACTCTATGCCCTGCACGCGGCCGGTCTCAGGTCCTGTGGTCGACCGAGACGAACCGACCACATTGGCCGCGGAACACCCCGTCCGGACGAGAATCTCCCGCCTGGACGTCCCCACGGATGCTGCGGTGACCCGCCCGAAGTGCTCGGGGTGCTGGCTACCCTCGATGTCGTGACCAGCCCCGCACCCACGCCGCTGAGCCGCCGGCTCTTCCTCGCCGGCTCGCTCTCGGCCGCCCTGCTCGGCGGGTTCGCCGCTTGTAGCGACGACGAGTCGGCTCCGCCGCCCGAGCCCAGCCCCACACCTTCCTTCCCGGTGACGGTCGAGCACATGTACGGGAAGACCACGGTCAAGGCCGAGCCGAAGCGCATCGTGGTCGTCGGCTACACCGAGCAGGACACGCTGCTCGCCCTCGGCGTGGTGCCGATCGCCACCACCCAGTGGGTGGGTGATGTGCCGTACGCGGTCTTCCCGTGGGCGGCCGACAAGCTCGGCGACGCCAAGCCGACAGTGCTGGAGTCGGCCGAGGGGCTGTCGATCCCGGCGATCACCAAGCTCAAACCGGACCTGATCATCGGCACCAACGCCGGGCTGAGCCAGGAGGACTACACGGCTCTGAGCAAGATCGCCCCGACCATCGCGAACAGCGGGGTCTACGGCAGCGAGTTCTACGAGCCGTGGCCGACCCAGACGGTGATCGTGGGGCAGGCCGTCGGCCGGGAGGCTCAGGCGCAGAAGCTGGTCGACGACCTCACCCAGCGGTTCGCCGAGGTCGCCGTGGCTCACCCGAAGTGGGACGGCACGAAGGCCGGTTTCGTGGAGGCACCGTACGACGACGGCAGCGTGATCGCCTGGCCCGAAGGCCTGGGTACCGGCTTCCTCACCGACCTCGGCTTCACGATCCCCGAGTCCTTCGCGAAGTTCGTGGACGACCAGGTGGCCCAGGCCCAGATCCCGGCCAAGGACACCGGCGCGCTGAACGACGCCGAGGTGCTCGTCTGGGCAACCGACGTCGTCGGCGACGGCGCCGACATCCAGCAGGACAAGGTCCTCGGCAAGCTGGATGCGGTGAAGGACGGGCGCTCGGTCTACACCGGGGAAGAGCTCGCCTCGGCGATCTACTTCAGCACGATCCTGAGTCTCCCGTACGTGCTCGATCGGCTGGTTCCCGAGCTGGAGAAGGTCCTGCCGGGCTGATTCCCGCCATAAGGTACGCCTGACTTTAGGTTAGGCTTGCCTCATGTCTCGTCCCACGGCAATCAGCCGTCGCCTGCTCCTGACCGGGTCCCTGTCCGCCGCCCTGGTGGCCGGACTCGCGGCCTGCAACTCCTCCGCCTCCACCGAGGTGTCCGACGACCTCGGGTCGAGCGAGCAGGCGGTCTTCCCGATCACCGTCACCCACAAGTACGGCGACACGGTCGTGCCGGCCGAACCGACGCGCGTGGTCGTCGTCGGCTTCACCGAGCAGGACATCCTGCTCGCGCTGGGAGTCGCGCCGATCGCCACCACCGAGTGGTACGGCGACCAGCCGTACGCGGTCTGGCCGTGGGCGACGCCCGCGCTCGGCGACGCGAAGCCGCAGGTGATCAAGGCGCCGGACAAGCTGCCGCTGGAGCAGATCGCCGCACTCGCCCCCGACCTGATCATCGGCACCAACGCCGGACTCGACCGCGCCGTCTACGACTCGTTGACCAAGATCGCTCCGACCATCGCCAACAGCGGGAAGTACGACAGCGACTGGTTCGAGCCGTGGCCGACCCAGACCGTGATGGTGGGCAAGGCCCTCGGCAAGGAGGCGCAGGCCCAGAAGCTGGTCGACGACCTCACCGAGCGCTTCGCCGACGAGGCCGCCGCCCACCCGCAGTTCGCGGAGGTGCCCGCGATCTTCCTGCAGGCGCCGTACTACGAGGGGAACGCGATCGCGTACCAGGACGGACTGAGCACCGACTTCCTCACCGATCTCGGCTTCGTGATCCCCAAGGAGCTCGACGCCTTCGCCTCCGACGAGGCCCAGGCCTACATCCCGGTGGAGAAGCTCGACGTGCTCGACGCCGGAGAGGTGCTGATCTGGGCCACCGAGGACGACCAGGCCAAGGTCGAGCTGGAGAAGAACAAGCTGTTCGGCCAGCTCGACGCCGTTCGGGCCGGCCGGTCGCTCTACACCGGCGGGGAGCTGGCCGGCGCCATCTACTTCTCCACGGTGCTGAGCCTGCCGTTCGTGCTGGACCAGCTCGTACCCGAGCTGGAGAAGGCGCTACCCGCCTGAACTCGGGCGGTGGTGGACCGCTGGTCGATGAACCGGCCGGTGAGAGGATGGCGCCGTGAGTGAGCCTGTCCCCCAGCGCATCGGCGATGCAGAACGCGATCGCGCCGCCGACTACCTGCGTGACCACATGAGCGTCGGCCGGCTCAGCCAGGAGGAGTTCGACGAGCGGGTCACCGCCGCGCTGCAGGCCCGAACCTCCGCCGACCTGGAACCCTTGTTCAGCGATCTGCCGGCGCCCAAACCCGGTCAGGACGTGGCTGTCACCGGTAGTGCTCCGTGGCCCGCCTACCAGCCTCTCGCCGGGCCCGTCGTCCCACTTCCGGCGTCCGGGACGATGGCGATGCCGAGCAGCAGCTCGGCGAACCTGTGGGGGACGATCGCCGCCGTGAGCTGGGTGATCTGGATGATCCCGAACTTCGTCTTCGGTTGGCACCTGTGGTGGTTGGTCTTCATCCCGATCGTGTTGTCCAGCGTCGCCGGGAAGCAGAAGGAGGAGCTGAAGCGCCGGGAGAAGCTGTGGCAGAAGCAGCAGAACCCGCAGCTGCCACCCGGAGCACCGACCGATCCTCCCGCCTGACCGCTCGGCAAAGAGTTCCCTCTGTCGATCGCTTCAGGTTAACTCTTGACACGATGGTGGTGCCTTCGTAGGTTCGACGAATGCCCCTCTCCCCCCGGCGGGTCCGGTCTGTCACGAGCCTGGCCGCCGTCACGGTCCTGAGTGCCGCCCTCTGCGCCTCGGTCGCCGCGCCGGCGGCCGCCACCCCGAAGAAGCCGTCCGATCAGATCGATGCCACCATCGCGGCGATGACGCTGGAGCAGAAGGTCGGCCAGCTGTTCGTCCCGTACGTCACCGGCGGCACCGCCGACACCGTCTCCGCGGAGAACCGCACCCGGTTCGGGGTCGACACCCCCGCCCAGGCCGTCGCCAAGTTCCACCTCGGCGGCGTCATCTACTTCGCCTGGTCCGGCAACACCGACAACCCGGCCCAGATCGCCGGCCTCAGCAACGGTCTGCAACGCGCCAACACCGCGGCCGACAACCCCGTACCGCTGAGTGTCGCCACCGACCAGGAGACCGGGCTCGTCGCTCGGGTCGGCCCGCCGGCCACGGTCTTCCCCGGCGCCATGGCCCTGGGTGCGGCCCGCGACCCGAAGCTGACCTACGACACGTACGAGATCACCGGTCGTGAGCTGCGGGCGATCGGCATCAACACCGACTACGCACCGGATGCCGACGTGAACGTCAACCCGGCCAACCCCGTCATCGGCGTCCGGTCGTTCTCCTCGGACCCGAAGCTGGTGGCGAAGAACGTGTCCGCCGCAGTCGGCGGCTTGCAGGACGTGCAGGTCACCGCGACCGCCAAGCACTTCCCCGGTCACGGAGACACCGGCTCGGACTCGCACACCTCGCTGCCGGTCATCACCCACACCCGCGAGCAGTGGAAGAAGATCGACGCCCCGCCGTTCCGGGCCGCCATCAAGGCCGGGGTGGACGCGATCATGACCGCGCACATCTCGTTCCCCGCCTTCGAACCGTCGGGCGACCCGTCCACCCTCAGCCACAAGGTGCTCACCGGGGTGCTGCGGGACGAGCTGAAGTTCACCGGCGTGATCGCCACGGACTCGCTGCGGATGGAGGGCGTGCGGTTGATGTACAGCGACGCCGAGATCGCCATCCGGGCGGTCGAGGCGGGCGCCGACGTGCTCCTCGACCCGCAGCAGCCGGCGCTGCAGATCCAGGCGGTGATCGACGCCGTACGGTCCGGTCGACTGGCCGAGGATCGCGTCGACGCCAGCGTCCGTCGGATCCTGATCATGAAAAGCAACCGCGGCGTGCTGGCGGACCCGCTGGTCGACGAGACCCGGGTGAGCTCGGTGGTCGGCAACCCGCAACACAAGTCCTGGGCCCAGGTGATCACCGACCGCACCACCACGCTGGTCACCGACGATGCGAACCTGGTGCCGCTGCCGGCGAAGAGGACGTTCGTGACCGGCTGGGGCCCCACCCAGGTGCCGCAGCTGGCGGCCGGGCTGACGGAACGGGGCTGGACGACGGACTCGCTGGTCACCGGAGCCACTCCGACGGCCGCGGCGATCGCGTCCGCCGTGGCCGAGGCCCAGGGATCCGACCAGATCGTGATCACCACCTCGGCGGCCTGGAACAGCACCGCGCAGCAGCAGCTGGTGGCCGCCCTGCGGGCGACCGGCAAACCGGTGCTGGTGATCGCCCTGCGAGACGCGTACGACATCGGGCACCTGGACGGCATCGAGAGCTACCTGGTCACCTACTCCTCGACCACGGTGGCCGTCGAGTCCGCCCTGCGGGTGATCACCGGGGAGAACAAGGCCCGCGGCAAGCTGCCCGTCGACATCCCGGATCCCGACCGGCCCGGCACCGTGCTGTTCCCGTTCGGCACCGGTCTGAAGAAGTGAGGCGATGATCATGAGCGGGACGATCGGACGACGCGGTCTGCTGATCGGAGGTGGCGCACTGGCCGCCACCCCGGTGATCGGGAGGACCGAGGCGTCGGCCCGCGGGCGCGGTGGGCGGGTCCGCACCGGTGCCGACGTGGTGGCGGCCGAGGACTGGCGGGAGTTCCGCGGACAGCGGGTCGGGGTGATCACCAACCCGACCGGCGTGCTCAGCGGTTCCTTGATCAGCATCGTGGACGCCATGGTGGCCGACGGCGTCGCCGTCGCCGGCGTGTTCGGACCCGAGCACGGCTTCCGCGGCGCGGCCCAGGCCGGCTCCTCGGAGGACACCTACGTGGACGAGCGGACCGGCGTCACGGTCTACGACGCGTACGGCGCCGACGCGGCGAAGTTCGCTCGCTACTTCGCCGAGGCGAAGGTGCAGACCGTGATCTTCGACATCCAGGACGTGGGTGCGCGGTTCTACACCTACATCTGGACCATGTACGACGCGCTGATCGCCGCCGGCCAGCTCGGGCTCCGCTTCGTGATCTTGGACCGACCCAACCCGGTCGGCGGTCGCGCTCGGGGTCCGCTGCTGATCGACGGTTTCACCTCCGGTGTCGGCAAGGACGCGATCGTCCAGCAGCACGGGATGACCGCAGGCGAGTTCGCCCGCTACGCCAACGGCGTGCTGCTCCCGGCGGCCGGCAAGGCGAAGGTGCGCGACCTCGACGTGATCATGGTCGAGGGCTGGCAGACGGATGAGCTGTTCGCCGACACCGGGCTCACCTGGATCCTGCCCAGCCCCAACATGCCGACGCCACAGACCGCACTGCTCTACCCCGGCACCTGCCTGTTCGAGGCGACCAACCTGTCGGAGGGTCGCGGCACCACCAAGCCGTTCGAGCTGATCGGGGCACCGTACGTCGACCACCGCTGGGCCGCCGACCTCGCCAAGGCGAAGCTGCGGGGCGTCGAGTTCCGCGAGGCCTACTTCACGCCGACCTTCTCCAAGCACGTCGGCGTGGTCTGCGGCGGCGTCCAGGTGCACGTCACCGATCCGGCGAAGATCGACGCGATCGCCGTCGCCACCCAGATGATCGTGTCTTTGCGAGACCGTTACGACGCGTTCGCCTGGCGCACCGGGGACAACCCGCCGGGGCGGTGGATCGACCTGCTGACCGGGTCCAGCCGTTTCCGTACCCAGCTCGACGGCGGCGCTTCCGCGGCCGAGATCATGGCCGCGTGGAAGAGCGAGCTGGCGGAGTTCGACCGGCGGCGACGCCCGTACCTGCTCTACCGGCGGGCACGCTAGTGGTTGCGACCGGAGGTTCGTCGAGGGTGTCCGGTGTCCAGGTGCGTGCATCGCAAGGCCGACGAGGAAGCGATACCGGGTCGTATCGCGACCGAGGAGAACGCAGCGAGGTGCGTGCCTGGGCGCCGGACACACCGACGAGCCTCCGGTCGTGGCCACTACTGCCCGGCCGTCGACTGGCCGTCGTCGGGCTCGCGGCCGCGATGATGCTGGGCGTCCCGACGACGGCGATGGCCGACAGGGGTTCCGGGGGAGCAGCTGAAGGGCGGTTCGACCGTCCGCAGCCCGGTTTCGCGTCACCGCGTACCGAGCTCCGGGCATCGACTCCGTCACGCGCAGGCTTGGATCCGGAACCGCTGGACGCTGCGTGGCAGGCCATCCAGGGCTACACCCGACCGCAGATCGCGACCGGGCGGCCTCTCTATCCCGGCGCGGTGCTCAGCTACGGGCACCAGGGAAAGGTGGTGTTGACCCGGGCGACCGGCTACTCCCGGCTGTACGCGGACGGAGACGGCACCCAGCTCCCCGAGGCGGACCGGATCGAGACCCGGACCGACACGATCTACGACCTGGCGTCGGTGTCGAAGCTGTTCACCTCCATCGTGGTGATGCAGCAGGTCGAGGCCGGTCGGGTGGATCTCGACGACCCGGTGGCCGGCTACCTGCCGGAGTTCAGCGAGCACAGTGCGCCGTCACCGTACGACAAGAGCGGCGTGACCGTACGTCAGCTGCTGACCCACACCTCGGGCTTCCCCGCCTTCCTGCCGCTGTGGCGGGACTACCCGGATCCGGCCTCCCGGCTGCG
Organism: uncultured Actinomycetota bacterium; assembly: GCA_963707005.1. GTDB lineage: Bacteria > Actinomycetota > Actinomycetes > Propionibacteriales > Propionibacteriaceae > Microlunatus. Next base: position 97,766 of record CAVPPP010000055.1, read on the forward strand.
GGCCGCGGTCACCGCGGACCTGACCGCCCAGGCCGGATCTCGCTACCTGTACAGCGATCTGAACCTGATCACGCTCGGCGCCCTGGTCACGAAGGTCAGCGGCAAACCGCTCGACGCGTTGGTCACGGACGGCATCACCCGTCCGCTGAGGATGCGCGACACCGGCTACAACCCCACCGATCGGGTAGGGCGGGACCGGATCGCCGCCACCGAGTTCCAAGCCGTCCCCGACCGAGGGATGGTGTGGGGCGAGGTGCACGACGAGAACGCCTGGTCGTTCGGCGGGGTGGCGGGGCACGCCGGTGTCTTCTCCACCGCCCGCGATCTCGGCATCCTGGCCCAGACCATGATCAACGGTGGTGCCTACGACGGGAAACGGATCCTGCGCACCGCGAGCGTGCAGCAGATGATCACCAACGAGAACACGGAGTTCGGCAGCAATGCGCACGGGCTGGGCTTCGAGCTCGATCAGCGCTGGTACATGGGTGGGCTGAGCTCGCTGCGCACCGCGGGCCACACCGGCTACACCGGCACCTCGCTGGTGATCGACTTCGCGTCCCGGTCCTTCGTGATCTTGCTGACGAACCGGGTCCACCCCTCGCGGTCGTGGGGATCGGTCAACCCGGCCAGGGTCGCGGCGGCGCAGGGTCTCGCCGAGTCCCTGGCGGTCCGACCGCGAGAGGGGCGGACGGCGTGGTTCTCGGGCACCGCGAACGCCCGCACGGCGACCCTCACGGTGGTCCGGTTCCGGCTTCGACACGGCCGCTCCGGCTCAGCTGGCAGCAGTTCGTCGACACCGAGGCGACTGATCTGCTCACCCTGCAGGTCTCCGGTGACGGAACGACCTGGACCACGCTTCCGTACCGGCTCGGCTCAGAAAGCGTGGACGGCCCCTACGCGATCTCCGGTCTGCGGCGATGGCAGGCGGCGGTCGCAGAGATCCCGGCGGGCACCACCGCCGTCCGCTGGACCTACGTCCAGGACGCGGCCCTGTCCGGCCGGGGCATCTACCTGGACGGCATCACCGTCCGGGACGGGCGCCGGCCCGTGGTCGACACCGAGCACCATCCGGATCGCGTGATCGCCGACGGCTGGACCCCCGCCTCTCGCTGACGAGATCTCCACTCCGCGGTGTGGTTGATCGGCTACAGCGCCGGCGGCGGGGCCTGCTGAGGTGGCCCATGCTGGGGAGGTGGTGCGGGCGGGAGCCAGGCCTGGGAGAGCAGAGGTGCCGCCAGCTGGATCTGGCGCGCTGTCGGCCGGGAGCCGTAGTCGACCCCCGGAAAGCGACCGAACTGCTGGTCGAACCCGGCCGGCCGAACCGCGGCGGCACGATCCAGCAGGACGAGCGCGTCGGCCGGGGTCGGGTACTGCAGGGAGTCGTCGCTACCCGGGGGGAGGGGTCCCAGATAGCTCGCTCCCGGGGTACCGCGCAGACCCGGCCGGAACCAGAGGTGGCCGGGCCGCCGACGGTCTCGGAGCGCGTGCGTACGCCAGGTGGTGACGGGGTGGCTGGACTGCCAGTTGGCGATGTGCACCCACAGTCCCTTCTCGTGCGCCGCCCGGTCAGCGAGCTCGTTCACGTTGACGTCGGCGTTCAGGTACTTGCCCGCCGAGAGCACCGCCATCACCCCGGGCGCCCCGGCGGGAGCGTGCAGGTAGCCGTAGTTGTCGGCCGTGTACTCCTGGGTGCGGGAGTAGGCCGTACCCAGCAGCGGCACCTGCGCCAGCAGGTTGGTGAAGAGCAGCCGCAGGTAGGAGACGTGCCCGGCAGCGATGTGTCCGACCTCGTGGGCGATGACGAAGCGGAGCGCGTCGGGATCTCGGACGGCACCGCCGACCTCGAACAGGTCGGAGTTGATCGCGACGAATCGCCGGAAACCGTGCCCGGCAGCGAAGGCGTTGATCACTCCGTTGCCCAGTACGACATAGGCGTCGGGCACCCGCCGCAGGCCGAAGTGGTATGCCGCCTCGGCCACCATCCGATAGCCCTCGGGGAACTGCGTCGGGCTGATCCGCACCGACTGGACCCGTAGCTGGGCGTACATCAGCGCCCGGGCGATCCAGATGATGAACGGCAGAGCCATCATCAGCACGACGAGCTGCACCAGCAGTGAGGTCTCGCCGAGCCAGTCCTCGACCTCGGACCGCCGTCCGGTGGTGAGCAGCACGATCGCGTACGTCAGCAGCGCGAACCAGCCGAGGTACATGAGCACCGTGAAGAACGCCCCGACGATCAGCAACGGCAGCTCCCACGGATGGCGCATCCGCACGTCGCCGGTGAACCCGTGCACCGTGGCACCGTTCAACAGGGACGGTGGCGCCGGACGGTGGGGATCGGCAACGACAGGTGGACCACCCGGAGGCAGCGGGTTGGAAAGAGTCATCTGGAGCGTGGACCTCGCGTGATCGGATCGCAGACCGGGGGTACCGGTGCGGTCCAGTGAGCGTACGACGACACCGGTTGCACCGTGGCGACCCACTCCCCGACCCGACTCCGCGGGTGCCGCGGCAGACGCCGAGTCGGAACGGGCGCGCTCTAGGGTGAGCGGCATGAACTCCGCGGGTGACGTCAGGTGGGGCATCGTCGGACCGGGCCGGATCGCGGCCAAGGTGGTCGAGGACTTCGCCTACGCGCCCGGTGCGGTGGCGGTGGCCGCGGCCTCCCGGTCGATCGAGCGCGCCCGCGCCTTCTGCGACGAGCACGGGCTCGAGACGGCGTACGGGTCGTACCGCGAGATCATCGACGCGCCGGACATCGATGCCCTCTACATCGCCACCCCGCACCCGCAGCACCACCGGATCGCCGTGGCCGCCCTGCAGGCCGGCAAGGCCGTCCTGGTGGAGAAGACGTTCACCGCGACCGTCGCCGGGGCCGAGGACATCATCGCCACGTCCCGGGGCACCGGCGTGTTCGCGATGGAGGCGATGTGGACCCGGTTCCAACCCGCGATGGTCGTCGCCCGCACGCTGATCGAGAACGGCGCCATCGGCGAGGTGCGCCAGGTCCAGGCCGACCTGGGCGTGAAGCGCCCCTACGACGAGACCGACCGGGCCTTCGACCCTGCCCAGGGCGGCGGTGCGCTGCTGGACCTCGGCGTCTACGTGGTCTCGCTCGCGCACGACTTCCTCGGCACGCCCGACCGGTTGGAGGTCACCGGTTCCCTCGCCCCCTCCGGGGTGGACTGGGAGGTCGGGCTGCTGCTCGGCTACGACGACGGACGCGCGGCCACGTTGCTCGGCACGCTGCGACAGCACACCCCTGGGTCGGCGCACATCTTCGGCACCGAGGGATTCATCGAGATCCCGCCGCGCTTCCACCACCCCGACCGGATCGTGCTGCACCGGGCCGGCGCCGAGCCCGAGGAGTTTCTCCGCCCGCCGCAGGGTGCCGGCTACTCCCACGAGCTGGTCGAGGTCAGCGAGTGCCTGCGGGAGGGCCGGACGGAGTCATCGGTCATGCCGCTGGCCGACACCCTCGCCGTGCAACGGATCCTGAACGAGGCCTCGGAGCGGCTCGGCGTCGTCCATCGTGAGGACGCGACCGTCGAGGTCTGAGAGGCCCGAGAGGCCCGGCCCCCGCGCCGACCTCGCCCTTTCGCTCCTCCGCCGCGCACCCCTGTCCCCCGATCCCCCACTTCGCACCAGCTGCGTCATCTCCGCACCAGGCGTACGTGGTGCGGAGATGACCTGGCTGGTGCGAAGTGGGGGATCGGGTGACGTCAGGGGTCAGGCGGTCACGTAGCGACGGCCCTCGAAGGCCCGCCCGAGGGTGACCTCGTCGGCGTACTCGAGATCTCCGCCGACCGGGAGACCGCTGGCCAGCCGGCTGACCTTCACCCCGAGGGGGATCAGCAGCCGACTCAGGTACGTCGCCGTGGCCTCGCCCTCGAGGTTGGGGTCGGTGGCCAGGATCACCTCGGTGACCACCCCGTCCGCCAGTCGCTGGCACAGCTCGCGGATCGTCAGGTCGCCGGGTCCGATGCCGTCGATGGGGCTGATGGCACCTCCGAGCACGTGGTAGCGGCCACGGAACTCCCGGGTCCGCTCCACGGCGACGACGTCCTTGGACTCCTCCACCACGCAGATGATGGCGGGATCGCGGCGCGGGTCCCGGCAGACCCGGCACTGCGTCTCCTCGGAGACGTTGAAACAGATCTCGCAGAACTTGACGGTGTCCTTGACCAGCTTCAGGGTGTCGGCCAGCCGGATCACGTCCTCGGCATCGGCCGCGAGGATGTGGAAGGCGAGTCGTTGCGCGCTCTTGGGACCGATGCCGGGCAGTCGCCCGAGCTCATCGATCAGGTCCTGGACCGGGCCTTCGTACACCTAGCTGTGCTCCTCGACCGGATTCGTCAGAACGGCAGTCCGCCGCCGCCGAGCCCGCCGGCCAGCGGCCCGAGCTTGGCGGCCGTGACGGCCTGCACCTTGTTGTTGGCGTCACGGATGGCGGCCAGGACCAGGTCGGCCAGGGTCTCGGTGTCCTCGGGGTCGACGGCCTCGGGCTTGATCACCAACCCGACCAGCTCTCCGGTCCCCTTCACCGTGGCCTCGACCAGATCGCCACCGGAGGTCCCGGTGAGCTCGGTCTCGGCCAGCTCCTGCTGCGCCTGCAGGAGCTGCTGCTGCATCGCCTGGGCCTGGGCCAGGAAGCCGGACATGTCGCCATCGGACGGAAGCATCGCGCTCTCTCGGGGTGGATTGGGCGGTCGGTGAGTGGTGGTGCCCGCCCAGCCTATGTGGCGTACGTGGAGAGGGCCGTCCGCGCGGCCGGGTGTCTGCTGGAATCCGCGTCTGCGGCCGGCTCAGACCAGAAAGGAGAACACCAGCGTGGCGAGACAGACCAGCAGCATGCCGGTGGCGTTGAGGAAGAGGTCCCGACCGAGGTCGCGCGCCCGGACGTGCATGCTCACGGCGACCACGAAGTAGAGCACCAGGGCCACCGAGGTCACCACTCCCAGGTACGGGATCCAGATCCCGGCCACCAGCCCGAGCGCGGCCGCGAGCTTCAGCGGACTCAGCCAACCCCAGAACCGGCGCGGGAAGTGCACGTTGGTGAGGCACCGGGCGATGAACCCGACGGGCTTCAGACACATCACCCCGTCGGCCAGCTGGATCACCGCCAGCAGCAGCACCGGCCAGATCGGTTCCGGCAGCATGGCGCTCCCCTTTCGACCCGGAAACAGTACCATACGGTATCGTATGGTCGGAGCTTCAGTGTCTTATCCCGCTCAGAACGGCAGAATCGCGCTGTCATCGAGACACCTCCGCCTCGGTCACGCTCGACGTTCGCGACGCGAGCGCGAAAATGCCGCAACCCGTCACGCACCGATCAGTCGGCGGGGACCAGCGGGAGCAGGAGCTCGTAGAGCCGTCTCAGGTCGTCGGCCTCCACCGGTGGTACGACGACGGCCGCCCCCACCGCGAGCAGGTACGGCAACAGAGCCGACCGGCGGGCTTCGGCGGCGTCCGGGGCGGCCCGGCTCCAGACCCGGGCCAGCGCATCGATCCGGGTGGTGTCGATGCGCTGCTGGACGGCACGCACGTCGGGGTCCGTCGTCGACCAGGCACGCACGGCGACATCCAGCTCCGGGCGGTAGAGGCCCGCGCCGTCCACGCGGATCATCGCGGTGAGCGCCCCCAGCACGTCCCGGGTGGACGCGTCGACGCCGACACCCGCGATCGCTGACTCCAGCGCCTCGACGGAGAGCGCCTCGTAGTGGGCCAGCAGGTCGCGCTTGTAGCCGTCCGCACCGGCGAAGTGATGGTGGAACGAGCCCTTGGACAGGCCCAAGCGCGCGGCGATCCGATCGATCCGTACGCCGGGGGCACCCTCGGCGGCCAGAACGCGCAGGCCCTCGTCCAACCAGCGGTCCCTCGCCGAGCTCACGGCGCGACCGTACCAGTCCGTATGGTGATGCCCCGACCACCGACCGGCTCAGAAGCCGTGCTTCTCCTCGCCGATGATCTCGGCGCCGAGCTGACGGGCCAGCAGCTCGGTGTGCGACTCCTCCTGGTCCTCGATGTCGGAGTCGTTGATCGAGGCCGCTTCGTCCCGCAGGTCCTCGCTACCGCCTTCGGTCTGAGCCGGCCCCTGGCGCGTGGGTCGGATGTGTTGCCGCGCCTGCTCCCGCCAGCGCGGATCCACCGCCGGCTTGTCGGCGGTCGCACCGGCCGCTTCCCCATCGGGTGCGGGACCCGGGGCCACGGGGGCACCGGGAACGGCGGCCACCTCGGACCAGTCGGCCGGCCCGGACCCGTCATCGGGCCGGGCGCCGGAGGCCTGCTTCGGCTCGCGAGAGACCGCCGTCGCCACCGCGGGTTCGCCCGTCTCCTCCGGCGGCTCGGTATCCGGCGGCGGGGCGTCGGAGTCGGCCAGGCCGGCTGGAGCTCGCTGCCCTCCGCCACGCCCGGATCCGCCGCCGCCACTCGCCCGACCACCGGAGGTCACGCTGGGATCGACGATCGCCTCGATCCGGAAGTCGACCCCGAGCGCCTCGTTCAGCGCCTCCCGGAGGATGTCCTCGCTGCCGCCCTTGGCGAAGCTGTCGCGCGGACCGACACCGGCCATCGCCAGCACCAGGACACCGTCGCGGACGTCCGCGACCTGGGCGTTCTGACTGAGCAGGATCCAGGTGAACCGTCGTCTCCCCTTGACCTCCTCCAGCACCTCTGGCCACAGCCGGCGCACGTCGGTGACGGTCAGGGACTGGCGACCGGGCGGGCCGGCGGGGGGTGGCTGCCGGTGCGGGCCGAGGGCGGTGTCGTCGGACTCACCACCGGCGGATCCGAGACTCCGGTCGGGCCCCTCGGGCGGAACGGCTGCCGCCCGTGCCGGCTCGGAGAGGGATGTCGGCGACGGTGGCGGCTCAGCCGACGGTGGCTCTGCCGGCGCGCGCGACGCTGTCTGGGTTCCGGCCGGTGAAGCGACTCCGCCGGCCGGCGCCTCCTCCGCCGGCGCCACGGCGTCCTCCACCACCGGACCCGCGACGGACGAGGGCCTGGGTGGCGTCGGCGCGGGTTCCTGGGTGACGGGTCCGCTCGAGGCACCGGTCATGTCCAGCCGCCGCTCGATCCGGTCGAGCCGGGCGTGTACGCCCCGCTCGTTGACATCGGCACCGGGCAGGAGCACCCGGGCACACATCAGCTCCAGGTGCAGCCGGGGAGCAGTGGTCCCGCGCATGTCCGTCAGGCCCTGCGCGATCACCTCCGCCGCCCGGGTCAGCTCACCGGCGCCGAGCGCCGCCGCCTGCGAGGACAACCGCTCCGCCTGGTCGGCGGCCACGTCGACCAGCCCGGAGGTGAGGGCGTCGGGGACCGCGGCGACGATCACCAGATCCCGCAGCCGACGGAGCAGGTCCTCGGCGAAGCGCTTCGGGTCCTGACCGACCTCGATCACCTTGTCCACGCAGGCGAACACCCCGCCCGCGTCGCCGGCCGCGAACGCGTCGACGAACTCGTCCAGCAGCGAGTCCGGCGTGTAGCCGAGCAGGGCGGCCGCCTGCCGATAGCCGACACCGTCCTCGCTGGCCCCGCCGAGGAGCTGGTCCAGCACCGAGAGCGAGTCTCGGACCGAGCCCGCGCCGGCCCGGACGACCAGCGGCAGCACGGCGGGCTCGACCGTGATGCCCTCGGCCGCGCACAGGTGCGCGAGGTAGTCACCGAGGACCTTGGGCGGCACCAGCCGGAACGGGTAGTGGTGGGTGCGCGACCGGATGGTGCCGATCACCTTGTCCGGCTCGGTGGTGGCGAACACGAACTTCACGTGTGGCGGCGGTTCCTCGACCAGCTTCAGCAAGGCGTTGAAGCCCTGCGTGGTGACCATGTGCGCCTCGTCGACGATGTAGATCTTGTAGCGACTCGACACGGGCGCGAAGAACGCGCGCTCCCTCAGGTCACGGGCGTCGTCGACACCACCGTGACTGGCTGCGTCGATCTCGATCACGTCGATGCTGCCGGGCCCGCCCCGCGCCAGGTCCACGCAGGACATGCACTCCCCGCACGGCTCGGGTCGTGGTCCCCGCTCGCAGTTCAGGGCGCGGGCCAGGATGCGGGCGGAGGTCGTCTTGCCACAGCCGCGCGGGCCCGAGAACAGGTACGCGTGGTTCACCCGGTTGTTGGCCAGCGCTCGCTGCAGGGGCTCGGTGACGTGCTCCTGCCCGATGACGTCGGCGAACGTGTCCGGGCGGTAGCGCCGATAGAGGGCCAGGGGTGCCGCGGCGATCTCCGGCGGCGGGGCGCCCGCCCGGGACGCCGGAGCTGGTGGGCCCGGCGACACGTCCGGCTCGCCGAACAGGGCTTCATCCTGGCTGAACTCCGGCAGGTCGGGGGGCGCGTCGCCGTCGTCCGGCGCGTCCCAGCTGCCGGTCTCGGCCGTCTCGGACCACGTCATGCCCTCACCCACGCAACGCACCCTATGCCCCGCCGCCGACAGGTGACTCCCGTCGAACGGACCGGACTCAGTTACCCCTGCTCAGGTCCCAGATCGCCGCCGCGAGGGCGACCAGCAGGATCGCCAGCGAGGTCGCCAAGGTGACCGAGAGACCGTCCACCGGGTCACCATCGCCCCGACCGAGCTGGTACGCGGTCACCAGCACCGCCGCCCCGAGCGCGCTGCCGATCCGCTGGCCGGTCTGGATGACCGCGCCGGCGGCCCCGCCCATCCGGGGCGGAACAGCGCTCAGCGAGAGGGTCTGGTTGGGCGAGATCACGGCGCCGCCACCGAGACCGGCGAGCAGCAGCGGGAAGGCCAGCATGTACCAGCGGAACTGGTCCGCCGAAGACGGCAGGACCAGCCAGAGCACCGCGAGCCCGGACATCATCACCGCGATGGCGATCACCGTGATCCGACGGTTCAGCCGGGCGACGAGGCGCCCGGCGATGGGCGACATCACCGCCGTACCCAGCGCGAACGGCGTCACCAGCAACCCGGCCTGCAGCGGCGTGTAGCCGAGCCCCTCCTGCAGGAAGACCGACACCACCAGCAGCACCCCGGTGAACCCGGTGAAATAGAGCGCCCCGATGAGCACCCCGTTCGCGAACCCCCGGGTCCGGCGCAGCAGCGTCAGGTCGAGCAACGGGGCCAGCCCGGCCGCCTGCTGCCGCCGCTCCCACCACAGGAAGAGGCCGAGGAACACCGGCACCGCCAGCAGCAGGAACAACCACGGACCCGCGCCGCGCTCGGACTCGACCACCGGGAGCAACAGGCAGAACACGGCGGCGCCGAGCAGCAGCGCCCCGACCACGTCGATGTGCCGGTCGGCCCTGGTCCGCCCGGCGTCCGCGCTGCGGCCCGGCACCCAGCGCCAGATGAAGAACATGGCCACCAGCCCGATCGGCACGTTGATGCCGAAGATGTAGCGCCAGCCGTCCTGCTCCCCGAACAGGGCGATCAGGACCCCACCGAGGATCGGCCCGATCGCGCTGGCGATCCCGACCGTGGTGCCGAAGTAGCCGAAGGCGATCCCCCGCTCCTTGCCGCTGAACAGCTGCTGGATGAGCCCGCTGCTCTGCGGCGTGAGCAGACCGGCGGACATCCCCTGCAGGACCCGGGCGGCGATCACCAGGTCGGCGTCGGCGGCCAGCCCGGAGGCGGCGCTGCCCACGATGAAGCCGGTCAGCCCGATCATCATCAGTGCCCGCCGCCCGTACACGTCTCCGAGCCGGCCGCCGGCGACCAGGGTCAGCCCGAAGGCGAGGGCGTAGCCCGACACCACCCACTGGATGGTCGCAGTGTCAGTGCCCAACCCGGTCTGCATCGAGGGGATCGCGACGTTGACGATGGTCACGTCCAGCAACGCCATGAAGCCCACGGCCAGGGTGACACCCAAAATCCGCCAGCGAGCGGGACTGGGCGACGTGGTCGTGTCGTCGGTGGGCACGGCGCGATTCTGCTCCTCGGGTCCGCGCGGATGCTGCCAGCCCACGCACAGCACCGCGCGGAACAATGGGGTCGGTGGTGACGAGACGACAGTTCCTGTACGCCTCCTCCGGCGTCGCCCTGGGCGCGGTGGCCGGCTGCAGTGCGGACGTCCCCACCCCGACCACCGGCCCCGGTCCATCCCCGACGAGTGCCTCCCCCAGCACGGCCGCCCCGTCCCCGACGGCCACCGCCACTCCCACTTCCACGCCACCGACGGCGACGGCGACCGGCTCCCCGAAGCCCGAGGTGGCCGGCACGATCGCTGACGACTTCGACGTGCCCTGGGGACTGGTCTTCCTGGCCGGAGGCGACGCGCTGGTGTCGGAACGCAACTCGGCCAAGATCATCCGGGTCACCGCGAGGGGGAACAAGACCACGCTCGGCGAGGTCTCCGGCGTGGTCCCACCCACCGGCATCGGCGAGGGTGGTCTGCTCGGCATCGCCACCGCCCCCGGTGACGAGGACACCCTGTTCGTCTACTACACGACCGGCTCCGACAACCGGGTCGGCCACCTCAGCCTGGCCGGCGGCAAGGTCGGCAAGCCGAAGGCGGTGCTGACCGACATCCCGACCAGTACGCACCACCACGGCGGCCGGCTGCTGTTCGACGCTGACGGCATGCTGCTGGTCACCACCGGCGACGCCGAGCAGTCCTCCCTGGCCCAGGACACGGACTCGCTGGCCGGCAAGATCCTGCGGATCCGACCCGACGGTCGCGCCGCCTCGGGCAACCCCTTCGACAACCGGACCTGGTCGTACGGTCACCGCAACGTCGAGGGCCTCGCCTTCGACGCCGACGGTCGACTGTGGGCCACCGAGTTCGGCGAGAAGCAGGCCGACGAGCTCAACCTGATCACCGCAGGCAAGAACTACGGCTGGCCCGACGTCGAGGGCGCTTCGGACGACGACGACTTCGTGAACCCGAAGGCGACCTGGTCCCCCACCAGCAGCTGCTCACCCGCCGGCATCGCCATCACCCGGTCGACGGCGTTCGTCGGCGCCCTGCAAGGCCAGTGTCTGTTCGCCGTACCGCTGGACGGGTCGAGGGCCGGCAAGCCCAAGGCCTACTTCGCCGAGGACCACGGTCGGATCCGCAACGCCGTCGTCGCGCCCGACGGGTCGCTGTGGGTGACGACCTCGAACACCGACGGTCGCGTCGACCCCGGCACGAACGACGACAAGATCCTGCGGGTCACGCTGTAGGCGCACCCGGGTCGCGTCGCCGGATCGACCCGACGCTCTGCTGAAGTGACGGGATGGAGAACGTCATCCTCGTCGTCGGTCTGCTGCTGACCGGCTACTGCCTGCTGATCGCGGCGAAGCCGGAGTGGTTCAAGAACTTCCGGGTGGCCCGGCACGACTCCGACGGCGACTACCGCGGGTCGAGTCGGCTGGGCGACTCTCCGCCCGGGGTGGTGCGGCTGGTCTATCTCGTGGTCGCCGGGATCCTCCTCATCGGCACGTTCATGATCCGGTCCTGGGCGGTCGAAGACGACCAGTGCGACCAGGCTCGCGCCGTCTACGACGCAGCAAGAACCGACGAGAAGTGGACGGCTGCGGCCGAGCAGGCGGGCTACCGACTCGAGATCACCGAGCACACCGGGTACACGACCTACGTGCTGAGCCGCGACGGCCGGCCGGTGGCCGACTGGTCCGATGCCGGCTACGGCCGGTTCTCCTGCCCGCCGGGCAGCTGAGCCCTGATGCGAGGATGCTCCGGTGACTTCTCGACGCATCCTGTTCATCGGCGGCAGCGGCGTGATCAGCGCCTCCAGCGTGCGGTTGGCGGTGAGCCAAGGCCATCAGGTCACCGTGATGAACCGCGGCCAGAGCGGCTCCCGCGACCTGCCGGACGAGATCGAGACGCTGGTCGCGGATGCCACCGACGCCGCCGCGGTCGCCGCCGCCATCGGTGACCGGGAGTTCGACACCGTGGCGCAGTTCCGCGCCTTCCTGCCCGACCACGTCGCCTCCGACATCGAGCTGTTCTCCGGCCGGGTCGGGCAGTACGTGTTCATCAGCTCCGCCTCGGCGTACCAGAAGCCGCCGACGCGGGTGCCGGTGACGGAGTCGACTCCCCTGCGCAACCCGTTCTGGCAGTACTCCCGGGACAAGATCGCCGGCGAGGACCTGCTGGTCGCCGCCTACCGCGACTCGGGTTTCCCGGCCACGATCGTCAGGCCTTCCCACACGTACGACAAGACGCTGCTGCCCACCATGGGGCACTGGACCGATGTCGCCCGGATGCGGGCCGGCAAGCCGGTGGTCGTGCACGGCGACGGCACCACCCAGTGGACGCTGACCCACGCCGACGACTTCGCGGTGGCCTTCGTCGGGCTGTTCGGCCACCCGGCGGCGATCGGCGAGGACTTCACCATCACCGGGACGCACGCGCCGACCTGGAACCAGATCTACACCTGGCTCGGCCAGGCGGCCGGGGTCGAACCGGAGCTGGTGCACGTGGCCAGTGAGACCATCGCCCTGGTCGCCCCGGACCTGGGCCCTGGTCTGGTCGGCGACAAGGCGCATTCGATGGTGTTCGACTGCAGCAAGGTGTCCGCCCTGGTGCCGGCGTTCCAGACCACCGTCGAGTACCACGACGCGGCGTACGAGCAGATCGCCTGGTTCGACGCGAATCCTTCTGAGCAGCGGGTCGACAGCGACCAGGATGCCCTCTTCGACCGCCTGGTCAAGGGCGCCCGGGCGTTCTGAGGCGCCGGACCCGTGACCGAGGTCCGGATCGGCATCTCGGGCTGGACGTACCCGCCCTGGCGCGGCACCTTCTACCCCCCGAAGCTGCCACACAAGCGTGAGCTGGCGTACGCCGCCTCCCGGCTCGGCTCGATCGAGGTGAACGGGACCTTCTACGGGCTGTTGAAGCCGGACGCGTTCCGGGGCTGGGTCGCCGACACCCCCGACGACTTCGTCTTCGCCGTCAAGGGCAGCCGGTTCATCACCCACATGAAGAAGCTGGCCGACGCGGACACCACGTTGGCCAACTTCTTCGCCTCGGGCGTGCTCGCCCTCGGCGATCGGCTCGGACCCTTCCTGTGGCAGCTGCCGCCGACCCTGGGCTTCGACGCCGATCGGCTGGCCGACTTCTTCAGCCACCTGCCCAGGACCCTGGGCGCGGTCGCCGACCTGGCCGGGAGGCACGACCACCGGATCACCGCCGAACGTGCGCTGGTGACGACCGATCGCCCGGAGCACCCGGTCCGGCACGCGCTGGAGGTCCGGCACGACAGCTTCCGTACGCCCGCGCTCGTCGAGCTGCTCCGCGAGCACGACATCGCCCTGGTCTGGGCCGACAACCCCGGGAAGTGGCCGATCCTGGACGAGACCACCACCGGCTTCCGCTACGTACGGCTGCACGGCGACACCGAGCTGTACGCCAGCGGCTACAGCGACGAGGCGCTCGATGCGTGGGCGTCCCGGATCAGCGGGTGGGTCGCCGACGGTCAGGACGTATACGTCTACTGCGACAACGACGCGAAGGTGCGCGCCCCCTACGACGCCATGGCGCTGATGGACCGCCTCGGTCTGGCCAAGCCGTCACCCTGATCGACGGCCCCAGGGGAACGAAAGAGTCCCCCGCGCACCCGAAAGAGCTCACTTACCCTTGCTGTCTTCCGACCCTGGGGGAGTTGGGTGAGGTATCGCCACGCGGGGGACCGGCGACCAGTGTACAGATCGGCCGACCCGCTGCCGGCGCCCCGCGAGCAGCGAGACTCAGGCGAGGATCGTCGACCCCTGGTCGGTGATCGCGTGCGCGTCCTCGTCGTCGAACCAGACGCCACCGTCGGCCAGATAGCGGAAGGCGATCTGCTCGCCGGCCGGCACGGCGACGCTGACGCTCCGGGTGCCGTTGCTGCGCTTGACCAGCTTGTGCGTGCCTGGCGTCCAGTCGTTGAAGGTGCCGACCGCGGACACCGGGCCGGTCTGCGCGTCGTCGGGCAGGACGAACTGGATCTTGGTGGTGCCGCCCTTGGTGGTGATCTTCAGTGCCATGTCAGTAACTCCGTGTGTGCGATCTCAGTGAGTGTCAGTACTCATTCGGGGCGCTCCCGCGGGAACGCACCGCTGAGATTAGGCAGCCATTGCTTCGAGCGTGTTACGCCTCGCCCACGGGTGGCGGATCTCACGCCGGGGCGAAGGCATCGACCGGTCAGGCCCGATCGGTCTCGTACGACGGCTCGATCGGAGCGTCGACGGATTCGGCGACCGAGTCCGTCGGACGGGACACGATCGGGGCGACCACCGCCGCCACCGCGCAGAAGATCAAGGGCAGCGCGAAGGCCAGGTTCAGCCCGATCCAGCCGGCCACCACCCCGACCAGGGCCGGACCGGCCAGCTGGCCGACGTACCCGGCGCCGACCACCCGGGACAAGATGATGCTCTGGTTGGTGGAGCTGATGTTGCCGGCGGCCGTGAACAGCTGCGGCACCACACCCGCCAGCCCGAGTCCGAAGACGGCCCAGCCGACCAGGGTCAGCGGGAAGGTCGGCGAGATCATCACGACCCCGATGCCGATCGCGGCGGCCAGCGACCCGTACCGGACCACGAAGGCCGGTCCGAACCGTCCGGCGATCCGGTCGACCGTCAGCCGGCCCACGGTCATGGCCACGGCGAAGGTCGCGTACGCCAGCGCGGCGGCGGCCGGCGGCTGGTCGAGGTGCTCGACGGCGTGCAGCGCACTCCAGTCGTTGGCCACGCCCTCGGCCAGCATCAGCAGAAAGGCGAGCACGCCGAAGCCGATCACCCGGCGGCGGATGCTGCGAACCACCGCGGCCGACGGCGCGGACGCGGTCCCGTGATCGGCCACCGTTTCGCCGGTCGGTGCGGGCTCGCGGGCCAGCAGCAGCCGGACGCAGATCACACCGCCGACCGCGGCGGCCAACGACGCGATCAAGACGGCGACGCTCACCTGGTAGCCGAGTCCCAGGGCTGCGGCCCCGATCAGCGCCCCGATCGCACCACCGATGGACCAGAAGGCGTGGAAGGCCGACATGATCGGGCGGCCGTAGCCACGCTCGACGATCACCGCCTGGTCGTTCATGGACACGTCGACCGCACCGTTGGCCAGACCGAAGATCACCAGCGCGACACCGAGGGTGACGGTGCCGGTCGTGTGCACGGGCAGGTTGACCGCGAGGACGTAGAGGCCGAGGGCGGCCGCGGTGACGATCTTGCTGCCCCAGCGCGCGATGGCGTACCCGGCGATCTGCATCCCGATCACGCCACCAGCACCGAGCACGAGCAGCAGCAACCCGAGAGTGGCGTGGGAGACACCGGTGCGCTGCTGCACCGAGGGAATGCTGACCAGCCAGGCGGCCATCCCGAGACCGACGACGAAGAAGATCCCGAAGACGCCGAACCGGGCCCGGCGCAGCCCGCTCGAGACCGGTCCGGTGACGGTGGGTGCGGACGGGCTCACGGGGTCGCTCCTGCGATGTCGCTGTCGGTGATGCGGGTGTCGGTGCTGCGGCTGTCAGTGATGCGGGTTTCGGTGATGCGGGTTTCGGTGATGCGGGCGACGGCGGTGCGGACGACGGCGTCGTCCTGGGGCTCGTTGTCCAGGGCGCGGTGCAGAGTCAGGCCCTCGATCAAGGCGTCGAGCATCCGCGCGGTCGTCGGGTCGAAGTGCCGCTCGAGAGCCGCGCGACTCCGCCCCATCCAGGCGTTGGTGATGTCACGGTAGCTCGCGTCGCGCGCGGCCAGGGTGTACAGCTCCTGGGTGAGGACGAGCTCACGTTGGTCGCCCAGGATGTCGACCTCGACCGCCTCCACGATGCTCGCGATCGCCGCGGCTCGGTCGCCCGCCGCGGCCATCCGGACCGCGAACCGGTCACTGAACGCGACCGCGAACCTGGTGAACGCCTCGTGCAGCAGCTCGGCCATGCCGGTGAAGTGGTAGGTCATCGAGCCGAGCGGCACATCCGCGGCCTCGGCCACCTTGCGGTGCGAGGTGCCCGCCACCCCGACCTCCGCGATGACGTCGAGGCAGGCGTCGATGATGCGATCCCGCCGGCGCGGGTCGTATCGACGGATCGGATCGAGCGCCATGCGTACGACCGTACGTTCGTGTACGACCGTACGCAACGTCATCCACGTCACAGTCCCTGACAAGCGTTTCGCGCCTCCGTGCCGATCCAGGTAAGGTTCCGCGCGGAGGATTCGCCTAGAGGCCTATGGCGCTCGCTTGGAAAGCGGGTTGGGTTTACGCCCTCACGAGTTCGAATCTCGTATCCTCCGCGGTTGTAGGCAAGGAAGAACGCCGCGCGCCCGATTCGGGCTGCGCGGCGATTCCTGTTCGGGGTCTCAATTCGGGTCTCAACTCGGCTCATTTGGCGCCCAGATCAGGCCGTCGACGGCTTCGCGACAGAGCGTCGGATCGGGTCGCTGACGTGCTGGTAGCGAGCTGCTATGCCTGTGCTGGACCAGCCCATGATGCCCATCACGGTGCGCTCAGGAACACCGAGAACCAGGAGGACGGTAGCGGCCGTGTGCCGAGCGTCGTGCAGGCGGGCGTCTCTCACGCCGGCTCGCTTCAGCAGCGCCTTCCATGCGTGGTAGTCGCTGTTCGGCTTGATGGCCTCCCCGACCTCGTTCATGAACACCCGGTCCGTCACGACCCACAGCGACCCGGCGATCCCTCGCTCGGGCTCCTACTCCTCCCGATGCGCGGCCAGCAGCTCGACGAGCGCTGCGGCAGGCCAACTCGGAGGAGGCTTCCTCGGGTTTGGAAAGCGGGGTGGGTGCCGGTTGCCGACGTCTGGGACTGTCCGCCCTCGTCCGCCCCTGACCCCAGGAGCGGTTCGAAGCGAAGGCACGCGTCAGGACGCCCCTTCGTCTCGCCCGGGACGCGCGACGGCCTAGACTCCGGCCGTGACGGCCTGTCCTAACTGCGGCTCGGCGAACGCCGAGGGAGCGAACTTCTGCTCGGTCTGCGGCACTCGGCTTCAGACCGCGGAGACCGCCGAGGTGCGCAAGACCGTCTCGATCGTCTTCTGTGACGTGTCCGGTTCCACCGAGCTCGGCGAGCGCCTGGACCCGGAATCCATGCGCAAGGTCATGTCCCGCTACTTCGACGTCATGCGGGCCGTGCTCGAACGCCACGGCGGGTCGGTCGAGAAGTTCATCGGCGACGCCGTGATGGCATTCTTCGGCATCCCGCTGCTCCACGAGGACGACGCCCTGCGCGCCGTTCGTGCGGCGGCCGAGATGCTCGCCTCGCTCGACGAGCTCAACCTGGAGCTCGAGAGCGAGCACGGGGTTCGGCTCGCCTGTCGCATCGGCGTGAACACGGGCGAGGTCCTCGTCGGTTCCGAGTCCTCGGACCTCGGCCGGGTGACGGGGGATGCCGTGAACACCGCGGCCCGGCTGGAGGCGGCGGCCGAGCCGGGAGACATCCTGATCGGCGCCGAGACCCACCGCCTGGTCGCCGACGCCGTCGAGGACGCGGCCGTCGAGCCGATGGCGCTGAAGGGCAAGGCCGACCCGGTCGCCGCCTTCCGGGTGCTCGCGGTGCTCTCCAAGAAGGGGCAGGCGCCGCGGGCAGCCACCTCTAAAATGGTTGGTCGCGAACGTGAGCTCGAGGACCTGACTCGGGCGTTCGCGCGCGCGACCGAGGACCAGAGCTGCCTGCTGTTCACGATCCTGGGGACCGCCGGCGAGGGGAAGACGCGGCTTGTCGAGGAGTTCCTTACGACGGTGGGCGACTCGGCGATCGTCGTGAGCGGCCGCTGCCTCCCCTACGGGGAGGGCATCACCTACTGGCCGGTCGCCGAGGCGATCCGGGCGGCGCTGGGCATCCAGGCGTTCGACGCACCCGGAGACGTCACCGCGCGGCTCGCCCAGGCGGTCGAGGGCGACGAGCATGCGGCCGCGATCGCGAGCCGGCTCGGCGAGGTGCTCGGCGTGACCACGGGAGTTGCCTCGGCTGCGGAAACGCCATGGGCGATCCGCCGGTTCCTGGAGATCCTGGCGGCCGAACGCCCGCTCATCGCACTCTGGGAAGACATCCACTGGGCCGAGCCCGCGTTCCTCGACGTGATCGATCACGTCGTGGACTGGTCGCGCGACGCGCCGATCATGCTCGCCTGCACCGCGCGCCCTGAATTCCTGGACGGTCGGTCCGACTGGGCGGGCGGCAAGCTCAACGCGATGACGATGTCGCTGCACCCGCTCGACCTTGTCGCCTCCACCGAACTGATCTCGGATTTCGTCGGCGGAGCGGGCCTCCCCATGGAGACCGCCGAGCGACTGGCGGAGGCGGCCGGTGGGAACCCGCTGTTCGTCGAGCAGATGCTCTCGATGCTTATCGACGACGGCCGGCTGATCCGTCAGAACGGTGGCTGGACCGCGGTGGGTGACCTGCAACCGCTTTCGGTGCCGCCAACGGTGGCTGCCCTGCTCGCGGCACGTCTCGAACGCCTCAGCGAACCGGAACGCCGAGTAGTGGAGTGCGCCGCGGTGATCGGGAAGGAGTTCTCTGCGGGCGCGGTGCGGGACCTGCTTCCCGAGTCGCTCCGGGCGGAGGCTGGTGACCGCATCCTCTCGCTGGTCCGCAAGGACCTCGTCCGGACCGATCGAGGAACGTTTCCCGGCGCGGACACGTTCCGCTTCCGGCACATCTTGATCCGCGACGCCGCCTACAGCGCGATTCCGAAGGAGCGCCGCGCCAACCTCCACGAGGACTTCGCCAATTGGATCGTCTCCGCAGCCGGCGATCGCGCGGGCGAGCAGGACGAGATCGTCGGCTACCACCTGGAGCAGGCGTTCCGATATCGGGAGGCGCTCGGTCCGCTCGACGATCGGGGGCGCGAGCTCGCCCGCCGCGCCTCCGAGCGGCTGTCGACCGCAGCGCATCGAGCTCAGGGACGCTACGACCTCCAGGCGACCGCGAACCTGCTCGGACGGGCATCGGCGCTGCTCGATCCCGCCGATCCCGCTCGGGTCGCCATGTTGCCGGACTTGGCGTCGGCCCTGTCGGCTATCGGCTCGGGTGAGGAGTCGAGAGCCGTCTTGCGCGAGGCGCGCGCCCGCGCCGAGGAGATCGCGGATCCCGAGATCGCCGCGGCCGTGGCAGTGAGGGAGGGCTTCCTGACAGCGGACCGCAGCAAGCCCGATCGCATACGTACTGAGGCGCTCGAGGCAGCCGCCGTCTTCGAGCGGTCCAGGAACGAGGTCGGCCTCAGCAGGGCTTGGCAACTGATCGGCGAGGTCGAGTGGGACGTCGGGCAGGCAGGCAGGCAGCTCGAGGCCCTGGACCACGCGCTGGAGCACGCCCAACGGGCTAGCAACAGCTACGAGACAGCGAACGTCCTGCATAACATCGCCTCCTCGATGGTCCGTGGCCCGACGCCGGTGGGCGAGGGGATCGACCGGGTCGAAAGCATCCTTGAGCAGTACCGAGGCAACCGGGGAGTGGAAGCGTCCACCGGTCATGCGCTGGCCCACCTTCGCGCGCGTCTCGGAGACTTCGACGGCGCCCGCGGTGAGGTCACTCGTTATCGAACGTTCATCCGCGACACCGGCCAGGACCTCGGATGCTGGTTCTCGGCCGAGGTGCTGTTCGACGTGGAGATGATCGCGGGCCAGGTGCGCACGGCGAATGCGGTTGTCGAGGAAGCGACCGCGGCCCTGTCCGAACACGGTCTCCGATGGGGGTATCTCGACGCGTTTCTCGCGCAGTCCCGGATCGCGCTAGGACTCGTTGACGAGGCGGCCGAGGCGGCGGAGTACGCCGTGCAGAGCTCGGCCGCGATCGAACGGGCGCTCGGGCTCGGCGTCCTCGCTCGCGTCGCCGCCTTGAAGCGGAACGCGGCCGGAGCCGAGGAACGCATCCGAGAGGCCGTCTCGATCGTCGAGGCGACGGACTTCCTGTTCGACCGGGGAACGGTGTTCCTGGACCTCGCCGAGGTGGAGCGCTTGCTCGGACGGCCGGGCGCGTCGCAGGCCGCCACCGAGCGGGCGCTCGCCGAGTTCGACGCGAAGGGGGACATCGTCTCCTCCACCCGCGCACGCGCCCTGCTCACGCCCTAGTCCAGCATCGCGTCGAACGTGGGCAGGGTGTCACCGAGGCGGTCTGCCAGCGTCCAAGCGCGCCAGCGATGCGGGGCCTAAGCGAGCTTGGGGCCGTTCGCCTGGATCCGCGTACAGGCCTACGAGCTCAGGCGAAGGACCACGCATGGGTCTCGGTGACCACGCCGGCGGTGAGATTCGCCGGTGTAGAAACGACACCACTCTTCCCACGACACCAGCCGGAGCGTCCGAAGTCGCATGCGAACCGCATCAAAGGTGACCGTCTCCACGCAGAGCCTGCCAGACTCGAGTACCAACACGTCGCTGGATGTTTCGACCTGGTGGATTATCGTCCGCCGGCGGCGAGCTCGGCACAGATCTTCTGGTGCTTGGCGTCACTGTTGAAGCCTCTGGCGCCGATCAGACGGCCCGCTCCGCAAGGACGCGGTGAATCTCGGAGACCACCACCGAACCCTCGCCAACCGACGAGGCGACCCGTTTGACCGAGCCGCTGCGGATGTCGCCGACTGCAAAGATCCCAGGCACGGTTGTCTCGTGCGGGTGAAGCCGGCGGCGCAGCGTCCAGTTGGCTGCCGCCTCGGCGTCGGAGCCGGTCAGCAAGAAACCGTAGGGGTCCCGCGCAAGCTCGGCGGGAAGCCAGTTGGTGCGCGGATGCGCCCCGATCATGACAAACAGCCCGCTGACCGCGAGGACCCTCTCGACACCCGAGCGCCGGTTGCGGATGGTCACGGTCTCCAGCTGCCCGTCGCCGCCACCCGCGACCGCCTCGGTGCTCAGGTGGACTTGGATCTTCGGATCGGCGGCAATGGCGTCCGCCAGGTAGGCCGACATGCCATGGCCCAGACCGGCGCCGCGGACAATCAAGTGGACCGCCGCGCAGTACCTGGCCAGGTGCAACGCCGCCTGTCCGGCCGAGTTGCCGGCCCCGACGACGGCGGACGACAGACCGGCGAGCGCGTGAGCGACAGACACGCTGGCTCCGTAGTAGACACCCAACCCGCTGAGCTCGTCGAGACTCCGCACCGGCAACCGGCGGTAGGACACGCCGCTGCACACCGCGACCGCGCTCGCCCGCACCTGTCCGATGTCACAGACGTCGGCGACGAAACCGGCACCGTCGTGGGTTAACCGTTCCACCTCGCGCATCAGCAGGAACCGCGCGCCGAACACCCACGCCTGCTGATATCCGCGCTGCGCCAGGTCCGCGCCCGAGAGTCCGCGGGAGAAGCCGAGGTAGTTCCGGATCAACGAACTGGTCCCCGCCTGCCCACCGATCGCCTCCCGCTCCACGACCAGCGTCCGGATCCCCTCCGATGCCGCGTAGACCGCCGCCGACAGTCCAGCCGGGCCAGCACCGACGATGAGCAGGTCGAAGTCCCGCTCGGTATCTGGCAGGGTTGTCGGAATGCCCCACGCTTCCACAATCTCGGCGTCGGTCGGATCCACCAGGCAGGTGCCTCCGATAGCGGGCATCCAGACCACGACCTCACCCTCCGGGTGGCCGACCTCGCGCAACACCTGCTGCCCGGCCACGGAGTCCCGCTGGCGGAAGGCGTGGGGAATGCCGTTGCGGTTCAGCAAGTCGCTGACATGGTGCGCCGCACCGATCCGACGGTCAGCCACGACCACCACCTCGCGCCGGTTCGACGGTTCGCTGCGCGCCCACTCCTGGACGAACTCTGCGACCACACGATGGAACAGTTCGTCTCGGGCGGCCCACGGCTTGAGTACGTAGTAGCTGATGTCTCCGACCGCCATCGAACGCAGGATGACCCGGGCCGACTCCTGGTGCGCCCAGGCCCCCCACGCCACAAGCAGCGCCCGGCGGGCATGGGGATGCAAGCTGCGAGCGACGCCGAAGACCTCCGCCCGGTCGGCGTCGGAAAACGAGTCGTCGACAAGCACGACGGCGACCCGCTCACCACGCTCGGCGGCACCGCGCAGGGTGGTCAGAGCCTCTGCGACGGAGTGTTCCCCGCGCACGCGAAAGTCGACGCCGAAAGCGCGCTGCAGTTCAGTCTCGATACGCCCCAACTGCCGCGGATCCGCGTCTACGGTCAGCAGCAGCGGTCGGTCCCCCCACTCGAGCCCCGCAGTCATGGCAGCATCATGACAGCCTCCACTCCGTAGGAGGGTCGGACCAAGCCATGATCTGCGCGCGTGCGGGCGGTGGCACGGCTCGGCCGGGAGAGCGGGATTGCAAAGCTCGTGTTGTTCTTGCAGTGTCGCGCTGTCCGGCGGTCCCGGAGGGACCGCAGCGCGCGACTCGACGCACCTTGGGGCCGAGAAGCGCGAGCGCCTGACCGGCGAGGTCTGAATGACCAACTGCCTGACGATGGCGTCGCGAACATCAGGAAGTCCGCAGTTGCCTTCGTTCGTCGGCGTTCGCGGAGCAAGTGGACGTGCGCCTGTGTCTCCGACCGAAGATCTCGGTCCGAGACCTGTGACGGACTTGCGTCGTCTGACCTGCAATACGGACATGACTTCGGCGGCTCGGCGGGCTTGCTGGCGATGTCAGATCACAGCCTGCACAAACGACGGCACGAGGGTCTCAACTTGGGTCTCGTTCGCCGACGTTCGCCCCTGTGCGATCAGGCGTCCTCCCGCATGCTTGGCAAACACGAGAGCGCTCGCGTTGTCGATTGCGTGGGCGTCCTCGGGTTTGGAAAGCGGGTTGGGTTCACGCCCTCACGAGTTCGAATCTCGTATCCTCCGCCACTCCCACCAGGGAAGCGCCACCGTCGCGCGGCGGCGTGGTGGGTTCGGGGAACCGCCGTCCGGATCCCCCTGGCCCGACCAGGAACTAGAACAAAGAGTGACCCGCGGACCGATGGTCTGAGGGCGGGCGGTCTCCAGGCTTCAACCACTCGACCGGCCTGTGCAACCAGCCCTGACGGTGTGACGGGGTCGTCAGCCGGTGGGCAGCCTCATCGGGGTGCGCGGTCGGCATCCTCGTCCTTGCGACCAAGGCTGCTTCGATCGGAGGGACCCACCGGGTTCCACAGCGCTTGTTGCCGCGAAGCATGGTCCTGACCGCGGCGGCCCGTTGGTCGATGTCGGCGGCGCGGCGGTCGAATGCGCATCGAGAGCACGATCGAGAGCATCTGCAGGCCGAGGCGAATCGCGGTTCGGGTGTCTCCGGTGACTGCCGACGTGCCGATCCGCGGGTGATAGTTCACCGGAACCTGGACGACGGTGTCCCGTGCCACCAGGGCGAGCATCAACATCTCGAGGCCGAAGGCGGAGCCGTGAATGCGGGAGTCGCGCAGCAGGCCAGGGACCAGTTCCCTGGAGACGACCCGGAAGGTGCAGCCGACATCACTGAGGTAAGAGGTGTTGAACAGCACCTCGATGGTCTTGGCGACCGCCCAGTTGCCCCACTGCAGGAACCAGCCCATGTTGGCGCCGTCCCAGATGAAGTTCGACACCGTGCGTGACCCGAGCACCAAGCTGCAGTCCTCGGTGAAGGGGAGCAGCTTCGTCAGGTCCTTCGGGTTGAAGGTGCCGTCGGGTTCACAGATGCAGATCAGGTCGCTGTCGACCTCGGAGAGCCCGCGAAGGATTGCTGCGCCGTAGCCCTGCCGTGGCTCCAGCACCTCGCGGGCCGTGGTCAGGACGACCTCGTCGGAGGTCCCTTCCGCGGCGTTGTTGTTGATCACCAGGATGTCGTCGACGATGCCGAGCTTCTCGAAGGCCCTGATGGTCTCGGCGATGCTGTCCTTCTCGTTGTAGGTCGGCAGCACCACCGACAACGTCTTACCGTTCCACATGGCTGGACTCCGGCGTGGCGATCAGGAGCATCTGGCCGGCCAGCGGCTTGAGGGGAGACCGCAGGTACCAGGGCACCAAGAAGGTCAAGGCGGAGCCCTTGCTGTTCATCGTCAACGGAAGAAATCGCGGATGCACCTGGATGGTCCGCCAGTCCTGGGCACGCAAATAGTCGGCCAGCGACCGGTCGGTGTAGATCGACACGTGCGTGTAGTCGTCGAAGTAGCCGCCGGGGTTCAGCCGAAAGTTCGGTTGCAGCAGCATCAGGATGCCGCCCTCCCGCAGCACCCGAGCCGACTCGGCCAGCAGCTGCGCGGTTGCCGGCCGCTCCAGGTGCTCGAGCAGATTGGAGGCGAACACCACGTCGAACGAGCCGGAGTCGAACCGCGAGAGGTCAGTGCAGTCCCCCACCTCGGCCTCCACGTGCTCGGCGACGGCGCGCCGCACAGTGGTGTCCAGGTCCATCGCCACCACACGCCGCGCGTGAATGGTGTTCGCGAAGTCGCACCACCCGGCGCCCAGCTCCAACACGTCGGAGTCGGCGGGGATCCAGCGCTGCAGGTAGGCGCACAGGTGCTTCCAGATGGCTGCGCGATGTGGGTTCGGGGCCAGCCGGGTGCGGAAGTACGCGGAAACGTCACCGTCGGGGGGCGGGGGTGAAGCCGGGGCTGACCCACGGTCTGCCACCAGGCCACTCCTGACGATCTCGTCGAGCCGCGCTCGACTGTTGGTCCTGCAGGCCGGGGCGCGTCGGTGCGGTTAGCCTGATGCCGTCGCACATTACCCGAAGGACACGTGGATGCCGGTGCTCACCGACCCTGAGTCGGACCGAGCCGGGGTGTCGACCCGTACGCTGCTGCTGGCGTGCCTTCCGGCGGTGGCGGTCGGCGTGCTGATCAGGTTCTGGCTGATGCACACGTCACTGGTCCCGGTGAACGCCGACGAGGGCGTCACCGGTCTGCAGGCGTACGAGGTCCTGCACGGAAAGTTCCGCCTCATCGTGGCAGGGAACGAGTACGGCTCGGCGACCGAGACCTACCTGATTGCGCCGCTCCTGGCGTTCTGGGGCGGGGTGTGGCCGCTGCGGATCGTGCCGTTTGCGCTGTCCGCGGTGGCCGGCTACGCGCTGTACCGGTTGGCGCGACCGCTCTTCGGCCGGGTACCGGCCGCGGCCCTGGCGCTGATCGGGTGGACCACCTCCGGCGCGCTGACGAAGCTGTCCCTGCGCTCCTACATGGGCTACCCGACCGGATACATCGCGCTGATCGTCGCGCTCGCGTTGGCGTGCCACGCGATGCGTACGGAACAACGCCTGGCCAGGACCGCTGGCTTCGCCGGGTTCGCCGCGGGGTTCGCGATCTGGAGCCATCCGATCTTCGGCACCGTCTCGCTGCTGGCGTTGATCGTGCCGACGCTGCATCACCGGCGGGAGCTGCGCCGATGGTGGCTGCCACTCGCCGCCGGCGGGCTGCTGGGAGTGAGCCCGTGGCTGCTGTTCATGGCGCAGAACGGTTGGCCGGCATCAGCCACGCCGGTGGTGCAAGCCACCTACCCCGAGCGCATGGTCAGGTTCGTCGCCGAGCTGCTCCCGCGGGCCTTCGGTCTCCGGACCGAGCTGGGTGGGTACTGGGTCGGACCCGACGCGGTCGCGGTCGGAGTCGCAGCCCTGCTGATCATCGGTTCGATCGTCGGGATGGTGCTGCTCGTGATCCGCAAGGGCCCGCAGGCCCTGCCGATCCTGGTCGCCGGGGCTCTTGCCTTCCCGGTCCTCGCGCTCTATTCCCCACTCAGCAACATCGCGGACGGGCGGTATGCCTTGCCGTTCCTCCCGGAGCTGCTGATGGGGTTGGGGGCGTGGCTGCTGCTGATCCCTCAGCGCATCCGCGAATCGCCGTGGTTGGTGATCACGGTGCCGACGGCCTGGGCACTCTTGTTCTGCGTTCCCGTGGTGCATCAGCAGGTCGGCTGGCAGTGGATCGACCCCAACGCCGACGCCAAGCAGGTGGTCAGCGAGCTGGAGACCCGGCAGATCCCCTACGTCGCCGGGGATTACTGGGGCGCGTACCTGGTCGACTACCTCGGTGCGGGGCAGCTCCAGGCAGCGGTTCACCTGCCCATCCGGTTCGACGAGGAGAACGCCACCGTCAACGCCGCCGACCCTTCGAAGGTGGCGTACATCTATCTGGAAGGTCAGGTCCCGTACCCGCGGATGCCGGTGGACCAGTACCAGAAGATGGACATCGGCCGCTTCGATCTCTACGTGCCGGTCGGGACGTGACATGGCTGGCCCCGAAGCATCCTCCCGACCGACGGACAGCCGCTCGCCATCGGTGCCCAAGCCGCGGTTGCCACGTCAGCTGTTCTGGTACCTGATCATCGGCGGCGTCACAGTCGTCGTCGACATAGGACTGCTGGCCCTCCTCCATGAGGTCTACGGGCTTTCGCTCGGCCTCGCCACCACGGTGGCCTTCTGCACCGCTGTCACGGTGAACTTTCTGCTCAACCGGACGGCGATGTCATCTCGGGGCTCCCAGGGGTTGATGCAGCATGCACTGCGGTACGGCTCGCTGGTGGCGGCCAACTACGTGATCACCCTCGCGGTGGTGACGACCGCTGGGCACGTGGGCGACAGGTACCTGGTGGCAAAGGTCGTGGTCGTCGCAGGATCGACCCTCTGGAACTTCCTCCTCTACCGCCACTGGGTCTTCACCCCTCCGCGGACGACGTCGTCGACGCGGGACCAGGTGCTCCTGGCTGTCCCTGCCTACGACGACGAAGACCCCGTTGGGTCACCCGGTGACCGGGGTAGCCGTCGGGAAGGCCTACTCGGTGGTTCCGGCGCAACCGACGAGCGAGATCCCGGTCACACGCATCAAACGTGATGTTCAGCAGCGGTTGGCCACCATCGCCCGTCATCGAGGAGCGAGCCCGACACTGAGGTCGACGACTCACGGCGCCACTCTGTCCCATCCATTTCTGACTGGTCTCGTCGAGCTCCTCGGTACAGCCCGCGCCTGTGGCAGGGTCGACGGGTGACCGAGACGACGCCGTCCACCGCCAGCTGGATCACTGCGCCCGGCACCGACCCGCAGCATCCACTCCTGCGTCGCACCTTCACCACCAGTTCGCCAGTCACCTCGGCCCGCCTGCTGGTGACCGGCCTCGGGGCGTACCACGCCCACCTCAACGGTTCTCGGGTCTCCGCCGACGAGCTGGCACCCGGACAGACCGACTTCGGCACGACCGTGCTGCTGAACGCGTACGAGGTCACCGACCTGATCGCGGTGGGACCCAACGCCCTGGCCATCGAGGTCGGCCGCGGCTTCTACGCGATGAACACCCCGAACGTGTGGGGCTGGCACACGCCGCCGTGGCGGGGCAGCTGTCGAGCCCTGGCCGAGCTGCACCTGGCCTACGCCGACGGCAGCTCCGAGGTGATCGTCAGCGGTCCGGAGTGGAAGGCGAGCACCGGGTCGGTCACCGCGGACTCGATGTACGGCGGCGAGGACTACGACTGCCGCCTCGATCCCGACGACTGGACCGCCGTCACCTTCGACGACAGCCTCTGGTCCGACGCCGTGCTCGCCGACTTCCCCGACGGTGTCCCGACGATCGTCCCGGCCGAGCACGATCCGGTGCGGGTCGTCGAGACCTTCGC
Organism: uncultured Actinomycetota bacterium; assembly: GCA_963707005.1. Classification (GTDB taxonomy): domain Bacteria; phylum Actinomycetota; class Actinomycetes; order Propionibacteriales; family Propionibacteriaceae; genus Microlunatus. Next base: position 125,158 of record CAVPPP010000055.1, read on the forward strand.
GGTGACCTGGCGACGGCTCGGCCCCGAGCGCTGGGTGGCCGACCTGGGCAGCGTGATCGCCGGCTGGTGCCGGTACGAGCTGCTGACTGACCAGGGGATCAGCGTCACCGCGACGCACGGGGAGCGGCTGCGTCCCGACGGGAGCGTCGACAACGACAACGAGCACGTGGCCGGGGCCATGCAGGTCGATCACGTCCGACTCGACCTCGATCACCCCCGGTTCGCCCCGCGGTTCAGCTACAAGGGCTTCCGGTACGTGCAGATCGACGGCCTCGCCGACGCCCCGCAGCGGCTCCGGCTGACGGGCGAACGGGTGACCGCCACCATGCCGCGCTGGGCCGAGTTCAGCTGCTCCGACCCGTACCTGGAGCGCTTCCAGCAGGCGATGGTCAGAACCCTGGACAACAACTTGATCCACCTTCCGACCGACACACCCACGTACGAGAAGAACGGGTGGACCGGTGACGCGCAGACCGCGCTGCCGGCGATGCTGACCAGCTACGACGCCGAGCGGCTGCTCACCAAGTGGCTCTGTGACCTCCGCGACGCCCAACGGCCGGACGGGTGGCTGCCGGTGATCGCACCGACCCCGGGCTGGGGGTTCGAGGGCTGGCAGTCACCCGAGTGGACCACCGTCTACCCGTATCTGCTCGCCGAGCTGGTGGCCGAGTACGGCGCGACAGCCCTGATCGACGAGCACCTGGAGCCCGTGCTCCGCTCCCTGCGCTGGGAGCTGAGCCGCCGGGATCGGGACGGCCTGGTCGACAGCGTCTGCGGCGACTACCTCTCCCCCGGCACCCCCGGCCCGCCGCCGGAGGACAGACGGTTCACCGGGTCGCTGTTCCTGGCCCGGGCCCTGCACCACACCGCCCACCTGTGCCGGCGAGCAGCAGCGGGCGAGACGGCGAACGCGCTGATGGAGGCCGCCGACGGCCTGGTCGCCGCTGTCGATCGCGTCTTCTGGGACGAGCCGTCGGGCAGCTACCGGACCAGCGCCGACGAGTACCGGCAGACGCCGAACCTGCTCGCGGTGGGGATGGGCTTCGTCGCGTCTCACCGGGTGGACCGGGTCGTCGCCTCCGTGGTCGCCGACGTCGAGGCCCGCGATCGACACCACAACGTCGGCCACATCGGGGCGCGCTACCTGATGCCCGTGCTGGCCGGCCACGGCCACGCGCAGCTGGCTCTCGACGTGCTGCGTCGCGACGGCACCCCGGGCTGGAAGCAGTGGCTCGACCAGGGCCACCTCACCTTCATGGAGATGTGGGACGAGCCGCGGTCCTCCTGTCACTACTTCCACGGCACCCCGGCGATCTGGCTGTACGAGGGACTGGTCGGGCTGAAGCGTGGCGCCGACGGCTGGCAGCGCTTCACCGTCACTCCGCAGCTGGACACCGACGTCACCCGGGCGCGCCTGCGCCGGGGTACGCGACGAGGACACGTCGTCGTCGACTGGGACCGCGACCGCGGCACGATCGAGGTCGAGGTGCCGCCCGGGTCGACGGCCATCCTCCGGCTGCCCGGTCGAACCGTCGAGCTGACCGCGGGCACGACCTCCACCGGTCTGGACTGAGCTCCACCCCGGACGTGCTCGCTGCTCTCACCACCCAGCAGGACCAGTCCGAGACACCCGGCAGCCTCGATTCGCCGGGCGACGCCGGGAAACTCCGTGCGCAGGCCGGAATTTTTCGATACGGCTCCCTGTACGAGACGCGGATCGCCTATCCTCTGTAGCGGTGAGTGACTCGGATGTGTCCGAGCCACTGAGCGCGGCCGTCGGGGGGCGTCGCGCCGAGCAGGAAGGCACCATGGGCGAGGGTACGACGGCGACGGTCGGCGAGAGCGTGACGCGCGGACCACGGGCCGCTGGCGGACGCCCGGGCCCGAGGTCGTGGTGGAAGGTCGCAGCGTCGGTGACCACGGCGTTCGCGTTGTCCCTGCCGCTCTTCGGTCTGGCCGAGACCATCGGCACGCCGACGGCCGTCGCGGCTCCGGACGGCCCGTGCATCGCCGCCAACAGTGTTCTGCCGGCGACCAAGAGCGCCCGTGAGGCCACGGCCGCGAAGGCTGCCGCGCAGTGGTTCCCGGCCGACCAGGTCGCGATGGCCACCGCGGTCGCCGGGGCTGAGTCGTCGTGGAACCCGACGGCGGTGAACAAGGCGGCCCGCGGCAACTACGGGCTCTGGCAGATCAACTCGGTGCATCGGCAAGCTGCTCGACGCGAAGAGCTGGCGCGACCCGGTCGGCAACGCCTGGATGGCCTTCCAGGTCTGGGACGCCGCGGACGGCACCAAGGGCAACGGGCGCGGTTCCTGGAAGCCGTGGTCGGTCTACAACTCCGGCAGCTACAAGTCCTACCTGCGCGACAGCGCCCCGGTCACCGACCAGGCGTCCGTCTGCGTCGAGGCGCCGCCCAGCTCCGAGATCCGTGTCGCCACCTGGAACGTGCTGCTCAGCAACTCCAAGGGCCGGATCGCTGACGGCATCAAGGAGCTGACCGCCACCGCCGACGTGTTCGGCCTGCAGGAGATGGGCAGCTCCTCGGATCGCGCGACTGCGGCCAGGGCGGCCGATGGCTTCACCATGACCACCGACCGTACGGCTGTGCCGATCTTCTACCGGACCGACAAGTACACAGCTGTCGACCAAGGTCGCCAGCGCGCCTTCTCCGCCGGCCAGGTGATGGAACGCCGTGGCGGCAAGGGCAAGGAGAAGAGCAAGGACAAGTGGGTCAACTGGGTGCAGCTGCAGGACAACGCCACCCAAGAGACGTTCTACGTGATGAACACGCATCTTCTCGTCGGTGCCTACAACAAGGGCGTCAACGGCAAGAACAAGAAGCGCAGCGCGCTCTACCAGCGGCAGCTGGACACCGTCACCGCCCTCGCTGACCAGTTCCAGGCCGGGGGCTCGTCGGTCTACGTGACCTGCGACTGCAACGTGAACTACGACGCCGACGCCAAGCCGGTGGCGACCATGGGCGACCACGGTCTGATCGCCAACTGGCGGGACCTGGACGGCAGCCCGACGCTCGGCAAGAAGCAGCGGTTGGACTACGTCTGGTCGAACCGGACCCCGACCGGTCAGCAGATCGGCGAGAAGTCCGGCTCCGACCACTCCTCGGTCACGGTCACCTACCCGCCGTCCACGGGACCCTCGGGCACGATGACCCAGGTCAACGGCAGCGCTCGCCAGGAGATCTACAGCATGCGCACCGTGACCGACCCGACCTCGAGTCGCACGTTCCTGGTGCCGATCCCGACCGGACGCGCCGGGAAGGTTCTCGACCGGGCGCTCGATCAGGTGGGCGACCAGTGGGCGTACGGCGGCGACGGTCCGTCCGCCTGGGACTGCTCCGGACTCACGGCCGGTGCCTGGGAAGCCGCCGGCGTGTCACTGCCGCACCAGTCCGAGGCGCAGCAGCAGGGCGTGAAGAACGTCCCGCTGGCCGATGCCCAGCCCGGTGACATCTTCTGGCGCGAGGGCTACACCGCGATCTACCTCGGCACGGTGGGCGACGAGCACCTGGTGGTCGGGGCCCGGGCGTCCGAGGGAGCCGTCGTCATCCACATCGTCGACAGCCACGACATCAAGGCCGTGCTGCACCCGACCAAGTGATCTCGGCGGCGCCTGATCGCCGAACGGTGCCGATCGTGGGCGCGGGGACTGACGCCTAGCCCGAGATCCGGCGCAGCTCGCGCCCGGACGGGGGCCTGACCTTGAACGATCCCAGGCCGACGTTGCCGTAGAGGACCAACAGCGGCGCCCCCGGTGCTGGGGTGCGGGGCACCTTGATCGTCTTGCTCCCCATCGACTTGCCCAGTCGGTCGTCGTTCACGGCCCAGCCGCCCGGCAGGATCACCGTGACCGAGCCCGCGCCGGCGACGACCTCCACCTCGATCACCGGCGCCGCCGGGGTGGCCTGCAGGCAGTTGACCTTCACCGAGCCCATCCCCGAGCTCAGTCGCAGGAACGGCGGCAGCACCCAGACACCATCGCGCTTCTCGCTGCTCATCCCGCCGTCCAGGCGCAACGGGTCCTCTCGTGAGTACCCCGGCACGGGCGGACCCTGGACCACGGCGGGTGGGCGGGGGCTCGGGCCGGTGCGCCAGGGCAGCTCGGTGGAGAGATCAGCGACGAGCTGCTCGAGATCGGCGTACGTCTTGGCCTGCAGCGCCACCTCGAGCCGTTCGTCGAGCTCGTCCATGTCCAGCCGGCCGTCGGCCGCCGCCTCCTGCAGGATCGCGGTGACGGCCTCGCGCTCCGCGTGACCGACCCTCAGCCGACCGAGTCCTGGCTGTCCGGCCCCCGACTGACCTGCCGGGAACGACTCCTGCGTCATGCCGCAACCCTAGCGAGCGGCCAGAAGTGGGCCTTCGCGCGTGGGCCGAGCGTTCCTCGCCTACTGTTCTCCCATTCGCGGGCTGCTGGCGGGGGAGGATCCGTGGAACAGATCAACTGGTCGACCGAGTGGTTGACGTCGCTGCTGTGGCTGCTCAGGACGTACGCGTTGACCCTGATCGGGTTCACGCTGATCGCCTGGTTGCTGATTCGCCGGTCCCGTTGGGGCCGACAGTTCTGGCGACTGTCCGGTCCGTACTTCCTGCCGCGTCCGCGGACCCGGAGCGGTTGGCGACCGCTGCTCGCGGTGGCGCTGCTGCTGCTCTTCACGCTGATGTCCGTGCGGCTCGACATCCTGCTGTCCTACCAGGGCAACGAGATGTACACGGCCCTGCAGCAGCTCGACGCCCCCGCCTTCTGGCGCAGCATCGTCATCTTCGCCGTGCTGGCCACCGTCAACGTGCTGCTGATCCTGATCAACTTCTACGTCGCCCAGCGGCAGATCATCAACTGGCGGCTCTGGCTGAACGAGCGGATGGTGGACGACTGGCTGGGTGGGGCCGCGTACCACCGCAGCCGCTACGTGGCCGAGCCGATCGACAACCCCGACCAGCGCATCCAGGAGGACATCACCTCCTTCGCCAGCATCTCCCAGTCGCTGGCCCTGGGCGCGGTGTCCTCGATGGTCTCGCTGGTGTCGTTCACGATCATCCTCTGGAGCCTGTCCGGCCCGTTGACCCTGTTCGGCCTGACGATCCCGCGGGGCATGGTCTTCGTGGCGTACGTGTACGTGATCATCGCGACCTTCATCGCGTTCCGGATCGGCAGGCCGCTGATCCGGTTGAACTTCCTGAACGAGCTGCTCACCGCGTCCTACCGCTACGCCCTGGTCCGGGTGCGTGAGAACTCCGAGAACATCGCCTTCTACCGCGGCGAGCCGGTGGAGAAGACCGGTTTGATGGGCCGGTTCGCCGGCGTCATCGGCAACACCTGGGAGATCGTGTTCCGCAGCCTGAAGTTCCAGGGCTTCAACCTGGTGGTCAACCAGATCGCCGTCGTCTTCCCGATCATCCTCCAGGCGCGCCGGTTCTTCAGCGGCCAGATCACCCTGGGTGACGTCCAGCAGACCGCTAGCGCGTTCGGCCAGGTGCTGAGCGCACTGTCGTTCTTCCGGTTGGCTTACGACGACTTCGCCGGCTACCGGGCGGTGCTCGACCGGCTCACCGGGCTGCTCGACGTCGACGACGAGGCCCGCGCGCTGCCCACCCCCTCCACCGAGGACCGGCCGAGCGGGCTCACCGTGCGCGATCTCCAGGTGCGGCTCCCCGATGGCCGACCGTTGCTCAGCGACCTGGAGCTCGGCGTGGAGGCGGGCAGCACGCTCTTGATCACCGGTCCGTCCGGCACCGGCAAGACCACGCTGCTGCGCAGCATGGCCGGCCTCTGGCCGCACGCCGACGGCACCGTCGAGCGGCCCGCCGACGCGGACACCCTGTTCTGCTCGCAGCAGCCGTATCTGCCGCTCGGCTCGCTGCGCGGGGCCCTGTCCTATCCGGCACCAGCGGCCGAGCTGGCCGACGACGAGGCCCGAGCGGTGCTGCAGACGGTCCAGCTGGCCCACCTCGGGGACAACCTCGACCTCGAACGGGACTGGGCACGGAGGCTGTCGCCGGGTGAGCAGCAGCGGCTCTCGTTCGGCCGGATCCTGCTGCGCAAGCCGGCGTTGATCTTCCTGGACGAGTCGACCTCGGCGATGGACGAGGGCATGGAGCACGCCATGTACGAGCACGTCCGCGAGGTGCTCCCCCACTGCACGATCGTCAGCGTCGGCCACCGCAGCAGCCTGGAGCGGTTGCACGCCGACGAGCTGACGCTGCTGGGCGAGGGGCGGTGGGAGTCCAGCAGCCTGGAGGACCGCGGAGCGGCGCCGGCCTGAGATCCGGCCTGCTCCACGGAGACGATCTGCCGTCCCGGAGCCCTCGGTACCAGGTTCTGACCGGGGACGAGCTGTTCCCAGCGGGCACGGACTGCGGCACAGTGGTCCTCGACCCGTCGGCGGGGCGGGTGGCGGGAGGAACGATGTCCACGACCTCGACGCGGGCGACGCAGTGGATCGGCTTCGTCGGCGACCTGCTGCGACAGCCGCTGACGGAGATGCCGCACGAGGCGATCGTCGATCAGCTGCGGGACACCTTCGAGGTGACGGCCGCGTCCTACAACTGGGCGGAAGCCGATGGCCGGCAGGGGATCGTCATCCACCCCGTCGACACGCTCGAGCCGCTGGCCGAGGAGTTCCTCGCCTGGCAGCGCGGTGAGCTCGTCGGCCGGCACCCGCTGATCACCTGGCACCTGACGGTCGGCGATCCTCGACCGAGCACCAACGACCGGGTGCCCAGAGCGGTCGTCTCCAATCGGGAGAGAGAGCCGCTGATCCACCTGGTCCGTCTGATCGGCTGCGAGCAGCAGCTGGCCATCAACTTCCGGTTGAGCCGATGCGTCTACCACAGCTACGTGCTGGCCCGGTCCGGGTCGGACTTCACCGACGAGGACCTGGCCGTGGCCGGCCAGGTCCAGCGGGTCGTGATCGGGCTGGATCGCCAGGTGGGACTCTTCCGTCGGCTCAACGGCAGCGATCAGGCCGTCGACGTCGGTCTCACCCCCCGCGAGCTGAGCGTGCTGGCCCTGCTCGCCGAGGGGTTCTCGACGCAGGCCATCGCCCATCGACTCGCCTGCTCGCCGAGGACCGTCTACAAGCATCTCGAGCGGGCCTACCGCAAGCTCGGCGTCCGCGATCGGGTCAACGCCCTCCGGATCACCCAGCAGTGGAACCTCGCACCGCCCTCGGCCCGGCGCCTCGCATCGCCGAACGGGCGGGTTCCGGCCGATTCGTGACTCGCCGTTGCGTAACGGTAGTGGGACGTGGTCAGGCCCCCGCCGCCGCCAGCAGCCGCCGGTAGAAGGTGGCCGTGTCGAACCGTTCGACGATCCTGATCACCCCAGGTGCGGTCGGATCGGTGGGCACCGGCCGGAACGCTCGCAGATCGCCCACCAGGGTCCCGCGGGTGCGACCCTGTCCGGTCTCCACGAAGGCCTCCACGCATCGGTAGGTGGCCAGCTCGGGGTCGATGGCCAAGGCGATGGCGATGGCGTCGTGCGGGACGCAGGAGCGGCGGCCGAGCGAGGCCTCGTAGAACGCCAGGTAGCCCTGGATGATCGCCCAGACGAACCGGGCCCGCGCGTCGCCGGCGGCCTCGAGCCGGTGCAGCACGTCGTCCGGCATCGGACTGCGCATGGTGGTCTCCAGCCCGACCAGCACCACGTCCCACGCGGCGTCGAGGACCAGCTGAGCGGCCTCGGGATCGTGCCAGATGTTGGCCTCGGCGAGCTGGCTGCTGTTGCCCGCGACCCCGACGGCGCCGCCCATCACCACGATCCGACGCACCAGCAGAGGCAGCCGCGGCTCCAGCAGCAGGGCCAGCCCGATGTTGGTGAGCGGTCCGACCGCCACCAGGGTCAGCTGGCCCGGCGACTCCCGCGCCAGCCGGACGATCTCCGCCGCCGCCAGATCGCCGGCCGGAGCGCGGGTCGAGGGAACGACGCCGGCGTCGCCGAGACCGTCGCGGCCGTGGACCAGCTCCGAGGTCTCCAGGGGCTGGGCCATCGGCCGGGCGGCTCCGGCGTACACCGGGACGTCCGTCAGCCCGAGCCGGTCGAGCACGGTCAGGGTGTTCCGGGTGCCGATCTCGACCGGGACGTTCCCGTGGGTGACGGTGCACGCCTTCAACCGTGCGCCTTCGCCGACGGCGTAGAAGATCGCCAACGCGTCGTCGACCCCCGTGTCGCAGTCGAGTAGCAGGTCGATCGTCACGCGGGGATACCTCCCTCAGGGCTCGGTCAGCCACTGGTGAGGGTGGCAGAGAACGCGCCCGTGGGGAAGGCCTCGGTCAGGCCGCGTCGGCCTCGGCTCCCGTACGGGCGGCGGCGAGCGCGCGGCCGGCCTCGATGGCGGCGGCCTCGGCGGCTTCCTTGGCGGCGGCACCGAGATCGGCGAACTGGTCCAGGGCCGGGTTGACACCGACCAGGGTCAGCTCGCGCTCGACGACGGTGAGGTCGGCACCCCAGACCTCGGCCAGGACGCGACGCAGATAGTCGATGCTGTGGTCCCAGCCCTCCTTCGGCGTACCGGGTCCGTAGGCGCCGCCGCGGGTGGCCAGCAGCACCACCGGGGTGCTGTCCAGCAGCTGGGTGCCGTGAGCGGCACCGGCGATGGCCAGGTCGATCCAGGCCTTCACGTGCTGGGACACGCCCCAGTTGTAGAGCGGGAGCGCGAGGATCACGGCCTCGGCCGAGCTGAGCTCGGTGGCCAGCTCACGGGCGAGGCCAACCCCGGCAGTCTGCTCCGGCGTGTGCTGGGACGGGTCGGCGAACGACCCGGAGATGGCCGCGGCCCAGGCGTCGGACGGCAGCGGCTGCTGGCCGAGGTGGCGGCTGACCACCGGAACGGCGGGATGGGCGGCGGTGTACTCGGCCTGCACCAGATCGGCGAGGGCGCTGCTCGCGGACCGCGGTCCCTGGATGCTGGCGTCGATACGGAGGAGGGTCATGGCTGTCTCTCGGCTCGGGGTATTTGAATGTTCAAGCGCCATCAGCGTAAACCCTCGAATTTGAATGTTCAAGCCAGTACGATGGGGGAATGTCCGTGCCCGAGCGCGGTGACCCCCCATGGCTCACCGAGGACCAGCTGCGCAGCTGGCAGGCCATCATGGGGCTGATCATGACGCTGCCGGCGGCCATCGACGCTCAGCTGAAACGCGACACCGGCCTGAACACCTTCGAGTACCACGTGCTGGCCGGGCTGGCGGAGCGTCCCGACGGCTCGATGGGCATGGGTGAGCTCGCCCTCCTCTCCCAGGGCTCGCCCTCCCGGCTGTCCCACGCCGTGGCCCGGATGGAGCGGGCGGGCTGGATGGAACGACGCAGCGGCGAGGCCAGGTGCGTCATCGCCCGGCTCACCGCCGAGGGCCGGCAGAAGCTGGTCGACAGCGCGCCCGGTCACGTCCGCGAGGTACGCCGGCTGGTGATCGACGTGCTGAGTCCAGAGCAGCTGGCCGTCTTCGGTGAAGCCGCTCGGCTGGTGACCGCTCAGAGCGACCCGGCGATGTCCGCGGCCCTCGCTCGGCGGTGCGACCAGCCGGACGGACTCGACGAGTCGGACTGCCTGGAGGCCGGCTGACCGCAACATCCGACCTGCGAATGGGGCGCGGTTACCACGGCCTTGTCGAGTTGTGCCAGACTGGTACCTGCTGTTGCAAGTCTTGTGCCGTGGTTCGTGCTACGCCCTGGAGTTTGCGAGGGCGGCTGGCACAGTGTCATCCGCCCGACAGTGCGGGAGTCTCGCACAGGGCGAGCCCCACAGGCGTAAGGAGACAGATATGGCTCAGGGAACCGTGAAGTGGTTCAACAGCGAAAAGGGCTTCGGCTTCATCGAGGTTGACGGCGGCGGCGCTGACGTGTTCGTGCACTACAGCGCGATCGAGTCGAGCGGCTTCCGTTCGCTGGATGAGGGTCAGCGTGTCGAGTTCGACACCACCCAGGGCCCGAAGGGTCCGCAGGCCGACAAGGTCCGCGCGATCTGACAACCCGTTCCACCTGAGAAGGCGCCGGCCCGTGAGGGCCGGCGCCTTCTCTGCTTTTCTGGGTGGGAGTCTGGCAATCCCCGCCTACAGGGCCGCTTCGACCGCCTGCAGGGCCGCCAGGACCGGCTGCCACGCCTCCACCGACGAGACGGCCAGTCGCATCGGTGTGCTCAACGGGACGTCGGCCGCAGCCGCGCCCGACAGCTCGGCACCTCCCGCCGGCTCGGTCGCCGGCACCACGACCCGTCGGACCGTGTCGCCGTCACGGACGGTGATGATCGCGATCAGACTGTCCGGGACGAGCTCTGCTCGCTCCGCTTGGACCGGTGCCTCGTCGTCCAACAGGCCGGCCTCCCGGGCGGCTGCGAAGACCCGACCGGCGACCTCGGTGCCGACCGTGCCAACGGTCTCGGCCGCCACCGCCGGCTCCGCGTCCCCGCCCACCGTCATGGTGCCCTGCAGCTCGTCGAGCTCACGACGCTCGGCGGTGCCGTCGGCGCGCACGCCGAGCCGGTAGGTGTACCGCTCCCCGGGCGCTCCGCCGCTGACCTCGAACGTGATCTCGGTCTCACCCAGACCCTCCGGCACCTCGCCGACCGCGGCCGCAACCGAGCGCAGCCGGTCGAGCACCCGGGACCGTGGTTCCGGCTTGAGGTTGTCGATCAGCTTCATGGTGGTCACCTCCTGATCCTGCTCTCCGGGTTCCAACGGACCGCCCGCCGACGGGGTGTGCCCGCCGCCGTGGAAGGTGGCCAGCCGGTTGTAGAGCCGTGCGACGGTCTCGGTGTTGTCGTCCATCACGGTGCCGGTGCTCACCGGGTTGCGGGCCGGGCAGGCCGCGTCGGCGTACTCGTCGGGATGGCCGATCATGTGCCCGAACTCGTGGGCGGCGACGTTGCCGGTGTCGTCGGTGTCCCAGTTGGTCATGTTCGACCGCGCGGGTCCGGCCAGCACCCGGACGACGTGATGGGCGCCGGAGGTGACCCACTGCACGTCGAAGGTGAACGACTGCTGACCACCGTTGGGAGCCAGGCAGCGGAACCGGTTCGCCCAGGTCGCGATGATGCCGTCCCGCCAGGTCGTGCGCAGGGTGTTCATCGTCGCAGCGCTGATGCCGGCATCGGGGTTGAGCTGGATGCGAACCACTGCGTGGGTGCCCGATTGGCGGTAGCGCGCAGTCCAGCCGTAGACGCACTCGTTGACCGCGAAGGAGACCTCCCCGACCGGCTCGGCCGTCCACTGCCAGTACTTCTGCCACACGTTGCCGTCGGTGCCCCGGACGAACACGTGCTCGTGCTGGGGTCCCATCGAGCCGAGCGCCGGCTCGGAGGCGAGTACTCCACCGTCGTTGTGGCGACCCCACGGATGCCACTGCCCGTCGTAGTAGCCCCGCTGCCACAACGCGTTGTCATTGCCCTGGACGTAGACGTTGCAGACGTCCTTGGTCCGCGAGATCGTCGCCGGCGCACCGTTGAAGCCACCGGCGGGCTGCCCGATGTTGAACCAACCACTCCAGCCGCCGGCCGCGGTCCAGTACTTCTGGTAGACCTTGCCGTCGGTGCCCCGTACGAACACATGCTCGTGATCGGGACCCATGGAGCCCAGGGTGGGTTCCGAGGCCAGCACACCACCGTCGTTGTGGCGACCCCACGGATGCCACTGCCCGTCGTAGTAGCCCCGCTGCCACAACGCGTTGTCGTTCCCCCGGACGTAGACGTTGCAGACGTCCTTGGTCCGCGAGATCGTCGCCGGGGCGCCGTTGAAGCCCCCGGCGGGAGCGCCGATGTTGAACCAGCCCCGCCAGCCCCCCGCGGCGGTCCAGTACTTCTGGTAGACGTTGCCGTCGGTGCCGCGGACGAACACGTGTTCGTGGTCCGGGCCCATCGACCCCAGGGCGGGCTTCGACGCGAGCACGCCACCGTCGTCGTGGCGACCCCACGGATGCCACTGCCCGTTGTAGTAGCCCCGTTGCCACAACGCGTTGTCGTTGCCGCGGACGTAGACGTTGCAGACGTCCTTGTTCCGCGAGACGGTCGCCGGCGCGCCGTTGTACCCGCCCGCCGGCGCACCGATGTTGAACCAGCCACTCCAGCTCATCTGAGCCCCTCCCCCACAGTCCCGCCGGTCTCGGCGGGGTCGACTGGTCGGAGGAGTGGAGGCAGGGCTCCGGCGATACCTTCGACGGATCAGGTGCGTCTTGGCCGGGCTCGCAGGTGGGCTCGCTCGCCCTGCCGACCGAACAGACTCAAGAACTCCACCCCGCGGTCGTCGGCGGCGCCGAACCAGTGCGGCACGCGAGTGTCGAACTCGGCCGCCTCTCCTGCCGCGAGCGTCAGGTCGTGCTCACCGATGACCGCCCGCAGGGTGCCGTCCAGGACGTACAGCCACTCGTAGCCTTCGTGCGTCTTCAGCTCCGGCTGCCGCCGCGCGGACCGGGCCGGGATGATCAGCTTGTACGCCTGGATCCCCCCGGCCCGACGGGTCAGCGGCAGCATCGTCATGCCGTTCCCCTTGATCGGCTTGAGGTGAATCCGAGGGTCGCCCGTCGGCGGGGCGTCGACCAGCTCGTCGAGGGTCACCCCGTAGGCCCTGGCCAAGGGCAGCAGCAGCTCCAGCGTCGGCCGTCGATCACCGGATTCGAGGCGGGACAGGGTGCTGACCGAGACACCAGTCTCCGCCGAGAGGTCGGCCAGGGTGAGCTCGCGGTTGCTCCGCAGCTCCCGCAGGCGGGGTCCGACACCGTCGAGAGTCTGATCGAGATCCTGGTCCATCCCTCTAGTTTGCCACTTCGGCAATCATGTTTGCGACTCCGGTGGGTGCCGAGCAGACTCGAGGCATGCCCAGTGACGATCTGAACTCTTCCTACGACGTGGTCGTGGTCGGTGGCGGCGCCGCCGGTCTCAACGGCGCTCTGATGCTCGCCCGCTCCCGACGGTCGGTGGTGGTGATCGACGCGGGTCAGCCGCGCAACGCCTCGGCCGAAGGGGTGCACGGCCTGCTCGCTCGCGACGGCATGCCCCCCGCCGAGCTGCTGCAGCGCGGTCGCGCCGAGGTCCGGTCCTACGGCGGAGCCGTCGTCACCGGGACGGTGTCCACCATCGACCGGCCGGGGATGGGCTTCACCGTGCGACTGACGGACGGCCGGACCGTCTTCGCCCGACGGCTGCTGGTCACCACCGGAGTGGTGGACGAGCTGCCAGATGTCCCGGGCCTGCGCGAGCGTTGGGGCCGAGACGTCATCCACTGCCCGTACTGCCATGGGTGGGAGGTGCGCGACCAGGCCATCGGCGTGCTCGCGAGCAGCCCGATGGTGGCGCACCAGGCCCTGCTCTTCCGTCAGCTCAGTGCTGATGTGACGGTGTTCTCCCACAGGCTGGAGCTGACCGCCCAGGATCGGGAGCGGCTGCAGGCCCGGGACATCCGGATCGTCGACGGGCCGGTCGCCGGGCTGCAGATCGACGACGACCGGATCGCCGGGGTGGTCCTGGCCGACAGCACCCTCGTCCCGCGCGACGTGGTCACCGTCCAGTCCCGAGCGGTCGCCCGAGCCGGCTTCCTGATCGGCCTGGGTCTGACCACGGTCGAGCACCCGATGGGGATGGGCACGTACGTCGTCGCCGACCAGGCCGGTCAGAGCTCGGTGCCCGGCGTCTACCTGGCCGGCAACGTGAGCGACCTGGGCGCCCAGGTCGGTGCCGCCGCGGCCGCCGGGGCCCTGGCCGGAGCACGCCTCAACGCCGACCTGGTGGAGGAGGAGACCACGGCCGCGGTGGCCGGCCTCGTACGAGTGTGAGCGCGGCCGCCCGGGCTGCTCGTGGCGGCGGCGAGGATTGTGCGTTTTCCGACCGTGGTCGGAATCGCCCGGTCTCGGGGTACGGGTATCGGGCCGAACGCCAACCGTGGTCGGAAAACGCACACCCCAGCGGCCCGTACCGAAGCCAACACCGACCGTGGTCGGAGAACGCACACCCCAGCGGCCCGTACCGAAGCCAACACCGACCGTGGTCGGAAAACGCACACCCCAGCGGCCCGTACCGAAGCCAACACCGACCGTGGTCGGAAAACGCACACCCCCCCGCCCGCACAGCAGCCCCTGACCACAAAGTCCCTGGCCGACCACGCAGCGGCGGTGTCAGGATGGACGGATGCACATCGACGGCGACGCCCTCGACGCCGCGGGCACGGATCGGCGGCTGTCCGGCGTCGTGGCGATCGACGGCAGCGACGCGTCGTACGAGCGCTGCACCGGCTTCGCCCATCGCGCGCTCGCCGTCCCGAACAGCCGCCGGACCCGGTTCGCCCTGGCCAGCGGCAGCAAGATCCTGACCGCCCTCGGCATCCTGCGGCTGGTGGAGAGCGGGGTGCTGGGATTGAGCGACCCGGTCCGACCGATCCTCGGCGAGGATCTCCCGCTGATCGACGACGCCGTGACCATCGAGCACCTGCTGGGGCACACGTCCGGCATCGGTGACTACCTCAGCGAGGAGGGTGGCTGGGCGGCCTCGGACTACATCCTCCCGGTCCCGGTGCACACGCTCGCCGAGACCGCCGCCTTCGTGCCGGTGGTCGACGGCTTCCCGCAGGAGTTCCCGCCCGGTGAGCGGTTCAGCTACAACAACGGCGGCTTCATCGTGCTGGCCCTGATCATCGACCGCCTGAGTGGCGTCGGCTTCCACGCGTACCTGGAACAGGAGGTCTGGGCCCGCGGCGGGCTGACCGACACCGCCTACCTGCGCTCCGACGAGCTGCCGGGCGACGCCGCGCTGGGTTACCTGTTCGACGAGGGCGATCGGACGAACGTGCTGCACCTACCGGTCCGCGGGAACGGTGACGGTGGCAGCTACGCGCGGGTGGACGACCTGCACCTCTTCTGGCAGTCCCTGGTCGCCGGCCGGATCGTGGGACCCGAGCTGGTCCAGACCATGACCAGACCGAGGCACGACGTGCCGGCCGAGGGCCTGCGCTACGGTCTCGGCTGCTGGCTGCATCCCACCACCGCGGCCATCCTGGTCGAGGGCTACGACGCCGGGGTCTCGATGCGCTCGATCCACGACCCGGTCAGCGGCACCACCGCCACCGTCTTGGCCAACACCTCCGAGGGCGCCTGGGGTGTGGCCGGCGAGCTGCTCACCCTCTTCGCCTGAGACTCCGCGTCAGAGCTCCCGGCCTCGAAACCCCTAGTTGATCTCCATCAGGTCGGCGGTCGGCGGCTCGGGGCGATGGGCGACGGGGCGATCGAGGTAGAAGAAGGCCGTCGAGGCGATGTCGTCCTGCAGCGGCAGATAGCGGTGGCCGCTCCGCCAGCCGAGCGCCTGGATGCTGACCCCCAGCCTGGAGGAGAAGTGGATCGGATCCAGCACGTGGAAGCGGTAGAGACCGAAGCGCTGCTGGGCGTCGTAGAGGCCGTCCGGCCGGATCACCTGGGGCATCCCGAGGTACGGCGTCGAGAACTCGACGTAACCCCGACCCGGCACGTCGAAGTTCCAGGCCCCACCGAAGTAGTCCTCGGTCCCGGTCCCGCAGATCGTCGGGTAGTCGACGTCGTCGTCCAGGAAGAACTTGATCTCGCCCTCCCCCCACCACCCGGTCGAGTTGACCCCCCAGGCGAGGTAGGTGCCGACGTAGTGGCCGCTCCCCTCGATGCCCTCCAGGATCGTGTGCGGCACCTGGGTCGCCAGCGGCCGGCTACGCCGCCACTGAGCGTGCAGGTAGCCGTCCTCGGCGTGATCCTCACCGATCTCGTACGTCACCTGGTAGTACACCGTGACCGGCACCTCGGAGGTGTTCTCGACCGTGAGGTGGGCGCCGGTCCGGAACGGCATCGGCCAGTAGGAGTTGAAGCCGCCGTTCGGGTTGGCCGCCACCGGCTGGGAGCTCACCTGGGCGAAGCGGCCCCAGCCACTGCAGAAGAAGTCGCCGTACGGGACCTCCACGGCCGGCTCGTCCGCTCCGTCCCAGTACGCCCGCAGCACCAGCGTGCGCCAGTGGTCGGTGTGGGTGGTGATCCACAGGTGGGTGATCCGCCCCGGCCCGTCGATCTCGGCCATGGAGAACGTCGCGTGCGGCTCCACCACCACACTCGGGGAGACCTTCCAGCCCTGACCGAGATCGCGCGCGCAGGCGGCCCCCGTCCCCTCGGTCGCGCGACCACCGCCACCGACGGAGCCGTCGAAGTTCTCGGGGGAGATCGATCGCGTCTCCACCTGCCGCAAGCGGCCGAGGCCACCCAGTCCCGTCGTCATTGACCCGCCTCCACGATTGGCATCGATATCGATTTCACCCTACGACGGATCCGGATCGACGGATAGGGTGCACACGTCTACCGCAGCGAGGTGAGTGTGGCCACGATCTACGACGTCGCGCGGCGCGCCGGCGTCTCCCCCGCCACGGTGTCCCGGGTCTTCAACGGCGTCCGGGTCTCGGAGGAGAAGGCGCGGCTGGTACGACGGGCCGCGGCCGAGCTGGCCTTCACCCCGAGTCGACCCGCCCGGGCCCTGCGCCGTCGCAACTCCGAGATCATCGCCTTGATCATCCCGGACATCGAGAACCCGTTCTTCACCTCGCTGGCCCGCGGCGTCGAGGACGTCGCGCAGGGCGCTGGGTACTCGGTGGTGCTGTGCAACTCCGACGAGGACCGGGGCAAGGAGTCCCGCTACCTGGAGATCGCGGAGAGCGAGCAGATGAGCGGAGTCATCCTGGCCGCCGCCGGAGAACCGAGCGCGGCGCGCGACCTGGTGAGCCGAGGACGCCACGTGGTCGCCGTCGATCGCGCACCGCACGGGCTCGACGTCGACGTGGTGCTGATCGACGGCCGCAGCGGCGCCCGGTTGGCCACGAGAGCCCTCGCAGAACAGGGATTCCGACGCATCGCCTGCATCACCGGACCGCCCGACGTGGAGAGCGCCATCAGCCGCCGCGAAGGGTGGGCCGATGTCGTGGGGACAACCACGGGAGCCACCCCGGATCTCCTCCACCACACCGACTTCCGGGTCGACGGAGGTCGAGCAGCCATGTCGGACCTGCTCGCTCTGCCCGATCCCCCCGACGCTGTCTTCGCCGCCAACAACCTGACCGGTCTCGGCGCGCTGCAGGTGCTGCTCGAGCAGGGCCTCGCCCCGCCGGGCTTCGGTCTCGCCGTCTTCGGTGACCTGCCGTTCGCCCTGCTCGTCCCACCCGGGATCGTCACCGTCAGCTCCCCCAGCCGACACCTCGGCGAGACCGCCGCCCGACTGCTGCTCGACCGCATCGGTGGTGACGACCAGCCGGCCAGAACCGTGATGCTGCGCGCCGTGCTGACCGCTCACTGACGGGGGCAGAGGCCGCGATCGCGATGATCAGGATCCGGTGACGACCCGGCCGAGGAGTACGCAGCACGGAACAATCTCTCGGCCCTTGAACGTGAAATGGATTTCTGCGAGCGTGAGGCCATGCGCGACGACGCCACCACAGCTGCCCCTGCACCGGACCGTACGCGACCCGACCGCACGGCGCCGGCGTGGACGGGACCACGGGTGCTCGATGCCGGCGCTGCTGCCGCGGCCTTCCCGCTCGGTGGCATCGGTACCGGCAACGTCTCGATCGGCGCCCGTGGCGAGCTGCGGGACTGGGAGATCTCCAACCACGCCGACAAGGGCACCTGGCTGCCCTTCACCTTCTTCGCCATCCGCGCCTGCCCGCAGGACGGCGAGTCCGTCAGCCGGGTCCTGGAGGCCAGGATCGGCCCACCGCACGAGGGCGACTCCGGCCACCACATCGGCAAGGTCGCCGGACTGCCGCGTCTCGACTCGAGCCGGATGAGCGGTGAGTACCCGCTGCTGGCGATCGAGTTCGCCGACGAGGAGCTGCCGGTCGAGGTGCGGCTGCAGGCGTTCACCCCGCTGGTGCCGCTCGACGTCGACGCATCCGGCATCCCGGGGGCCGTGCTGCGCTACACGGTGCGCAACCCGCTCGATCGACCGGTCGACGTCACCGTCGCCGGCTCGATGTCGTCCCCGATCGGCATCGTGGACCACAACGTGTTCCAGATGCCGGTGTTCGAAGGCCGTCCCCGGGTCGCCGAACGGCGGTCCGAGCGCCTCTCCGGCCTGGAGTTCGGCACCGATCTTCCCGGCGATCACGTGCACTTCGGCACCGCCGCCCTCACCACCGCGGACCCCGGAGCGACCATCACCCCGCAGTGGGCAGTCGACTTCTGGCAGGACGGGGTGCAGCTCTTCTGGGACGACTTCACCTCCGACGGTCGGCTCGAGCCTCAGCCGGAGACCCTGGAGGGCGGCTCGGAGCTGGGCCGGTCGCCCGAGAACCTGCCCAAGCTGCGGACCGGGTCGCTGGGGGTCGCGGCGACCCTGGAGGCCGGCGAGACGCGCGACTTCGAGTTCTACCTCACCTGGCACTCGCCGAATCGGCCGCGCGCCTGGAACGGCATGTGCGGGCTGCCCAACGACGGCGCGGACGAGATCATTCGCAACCACTACGCCCGTTCCGCGGCCGACGCCTGGGAGGTCGCCGAGCGACTGCACGCCGACCTGCCCACGCTGGAGGCTGCGACCCGGGACTTCCACGGCGCGCTGTTCGGCTCGACCCTGCCGGCCGAGGTGGTCGACGCCGTCACCTCGACCCTGGTCGTGCTGCGCAGCACCACCTGCCTGCTGCTCGAGGACGGCTCGCCCGGCGGCCGGTTCGCCGCCTGGGAAGGCAGCTTCGACCACGCCGGCAGCTGTGAGGGCACCTGCACCCACGTGTGGGGTTACGCCCAGACCGCTGCGTGGTTGTTCCCCAGCCTGGAGCGGAGCGCCCGCCGGACCGAGTTCCTGGACGAGACCCTGCCCGACGGGCGGATGCGGTTCCGCGCCAACTCCGTCTTCGGCAACACCCCGATGGAGTTCCATCCGGCGGTCGACGGCCAGCTGGGCAGCGTGGTCCGGCTCTACCGCGAGTGGCGCTTCAGCGGTGACGACGCCTTCCTCAGCGAGGTGTGGCCCGGCGCCCGCCGCGCGCTCGAGTTCGCCTTCACCACCTGGGACTCCGACGGCGACTTCGTGCTGGACTCCCAGCAGCACAACACCTACGACATCGAGTTCTACGGCGAGAACATGCTCGCCAACTCGATCTTCTTCGCCGCCCTGCGGGCCGGGGCCCGGCTCGCCGAGCACCTGGGGGAGACCGAGCTCGCCGGCCGCTGGCTCGAGGCCGCCGAGCTCGGCTCTGCCCGGGCCGACGCCGTCCTCTACAACGGCGAGTACTACCGGCAGCGCACCGACGACGTCGATGCCCACCGCTACCAGTACGGCGAGGGCTGCCTGTCCGACCAGCTGCTCGGGCAGACGTACGCGCACCTGAACGGTCTCGGTCACCTGCTGCCGCCCGACCACGTCCGCAGTGCGGTCGGTGCGATCTTCGCGCACAACTTCCGGCGGGACTTCAGCGACTACCACAGCGTTCAGCGGACGTACGCCCTCAACGACGACCAGGGTCTGGTGCTCTGCACCTGGCCGCGCGGCGGTCGGCCGCGGATCCCGTTCGTCTACAGCGACGAGGTGTGGAGCGGCATCGAGTACCAGGTCGCCACCAACCTGATCTACGACGGGCTGGTCGGCGAGGGCCTGGAGGTGGTCCGCGCCGTCCGGGACCGGCACGACGGGGTTCGGCGGAACCCCTGGAACGAGGCGGAGTGCGGCAACCACTACGCCCGGTCGCTGGCCAGCTGGGGGGTGCTGATCGCCCTGACCGGTGCGCAGTGGGACGCGAGCGCCCGGAGCCTGTCGATCGTGCCCCGGGCCGAGGCGCTGCGGGACGGCGCCCTGCGCTGCTTCTTCAGCACCGCCGCCGGTTGGGGCATCGCTGCCGTGGCGGACGGCCGGGCATCACTGCAGCTCCTCGGCGGCACCCTCGACCTGGCCGAGGCGACTGTCGAGCATCCCGAGCTCGGCCGGTTCCGGCTGCCGAGCCCGACGCGGCTCACCGCCGGCGAGACCGTCGAGCTGACCGCGGGTTAGGCGAGGGACAGCAGCTCGAGGTCGCGGAACTCCGCTCGGCCCCGGTCGACCAGCAGCCCGATGTCGCCACGGCGGGAGCCGTACCAGACGGTCTGCAGCACCAGCTCGTCGTCGAGGAACACCTCGACGAACTCGCCGTTGCCGACCACCCGGACCCGGTAGTCGCGGCCGCGCTCGACCGGCCACGGGCGGGCGTCGACGACCTGGAACCGCGGCACGGTGCAGAGCGACACCTGCCGCCGTTGGGCATCGAGCAGCGCCACCGCCCCGCGGTTGCCCACCTGCCGTATCAACAGACCCGCGGCCACACCGTCGTCGAGACGCAGGGTGACGCTCGCGATCAGGTCGCTCGCCGTCGGGGCGAAGCTGCGCCGGGACCAGGCGGTGTCGATCGCGCCCACCCAGCCTCCCGAGTCTCGGGTCCACCGTCCGCGGGACTCGTGCATCCCGTGGTGCTCGACCGGCTCGGGCTCGTCGCCGAGCTCGATCAGGGTCGCGGTGACCTGCTCGGTCACGATGTCGGCGAAGCAGAGCCTGGGCCGCCCGTCGATCAGCCGCAGCTCCTTGGGCAGGCTGAGGGTGCCGAACGTCGGCTTGGTCTCGTTCTCCAGCTCGCGTTCGCAGGAGGTGTACGTGACGTGCAGCCGGTCGCGGAACAGCACGGTGCGACAGCTGATCCCGTTGAACCCCCGGGAGGCCATCAGCACGTTGTCGGTCGGTTCGACGTACGGTCCCTCGATCCGGTCGGCCACCGCGTACACCGTTCCCGAGCTCAGCTCGGGAGCACCGAGGACGTCCCGGTTGCCGTACGCGTTGTCCTCCAGGAAGGTGAGGTACCAGCGCCCGTCGAGCTCGAACAGATCCGGCATCTCCACGATCGAGTAGGCATCGCGGTCAGAACGGAACACCGGGCCGGTCTGCTCCCAGTGCACCAGGTCCTCGGAGTAGGCCCCGCCGAACACCGCACCCCGCGGCAGCTCGTCGGTACCCGTCCCATCGGTGCCCGTCCCATCGGTGTCCGTCTGCATCGGTGTCCGGGGCGGGGGCGACCCGAGTCGCGAAGACGCCGAACCACCCGGGTCGACTGGGGTGCTTGACCACCATCAGGTCCCGACAGTCGACGACCCCGCTCGGACCCGGTGACTGCTCGGTGTTGTACCAGCGGGAGTCGGCGATCAGCACCGGGTTCTCGGGATGCTTGGTCCAGGTCCACAGGTCCGGGCTGGTGGCGAGCCCGATCGACTGTCCTCGGCCGCCGTCGCGGGACGACCTGATCGTGTAGAAGAGGTAGTAGTTGTCCGGCCCTCGCACTGTCGAGCCGGTCCAGTTGACCAGATCACCCGGTTCGCCCGGCGGCGACGGTGGGACGACCGGGGACTGCTCCTCCCAGTCGATCAGGTTGTGGCTGACCGCGTGCCCGAGGCTGTCGGCGTCCTGCGCACTGCGGCCGCCGTCCGGTCTGGCCTGCTGCAGGTAGAAGGCGTGCACCAGGCCGTCCGGGGCGACGTGGCACCAGGTGTCCCACTGGTACATCCCCTCACCGTGGTAGCGCATCCGCCTCTCCGTTGGTCGCTCGTGATCGGGTCCGGCGCGAGCTGCCCCGGACGATCATGGTGGTGCTCATGATCATGGTCTGTGGTTCGTCGTGCGGCCCGTTGCGGATCCGCTCGACCAGCAGCCGGGCTGCGGCCACGCCCATCTCGTACGCCGGCTGGGCGATCACCGACAACGGGGGCTCGACCGCCTGCGCCCACACGGCGTCGTCGAAGCCGATCAGCCCGACGTCTCGGCCGATCTTCAGCCGGCGCCGCTTGAGACCGGTCATCACCCCGAGGGTGAGCATGGAGTCCACAGTGACCAGCGAGTCCGGAGGTCGCTCCGACGCGAACAGCTCGTCGATCACCCGCAGCCCGCTGTCGGCGTGGAACGGCACGTGCCGCACCACGGCCGGCAGCCCGTGGCGGCGCATCACGTCCTCGTACCCGAGACGCCGTTGCTCGGTGGTCGCCGTGTCGGCCGGCCTGGTCACACAGGCGGGTCGCCGCCAGCCCTGGCGCAGCAGGTGCTCCGTGGCCATCACCGCGCCCTCGAAAGAGGCGGCGGTGACGAAGTCCACCGGCTGGCCGAGCTGGCGGTCGACGGCGACCAGCGGGATCTTGCTGCTCAACAGGCCCGAGACATCGGAGTCGCTGGCTCGCGGCGCCAGGATCACCCCGGCCACCCGTTCCTGCGCAGCCACCTCGAGGTAGCGGTCTTCTTTGCCCTGGTTCTCGTCGGTGTTGCAGAGCAGCACCGAGAACCCGGACTCACTGGCCTGATCTTCGACACCCCGAGCAACAGCTGTGTAGAAGGGGTTGTTGATGTCGGTGATGATCAAGGCCCAGACCTGGGTGCCTTGCCGGCGGAGGTTCCGAGCCACGGCGTTGGGGCGGTAGCCGAGCCGTTCGGCCGTGGCTCGCACCCGCTCGGCCAGCACCGGGTCCACCCGACTGCTGTGGTTGAGAGCGCGCGACACCGTGGCGGCCGAGACCTGCGCGGCCTCGGCCACGTCCACGATCTTGACCACGGCCACCCCCGGTGCGTCTGCTGCTCGCGAGCTGGCAGCGTAGTCGCGGCGGGTGGATCCCGACTCCCCGGCCGTGTCCATCAGGCACGCGCAGCAGCGCGAACCGTCCAGGCCGTGTCTGGGGTGAGGACCGCCGTCGGACTCGGGTGGTGCACGCCGTCGACGATCAGCGTGTCCAGCGCCAGCTCCCCGTGGACGACACGAAGAGTCCCGACCGCCTCGGGTCCCGCCCCCGGCTGCCAGCTGCCGAAGGCCGCGCCGCTCGACCAGAAGCGTTGACCGCGACCCAGACGGTCACCGATCGACAGCTCGCGCCGCCGCCCGTCGTACCAGACGTCGTTCCAGGTGGCGAAGGCCGACCAGCTGGCCATGGCCCGTGCGTAGTGGTGGCCGCACTCCGCCTCGTCGAACGGGTTCCGTCTGCGACCGTCGTAGCGGTCGCGGATGGCCCGGATGATCTCCAGGCCCTCCTCGGTGGCGCCCGATTGGAGCAGACCCGTGGCCGCTGTGTACTCGAACCCCGTCATCACCTCAGAGAAGTACGGGAACGGTCTCCTCGGTCGCTTGTCGGGATCGTAGGTGCACATCAGCACCGCGGCTTCGTCCCCGAGCACGAAGCTGCGCATGTGGTTGAAGTGGTGGGTGAAGCTGCGCTGGAAGTTGCGCCGGTGCACCGTACGCAGGGTGGTCGCCACATGATCGGCATCGAGCACGCTCCCCAGGCCGACCAGTGCGGCCGCGTACTGGCCCACCAGCTGGTCGACCAGGCAGCCGTCGGCCAGCTGGAGGTCGGGCTCGGTCGAGTCCGTGGCACCCATGCTCCGGTGCCGGAGACCCGCGGCGATCGACGCGGGATCGCTGACCCCTCGGACCTCGTGCCGGTAGTACTCACCGTTGAACAGCTCGGCATCCAGCCACTGCGACCCGCTCGTGAACAGCTGCCGGCAGTAGCCCGCGAACTCGGCGTCGCCCTGGGACTCCGCCATCTCGGCGCAGGCCCGCAGCGCGGCCAGGTACCAGGAGCCCATCTGTGGATTGGGGCCGTAGTACTCGACGTCCATCGTGTTGTGCTGGACACCCTCCATCACACCGTCCCGGTCGGCGTCCCAGCCGCCCGGGATCCAGCTGAACTCGAGGGCCCGCCGGGCCGCCGGCCACAGCGTGGTCAGGAACTCGTCATCGCCGCTGAGCTTCCAGTCCAGGTACAGGTGGACGAGACAGGCCATCTGCCCGTCCGCGGCAGCGAGGTCCCAGGTCTGGGAGTGCTCGGCGGCCGGCAGCCCCGCCCGGAAGCTCATCAGCCCGGCGTCGTCGGTGCAGCGGGCGAACTGGGTCCGCCGGAACGACTGGGCGATGGGCGCGAACAACAACGACGTGGCGAACTCGTAGCCCCACACGTGGGTGCAGGTTCCGTAGCAGCTGCCGGTGCGGTCGCCGACCCCCTCCCAGCCGTAGTACTCACCGTCAGCGGTCTGGAAGACGGTGGGACTACGCAGGGTGCTCAAGTTGAACAGTGCCGCTTCGACGACCTCGCGAGGTGCGTCGGACTCGACCACGGCACGCAGCGAGTCCACACTCGCCTGCTCGAGCTCGCCGAGCCGCCCGACCAGATCGGTGGCCGTCTGCCAGGAGTCGGGGAACGCGACCGAGTACGCGTTGCCGACCACCGCGTCGCTGTACTCGCCGACGTTGATCCCGCCGTGGTCCTCCGACCGCCAGGCGCGACGATGTGGGAAGTTCCAGGTCAGCAGGAAGGTCATCTCGACGCTCTCCCCCGCGCCCAGGGTCACGGTGCCGGCGAGCGAGCCGATCGGGCGGGGGGCCGACGTCGGCCGATCTTCCAACCGACCGTCGTCCAGCAGGTCGTCCCAGAAGTCCAGGATGGGGTTGCCCCAACGGCGGTCGTCCCACCCGGTGCGGTGGCTGGCTGTCGTCCCGGGTGGAGTCAGCAGGGCCAGGGTGACCTCGCCGCTGGCCTCGGCCGCGGCGGGCAGCCCAGGGGCCGAGAGGGTCAGGCCGTGGATCCCGTTCGCCTCGCGCGGGGTGTTCCGGTTGTCACCGGTCCCGTCCGCAGTCCCGTTGGCCCCGACGAAGTTGCTCATCGACAGCGCCACGGTCACCGTGGTGGGTGCCTCGGCGAGATTGGTGAGTCGATGGCGCAGGATCGCCACCGGGATGCTGCTCGAGGCGACATCGGTGAGCACGAAGGGGTTGAAGCCGAGCAGGTCGACGGCGACGGGAAAGCTCTCGTCCCGCAGCCGCACCCGGCCGAACGGGTACGAGGCCTCGAACTCGCAGGACGCGAAGCGGGGCAGTCCGTGGTGCGCGGCCGGCGATCCGAAGGCGCCCTCGTAGCGCTCGACCGGAACGGGTCCCTCGACGGCCAGGGCCACCGGTGCTCGGCCCTCTGTCTCGGCCCGGATCGCGAAGAACGCCCACTCGGGCCGAAAGCCCTTGCCCGGACGGTTCCCGACCTCGAAGTCGCGAAGATCACCGCGACCGCCGAGACCGATGCTCCCGGTGCCGATGCCGCCGATCGGCAACGAGATCCGATCCAGGTGCGATGCGTCGTAGTGGTGCACGACCGGCCAGTCGAGGGAAGCCACGGAGCTCCTTCCGGAGAGGGACGAGAGGGGACGGGGTCAGAGAACAGGAGTGCCCCGGTACGAGAGGCCCAGGGTCTGGGGCGATCAAATGAGCTGCTGCCGGCCACTGGCGAGCCGCGCCCGACCGCGGAGGCAGGCCTCCGATCCGGCCGCCGCCCAGATCAGAGCCAGCGGAGCCGGTAGCAGGAGCAGCAGGGCGAAGCTCAGATGAGCCGCCGCCCAGACGGTGACCGCAGCCGCCGACAGGACACCCAGCGCGAGCACCGGGTGACGGCTGGCCAGATAGGCGCCGACCAGCCAGGTCTCCTTCCAGCTCGCGTGCGAACGCAGGGCGTACGGCAACGCGATCACCCCGACGAAGACGACGCCGGCGAGCACCGCTGTGCAGATACCCAAGGAGACGAGCATCCAGGGCTGACCACCGCGCTGCCACGCGACGGCCGCGGCATCGGCCAGCAGCGCGACCAGGGTCGCGGGTCCGGTCACCAGCCAGGTCCGGCGTACGACGCCCGGCAGCCCACGCGCCAGCTGGAGCACGCCCACATGCTGGTCGTCGAGCAGGCGGAGGCAGCCGTCCAGCAGCACGGCGAGCAGCGGGATCACCAGCAGACCGATACCCAGCAGCGAGATCCAGCCCGATCCGGCGGCAGTGCGGAGAACCGCCCACGCGGCAGCGACCGCGATCGACCCGACCAGCAGCATCGGCAGGTTGGGCCACCACTCGCGCGCGGCTCGTCGCAGCGGGTCGCTCCCAGCGTCGGTCGTCATCCGCGGATTCCCACGGACGCGACGCTCTCCACGAACTGGCGCTGGAAGAAGAGGAAGACGATCAGGATCGGCACCACCACGAGCGTGATCCCGGCGAAGACCACGACGGCGGGACCGCCTCCCTGCCCGGCCGACAGGGACACCAGGCCGACGGGCAGCGTCATCTTCTCCGGGCTGTTGAGGAAGATCAACGGCCCGAAGTAGTTGTTCCAGGACGCCTCGAAGCCGAGGATCGCCAAGGCCGACAGGGCCGGTCCGGCCAGCGGCAGCAGGATCTGGAACAGGATCCTGAGGTGCCCGGCGCCGTCGATCCTCGCTGCCTCGTCGAGGTCGCGGGGGATGGTGTTGAAGTACTGCCGGAGGAAGAAGATCGCGAACACGTTGACCAGGGCGGGGATCCACAGCGCGGCCAGGGTGTCGATCAGCTCGAGCTTCCGCATGATGATGAAGATCGGGATGATGGTGAGCTGGGTCGGCACCATCAGGGCCGCGAGCAGGACGACGAAGACGGTGTCGCGGCCCCGGAACGGGATCCGGGAGAAGGCGTACGCCGCCAGCGACGCCGTGATCAGGGAACCGGTGACGCTGATGGTGGTGACGATCAGGCTGTTGACCGCCTGGCGGCCGATCGGGATCAGATCCACCACGTCGCCGAAGTTCTGCAGACTGAACGGGACCGGCACCCAGGTGGGCGGCAGGTCGAAGGCCGCTATCGGCTCGGTCAGGCTGGTGCTGATCATCCACACCAGCGGCGCGATCATCAGCACCCCGATCACGAACAACACGATGCCCTTGATCAGCCGTCCGACCCGGAAGGGCCGCCGGCGGCGGGGAAGCGCGCCCGCGGCGGTGGGGGGAGCTGCCGACGTGGTGGTCATGCGTTGTGCACCCACTTCCGTGATCCCCAGAACTGGATCAGGGTGACCAGCATGATCACCGCGAAGACCACCAGGGCGATGGTCGAGGCGTAGCCGATCTGGAAGGCCTGGAAACCGGTCTGGTAGAGGTACATGACGGCGGTCATGGTCGAGTCGTTCGGACCGCCCTGGGTGATGATCTGGACCGGGTCGAAGATCTGGAAGGCACCGATGAAGGTGATCACCGAGGCGAAGAACATGGTCGGCGTCATCAGCGGCAGGGTGACGAAGAAGAACGTCTGCACCCGGCTGGCGCCGTCCACCACCGCCGCCTCGGTCATCTCCGCCGGCACGGTCTGCAGCCCGGCGAGCATGATCAAGAAGGTGTAGCCGATGGTGTGCCAGAAGTCGATGCCGATGATCGAGGGCAGCGCCCACGCGGGATCGGTGAACCAGTCCGGTGCGGTGATGCCGATGACGCCCAGGTAGTAGCTCAAGATCCCGAAGGTGGGATCGAGCACGTACTTCCACAGCAGGGCGACCGCCGCCCAGGAGATGAGGAAGGGGAAGAAGATCGCTGTGCGCACGAAGTAGGAGAGAGCCTTGTGCACTCCCCGGTTGACGGCGAGCGCCAGCAGCAGTCCTCCGACCAGGTGGGTGACGACCGACGCGAACGCGAAGATGAACGTGTTGCCCAGGCTCTTCAGCAGCAGCTCGTCGTGGCGCAGCGCCTTGAAGTTGTCCAGTCCGATGAACTTCGCCGGAGTCAGCAGGTCGTAGGAGTAGAAGCTGAGAGCCATCGCCGCGATGAACGGACCGAGGATGAAGAGCAGGAACAGCAGCAGGGCGGGGCTGAGGAAGAGCCAGCCGGCGAGCGGGGACTGCCGGCCTCCGGTCGAAGGGTGCCGCCACAGCCGGCGTGCGACACCCTCCAACCGAGGATCGGCGACCGCGGTCACGACAACAGGGCCTGGAGCTTGGAGTCGGCCTCGGCGAGGGCGGTCTGCGGGTCCTTGGTGCCCGTGATGCCTTGCGTCCAGGCCTCCTCGATCACTTTCTGGGTCTCGGCACCACGGTCAGGACCGGGGATCGGGGTCGCCACGTCGAGCAGGTCGACGAGCAGCTCGGTGTTCTTCGGTGCGTCCTTCAGGAACTCCGGGCCGGTGGCGTCGGAGATACGGGCCGGCACCGCTCCGCCGCCGCCGGAGGTGATCGCGTCGCCGAAGGTCTCCGAGATCAGGTAGGTGATGAAGATCCAGGCGCTGTCCTTGTTCTTGGACTGCTTCAGGATGGGCCACGCGTCCCAGCCGACCGGTGAGCCGGGCTTCGCCTGCTGCGGCCACTTGACCAGCTCGACCGGTTCGACGAACTTCAGCCGTCGGAGATCGTTGGTGGGCCATCGGCCGCCACCGAAGGTCGCCAGCTTGCCCTTGGCCATCTGGGTCGGTGCATCGTAGGTGCCGCCCGGTTTCGGTGCGAGCCCGTCGACCACCAGAGATCGGGCGAAGGTCAAGGCCTCCACTGCTTCCGGGGTGTTGATGGTCGACTTCGTCCAGTCCTCACTGATCGGAGCAGCGCCGTTGTTGAGCATCCACGGCATCACGTCGGTGAAGTAGCCGGTGCCGGCGGCGGTCAGGAAGGCGCCGGTCTTGGTCTTGATCGCCTGTCCCGCTGCCCGGAACTCGTCCCAGGTCCAGGTGTCGGTGGGAGGCTCGACACCGGCGTCGGTGAAGATCTTGGTGTTCAGGTAGAGCGCCATGGTGTTGTAGCCACCCGGCATGAAGAAGGTCTTGCCGTCCTTGGACGCGTACTGCTGGAGGAACTTCCGGATGGACTCGGGGGTGTCCTTGTAGTAGGCGTCCACCGCCGCCTGGTCCTTCTTGATGTAGTCGTCGAGCGGCTCCAGCAGATCCTTGGTCATGAAGATCCGCTGGCCCTCGGTGGCGATCTGCACCACGTCGAGCTGCTGTCCTCCGGCGAGCCGGGTGGCCACGGCGTTGGCGAAGTCCGCCCACGACTTCGCCGCGATGCCCTGCGCCTTGAGCGTGATCTCCGGGTGCTCGCTCCGGAACTTGGTGAACAGCTGGTCGTACGCCTTCTGGCTCTCGGCGTCGCCGTAGTAGACGAACGTGACCGTCCCGCCGCCGCCACCCCCACCGGAGTCGCTGTCGTCGGACCCGCAGGCCGCGAGCGGGATTCCCAGGGTGGGGACGAGGGCCGCGGCGCCGAGCCCCCGCAGCAGGGTTCGCCGGGACAGAGGAGATCGGGTCAACGCCGCCGCGCTGTCCCGGGCTGTCTGTGACGCTGAGTTTCCGTACCGGACCACTGGTCGCCCCCTATGGCTGTAATCGATTACCGAGATTAGACCGCGCTGACTTCCTCGCGTCAAGGCCTCCGACCGGGCCGCCACGCAAGCTGTTGCCGTACCGTGATCTTGACGGGAATCCGGTTTCAACACGTTGACCTGAAAGAGATCTAGGCGTGTGCGCTGCCCGGCACACAGCACCGGGGTGGAGTGCGATCGTCGGCGTCACGACTGGGGATCCAGTCCGCCGAGAGAGGCTCTCCGCAGCGCCGGTGGCGTTGAATAGGCACACCGCGGCAATCGATTACCGCAGCGATCCTCAGTCTCGCCGCCGGCCGAGCAGCAGCACCTGCACCAGCAGCCGGTCCTCGGGGTCGCTCAGGTCCATGGCCAGCACCTGCTCGGCCCGACGGATCCGGTAGCGCAGCGTGTTCGGGTGGATGTGCAGCGCGGCCGCGGCTGCGCGGACGTCGCCGAAGCGGTCGAGATACTCCTGCACACTCGGCAGCAGCGAGCCGTCGCGGGCGAGGTCGTCGTCGATCAGGGCCTGCAGGCGAGGGTCGCTCAGCTGGTCCCGGCCGGCGACCAGGTCGGCGATCTCGCCGAGCAGCACCGAGGTCCGCGACTCGGCCAGGGTGGTGACGCGCTCGGTCCCCGGCCGGTCGAGGACGCGGTCGACCTCGACCCGGGCCGCTCCGATGTCGGCCAAGGTTGCGATCGGTGCGGCCACGGCGGCGCGCAGGTCGATGCCCGTCCGCCGGGTCAGGCGCTCCAGCATCGCGCCGATCCACCGGGGCAACCCACCGGGTCGGGTGCGCGGGATCAGCACGTAGATCCGCGCGTCGGCCGTGGCCACCAGTGACTCCGGGGCGTACGCACTCGCGTGCAGCCGCACCGCCGCCGCGACGTCGGCGATCGGCACCGGGCCGGCCCAACCCTCGGGGTCCGCGTACCGGCGGGCGATCCCGATCACTGCCGCGGGTCCGGTCGACGGTAGCGAGAGCGCCGCCGCCAGGGACGGGATGTCCACGCTCCCACCGCGGAGGCCCAGCAGACGCTGGATCTGCAGCGCCTCCTGGGTCGGCGCACTGCGGGCCCGCTCGATCAGTCGAGCAGCGATCGCGGCGGCACCCTCCAGCACGGACCCGGCATCCGGATCGAGCGGCCGACTGCCCTCCTGGATCCAGATCGTGCCGAGCGTCGCCCCCTCGCCGGCGGCTCGCGGCCTCTCGTGGCGGCCGAGCGGTCGGATGTCGACCACCAACCGCCGCCGCCAACCGAGCTGCTCGTCGGCCGGCACCTGGACGGCGCCGCGTTCGGTGCGCAGCTGGTCGAAGACACCGCGTTCCCGGAGCCGCCGCAGGTAGTCCGCCGGACCGGCCCGTCCGAGGATCGACAGCATCCGCAGCTCGTCGGCCGCCCCGTCGGTGGCCGAGTAGGCCAGCAGCCGGGAGCGCTCGTCCTCGATGCTGACCAGACCGCCGGTCAGGCCGGCGACGGTCTGGGCCAGCCCGTACAGATCGTTCTCTCCCGCCGGCTCGTCGGCCCGGTCCCCGGTCGCCGTCGGACCGGCACCGCCCTCCAACAGACTGCGGATCGTGGCCAGCACGAGCTCCGTCCTGGCTTGGGGGTGGACCGCGATCAGGGCCACCTCTGCCCGTGTGGCCGCGTCCCGCAGCTCGGTCGACAACCGCTTGGTGGCCACTGCCCGCGGCCGCTGCTGGTGGTCGAGAGACGCCACTCGGGCCACCCATGCCTGCGCCTCGGGAGCGGAGACCCCGATCAGGACGACCAGGTCGCCGCCCGCTCCGGTCGCTGCGAGATCGGCGTCCTCCAGCAGCGCGACCGATCCGATGACGACCTGCGTCCCGGCCGGGGCCACCACGGCGGTCGCCACCGTGGCCCCCAGGGCTTGCAGCAGCGTCCCGAGCGACACTCCGTGGACCGAGGCGGTCATCGACATCTTCCGATCCGCTCCCTAAGGGTTGGTCGATCGCACGAAGCACGCCGCCGACCTTTGTCCGATCAGACAACGACAGGATACGGCCCGATTCGGTTGACTAGGGGTACCGCATCACCCGCCGCTACGGCCCGTCGGCCGTTCCCCCTCGGCCGCTCCGGCCACGTCACGAAGGATCCGCCCCGTGGACGCCATCACCCAGGTTCCCCTGCCGCTGAACGAGTCCGTCAACGACTACGCCCCCGGTTCCCCGGAGCGGGCCCGTCTGGTGCACGAGCTCGACACCCTCGTCGCCAACCCGCTGGACATCCGCCAGGTCATCGACGGTCGCCACCGCACCGCCGCCGGCCCGGCCTACGAGGTGGTCCAGCCGCACCGCCACGCCAGCGTGATCGGTCGCTACACCGAGGTCACCCCGGCCGATGTGGCCGACGCCGTCGAGGCGGCGAACCGCGCGGCCGCCGGCTGGCGCGACCTGCCGTTCGACGCCCGCGCCGCCGTGTTCCTGCGGGCGGCCGACCTGCTGGCCGGTCCGTGGCGCGAGCGGGTGGCCGCCGCCACCATGCTGGGCCAGTCCAAGACCGCGTACCAGGCCGAGATCGACACCCCGTGCGAGCTGATCGACTTCTGGCGCTTCAACGTCGCCTACGCCCGGCAGATCCTGGCCGACCAGCCGATCTCCTCCCCCGGCGTCTGGAACCGGGTGGAGTACCGGCCCCTGGAGGGCTTCGTCTACGCGATCACCCCGTTCAACTTCTCCGCCATCGCCGGCAACCTACCGACCGCGCCGGCCCTGATGGGCAACACAGTGGTCTGGAAGGCGGCCCCGACGCAGGCCGCGGCGGCGTACGTGATCATGCAGCTGCTGGAGGCCGCCGGGCTGCCCGACGGCGTCATCAACCTCGTGTTCGGCGACGGCCCGCTCGTCTCCGACGTGGTGCTGAACGACCCCCGCCTGGCCGGCATCCACTTCACCGGTTCGACAGCTGTCTTCCAGAGCCTGTGGCAGCAGGTCGGCACCAAGCTCTCCACCTACCGCGGCTACCCCCGCCTGGTCGGCGAGACCGGCGGCAAGGACTTCGTGGTCGCGCACAGCTCCGCCGACCCCGAGGTGCTCACCACCGCCCTGATCCGCGGTGCCTTCGACTTCCAGGGCCAGAAGTGCTCCGCCGCCTCGCGGGCCTTCGTGCCCTCATCGGTCTGGGCCCGGATGGGCGACGACTTCCTGGACAAGGTCTCCGGTCTCCGCTACGGCGACGTCACCGACTTCACCAACTTCGGCGGTGCCGTGATCGACCAGCGCGCCTTCGACCGCAACGCAGCCGCCCTGGACCGGGCCAAGGCCACCGACAGCCTGACCATCGCGGCCGGTGGCGGCTACGACGACTCGGAGGGGTTCTTCATCGACCCGACCGTGCTGCTCGGCGAGGACCCGTCCGATGCGGCCTTCAGCACCGAGTACTTCGGCCCGATCCTGTCCCTGCACGTCTACGACGACAGCCGTCCGGGCGCGTACGCCGACGCGCTCCGTCTGGTGGACCAGGGGTCGGCGTACGGGCTGACCGGGGCGATCATCGCCGACGACCGGACCGCGATCGTCCAGGCCGACCACGCCCTGCGCTTCGCCGCCGGCAACTTCTACGTCAACGACAAGCCGACCGGCGCGGTCGTCGGCCAGCAGCCCTTCGGTGGCGGGCGGGCGTCCGGCACCAACGACAAGGCCGGCTCGCCGCTCAACCTGCTCCGCTGGACCTCGGCCCGGACGGTCAAGGAGACGTTCGTGCCGGCCCGCAGCCACCTCTACCCGCACCAGTCCTGACCCCTCGACCCAGCCCCCCTCGACGCAGACGGAGACGACCATGAGCCTCACCCTGACCAACCCCCTCCGCCCGGTGCTGCTCGCCGCGGCCCGCTCGGAGCGGATCGAGCGCACCGTCAGCCGCTCCCGGCTGACCCGGTCGCTGGTCACCCGGTTCGTGCCGGGGGCCGCCGAGGACGCCGTGATGGACGCGGTGCGGACGCTGCTGGCCGGCGGCCGCTCCATCTCGGTCGACTACCTGGGTGAGGACATCAGTCAGGCCTCCGAGGCCGAGAAGACCGTCGACGCGTACGTCTCGCTGCTGGCCGCGTACCGCCGGCTCGAGCTGCCGCGAACCGAGGGCGCCCGCCGGCTGGAGATCTCCATCAAGCTGTCCGCCCTCGGCCAGTCGCTGCCCGGCGGCGAAGAGCTGGCCCTGGTCAACGCCCGGATCATCTGTCAGGCGGCCGCGGAGGCCGGCGCCTGGGTGAACGTCGACGCCGAGGACCACACCACCACCGACTCCACGCTGGCCATCGTCCGCGAGCTGCGCCGGGAGTTCCCCGACGTCGCGACCGTGCTGCAGGCGTACCTGCACCGGACCGAGGCCGACTGCGCCGAGCTGTCGGGGACCGGGTCGCGGATCCGCTTGTGCAAGGGCGCCTACTCCGAGCCGGCCGAGGTCGCGTTCCAGGGCAAGGACGACGTCGACGCCTCCTACCTGCGGTGCCTGCGGGTGCTGATGCAGGGCGAGGGCTACCCGATGGTCGCCTCCCACGACCCGCAGATGATCGCCGCGGCGCAGGCGTACGCGGCCGAGACCGGTCGCGGCACCGACGACTACGAGATCCAGATGCTGTTCGGGATCCGCGACGGCGAGCAGACCCGGCTGGTCGACGAGGGCGTCACCGTCCGCACCTACGTGCCCTTCGGTGACGACTGGTACGGCTACTTCATGCGGCGGCTGGCCGAGCGCCCCGCCAACCTGATCTTCTTCCTGCGCTCGCTGGTGGGACGGAAGTAGAGCTTCCGGCTGGCCCATTCTCTGTTCGAGGACTAGGCCCAGAAGGCATAGGTCTGTTACGACGCTGACATGCACATACATGGACATGATTCGCCGAGCGGTGAATGATGTCGCCGTACCGTCGCCACGTCCCCGGCACCTTGCCGGTCAGCACGCCCGGCATCCTGCCGGTCAGCACGCCCCGACCAGCGTCAGGCTCAGCCTGACCCCGTAAGAATGAGGACGCCATGGGTGCTCCACCGACAGAGCTGAAGAAGGGCCTCAAGCAACGCCACCTCACCATGATCGCCATGGGTGGCGTGATCGGCGCCGGACTGTTCGTCGGCTCGGGCGTGGTGATCGGCAACGCCGGTCCGGGTGCCTTCCTGAGCTACGCGATCACCGGTCTGCTGATCATCATGGTGATGCGGATGCTCGGCGAGATGGCCGTGGCCAACCCGTCCACGGGATCCTTCGCCGACTACTCCCGCAACGCCATCGGCGGTTGGGCAGGATTCTCGACGGCCTGGCTCTACTGGTACTTCTGGGTGATCGTGGTCGGCTTCGAGGCCGTCGCCGGCGCCAAGGTGATCCAGTTCTGGATCCCCGGCATACCGCTCTGGGTGCTGTCGCTGGTCCTGATGCTGCTGATGACCGCCACCAACCTGTTCTCGGTCAAGTCGTTCGGCGAGTTCGAGTTCTGGTTCGCCGGGATCAAGGTCGCGGCGATCGTGGTGTTCCTGGTGCTGGGTGGTCTGTTCGTGCTCGGCCTGTGGCCCAACAAGGACATGGACTTCAGCAACCTGACCGCGCACGGTGGCTTCTTTCCGCTCGGGCCAAGCGCGATCTTCGCCGCGATCGTCGTGGTGATCTTCTCGATGGTCGGTGCCGAGATCGCCACCATCGCCGCGGCGGAGTCGGCCGACCCGGCCCGCGCCATCGCCAAGGCGACCAACTCCGTGATCGTCCGGATCGCGATCTTCTTCGTCGGTTCGATCTTCCTGCTGGCGGTGATCCTGCCCTGGAACTCCGCGGCGCTCGAGGCCTCGCCGTACGTGGCGGCGTTCCAGGCGATGGGTATCCCGTACGCCGACCACATCATGAACGCCGTGGTGCTGACTGCAGTGCTGTCCTGCTTGAACTCCGGCCTCTACACCGCGTCGAGGATGCTGTTCGTGCTGTCGGCTCGGCGCGAGGCCCCGGTCGTGCTGATGACGGTCAGCAAGGGCGGCGTGCCGCGGGCCGCCATCCTGTTCTCCAGCATCGTCGGCTTCCTGTGCGTGATCGCCGCGGCGATCTCGCCGGACCGGGTGTTCCTGTTCCTGCTGAACTCCTCCGGTGCCGTGATCTTGTTCGTCTACCTGCTGATCGCCATCTCGCAGGTGATCCTGAGGCGCCGGACCACACCCGACAAGCTCGTGGTCAAGATGTGGCTGTTCCCGGCGTTGTCGATCATCGTCATCGTCGCCATCGTCGCCGTCCTCCTGCAGATGGCCTTCAACCCCGACACCCTCACCCAGCTGCTGCTGAGCCTGCTGTCGTGGGCCCTGTTGCTGGTGATCTTCTTCGCCACCAAGCGGATCCGGGACAAGGCACCGTCGGCGGCTCCCGTCGCGGCCGAGACCGGCGACGCCCAACGGGTGCTGGTGCTGGCCAACGAGACCGTCGAGGGCGACGAGCTGATCCAGGAGCTGCACCGGATCGATGCCTCGGGCAAGGCGGAGTACCTGATCTGCGTGCCCGCGAACCCGATCGACACCGGTCAGGCCATGCACGCCGGTGCGGTCTACCTGTGGGACAAGACGACCGAGGCGGCCCAGGCCCGTCTCGACCGCACGCTGGAGCTGCTGCGGGCCGAGAAGCTCCAGGCCAGTGGCCAGCTCGGCGACTACCGTCCGCTGCGGGCCCTCGCCAACGCGGTCGAGGAGTTCCATCCGGACCGGCTGGTGATCTGCACCCACCCGGAGGACCGGTCGGCCTGGCTGCGCTACGACGTGGTGGACCGGGCTCGGGAGACGTACCCGAACCTGCCGGTCACCCACGTGGTGGTCGAGCACGCGGAAGTGCCGGCCTGACGTGACCACCATCGTGATCGGCCTCGCCCCAGGTGACCGGGGTGAGGCCGCCAGCCACCTCGGCGCCCTGATCGCCCGATCCACCGGCTCACCGCTGGTGGTCGCCGCCGTCACCCCGGTGCCGTGGCCGCCCAGTCCGTTCCTCGGCGACGAGGAGTACCTGAAGGTGCAGCAGAGCTCCGCGGAGGAAGCCCTGGATCGGGCCCGACGGGTGATCGGCGCCGACGCCGAGGCGGAGTATCTGGTCGAGTCCGCCCGGTCGGTCACCGACGGGCTGCTGCAGGTCAGCGAGCGAGTCGGTGCGGGACTCGTCGTCCTGGGTTCGGGCACGTCGGGTCTGCCGGGTCGGGTGTCGCTGGGCAGCATCGCCCAACGCATCCTGCACAGCCTCGACACTCCCGTCTGCTTCGCACCGGAGGGGTACGCGGTCGCTGCCGACGCTCGGATCAGCCGGATCACCGTGGGCTTCGGCCGTGCCGACGCCGACTCCGGGCTGCTCACGGCCGCCATCCAACGCGCCCAGGAGTTCGGCATCCCGTTGCGGGTGGCCTGCTTCGCGGTCCGATCCAGCAGCGCGCAGCTGGGCACCATCGAGCTGTCGGCCGAGGATCTGGTCGTCGGCGAGTGGGCGGACCAGGTCCGCACCCAGATCCTCGACGCGGCGACCCGGGCGGGCGCGGACCCGGAGTCCCTGGACGTCGTCGTCGCCGCGGGCACCGGGTGGGCGGAAACCATCGCCACGCTGCCCTGGCAGCCGACGGATCTGCTCGCCATCGGGGCCAAGACCTCGGCGATCAGTCGGTTCCTGCTGGGTTCGCACGCGGCCAAGATCGTCAAGCACGCCCCGGTCCCGGTGCTCACCGTGGCCCGAGGCTCCCTGACCTGACTCTCGCTGACGCACTCGTCCGTGCACTCGCGCACGCGTTGCGGCGGGTGCGTCAGGGAGCGGAGGAGTGCGTCAGCGGGTCAGCTGACCGAGCACCCGGTAGGCGTTGGCGAACACCGTCAGCACCGGGTTCACCCCGCCGTTGGTGACGTGCACTGACGCGTCGACCACCCGGACGTTGTCGTGGCCCCACACCCGGCACCACGGGTCCACCACCGAGGACCTCGGGTCGGACCCCATCCGGCAGGTCCCCGCCTGGTGCTGCCCGGCGCTCGGTCCGTCACCCGACCCGGCCATCGACACCGTACGGGTGGCACCGGCGGCCGCCAGCCACTCGACCGCCCGCTCGGCGATCATCGCCTGGGCCCGCCGATCACTGGGGTGGCTCGACCCGCTCAGCCGCGGCACCGGCACCCCGTAGCGGTCCCGCACGGACGGGTCGATCCGGACCCGTGAGTCCGCCGAGGTGACCTCCTGGATCGGACCCATCACCCGCAGCGAGCGACGGAGCAGCTGCCGCATCCCCTGCTTGGCCCCGGATCCCCAGCGGGGAATCAGGCCGGCGCTGCTGAGGGAGCGATAGACGTTGCCCGGCAGCGGGATGAACTCGTCGACCAGGATCCCGCCGCCGACGACGCCGTCCACCCCGTGCCGGAAGTCGTGGGTGGACACCGTCGGACCGGGTCCGACCAGGTCCTCCACCACGTCGTCGAAGATCCCGACCGCGCCGCCGTAGGCGTGGCCCTGCAGGTGTCGACCGACCTGGTCGGTCCGGTTGCCCAGCCCGGTGGGTTCGCCGTCGTGGGCGCTGTTGAGGAGCAACCTGGCCGACTCCACAGCGCCACCGGCGACCACGACCTCCCCGGCACCGATCTCGCGCCGCCAGATCTCCCCCGTCGTCGTCCGTCCCACCAACGCCACCCCGACCACCCGACCGCGGCCGTCCACCAGCAGCCGTTCGGCCCGGGTCTGCAGCAGGATCTGCGCCCGTCCGGTTGCGAAGGCCCGCGGCAGCACTGTGTTCTGGGTGCCCCCTTTGGCGTCGGTCGGGCACGCGAAC
This sequence comes from uncultured Actinomycetota bacterium, assembly GCA_963707005.1. GTDB lineage: Bacteria > Actinomycetota > Actinomycetes > Propionibacteriales > Propionibacteriaceae > Microlunatus. The sequence goes on from CAVPPP010000055.1 coordinate 163,014, forward strand.
CCGACACACATCCGGCAGCCCTCGCACGCCGCCCGACCGCCGTACGGCCGCGAGTTGATCAACAGCGGCACCCGGACCGAGCCCCAGCCGAGCCGGTCTGCCGCCTCCCGCAGCAGGTCGTGCCTCGGTCCGGTACGCACCGCGGCCATCGGGTAGGGCCGGCTCCGCCTGGTGGACTCCCCGTCGGCCGAGCCGGACACGCCGAGCTCGTGGTCGGCCCGGGAGTAGTACGGCTCCAGGTCGTCGTAGTCGATCGGCCAGTCGGCCAGGGCGCTCCCCTCGGGCACGCCGTAGGTGCTCGCCATCGCGAAGTCTCGTGGCTCGAACCGCCACGCCTGGGCGCCGTAGACCCGCGAGCCGCCACCGGCCGTCATCGCGTTGTTGGCCCAGCCGGGTTCGTACGGTCGCAGCTCCCGAGCCCGCCCGCCGATCTCCAGCACCCGCAGATCATGATCATCACCGGGTCCGGACAGCGGCAGCACACCCCAGTCGGAACGCGGGTTCCGCAGCTGGTCGTGACTGAGCTCGCCGATCGAGGGCCACGACCCGGCCTCCACGACCAGCACCTGCCGCCCCGACTCGGCGAGCAGGCAGGCCGACACCCCGCCACCCGGCCCCGACCCGATCACCACGGCGTCGTAACGGGCCGACAACCGGTCCGGCGTGACTTCCACCGGTGGCGCCTCGGGGACCGGCACGGGCCGTGACCAGCCACCGGCCGGCTCGGGGGACCAGTCGACCATCCGCCAGGACACCCCGTCGCGATTGCCCCCGTTGGCCGGGTCCGCGTAGTAGCCCCCGTTGACCAGCTCGGCGAACCAGTCCCAGTCCGGGTGCGCGGTCGGATCCACCGCGGCTGTCAGCCGCTCCACCCGAGGTCGCAGATCGGAACGCTCGGTCAGGTAGCGGGCCAGGAAGTCCAGGCCGCCGGCCTGGCTCGCCGAGGGGAACGCGTCGGCCGGGACCACCAGGTCGACCAGTCTCCGAAGGGTCTCCACGGCATCCGTACGGTCCGTCATCGACGCGCTCTCTCCCCCTCGACGTATCTGCACCGGCGCTCGGCGCACCTTCCCTCTGAGAAGTCCTACACCTCGGAGGAACCGCCATGACCATCACCACCCCGCCACCGGTCGAGACCACCGCAGAACGGCCCATCGCCCGAGCCGATCTCGAGGGTGCGGTGACCGTCCCCGACTTCCTCGTCGGAGCGGGCACGCTCACCCTGGCCGAGCGACGGTTGATCGTCGAGCAGGCGTTGGTGCTGCTCGAGCAGAACTACGTGCACCTGCCGCTGAAGGTCGCCATGCACGCCGTCAACCCGGTCCAGCGGCTGCGGCTGCTGCGGACCCAGCTGTCCCGTCAGACCGCCCAGACGATGGGGCCGGAGTGGCTGTTCCACCGCGAGATGGCCAGCATCTTCATGTCGGTACGGGATCTGCACACGAACTACCTGTTGCCCAAGCCGTTCGCGGGCAAGGTCGCGTATCTCCCGTTCGTGCTGGAGAAGGCCACCGAGGCCGACGGCGAGCACTATCTGGTGACCAGTGTCGTCACCGGGTTCACCGCTCCCGGTTTCGGGCTGGGGGTGGAGGTCACGCACTGGAACGGTGTCCCTATCGGCACGGCCGTGGAGATCAACGGTCTCCGGTTGGCCGGCAGCAACCGGGCCGCCAGCCTGGCCCGAGGACTCGACTCGCTCACCATCCGGCCGCTGATCATGCAGCTGCCGCCGGAGGAGGACTGGATCGACGTCACCTACGTGACCGCCGACGGAAGCACGGCCGAGACCCGCGTGGCCTGGGAGGTGGCGACCAACCTGCCGCCCTCGACCGATCTCGACGAGGTGTCCCCGGCTTCGCTCGCGAACGCCCTCGACCTGGATGCCGACGAACGCGACCGGGCCCGCAAGCAGCTCTACCACCCCGACGTCGTCAGGCTGGAGAACGAGCAGACCGAAGCCGGCCAGCTCCCCGAGCCGCAGGCCGTCGGCGCCGCCGATGTGGCGACCACCATGCCGTCGGTCTTCCGGGCCCGGACGGTCACCACCAGCCACGGCACCTTCGGGCAGATCCGGATCTTCACGTTCTCGGTGCAGGACCCGGTTGCGTTCCGGGACGAGTTCGCGCGGCTGATCTCCCTGCTGCCGCAGAACGGGCTGATCGTGGACGTCCGCGGCAACGGCGGTGGGCACCTGTACGCCAGCGAGTTCACCCTGCAGACCCTGACTCCGCGCGAGATCGTGCCGGAGCCGGTCCAGTTCATCGCCACTCCGCTCAACCTCGCGCTGTGCCGGCGGCACCAGGACGGGGCGGAGGGCATCGACCTGGGGCCGTGGTTCGCGTCTCTCGATCAGTCCGTGGAGATCGGCGCGACCTTCTCCTCCGCCTTCACGATCACCCCGGCGGACGGCGCCAACGAGATCGGCCAGACGTACCACGGGCCGGCGGTGCTGGTCACCGACGCCCGGTGCTACTCCGCCACCGACTTCTTCGCCGCCGGCTGGGCCGACCACGAGATCGGTCCCATCCTCGGCGTCGACGACCGGACGGGCGCCGGTGGCGCGAACGTGTGGACCCATCAGCTGCTGATGCAGCTGGTCGGCGACCGGGCCAGCGAGCCCACGTCCCCGTACGCGCAGCTGCCCAAGGGAGCCAACATGCGGGTCGCGATCCGGCGGGGTCTGCGGGTGGGCGCGCTGTCCGGGACGCCGGTCGAGGATCTCGGCGTCGCCCCCACCGTCCAGCACGCGATGACCAAGGCCGACATCCTCAGCGGCAATGTCGACCTGCTGGACAAGGCCGGCGAGATCCTGGCCGGCCTGCCGGTACGCCGGCTGACGGTGACCGCCGCCTTCACCCGGGTCGGCCTGCGGGTCGAGGTCACGGCGGCCGAGCTGGATCGGGTCGACGTGTACGTCAACGGACGTCCGATCGGTTCCTCGGACGTGACGGCGGAGCCGATCGTGCTGACCCAGCTGCAGGCCTCCGTCGGCTCTGTCGTGATCGTCAAGGGCTACCTCGCCGGCGAGCTGGTGGCCTCTCGCCGAGTGGTCGCGGCCTGACGACACCTCCATCCACTCGCTGACGCACTCCTCAGCACCCTCACGCACGCGTTGCATCGCGTGCGTGAGTGGTGCGAGGAGTGCGTCAGCGGAGTTGGATCACTCGCGGGAGAGGAGCCAGCCGAAGCGGCCGGTCAGCCGATCGGCGCCCGGAGGACCCCAGCTGCCTTCGGGATAGGGCACGACGTCCGGCCGTTCCGGTCCGAGCAGCGGGGCGAAGGCGGTGAACGCCGCCTCCAGCCCGACCGCGCTGGTGAACAGCGACCGGTCCCCGCGGAGCACGTCGTAGATCAGCGAGGTGTACGGGGCCATCGAGCCGTCGGCCACCTGGTCCAGCCGGAGGATGTGGTCGACGTCGTTGGGCACGAAGTCCGGTCCGGGGTGCTTGACGGTCAGCTCCATCATGATCCGGCCACTGCCCTCCAGATCGAAGGCGAGCACCTCGGGCAGGGTGCCGGCCGAGTGCAGCGGTCCGTCCGGTGCCCGGAACAGCAGGCTCAGCCGCTGGGCCCCGCCCTTCAGCTGCTTGCCGGTGCGCAGCACGAAGGGCACGTCACGCCAGCGATCGGTGTCCACCCACAGCTTGGCGGCGACGTAGGTGTCGGTGGTCGAGTCGTCGGCGATCCCCTCCGTCTGGCGATAGCCGTCGAACTGGCCGAAGACCACGTCGGCCGGATCCAGCGGACGGAAGGCGGCGATCACCGCCTCCCGGGCGTCCTGCAGGTCCTCGGGTCGGAACGAGACGGGGGGTTCCATCGCGACTTCGGCCGCGACCTGGAACAGGTGGGTGACCAACATGTCCAGCGCCGCTCCGGTGGCGTCGTAGAACTCGGCCCGATCAGCGATGTCGAGGGTCTCCGGTACGTCGATCTGCACCTCCTCGATGCACTCCCGATCCCAGACCCGGGAGATCATCGTGTTGGCGAAACGCAGCATGTGGACGTTCTGGGTCGCCTCCTTGCCCAGGAAGTGATCGATCCGGAAGACCTGCTCCTCGTCGAACACCGTGTGGACGAGCGTGTCGAGCTCGCGGAAGCTGTCCAGCGAGGTGCCGTACGGCTTCTCGTAGACCACCTTCGTGCCCTTGGCCAGGTCGTGCTCCAGCAACGCCTCGGTGGTCGGGGCGAAGGCGCTCGGTGGCACCGCCAGGTAGTGGATCAGCTGCGCATCGCCGCCCAGCTCGTCTCGGGTCCGGTCGATCAGGTCCGGCAGCGCCCCGCCGTCCTCCTTACGGAACCCGCCGCCGGCGAACAGCAGATCTGGGGCGAACGCCGCCCACTGCTCGTCGGTCGGCTCGGTGCCGAACTCGGTCAGCACATCGTGCACGTGGCCACGAAAGTCCTCGTGGGCGACGTCGCCGCGCCCGTTGCCGACCAGCTTCCAGCGCTGCGGGAGCAGACCCCGGACGTAGAGGTCGAAGAAGGCGGGCAGCACCATCCGCTTGGCCAGATCGCCGGTGGCACCGTAGAGCACGAACACGGTTGCGGGGAGTTCACTCATGCTCCGTGTCTACCCCACCGGCCGCACCGACCCGGCCGCACCCTCCGTCGTGCGGGCTACTCCTCGTCGTCGGTGAGCGGGACCACCGCGGACTGCTCGGCCACGTCGGCCGGATCTGCCTCGGTCGTGCTGCGCTGCACCGGCACCGTGGGCGCGGCGTCGAACTCCTCGAAGGGGTCGGTCGAGGAGTTCTGGTCGGCCCAGTCGGCGTCGGTGACGTCGTCGGGCGGAGTCCTGGAGGTGTCCATCGGTGCTCCTTCGAGGCGGGTCACGAGCGGTCGGATCGAGCGTAGTCCGCGGGCACGGATCACCCGACCCGGGCGCGGGTGGGCGAATGACTGGAGACCCCAGGGGTCGAAGACCCGAGGACCTCCGATCAAATCGGTTGCGACCGTCAGGAGGGCTTCCCTACAGTTGATCTTGTCGCGGTCGAGCCGCGACAGCCTGTCACCCAGAGAGAGGAGGTACTCCATGTTCATGATCATCGGTACGAACGATCGGACCGGCTTCGGTCTCGCCTGGACGGGTGCCTCCGTCCTCGGCTGCTGAGCCAGCCCGTCTTTCGTTCCTGACGACCGCCCTCGCCACCCGCGCGAGGTGTTGATCATGGTCGTCCAGCACCGGTCGTGTTCTCGCTCGTGATCTTGCGTGTCAGATCCGCCGGTGTCGGCTGCCCGCTCCACCACCACATGAACTCGAAGGAATCATCATGTACGACACCTATCAGCAGTCCCTCGGCATGTCCTACGTCGTCGACCAGCTCAACGTGAGCCATCGCGCCGCCAAGGCCGCCGAGCACCAGCAGGCCCTTCGCGAGCGGAAGCTCGAGCGCAAGGCCCTGCGCAACCAGCGTCGCGCCCTCCGGCGTGGCCAGGAGTCCTACACCACAGCCGTCTGAGGCGTGGTGTTCCGACAAGGAAGAGGTCCGTACGCCAGCGGACCGCACCTCACCGACGTCCCCGGCAGCTCACGAGGCTGCCGGGGACGTCGCACGTCCGGGCCGCTCCGATCGCGTCAGGCCGGGTCCCGCCAGGAGTGCTGCGGAACCCAGCCGATCACCTCGGCGGCACGGTCGATGGCGAACGCCCCCTGGGTCGGCCCGAGTGCGGACCGGATCTCGATGTCCGGGGCGTGCTCAGTCAGCAGGTCGGTGATCGACGTCTCCACCAGGTTGTCCGCAGCGACGATGTTAAGAGGCACGAACCCGTACGGCTTCTCCGCGGCCGCCTCGATCGCCAGTCGGCACGCGGACGCGGCATCGCGCAGATCGACGTAGCCCCAGAGGTTCCGCACCTCATGGGCCCAGTCCCGCGGATCCTGCCGCTGGGCCGTGATCGTCCCCAGCTGGTCGGCACGCGTCGTGATCCAGTGGAATCGCAGGGCCGCCACCGACATCGCGTGCCGCCGGGCCATCACCGCGGCGGTGCGCTCGTCGACCTCCTTGGAGAGCCCGTACGGATCGAAGTTGATCATCGGGTGGTCCTCGTCGATCGGCACGTAGCGCACCCGGGTCGGCACGGGCGACCACGCGGTGCCGTACGCCGACCCGCTGGACGCGATCGCGGCACGCCGGATGCCGACCGAGCCGGCCGCCTCCAGGGCCGCGAACGTGGCCTGCGTGTTGTTGCTGAACACCACCTCTGGCGGGTGGCCGACGGGCGCCGGGATGGCCGCCAGGTGGATCAGCGCGTCACAGCCGTCCAGCCAACCGGCGATCGCCTCGACCGACCGTCCGTCCCAGTCGTGGGTGGCCACGGCCTCGTTCCGGCCGTCGACCCGGTCGATCCCGACCACGTCGTACCCGTGGGTGCGCAGATCCCCGACCACCGCCCGCCCCAAGTGGCCCGACGAACCGGTGACTGCGACCCGCTCCGTCATCGTCGCCTCTCCTGACCTCGCGCCCGTCACTTCCTCCGGGCCGTGCCGAAGATGCCGCGGACGATGTCCCTGGCGATACCGGAGCGCAGCACCTTGCCGACGACGTCGCCGGTGGCCTTGCGGGTGCGAGCGGCCTCCCGCGCCTCCGCGGCGGCCCGACGCTCGGCCTCCGCCCGCTCCCGGACAGCCCGCCGGTCGGCCTCGGCCCGCTCCTTGGCGGCCAGCTTCTCGGCGGCGATCCGGTCCTTCTCCGCCTGGGTGGCCGCGGCGGCCTGCTGCTTGGCGTACTCGGCCTGCTGCCTCGCCGCCTCCTGGGCCATCCGCTCCTGCTCGGCCGCCTGGGCGCCCAGCTCGAGCTTGCGGGTGAGCATCTCGTACGCGGAGTCGCGATCGATCTCCTGTCCGTACTTGGTCATCATCGCCGACTGCGCGATGCCCGGGCGCAGGGACTCGGCCGGGATCGCCGCCATCAGGGACTGCGGTGCGAGCATCCGGGTCCAGGCCACCGGGGTCGGCGCCCCGTCGGGATCCATCACGGTGACGATCGCCTCGCCGATACCGAGCGACTGCAGGGCCTCGGCCAGGTCGTAGTGCGACTTCGGGAACGTCGCGACCGTCTGCTTCAGCGCCTTGGCGTCGTTCGGGGTGTGCGCCCGCAGCTGGTGCTGGACCCGCGAACCGAGCTGGGCGAGCACGTCGTCCGGAACGTCCTTCGGGGTCTGGGTGACGAAGAAGATGCCCACGCCCTTCGACCGGATCAACCGTACGGTCTGGGTGATCGCCTGCAGGAAGGCCGGCGACGCGCCGTTGAACAGCAGGTGGGCCTCGTCGAAGAAGAACACCAGCTTCGGCTTGTCGACGTCCCCGACCTCGGGAAGGTCGGTGAACAGGTCGGCCAGCAACCACATCAAGAAGGTGGAGAAGAGCGCCGGCTGACTCGCCAGGTTCGGCAGCTCGAGCAGCGACACCACGCCCTTGCCGTCGGCGGTGACCCGCATCAGGTCGGCGGTGTCGTACTCCGGCTCGCCGAAGAAGTCCTCCGCCCCCTGGTCGGCGAAGGTGATCAGGCTGCGCAGGATGACCCCGACGGTGGTGCTGCTGAGTCCACCGATGCCTTTCAGCTCCTCCTTGCCCTCGTCACTGGTCAGGTGGGTGAGCACGGAGCGCAGGTCAGCGAGGTCGAGCAGCGGCAGACCAACGGTGTCGGCGTAGTGGAAGATCAGCCCCAGCGAGGACTCCTGGGTCTTGTTCAGACCGAGCACCTTGGACAGCAGGATCGGACCGAAGGACGTGACGGTCGCGCGCAGCGGCACGCCGACGTCGCCGCCCCCGAGCGAGTAGAACTCGACCGGGCACCCCTGCGGTTGCCAGTCCTGACCGATCTTCTGGGTGCGGGCCAGCAGCTTCTCGTTCCCGTCGCCGGGAGCGGCGATGCCCGACAGGTCGCCCTTGATGTCGGCGGCGAAGACCGGGACACCGGCCAGGGAGATCGCCTCGGCGAGCACCTGGAGGGTCTTGGTCTTGCCCGTGCCGGTCGCCCCGGCGACGAGACCGTGACGGTTCAGCATGGAGAGCGGGATGCGGACCCGGACGTCGGGCACCGGGGCATCGTTCTCCATCAGCACGCCCAGGTCGATCGCCGGCTCGTCGAACGTGTAGCCGGCCTGGATCGCGGCCACCTCGGGTGGCACCTCGGTGTCCGGGGCGGGCGCTGGCTCGGTCATGGGCGAAGCCTCTCGGGAGGGCAGGAGCGATTCTGGGCGACACGTTCTCCGTCGCCCAGGATCGCGACGAACGAGCGAGACACCGCGGAGCGCAGGACCGCGGAGCGCGGAGCGCGACCATCAGTCTCAGTCATGCCCGAATCGTAACGATGTCGTGAGCGGGTACCTCGGACCAGGTGATCTAGGGTTGGGCCGTGATCTTCAAGCGCGTCGGCGATGTACGCCCCTACCCGGACCACGGGTACGTACAGAAGCAGTGGGCGGCCATCGCGCCGCACCAGGTGCGCCTGGATCAGCTGGTGACGACCAAGCGCACGCTGGACCTGGAGGCCCTGCTGGAGGAGGACTCCACGTTCTACGGTGACCTGTTCGCCCACGTGGTCTCCTGGCGTGGAGAGCTCTACCTGGAGGACGGTCTCCACCGGGCCCTACGCGCGGCGCTGCAGCAGCGCCAGACCATGCACGCCCGGGTTCTCGACCTGAAGTAATTCCAGGTCCCGGTAGGCTCAACAAACCCCGGTGGTGTGACAGAAGGGAAGTCAGTCAGTGATCGGTCGTGTGTTCCGGATCGTCCGGACACCCCTGACGCTGCTGATCCTGCTCGGGGTCCTGTGCTACGGCGCGTGGTGGGGCTGGAACAACGTCATCGCCAAGGTGCCGGAGCTGCCGCCGGAGCCGTGCGTCCAGCAGACCCTGCCCAACAACCAGCTCAGATCCACCCAGGTGACGGTCAACGTCTACAACGGCGGCGATCGCCGCGGGCTGGCCGGCGACGTCGGCCGGGCCCTGCGCGACAAGGGCTTCCGGGTGCAGCGCACCTCCAACACCGGCGAGAACATCAAGCAGACCGTGATCGTCGGGGCCAACGCCAAGAACCCCGAGGTGCTGCTGGTCAAGGGCTTCTTCAAGGACGCCACCGTGCGCGTCGACAAGCGCACCGACGGCACGGTCGACGTGCTGGTCGGTGACAAGTACGGCGGCTTCAACAAGAAGGCGCCGACCGCCATCGTGGTGAAGACCGCGACGGCCTGCCTGCCGTCGACCCAGACGGCCACCCCCGCCCTGGGGAACTAGCGCAGCCGGCCGACGGTCGGGCCGGCGCGCGGTCATTCCGCCGGATGTGACTCCCCGGCGGCAAACGACCACCCGCCCCGCGTACGCATCCACCGGATGTGACTCCCCGGCGGCAAACGACCACCGGCCCGCGTACGCATCCACCGGAGTGACTCCCGGCGGCAAACGACCACCCGCCCCGCGTACGCATCCACCGGAGGTGACTCCCCGGCGGCAAACGACCACCCGCCCCGCGTACGCATCCACCGGAGGTGACTCCCCGGCGGCAAACGACCACCCGCCCCGCGTACGCATCCACCGGAGGTGACTCCCCGGCGGCAAACGACCACCCGCCCCGCGTACGCATCCACCGGAGGTGACTCCCCGGCGGCAAACGACCACCCGCCCCGCGAGCATCCACCGGAGTGACTCCCGGCGGCAACGCCACCGCCCGCGCGCCGCCGCGCCGGCCGCGCCCGCCGCGCCACGCCCGAGCTCAGTCGGTCGGGTCCGGCACGCTCCGTCGCCAGCTGGCCAGCCGGCCCTGGCGGCTGAGCAGCGCCAGTCGTTGCTCGGTCCGCTCCCGCTCCCTGGTCGGGGTGACGATCAGCAGCTCGTCGCCGACCTTCAGCCGCTCCTGGCCGGAGGGCGCGAACGGGGTCTGGTTGCGGATCACCAGGGTGACCACTGTGTCGCGCGGCAGCCGGAGCTCACTGATCTCCACCCCGGCGATCCGGGAGCCTTCCGGCACCCGCACCTGCAGCATGTCGGCGGAGATCTTGTCCAGCGGCGCGACCTCGACCTCCACCTCTCGGGCCCGCTCCAGGTCGACCAGTCCGAGCTTGCGGGCCAGGAACGGCAGGGTCGGTGCCTGCAGGCAGGTGAAGATGATGACGAAGATGAGCACCACGTCGAACAGGTACTCCGCATTCGGCACCCCCATCGACAGCGGCACGGTGGCCATGATGATCGGCACGGCACCCCGCAGACCGGCCCAGGACAGGAACAGCTGTTCCTTGAGCGGCATCCGGAACGCGGTCGCGGACAAGAAGACCGAGGCGGGCCGGGCGATCAGGGTGAGGAACAGACCGGCCGCCAGGGCGATCAGCACCTCGCGGAAGTTCAGCCGCTCGGGCACGGCCAACAGGCCCAGCATCACGAACAGCCCGATCTGGGCGATCCAGCCGGTGCCCTCCACGAACGAGCGGGTGGCCCCGCGGTGCGGCAGCTGGGCGTTGCCGAGCATCAGCGCGCAGGCGTAGACGGCGGCGAACCCGCTGGTGTGCAGCTCAGCCGTGACGCCGTACGTGAAGACGATCCAGACCATGGTGGCCAGCGGGTAGAGCCCGGAGGCGGGCAGGGCGACGCGGCGCAGCACCTGGACCCCGACCCAGCCCAGCAGGACACCCAGGCCGAGCCCGGCGGCCAGCTCCAACAGCACCAGTCCCCCGAGCAGCGCGGGGGCGTACTCGCTGTGTCCGGTCAGCGCGGCCGAGGAGGCCAGTGAGACGAGCAGCACGGTCGGGGCGTCGTTCAGACCGGACTCGGCCTCGAGCACGCCCCGGAGTCGTTGGGGCAGCGGTACGTTGCGCAACACCGAGAAGACCGCCGCAGCGTCCGTCGGTGAGAAGACAGCTCCCAGCAGGATGGCGATCCACCAGTCGAGTCCCAGGACGAGGTGTCCGAAGACAGCCATCAGCGCCACGCTGACCCCGATCCCGAGGGTGGCCAGCACCGTGGCCAGCCCGATGCTGGGCCGGATCTCGGACCACTTCGTGGTCAGCCCGCCCTCGGCCAGGATGATGACCAGGGCCCCGAACCCGAGCGCGTGGGCCAGCTCGGGATTGTCGAAGTTGACCCGGGTCTGGCCCAGCAGCATGCCGACGCCGAGGAAGAGCAGCAGGGCCGGCAGCCCGAACCGGGTGCCGAGTCGAGCCGACAGGATCGCCACGATCACGACGACGGACCCGACCAGCAGGATCAGGTCGAGGTCGATCATCGTCGCTCCCCCTCCCCGGTCGAAACCCCGTCGTAACGGGACCCCCGATATGAGGCAACCCCGTCCTCACCAGGTTCGAAGACGGGGCTGCTCGTGGCGGTGGCGGCGGGATTTGAACCCGCGGAGGGTTGCCCCTCACGCGCTTTCGAGGCGCGCTCTTTCGGCCGCTCAGACACGCCACCGCGGAGGACAATACCGAAGGCAGACGCCTCGGACGAAATCCGTTCCCAGCGGGTGGCGACTTCGGTGGCCGCCGATCAGCGTCCGAAGAACGCCCGCAGGGCCGCGCCGCACTCGGCCTCGAGGATGCCCCCGCGGACGTCGATCCGGTGGTTGAGACGGGGGTCCCGGACGACGTCGAACAGCGAGGACACGGCGCCGGCCTTGGGATCGTACGCACCGAACACGAGGCGCTCGATCCGCGCCAGCACCAGGGCACCGGCGCACATCGTGCAGGGCTCGAGGGTGACCACCAGGGTGTGCCCGTCGAGCCGCCACTCCCCCTGCCGCTCGGCGGCCCGCCGTAACGCCAGCACCTCCGCGTGGCCGGTCGGGTCGCCGGTCAGCTCCCGCTCGTTGGCGGCGGCGGCGACCACAGCACCCGCGGGGTCCAGCACGACGGCCCCGATCGGCACGTCCGGACGATCGGCCCGTACGCCGGCCGCAGCCCCCTCGGCCAGGGCGAGGCGCATGGCGTCGTCCCAGCGACTACCCATGGCGATGCGGGCCGGGCCTCGGGGCGCGACCGTCAGTCCTGCAGGGCCGCCTCGGCGACCTTGCGGAACTGCGGACCGATGTTGATCTTGTCGGCGATCTCCATCAGGGCCTGGTCGGAGCCCAGGTCCAGGTTGTCGATGATCGCTCCCAGGTCGAAGTCGCTCAGACCGAGATCGGCGAACATGGTCAGGTCGCCCAGGGGCTCGGCGTCGTCGTCGGGGTCCGGCAGCTCCTCGCCCAGCAGGTCGACCACGTCGCGGGCGATCGGCCAGTCCAGGGCGGCGGCCGCGTCGTTCAGCACCACCTGCACGTGCCGACCACGGACCCGTACGGCCACGAACACCTCCTCGACCAAGCTGACGAAGCCGATGGCACCGGCGTCACCCGGCAGCCGGCGGAGCTGGACGATCAGCTCCTCCAGGTCGTTGGCGAGGTCGGCATTGAGGTCGGTCACGTTGACCTGACCGTCCTCGCGGTACGCAGCGATCACGAAGTCGATCTCGTCGGCCAGCGCATCCTCGGGCTCGTCGTCGTCGTCGTCATCGTCATCATCGTCGTCGTCGTCGGAGTCGTCCTCGGCCTCCGCGGTCGCGCCCGCGGGGTCCTCGTCACCCTCGACATCGAGGTCCTCGTCCAGACCCGGGCGGTTGTCGACGGCATCATCGGGTTCGAACGACTCGATCTCCTCGTCGTTGTTCTGCGACATGCCACTCCTTCAACACCACGACCCGGATGAGCCGTGCCCATCGTGTCAGACAGCACCCAGAACCACGACTCGGATACCGGCGCCCGACGACGGGTCGATACCGTTCGACCGTGGACCTGTGCATCGTGGATCACCCGCTCGTCGCGCACAAGCTGACCGCCTTGCGGGACGAACGAACCGACTCGCCGACCTTCCGTCGGCTGACCGAGGAGCTGGTGACGCTGCTGGCGTACGAAGCGACTCGCGGGGTCCGGGTCGCCCCGGTCACGGTGCGGACGCCGGTGGGTCCGGCGGACGGGGTCAAGCTGGCCCCGCCACGACCGTTGGTGGTGCCGATCCTGCGGGCCGGTCTGGGGATGCTCGAGGGGATGACCCGCCTGATGCCGACCGCCGAGGTCGGCTTCGTGGGGATGGTGCGTGACGAGGAGACGTTGCTGGCGTCCACGTACGCCGAACGACTCCCCGACGACCTCTCCGGGCGCCAGTGCTACGTGCTGGACCCGATGCTGGCCACGGGCGGCACCCTGGCCGAAGCCGTACGGTTCCTGGTTCGGCGCGGAGCCGACCACATCACCTGCATCTGTCTGCTCGCCGCGCCTGAGGGGATCGAGCGGATCACCGCGCTGCTGGAGGATCTGGCCGTGCCGTGCACCCTGGTCACCGCCGCCGTGGACGAGCGTCTCAACGAGCAGGGCTACATCGTGCCCGGGCTCGGTGACGCCGGCGACCGGCTGTACGGGGTCGTCTGAGTCAGTAGTAGTTCAGTAGTAGTACGGAAAGCGGGACCAGTCCGGGGACCGCTTCTCCAGGAACGCGTCCCGGCCCTCCACCGCCTCGTCGGTCATGTACGCCAGCCGGGTGGTCTCGCCGGCGAAGACCTGCTGGCCGATCAACCCGTCGTCGATCGCGTTGAACGCGAACTTCAGCATCCGCTGGGCGGTCGGGCTCTTGGCGCAGATCTTCGCGCCCCACTCCAGACCGACCCGCTCCAGCTGGTCATGGTCAACGACGCGGTTGACCATCCCCATCCGATGCGCGTCCTCGGCGTCGTAGGTGTCACCGAGGAAGAAGATCTCGCGGGCGAACTTCTGCCCCACCTGTCGGGCCAGGTACGCCGAGCCGAACCCGGCGTCGAAGGAGCCCACGTCGGCGTCGGTCTGCTTGAACCGGGCGTGCTCCCGGCTGGCCAGGGTCAGGTCGCAGACCACGTGCAGGCTGTGCCCGCCACCAGCTGCCCAGCCGTTGACCAGGGCGATCACCACCTTGGGCATGAACCGGATCAGCCGCTGCACCTCCAGGATGTGCAGCCGACCCAGGGCGGCCGGATCGACCCCGTCCGCACCCTCCCCGTCCGCGTACTGGTAGCCCGCGCGCCCCCGGATCCGCTGGTCACCCCCGCTGCAGAATGCCCAGCCACCGTCCTTGGCCGACGGTCCGTTCCCGGTCAGCAGCACCGCGCCGACGTCCGAGCTCATCCGGGCGTGGTCGAGCGCGCGGTAGAGCTCGTCGACGGTGTGCGGCCGGAACGCGTTGCGGACCTCGGGCCGGTCGAAGGCGACTCGGACGACCGGGGCGTCGACGGCGCGGTGATAGGTGACGTCGGTGAGGTCGAAGCCGGGTACGGGGGTCCAGAGCTGCGGGTCGAAGGTCACCAGGACACCGTAGTCAGCCGCGCCCCCCGCCATCTTGTGGAGCAGAAACCACATCAGGCGTGGATGCCGGTGCAGAAGTCGGGTGGCTGCGACGCACCTGCCAGACGATGTAGCCCCCCAGACCCGCCGCCAGCACCAGACCGCCGAGGATCGCGCCGACCGGGGAGATCTCGTACAGGTGCGCCAGCGCGGCCAGGGTGATCAGACCGACGGTGGCGTACAGCACGGCCCAGATCAGACCGCCGATCACCAAAGCGGGCAGATAGCGCCGCAGCGGCATCTTGCCGACTCCGGCGGCCAGGTTGGCGAGCGTCTGGAACCCGACGGTGAGGAAGGAGAGCACCACGATCGGGGCTCCCCACCGGGCGACCAGGTCCTGCGCCCGGAGGAACCGCGGCGAGTCGACCAGGCGCTGGACCCGCGTGGTGCGACCTGCTCCGGACCGAACGGCCCGGCCGAGGGCGTACGTGCCTCCGGCGCGCAACAGGACGATGAGGAACAGAGCACCGACCGCCAGAGGAAACGGCAGACCGCGGAAGAAGTCCATGATCAGGTCTTCGTCGGGGTGGGCACCTGTCGAGTCTACGTAGCCCGTCAGGGTTGCCTAACCTGCGTCCGCGACCTCAGGGCATGTTCGAGGGGCGTCCCCCAGCTCCTCGGCCCCGATCCGAGTCGCTCCCCATGGGGTCCGCCCCCCAAGTCCCACAGTCCTGAGCCGCATCCCCCTGGTTTCGCAGAAGCTTGCCGACACGTCGACCCGAGACTCAACGGAAGTCTTCCGTTCGGCGCGGAACCCCAACCACGGACAACAGCCGGACAATCCGGTGCATCCCCGGTGTGCCGGGCACTAGGGTGAGCAGCACGGCGGTCCGACGAGGTGGGTGCGGGTGAGCACGTTCGGGAGCGAGCTGCGGTGGTACCGCCAACGGGCGGGCATGTCGCAGGAAGGGCTGGCCGCGCGCGCCGGCCTCAGCCCCGAAGCGGTGTCCCTGCTGGAGCGCGGTCGACGATCCCCTCGGATGACCACCCTCAGCCTGCTCGCCGACGCGCTCAGGTTGGGCGGCGACGAACGGGACAAGTTCTTCGCCGCTCTGCTCCCCGCCCCCCCGGCACCCCCACCGCCCCGGTCGCACCCCTCGCTCGAGCCGCCCACCTTCGCCGATCCCCTGCTGGGTCGCGATGACGACCTGACCGCGATCCGCGCGCTGCTGGCGGATCATCGCCTGGTCACGTTGACCGGTCCGGGCGGCGTCGGCAAGACCCGGTTGGCGGCGGTGCTCGCGGTCGGAGCCGCTGGGGAGGACGTCGGTTCCGGAGGGTACGCGAAGGGGGTGCGGTGGCTGCCGGTGCCAGGCGTCTCCCGGTCCGAGGATCTCGTCCCGGCCTTCGCCGCGGCCCTCGGCGTCACCGGCGAACCGGATGTCGGGCTCGCCGACATCGTCGAGGCTCTGCGGACCCGACGCCAGCTGCTCGTGGTGGACGGGGCGCAGCACCTGCTGGGCCCGGTCCGCGACCTGGTCCAGGCGGTCGTCGCGTCGTGTCCGGACCTCACGTTCCTGGTCACCTCCCGGCACCAGCTGCAGGTCCCCGGCGAGGCGGTGGTCACGGTCCGCCCGCTGAGCGTGCCGCCGGCCCGCGCACGCGGTAAGGAGCTGGCCGCCTCGCCCGCGGTCCAGCTGTTCTGGGATCGTTCCGGGCTGGCCGCAGGCGGGATCCCGACAGCGGCCCAGAACGCCGCCGCGGCCCGCATCTGCCGCCGTCTGGACGGGCTGCCGCTGGCCATCGAGCTCGCCGCCGCCCGTGCCCAGGTGATGTCGGTCAAGGCCCTGGCCGATGCGTTGGACGACACCATCGGTGCCCTGCTGGAGCCGGGTGGCGAGCCCGACGAGAGCCTGGTCGATCGCGTGGTCGGCTGGAGCTACCGGCTGCTGACCCCGGTCGAGCAGCGTGTCCTGGCGCGGCTGTCGGTCTTCATCTGGTTCAGTCACGAGTCGGCGACGGCGGTCTGCGGCGACGTCTACACACCGCTGGAGGTGCTCGACGCACTGGCCTCGTTGGCCACGAAGTCCCTGGTCAGCCGCATGTACGAGGCGGAAGAGCCGGCCCGGTTCGTGTTGCTGCGCCTGGTCCGGGAGTTCGCTCAGGCGCAGCTGGAGGTCGCCGGCGAGACGGATCTGGTCCGCCGCCGGCACGCGGACTACGTGATCGAGCTGACCGCCGAGGCATCGACCCATCTCGCCTCGGTCGACCAGGAGCACTGGCTGCGGATCCTCGACGCCGAGTCGGGCAACATCCGGGCGGCGGTCGACTTCCTCACCGTCACCGACCCGGAGTCCGCCCTGCGTCTGGTCCGGCACCTGTGGCGCTGGTGCTACCTCCGCGGTCGCTACACCGAGGGGCGGGCCTGGATGCGCGGCGCCCTGGCGGCGGGCGCCGACGCCCCCGCCGAGCTGCGGGCGCCGGTGCTGGCGGGTGCCGGGATGCTGTCTTTCCTGCAGTGCGACTACGAAGTCGCCCGGGGCAAGCTGACCGAGGGGCTCGCGCTGTACGAGAACCTCGGCGACGACGAGGGCACTGCCTACTGTCTGACCCGGCTCGGGTCGATCGCCCGGGAGCTCGGGGACTACGACACGGCCGAGGTCCAGCACCGCCGGTCGCTGGCGATCGCGGAACGGCTCGGCAACGACCAGCTGATCGCCACCGAGCTGAACTACCTGAGCTTCGTCGCCTGGCTGCGCGGTGACCTCGACACGGCCGATGCGCTCGGCGACGCGGCCATGCACCGGCTACGGCGCGGTGGCGACCGCGAGCAGATCGCCTGGGCGCTCATCAACAGCGGGGTCACGGCCCGCTACCGGGGCGACCTGGTCGGGGCGGAGATCCTGCTGCACCAGGCGTTCGAGGTGTGTGAGCAGGTCGGCTTCGCCGAGGGCATCGCGTGGACCCGCAACCAGCTCGGCATCGTCGCCCGACTGACCGGCCAGATCCAGACCGCGCGGGAGCTGCAGGAGGCCAGTCTCGAGGGCCACTCCCGCCTCGGGGACCGGTGGCGGATGTCCAGTGGGTACGACGAGCTCGCCGCGATCGCCGCGGCGGCCGGCGACTTCCGCACCGCCGCCGCCCAGCTCGGCGCCGCCGACCGGCTCCGAGCGGACATCAAGACCCCGGTGCCGGCCGTCGAGCGGACCGACCGCGAGGCCACCGTCGACGCGACGCGGGAGGCCCTCGGTTCGGCGTACCGGGCCGCGAACCTGGCCGGTCTGCTGGGCGACGACTAGTCGCGGCAACCACCCTGGTAGACAGGCTTTATGCCTGAGCCTGATGAGCGCGCGTCGCGATCCGCGGTCACGGACTGGACCCGGTACGCCATCTTCTGGGGTGTGTTCCCGCTCGGGTTCACCGGTGGCGAGGACGTGCTGGACGATCCCGACCGCGCGCCGGAGCACCGGCTGCGCCGACTGACCGGCTGGCTGGATCACCTGGTCGTGCTCGGCTGCAACGGTCTGCTGCTCAATCCGCTCTTCGCGTCGATGAGCCACGGTTACGACACCCTCGACTACTTTCGGATCGATCCCCGGGTCGGCGACCTCGACGACTTCGACGCCCTCGTGGCGGCCTGCCACGAACGCGGGATCCGCGTCGTGCTGGACGGGGTGTTCAACCACGTCGGGCGCGGCTACCCCGGACTGGACGAGGTCCTGGAGCGTGGTGCTGAAGCGCCGGCCGCGCACCTGTTCAAGCTGCACACCGAGGACGGCGTCATCACCGCGGAGGTGTTCGAGGGTGAGCAGCAGCTGGTCGAGCTGAACCACGGCGACCCGGCGGTCCAGCGGCTGGTGCGCGACGTGATGACGTACTGGCTGGAGCGGGGCGTCGACGGGTGGCGGCTGGACGCGGCGTACGCCGTGCCCGCCGAGTTCTGGGGCACCGTCATCCCGGCGGTCCGGGAGCAGTTCCCCGACGCCTGGTTCCTGGGCGAGATGATCCACGGTGACTACGCCGGCTACGCGGCCACGGCGGGCCTGGACAGCATCACCCAGTACGAGCTGTGGAAGGCGATGTGGTCCTCGGTCGAGAACCAGAACTTCTTCGAGCTCGAGCACACGCTGGGTCGGCACGCGGAGCTGTGTGAGCGGGTCATCCCGTTCACCTTCTTGGACAACCACGACACCTCCCGGGTGGCCAGCCAGATCGGCGACCGCCGGCACTGGGGTCACGCGATCGCGCTGCTGCTGTTCCTGCCGGGGATCCCCTGCCTCTACTACGGGGACGAGCTGGGCCTGGTCGGGGTGAAGGAGGATCGGCTGGGCGGCGACGACGCGATCCGACCGACGATGCCGGAGCGACCGGACCAGGTCGAGGGAAGCAACCCCGGGGTGCTGGAGCTGTATCGCCGCCTGATCGCGTTCCGCCGCCGGACGCCCTGGCTGACCGATGCACGGATCGTGACCAGCGACGTCAGCAACACCTATCTCCAGATCACCGCGACGGCCCGGGACACCTCCAGCGGTGAGGAGCCGCTGACCCTGGTGCTGAACCTGGCGGACCGGCCGGCCGGTCTGCCCGAAGGGGCCACGGCGATCGAGACGAGTCACCCCGACCAGCCGCACCACGTGGCGGCGCACGGCTGGGCGATCGCCCGCAGCTGAGCAGGCGCCCGCAGCTGAGCGGGCGCCCACGGCTGAGCGGCGTCCGGGACCTGACCGTCAGACCGTCGCGTACGGCCAGGAGATCGTCAGCCGCAACGGCTCGGGATCGGCCGGAGCGTTGTGCCAGATCTCCCGCGGCGGCCCGACGGGGGTACGGCCGCTGTCGGTGATCCAGGTGTGGACCTCGTCGTAGAGCGCGAGGATGTCGGGGAAGTCGGTCTCCCGACCCTCGGCGTGGCGCTCGGCCACCACTCCGCCGGCGAGCCGGTAGCTGCGGACGTCGAGAGCGTCGGACGGGAGCTCGGTCAGATCGTCCACCGGCAGCGCGATCTCCAACGGCCCGTCGGAGTCGTCGGTGATCGGGGCGTGGAAGATGCCGAACGCGTCGCCGGTGACGGTCAGCCCGGCCGCCCCGGCGATCTCTCGCAGCCGTCTGGCCTCGCCGCTGATCACCCGGTCCATCTCGTCGGGCCGCATCCGGCGCAGCACACTCAACACGGCCCGGTCGCTCTCGACGCGGGTGGACAGATCGGTCATGGTGGACTCCCCTCGCAGGTGGTGCCGCGCTCGGGCGAGCACGGACAGGTTGACCTCGGCCCGTTGCCGAGCGGCATCGACCGCCCGTTCGAGACGGCCCGTCCGCTCGGTCGCCGGGGCGCCGACGATGTCGGCGATGTCCTCCAGCGACAGATCGGCCGACCGCAGCAGGGCGATCAACCAACCGGTCCGGACCTGCTCGTCGCCGTAGTAGCGGTACCCGTTCGACGGATCCACCCACCGCGGCGGCAGCAGGCCGCGGTCGGCGTAGATCCGCAGCGCCTTGGCGGACAGCAACGTCTCCTGTCCGAACCGGCCGGCCGTCATCAGCCGCTCCTCAGCGGGAGGGCGGGTCGAGGTCATGCCTCCACTCTGGGCCTCGCCCCAGGGGCGAGGTCAAGCGATCGGGATGGAGTCCTGGTCCGGCTCAGAGCTCGACGGTCTTGTTGGTGGCCACGTCGGGCTGTTCGCCGGTGATGATCGCCTTGGCGTACTTGATCAACGCGACCGGCTTGGGGCTGTCCATCGTCCAGTACTCGGCGGAGTCGGCGTGCACCTCGAGCAGAGCCACCGACGGGTCCTCGCGACCCTGTTCGAACCAGGCCTCGGCGTACGGGTTCCAGAGCTCGTCGATCAGGGCCTGGTCGCGGCTCACCGACGCGGTGCCGGCGATCGAGAGGTAGTCGTCACCGGACTGCAGGCTCACGTTCACGTGGGAGTCGGCCGCCACCTGCTCGGTCTTGGGCGAGGGCGCCATGGTGAAGAAGTACAGGTTGCCGTCGAAGTCGCGTTCCAGCACGGCGAGCGGACGGCTGAGCAGCCGGCCGCCGTCGCCGACGGTCGTGACGAAAGCGAAGCGGGCCCCGGCGATCAGCTCGCCGACCCGCTCGAACTCAGTGGTGGTGTCAGTCATGAACTCGACAGTACGCGGTGGGTGTTTACGTCGTAAGCGCACCGTCGGTGGACGGCTACTCCAGACCCAGGCTGCGCAGTGACTCGTGCAGAGTGCTGGCGGACTGGTCGAGCCAGCGGGCCTCCTGCTCGTCCATCGGTGTGGCCAGCACCCGCTCGACACCGTTGGCACCCACGACGGTCGGCACACTCAGCGCGATCCCGTCGACGCCGCGGTAGTCGTGCAGCACCGCGCTCACCGGCAACACCGCGTGCTCGTCCCGCAGCACCGCCTCGACGATCCGCGCCCCACTCAGACCGATCGCGTAGTTGGTCGCCCCCTTGCCGGCGATGATCTTGTACGCCGCGTGCACCACGTCGTCGTGGATGGAGGCGCGGACGTCCCCGGAGAACAGTCGCCCGCCGCCCGCATCGGTCCACTCGCGCAGCGGCACCGTGCCGATCTTGGCCTGCGACCACAGCGGGAACTCGGTGTCCCCGTGCTCGCCCAGCATCATGGCGTGGACGCTCTGCTGAGAGACTCCGGCCCGCTCACCGATCAGCCAGCGCAGCCGGGCCGAGTCCAGTACGCAACCCGACCCGAACAGCCGACCGTCGGGGAGACCGGCGATCTGGGCGGCGGCGACGGTGAGCACGTCGACCGGGTTGCTGACCAGGATGTAGACGGCGTCCGGGGCGTACTCCAGCAACCGTGGCATCAGGCTCTCCAGGATCGCGACGTTGGTGCCGGCCAGCTCCAGCCGGGTCTGACCGGGCTTCTGCTTGGCGCCCGCGGTGATCACCACCACCGATGCGCCGGCGACACAGGAGATGTCGCCGCCACCGGACACCTTGGAGGTGCCGGTGAACTGGGTGCCGTGAGCGAGATCCAGCACCTCGGCTTCCGTCTTCGCCGCGTCGATGTCGTACAAGATCACTTCGGAGGCGGACCGGCGGATCAGGGCCGAGTACGCGAGCGAGGTGCCGACGCTGCCGGCCCCGACGACCGCCAGGCGGGAGATGAGGCTCATGGAGAGATCATTCCGGACCGTCCCCGAGCATCTGACACTGACCACGTGCAGGTGCCGACCGAACGCGACCTCGCGACGCCTCACTAGACTGCGAGCCGCAGGACGACAACGAGGGAGTACGCACGATGAAGCTGAAGACTCTGGTAGTGGCCGCGGGTGCGGCCGCAGTGGGCTACGTGCTCGGCACCAAGGCCGGCCGGGCCCAGTTCGAGCAGCTCAAGGCCAAGGCCGATGAGTTCGCGCACGACCCGCGGGTCCGTTCCGGTGTGTCCTCCATCGCCGGCGAGGTCAAGAACCACGCCGACAAGCTGCCCGATCCGGTCGCCGGTGCCGTACGCGCCGCGGCCGACGCGGTCCAGTCGGCCACCACCGACGAGCCGCAGGTCGACCAGCGCCCCGCCGACGGCGTCTGACCCACCCGGCGCGCGTTTTCCGGACCCACCCGGCGCGCGTTTTCCGACCACGGTCGGCTTCCGCCGCGCAGCCGGCCACCGGGCGCGCGTTTTCCGACCACGGACGGCTTTCCGCCCGCGCAGCCGGCCTCCGGGCGCGCGTTTTCCGACCACGGACGGCATTCCGCCCGCGCAGCCGGCCTCCGGGCGCGCGTTTTCCGACCACGGACGGCATCCGCCCGCGCAGCCGGCCACCGGGCGCGCGTTTTCCGACCACGGACGGCATCCGCCCGCGCAGCCGGCCACCCGGCGCGCGTTTTCCGACCACGGACGGCATCCGCCCGCGCAGCCGGCCACCTACCAGGCCGCGGTCCGCCCCACACCCGTGATCCGGACGATCGCCTCCCCGGCGTCGTCGCTGGCCGCCAGGTCGATCTCGGCGGTGATCGAGTAGTCGTGGTCGGCGTCGGGGTCGTCGAGGATCTGCCGCACCTGCCAGGTGGTGGCCAGCCGGTCGATGATCAACAGCGCCGGCCCGCGGGCGTTCGCGCCGACCTGCACCGTCTCGTGCTCGACGAAGTAGTCCGCCAGCGCGGCCGCCCAGTCGTCGGCGCCCCAGCCGTTGTCGGAATCGAGCTCGCCGAGCTCCCACCACCGCCGGCGGGCGATGAGCTCGACCCGACGGAACAGCGCGTTCCGGACCAGCACGGTGAAGGCCCGCACGTTGCTGGTGACGGCGGGCGGACGTCGGTCGGCCTCGGCCACCAGCTCCGCCTCCGGATCGGGGTTCCGGAGCTTCTCCCACTCGTCGAGCAGGCTCGAGTCGGTCTGGCGGACCAGCTCGCCGAGCCAGGCGATCAGGTCCTCCAACCCCTCGGTCCGCTTGGTCTCCGGCACCGTCTGCCGCAGTGCCTTGTAGGCGTCCGCCAGATAGCGCAGCACCAGACCCTCAGCCCGGGCGAGCCCGTAGAAGGCCACGTACTCGGTGAAGGTCATCGACCTCTCGAACAGGTCCCGGGCCACCGACTTCGGTTCCAGCGCGTGGTCGAGAACCCAGGGATGACTCTTCGCGTACGCCTGGTAGCCCACCTCCAGCAGCTCCTGCAGCGGCTGGGCGTACGTGACGTCCTCCAGCAGCTCCATCCGCTCCTCGTACTCCAGGCCCTCCCGCTTCATCGCCTCGACGGCCTCGCCGCGGGCCATCTTCCGTTGGGCGGACAGCACCGGACGCGGGTTCTCCAGGATCGACTCGATCACCGACAGCGCGTCCAGCGGGTACTCCGGTGACTCGACGTCGAGCAGGTCGACGGCGGCCAGGGCGAACGGGGACAGCGGCTGGTTGAGAGCGAAGTCGGCCTGCAGGTCCACCGTCAGCCGGGCCTGCCGACCATGATCATCGGGTTGGTCGAGCCGCTCCACCACCCCGGTGTCCAGCAGCCCCCGATAGATCCGCAGGGCGTCGTGCACGTGCGTGCGCCGGCGCCGGGGTGACTCATCGTTGTCGGTGAGCAGCTCACTCATCGCCGTCCAGCAGTTCCCCGGTCGCGAGATGACGTTGATGATCATGGCGTGGGTGACCCCGAAGCTGGATTCCAGCGGTTCCGGCGGTGCGCTGATCAGGCGGTCGTACGTCGGCTCGCCGTACCCGACGGTGCCCTCGGGCGGCTTCTTGCGCACGACCTTCCGGCGCTTCTTCGGGTCGTCGCCGGCCTTGGCCAGCGCCTTGATGTTGGCCACCACGTGATCGGGTGCCTGCACCAGCACGGTGCCCGAGGAGTCGTACCCGGCCCGGCCGGCCCGGCCGGCGATCTGGTGGAACTCCCGAGCGGTCAGCAGTCGCGGCTTCACCCCGTCGTACTTGCTGAGGGAGGTGAACAGCACCGTACGGATCGGCACGTTGATGCCGACCCCGAGCGTGTCGGTGCCGCAGATGATCTTGAGCAGCCCGGCCTGGGCCAGCAGCTCGACCAGCCGCCGGTACTTCGGCAGCATCCCGGCGTGATGCACCCCGATGCCGTTGCGGACCAGCCGGGACAGCACCTTGCCGAACCCGGCGACGAACCGGAAGCCGCCGATCAGGTCGGCGATCTGGTCCTTCTCCTCGCGGGTGCAGACCCGCAGGCTGTTCAGCGCCTGGGCCTGTTCGATGGCCGCGGCCCGGCTGAAGTGCACGACGTAGATCGGCGCCTGATGGGTGGCCAGCCGCTCCTCGATCGTCTCGTGCACCGGGGTGGTCACCCACTCGTAGTGCAGCGGCACGGGCCGTTCGGCGGACGCGATCACCGCCGTAGGGCGACCTGTCCGCCGGGTCAG
Source organism: uncultured Actinomycetota bacterium (assembly GCA_963707005.1). Classification (GTDB taxonomy): domain Bacteria; phylum Actinomycetota; class Actinomycetes; order Propionibacteriales; family Propionibacteriaceae; genus Microlunatus. The sequence goes on from CAVPPP010000055.1 coordinate 187,117, forward strand.
GTCGCGCTCGAACCGGGTGACGTCGCCGAGGGTCGCCGACATCAGCAGGAACTGGGCGTCACGCAGCTCCAGCAGCGGGACCTGCCAGGCCCAGCCGCGGTCCGGGTCGGCGTAGAAGTGGAACTCGTCCATCACCACGCTGGCGATCCCCTGCCCCGGGCCCTGGCGCAGCGCGATGTTGGCCAGCACCTCTGCGGTGCAGCAGATGATGTCGGCGTCGGGGTTGACCGAGGCGTCGCCGGTCATCATGCCGACCCGCTCCGGTCCGAAGATCTCGGTGGCGGTGAAGAACTTCTCGCTGACCAGCGCCTTGATCGGCGCGGTGTAGAAGGTCCGACCGCCCTGGGCCGCGGTGGCGTACTCGAGTCCGGTGGCCACCAGGCTCTTGCCCGAGCCGGTCGGGGTCGCCAGGATCACGTTGCTGCCGGTGACCAGCTCGAGCAACGCGTCGGCCTGCGCCGGGTACGGGGTCAGCCCGCGGCCCTCCGCCCACCCCGTGAACGCCTCGTAGAGGGCGTCGGGTTCGGGCGCGACAGCGGCGGGATCCAGGAGCGACATGATCTCCCGATCGTCCCGTGGAACCCGTACGGACACAAACCACCCCGGCACCGCCCGCCCCCGACGCCGCTCCGCCCACTCCCCACCCGCCCCATTCCCCGCCCGTCCCCATTCCCCCTCGGCCCGATTCCCTACTTCGCACCAGCATGGTCATCTCCGCACCAGGTAGACGTGGTGCGGAGATGACCTATCTGGTGCGAAGTGGGGGTTGGGCGGGGCGGCGAGGTTGGGCGGGGCGGCGAGGTTGGGCGGGGCGAGTGGGGGTTGGGCGGGGCGAGTGGGGTTGGGCGGGGCGGGGCGGGAGGGGGTTGGGGCGAAGTGGGGGTTGGGGCGAAGTGGGGGGTTGGGGCGGGGTGGGAATACTCGGGAGATGAGACGGTCGATCGCCCTGGTCGTGACCACCGGGCTGCTGGCGCTGGTCGCCGGGTGCACCGAGGAACGCACCCCGACGGCTGGAACTGCGCCGTCGGGTTCGGAGAGCAGTGCCGCCGCACCACCGAGCGCCGGTCCGGGCAGTGCCGATACCGCCAGCCCGAGCGCCAGCGCGCCGGCGTCACCGACGTCCGCTCCGAAGCCCACGCCGAGCAAGAAGCCCGATCCCATCTCGGTGCAGGCGCTGATCGAGAAGGACTACAACGGCGGCAAGCTGAAGCTGGGCCGGGTGATCAACCGCACCGACGACTACACGACCCGGATCGTCACGTACCGGAGCGAGAAGCTCACCATCTCCGGCGTGATGCTGGTGCCCGACGGCAAGGGACCGTTCCCGGTGCTCGTCCTCAACCACGGCTACATCGACCCGGACACCTACTTCCCCGGTCAGGGGATGCCCCGCGAGCACGACTACCTGGCCCGCCAGGGGTACGTGGTCTTCCACACCGACTACCGCGGCCACGCCTCCGGAGATGACGACCCGGATGTGGACTACGAGCTCCGGCTGCCGTACGCGGTGGACACGATCAACGCCGTGTACGCGGTGAAGCGCTCGAAGCTGGACTTCCTGGACGGTGACCGGGTCGGCTGGCTGGGACGGTCGATGGGCGGCAACGTCACCCTGAACGCCCTCGTGGCCCAACCGAACCTGGTCGACGCCGCCGTCATCTACGCCTCGACCAGTGGGCTGGCCGCCCAGAACTGGAAGCAGTTCTACGACGCCAGCGACGACCGGCAGTCGGTCAACCGGAAGATCGACCGGACGTACGGGTTGCCGAAGGACAGCCCCGCGTTCTGGAAGGCCGCCTCACCGAAGACCTACTTCGACCGGGTCTCGGACCCGCTCCTGGTGCACCACGGCACCGCCGACGACACCTGTCCGATCGCCTGGTCCGAGGACATCGTCGAGACATTGGAGGAGAAGGGCAAGGACGTCACCTTCCACCGCTACCAGGGCGCCGGTCACACCTTCGAAGGGGCTACCTGGCAGCGGTCGATCGAGCGAACGGTCGACTTCTTCGACGAGCACCTGGACTGAGACCCGCCGGCCCCCGGTTCAACCGGGCCGCTGCGGGTCAGTCCCGCTCTTCGTTGATCACCTGGCCGGAGGACGCGTCGATCCACAGCTCCCAGTCGTCGCCGCCGGCGACCTCCACTGACACCTCCCAGACGGTGCGCTGGTTCTCCCGGGTGAGCTCGGCGTCGGTCACCTCACCGTCCGACACCCGCTTCTCGGCGGCCTTGATCGCGTCGCTCACGGTGACCTCGGGGAGACTGCCGCGCTGCACCACCGACAGAGTCTCGGCCCGGTCGGCGGTGATCTCGCCCCCGGAGTCGAGCTGCAGCTCCCGACCGTCGTCACCGACCCGTACGGTCACCTCCCAGGCCGATCCCTTGTCGTCGTCCTTGGACAGCTCCAGCACGGTGCTGCCGGCCACGCCGGTCTCGGCCGCCTTCACCGCACCGAGGGCATCGAGTCCGGCGGTCGCCGACGGGCGCCTCGACGTCGCGGCGGCAGTCGGAGACGCCGACGCTTCCGAGCTCGGAACGACCGAGGTGTGCGGGGTGGAGGTGGGTGGGGCGATCGAGATGTTGGACGGGGCTGGCGTACTCGAGTCGTCGTCTCCGGCGCACGCAGCCAGCGGGAGAACGAGGGCAGCCACTCCGGCAGCCAGTCCGACCGCACGACGAGTCGACCCGGGCGCGCGGGAGACGAGGGGCACGACGCTCCTGACGAGAGGGAAAGGGGTACGCCACCCTACCCAGTCGGCACCGGCGACTGGCGGATCAGCCTCGTCCCACGTAGGGCATCGCCGTGGCCATCACCGTCATGGTCAGCACGTTCGCCTCCGGCGGCAGACTCGCCATGTAGACGACGGCCCGGGCCACGTCCTCCACGTCCATCCGCGGCTCCACGCCGGTGGAGAAGTCGGCCTGCAGGATGCCCGCAGCCATGTCCTTGGTCAGGTCGGTCGCGGCGTTGCCGATGTCGATCTGCCCGCAGGCGATCCCGTACCGGCGCCCATCCAGGGCGATCGACTTCGTCAGACCGGTGATGGCGTGCTTGGTGGCCGTGTACGCCACCGACAGCGGTCGCGGGACGTGCGCGGAGATGGAGCCGTTGTTGATGATCCGTCCACCCTGCGGGTCCTGGCGACGCATCACCCGGAACGCCTCCTTGCTGCACAGGAACGCACCGGTCAGGTTCACGTCGACGACGGCCTTCCACTCCTTGAGGTCGAGCTCGTCGATCTCGGCCGACCAGGCACCGCGGCCGGCGTTGTTGAACAGCAGGTCGACCCGCCCGTACTTGTTCACCGCCCGGGCGAACAGGTTGTGGACCGAGGTGGGGTCCGTGACGTCGGCCACGCCGCAGTCCATGCCGAGCTCCGGGTGCTCGGCGACCAGCGCGGTCAGCGGCTTGACCCGGCGACCCGCGACGACCACGGTCCACCCGTCTCGCGCCAGCGCGACCGCGGACGCGGCGCCGATCCCTGAGCCGCCGCCCGTCACGATGGCGACCCTCCGCCCCTCCACGCCGTCCTCGGAACCGACCTGCTCTCCGTCTGTCACGAGCGAAACGCTAGCCCTAGCCTCGGACGCCCGCCGCGGGGGATCGCCTCTGGACCGAGTGGTGACGACCGGCTGACTCAGCCGGCCCGGAGGTCGATGGCCGGGTCTCGGACGTGGGTGTCGATCAGGGCGAGGATCTGGTCGTCGGTCAGCCCGTGGCCGTGCAACCGTCCGAGAAAGCGACTGGCCCGGAACACGGCGTGCCAGAGATCGGGCTCGGACTGCAGGACGACGACCTGATCAGCGTCGATCCGGAGCGTTTCGGTCAGAGCCTTGTCGCGGTGCTGCCGCACCAGCTGCCGCAGCTCCCGGCCGCCCACGGCGCCGCGCTCGGTCGCCGCCGCCCACAACCCCGGGAACCGGTCGCGGGCGTCGACGGCGTCGCGCAGGAGCTCGACCACCTCGTCCTCCGACGTGGTCTGGTCCGGCTGCGGGTCCTCGAGCAACGGCCACTGCCGGGCGGCGCGGCGCAACGACCGCTCTCGGTCCTCGGTTCGCCCTTCCGTCCCCGGCACCCCGTGCTCGGACGCGAAGTTGGCCGCCACGTCGAGCAGCACCGCCTCCTCATCGGGTCGGCCGCTGTCCTGGCTGCCTGAGTCGACGATCGGGTCGGTGAGGGAAAGCAGGGCTGCGTCACGGGGTCGGTACTGGTCCATGTCGTCATGCTGGCAGTGGCCTCTGACACTGGCCGGCGGCCGCTGAGGCGCCCGCGGCCCTCACCTGCGCCCGCACCGCACCCCTCACCCCAGCCGCACCCCTCACCCACAGCTGCACCCGCCGCCGGCCCGTGCACCAGCTAGAGCCGGTGCACGAGCCGCGAGAGGGTGCAGCAACGCCGGTGAGGGTGCAGGAGGTCGCTGGTCCAGGTCAGCGCAGGTCGACGTCGGCGACGGCGATCTCACCGTCCGCCGGCTCGGGCTCCGACACGGGCTCGGGCCCGGCGCCCTGTACGGGCGGCTCTACCACCTCGGTCTTGCGCAGGGTGAGCGCCAGACCGACGGCGACCAACCCGACACCGGCCGCGACCAGGAACGCCAGGTGCAACCCGGCGACCTCGGCAGCGATCGGGTCGGCGCCGGCCGCGGCCGCAGACTTCGTACGCAGTGTCACGATCGCCACCAAGAGCGCGACTCCGGCCGCACCCGAGACCTGCTGGAGCGTCGACAAGATCGCGCTGCCGTGTGAATAGAGCTTCGGCGGCAGCGGGTTCAACGCGGTGGTGAACGCGGGCGTGAACAAGAAGGCCAGCCCCGTCGACAGCAGCAGGTGGACGCCGAGCAGCAGCGGGATCGGTGTCGTCGGGCCGACCTGGGTCAGCGCCAGCATGGACAGCACCAGCAGCGACGCCCCGCCCGTGGCGAGCCCGCGCGGACCGTACCTGTCGAACAGCCGACCCACCACCGGTCCCAGCAGACCCATCAGCAGACCACCGGGCAGCAGCAGCATGCCGGTCTCGAGCGTGTTCAGGCCACGGACGTTCTGGAAGTAGATGGGCAGCAGGATGATCGCCCCGAACAGGGCCACCGCCGCGATGCAGAGCAGCGCCACACCCCGCCGGAACATGGTGAAGTCGAAGGCGCGCAGATCGAGCAGCGGACCCTTGCCGGTGACCAGCGCCCGCTGCCGGAAGCCGAACAGCAGCAGGCACACCACACCGATGGCCAGGGAGACGGGCGCGACCCAGGCGGACGAGCCGCTGGACTCACCGATCCGGCTCAGCCCGAAGACGATGCCTCCGAAGCCCGGCACCGACAGGAGCACGGACGGGATGTCGAGTGGCTGGTCGCCCTCGGCATTCACGTTCACCAGGGTGCGGAGTCCGTAGACCAGGGCGCCCAGCGCGATCGGCAGCACCAGCAGGAACAGGAACCGCCAAGGCAGGTACTGGAGGATCAGCCCGGACAGGGTCGGGCCGATCGCCGGGGCCACCGAGATGACGATGCTGACGTTGCCCATCACCACGCCACGACGCTGGATCGGCACCAGCGTCAGGATCGTGGTCATCAGCAACGGCAGCATGATGGCGGTCCCCGACGCCTGGATGATCCGACCGAGCGAGCAGCACCCAGAAGCCTGGCGCGAGCCCGGCCAACAGGGTGCCGGCGCTGAAGAGTCCGAGGGCGGCCCCGTACACCGTGCGGGTGGAGAACCGCTGCAGCAGGAAGCCGGTGGTCGGGATGACGACGGCCATGGTCAGCATGAAGGCGGTGGTCAGCCACTGGACGGTGCTCGCGGTCAGGTCGAGATCGACCATCAGCACCGGCAGGGCCACACCCATGATGGTCTCGTTGAGGATGACCACGAAGGTCGCCACCAGCAGCGTGGCGATGACCTTGCGGTCACGGCTGCGCAGCCGGCTGTCAGCGACGTCGGTCGTCGTCATGTCGGTGCTCCTGTACGTCGATCTGGTGCGGCCACGAGGCCGGCAGGAAGTCGGTCGGACTCGTCAGCTGTGACTGCCCGGCACGGTCGAACTCATCGCCCCGGGTAACGTGGAACGCCTTCCCGGAGCCGAATCGTCGGCGACTCGGGGAGGATCCGCCCGGAGAAGTCGCACCCCACACGATGGCAGAGACATGACCGAACAGCACCCCGTTTCCTCGGCCGGCCAGAACCCTGGCCCACCGCCGAACCCGCCGACCTTCGGCCCAACTCATCCCGGGCCCGACGCATTCCCCGAACCCGGGCCGTACGGCGCCCAGCCCTACGATCCGTACGAACCACCGTCCCTCCACCCCGCCCAGCTGCCGTACCCCTCGGGCCAGCACACCCATCCCCAGCAGCCCCATCCCCAGCAGCCACCAGCGCCGCCGCAGGGCTACGGCCCGCTCGGCCCGCCGGCGTGGAAGGACCCGCTGCCGGAACCCGGCACCGAGTACCACCGGTTCCTGCGGACACCGCGCAATGCCTGGTGGAAGGGTGTCGTCGCGATCCTGGGCTTCGTGATCGGCTACCTGATCCTCAACACCATCCTCGGCGTCGTGGCCATCGCGTTCGACGTCTTGAGCGGCCGGTCGAGCTGGGAGGCGTACACCTCCGGAAAGGTGGAGTTCACCCCGGCCCTGTTCCTGGCCACCAACATCGGCAACGCGTTGTGCATCCCGCTGGCGATGCTCATCCAGTGGTGGATCTGGGGGCAGCCGGTGCGCTGGCTGCACTCGGTCGCCGGGGTGGTCCGCTGGCGTCTGGTCGGTCGTTCCGCGGCGGTCGTGATCCCGCTCTGGCTGGTCTACATGGGCCTCTCGGCCGTCGCGTTCCCGGAGTCCTCCGGCGTCACCGGTCCCGGGAGCTTCACCGGCGAGAGCGTCGCGTTGCTGATCATCATGCTGGTCACCACCCCGCTGCAGGCCGCCGGTGAGGAGTACGGCGCCCGCGGGCTGATCATGCGATCGGCCGGCAGCTGGGTGGCTTCGCCGGTGCCCGGTCTGATCATCGCCACCATCGTGCCCTCGCTGGTCTTCATGGCGGCTCACGGAGCCGGCGACCCCTGGCTGAACGTCTACTACTTCCTCTTCGGCGCCGCGATGTCGCTGCTGGCCTGGCGGACCGGTGGCCTGGAGGCGGGCGTCGTCGTGCACGCCGTCAACAACATGATGGCGTTCGGCATCGTCATCCTGGCCGGCCAGGAGATCAACCTGGACCGCAGCGCCGGCACCGGTGGCGCCTTCATGCTGGTGCCGATGGCGGTGCTGCTGATCGTCACAGTGGTGCTGTCCCTGCTGGCCAAGCGCTGGAAGGTCCAGCGGACCTATCAGCCGACCGGCACCCTGCCGGCCGACCCCGCCGCAGTGGTGCCCGGGATCGCGGGCACCGCGACCCACTGACCCGAAGCGGCCGAGTCCTCCGCGGCGGTGACGAAAGCCGCGGAGGCGACCGCGTCGGCGATGGTGGCGTTGTCGTACGCGATCCCGGCGACGGCCGCCAGGAACTTCTTGGCCTCGATGGTCTTCAGGTCGTCGAAGCCCATCGAGCAGCCGGCACCCGGCTGGAAGCGGGCGAAGTCGCCGTACGAGGGATTCGCGTTGACGGTCACGTAGCCGAGCTCCGGGGCACCGCGGCCGCTGAACACCTTCAGCTCGTTCAGCCGCTCGAAGTCCCAGGAGACCGAGCCCTCGGTGCCGTAGATCTCGATGCCGTAGCGGCAGTCGGGACCCACCGCGACCCGGGACGACTCGATGGTGCCGACCGCGCCCGCGCCGGGGCCGCCGCCACCGAAGCGCAGCAGCGCGGCCACGTAGTCCTCGTTCTCGACGTCGCCCTGCTCGCCGCCCTCGATCACGGCGAAGTGCGTGCCGGTACCCATCGGCAGGATCGGGCGCCGGGTGTGCACGGTGGAGGTCAGCGCCGTCACGTCGGCCACCGGTCCGACCAGATAGGTGCACAGGTCGACGGCGTGGCTGCCCAGGTCCCCGAGGACGCCGCTGCCGGCGTACGCGCGCTGGAACCGCCAGGACAACGCGCCCCGCGGGTCGGCGGAGTAACCCGCGAAGAAGACGCAGCGCACGTTGGTGATCCGGCCGAGCCGCCCCCCGGCGACGAGCTCACGCACGTGCTCGACGGCGGGCGCGTGCCGGTAGTTGAAGCCGACCGAGGTCACCACCCCGGCCGCCTCGGCGGCCCGCGCCACCGCCTGGGCCTCGTCGAAGCCCCGCCCGACGGGCTTCTCGATCCAGAAGTGCTTGCCCGCCTCCGCGGCCGCCACCCCCATCTCCGCGTGCAGGAAGTTGGGGGCGCAGATCGAGACGACGTCGACCTCGGGATTCGCCAGCACCTCGCGGTAGTCGGTGGTCCCGGCCGCGTACCCCAGCACGTCGACCGCGTACCGGGCCCGGCTCGGCTCGGTGTCGGCGGCGACCACCAGGCGCGGCGCGATCCCGAGCTCGGGGTAGGTGAGCGGCAGCGCCTGATAGGCCTTGGTGTGCAGCTTGCCCATCCACCCGACACTGATCAGGCCCACACCGGGGCGAGTGCCACTCCGCGACTCGGTCATAAGTCGTGATGTTATGACAAAGTGCGGCCAGTTGTCAGCCCCTCACGACTCCGTGGGTGGTTGTTCCGCCGCGGAGCTGGGGTCTCGCCGAACCGTACGGAGTGGGGGTCATTCGCCTTCCGGCGGGATCCCGTCCTCCCCGAGATCCTGGGCGTTCACATGCCCGCCGTCGTGCTTGCCCTCCAACCGGATCACGTGCAGCACCGCGTTGATCAGGGCCAGGTGGGTGAAGGCCTGCGGGAAGTTACCCAGGTGCTGCCCGGTGTGGGCGTCGATCTCCTCGCCGTACAGGTTGAGCGGTCCGGCGAAGGACAACAGCTTGGCGCACAGCTTGCGGGCCCGGTGGTACTCCCCGATCTCGCAGAGTGCCGAGACCAGCCAGAACGAGCAGATGGTGAACGAGCCCTCCTCCCCGGCGAAACCGTCGTCGGTCTCGTCCACCTTGTAGCGCAGCACCAGGCCGTGCACCGTCAGCTCATCGGCGATGGCCAGCACCGTCGCCTTGATCCGCGGGTCGTCGGCCGGCAGGAACCGCACCAGCGGAGCGAGCAGCAGGGACGCATCGAGGGCCTTGGTGTCGTAGTGCTGGGTCAGCACGCCCCGCTCGTCGACCCCGTGGGCGAGGATGTCCTCCTTGATCTCCTCGGCCGCCAGCTCCCACTCGTTCGCCTTGTCGACCTCGCCGCTGATCCGGGCGAGCTTGGATCCGCGGTCGACGGCGACCCAGCACATGATCTTGGAGGAGGTGAAGTGCTGCAGCGGGCCCCTGACCTCCCAGATGCCGGCATCCGGTTCGCGCCAGTGCTTCAGCGCCTCGTTCACCTGCTTGTCCAGGATGGTCCAGATCCGGCCGTCCAGGTGGTCGGCGGCCTTGGCGTGCAGGTAGACCGAGTCCAACAGGGCACCCCAGACGTCGTGCTGCTGCTGCGCGTACGCGGCGTTGCCGACCCGCACCGGCCGGGAGTTGGCGTAGCCCGGCAGGTGGTCGAGCTCGTACTCGGTCAGATCTCGCTCACCGGCGATGCCGTACATGATCTGCAGGTGGTCGTCGCGCACGGCGACGTCGGCGATGAAGGAGAAGAAGTCCAGCGCCTCCCAGTCGAACCCGATCGAGTAGAGACCCCAGAGGGCGAACGTGGCGTCGCGGATCCAGGTGAACCGGTAGTCGTAGTTGCGCCCGCCCCCCGGCGTCTCCGGCAGCGAGGTCGTGCCGGCCGCCGCGATCGCCCCGGTGGGGGCGTAGGTCAGACCCTTGAGCGTGAGCGCACTGCGCTGGAGGAAGGTCCGCCACGGGTGGTCCGGGAACTTCCCGCGGGCCAGCCAGTGCTGCCAGTGGTGCGCGGTCCAGACCTGGCGGGAGTAGGCATCCTCGTACGTGAGGGGCGGTTCCTTGCTGCCCCAGGACAGCGCCACGTACCGGGTGTCGCCCTCCTTCAGCAGCGTCCGGGCACTGGCCTGGCCGCCCTCGAACCCGAGACGCAGGTTGGTGGTCAGGGTCAGGGTGACGTCCACGCCGTCGGCGGTGCCCCGACCCTGGTGGTAGCCGTGCTCGGTGTAGGACCACTCCGCCGTCCGACGGCCGTAGTCGAAGACCGGCTCGCAGTCCATCACCACCTGCACCTCGCCGGAGACGCAGCGGACGGTCCGCAGCAGGATGTGCTCGGCGTCGTAGTCGTTCGGGGTGCGCTGGTGTGTCTTGGACCGGGTGCTCTCGTGCCGCCAGGGACCCATCAGCAGCGCGTCGCGGACCACGATCCACCCGGTCGGGGTCCCCCAGCTGGTCTCGATGATCATCGTGCCGGGGAGGTAGCGGACGTCCGCGGGCACCTCGATGTCGGCCGGGGAGATCCGGAACGAGCCGGCGTGCGGACCGAGCATCCGGCCGAAGATGCTCGGGGAGTCGTAGCGCGGGATGCACATCCAGTCGACCGAGCCGCCGGGGGCGAGCAGGGCGTTCACCTCCCCGTCGCTGAGGAACCCGTAGTCGCCGATCGGCACCGAGCGAGCCCGGTGGGAGGGACTCGCATGCTGATGACCGATAGCCTTGCTGCTCGCCATGGAGGCAACATTGTCCCCGTGCGATTTCTGGCGCAAGGGGCAAACTGGAACGTTCGTGTCACGATGGACGCTGCACGAGCGGTACGAGCAACCCGGGATGGTCGTCCCTGGGGGAGGACGCGATGAGCGGGAACGCAAGCTTTCGACTGGGCAACACCTCGATCCTGTCGGTCTGCGCGGTCGAGGCGCCGATCGTCATGCCGTCGAGTGCCTTCGACGACCGGTTGGCCGCCGCCTACGATCGGGTCGGCCTGCTCCCGGGCATGCTGGTCAAGCTGGCCGGGGTGCGCGAACGCCGCTGGTGGCCCGAGGACGTGAGCTTCGCCGACGGCGCCGCGATGGCGGGGGCCAAGGCCCTGGCCGAGGCCGGCATCCAGCCGGAGCAGGTCGGCGTCATGATCAACACGTCGGTCTCCCGTGAGCACCTGGAGCCATCGACGGCGGTCGCGGTGCACCACCAGCTCGGCCTGCCGACCAGCTGCCTGAACTTCGACCTGGCCAACGCCTGCCTCGGCTTCGTCAACGGCATCCAGCTGGCCGGGATCATGATCGACTCCGGACAGGCCGACTACGCCCTGATCGTCGACGCGGAGGGCTCGCGGCACACCCAGGAAGTCACGATGGACCGGCTGACCGCGCCGGACGCCACCGCGGCCGACATCAAGTCGCAGTTCGCGACCCTCACGCTGGGTTCCGGCTCGGCCGCCATGGTGCTCGGTCGCGCCGACGCCCATCCCGAGGGTCATCGGGTGGTCGGCGGGGTCAGCCGGGCCGCCACCGAGCACCACGACCTGTGCGTCGGCGACCTGGAGCGGATGCGGACGGACAGCAAGAAGCTGTTCGAGGCCGGACTGAGCCTGGCTCTGGACACCTGGCGGGAGGCCGCCGGGGAGTTCGACTGGGCCGGGGAGATCGACTGGTTCGTGGCCCACCAGACCTCGACGGTGCACCTGCGGGCGATGGCCAACGCCCTCGGGGTGGATCCGCAGCGTTTTCCGGTGACCGTGGAGACGTACGGCAACATGGGGCCGGCGGCGGTCCCGTTCACCCTGGCCAAGAGCGCCGACCGGATGCGGGCCGGCGAGCGCATCCTGCTGCTGGGCATCGGCTCGGGGTTGAACACCTCGTTCGCCGAGATCATCTGGTGAGCTCACGCCCCTTCGACCTGGTCTCGGTCGCCGGCGACCTCCCCGGCCTCGACCCGGCGTGGTCGCGACGTGTGGACGTGCTCGACGCCGACCAGATCCCGCGGACCTGGCACTACCTGGAGCGGCCGGCGTGGTCGGCGCCGGTCGGCACCATGCTCTGCCTGCACGGCAACCCGACCTGGTCGTACCTGTGGCGCCGGTTCCTCGCGTCCGCCCCGCCTGGCTGGCGGGTCATCGCCCCCGACCAGCTGGGCATGGGCTGGTCGGAGCGCCTCGATCGAGCCCGCACCCTGGCCGAGCGGATCGACGACCTGGGCCGGCTGACCGACGCCCTGGACGTGACCGGGCCGGTGGTTGCCGTCGCTCACGACTGGGGCGGACCGGTGCTGCTGGGCTGGGCCGAGCGGCATCGCGAGCTGCTGGCCGGCATCGTGCTCACCAACACCGGCGTCTCCCTCCCCGCCGACACCGCACCCCCCGGTCTGATCACCCTGGCCCGGTCCGGCCCGCTGCTCGAGACGGTCTGCGCCCGTACGCCGGCGTTCGTCCGCGCCACCACCGCGCTGTCCCGTCCGGCCCTGCCGCAGGCGGTCCGGGATGCGTTCGCCAGCCCGTACGCGCTCCCGGTCCGCCGGCGGGCCGTCCGGGACTTCGTGGCCGACATCCCGCTGGAGTCCGCTCACCCGAGCCGCGCCACCCTCGACGCCGTGGTCGCCGATCTGGCCGAGCTCGCCGACCTGCCGGCGCTGCTGGTCTGGGGGCCGCGGGATCCGGTGTTCTCGATCCGCTACCTGCACGACCTGCGTCGCCGGCTGCCCCGGGCCGACGTCCAGCTCTACCCCCGGGCATCGCACCTGGTCATGGAGGACGCACCGCAGGCCGCGACGGATGTCTGGGAGTGGGTGCGGTCCTCGGTGATCGGGGAGCTGCCGACGGCCGATCAGCCCGACCCGGCGCTCACCCCGGATGCCCCCGAGCCCGGTCGCCCGCTCTGGGACGGGCTGCTCGCCCGGGCGGACGACGACGAGATCGCGATCGCCGAGCTCGGGCCGAACGCCGCCGCGCCGATCGGCTTTGCCGACCTCGAACAGCGGATCGCGGACCTGACGGTCGGGCTCGCGCGGGCCGGGGTCCGGCCGGGACAGCGGGTCGCGCTCCTCATCCGGCCCGGTATCGAGCTGACGGTCGCCGTGTACGCCTGCTGGCGGGTGGGGGCGGCCATCGTGGTCGCCGACGCCGGACTCGGCCTGCGCAACCTCGGCCGGGCGCTGCGCAGTGCCGATCCCGACCACCTGATCGCCATCCCGGCCGGTCTGGTCGCCGCGTCCGCCCTCCGGGTGCCCGGCGCGCGGATCGTCGCCGGCCCACTGCCCGCGCCGGTGCGTCGACGGCTCCGGGTCACGCACTCACTGACCGAGCTCGGCGAGGTCGGCGCGCAGGTCCGTCGGGACGCCGGGGCGGTTCTCCCACCCGGTGCCGGCTCGTCACCGTCGTCGGAGACGAGCCAGCACTCTGCGGGGTCCCCCTCGCCCGACGCCGAGGCGGCCGTGTTGTTCACCTCCGGCGCCACGGGCCCCGCCAAAGGCGTGGTCTACCGCCACCGGCAGCTGCGCGCCCAGCTCGACCTCGTCCGTACGGTTTGCGACCTCCGCCCCGGCGCCCGACTGGTCGCGGCCTTTCCGCCGTTCGCGCTCTACGGACCGGCCCTGGGTGTCGCCGCCGCCGTTCCGGACATGGATCCCACCAAGCCCGGCACCCTGACCGCCACGGCGCTGGCCGAGGCGGTCGCCGCCGTCGAAGCGACGGTTGTCTTCGCGTCGCCGGCCGCCCTGCGCAACGTCGCGGCCACCGCCACCGAACTCACCCCCGAGCTGCGTCGCCGGCTCCGCGGTGTGCGAACGCTGTTGTCCGCGGGCGCGCCCGTGCCCGTGCCGCTGTTGCGTCAGATCCAGGCGCTGCTGCCCAGCGCCGAGCTGCACACCCCGTACGGCATGACCGAGGCCCTGCCCGTCACCGACATCACCCTCGAGGAGATCGAGCGGGCCCTGGTCGAGGCGGGAGCGGACGCCGACGGTGTCTGTGTCGGACGAGCCCTGCCCGGCGTACGCCTCGCCCTCGATCCGCTCGACCTGACGGGCCGCCCGCTCGGCGCCCTCGAGACCCGGCCCGGCGTGACGGGCGAGATCTGTGTGGCCGCCGCTCACGTGAAGGACCACTACGACCGGCTGTGGAGCCTCCAGCAGCGCAGTGCGACCCCGGCCGGCTGGCACCGCACCGGCGACGTCGGCCACCTCGACCAGCAGGGACGGCTCTGGGTGGAGGGCCGGCTGGTGCACGTGATCACCGGTCCGGCAGGACCCGTGACCCCGGTCGGGATCGAGCAACGGGTCGAAGCCGTCCCCGACGTCGGACTGGCGGCGACCGTCGGTGTCGGACCCGCCGGCACCCAGCAGACCGTCGTCGTGGTGGCCCCGGTGACCCGGCCGGCCGGACTGCTCGCCGCCCCGGACCTCACGGCCGCCGTCCGGGCCGCGGCCCGGCTGCCCATCGCCGCCGTGCTGATCGCCGATCGGCTGCCGGTCGACATCCGGCACGCCTCCAAGATCGACCGGGCCAGGGTGGCCCGCTGGGCCGAGCACGTCCTCGGCGGAGGTCGACCGAGCGGCCGGTTCCGCCGCCCGTGAGTGGGCAGCGGGTCCTGGTCACCGGTGGCCGGAGCCTGCTCGGCGGAGCTGTTGCCCGGCAGCTGGCCGAGCGCGGCGACCGGGTCACCGTCCTGCAGCGGCGACCGGCCGGTCTCGGACTGCCGGAGATCCTCGCCGACGTCGCCGACCGGGAGGCGGTCCGGCGCGCCGTCGGGCACTCCGACGTCGTGGTGCACCTCGCCGCCAAGGTGGGGATCGGCGGGCGGTGGTCGGACTTCCTGTCGACCAACGTCACCGGCACCGGCACCCTCGTGCAGGCCTGCCGGGATCTCGGCGTGTCCCGCCTGGTGCACGTGTCGTCCCCCTCGGTCGCCCACGCCGGCTCGTCGTTGGTCGGGGTCGGGGCCGGGCCGGCCGACCCGGGAAACGCTCGTGGTCACTACGCGCGCAGCAAGGCGATGGCCGAGCTGATCGCGCTGGCCGCCGACGGCCCGGAGCTGCGGGTGCTCGCCATCCGCCCGCACCTGGTCTGGGGGCCGGGCGACACCCAGCTGGTCGCCCGCATCGTCGACCGGGCCCGGCGCGGCACGCTGCCGGTTCTCGGGTCGGGGGCGGCGCTGGTCGACACCACCTACCTGGACAACGCCGCCGATGCGCTGGTGGCCGCCGTGGACCGGGTCGGCCGGGTCCACGGGCGAGCCCTGGTGGTCAGCAACGCGGAGCCGCGACCGATCGGGGAGCTGATCGCCGCCATCGCGGCCGCTGGTGGTGCCGCACCGCCGAGCCGCCACGTCCCGGTCGCCGCCGGGACTCTGGCCGGGGTGGCGGTCGAAGGACTCTGGGCGCTACGGCGGGCGGCTGGTCGCCCGGCGGCGACCGACCCGCCGATGACCCGGTTCCTGGCGGAACAGCTGAGCACCGCCCACTGGTTCGACCAACGTGAGACCCAGCGGCTGCTCGACTGGCGGCCGGCCGTCGACCTGACCACCGGATTCGCGCGACTGGCGGCGTCGCACACCTGAGAGAATGCGGCGCGAGCGGCGGCGGGACCGTCCTCGAGGAGGGACACCATGCACACCGGAGACTGGGTCGCACTGGCCATCATCGTGCTGCACGCGGCGATCGCCATCGCCGCGGCCGTCTACATCGCGGGGAACCGGAAGCCGTCATCGGCGATCGCCTGGATCATGGCCATCGTCTTCATCCCCTACGTCGGGATCCTGTTCTTCCTGCTGATCGGCAACTGGCGGCTGCCCCCGCATCGGCGGGACAAGCAGGCGCACGTGTCCAAGATCTTCCTGGAGCGGACCGAGGGTCTGCACCTGGCCAGCCACCCCACCCAGTGGCCGGACTGGCTGCCGACGATCGTCGCCCTCAACCGCAACCTCGGCGCGCTGCCGATGGTGGGCGGCAACACCGCCGAGCTGCTGCCCGACTACCGCGGCTCCATCCAGGCCATGGCCGACGCGATCGACCAGGCCGAGAACTACGTCTACGTGGAGTTCTTCATCCTGGTCGACGACGAGACGTCGAAACCGATCATCGACGCCATCGGCCGGGCCTGCCGACGCGGCGTGAAGGTCAAGGTGCTGTCCGATCACCTCGCCCAGTTCTCGTACCCCAACCGCAAGGGCACCGTCCAACGGCTCCGGGAGTTCGGCGTGGAGTACCTGCCGATGCTGCCGCTGCAGCCGTTCAAGAAGCACTGGCGGCGGCCGGACCTGCGCAACCACCGCAAGCTGGTGGTCGTGGATGGCACAGTCGGCTTCATCGGCTCGCAGAACCTGATCGTGGACCACTACCACCAGAAGAAGAACATCCAGCGTGGGCTGCACTGGAAGGAGCTGATGTGCCGGGTCGAAGGACCGGTCGTCCGGGAGATCGAGGCGATCTTCGTCACCGACTGGTACAGCGAGTCCGATGACCTGCTGCTGCCCGAGGCCGGCAGCGTCCACCTGGGCGTGATCGATCCGACCAAGCTGGATGCGCAGATGGTGCCCAGTGGTCCGAGCTTCGAGAACGACAACAACCTCAAGCTCTTCGCCGCGCTGATCCACAACGCCCGCGAGCGGATCAGCATCACCAGCCCGTACTACGTTCCCGACGAGTCCATCCAGATGGCCCTGGTGACGGCAGGATCGCGCGGTCTCGACGTCGAGCTGTTCGTCTCGGCGGTCAGCGACCAGTTCATGGTCTTCCACGCCCAGCGCTCCTACTACGAGGAGCTGCTACGCGCCGGGGTGAAGATCTACGCGTACCCGGCCCCGACCATCCTCCACGCCAAGCACCTCACCATCGACGACGACGTGTCGGTGATCGGCTCGTCGAACATGGACATCCGCTCCCTCACCCTGCACATGGAGATGATGATGCTGGTCCATGATCACGAGTTCTGCGACCGGATGCGGGTGATCGAGGACTCGTACCGGGCGGCCAGCAGCCAGATCCACCTCGCGGACTGGCTGAAGCGACCTGCGCGCGAGAAGGTGTTCGACAACCTGATGCGGCTGACGTCGTCCCTGCAGTGATCACGTCCTGATGATCAAGCTGCAGTGATCACGTCCTGATGATCAAGCTGCAGTGATCAGGTCAGCTTGACCGTGACCGCCTTCGTCGGGCCGTAGGTCTTGCCGGTCTTCGCCCGCACCTGCAGCGTGTAGGTGGTGTTCCGCTTGAGCTTGGTGAAGGTGAAGCTGTGTTTCTTCGCCGACAGCGTCTTCGCGTACGGTCCCTTGCCGCTGGTGTTCTTGCCGCTGCGGTAGACCCGGTACGCGGTGATCGTCTTCCCGCCCGTGTCGGTGGGCGCGGACCAGGTGAGCTTCGCGGTGCGCTTGCGGTAGCTCTTGGCACTCACCTTCGTCGCGGTCGGGGCACTCAGCGGCACCGTGGCCATGGTCACCGCGGTCCTGACCACCGGTCCGGCGCCGACCGGGCTCACGGCCCGCACCGTCAGGTGATAGGTCCGGTTGCCCCGCAGCTGGGTCAGCACGACCGAGCGTCGAGAGGCCGGCACGGTGATCGTCGCGGCGCCCCGGAGCTGGTTGTCGGTCCCGTCCCTGGTGATCTGGTACGCGGTGATCGGCGACGTGCCCTGATCCGAGGGCGCGGTCCAGGTGATCGTGGCCGAAGCGGTCTTGTCCGACTTCGAGGTGCGCACCGCAGTGGGCGAGGCAGGAGCGCGGCGGGCCGGTCCGGACGCGTACGCCAGCCGGTTGGGCGATCCGGCCGGATCGCTGATCCGGTTGAGAGACGCCGAGCCGAGGAGCTGGGTCGTCACCTGATCGGCGGTGAGGCCTGGACTCGACTGCACCAGGCGGGCGACGATCCCGGCCACGTGCGGCGCTGCCATCGACGTTCCACTCTCGACCATCGTCGCGCTGTCGGAGTCGACGAAGGCCGAGTTGACGTCCACCCCGGGGGCGAACAGGTCCACGCAGCTGCCGTAGTTGGAGAACCACGCCCGCCGGTCGTCGCGGTCGGAGGCCGCGACGGTGATCGCCGAGGCCGCGCGCGCCGGGCTGGACTCGCAGGCGTCGCGACCTTCGTTCCCGGCGGCGACGACCACCGGAATGCCGGCGGCGACCGCGGCGGCCACCGCGGCGTCCAGCTGGGCGGAGGCGCCTCCACCGAGGCTCAGGTTGATCACGGACGGTCCGGCGGGTTTGTGCTGGACCGCCCAGTCGATCCCGGCGATCACGTCGATGAGGAAGCCGCTCCCGTCGCAGTCCAGGACGCGAACCGACACCAGGTTGATCGCTTTCGCCACCCCGAACGTCCGACCGCCGATGATTCCCCCCACGTGCGTCCCGTGACCGGCACAGTCCGCGGCGTCGTCATCGCCGTCGACGAAGTCGCGACCACTGCTCACCCGTCCGCCGAACTGCGTGTGCGTGGCCCGGATCCCGGTGTCGATCACGAAGGCCGTGACGCCTTCGCCGGTCTGCTGGTACCCGTAGCCCCGGTCGAGCGGCAACGACCGCTGGTCGATCCGGTCCAGGCCCCAGGGCGGTGAGAGCTGGTTGCCGGTGGCGTGGACCCGGGCGTCCGGCACGACGGTCTCGACCCGCGGGTCGGCCCGCACCTCGGCCACCTGGGCCGGGGTGAGCTCGGCGCTGAACCCATCGAGCACCCGCCGGAACTGGTGGTCGATCTCACCGCCGTTGTCCTCGACGTCGTCCACCGCCGCGGCGGTGGCGCGATCGCTGGTGGTCGTCACGAGGTAGCGGTCGGTCGAGCTGTCATCGGCCCTGGCCGGACTGGCGGCGACCAGCAGGCCGGCCGAGAGCGCGGCGGCGGTCAGCAGGGTGACGACGCGGCGGTGAAGTGTGGGCACCCGAGAATCTTGACGGCTTCTGGCGAGCTGCGCGACGTTTCTGACAAAGTGGGAACGTTCACACGTCGTCGCCGATGCGAAGGATCTCCGCGTGTCCTCCAGCCAACCGACTCTCCACGGTCCGATCCGCCTCGATGCGGGGGCGACGACGCCGTTCGCCCCGGTCGCGAGGGCGCGGATCGTGGGCGGCCTGTGGGGGGAGCGTCGGCGGATCAACCGCGAGGTGAGCGTGCCGCACGCCGGGGAGCGACTGGAGTCGGCCGGCAACTTCGCCAACCTCGAGCTCGCCGCGGCGACCGAGGCCGGGCACCCGGTGGCTGACGGTGTCTACGTCAACGAGCTGCCGTTCCTGGACAGCGACCTCTACAAGTGGCTCGAGGCGATCGGCTGGACCATGGCCGATCCCGAGCTCACCGAGGCCACGGCCACCGAGCTGCGCGAGCGGCTGTCCGCCGCCATCGCCCTGCTGGGTCGGGTGCAGGCGAGCGACGGCTACCTGGACTCGCACTTCCAGGTCCGCTTCCCCGGCGAGCGGTTCGTCCAGCTGCCGTGGGGCCATGAGCTCTACTGCGCGGGCCACCTCATCCAGGCCGCCGTGGCCGTCCACCGAGCAACCGGTGAGACCGAGCTGCTCGACGTCGCCCGGCGGTTCGCCGATCTCATCACGACCTCGTTCGGCCCCGGCGAGGGTCTGGTCGACGGGGTCTGCGGCCATCCCGAGATCGAGACCGCGTTGGTCGAGCTGCACCGGGAGACCGGCGAGCCGAGCTACCTGGACACCGCGCAGTACTTCGTCGACCGCCGCGGCCACGGTCTGCTCGGCCAGGCACGGTTCGGCGCGCAGTACTTCCAGGATCACGTCCCGGTCCGGGACGCTCGGGCCGTGGCCGGTCACTCCGTCCGGCAGCTGTATCTGCTGGCCGGGGTGGCCGACCTCGCGACCGAGACCGGGGAGTCGGCGCTGCGGGAGGCGGCGGAGCGACTGTGGTCGCAGGGCACCGCCAGCCAGACGTACCTGACCGGCGGCATCGGCGCGCACCACACCGACGAGGCGTACGGAGATCCCTACGAGCTGCCCAATGAGCGCAGCTACTGCGAGACGTGTGCGGCCATCGCGTCGATCATGTTCTCGCAGCGGATGCTGCTGCTCACCGGTGAGGCGAAGTACGCCGATCTGCTCGAACGCACGCTGTACAACGGCTTCCTGGCCGGCATCTCGCTGGACGGGGAGCGCTACATCTACGCCAACCCGCTGCAGGTCCGCGATGATCATGTCGGGGCGGGCAACGACCAGGACTACGCGCGGGTCCCCTGGTTCGCCTGCGCCTGCTGCCCGCCCAACGTGATGCGGCTGCTGGCGTCGCTGCAGCACTATGTCGCTCTCGCCGGCCCGGCCGAGCTGCGGCTGCACCAGTACCTCCCCGGCAGCTACGCCGCCGACCTCACGGCCGGTCCGGTCGCCATCGAGGTCAGCACCGACTACCCCTGGCGACCCACGGTCGAGATCACCGTGACCGAGACGGTCGAGCAGGACTGGACGCTGACGGTCCGGGTGCCGCACTGGGCCGAGGGCGCCACCGTCGAGGTCGCCGGCGAACCCGTGGGTGTGGCCGCCGCGGACGGCTGGTGGCCGGTGACTCGCCGGTGGCAGGTCGGCGACCGACTCGTCCTCACCCTGCCGGTCGATGCCCGCCTGACGATCGCCGATCCCCGCGTGGACGCCGCTCGCGGCTGTGTGGCGATCGAGCGCGGTCCGCTGGTCTACTGCGTCGAGTCGGCCGACCACCCCGGCCTGCGCCTGGACGACCTGGTGCTGGACGTCCCGGCGTTCGGCTCGAGCCTTGACACCACGGCCCACGGTCTGCCGGAGCAGATCGTCGCGGTGCGGGCACCGGCCGGCCACCGCAAGCGCCCGGCGCAGTCCTGGTGGCCGTACGCGACGGTCGACGTGTCGGCCGGTGTCCCCGGCAGCGGTGAGGTCGGCAGCCCTGTGGACGAGCAGCTCGAGCTGACCGCGATCCCCTACTTCGCCTGGGGAAACCGTGGTCCCGGTGCGATGCGGATCTGGCTGCCGACCTGACACCTCAGTGGGCCGAGGCGGTCGCCCGCGCCGCGCCGTCGTCACTCGACCTGGTGGGTTCGACCGGGACGGTCTTCCACACCTTCGCGTTCGCGAGCAGCACGGCGGCCAGCACGATGACGCCGGCGAGAGTGGCCACGCCCGTCTCCCCCGCCACGTAGGCCAGGCTCGCCGGGGTGGTCGTGGCGAGGGCGGCGAAGCCCCAGCCGAAGGTGAGGTTGGCGAACGTGTGCCCGATCGTCGCGGGCCAGACGCTGCCCGAGCGGTCCTTCAGCCAGGCGTAGAAGACGCCGGCCGCCGTGATGGTGAGAACGGTGACCGGTGCCACGATCCATCGCGCCCCCTCCACGTCGTAGGTGGTGGCGATCAGGATCAACGGCAGGTGGAAGCAGCCGTGGGCGAAGCCGGTGACCACCGCCGCGCGTCGACGGGTGGTCAGCTGCTGGATGCGCGGCAGCATGAACCCGCGCCAGCCGATCTCCTCCCCCAGCAGGATGACCATCATCACGACGACGTTGAGCACCGTGTCGAGGGCGAAGCTGCCGACCGTGAACCCGGTGATGTGCAACGGCCGGAGCTGACCCGCGCCGACCAGCAGCGCGGCACCGAAGGCCCCACCGCACAGCAGGATCGGCACGCCCAGCGCCCACCCCCAGGAGCGCACACCCGCCCGACCGAGACCGAGACTCCCCCACAGATCACGGCGGGTCCCCGGCCGGAACAGGGTGAACGTCAGGATGGTCACCGCCACGGTCGGCAGCAGCGCGGTGAGCGGAACGTTGAGGTGGGCGTCGGGGAGTCCGAGGGCCAGTGCGGTCGCCAGGCCGAAGGTGAGGGCGAGGAAGGCGAGCACCTCGCGGAGCGGTGCGGATCTCGGATCGTGTTGCTGGGGCATCGTCATGGCTCGAGCCTCACAGCGCCACCGCCTCGGCCGCGTCTGCCGGGCGACCCCTTGTGCGAGGTCTCGGGACAGAGGCCCGCGGCCCTCAGCTCTGCCCCGGGACCGCGAGCCCGGACTCGTAGGCGTACATCACCAGCTGGGCTCGGTCCCGGAAGTCGAGCTTGGCCAGCAGGTGGCTCACGTGCGTCTTCACGGTGCCGTAGCCGAGGTGCAGCTGCGCGGCGATCTGCTGGTTGGACAGTCCCTGCGAGACGGCGAGCAGCACCTCACGCTCGCGCTCGGTGAGTCCGTCGTCGTACGCCGGACCGCGGGCGAGCGGCATCGCCACGAACCGTTCGATCAGCCGACGGGTCACCCGGGGATGCAACAGCGCCTCACCGGCCGCGACGACCTCGATCGCCTCCAGCAGCTGATCGGGCCGTGTCTCCTTGAGCAGGAAACCGCTCGCTCCCGACCGGAGCGCCTCGACCACCAGGTCGTCGTCGTCGAACGTCGTCAGCACCAGCACCCGGGTCCCGGCGCAGGCGGGGTCGGCGAGGATCGTCCGGGTCGCCGCCAGCCCGTCGAGGTGGGGCATCCGGACATCCATCAGGACCACGTCGGGGGCCGTGCGCCGGCACAGCGCCACGGCGGCGAGCCCGTCGCCGGCCTCGCCGATCACCTCGACCCCGGGAGAGGACCGGAGCAGCAGCACGAAGCCGGCTCGGACCAGGTCCTGGTCGTCGACCACCGCGACCCTGATCATCGACGGGCCCCAGGGGGCAGAGCTGCGTGCACGCAGAAGCCGTCGTCCCGCGCCTCGTACCGCAGCTCGCCCCCGACCAGACGAACGCGTTCGTCCAACCCGATCAGTCCGTGCCCGTTCGAGCCGCCGCGCGCAGCGGCCCGCCTCGGACCGGGATCTGCGACGTCGACCTCGATCCCCCGGTCCGTGATGCCCACCGTGACGGTGGCCGTCGCGGCCGCGGAGTGCTTGATCACGTTGGTGAGCGACTCCTGCACGATCCGGTAGACCGTGAGCGAGACCGCCGCGTCGATCGGCGCTGCGCCGTCCGAACGCCGGTAGTCGACCGCCAGCCCGGCGGCCCGGACGTCCTCGACCAGCGCCGAGAGGTCGTCGAGTCCCTGGGTCGGTGCCCGCTGTCCGTCCTCGTTCTCCTCGCGCAGCACACCGAGCAGCGATCGGGTCTGCTCGAGCGCCCTGCGGCTGGTCTCGGCGATCACCTCGAGTGCCCGCCCGGCGGCGGCCGGATCCGTGCGGATCACGTGCGCGCCGACGCCGGCCTGCACCGCGATCAACGACATGCTGTGCGCGACCACGTCGTGCAGCTCCCGGGCGATCCGCAGTCGCTCCTCGGCGATGGCCGTCCGCACCTGGTCCTGCTGCACCTCGCGCCGGGTCCGGACCACCTCACCCACCGCCCAGGCGGCGACGAGGAGCGCGACGGCCAGCAGGAGATCCCTGGTCCGCAGGTCCGGCACACCCGCCACCGCAAGTCCCGCGAAGCAGGCGATCCCCGCCGCGAGCCCGATGGCGGCATCCCGGCGGGAGGCGTGCGTGGTCAGGGAGTAGAGGCTGAACAGCACCAGCACCGACAACAGCCCGATGTAGTGGGACGAACCACTGACCACCACAGCACCGGCCAGGAACACCCCGTACGACAGTCGTGGCCGCGTCCGTCGCCAGGCCAGTGAACCGGCGGCCACCACGGTGGCGACGGCCCCCACCACGTCAGGTTCACGCAGCCTGGCATCGATTGCCCCGACATCGGTCAGCAGGTACGACGTCAGCGCCGACACCACCGCCAGTACGGCGATCGCCGGGTCGAGGATGGGGTCGAGACGGCGCGCGACGGCGCCCCAGCCACGGTGCCGGTCCGCCGGCACGGCCAGCAGGGGGGTCATGCCGTCGAGGCTACGCGTGCTCGGCCCGGCGCCGCGTCTGTCCGCAGACCCGGGTGAGGAAGCCTGCAGACAGAGCTGCCCCCTCTGTCTGTCGGGTCAGCGCAGGGCCGTGCTCGCCAGGTCGGCACTGATCGACGCGGCCGTGGCCAGCACGCTCTCACGGAGCAGGGCAGGACGGTCGGGGCCGGTGGTCGACGCGTTGATCGCCGCCACCACCACCCCGTCGACGTCCCGGACCGGAGCAGCCAGGGAGGCGAGCCCGATCTCCAGCTCGGAATCGACCTCGGCCCAGCCCTGCGCCGCGACGCCGGCCAACAGCTGTCGCAGCTCGGCCTCGGTGTGCACCGTCCGCGGGGTCGGCGGCCGGAGATCGGCGGTCAGGAAGTAGTCGTCGAGCTCGTCGGCGCGCCGGTACGCCAGCAGCACCCGCCCCATCGAGGTGGCGAACGCCGGGAACCGCGTGCCGACGGTGATGCCGACAGTCATGATCCGGCGGGTGGAGACCCTGGCGACGTAGACGATCTCGGAGCCGTCCAGCACCGCTGCCGACGTCGACTCCCCGATCTCGGCCGACAGCCGCTCCAGATGCGGCTGCGCCAGCTGGGGCAGACCGAGACCGGACAGGTACGCCGTGCCGAGTCGTAGGACGTGCGGCGTGAGCTCGAACTGCTTGCCGTCCGTCCGCACGTAGCCGAGCTCGACCAGTGTGTGCAGGAACCGCCGGGCACTGGCCCGGCTCAGCCCGGTCGCCACGGCCACCTCGCTCAGACTCATCCGGGGCCGATCGCCGTTGAACGCCGTGATCACCTGCAGTCCGCGCGCCAGCGACTGGACGAACTCCTCCGCCATGCTCGCGAGCCTCAGACCCGGTCACGTCGGCGCAGCGGCACGTCCAGCCTGGACTGCAGCTCGTCGACCGAGACGCCGAAGGTCTCGGCGACGGTCACCCCCTCGGCACCCACCAGGAAGGTGGCGACGTCGGTGTAGACCCGGCTGACGCAGCCGACGCCGGTCAGCGGGTAGGTGCAGCTGGGCACCAGCTTGGCTGAGCCGTCCTTGGCGAACAGGGTCATCATCACGAACACCGACTTCGCGCCGATGGCCAGGTCCATCGCGCCGCCGACGGCCGGGATGGCGTCCGGGGCTCCGGTGTGCCAGTTCGCCAGATCACCGCTCGCCGACACCTGGAACGCGCCGAGGACGCAGACGTCGAGGTGGCCGCCACGCATCATGGCGAACGAGTCGGCGTGGTGGAAGTAGGACGAGCCGGGCAGCTCGGTGACCGGGATCTTGCCGGCGTTGACCAGATCGCCGTCGATCTCGTCGCCGTGGGCGGCGCGACCCATGTTGAGCATGCCGTTCTCGGTGTGCAGGACGATCCCCGAGTCGGCGATCAGGTGGTCGGCGACAGTGGTCGGCTGGCCGATGCCGAGGTTGACGTAGGACCCCGCCGGGATGTCGGCGGCCACGGCCTGGGCCAGCTCGGCCTTGGTCCGCGGTCCCCGGTCCAGGTGCTCGAGAGTCATCGCTCGCTCCGCATCGACAGTCATCGCTCGCTCCGCATCGACAGTCATCGCTCGCTCCGCATCGACGGTCATCGGACGCTCCCCTCGTTGCTCCCGGTCCTGCTCAGGTCCACCACCCGGTCGACGTAGATGCCGGGCGTCACCACGACCTCAGGGTCGAGCTCGCCCGTCGCCACGACCTGCGGCACCTCGACGATGGTGGTGCGTGCGGCGGCCGCCATCACCGGCCCGAAGTTGCGGGCGGTCTTGCGGTACACGAGGTTGCCCATCCCGTCCGCCCGCCAGGCCCGGATCAGCGCGACGTCGCCCTTGATCGGATACTCCAGCACGTACGTCCGGCCGTCGATGGTGCGGGTCTCGCGACCCTCGGCCAGCGGCGTGCCCACCCCGGTCGGGCAGAAGAAGGCACCGATACCGGCGCCGGCGGCCCGCATCCGCTCAGCCAGGGTGCCCTGCGGAACCAGCTCGAGCTCGATCCTGCCGGCCCGGTACAGGCCGTCGAACACGTCCGAGTCCCGCTGCCGCGGGTACGAGCAGATGACCTTGCGGACCTGCCCGGCCGCCAGCAGGGCGGCAAGACCGGTGTCGCCGTTCCCGGCGTTGTTGTTGACCACGGTGAGGTCGGTGGCGCCCTGACGGATCAGCGCATCGATCAGCTCGACCGGCATGCCGGCCATCCCGAAGCCCCCGACCAGCACGGTCGACCCGTCGGCGATGTCGGCGACCGCGACGTCGACGTCGGCGTAGATCTCGGCGGCGCTCATGCAGCCGCTCCGTCGCTGACGTTCTCCACCACGACGGCCAGGGCCTGGCCGACACCGATGCAGATGGCGGCCACCCCCCAGCGCTGCCCTTCGGTGACCAGCCGCTTGACCAGCGTGCCGAGGATCCGGCCGCCGGAGGCCCCCAGCGGGTGACCGATGGCGATGGCCCCACCGCGGGTGTTGACGATCTCGGGGTCGATGCGCCAGGCGTCCACGCAGGCCAGCGACTGCACGGCGAACGCCTCGTTCAGCTCGACGGCTCCGACCTGCGACCAGTCGATCCCGGCCCGCCGCAGCGCCAGCTCGGCCGCCTCCACCGGGGCGAAGCCGAACAGCTGGGGCTCCAGCGCGTACGCGCCACGTCCGGCGATCCGGGCCAGCGGGTCGCGGCCGATCCGGGTCGCCGCGGACTCGGAGCCGAGCAGCACGGCCGAGGCGCCGTCGTTCAGGGAGGACGCGTTGCCGGCGGTGATGGTGCCGTCCGGACGGAAGACGGTCTTCAGCGAGGCCAGCTTCTCCGGTGTGCTGCCGGGGCGGATCGTCTCGTCCCGGGCGAGCTCGACGTCCGGGACGGAGACGACGAGGTCGTCGTAGAAACCCTCGTCCCAGGCGGCCGCGGCCAGTCGGTGGGAGCGGGCGGCGAACTCGTCCTGTCGTTCGCGGGAGATCGCGAACGTCTCCTGCAGCTGCTCGTTGCACTCGCCCAGGCTGACCGTCCACTCGGCCGGCATCCGTCGGTTCACCAGGCGCCAGCCCAAGGTGGTGGACACGGCGGTGAGGTCACCGGCGGGATAGCCGCGGGCCGGCTTGGGCAGCACCCACGGGGCCCGCGTCATCGACTCGACCCCACCGGCCACGACGATCTCGGCATCGCCGGTCTCGACCGTCCGGGAGCCGATGATGGCGGCGTCCAGGCTCGAGCCGCAGAGCCGGTTGACGGTGGTGGCCGGGACACTGACCGGCAGTCCGGCCAGCAGCAGCGCCATCCGGGCGACGTTGCGGTTCTCCTCCCCGGCCCCGTTGGCGTTGCCCCAGACCACCTCGCCGATCAGGTCCGGCTCCAGGCCGGGGGTCTTGGCGAGCAGTCCGGACAGGGCGGTCGCCGCCAGGTCATCGGGTCGGACCTCGGCCAGCGCGCCCCCGAGCTTGCCGAACGGGGTGCGGGCTGATGCGTAGACGTACGCGGATGTCATCGACGACGTCCCCTTCGCTCGAGCGAGTGCCTTCGGTGGTCTGGAGATCAACGGCGCGGGTGAGACATCCCCCGCGGAGTGAGACGTGTTCGCCCTGCGAACGCTTGTTCTTTATGCGAACATCTTACGGAGCGGCGGATGGGAAGGCAAGACCTCAGGCGTCGAGGTCGGCGAAGACCCGTTGGGCGATGCGGAACGCGGTGTTGGCTTCAGGCACCCCGCAGTAGATGGCGCACTGGAGCAGCAGCTCCTTGATCTCGTCCCGACTCAGACCGTTGGTCAGCGCAGCCCGGACGTGCATGGCCAGCTCCTCGTCGTGACCGCGGGCCACCAGGGCGGTCAGGGTGATCAGCGACCGACTCCGGCGGTCGAGACCCGGCCGCGTCCAGATGGTGCCCCAGGCGTACTGGGTGATCAGCTCCTGGAACTCCCGGGTGACGTCGGAGATGCCGGCGGTGGCCCGGTCGACATGCGCGTCGCCGAGCACCTCACGGCGGACCTTCAGTCCCGCGTCGTAGGTCTGCTGGAGGGTGCGCGAGCCGGCACCCCCCTGCTCACCGTTCAGGTGCTCCGCACTCAGGTGCTCGTCGATCAAACGGGCGACCTCGTCCGGTGCTTCGGCCGGGGCCAGGTGCGCGACACCCTCCAGCACGACGTGTCGCCCGTGCCGAACTCCCGCGGCGATCTCGGCCAGCAGCTCGGGTGGCGTGGCGACATCCTGAGCACCGGCCACGGCCAGCACCGGCGTCGCGATCTGAGCCAGCCGCTCCCTGACGTCGAACTCGGCCAGCGCCTCGCAGACCTGCGCGTACCCCTCCCGGTCGGCATCCTGGAGCGCGTGCAACAGAGCGGTCGCCACCTCGGCCCGGGTGGCCAGGAACCCGGCCGCGAACCAACGCTCGGCGGCGCCGGTGATCATCACCGGAGTGCCCGACGCTCGGACCGTCGCCGCCCGCTCCAGCCACCCGGCGGGTTCGCCGATCTTGGCGCCGGTGCAGAGCAACACGGCCCCGGTGACCCGATCGGGATGGTCGAGGAGCAGCTGCAGACCCACCGCACCACCGGCGGAGTCGCCGGCGTAACCGAAGGTCCCACCCGGCTCGCCCCGTTCCGTCAGCACCGCGTCGACCAGGGACAGCACCCCGGTGGCCAGCTCGGCCATGGTGAAACCGTCGCCCACCTCGGTCGAGCGTCCGTGACCGGGCAGGTCCCAGGCGACGACGTGAAAGTGTCGAGCCAGTGACACCGACGCCGCGGACCACAGAGCCGTGGCAGAGGTGCCCAACGAGGGACCGACAACCAGCAGCGGGCCCGCGCTCGGTTCGCTCAGCTGGACGCCGGTGATCTTCGGGACGCTCATCTGGTCTCCTCGGGATGCAGGTACCGCTGGGCGCGGCGAACGGTCGCGTCGATCCACCGCGGTGTCGCGCCCAGGTAGGTGGTCGATGGGTTCGCACCGATCAGCTCGGCCATGCTCTGCTGTTCCGCCCGGATCCCCGCTGCGCCGTCCAGGTTGGCGGCCATCCGCCCGACGTCGACCCGGAGGTCGGCCAGCAGGTCGGCGGTCTGCGAGGCGGCGACGACCGTCCGCCGACCGAGGTCACGCAGGGCGGCCCACTCGGCGTGCCAGGCACCGTCCGGGCGCTCGTCGACGGTGGTCGCGGCGGCGAGGTGCACGGTCGCCGCCAACCCCGGTCCGGCCAGGGCTGCCCGCCGGATCAGCACCGACAGGGCCGGGTTGCTCTTGTGGGGCATGGTCGAGGAACCACCACCGGAGCCTTCGGCGACCTCGCCGAGCTCGGGCCGGGACAGCGTGGCGACGTCGGCGGCCAAGTGCCCGTACGCATCGGTGCAGGTGACCAGCGCGTCGGCCACCGTGGTCAGCGGGGTACGGGTGGTGTGCCAGGGCGCCCGGGCCGGTAAGCCCAGCGCCGCGGCGGTTGCCGCCACCAGTCGCCAGGCCCGATCCACCGGCTCGGACTCGCCTCGCAGCAGCGACAGCTCGACCACCGCGGCCAAGGTGCCGGCCGCGCCGCCCAGCTGCACCGCCAGAACGGAGCGGGCCCGTCCGAGGGCGTCGGCGGCGTCCAGCACCCCGGTCAGCCACCCGGCGGTCTTGAGACCGAAGGTGATCGGTACAGCGTGCTGGGTCAGGGTCCGGCCGACCTCGGGGGCGTTCGCGTACGCGGTGGTCAGGCGGAGCAATTCCCGGACCTGCCGGCCGAGCTCCGTGTCCA
This sequence comes from uncultured Actinomycetota bacterium, assembly GCA_963707005.1. Classification (GTDB taxonomy): domain Bacteria; phylum Actinomycetota; class Actinomycetes; order Propionibacteriales; family Propionibacteriaceae; genus Microlunatus. The sequence continues at coordinate 216,461 of CAVPPP010000055.1, forward strand.
GCCGATCGAGCACGTCGCGGAGCAGCAGCACCAGCGCGGTGTCGAGGACGTCCTGGCTGGTCAGACCGCGGTGCAGCCAGCGGGCGGAGTCAGCGGGCAGCCGGTCCCGCAACAGCCCGACCAGCGGGATCACCGGATTGCCCCCGGCCTCGGCCCCGTGGGCCACGGCTTCGACGTCACCGGCCCCGACCAGACCGCGGATCGGGTGCCGCGCCGCCGCCGGGGCGATGCCGCCGGCGACCAGGGCCTCCAGCCAGACCGCCTCGACCACCTCCATCGCCCGGAGCAGCTCGGTGGCGCTCAGCAGCGAGCCGGCACGCTCGTCGCCGGGCCAGAAGAGGTCGCTCACCGGGTCAGTGTCCTGGATGCCGCGGCAAGACGGCGACCCGGTGTCGAGCGGAACGCGTGCTCGAGGACGATTCCTGATGGGCGGCCGGCCTAGCGGGTTTCGCCACCGAGCAGCTGGGTGAAGCTGGCGAACATGCGGTCGAGGTCGGGACGGATCCCGGTCACCAGGTGGAACGTGTCGGCGGCCTGGTGAACCGCCATCTGCCCCCCGCTGAGCGTCCGGCAACCGGCTCGTCGCGCGGCCCGCAGGAGCTCGGTGCTCAGTGGCCGGTAGACGATGTCCACGACCCAGAGCCCGGGATGCAGCAGGTCGGCGTCGACGGGCAGCCCAGGATGATCGGCCATCCCGGTCGGGGTGCAGTGGACCAGCCCGTCGCCGTGCGGCAGCAGCACCGGCAGCTCGTCGACCCGGCCGGCGTCGATCCGGGCCGTGAGGAAGCGATCGGCCAGTGACCGGGCGAGGGCGGTCGCCCGGTCCACGTCCATGTCGACCACCGTCAGGTGTTCGGTCCCGTGCGCGAGCAGGGCGTCCGCGACCGCAGCCCCGGCGCCGCCCGCGCCGAGCTGGACGACCTCGCGCACAGCCGCGTCGGGTAGTCCGGTGCGGAAGGCGGTGGCGAACCCGCTGGCGTCGGTGTTGTAGCCGACCGCGCCGCGCTCGCCGAAGATCACCGTGTTGACCGCACCCAGCCGAGCCGCACGTTCGTCCAGGGCGTCCAGGTGCTCGACCACGAGCTGCTTGCAGGGGTGAGTGATGTTGAGGGCGTCGAAGCCCAGGGTGCGCGCCGCTCGGACCAAGGTGCCCACCTCGCTCGGGGCGATCCCCAGGGTGGCGATGTCGATCGTCCGGTAGATGTAGTCCAGACCCAGGGTCTTGGCCTCGGCCATGTGCAGCGGCGGCGTGAGAGACGGCCCGATGCCGGCTCCGATCAGCCCCACCAGGAACGGTTGCTGCGGCATCTGCTGCGCCCTCCGAACGACACCATCCGGCATCGCGCTGAATGTACTGACTGGTACGTCAACCGCGCTGCGCGGCCGAGAAATCGGGTGCGTCGGCGGCACCATCGGTCGTAACGTCGCCCTGGTGAGCACACCTGCAGGAGAAGACCTCGATCGAGACGACGCGGCCGACGGCTGGTTCCCGGAGAGCGTGGCCGCCGACTACGACGCTCCCGGCGGAGCCAACGACCCCGGTGTCATCGAGCCGATGGTCGAGGTGCTGGCCGAGCTCGCCGGCGAGGGACCTGTGCTGGAGCTCGCCGTGGGCACCGGCCGCATCGCTGCCCCGCTCGCGGTTCGCGGCCTGGACGTCTCGGGCATCGAGCTCAGCCGGGCGATGGCGGCACGCATCACCGACAAGCCGGGTGGCGATCGGGTCGCGGTGACCATCGGCGACATGACCACAGCGCGGGTGCCGGGCGAGTTCTCCCTGGTGTTCCTCGTCTTCAACACGATCAGCAACGTGACGACCCAGGATGGACAGGTGGCGGTCTTCGGCACCGCCGCCGCGCACCTGCGTCCCGGCGGGCTGTTCCTCATCGAAGTCGGTCTGCCGTCCCTGCGGCGGCTGCCGCCGGGACAGGACACGGTTCCCTTCACGGTGGCTCCCGATCCGGCCGGGGGCGGCTACGTCGGCTTCGACCATTACGACGTCGTGACCCAGCAGTTCACGTCGAACCACGTCACGGTTTCGGCCGACGGCTCCGGGCAGTTCCGCCGGATCCCGTTCCGCTACGCCTGGCCGGCCGAGCTCGATCTGATGGCGCGGATCGCGGGACTGCGGCTGAAGCACCGCTGGTCGGACTGGGATCGGTCCAGCCTCACCGCGGACAGCACCAAGCACGTCTCGATCTGGGAGAAGCCTGCCTAGGGGTGCTGGTCGCCACCCGGCGATGAGGCGCTGCGAACACGGCCCTGACGTCGACGCCGATCGGTGGACCGGGCGTCCACTGATCAGCCGGCGCTGAGTCACCCGCCCCCTCGACCGATCGGGGGAGGGCGGCCGGCGGCGATCACCGGCATCGTTGACGTTGTCAAGGACGCGCAGGACGAGATCGGGGGATGCGCCGCGCGAACGTGGCAGAGGGTGCGCGGATCCGAACCAGGGGAACCGGATCTGCGCGTGCCTGACCCGGCTCGGGGAGCCAGGGTCAGACGCGAAGACAGGGGTGATCGGTCGTGGGGGCGACCAGTCACCCCTCCCTCGCGTCTGCGGTCAGGGCAGCTCGGCAGGTGGGGCACAGCCCACAGGCAACGATTCGCCCTAGGGGCGGACGCGACCGGCCGCCACCCGCCCGAGCAGGTCGCGCAGCTTCAGCGCCTCCGCAGCCGACAGTCCTCCGAGCAACTGCCGCTCGGCCTCGTCGCTGGCCGCCGTCGCCTTCTTCAGCGTCCGCCGGCCGCTCGCGGTGAGCACGACGACGTTGCGACGGCGGTCTCCGGCGTCCGCCTGCCGCGCCACCAGACCCTTGCCCTCCAGCCCATCCAGCAGGCCCACCATCGTGGTGCGGTCGACTCCGAGTCGTCCGGCGGCATGCTGCTGGGACTCGGGCTCGTGACTGTCGAGGAGCAGGAGGACAGCCAGCTCGCGGGCGTTCACGCCACTGGAGGCCAGGTACTCGCCGTGCAGCTCCTCCAGCTCGAGGAACGCGCGCTTGAGCAGGTAGCTGAGGCGGGCACCGAGCTGCGGCCCCAGCTCCGTCTCGCTGTTCATCGCCCAAGCGTACTGGTAGTCTGATCGTCAGACATACTGACGATCAGGAAGAGACCACGTTATGACCACGATCTTGCTCACCGGGGCGGGTGGCCTCGTGGGGTCACGGCTGCTCCCGCGCCTCGTCCAGAACGGGACCACCTGTCGCGCGCTCCTCCGCCGCGAGCTCGCGCTGCCACCGGGCGCGATCGACGTGCGCGGTGACCTCGGCGAACCGAGCTCGCTCCGGGCGGCGGTGGAGGGGGTCGACGCGGTCGTGCACCTCGCGGCGCTCTTCCGTACGAACGACGACGACGCGATCTGGCGGGCCAACCTCGACGGCACCCGCAACCTGGTCGAGGCCGTCAGGACGTACGCACCTCGTGCCCGCTTCATCATGTCCAGCACGGGCAACGTCTACGACTCCGACGCCGGGAGACCCGGCCGCGAGACGGACGCGTGCTCGCCGACCGCCGCCTACCCGGCGAGCAAGCTGGCCGCCGAGGCGCTGCTGCGCGAGAGCGGGCTGACGTGGTCGATCGTGCGTCTTCCCTTCGTCTACGGCGACGGCGACGGGCACCTCGCTTCGATGCCTGCGCTCGCGTCACGGTTCGGCCTGCACCCAGCGCACACCTACTCCGTCATGCACCAGCGGGATGTCGCGGTCGTGATGCGCCTGGCGCTCGGCGGAGCGATGGACGGCCGGGTGGTCAACGCGACCGACGACGCACCTGTGAGCGTCTACGAGATGGCTGTCCTCGCCGGGGAGCCGATCGAGGGTTCGGCGAAGCCGCTGGTGAATCCGTGGTCGGGCCGGATGGACTCCACACTTCTTCGGGAACTGGGTTTCCGGCCGACAGTGCCGACGATCCAGGGCGCGGCAGCCGAGGGGATCCTGTAAGCCGACCCATCCGTCCTCGTCGCCGCGGGTCGGAGCATGATCGCCGCCGGGCTCGTGCAGCCGCTGCCGGAGCGAGCCTTGTCGTGCCGTGACGTCGTGCTCAACGTTGCGAGAGGTAGCGACTCTGCAGCTCTGCGAGATGGTGCAGCAGGGGGCCCAGCGCGGCCAGCTCCTCCGTCGACAACCGATCACTCAGGTCCAGGACGTGGTCGATGACCCATCCGTGCCGCAGGACGTTGGAGATCGCTGCCGACCGCTCGACCTCGGCGGTCGCGATCGTCGAGCCGACGTTGCCGAGGGCGTCTGCGTACGTGGTCACGAGCTGCTGCCACTCCTCAGGTAGGGCCTCACCCAACGTGGTGCCCTGATCGACGAGCAGGACCCCGACATCGTGCCCGACCGGTCCGACGCCGACAGTGGCCCAGTCGATGATCACGATCTGATCCCCGACCCGGCCGAGATTCATGTGGTGGAAGTCGTAGTGGGTGAGCAGCTGCGGCAGCTCGCTCAGAAGCCGCTCGATCCTGATCGGATCCGTCACGCGATCCCGCGTTGCATCGAGCACCGATCGAGGGACACCGGCCTCGAACAGGCGGTGCCACCTGCTGTCCTGGAGAGTGCGCCCGTTGTCGAGGTCTCGGCGCCTCAGGTGTGCCGGGATCCAGCCGTGGGAGAGCCAGGGCCGGTCGACGTCACCATGGTGGCTCTGCCAGACCGCCAACGCCTCGACCAACCGTCCGTAGTGCTCCCGAGGCAGCGGAATGTCGCCGACGTCCTCCAGCCACAGGTCGCGTACGTCGTCGTGATCGTCGACGGCCAGGCACCGGGCGGGGCGACAGCCGGAGGTCCAGCCGGCGTCGGCGAGCTCGCTGCGATAGAACGCGGCCTCGCGGCCCCACCACTGTGGATGCGCGGGGTCGGTGGTCGCTGCCCAGACCGGGTCGCCCCCGAGGTGAGCAGGTCCGGTCCTCTTGATCACCGCCGAGGCACCCGACCTGTCGGGCTGATGGACGCGCCACATGCCGCCGTTCGGAAACGGGCCGTCGGAGCCCAGGTGATCCGAGAGCCACGGGGACTCGTCACCACCGACGGCGTCGACGACGTCCACGGGCGGAGTCGAACGCAGCTGACCGAAGCGTCCGAAGGTGTCCGGCGACATCTCTCAAGCCTTGCACTCCGAGGCCCGGCACGCACACCGCGCGGCACTGGTGACACCGTGCACCAGGGTCTGATAGCGATGGGGGGTGGCTCGGATGATCCTGCCGACGGTGCGCGACCCGCGCCTGATCACCGTCCGGCGCGGCGGGACGCTCACCGATGCCGATCATCACTCGCTCGCGCTGTGGGCCGCCATCTGCGCCGAGCACGTGCTGCCGCTGTTCGAACGCGCCGTCCCCGAGGACGACCGACCACGTCAGGCCATCGCCGCTGCACGTTCCTGGGTCCGGGGCGAGCTGCCGATGATGCAGGCCCGTGCCCTGGGCGGGCACGCCATGGGTGCTGCTCGACCGTTGAGCGGTGCGCCCCGGTTCGCCGCCTATGCGGCGGGACAGGCCGCCTGCGTCGCCCATGTGCCCGAGCACGATCTCGGTGCCGCCGCGTACGCCGTCAAGGCCGCCCGGGCCGCCGCGCCGGCCACCGAAGCCGAACGGGTACGTCGGCGCGAGTGCGGATGGCAACGCAGCCGACTACCGGCGGAGGTGCGTGACCTGGTGATCGACGACCAGCGCCGCCGAAACGAGATCTGCTGGTGGATGTTCGACAGTTGAGCCGCACCGCTGGATTCGCGTGACACTAGCCTGACGCGAGTGGATCTCTGTCAGCCGGTGCGGGACGCGTACTCGTCCAGGTCCCAGCAGTACATCGATCTGTTCGCCGACGGCGGCTGGCAGGACCACGCCGACGACACCGAGCTGATACGGCGGCACCTGACCGGACTCACCGGACCGGTGCTCGACCTCGGCTGCGGGCCGGGTCACTGGACCGCCTACCTGCAGTCCCTGGGCGCTGAGGTGACGGGCGTCGACCTGGTCCCGGAGTTCATCACCCACGCTCGAGAGACCTACCCGGACTCGGACTTCCGCCTCGGCTCGATGACGGAGCTGGACGCTGCTGACCACTCGGTTGCCGGCATCCTCGCGTGGTATTCGACCATCCACCTGGCGCCCGCGGAACTCGACCGCGTGCTCGCCGAGTTCCGGCGGCTGCTCGCCCCCGCCGGCACCCTGGTGATCGGCTTCTTCGACAGCGACGATGACGTGACCGCGTTCGATCACAAGATCATCGCCGCGTACCGCTGGCCGGTCGACGTCCTGGCGGACCATCTCGTGACGGCAGGTTTCGTCGAGCTGCAACGCCGACAGCACCAGCTTGCGGATCGGCCCGACCGGAAGTACGCCGCCATCGCTGCCCGCGCATCCTGACGGCAAGACGCCGACAGCGGCGTACCTGTACCGCAGTGAACACCGCAGGTGTCATCTGGAGCACAGCCTCGAGCCCGGCGAAACACGAGGGTTGACCTATCGCACCCACGGCTCGAGACAGGACCACGATCGTGAACCTCAGCACCGTCACCACCGTCACCACCGACATCGAGGATCTGGTCACTGGCGCCCGCGAGGGTGATCAGGGCAGCTGGTCCGAGCTCGTCGAGCGCCACCAGCCGATCATCGACGCGGTCGCCCGTCGCTACCGGCTCGGACGGGAGGACGCTGCCGATGTCAGCCAGACCGTGTGGCTGCAGCTGACCTGTCACCTGGACACGATCCGTGAGCCGCGCGCTCTGCCGGGCTGGATCAAGGTCACCGCGGAGCGGGAGGCGTACCGGCTGATCAAGATCGCTCGGCGGACCACCTCGCTGGAGCCGATCGCCTGCTTCTACGAGGGCTCGTCCACCGCGAGCGAGCTCCGCTTCTCCACCACCATCGAGGAGATCGACACCGACCTGCTGCGGTCCGAGGAGCAGGCCGCGGTCCGTGAGGGCCTGGCCGCGCTGAAGCCCAACCAGCGCGAGCTGCTGCTGCTGCTGGTCGCCGAACCCGCCGTGCCGTACGCCCAGATCAGTGCCGAGCTGGGGCTGCCGATCGGCAGCATCGGCCCGACCCGGGCTCGCTGCCTGCGCAAGCTGGAGGCGACGTCGGCAGTGCAGTCCCTGGCCGAGGTCGGCACCGAGGTCTCCCTGGCCGCCTGATGCCCGCGGGCACCGCCACGAACCACGACCGGCACCATCGTCCATCGGGGGCGACGATGGTGCCGGTCGTCGTTGCGCGTACGTCACTTATCGTTGGTCCGTGGGGACGCTCGTCGATGCTGCGACCGTGGGGGGATCAGTGACCACCGCGCTCGACGAGGCCGCCCAGAAGTACGCCATGCTGAGCGTCTACTACGCGGCCCCGGGTCGGCAGTTCGCCATCTCCGGAGCTCCCTCGATCTTCGTGCCACCGGAGGTCACTCCCCTCACCCTGGCCGCCGCCCTGGAGGTGCTGAGCGCCGACGAGCAGCGACTCGAGCAGGCCCTCTGGTTGATCGTCCGCAACACCGGGATCCGGCAAGCCTGGTCCACCACCCGCCTCTACCCGTCGGAGATCGACCGCTACGTCGACAGGTCCGCGCAGGACGAGCTCGACGAACGGCGCCGCACCTACCGACGTGGGGCGAGTCTCTTCGCGGCCTGCCTGACCGCCTGCCGCAACGCCGACCGCGATCAGTTCGACGCGCTGGGCGCGGCGATGTCCTCCGCGGCGATCAGAGCCAACAGCGGCTTCACCAAGCTGGCCCGGTTGATGTTCGACCAGACCCCGGACGAGTACCTCGCGGAGATGGGGCTGACCAGCAGGGACGCGCGCCGCTGGCAGGCGGCGCGCCAGCGGATCGGGGCGATCGAGGCGGAGGTCGGCGTCGGGATCGGTGAGTACGTGGAGCAGCTGGCCGCCACGGCGGCGTACGAGTCCTTCATCGACCTGCTGCAGCACCGGGACGGCCGACGCCCACCGACCATGACCGTCTACCCGGTGACCTCCGTGATCACCCAGAACACGGACGAGCTGTGGACCAGCGCCACCGTGACCACTCTGGCCCGTGGCGACTTCGACACTCTCTACGCGGCGACGGAGCCGGCCAACTGGCACATCGACAACGACGTGATCAAGGAATCCCACTACGTCAGCGATCCCCTCACGCTGACCCCGACCGAGACCGATCTCGGCAACGACGGCACCGTGCACGGGCTGCTGTACGAGGAGGCGGCCATCACCTGGGGTCGCGGCAGCGCACAGCAGGGCAGCTTCACCAACGTGCTCAACGTCAACCGGCGCGCGGACCGCGGGACGCGCCACGACGCGTCCTTCATCGACCTCGGCTTCTCCTTGTGCCGCAGCATCTCCAGCGACGTGCTGTGGGACAGCCGCCGCGGGGGGCTGATGCTCAACGAGGGCTACATGCGGGTCCGGCCGCTCGGCGGTGGGCGCTGGCGGATCACTTCGCGCAAGCTGCTGCGCTTCAGTGACCGCACGCCGTACTCCGGGGCCTCCGGTTGGGCCGACTTCGGGGAGATGCTGAACTACCTCGCCCCCACGGCGTTGAGCTGGTGGGTGGAGACTGAGACCTACAGCCTCGGGCAACGGACCGAGCACGATCTCGACCTGGCGCCGACGGCGCCCCCCGCCGCGTCGACGAGTGAGGACGGACCAGGGCAATGAGCGAGCGACCGCCGACCGGCCAGCCGGAACCCAGCGACGACGAGGAGGCCGCCCGCGCGGCCTGGGATCGCGTGGGTCGGTACATGGAGGGCCTGGGAGCGGTGGGTGAGCGTCTGGTGCAGCGCAACTTCACGTTCTGGAAGGACGTCGCGTCCAGTCTGCAATCCGGGCCGATGGACGCCGACAAGTTCGCCGCGACCGCTGCCCGGGCCATGGTGGCCACCCAGGAGACCGCCGAGGACGTCTGGATGTCGCTGGTGGAGCCCCCGCAGAGCGAGGTCTACGTCCAGGTCCTGCCCACCGCGTTCCTCTTCTTCGACCAGATCGGCGGGCACCGCCACACGTTGCAGGATCCGGTGCACATCCCGGTCAACCCCCAGCGGAAGGGCGATCTACCCACCTCCGCCGAGATCGCGCTGAACGGCAGTCCCAGCGACGGCTCCGTCGACGCCTCCGAGGCGGTCCGGGTGCTGACCGACCGGTTGCGCACCTCCTTGGTCGCCGGCGCCCGCTCCTATCTGCTGGAGACGGTCGAGCAGGGCTCGGTGGCGCCGCTGGTTCCGGGGACCTACGACGGTCTCGTCTACCTGGTCAAGCCCTCCCTCCCGCTCGCGAACCTGCGGATCATCGTCGACGGTCCACCGCCCGAGGTCTGAGTGTCGAATCATCATGCCTAGCTCGCGGATCGAGAACCGGATCAGCGATCTGCTGGCGGACGCACGGGAGGCGCGCGACGCCGGTGACTGGAAGACGGCGCGGTCCCTGCTGGATGCCGTGAGCGCCCTCGACCCCGGCAACGACGAAGCGGCGGCCATGCTGGCCGGGGCCGCGACCCGACGGCAGATGACGTTGCTGTTCTGCGACATCGTCGGGTCCACCGAGCTCGCCGATCAGCGCGACCCCGAGGAGGTCACCGCGATCATCGAGCGGTACCGCTCCGTGTGCGCGGAGGTCGTGGACGAGCTGGACGGCTACATCGACGACCACCGCGGCGACGGGATGCTCGTGCTCTTCGGCTATCCCCAGGTGGACGAGGACGACGCCCGGCGCGGGGTGCTCTGCGGTCTGCGGATGATCGACCGCGTGCGGCAGATCCGCTGGCCCGGTGCGAAGGGCGCCCGTCTGCAGGTGCGGATCTCCGTCCACACCGACCTGGTGGTCGTCGCGGACGGCATCACCGGTTCGACGGCGAACGAGGCAGCCCGCATCCAGCAGCTCGCCGACCCGGACACGGTGCTGATCAGCGACACCACCCAGGACCTGGTCTGGCCGTGGTTCGAGACCGAGTCCCTGGGTCCCCAGCCACTGAGGGGGGTGTCCCGACCGGTGGAGGTGTTCGCCGTCCGCGCCGCCCTGCCGAGTCCGAGGGGCCGGACCTGGCGGGACCGGACCAGCCCGTTCGTGAACCGTACGGCGGAGTTCTCGGCCATGGAGTGGCTCGCTCCGAAGCCGCTCGAGTCGGTCGACCCCGAAGCCAGGTCCGGCGCCGAGCCCCAGCCGGCGGGAGCTCGGGCCGTGTGCGTGATCGGCCCCGGCGGGATGGGCAAGACCCGATTGACCCTGGAGACCGCGCGACGGCTCGGACTCCGACCCCTCGCGTGCAGCTGCTCGCGGATGCAACGCAACGTCAGCCTGCACCCGTTCCGCGCCCTGCTCGAAGGGGCCTGTCGGATGGACCCGGCCGACTCGGCCGACGTCCGACTGGAGAAGCTGCGGGCCGCGTTGTCCGGCCTGGCCGGTGCCGGCGACGCGACCGGTCCACTCCCGACCACGCCGGGTGATCTCCCCTTCCTGGCTGCGGTCTTCGACATCCCGCTCGACCGTCTGTCGGCGCCGAGCGAGGTGCAGCCGGACCGACTGCGTCGGCAGGCCCTGCTCGCGACCGCCCAGCTCGTCCACGCCCACGCCACCGCCGAGCCCACGCTGATCTTCGTCGACGACGTGCAGTGGGCCGACCAGTCGAGTCTCGACCTGCTCGCCGTGCTGCTCACGATGCCTGACCTCAAGATCACGATCGCCGCCCGTGACGGGTTCGAGCCGCCGTGGGCGGAGACGGTGGTCCGTCGGATCGTGCTCGACCCGCTGGACGAGATCGCGACCGCCGAGCTGGTCCGACAGACCCCCAGCGCCGCCCAGCTGACCCCGGAGCGCAGCCGGGAGCTGATGCAGCGCAGCGACGGCGTGCCGCTGTTCCTGGAGGAGCTGCTGCTGACGGCCCAGGAGTCGGAGACCGGGCGGATCCCGCACCGGTGGCTGCAGTTCAGCGCGTACCAGATCCCGCCCGCGCTGCGCGATCCGCTGCTGGCCCGGTTGTCCCGCCCGGAGGTCGACCTGGAGCTGGCCCAGCTGGCCGCCGTGATCGGCCGCGAGGTGGATCGCGATCTGCTGCACCGCGCGGTCGGGGTCGACGGAGCGGAGTTCGAGCGGCGCCTGCGCACCCTGCTGGACGCGGGGCTGATGGAGCTGTCGGGCGCCCAGCTCCGGTTCCGTCACGAGCTGATCCGCGAGGTCGCGTACGAGACGCAGCGGCGCACCGTGCTGAAGGAACGCCATGGCATCATCGCCGACCTGCTGGTCTCCGGGGAGACGGCCGGGCAGCGGGCCAGCACCGTTGCCGCCGCCTTCCACCTGGAGCAGGCCGGCCGGGTGCCGCACGCGGTCGCCGCGCACATCCAGATCGCTCAGGCCGACCAGGCGCTGGGAGCGCACGAGGAGGCGGTCGAGCGCCTGACCAAGGTGCTGGAGCTGCTGGACACCACCCCGGCCGGGCTGGAGCGTGACCGCACCGAGCTGGCCGTGCGCGAGCTGCGCAGCTTCAGTGCGGTGACCGCACGCGGGTACGCAGCGGTCGAGACCGCGGAGGACTACCCCCGCTGTCGACAGCTGATCGAGGAATCGGTGCGCGACACGGAGATGCTCCCGTCGCTCATCCGCCTCTGGACCTACTACGCCGCCCGCGGTGACTTCGCTCAGGCCGAGGCGATCAACGACGACATCGTCCGACGGTCGGCCGGCACCCCGTTCCCGACGGTCTCGCTGGGACTCGGAGTGGTCGACTTCTTCCGGGGTGACTTCCGAAGTGCCTCGTCCTACCTGCAGGACGCCCTGATCAACGGGTGGACGGCCGACCTGCAGATCCCGGCGGAGTGGATGCTGCCCAACGACCCGCGGTCGGCGGCCTTCGCCCACCTGGTGCCGACGCTGGTGATCCTCGGTGATCGAGCTGCGGCCGAGCAGACCGCTGCGGAGGGCCTCGCGCGAGCGTCGTCGCTGCCGTACCCGATCGGTCCGTTCAGTGCGGGCTACGTCGAGTGCCTGCTGCTCGTGGCCCGCGGGATGGACGGCGACGTCACCGGGGCGCTGGAGGTCGGACAGCGGATGGTGGCCGTCGCCGAGCGGCACGGCTTCGCGATCTGGAGCCTGAGCGGTCAGATGCAGTGCCTGCTCAGCGCCGTGCAGCTCGGCGACGCGAGCTGCCTGCCCGGACTGGTGCAGGCCGTCGAGGTGTGGCACCAGGTGGTGGCCATCGACTCCTGGACCCCCTACTGGTTCGCAGGAGTCGGCTTCGCCCATCTGCTCACCGGCGACGCCACGACCGCTGTCGGCTACTTCGATCGCGCGCTGCAGATCGCCACGACCACCGGTGCCGGTTTCTACACCGCCGAGACGCTGCGCGGGCGCGGCGAAGCCCACCGGGCGCTGGGCGACCCCGGGGCCGCCGCAGCCGATCTGGCCGAGGCCCTGGCGGTGGCCGAACGCCAGGGAGCCGCGCTGTTCGCCGCCCGGGCCCGGGCGGCCCTGGACGCACAGGCATGACGGCGGGCCCGACCACCGCTACCGGAGTGCGCAGGATCGCGATCATCGGCGGCGGCATGGCCGGACTCGCCACCGCCTGGCGCCTGAGTGGCGAGCTGGGGGCCCGAGCCGAGATCACCGTGTACGAGCAGAGTGGGCAGCTCGGCGGCAAGGGCGCCAGCGTCCGGGGGGTGCACGGGCGGATCGAGGAGCACGGTCTGCACGTCTGGCTCGGCTACTACGACAACGCGTTCCGCTTGATCCGGCAGGTCTACGACGACCTGGACCGCGAGGCGAGCGATCCGGACTGCCCGATCCGCAGCTGGCGGGACGCCTTCTCCCCCGCCGGTCGGGTCGGGGTCGAGGAGCGCACCGGCCCGGGATGGCAGCACTGGGTGGCGACCTTCAGCACCACCGACGGCGAACCGGGCGACGACGGCTCACCCGGCGGGACGGCGTCGGTGGCCGAGTTCCTGCGGCGGGGTGTGCGGTTGCTGGCCGACTTCTCCGCGTCGCTGCTGGAGATGCGGGCGACCGACCAGAGGTCGGCATCCTCGGCCCAGGTAGCGCCGACCGTGGTGCTGAGTGGGTCCCCGCGCCCCCCGGCCCAGGTGGCGGCCGGCGCCCGACCGAGCACGGGGCAGTCGGCCCGGACCGCCGACTTCGGTGGTCTGCTGCAGCAGGCGCAGTTCGCCGTCGTGATCGCTGCGGTGGAAGGGATCCGGCTGCTCGGCGCGGCCGTTCCCGCGGGCAGCCTCGACGTCGTCGCCGAGCAGCTGGACCGGATGCGGGTCGACCTGGAGGTCGTGATCGGGCGCGGCGACCCGAGTCTGCGCCGACTCGGCGACCTCGTCGACCTCGTCGTGACCTGCTGCCTGGGCATCGTCCGTGATCGGCTGCTCGTCGATCCCCGGGGGTTCGGTGCCATCGACGACGAGGACTTCCGCGACTGGCTCCGCCGGAACGGGGCACGGCCCGGCACCCTGGATTCGGCCCTGGTGCGTGGCATGTACGACCTCGTCTTCGCCTACGTCGACGGCGATCGCAGCCGTCCGCGGTTCTGTGCCGGGTTGGGGCTGTTCCTGGCCGGCAAGTTCTTCTTCGACTACAAGGGATCGCTGTTCTGGCGGATGCAGGCGGGAATGGGTGACGTCGTGTTCGCCCCCCTCTACCAGGCACTGCGGGACCGCGGTGTCCGGTTCGCCTTCTTCCACCGACTCGATCGACTGTGCCTGGATCGTGATCATGATCGGGTCGGCTCCGTGATCATCACCAGGACGCGAGCCGACGCCGACCTGTACGACCCGTTGATCTCGGTCGACGGTCTCCCCTGTTTTCGCTCCGAACCCGAGAGCGGTGATCGGGAAGAGACGTCGGAGGAGATCGAGCTGGTCGTGGGTACCGATCTCGACACGGTCGTCCTGGCGGCGTCGGTCGGGTCTCTGGCCGGGCCCTGCGCCGAGCTGGTGGAGGACTCGATCCGCTGGCGTTCCATGATCGACAACCTCGCGACCGTCGGCACCCAGTCCCTGCAGCTGTGGCTGCGGCCCTCGGAATCCGCCCTGGGTTGGGACTTCCCGGCGTCGACGGTCAGCGGCTACGAGCCACCCTTCGACACGTACGCGTCGATGACGCACCTGCTGCCGCAGGAGCAGTGGCCCGCTGCCGACCGACCTGCGACCCTCGGCTACTTCTGCGGCTCGTTGCGGATGGACGACCCCGACGCGGATCCGCGGGCGGTGGTGACGGCGAACGCGACCCGCTTCCTCGATGATCACGCCGACCACTTCTGGCCGGGAGCCGCCGGACCGGACGGCTTCGCCTGGGACCTGCTGGTCGACGGACACGGTTCGGGCGACACCGGTCCGGGCCGGTTGGCCGGCCAGTACGTCCGGGCGAACGTCGAAGGCTCCCAGCGCTACGTGCAGTCGCTGCCGGGCAGCCAACGCCATCGGCTGCGGGTGGACGAGTCCGGCTATGCGCACCTGGTGATCGCCGGCGACTGGACCAACTGCGGGCTCAACGCCGGTTGCATCGAGGCGGCCACGATGAGTGGACTGGAAGCGGCCAACACGATCCTCGGAAGGCCCTTGATGACGGGGATCACCGGCAGCTGGTACGGGGTCGGCCGATGACCTCGACCGACCCCGGAGACGATCTCGGCTTCACCGAGGAAGCCCTCCGGCTCGCCGGACTCGCGTACGAGCGGGTGGTGTCCGGTGTCGACCCACACCTCGACGCGCTGCCGCCGGAGCTGACGCCGGCCGACGCCGTCCGCTGGATCGGCGATCGGGTGACCGAGCTGGTGGCCGGCTTCGCCGAGCTGCCCCTGGACCGGCTGGTCGATCTGGGTCAGCAGGCGCCTCCGGCCGGCGATCCAGAGAGCGAGCCGGCGCCGCGGGGCGAGCCGGCGCCACAGGGCGAGCCGCTGACGGTGACGTCCCGCCCCGGCGGTGTCGCCGAGGTCCGGATCTGGATCCACCCGATCGGCGAGCTCGGGGACGGGATGCTGCGGTTCCGGCTCACCGACCTGCAGCCCGGCACCGGCGAGGCACTACCCGGCGGCACGGCAGCGTTCCTGCCTGCGGAGATGGCGGTTCCCGCCGCCGGTCCGTCGTCTGTCCTGCTGCGGTACCCGATCTCCACCGGGACCCTGCCGGGTCGCTACCACGGCCTCGTGCTCGCCGGTGGCGCCACGGACGCGGTCGTACCGATCACGGTGCAGATCCGGTGACCGCCACCACGGTCGAGACCCTCGAGCAGTACGCCGAGCTGACCCGGGCGGCGATGGCCGAGGCCATCGCGGGCGGGGAGCCCGCCGGCTACCTCTACGATCTCGTCCGCGATTACGCCGCTCGCAAGGGCAAAGGGCTGCGACCGGGCCTGCTGCTCGCCGCCGCCGATGCCTGCGGAGCCGCCACCCGTACGGCGCTGCCGGCCGCCGCCGCCCTCGAGCTGCTGCACACGGCGTTCCTGATCCACGACGACGTCGAGGACCACAGCCGGCTGCGCCGCGGCCGACCGACCCTGCACGAGCTGCACGGGGCGGCGCTGGCCATCAACGCCGGGGACGCGCTGGCCAACCTGGCCGTCCGCCCGCTGACCTCCACGGCGTTCCCGCGCTATCGGTCGCGGGAGGTGCTGGCCGAGCTCCGGATGGCGATCCGGCAGACCACCGAGGGGCAGGCGTTGGAGCTCGGCTGGCGGCGGCATGGCGTGGTCGACCTGACGCCGCTGGACTACCTGGAGCTGGTCGGTCGGAAGACCTGCTGGTACACGACGATGGCGCCGCTGCGGATCGGCGCCCAGCTGGGTCGCTGGCGGCCGGAGCCGGCCGCCCTGGATCGGCTGGGGTTCCTGGCCGGGTGCGCCTTCCAGATCCGCGACGACCTGCTCGACCTCGCCCCGGGTGGGCAGACCGGCAAGGCGCCACGCAGCGACATCGTCGAGGGCAAGCGCACTCTGGTGTTGATCCACCTGCTCGGGGTCGCCGGCCCGGCGGATCGGGCGTGGGTGGTGGACTACCTGTCCCGCGCCGAGGACGACCGGAGCTCCGCCGACCAGGACCAGCTGCTGGCGCTGATGACCGAGGCCGGCAGCCTCGCGTACGCCGAACGGTTCGCCGCGGTGCTGGCCACGGCCGCGCAGCAGTCCCTGGAGACCGCCTTCGCCTCCGTGCCCCCGTCGCCGGCCGTGGACTTCCTCCGGGACCTGATCGACTACCTGGTCAGCCGCACGAGCTGACCGATCGATGAGGGCCGTCGGGCCCGGTCACAGCCCGGCTCGGCGACGCAGTGCCGGCGCATCCACGATCTCGATGGTGCGGCCGTCGACCTTGATCACCCCGCGACCGACGAGGCCCTGCAGCACGCGGTTGACGGCCGGGCGCGAGGCGCCGACCATCTGCGCGAGCTCGGTCTGGGTCAGGTGCAGGTCGACGGAGAGCCGCTGGCTCGGGTCCTCGGACTGGCGCTCGGCCTGCTGGACCAGCAGCTTGGCGATCCGGCCGCCGAGGTCGAGGAACACCAGGTCGGTGGCCTGCTCTGTGAGGCGCCGGACCATGGCACCGAGGGTGTGCAGCAACGCGTCCAGCAGGGCGGGGCTCTGCTGCATGGCGGTGAGCAGAGCGGTCCGGTTGATCACCAGTGTGGTGGTCGGCTGCACCGCCACCGCCGAGGCCGACCTCGGCCCCGGATCGATCACCGACAGCTCGCCGAGGACCTCGCCCGCACCCAACGTGGCCAGGACCATCTCGTCGCCGCGCTCGGAGGCCACGGTGATCTTCACCAGACCGTCGACCAGGACGAACAGGCTGTCGCCGGGATCGCCCTGATAGCAGAGGAACTGGTCACGCCGGAAGCTGCGTGGCACGCAGACGGCCGCGAGGTCGGCGAGCGCGGTCGGATCGAGCGCACCGAAGACCTGGGTCGTCCGCAGGGTTTCCTCGACCGTGTCGCGGTTCATGGCACGCACACGCCGACAGCGCTCGGCGCCGCCTCTGCTCGTCCCTCGCCCACGGCGTCATCATGGCATCCCGCGACGCGGTGATGGTCAGCGTGGTGAGCCGACCGGCGCCACCGACGCACCCTTTCCGCCCAGCCGCATCAGGCGAGAAGCTGAACGCGTCGCTCGATCTCCTTGCGCCGGTCCGCCGGCACAGCGAGGGCGAGATCACCGAGGACTTCGACGAGCCTGGCGGCCACGCTGGCTGTGTTTCGGACGGCTTCGATGAGATCGTCGACCGCGGCGGCGACGTCGTCCTCCCAGGTCACAGCCGCGCACTCACCCACCGTGGGTGATGTGGCTGGCCCGGATCGCGGTGACGATGATCACGCAGACGGAATGCGCGCACCGTGCCCGGTTTCTTCTCGGCGCCGGACCGCGCTCTTGTCCAGCCCCGACCAGGGTGGCTCGCAGGTGGCTGCCGGACCGATGCCATCCCGAGGCAGCTGGTCTGCGGGCTCGCCCATCGGGGATGCAATCCAGAGGAGAACCCATGGCGGCACCTGAGGCAGGAACCACCATCCGACCGGGGCTGAGCGCCGGTCCCACGAGCGAGTTCAGCCTGTTCTTCAAGGTGAAGCCCGGAGCGGGCGGGCAGCTCCGGGAGGCACTCCGTCGACTCCAGGAGACTCCCGGTTACCGACCCGGGGATCACGGCATGGCCATCACCACGATCCACGAGGCCAGATTCGTGCTCTTCGACGACGACACCCGGCTCGCCTTCATCACCAGCTTCGACGGTCCCTGGGACTCGTACATGGAGGACTTCTTCACCTCCGGACCGACGCTCGCGCTCTTCGACGCGATCTTCGGACATGTGGAGGGCTACGACGGTCTGCCCGACCTGGCCGCGGTGAAGGCGTTCGTCTACGGCGCGCAGCAGACAGCGGCCGCCTACGCACGCAACTACGGCGGCACCGTGAAGGAGATCCGGAAGGCCGAGCGGGTGAATGCCGCGTTCCAGCAGGTGCTGGACCACCCCGACGCGGCGGAGGCGCTGCAACACCCGGCGCTGCAGCCCTTGCTCGACGAGGCAGCGGACTAGGCGCGGCGAACAAGCCGCCCCGAACCGCCGAGCGTCAGCGAGGAACGACAGTGTCCGATCACATCTCCGGCCCGCGAGCTCTGGCCGACCCCATCGCCGACATCACCGACGTCTACGCGTTTCCGAGTCCTGAGCGTCCCGGGAACCTCGTCCTGGTGATGAACACCCTGCCGTTCGCCAAGCCCACCGACGCCTTCTCCGACGGTCTCGTCTACCGCTTCCGGCTGCGTCCGCTCGCCCCGGGCGCGCCGACAGCCCTGCCGTTCGTCGTGGGGAAACCCGAGCTCGTCTTCGACTGCGTCTTCTCCGCCCCGGTTCCCGACGGCGACGATCACCGGGTCGACCAGGTCGTCACCTGCACCACACCGTCGGGTGAGACGGTCTCGGTGCGAGTGAACGAGGAGGACGGTGCGGCGGCCGGCGTGCGTGTTTTCGCAGGGCCCCGCTGGGATCCGTTCATCATGGACGCACCCGCGGCCCTGAAGACGATCGCGACCGGGGAGCTGGCGTTCACCGATCCCGGCTCCATCTACCTGGACGGCAAGAACGTTCTCGGCCTGGTCGTCGAGGTAGACGCCGCCCTGCTGGGCGGGATCGGCCTGGTCGGGGTGGTCGCGGAGACGCTCACCCGCGGCAGCTTCAACGTGCGGATCGAACGGGTGGGTCGGCCCGAGGTGAAGAACATGATGTTGGCGATGAAGCAGTTCGATCCGGTCAACCGTGACCTCGAGATCCGCGACCTCTACAACATGGAGGACGGGTTCCACCTCGGGGACTCGTACGGCGGCGCCTATCGCGCACGACTCAACGCGAACCTCGCCTTCTGGGACGGCATCGACGGCAAGACCGACTGGACTCCCGACGCGAACGGTGACCACCCGCTGACGAGCGTCGTCCTCGCCGACTTCCTGGTGGTCGACCTCACCAAGCCGTACGCGGAGCACGGCTCCTTCCTGGAGATCGAGCTCGCCGCTCTGGGTGGCCAGGTCCATCAGACCTGCGGCGGCCGGACCCTCAACGACGACGTGATGGACACGATCTTCACCCAGCTGATCAACGCCGGGAAGGGACCGGTCATCCGCGACGGGGTCGACCAGTCGTCCCGACCCGCAGCACGCACCTTCCCGTACCTGTCCCCGCCGAATCCGGATCCGCCCGAACCCCCCGAGCACCACTAGCGATGACCTGCAGGTGGATATGACCGGCGGACACGACGTGGAGCTGGATCTCGACGACATCCAGAGCGGCGCGCTGCACGAGCGTCCCTCGCCCTACGTCGGCACGTACGTGCTGCTGCGGATCCAGAACCGCGCCGCGGGACGGGATCTGGTGAGACGGCTGCTCGCGGTCGTCGACCACGGACAGCCGTCAGCACACCCGAAGCAGGACGGCTGGATCACCGTCGCCTTCACCTACCAGGGGCTGAAGGCGCTCGGGGTGCCGCAGGAGTCGTTGGACAGCTTCGCGCCCGAGTTCCAGCAGGGGATGGCTGCCCGCGCCGCTGACCTGGGCGATGTGGGCGAGAGTGCTCCCGAGCACTGGGAGTACCCACTCGGTTCGTCCGATGTCCACGTCGCCCTGGCGGCCCTGTCGCCGGACGCCGCCCACCTTCAGGCCGTTGCGGAGCGAGCGCGCCGAGCCCACGAGGAGATCCCGGGGGTGGACGTGATCTGGAGTCAGGATTGCTACCAGCTCCCG
The DNA here is from genome assembly GCA_963707005.1 of uncultured Actinomycetota bacterium. GTDB lineage: Bacteria > Actinomycetota > Actinomycetes > Propionibacteriales > Propionibacteriaceae > Microlunatus. Next base: position 236,140 of record CAVPPP010000055.1, read on the forward strand.
ACGGGCCGGACCTCCTTCGGGTTCAAGGACGGCATCGGTCAACCCGCCGTCGAGGGGAGCGGCCTGCCGCCGTCCAACCCGAAGGAGAAGCCGCTCAAGGCCGGCGAGATCCTGCTCGGCTACGCCGACGAGACCGGTGAGCTGCCACCGATGCCGACGCCGGACGTGCTCGGTCGAAACGGCACCTACATCGTGTTCCGGAAGCTCCACACCAAGGTGGCGGCCTACCGGCAGTACCTGCGCGCGAGAGCCGCCGACCGTGCCGACGAGGCCCTGCTGGGAGCCAAGATGGTGGGCCGTTGGCAGAGTGGCGCTCCGCTCGCGTTGGCTCCCGACCAGGACGACCCGGCGCTCGGTGCCGACCCGCAGCGCAACAACCAGTTCGGCTTCGGCGACGACCTCCGCGGCTTCAAGTGTCCGGCGGGCGCGCACGCCAGACGCGCCAACCCGCGGGACGCCCTCGACGGAGAAGGCAGTGTCAACGTCCGCCTGCACCGGATGATCCGGCGCGGCACGAACTACGGACCGGCCCTGCCCGAAGGGGTTCTCGAAGACGACGGCGCCGACCGCGGCATCATCTTCGTCTTCGCCGGAGCGCATCTCAAACGGCAGTTCGAGTTCGTCAAGACCCAGTGGCTGAACGACGGCATCTTCATCGGCGCCCCGTCGGAGAAGGATCCGCTCGTCGGGCCAGGCGACGGGAACGGGGCCTTCACCATCCCGACCAGACCGATCCGTCGGCGGCTGCAGGAGCTGCCGCCGTTCGTCGTCACCCGCGGTGGCGAGTACTGCTTCGCCCCCGGGCTCCGTGCCATGCGCTGGCTGGCGGAGCTCCAGACATGACCCAGCACACTCTCCACGATGAAGGGCAGGACGACGTGGCCACGACCTCGACAACCACCGACCGCTGGAAGGCGCTGGACTTCGCGGCGCCCTCGGCCGACGCCACCGAGCCGGACTCACCAGTCCTGCTCGACTATCTCTCCGGGGACCGGATCGCGGTCATCACCCTCAACCGACCGCACGCCGACAACGCGATCACGACCGAGATGGGCGCCCGCCTGACGGAGATCGTCGAGAGCATCGCCGTCCGCACCGTCGTCCGTGTCGTCGTCCTCACCGGCGCCGGGCAGCGGGCCTTCTCCGTCGGCAGCGACCTGCGTCAGCGCAAGAACATGACCAAGGAGGACTGGCTGCGCCAACGGCAGGCCTTCGATCGCACCCTGTACACGGTCCGGCAGCTGCGCAAGCCCATCTTCGCCGCCGTCAACGGCATCGCCTACGGCGGCGGATCCGAGCTGGCGCAGAGCACCGACTTCATCATCGCCTCCGAGAACGCCAGCTTCGGCCAGCCGGAGTCGATGATCGGGTTGGCTGCCGGTGGCGGTTCTCCGGTGTTTCTGCCGCGGCTGCTCCCCCCGGGTAGGGCTCTGCAGATGCTGATGACGGGGGACCCGATCACGGCAGGTGAGGCGCACCGGCTCGGCATGGTCAACGAGATCCATTCCCAGGCCGAGCTGATGCCGGCGGCGCGTCGGATAGCGGACACGATCGCCGGCAACTCTCCGACCGCAGTGCAGGCGGTCAAGCAAGCCGTGCGCCTGGGCGAAGGACAGCCGATCGAGCAGGCGATCGCGATCATGATGGAGGCGCACTGGCGGTCGGCGGTCCACCCCGATCGCGCCGAAGGTATCGGTGCCTTCAACGAGGACCGCGATCCGACTTTCCTGGACTCCGACTTCTGACCTCCAGCACACCCACGACCCACCCCACCGGCGAGGAGCCTTGGACATGACCGTGACAGATGACCTGGACCGAGCGCGCTCAGCACTGCAGATGATCAACCCGGCGCCCTACAACGCCGAGGCTCCGCCGGAGGCTCTGGCGGGAGACCTGACGCCCTCCGATCTCCACTACGTCCGCAGCAACTTCCCGCTGCCGACCCACGACGGCACTCTCGAGGTCGGCGGTGCCGTGCAGAACCCCATTCGGTTGACGCTCGAGGATCTCCGCGCCCTGCCGGCGATCGATCGAGCGGTCACCCTCGAGTGCGCCGGTAACGGGCGTCTCGACATGAGGCCGCTGCCGACCGGGGAGCCCTGGGGCGACTACGCGGTCTCCACCGCTCGCTGGACCGGCGCCCGCCTGTCCGACGTACTCGAGCGGGTGCGGCCGAACGCCGACGGCGTCGATGTCCGGTTCGAGGGCGCCGACCACGGCTCGTACCATCTCCGGCCCGTCCTGGCGGAGACGAGCAAGACCGACCTCACCTTCGTCCGCGCTCTGCCCCTGGCCCATGCAGCCGACCCGGCAGCCGAGATCCTCATCGCGTACGAGATGAACGGCGAACCACTGGGTGCCGATCATGGGGCACCGTTCCGACTCATCGCTCCGCACTGGTACGCGGTGGCGTCGGTGAAGTGGCTGAAGCGCATCGACGTCCTCACCGAGGCCTACACCGGTGAGTTCCAGACCGGCCACTACATGTACGAGTGGGCCGACCGCCCGCACGAACCCGTCACGTTCATGCGCGTCCGCGCCCGGATGACCGACCCCCCGCCCGGGTCCACCATCCCCACCGGCACCTGCACGCTTCGAGGCAAGGCCTGGTCGGGGACCGGCCCGGTCACTCAGGTCGAGCTCAGCTTCACCGGTGCCGGCGACTGGTACCCCGCGCAGCTCGAGTCACCCAAAGGTCCTTACCAGTGGCAGGAGTGGACGTTCGACTGGGAGGCCACCGACGTGGGCCGACACACCATCCGGGTCCGGGCCACCGACGCCGCCGGCAACGTCCAACCGGAGATCCCACCCTGGAACCGACTCGGCTACGGGAACAACGCGATCGAGGTCCCCTTCGTCGACGTGGTACCGGCCTGACCCGATCCGGAGCAGAGAAAGGGCCTGGTCGAACAGGTCCGGAGTGATCGTTTCGAACGGAGGAAGCGTCACCCGACACCCGGTTGGGAACCGCCCGACTCCGCAAGCCGAACCTGAGCACGAGGACGACCCCTACTCGCACCCGGACAGTAGCGTCGAGGTCGAGGTCAGCGATCCAGTCGGCGCGTCGATCACAGAGCGACTCATGGACGAAAGCCCGTCCGGATCAGCGCCAACGCGCTGGCGGTCTGCCTGCTTGTCTATGCCCTCGTCTCCTTGGTGCTCGTGCCTCGGACCTAGGCAGTCGGAGGACCTGCCGATCGACGGTTCGACCACTGCTCGGGTAGCACTGAGACTGCCTGGCCGCCCTGGATCGCGAACCGGCAATCCTGCGATGCGTCCAGGTCCGACGACTGTCACCGTGACTGCTGTTGTAAGGTGCTCTTCGTGCCGAAGATACGGATCAAGGATGCTGCGGCGTATCTCAGTGTCAGCGATGACACCGTGCGGCGGTGGATCGAGGTCGGAATGCTGCCGGCGGAGACCGACGCGAGCAACCGCAAGGTGGTCGACGGCTATGCGCTGGCGAAGTTCGCGCAGTCCCATGCCAACCCGATGGCCGATCCGTCCCAAGTGGGCCGGTCGGCGCGGAACCGGTTCGTGGGGCTGGTCACCGACATCGTCACCGACACGGTGATGGCCCAGGTCGAGCTGCAGTGCGGCCCGTTCCGGGTGGTGTCGCTGATGAGCAGCGAGGCCGTCCGTGACCTCGGGCTGGAGCTGGGGTCAGTCGCGGTCGCCGTCGTGAAGTCCACCACCGTGATCATCGAGACTCCTCAGGGAGAGGCATGAACCGCAAGATCGCCCTGGCCGCTGCGACGACCGCCATGCTGCTGGTCGCCGGTGCGAGCTGCAGCTCCACCGCCGAGCCATCTGGTGGGGCCTCGTCAGCCCCGGCGGAGACTCAGACCGTGACTGTCTTCGCTGCCGCGTCGTTGAAGACGACCTTCACCACCCTCGGCCAGCAGTTCGAGACCACTCACGCCGGCACCAAGGTGGCATTCAGCTTCGGTGGTTCCTCCGACCTGGTCACCCAGCTGCAGCAAGGCGCCCCCGGCGACGTGTTCGCGTCCGCGGACACCAAGAACATGGACAAGGCGACCGGCGACAACCTGGTGAAGGGTGATCCGGTGGACTTCGCGTCCAACACCCTGGAGATCGCGGTGCCGCCGGACAATCCGGCCAAGATCGCCTCCTTCGCTGATCTCGAGAAGCCAGGTGTGAAGGTCGTCGTGTGCGCCCCACAGGTGCCGTGTGGGTCGGCGACGATGAAGGTGGAAGAGGCCACCGGAGTGACGCTGAAGCCGGTGAGTGAGGAGAACTCGGTCACCGATGTGGTGAACAAGGTCATCTCGGGTGAGGCCGACGCCGGTCTGGTCTACAAGACCGACGTCAAGAGCGGCGGCGCCAAGGTGCTGGGGGTGCCGTTCCCGGAGTCCAGCGAGGCCGTCAACATCTACCCGATTGCCGTGCTGACCGGCAGCAAGGACGCGAATCTGTCGCAGGAGTTCGTCGATCTGGTCACCGGCAACGAGGGCCAGCAGGTCCTTGCCGATGCCGGCTTCGGCAAGCCCTGACCTCGGTTCGACTTCCAGTCAACGAGTCATGGATCTGATGCCGAGAACTCACACGTACTCCGGGATTCCCCGCTGGGTGTACATCCCAGCTGGGGTCGGTGCCGTGTTCGTGATCTTGCCTCTGGTGGCGATGATCTCGCGGGTCGACTGGCCGAACTTCGTGGAGCTGATCACCAGCCCGTCCTCACTGGCGGCGCTCAAGCTCAGCCTGCAGACGTCAACCGTGTCGACGCTGCTGTGTCTGTTGTTCGGGGTGCCGATGGCGCTCGTGCTGGCTCGCACCCAGTTCCCCGGTCAGCGGGTGGTGCGGTCGTTGATCTTGCTGCCGCTGGTGCTGCCCCCGGTCGTCGGTGGCATCGCCCTGCTCTACACGTTCGGACGCCGCGGGCTGCTCGGTCAGAGTCTGCAGGTCCTCGGCATCCAGATCGCTTTCACCACCACCGCAGTTGTGCTCGCGCAGACCTTCGTAGCGCTGCCCTTTCTGGTCGTCGCTCTCGAAGGCACTCTCCGCACCGTCGGGCGTCGGTACGAGGTGGTGGCCGCCACTCTGGGCGCGCGGCCGACGACTGTGCTGCGACGGGTGACTCTGCCGTTGGTGCTGCCGGGGCTGGCGTCCGGGGCGGTGTTGTCGTTCGCCCGGTCCTTGGGAGAGTTCGGCGCCACCCTCACCTTCGCGGGGAGCCTCGAGGGGGTCACCCGCACCTTGCCGCTGGAGATCTACCTGCAACGTGAGACCGACGCCGACACCGCCGTCGCCCTGTCCCTGATGCTGGTCGCCGTCGCCGTGATGGTCGTCGGCCTGTCCCAGACCGGCCGCCGCGCCGGCATCGTCTAGGCAGCGGGCGTCTTTCGATGAGCCTCACCGTGACCGCGGAGGTCGCCGCGCGTGGCTTCGATGTCGAGCTGCACCTGGATACCGGGGACCGGCTCGCCGTGCTGGGGCCCAACGGAGCCGGCAAATCCACCCTGCTGTCGATCCTGGCCGGCACTCTGCGCCCCGACCGCGGCCGCGCCGAGCTGGACGGCGAGCTGCTGTTCGACGTCGACGGCCGCCACGGCCGATGGCAGCCACCCCACGCTCGTCGCATCGCCCTGCTGGCACAGGACCCGTTGCTGTTCCCCAACCTCAGCGTGCTCGACAACGTCGCGTTCGGCCCACGAGCTGCCCGCGTACCCCACGGTGCTGCGCAAGAGACGGCCCGGCGCTGGCTACGCGAGGTCGACGCCGCGCAGTTCGCCGACCGCAAACCCGCGCAGCTGTCCGGCGGGCAGGCCCAACGGGTTGCCGTGGCCCGCGCCGTTGCCGCCGACCCGCGGCTGCTGCTCCTCGACGAGCCCCTGGCCGCGCTCGATGTCACCGTCGCCCCGATGCTGCGCCGCGTGCTGCGCGACGTGCTGGCCGACCGGTCAGTGATCGTCGTCACCCACGACCTGCTCGATGCCGTCCTGCTGAGCAACCGCGTCATCGTCCTGGGCGACGGCCGGGTCGTGGAGTCCGGCTCGACCGTCGACGTCCTGCGGCACCCGACGAGCCCGTTCACCGCCCGACTCGCCGGCCTGAACCTGATCAGTGGCACCGCGATCGAGGGTGCGCTGCGGCCGGCCCGGGGCGGAGCGATGGTCGGCGGTGTGGCCCGGACGCCGCTGCCAGCCGGGGAGCAGGCCACCGCCGTGTTCTCCCCCACCGCCGTCTCGGTGTACCTCACAGCACCCCACGGCAGTCCCCGCAACGTCTTCGCGGTCACGATCGGCGAGCTCGAACCCCGAGGCGACCAGGTGCGCGTCCGTGCCACCACCGGCAGCGGGGAGTCGCTGACGGCCGACATCACTCCTGCCGCGGTCGGCGAGCTCGACCTCTACCCCGGCCGTACCGCCTTCTACACCGTCAAAGCGACCCAAGTCACCCTCTACCCCAGCTGAACCCGCCACACCCCCATCCCGAAGGAGCCGTGCAGGCGAAGCCGAACCGTGCTGGGCATCCGTTCCGTTCCACGTGACGCCGACTGCCGTGCGTGGGATTGCGGACTGCCATGGATCGCGCGTAGGGCGATGGCAGGTGATCGCCGCTGCTGTCAGGTGCTCGCGGTTACTGGTGCCCCATCGAAACGCGGCCAGAAACGGTCGCTTGCAGCAGCGCGTGGCACCGCAGCCGAGCCCTCAAATGTGAAGTCGGCACGCCGCTCGTCCGCCGGTCCCAGACTTCGATCAACTGGCTTGATCGCGCTCACGGGCCCGACCGCGGGGCCATCCCAAATCGCCTGGTGGGCGAGCAGAAGTGGGGTTGCCTTGCGTTCGTTGAGCACTCCGGCGTGCCGCTTGCACCGACCTAAGTTCATCCAGAACGGGTGATGCGGTGGCCAGGGGCTGAGGTCGACGATGGGTGGTGCTGAGCGGGGTTTTTGACCCGTCATGAACGGCTGCGGCGGACCAATTCATGGCGATGTCGATGAACAAGAGCGATCCGGCAGGCGTTTGCTGTGTTTGTGACTTTGCGCCGGCTTCTCACCTCGGAGCCATGAAGCGTTCGCGCAAGCCCAGCACGAGTCCATCACCGCCACGCGCCAGTAGGGAGTTCTCATGTCGAAGATCGCCCGGTTCACGCCCCAGTCGTTGCAGGGCTATCAGCGCAGCTGGTTGTCGCGGGACATCATCGCGGGTGTGACCCTGGCGGCGATCGCCATCCCCGAGACGATGGGCTACACCTCGATCGCGCAGACTCCGGTGGTCACCGGTCTATACACGGTGATCTTCCCGACCCTGGTGTTCGCGCTTCTCGGCTCGTCGCGGCTCCTGGTTGTCGGTGCCGACTCTGCGACGGCGGCCATCCTCGCGGCCGGGCTCGCCGGGCTCGGGATTGCGGGGCTCGAGCCGAACTCCACCGAGTGGCTGGCCTGGACCAGCTTGGTCGCCCTCGTCTGCGGTGGCCTTCTGGTGATCGCGAGACTCCTCAAACTCGGGTTCATCGGCGACTTCTTGAGTACATCCGTTCTGGTCGGGTTTCTCACCGGTGTCGGCATCCAGGTGTTCGCCGGTCAGATCCCGGACATGCTGGGCATCCCGAAGGGCAAGGGCAACTGGTTCGAGCAGCAGTGGTGGACGATCACCCACATCGTCGACGCCAACCTCTGGACGGTGGCGTTCGCGGTCGGAGCCCTGGCCATCATCTTGGGGTTCAAGAAGTTCCTGCCCAAGGTCCCCGGAGCCGTGGTCGCGGTGATCTTGTCGATCATCGTGTCCAGCACCCTGAACGCCTCGTCGCACGGTGTCGCGATCGTGGGCGCCGTCCAGGGCGGGTTCCCACCGATCGGGCTCCCGGAAGGGGTGAACCTCGGCGACATCCCGAAGGTGCTCGGGATCGCGTTCTCCTGCTTCGTGCTGATCATCGCCCAGAGCGCCGCTACGTCCCGCAGCTTCGCCATGAAGCACAACCAGCGGGTGGACGTCAACCGCGACATCGTGGGTCTCAGTGGCGCGAGCTTCGCGGCCGGGTTGACCGGCACCTTCGTCGTGAACGGCAGCCCCACGAAAACCCAGATCCTCGATGAGCAGAAGGGCCGCACGCAGGTCGCGAACATGACGATGTCGGTCGTGGTGTTGATCGTCGTGCTCTTTCTGACCGGACTGCTCACCGACATGCCCAAGGCGGTTCTGGCGGCGATCGTCTTTCTGATCGGTGTCGGTCTGATCGACATCAAGGGGCTCAAGCGCATCCTGGCGGCGCGCAAGAGCGAGTTCGTCATCGCGGCGATCACGGCGGTGGTGGTGTTCGCGGTGGGGGTCGAGCAGGGCATCGTGTTGGCCATCGTGTTGTCAATCCTCGAAATCATCCGCCGCTCCTACGCCCCGAAGGACTTCCTGGTGGGTCTCAACGAGGCTGGCGGGATGACTTACGTCAGCGCCAAGCCCGGGCACCAGAGCCTTCCCGGGCTGCTGGTGTTCCGCTTCGACGCGAGGCTGTTCTTCGCCAACGCCAGCCGGTTCTCCGACCAGGTCCTCGGCCTCCTGTCTGCGGCACCGACCAAGGTCCGCTGGCTCGTCCTCGACTGCTCATCACTCGATGACGTCGACTACTCCGCCAGCATCACCCTTGCCGGACTCATCAGCTCGCTCCACCACGACGGCCGGGTGTTCGCTCTCGCCGAAGCCGACCCACAGCTGATCGAGACGTTGAGAAAGTACGGCACCCTGACAGACTTCGACAACGCCCATATCTACCCGACCGTGCAAGACGCGGTCGCGGCCTTCCGCAGCGCCCCAACGTCACCAGCACCCCAAGCTGCTTGAACTACGAGTTCGGGCCGGTGCTGGGACAGGTTTGGCGAGGACCGGCCCGCAGCGAGCGCTTGCGAGCGAGGACACGGACCGCAGCCGTGCCGAGCGCAGCGAGACGTCTTGATCCCCTGAGAGCCAGATCCAGCAGTGCGTCGATCGTTACTGCTCGGCGGTTCGGCTTGGACGTCACATCGCCGGTGGCGATCCCGGCGGCATAGATCGCCTCGACCTGCGGCCAGTGCGCGACCACGGGCGGGACGATCGACGCGGCGAGGGTCATGGGGTCATGGGGTGATGAGGCGGGCCAGATCCGTCAGGCGGTCGGGGATGAGGCGGTAGTAGGCCCAGCGGCCGCGCTGCTCCCGGGAGAGGATGCCGGCCTCGACCAGGATCTTCAGGTGATGGGACACGGTCGGCTGCGACAGCCCGACCGGCTCGGTGAGGTCACACACGCACGCCTCCTGGTCCTCGTGGGCGGCGACCAGTGACACCAGCCTGAGTCGGGTGGGGTCGGCGATCGCTTTCAACCACGTCGCCAGGGTCTCCGCATCGGCCGGGCTGATGACCTGACCGACGACCGGGGAGCAGCATTCGGTCAGCACCGGCAGAACGGTCGTGGTGGGCGGCGCGGTCACGGTCATACGAACCAGCCTACGCGACCCATTGACATTCGTCGATGAGACGTGGCTAGACTCTTCCCATCGACAAGCGTCTATCAGTATCAGGGGTGTGGTCAGGATGACGGAGACGACGAACGAGCTGCGGGAGACGGTGCGGCGCCGCTACGCGGAGGCCGCGGCGACGGTGACCGCCGGTGGGTCGAGCTGTTGCGGTGACGAGGCAGCCACCACCTTGGAGCTGGAGGATGTCTTCGGTTCGGCTCTCTACACCCAGCTCGACCGCAGCGACCTGCCGGTGGCAGCCGTCGCCGCCAGCCTGGGTTGCGGGAACCCGACCGCCGTCGCGGATCTCCACGAGGGTGAGAGGGTCCTCGACCTGGGCTCCGGCGGCGGGATCGACGTCCTGCTGTCCGCGAAGCGGGTCGGTGCCACCGGGTTCGCTTACGGCGTCGACATGACCACCGAGATGCTCGACCTGGCCCGTGCGAATGCCGCGAAGGCGGGGGCGACGAACGTGGAGTTCCTGCAGGGCACCATCGAGGACATCCCCCTGCCCGACGGCGCGGTCGATGTGGTGATCTCCAACTGCGTCGTCAACCTGTCGACCGACAAGCCGGCCGTGCTCGCCGAGATGTTCCGGGTCCTGGCCCCGGGGGGACGGATCGGCATCAGCGATGTCGTCGCCGAAGACCACCTCACCGCGGATCAGCGGGCCGAGCGGGGTGAGTACGTCGGCTGCATCGCCGGCGCCCTGTCCCAACGGGAGTACCTCAACGGCCTGGCTGCCGTGGGGTTCGCCGAGGCGACCGTCGAGTTCACCCACACCGTGGCCGACCAGATGCACGGCGCGATCATCCGCGCCACCAAGCCCGCCGGCGGCACCACAACGCCAGCCACCTCCACGGACGCCGCGACCACCCAGACGGCGACGTTGACGCAGCCGCTGTCTGACGTCAGCGCTGCTACGTCGGCCGGTGGGTGCTGCTCACCGGTCGAGGCCTCGACCTGCTGCGAGCCGGAAGCCAAGGCCGACTGCTGCCACACCAGCGACACCGCAGCCGGTCAGCCCGCCAGCTGCGGCTGCCGATGACGCACCATCGACCAGACCCGAAGGACACGGATGACTGAGTCAACGGCCACCACGGCACCGGCCGAGACCGGGCCGGTGCTGGCTCGGCTGTCGGTGCTGGACCGGTGGCTGCCGGCCTGGATCATCGCCGCCATGGTCTTGGGCCTGGCCCTGGGCCGGTTCATCCCGGGTCTGGCCGGTGGGTTGGATGCGGTGAAGATCGGCTCGGTGTCGGTGCCGATCGCGATCGGTCTGCTCGTGATGATGTATCCGGTGCTGGCGAAAGTCCGTTACACCGACACCGGCCACGTGCTGACCGACAAGCGCCTCATGATCACCTCACTGGTCCTCAACTGGGTCGTCGCCCCGGCGCTGATGTTCGTGCTGGCCTGGGTGTTCCTGCCCGATCTGCCCGAGTACCGGACCGGGCTGATCATCGTCGGCCTTGCCCGCTGCATCGCCATGGTGCTGATCTGGAACGACCTGGCCTGCGGTGACCGCGAAGCCGCCGCCGTCCTCGTCGCGATCAACTCCGTCTTCCAGGTGATCGCGTTCGGCGCGTTGGGCTGGTTCTACCTGCAGACCCTGCCGTCATGGCTGGGTCTGCCGACCACGTCGGCGGAGTTCTCCATCGTCACCATCACCCTCAGCGTGCTGGTGTTCCTCGGCATACCCCTGCTCGCCGGATTCTTGACCCGGACCATCGGGGAAAAGCGCAAGGGCCGGGACTGGTACGAGAACACGTTCCTGCCGAAGCTCGGCCCGTTCGCGCTCTACGGGTTGCTGTTCACCATCGTCATCCTGTTCGCCCTGCAAGGCCACACCATCGCCGAACGCCCGCTGGATGTGGTCCGGATCGCGGTGCCGCTGCTGATCTACTTCGCCGTCACCTTCACCACCGGCATGGTCGCCGGACGGCTCCTCGGCCTCGGCTACCCCCGCACCACGACGTTGGCGTTCACCGCGGCCGGGAACAACTTCGAGCTCGCCATCGCCGTCGCGATCGCCACCTTCGGCGTCACCTCCGGGCAGGCCCTGGCCGGGGTCGTCGGACCGCTGATCGAGGTGCCCGTCCTGGTCGGGCTGGTTTACGTCGCCCTCTGGGCGCGGAAGTTCTACCCCGCCGGACGCACCCCCACGCAACCCGGTTCGAGCAGCCAGTCTGATCCGAAGGTGGTGTCGTCATGACCCAGGTCCTGTTCGTCTGCGTGAAGAACGGCGGCAAGTCCCAGATGGCCGCCGGGCTGCTCCAGCAGGTGCTCACCGACCAGCACACCTCTGGGATCGAGGTCGGCTCCGCCGGTACCAAGGCCGGCACCAGCCTGAACGGGCTGTCCGTGCAGGTCCTCGCCGAGAACGGCATCGACATCGCCGACCAGCACACCCGCCAGCTCACACCGAAGCTGCAGCAGCAGGCGGACTGGGTGATCACCCTCGGCGCCGAAGCGCAGGTCGACCCGATCCCCGGACCCCGCTACGAGACCTGGGAGACCGACGAGCCGTCGCTGCGCGGCATCGACGGCGTCGAGCGGATGCGACTGGTCCGCGACGACATCGCCCGCTACGTCGACGACCTCCACACCCGACTCACCAGCCAGGACCCGACATGACCCGGCCCATCACTCTTGGCGCAGACAACGGCTTCGCCAGCCTGGTCGACGACTGCACCTACCGCTTCGACGGCATCCACGACCGGACCACCGTTTCCGCGGCAGTCGAGCAGGCCAGGACCCGGTTGGAGGCGACCGCGACCATCCCCGACTTCCTGCCGGTGCTTGTCGCCCGGTTCGCCCGCGAGCAGCTGACCGCTACTGCCCAGGCCGACAGCCGGATCGCCACCACCATGCCCGAGCTGCTGTTCGTCTGCGTCCACAACGCCGGCCGGTCCCAGCTCGCCGCCGCCCTCGCCCAGCAGCTGTCCAACGGCAAGGTCCACGTCAGGTCCGCCGGATCCGACCCGACAGGACAGATCAACCCCGCGCCGCCGACGTGATCATCACCATGGGCTGCGGCGACACCTGCCTCGTGTTCGCCGGCCGCCGCTACCTCGACTGGGACATCCCCGACCCCAACGGCGCCGACCCGAACACGGTCCGCGACATTCGCGACCAGATCCAAGCCCACAGCACCGTCCTGCGTGACCTCAACATCTGACCCAGGAGAACCCGCGATCATGACCACCACCACCAAGCCGTCGGTGCTGTTCGTCTGCGTCCACAACGCCGGCCGATCCCAGATGGCCGCCGGCTACCTCACCCACCTCGCCGGTGACCGCATCGACGTCCGCTCAGCCGGCTCCGCCCCCGCCGACCAGATCAACCCGGTTGCCGTTGCCGCGATGGCCGAAGAGGGCATCGACATCACCGGTGAGCAGCCGAAGATCCTCACCACCGACGCCGTCAAAGCCTCCGACGTGGTCATCACCATGGGCTGCGGCGACACGTGCCCCTTCTATCCGGGTAAACGATATGAGGACTGGGTCCTCGACGACCCCGCCGGCCAAGGCATCGACGCCGTCCGACCCATCCGCGACGAGATCCGCCGCCGCGTCGAGGAACTGATCGGTGAGCTCCGACACCGGGAAACGGTCAAGTCCTAGCTGTTCCTCAATGACGGCTGATGGTGCAGCGGTAGCACCCAGCGGAACCTGCGGCCCAGCCCCGTCTTGCACCAGCAATCGGTCGCACATCCGCACTGTCGACGTCGCTCGACGATGGCGTTTGCCACGAGGAAGACGCTGCACAGTGCCAGACCAACTAGAGCCAGCCGCCTCATCACCAGAAGTTAGCATCACGCTGATCGTGCGCGATGGGATCCGTGGGCTGTCTTTCCACTGACAGACGTGGCACCAGCCGAACAAGGACCACCATCGCGACCAACTCGACCAAGGTCTGGGTAACCACAGCCAGCGGCGCGATGCTGAGCTCGGGAGGTAGGGCAAGGGCCAGGGGCAGCACGACAAGTGAATTGCGCGTCGCAGTCGAGAACATCACCGCTCGACTGGCCGGCACGTCCAGGTGGGCAGCTCGGGCCAGGAGCTTGCCGACCAGGACCGCGACGACGACGAACACCACGTACAGCGGGACGACCCGCACGAGGGCGACTGCTTGGGAGCCGACGGCCGCGATCTGGGAGCCGACGACCACCGCAAGGGTGGCCATCATCAGCGGGACCATCGCGGCGGCCATCCCGCTCTCGATGACCCGTCCGGCTCGAAAGCGCCGGCTGGTGGCCTGAACAACGGCGGCGCCGGTCAGCGGCACGACGATCAAAACGGCAAAGGCCTCAATGAACGGATGGATGTCGACGACTGCGAGCGCGTCGGACCCGGCGAAGAGGAGCAGGTAGAGCGGCAGCAGCAGCATCTGCGCAAGCATCAGAAGCGGGGCGGCCGCGAGCAGCCGGGCCCGAGCGCCGCCGGCCAAACCGGTGAACACGATGACGTAGTCGATGCACGGAGTCAGCAGCACCAACAGGACCCCGAGCATCAGACCACGGTTGTCGGCGACGAATCGGGACAGCCCGAACGCGATCAGCGGGACGATCACGAAATTCGCGAGAAGCACCGTGCCCAGGAACCGGATATCCCGGAAGGCCCGCCCGACCTCGATCAACGGCACACCAAGGAACGTCGCGAACAGCAGCAACGCCAACACCGGATTGATCGCCAAGGTCAGCGTCGGTGCGATCTGCGGCGCGACCAGTCCGACAACCGCCCCGAAGACGATCGCCGACAGGTAGAGCGGGACCTGGTGGTCATCCCACCAGGCGACAACGCCTTGTCGGCTCATTGCGGCGCCGAGACGGTCTCACAGGAGCGCCTCTGTTCGCCAAGAAGCACGCGTTCGCTGCGACATGACCTTCCGCTGTCTGGCCATGCCGCCACGCGTTGGGTGGCGGCGAGGAGCCGGCTGCGCAGTAGTCGGAGGTTCGCCAACCGGAGGTCGACCTCGTGAAGCCGCTGCTGCAGCTTGGGGTGGAGCGTTTCGGGGACCTGGGTGCAGCTGTCGCCGTCGACGACCTGCAGCAGCTCAACGATCTCCGGCAGCCCCAGCTCCAACTGCTTGGCGGCGTCGATGAACGCCAACCGGTCCAGCACGCTCTCGTCGTAGCTCCGGTAGCCGTTGAGCTCGCGTTGGGAGTCGACGAGGCCGAGGGTCTCGTCATAGCGCAGCGTGGTCGCTGCGACGCCCGAGCGGGCCGCGACCTCCGAGATCAACACCGGGTGACTCCAAACCTTCGAGTCGACTGGAAGATCAAGTCTGAGTGCTAGCGCTTGGTGCGGATATCGCTGATCTGGAGGGCGGCGGTTGTGCTCTGGCAGCTGCAGCCACCGCTGGGGGAACTCTTACTGCCGCAGGAGCAGGACTGTCGGCGCCGCCCCAGCCACCACACCCCGACCGCGACCTAGGACGAAGATGAACCCGTACCTGAGTACCGATTGCACCTCGTTCAGGGCTCTGGATCATCGAAATCACGTCGCGGGGTCGACCTGTTACGGCTTCCGGCGCAGGTGCGCAGATCGGCTGTGGTCAGGGTTGTTGCTGGCGCACCCGGAGAGATTCGAACTCCCAACCTTCTGATCCGTAGTCAGATGCTCTATCCGTTGAGCTACGGGTGCCCGTGGCCGACGACGACCTGCGTCGCGGCAACGACCGCCGATTCTAGCGTCTCGGGACAGACATGCCCAAGTCGGATCGGCCCCATCAGGGCCGGCGGCACGCCTGAGGAGGATTTACGGTGTAAGGGACGTCACGTGGGTCGACACCACTGACCAACTGGTATCAGTCTGCGTGCACAACGTGCTTGGAGTGACCTATTGTTCACACCACGTTCGTCGCGTAGGTGTCGAGCCGTAGTCCGGTGTTCACCGACGCCGGCGACCCCGCCGTTCCGAGATGGGACACACGTGAGCCTGCTGTTCGTGGTGATCACCGTCATCGTCGTCGCGTTGATCTTCGACTTCACCAACGGGTTTCACGACAGCGCCAACGCCATGGCCGGGCCGATCGCCACCGGTGCGCTCAAGCCTCGGACGGCAGTGGTCATCGCCGCTGTCCTCAACGTCGTGGGCGCCTTCCTGTCCACCGAGGTGGCCAAGACGATCTCCGGGGGGTTCTTCGACGACCAGCTGGTCACCGCGCCGATCGTGCTGGCCGGACTGGTCGGCGCGATCGTGTGGAACCTCCTGACCTGGCTGCTCGGGCTCCCGTCCAGCTCCTCCCACGCCCTGTTCGGGGGCTTGATCGGTGCCGTCATCGTCGGGGCGGGTCTCGCCAGCGTCAACTACTCCGTGATCGTGTCGAAGGTGCTGCTGCCGGCCATCGTGGCCCCGGTGGTCGCCGGGCTGGCGGCCGCCGCGGCCACCGCGTTGGCGTACCGGATCACCCGACCGACCCCCAGCAAGCACAGCGAGACGGGCTTCAAGTACGGGCAGGCGTTCACCGCCTCGATGGTCGCCCTCGCGCACGGCACCTCGGACGGCCAGAAGACGATGGGTGTCATCACGCTGGTGCTGATCGTGTCGGGCTTCCAGGCTTCCGGCACCGCCCCACAGATGTGGGTCGTGCTGGCCTCGGGTCTGGCGATCGGCCTGGGCACGTACTCGGGTGGTTGGCGGATCATGCGCACCATGGGCAAGGGCATCGTCGAGATCGAGACGCCGCAAGGTGCGGCCTCCGGCGCGGCGACCGCCGCGACCATCCTCGCCTCGGCCCATCTCGGCTTCGGTCTGTCCACCACCCACGTCGCCACCGGCAGCATCGTCGGCTCCGGCCTCGGCCGCCGTGGCGCCGAGGTCAGGTGGAGCGTCGCGCGACGGATGGGCGTGGCCTGGTTGCTGACCCTGCCCGGCGCCGCGCTGGTCGGCGGCCTGGCCGCGTTGTTGTCCGAGCACGGTGTGGTCGGGGTGATCTCCCTGCTCGCCCTGCTCGCCGCCGCGTGCACCACCATCTGGGTGATCTCCCGGCGCAACCAGATCACTCACCGCAACGTGACCGACAGCGCCGAGGTGCTGGTGCTCGCCTCGGCTGCTCCCGAAACCTATCCCGACGATCCGCGCCTCGGTGGCCCGAAAGCCGGCAAGCACAAGCACAAGCGCAAGAAGCAGAAGAGCGTCGCCTGATGAAGATCGAGTGGGACGCCCTGGTCACCGTGGGCATTGTCGCGATGATCGCGACGGTCGTGTTCACGGTGCTGCTGTCCGGCGGTATCCGGCTCGTGTCACAGGCCACCGTCGAGGCCAACCAGAACCACCGCTCGCTGGGCATCCGGACCACCGGCTACGGGCTGCTCGGCCTCGCTGGGCTCGTGGTGCTGTTCGGCCTCTACCTGATCGTGCCGGCCTTCCACTGAGTCAACCCGGGCAGCCGGATCTCACGTCTGCGCAGACACCCGGCCTGGACGACACTCGCCCGGGCCGTGGTCGACCCGGGCGAGTGGTGCAGGTGGCGGAGGCGGCGGGATTTGAACCCGCGATGGGCTTTAAGACCCAAACCCGCTTAGCAGGCGGGCGCCATAGACCGGACTAGGCGACGCCTCCCCAATGCGAACGATCTGTGAGCTCTCGAAGGCAACCCGCAGAACCGCCCGGACAGCGTACCGACGCGGGACGACCTGGGCAAAGCGAGCACGGCGCCGTTCGTGATCAAGGACACACGGTGAGCGCTGCACAAACTCTCGATGAACGGTTCACGTGGTGCAGATGTCCTAGTCACACGTACAGTTGACGGGCGCAAGCAATATCAGATGCCGGACGAATACCGGTGCAGCGACACGCAACGGATGCGACGCAGACGGAACGGTCGGCGATGCAGAGCGATGGAGGGTGAATGGCCGACGAGCAGCAGCCGGTCGCGGGGCGGCGCCGTGGCGGTCCTCGCCGTGCCCAGTCCGATGCGCACTTCCGTCGCACCATGGCCCTCACCGTGGCCGGCACCGTGGTCCCGGGTCTCGGACTGATCGCCGCCAAGCGCCGGGTGGCCGGCGTGATCGTGCTGGCCGTGTTCCTCGGCGCCGTGGTCGTGCTGGTCGGGTGGGCGATCACCGATCCGCAGGCCGTGGCCGCGATGGCGGTGCGCCCGTCGATGCTCAACGGCCTGGCGGTCGCGCTGGTCGTCACCGCGATCGCCTGGGTCGGTGTCGTGGTCGCCACCCACCTCGCGCTGCGGAGCAGCCCCACCCGAACGCAGCGTCTCGCCGGCGGCATCCTGGTCGGTGTGCTCGCGTTCGCGGTCGCTGCGCCGATGGCGGTAGCGGCTCGCTACAGCTACGACCAGGCCAGTCTGGTCAGCTCGGTGTTCAAGAGCGACAAGGACATGAAGTCGGCCACCCGGCCGAGCGGCTGGGAGACCGGCGGAGATGCCCCGGGCGAGCCGCAGCCGACCGCGGACCCGTGGGCGAAAAAGCCTCGGCTCAACCTGCTGCTGCTCGGGGGAGACGCCGGCAAGGGTCGAACGGGCACCCGGACCGACACCGTGATCGTGGCCAGCATCGACACGAAGACGGGCAACACCACCCTGGTCAGCCTGCCGCGGAACACCGGTCGGATGCCGTTCCCGGCCGACAGCCCGCTGCACAAGTACTACCCGAACGGGTTCACCGACGGTGACGGCAACAACGCGGAGTACTTCCTCAACGCCATGTACGACAACGTGCCGGCGCGGATCCCCAAGGACCTGCTGGGTGAGACCGACAACCTCGGTGCCGACGTGATGAAGCTCTCCGTCGGCGAGGCCACCGGTCTGGACATCGACTACTACGTCGAGATCAACCTGGCCGGCTTCGAGAAGATGATCAACGCACTGGGCGGGATCACCGTCAACATCAACACCTACATCCCGATCGGCGGCAACACCGATCTCGGCATCCCGCCGGGTGAGTACCTGAAGCCCGGTCCGAACCAGCACCTCAAGGGCCGAGACGCTCTCTGGTACGCCCGGGGCCGCTACGGCTCAGACGACTTCGCCCGGATGGACCGGCAGCGCTGCGTCATCGACGCGGTGATCAAGCAGGCCAACCCGGCGAACATGCTGGCCCGCTACGAGGACATCGCCAAGGCCGGCAAGGACATCGTCAAGACGGACATGCCGCGGGAGGTGCTGCCGCTGATGGTGGACCTGTCGCTGCGGGTCAAGGACGGCAACGTCCGCAGCGTGGTCTTCAAGCACGGCGTGGACGGCTTCTCCAGCCCCAACCCCGACTTCGACCTGATGCGTGAGCGGGTGAAGGCGGCGGTCAAGGAGACCAAGAAGGAGAAGGCCTCACCATCGCCCTCGTCGACCAAGAAGGCGAAGTCGGCCTCGTCGAAACCGAGCGGGTCCTCCGAAGGCAAGGCCAGCGAGGACATCGCGGACTCCTGCGCGTACCAGCCGTCGGTCGCGGCCACCGCCCAGCCGGCCCGCTGAACGCCGGCCGACGCCGCGCGACCCGGGTCTAGTCGACCCGGTAGCCCCGGCTGGCGTCCAACCGCTCGGCGAGGAGGGAGCCGACCGCCTGGAAGGACGGCTGGGCCACCTGGCGTGGGTTGACGTACGCGACAGTCGGTCGGCCGCCGCCGACCGGGGTGACGATCAGCCGTGCGCCCTTGATGGTGATCTCGGCGATGTCGCGCCAGTTGAACACCGTCCGCCGGCGACCGGAGGTCAGGGTCAAGGTGTCGCGAGCCACCAGGAGGGTGGTCTGGAAGCGCCAGGTGAGCACGGTGGCGGCCACCACCAGCAGCACGGCGAGGGCCCCGACCACCAGGCCGACGATGCCGAGGGCGAGCGGCCACCCGGACTGCCAGCCGACGATCAGCACCGCACCGGCGATCGAGCCGACCGCGGCGATCAGGAAGGCCCGCAGCGGGGGCCTGGCCCGCAGCACGAATCGCCGCTGGTCCTCGGGTCGTAGAGCCGGATTGCTCACCTGATGTCGTGTCCTCGGGTCGTCGGCACAGATGGTGGGCGGCGAGGGTGGGATTCGAACCCACGGAGCGGTGTTGAGCCGCTCGGCCGCTTTCAAGGCGGCTGCACTAGTCCACTATGCGACCTCGCCCACGTCGGCGTCATCCTAGTGTCCGCGTCCCAGGTCTGCTCAGACGCGTGACACCGGTCGGGGAGCGCCGGTGTGGCACGCTGGCCGCATGCAGGCCGTCAGCGTCCTCGAGCCCGGTGGTCCCGGCCAGCTCACCCTGTCCGAGCGCCCCGCGCCGGTGCCCCGGGCCGACGAGGCGCTGATCCGCGTCGTCGCGGCCGGCGTCAACCGCGCCGACCTGCTGCAACGACAGGGCCACTACCCGCCACCACCCGGAGCGAGCGACGTGCTCGGGATGGAGTGCTCCGGCTACATCACCGCGCTCGGCCCCGATGCCGACGACGGCCGCTGGACGGTGGGGGATCCCTGTCTCGCACTGCTGTCCGCCGGCGGCTACGCCGAGTACGTCGCCGTTCCCGTCGGTCAGCTGCTGACGGTGCCGGACGGAGTGGATCTGGTCACCGCCGCCGGGCTGGTCGAGGTCGCAGCCACCGTGGTGTCGAACTTCGACATCGCCCAGGCGGGCGACGGAGACGTGATCTTGATCCACGGTGGTGCCGGTGGCATCGGTTCGATGGCGGTGCAGTACGCCAAGGCGCTGGGCGCGACGGTCGCGGCGACGGCCGGTAGCCCGGACAAGCTGGCCTACTGCCGCTCGATCGGAGCCGATCTCGCCATCTCCTACCGCCACGACTGGATCGCCGCTGTTCGGGACCTGTCCGGCCGGCGAGGTGTCGACCTGATCCTGGACGTGATGGGGGCGACGTACCTCGGTGAGCACGTCGGACTGCTCGCCACGAACGGCCGGTTGGTGGTGATCGGCTTGCAGGGCGGCCGGCAGG
Organism: uncultured Actinomycetota bacterium; assembly: GCA_963707005.1. Taxonomy (GTDB): domain Bacteria; phylum Actinomycetota; class Actinomycetes; order Propionibacteriales; family Propionibacteriaceae; genus Microlunatus. The sequence continues at coordinate 256,472 of CAVPPP010000055.1, forward strand.
GCACGCTCGATCTCGGCCGGCTGCTGACCGTTCGCGGCCGGGTCATCGCCACGACGCTGCGCAGTCGCCCGGTCGCGGAGAAGTCGGCGATCTGCCGCCGGGTCGAGGAAGCGGTCTGGCCGCTGGTCGGCAACGGCTCGATCGCGCCCGCTCCCCAGTCCCGCTTCCCGCTGGCTCGGGTCGGCGACGCGCACACCCACCTGGAATCGGGCGACAACCTGGGCAAGGTCGTACTGACGGTCAGCAAACCGTGACGGACGCTGCCCGGCAGTCCGCGCGACCAGATCCCGTCCGCGTGGGCGTGGTGGGGTTCGGCGTACGCGCCTCGCTCGCGCTGGCCGTGGTCGAGTCGGGTCTCGGCGAGGTGACCACCGTCCTCGACCCGAGCGAGCGCGGTCGCAGCGACGCGCAAAGAGCCCTCGGCGGCGACCTGCCGATCGCCGAGTCGTTGGACGCCCTGCTGGCCTCCGGGGTCGAGGCGATCATGGTGTTGAGTCCCGACGACACCCACCACGACGTCGCGGTCGCCGCCCTCCGGGCCGGGGTGCCGGTGTTCTGCGAGAAGCCGCTGGCCACCACGATCGCCGACTGCGACGACGTGCTCGAGGCGGCGCACCGGCACCGGACCCGGCTCTACGTCGGCCACAACATGCGTCACATGCCTGTCGTACGCCAGCTGCGCGACGTGATCACCAGCGGTCGGATCGGCACCGTACGGTCGGTCTGGTGCCGCCACTTCGTCGGCCATGGTGGCGATTTCTACTTCCGGGACTGGCACGCCGACCGGCGACGCTCGACGGGTCTGCTGCTGCAGAAGGGCGCCCACGACCTGGATGTCATCCACTGGCTGGCCGGCGGGTACACCCGACGGACGTCGGCGATGGGCCGGCTGGCCGTCTACGGGTCGATCAGCGCGCGCCGGGAGCCGGTCGAGGCGCGGATGACCGACTGGTACGACCCCACGGGGTGGCCGCCGGCCGCCCTGACCGGTCTCAACCCGACCGTCGACGTCGAGGACCTGTCGATGATGCTGATGGAGCTCGACAACGGCGTGCTGGCCTCGTACGAGCAGTGCCACTTCACCCCGGACTACTGGCGCAGCTACACGGTGATCGGCGACGCGGGGCGGGTGGAGAACTTCGGTGACGGCCCGGGGGGTCGGATCGCGGTCTGGGACCGACGGCAGCCGAGCTGGGGCAGACCGGACACCGAGCTCGAGATCGACGGCACTCCGGAGGGCCACGGTGGCGCCGACGCCGTGATGGTCACCGAGTTCCTGCGCTTCGTCCGCACCGGCGAGCCGACCCGGACGTCGCCGGTGGCCGCCCGGGAGGCCGTCGCCACCGGCGTCGTCGCCACCGCGTCACTCCGTGGCGACGGCTCGGCCCAACCGGTGCCGGAGCTGGCCCCGGACCTGGTGGCCTATTTCGAGGGCGGCCAGGCCTGACCGCCGGCCGTCCTCTAGCTCGTCCACGCCCGCCACAACGCCGCGTACTCGCCGTCGGCGGCGACCAGCTCGTCATGACTGCCCAGCTCGGCGATCCGGCCGTCGATGACGACCGCGATCCGGTCGGCGTCGTGGGCGGTGTGCAGCCGGTGCGCGATGGCCACCACGGTCCGGCCGTCCAGCAGGGACGCCATCGAGCCCTCGAGGTGCCGAGCCGTGCGCGGGTCGATCAGCGAGGTCGCCTCGTCGAGCACCAGCGTGTGCGGATCCGCCACCACCAGTCGGGCGAGAGCGACCTGCTGCGCCTGAGCCGGTGTCAGGGTCAGGTTCCCCGAGCCGATCACGGTGCGCAGCTTCTTCGGCAGCTTGTCGACCCAGTCGTACGCGTCGACAGCTCGCAGCGCCTCGGCCACGGCCTCGTCCGAGGAGTCTTCCCGAGCCAGCACGATGTTGTCCCGGATGGTGCCGGAGAAGACGTGATGCTCCTGGGTGACCAGCGCGACCTCGGTGCGCAGCTGATCCAGCGGCAGCGACACCAGGTCGACACCGCCCACCGTGGCCCGCCCGGACGTGGGCGGGTTGATGCCCGAGAGCAGCCGGCCCAGGGTCGACTTGCCCGACCCACTCGGTCCGACGATGGCGAGCCGCTCCCCCGGCGCCAGCTCCAGCGAGACGCCGTGCAGCACCTCGTGACCTTCGCGGTAGGCGAACCGCAGATCCTGGCCGACCAGCTGGGTCCCGTGCGGTCGTTCGTCGCCGACCTCCCGATCCTGGGGCACCTCGGCGATGCCCAGCAGACGGGTCGTCGAGGCGACGCCGACCTGGAGGCGGTCGAGGTTGCGGATCAACCGCTCCAGCGGTTCCACCAGCGCCTGCACATAGAGGGTTGCCGCCGTGATCTGGCCCAGGGTCAGGAACCCGGAGCTGTAGCCGACAGCGCCCAGCACCATCACCATCACCAGCGGTGTGTCGTACGCCAGTCCGATGAAGGAGAACAAGATGTTGCGCAGGGACATCGTGTAGCGCTCGGCCTGTGCGGACACGGCGATGTCCTCGTCACCGATCTCCACCCGGCCGCGCTGCAAGCCGAACGCCTCCACCGTCCGCGCGCCCTCCACGGTCTCGGTCAGGGTCGTGTTGATGGTCGAGTAGGTGGAGCCCTCGGTGATGTAGCCCTTGGGTGCCCGAGCCAGGTAGCGCCGGACACCGATCACCAGCAGCGGGGTCGTCACCAGCAACGGGAGGGTCAGCAGCACCGAGTTCAGCAGCATCGCCACCAGGGTCAGCACCGTGGTCACCGCGGCGATCACCACCTCCGGCAACCCGAACCGCACGCTCTCGCTCATGGTCGAGACGTCCCGCGTCACCCGGGTGACCAGGTCGCCCGAGCTGGCGCTCTCCACCCGGCCGAGTGGCAGCCGCAGCACCATCCGCACGATGTGCTCACGGGCCCCGGCCAGCACGTCCTGGCCGAGGACCGTCGAGGCGAGCAGGGCCCCGAACGTGAGGATGGCCTGCATCACCACGACGACAGCCACGGCCAGCCCCAGGGACGTCAGCCGGGAGACCGGCGTACCGGGAGCCGCCGCGTCGTCGACCAGGGCACCGAGGATGCGCGGCACGGTCAGTCCGGCGACGGCGGCCAGGGCGTGCAGGGTGAGCAGGAAGGCGACCATCCACCGACGGTGGGACAGCAGGTCCTTGACGAAGGTGACCACGGCAGGCGTGCTCGCCACCGGCAGGCCGCGCTCCGGGTTGCGGGAGGACGCGTACGTGTCCTTGGCCCGCTGCTCCCGCTCCAGGTGCCGGCCCCGCCAGGCCCGCAACCGGTCGCCGACCGGTCCGCGCCCGGGCGGCAGCAACGACTCCGGCACGCGCGAGCCGACGGCCGCGTCCCGCCAGGTCTCGGCTGACCCGGGCAGCCGGGTGGCCAGGTCAGTCATGGTCTGCTCCGTCGAGAGGTGGATCGGTTGGGTCGGTGCCGGATCGTGCGGTGTCGGCCGACTCGGGCTCGTCCAGTGCGCGGACCACGACATGGCGGTAGCCCGCGTTGCGCGCCAGCAGCTCCTCGTGGGTGCCGACGTCGGTGACCCTGCCGGCCTGCAGGAAGGCCACCTGGTCGGCGTGGTGCAGCATCAGCGGCGACACCGTCATCGCGATCGTGGTCCTGCTCCGCCGGTGCTCGGCCAGCCGGGCGGCGATCATCGCCTCCGTGTGCGCGTCCACCGCCGAGGTCGGCTCGACCAGCACCAGGATCTCCGGTTCGGCCGCCAGTGCCCGGGCCAGCACCAGCCGTTGACGCTGACCACCGGACAGCCCGCGACCGCGCTCGTCGATGACCCCTTGCCAGCCACCCGGCATCAGGTCGAACACGTCCTCGGCGGCCGCGGTCAACAGCGCCTGCTCGGCCTGCTCCCGACTCAGTCGGCCGGCCGGGTCGACCGCGTCCTGCAGCGTTCCGGCAAAGACCACGGCTGCGGTGTGGCTGACCAGGACCCTGTCCCGGACGTCGTCGATCGGGACGTCGGCGAGGTCGACTGAGCCCAGGGTGACGCCCCACCGACGACTCGCGAGCTCGGCATCGCGGGCCCTCAACCGGTCCCGCTCCTCCTCCTTGATGCGCCGGGCCCGGCGGGCGGCCCGGCCGGTGAGCCCCTCCTCGACGTCCAGACTGACCGGGTCGTGGTCGCTCGGCAGATAGCGGCCGAGTCGATCGGCCAGCTGAGCGGAGTCCTCCGGTGTGCCGGACACCACGATCGTGAACCTGCCGGGCTGCGCGACGAAGCCGGAGGCGAGGTCGGCCAGCTCGGCCCCGTGCGGCAGCACCAGCGGCTGCTCGGGCTGGCGCCACGGCGGCTGCTGCTCCATCACGGCCACCGTCTTGCGGGCGGCGATGATCGCCCGAACCCACTTCTGGGCCAGCTCGAAGAAGGTCTGGATCGGCCAGACCATGAACACCGCGTACCCGAAGAAGCTGACCAGCTGCCCGATCTGCAGCTCGCCCGAGGCGACCTTCTGCGCACCCAGCACGGTCAAGGTCACCAAGAACATGCCGGAGAACAGCACGCTGGCGGCATCGACCGCCGCCTGCCAGCGGCCGGCCGAGACAGCCGCCGACCGGGTCAGCTGGGACTGGACGACGTAGTTGCCCGCGAAGGTCTTCTCCCCGCCGATGCCCCGGAGGATGCGCAGCCCGGCCACGATGTCGGTCGCCAACGAGGTCAGGTCCGACAACCGGGTGCGCTCGAGGTCCTGGCGACGCTCCAACGGCCGGAGCAGCGGCATGGCCAGGATCACCAGCAAGGGTGCGGTGAGCAGCACCACCAGTCCGAGCTCGAGCGACGTCCGCAGCACGATGCCGGCGATCACCAGGTACGCCAGCAGGGCACCGACCGCCCGGGTCAGCACCTCGGTCAGGGCGCCCATCTGATCGGAGTCCCCACCCGCGACGCTGAGCACCTCGCCGGTCGGCACGCGCTGGGGCAGCACGTGCCCCATCTGGGTCGTCTTCCGGGTGACGAGCTTCATCGAGCCGTACATCGCGATCAGCCAGGACCGGACGACCATGGTGTGCCCGAGGACCCCGGCCGTGACCCCCAGCAGGGCCAGCCCGAGCAGGCCGGCCGCGTACCGTGCGACCGCGGCGGAGTCGCCGCCCAGCAGCCCCTCGTCGATGATCTGGCCGACCAGGTAGGGACCCACCGCACCGGGCAGCCACTGCAGCATGGCCAGAAAGCAGAGCACGACGAGCAAGGGCCACTGCTGCCGCAGCAGCCACCACAGGTAACGAGAGGCCGACCGGGTGTCGGGATCCGCGAAGTTCTGCGGGCGCGACCCGGCCTCGGTCCGACGGGCTGATCCGTCTGACGCGGCGGTGGCGGTGAACTCCGGAACGACCGGCGGGAAATCGTGCATGACCGGTCCACCCTAGAAGCGAGCACCGACACTCCACCACCGAGTTTCGGCCGGTACGTGACGTCCGCCGGCCGCGTCGGAAGCCGGACCTAAGATCTCCTTCCATGACCAGCGAACAGCAGCCCACCGAGGACCCGAACGCGCGTGGCATCGCCGGCACCACCGACGACGGTCGGGTCTACGTCGTCACCCCCACCTCGATGGCGGTGGAGGGGCCACCGGTGGCCGATGTCCAGGACGCCGCGGACGAACGCAGGTCGGTCACCGACATGGTGGAGCAGCCAGCGAAGGTGATGCGGATCGGCAGCATGATCCGGCAGCTGCTGGACGAGGTGAAGGCGGCGCCGCTGGACGACGCGAGCCGGCAACGGCTGCGCAGCATCCACGCGGCCTCGATCGAGGAGCTCAAGCAGGGACTCGCCCCGGAGCTGGTCGACGAGCTGGAGCGGATCACGCTGCCGTTCAGCGAGGACGCCACACCGACCGACGCCGAGCTGCGGATCGCCCAGGCTCAGCTCGTCGGTTGGCTCGAGGGCCTCTTCCACGGCATCCAGACCGCCCTCTTCGCGCAGCAGATGGCGGCCCGCGCCCAGCTGGAGCAGATGCGTCGGGCGTTGCCGGCGGGTCAATCCGGCGATCCGCAGGTCGGCCCACCGTCCTCGGGCAGTGGGGGCATGTACCTGTGACCGCCTCCTCCGCCGACGTCGTGCACCAGGGCTGCGCGCCGAGACGCGGGTCACAGCGAATGGATCGTACGGCGATGTATCACGACGGCGGCAACCCACTCGGGACCAGCAGAAGCTCCCGACCGGATCTTCTGTAGCGCGGAGGGAACCGATCGACGAGGAGGAACGTCTCATCCGCGCCCCGTAAGCGCCGAGAGACCCTTGGAGATCGCATGACCGTCGTCGTCGACCGCCCCACCTTCCCCGTCACCGACACGTCCGCCCGTTCTGCCGCCGCGAGCCGACTGGCCGCCTCACCGCGCCACCGGTCGACCGAGGTCCGCTCGCGGCACGTCGACCGAGACCGCCCCGCCTGCGCTGACGTCCCCGAGGTGTTCCTCGATGTCGCCTTGGAGGCCGAGCCGGTGGCCAGCGCACCGGCTCGGGTCCGTCGTCAGTACGCCGCGCTCGCCGCCGAGGCCACGGACGTCTGCGCGGCCTGCCCGTTGCTCACCGCCTGCCTGTACCGCGCTGTCGTCGACTACGACGTGGCCGGCTTCGTGGCCGGGACGACCCAGCGGCAGCGCGGTGAGATCCGGGCCCGGCTCGGGGTCGAGGTCGAGGCGGAGGACTTCGACAGCCTGGCCGGCGTGGTCGGGGGCCAGCGGTCGGTCGATCACGACGAGGTCGTACGTCTGCGCCGCGCTCATCCGGACGAGAGCCTTGAGCGCATCGCCCGCCGGCTCGGCTGCTCGCTCTCCACGGTCAAGCGGCACCTGCGCCGGGAGCGGAACGAGCCGGCGTCGTCGAGCTACCGGAGCTCGACACGCCCCGCCGAGGCGGCGGTCCGGCGGGCAACCCGAGAAATTCTTGCTGAAAACTCAGGTAACCGTCGCGCTGCGGCCTGATGTTCGATACGTTTCAACAGAACGCTCACCTGGGCGACCGCAGGGCCTCGGGTGGGCGTTCCCTCATCTGAGCGAGACTTGACGCATGGCCAGATACACCGTCAACGACGAGGCGGTCGCTCACGTCCGCGAGCTGATCGACAAGCGGCAGTACGTGCTGCGCAGCGAATGGGGTGAGGTCCAGCCGGACGCCGACACCCAGAACGCCTATCTGGAGCGGCACGACTGGGCGGCGTACGGACGTTGGCACCTCGGCCTGACCGAGGGGGCCAACGACGAGACCAAGGCGCGGTACGCGTTCGTGGTCGGCGACTTCCGGCGGGTTCACCGCAGCGGGCTGATCGCCTGCGTCTACCGCGCCTCCGAGTGGCGACACAAGGAGGTCGAGCTCGCCGCCCACGACCTGCTGCAGCACCTCGACGCCAGCACCGGCTGACCGGCTCGCACGTCACTAGCCGTCACGCAGCGGCTTGGCCGGCAGCGGCACCAGCCGACGATAGATCGGCCGGAGCAGCCAGGACGGGACGTAGCGATGGCGTTCTTCGCGCCAGACCCGCGCCCGGCGGTGCGGGCGCACCGTGCGGAGCGCACGCTGGATGCCCTTCTTCGAGTGGTACAGGTTGACCGGCTCGGATGGGTGCAGCTCGATCCGGCAGAGGTGCTTGGTGCTCACGAACCCGTACTGGTCCGGACTGACCAGCCGAACCGGCGCACCGTGCTCGGGAGTGAGTGGCTGTCCGTCGAGCTGGTCAGCGATCAGCACGCCCTCGGCCAGGGCATCCTCGATCGCCACGATGGAGCGATAGCCGTCGAGTCCGACGAAAACCAGGTAGCGCACTCGCGCCCCTTCGACGAGCGCGGGCTCGATGCAGAGCCGGTAGAGGTCGGCGAAGGTCACGCCGCCCCACCCCAGACCGACTGCGGACCAGCCGGCCACACAGTGCAGTGCCGTGTCGATCCGGCGCCGGGGCAGGTCGGCGAGATCCGCCGGACGCAGACAGACGCGCTCGGCGAGCTCCCCGGACACCTCGATCACCATGTCCGTCGGCACGGGCGGCGGTGGCTTCTGCAGCTCCACCCCGAACCGAGGGAAGCCCTGTACCGCTCGCTGACCGGGTGGAAGCACCATCGATCGACTCCTTCCATACGCTACCGTATAGATACGGTAGGGTATGAATCAACCGTGGTCAACGGCGGAGAGCTGCAGCGAAGGAGGGTCCGTGCCGGCTCACCTGCGCACCACCCGGGTCGAGTGGATCGAGGCGGGTCTGCGCGCCCTGGCGGCGGGTGGCCCCGAGGCGGTCCGGGTGGAGACCGTGGCCTCGGCCCTGACGGTGACGAAGGGTGGCTTCTACCACCACTTCCGGGATCGACAGGCGTTGTTGGACGCCATGCTGGACACCTGGGAGGAGACGCTGGTCGACCGCGCCATCGAGAGCTCCGATCGCGGCGGCGGTGACGGCCGAGCCCGACTCCGCCGGCTCTTCTCTGCGGCCAACGTGAGCGAGGATCTGCTGGCCCTCGAGCTGTCGGTGCGCGACTGGGCGCGCCGCAACCCGGCGGTCGCCGAGCGGGTGCGTCGAGTCGACAGCCGCCGCCTGGACTACCTGCGCCCGTTGTTCGCCGAGTTCTGCGAGGACGCGGCCGACGTGGAGGGCCGGTGCCTGCTGGTGCTGACCCTGTTCGTCGGCGAGTCCTTGGTCACCGCCACCCACGGTCGCCGTACCCGACCGGCGGTGGCCGCAGCCGCCGTCCGCCATCTGCTGCGGTGAGCGGCAACGGCCAGGGCTCAGAACCAGCGGCGGAGCTCGGTGACCAGACCCCCGTCGGCGTACGTGCCGGTCACGGCGTCGGCGAGCTGCCGCACCTCGAGCGGCGCCTGACCCATGGCGACGCCCCGGCCCGCCCAGGCCAGCATCTCGGCGTCGTTGCGTCCGTCACCGACGGCGAGGACGTCGATCGGGCTGACGCCCAGTCCGCTGACCACCTCGTCCAGCCCGGACGCCTTGGTGACCCCTTCGGGGGCGATGTCCAGCCAGGCGCTGTAGCCGACGTAGTACTGGACGCCGTGCAGGCCGAGCTGCTCGGCCAAGGTGACGAAGTCGCGGTCCGATCGGGCCGGGTCGCGCAGGATGATCCGGGTGACCGGACGCGAGCTGAGCTCCTCGACGTCCTCGATCACCATCTCACCGGTCAGGTCGCCCACCGGGAAGTGGCCGTTCAGCCGGTAGCCGCGACCGATCTCCTCGACCGCGATCAACGTGCCGGGGGCGTACGCAGTGACCTTCTCGATCACCGTACGCGGATCGAAGGTGATCGCCTTGACGATCCGTTCGGGCGGGAAGTCGACGATCACCGCCCCGTTGGAGCAGACCGACGGGCCGGTGGCCAACCCCAGCTGCTCGACCACTGGCAGCGTGCCGTGCCAGGAGCGACCGGTGGACAGCACCACCGGAACGCCCGCGTCGGCCACCGCTCGGATGGCGGCGCGCACCTCGGCGGGCAGCGATCCGTCGTGGTCGAGCACGGTGCCGTCGACGTCGAGGGCGACGACCCGGGGTCGCCACCCGTTGCTCGGCGCGCTCACACCGGCGACAGCTGCGTGCGTCCACCGAGGAACGGCTGGAGCGCGGTTGGCAGCCGGACCGAGCCGTCCGCCTGCTGGTGGTTCTCCAGCAGCATGACGATCATCCGCGGCATCGCGCACAAGGTGCCGTTCAGCGTGGCGACGGGCGCCACCCCGCTGCCGTACCGGCCCCGGATGTTGAGTCGCCGCGCCTGGAACTCGGTGCAGTTGGACGTCGAGGTGATCTCCCGGTAGCGCTCCTGGGTCGGTAGCCAGGCCTCGCAGTCGTACTTGCGCGCCGCGCTCAGGCCGAGGTCGCCGGCCGCGACGTCGATCACCCGGTACGGCAGCTCGAGGGCGTCGATGAACTGCTTCTCCCACTCCAGCAGCCGCTGGTGCTCGGCCTCGGCCGTCTCGGGCGCGCAGAACACGAACATCTCGACCTTGTCGAACCAGTGCACCCGGAAGATGCCGCGGGTGTCCTTGCCGTGCGAGCCGGCCTCGCGCCGGAAGCTCGGGCTGTAGCCGACGTAGCGGCGCGGCAGCGAGTCAGCGGCCAGGATCTCCTCGGAGTGGTACGCCGCCAACGGCACCTCGGCGGTACCGACCAGATAGAGGTCGTCGTCGGCCAGGTGGTAGACGTCCTGCGCCGCCTGGCCGAGAAAGCCGGTGCCCTCCATCGCTGACGACTTGACCAGCGACGGGGGGATCATCAGGGTCAGCCCGTTGGCCGTCGCGGTGCTGACCGCCAGGTTCAGCAGAGCCAGCTCCAGCTCGGCCCCCTGGCCGGTCAGGAAGTAGAAGCGTGAGCCCGAGACCTTGGCGCCACGCTCCACGTCGATCGCTCCGAGCAGCTGCCCCAGCTCGAGATGGTCGCGCGGAGCGAAGCCCTCGGCCGCGAAGTCGCGGATGGTGCCCCGCTCCTCGAGCACGACGTAGTCGTCCTCGCCGCCCACCGGCACGCCGTCGATGATCAGGTTGGGCACGGCCTTGAGCAGCTGGTCGAAGGCGGCGCCGGCTTCCTTCTCGGCGGCCTCGGCCTTCTTCACCTGATCGGCCAGCTCCTTGGTCCGACCCAACAGCTCGGTCCGCTCCTCCGGGGTGGCCTTCGGGATCTTCTTGCCCAGCTCCTTCTGCTCGGCCCGCAGCTCCTCGTACGCGGCGATGGACGACCGGCGAGCGGCGTCGGCCGTCAGGGCCTGGTCGACGATCGCCTCGGACTCACCGCGGGCGCGCTGCGACGCCTTGACCCGGTCGGGGTCGGTGCGCAGCACCTTCACATCAATCACCTGGGCAGCCTACCGAGGTCGGGCTGTGACGAGCATCGCGATTGTCGGTGCGGGCCGTCGGGCACACCGGTGGAAGGATCACCCCATGACCGTGTCCGATTGTCGCGCTTCGCGCTCCGCGGTCTCTCGCTCCGCGAGGTCGCCCTCGTTCGAACCCGATTCCGTGAGGCTCCGCCCGTGACCGTCCGCCGCAGCCGCTCCTCGGTGCTGATCACGGCGTCGCTGCTGGTGGCGTTCATCGGGTGGTCGGTGCTGCTGTTCTCCTGGCCGGCGCTGCTGGCCCTCGACGAGAAGCTGGTGGCTCCCCCGCTGGACCCGATGTCGAACCAGGCGCAGATCGCCGCCGCGTTCGCCCTGCTCACCTGGCCCGGGCTCGAGTACGCAGCACTGGTCGGGCTCGCCATCTGGGCGTACCAGCGGCGACTCCGGTCGCTCACGTTCGCGCTGCTGCTGACGGTCGCGCTGGGCTGGGCCGCCACCGACCTGATCAAGTGGGCCGTCGCCCGGCCCCGGCCGCCGGGGCACCTGGACGTGATGACGGCCTGGGGCTACGCCTACCCGTCCGGGCACATGGTCGGCGTGGTGGCGTCCTGCATCGCGGTCGGTGCGGTGTTCCGGGTGAGCCGGAGCAGTCCGCGGGCCCGGCTGCGGTGGACCATCGGCGCGACCGTCCTGATCCTGGCGGTCGCCTTCGATCGGTGGTACCTCGGCGCTCACCACATCGGCGACATCGTCGGGGGCGCCCTGCTGGGCGGCTTCGTCGCCACGTTCGCCCTGGTGGCCTGCGGGGTGTCGGTGCCGATTCCGCACACGGCGGTGGTGGAGATCGTCCGGGAGCGGCGCGAGGCCGCGCACCCGACCTCGGCCACGGACCAGAAGCGGTGCGCCGTCATCTACAACCCGGTGAAGGTCACCGACTGGGCCGTGTTCCGACGACACGTCGAGTACGAGCTGAAGACCCGCGGCTGGGCGCGGCCGCTCTGGCTGGAGACCACTGTCGACGATCCCGGTCGGGCCCAGACCGCGCAGGCCGTGGCCGAGGGGGTCGACCTGGTGGTGGGTGCCGGCGGCGACGGGACCATCCGGGTCATCTGCTCCGGTCTGGCCGGCACCGGCATCCCGTTCGGGGTGGTTCCGGCCGGCACCTCCAACCTGCTCGCCCGCAACCTCGGCATCCCCCGGGACGAGGCGGCCGCCCTTCGGGTCGCGTTCGACGGTGCCGACAAGGCGATCGACCTGGTCCGGTTGACCGCTGACGGCGGGCCCGAGGAGCACTTCGCGGTGATGGCCGGCGTGGGCATCGACGCGGTGATCATGCAGGACACCAACGCGGATCTGAAGAAGACTGTGGGCTCGGCCGCCTACTTCGTCTCCGCGGCCAAGAACGCCAACCACCCCGCGCTGCACACGACCATCCGGATCGACGACCAGCCGGTGCTGCGGCGCAAGGCTTCGGTGATCGTGATCGGCAACGTCGGGCTGCTGCCGAGCGGGATCCTGCTGATCCCCGACGCGAAGCCCGACGACGGTCTGCTGGACGTCCTGGTCGCGTCGCCCCGGACCGTACGGGACTGGGTACGCCTGACCGCTCAGGTGATCACCCGCCGGGAGCGCGGCGACGACCAGCTCGACCGGCTGACCGGTCGACGGGTGGAGATCACGGTGGAGCCCCGCGACCAGTACCAGCTGGACGGCGACACCGCCGGCGAGTGCGCCACCCTGGTGGCCGAGATCCAGCCCGGCGCCCTGCTCGTCCGGGTGCCGGCGGTCCAGCGACGCAGCCTGACCACCGCCGACACGACTGAGCTGGGCACCGCCGGAGAAGCTGCGCCGGAGCCGGTTCCGTCGAGGGCGTGACTCCGGGCACGACGTGCTCTCAGTTGAGGGGTGCGCTCCGCGTGAAGGTCGTCAGGCGAGGGGTTGGAACCCGTGGTCGATCAGGACCTCGGCGATCACCTCGTTCCCCTTGTCCGAGGGGTGGATGTAGTCGGGTCCGAGCAGGTCTCCCGACGCCTTGGTTCCGTCCGGCCCGTTGATGGCGTGGTAGATGTCGGCGCAGGTGATGTCGTGAGCCTTCGCGGCGGCGCAGATCATGGTGTTCCAGGCGTCCAGAACCAGGACGGTCCGGTGCTGTTGGTCGGGCGTGAGCGTCACGCCTGGCCAGCCGACCCAGTCGTTGTACCGGTTGATGGTGAGCATGATCGTGGGCTGACCTCGGCGCAGCTCGGCGACGCGGGAGAACAGCTTGTCGTACTTCGCGCGGTAGGCGGCCGCTGATCGGTTGGCGCACGTGGCGTCGATCTTGGACCAGTCCGACATCCGGTTGGTGTCCTCGTCCCAGGTGGCACCGCAGATGGAGTCGGCATTCAGGACGCTGCTGTTGTGCGCGATGCCGATGATGATGGCGTCGGCTGTGGTCAGCTGCGGCTCGAGGAACTGCAGCTCGTCGATCAGGTTGGGGAGGGTGAGCCCGTTGTGCTCGCTGAGGTTCTCGGTGTCGACTGCTCGACCGGTGGCCGCGGCCATCGCCGTCGCGTACCGATCGACGAATCCCGTGCAGCCCGGACAGTCTTCGGGGCTGTTGTAGGGGATGGAGTCCCCGATCGCGACCAGCTGAAGTGCCGGCTCGGGCGACGGCGAGGGCGAGGGCCAGGTTCTCGGGCGTGGTCGGGGCACAGCCGACCAGGACGAGCAGAGCTGCGACCACGAGCCCGACCAGAGGGCGCGGTCGAGAACCGGCCGCACGTGCGCTCATCGGGGCCCGGAATGCCGTGGCTTTTCCGCGCGTGAGACGGGAGCCAGTGAGGTGAGTCGGCCGGCGCATCGGGTACCACCCTTCGAGAGATCGTAATGGCAAGCTATCTTGCGCAAGGTGTCTTGCGCAAGACCCCTGGGCGGTTTCATTACCCTGGAGTGCATGGCAGCAGATGATGACCGCAGCTACACCACGTCGGTGCGTGTGGAGCCCGACGGAACTGTTGATCGGATCAATCCCGACGCGAAAAGCCTTCAGGTGCTGGCCCACCCGATGCGCGGACAGATCCTCGACATCTTGAGCCACGAGGGCCCAGCGACCGGGGCCATGCTCGGGGAGCGGCTAGATCTACGCAGCGGCAGCGTCAGCTGGCATCTGCAGAAGCTCGCCGAACACGGCTTCGTCGAGCTCGTACCCGACCGGGGCGACGGCCGCGAGCGGTGGTTCCGCTCCGTCTTCCAGGGGATCGCCTACCAATACGCCGAGGCCATGGAAGCCGGGCCCGAAGAGGCCGCCAGCGTCACGGCCTACAGCAAGTCGCTGATGAGCGTGGCGCTGGTCGGGGCGACCAGGTTCTTCGATGAGGACTGGAGCTTCGAATGGCGGCACGCGACCATCTTCAACAACTACGACCTGATCCTCGACCCGCCGGCCCTCGAACGGTTCCGTGACGAGTTCTGGTCGCTGGTGGAACGGTACCGAGTCGACCCCAGCACCACCGCTGACGCGTTGCACGTCACGGTGACGGCTCAGGCCTATCCCCGCACCGCAGCGGCGTCTGCGTAAGGCGACACCCGCACGTCGGGCACCCTAGGCGTGCCGGGCACCCTCGTGCTCGGCATGACCGACCGGCTCCAGCTGGAACGTGCAGTGCTCGAGGTCGAAGTGGTCTCCCAGGCACTCCCCCAGCCGATCCAGCACCTCCCCCGATCGACCCTCAGCGATGCAGGCCTCATCCACCACGACGTGGGCCGACAGCACCGGTACGCCGCTGGTGATCGTCCAGGCGTGCAGGTCGTGCACGTCGACGACACCGGACACCTCCCGGATGTGCTCGCGTACGGTCGCCAGGTCGACGCCCTTGGGGGTCGCTTCCAGCAGCACGTCGACGACGTCGCGGAGCAGCGACCAGGCACGGGGCAGGATGAGCACCACGATGGCCAGCGAGGCGACGGAGTCGGCTCGGGTCCAGCCGGTGAGCATGATGACGATGGCGGCGACGACCACGGCCACGGAGCCCATCAGGTCGCCCAGCACCTCCAGGTAGGCGCCGCGGAGGTTCAGGCTCTCGTCCTTGCCGCCGCGCAGGATCAGCAGGCCGATGGTGTTGGCGACGGCACCGACCACCGCGACGGCGAGCATCAGGCGGGAGTCCACGTGCTCAGGCTGGCTCCAGCGGTCGACCGCGCGGATCAGCACCCAGACCGCGATCCCGACGAGCAGCAGACCGTTGGTGAGGGCGGCCAGGATCTCGACCCGCTGCAGCCCGAAGGTCCGGCTGGAGGTCGCGGGCCGAGCGGCCAGCGAGGTGGCGACCAGGGCGATCACGAGTCCGGTCGAGTCGGTCAGCATGTGGCCGGCGTCGGCGAGCAGGGCGAGCGAGCCTGACGCCAACCCGCCGATCACCTGCAGGACGAGGACGCCGGCGTTGATGCCGAGGACGGCCACCAGGCGACGACGGTGACGACCGGTGGCCGTACCGGCGCCGTGGTCGTGGCTGTGGCTGTGGCCCGTCATCGGGTGGCCGGTTCCGGGGCCGACGCGACCCGGTTGGCCGGGCACAGGGTGACGGCGTCGCCGGTGGCGGCGAGCAACCGTTCCGCCGAGCCGAGCACCCCCATCAGCTCGGACTCGACGGCCAGGGAGTAGACCGAGCTGCGGCCGACGGTTCGAACCGACACCAAGCCGCAGTCGCGCAGGCAGGCCAGGTGCGCGGAGGTGGTGCTCTGGGCCAGCCCGAGATGGGCGGTCAGGTCGACGACCCGGTGCTCGCCGAGAGTGAGATGGCGCAGGATGGCCAGCCGAGCAGGATCGGCCAGGCTACGGAACAGCGCCACGGCCACACCGACGTCGGCCTCCATCGCATCTTCGACCGGCGTCGGCCCCGGTTCCTGATTCATCGTCACGAGACGATGTAATCGTGATTCGGCGGTCGGTGTCAAACGTCCGGGAGAATCTGGGCATGCCCGCCGAGCCCAGCCCCCGCCCGTCCGCCGACGACCGGATCCGCCGCGACCTCGCCAAGCAGGGTCGGCTCTGGGCGCTGTCGCTGATCTGTGCGTCGGTGGGCGCGATCGTGGTGTGGCGGACCGATCAGCTGCTGCCGGGCATCGGCGCGTTCCTGATCACCCTGGTGGTGCTCGGTTCCGGCCTGTACGCGTACGAGCGACGTCGCCACTGACCCAGTGGGTCTCGGTCGGATCGCTACTCGTACGACAGGGCGTTGACCGAGGCGTTCAAGACGTCGAGAGTCGCCTGGGGGGTGTCGTTGGGGCGGCTGGAGAAGTAGACCGCGTAGTCCCCGTCGTCGAGGGGCAGCACGATCACCAGCACCCGGTCGTAGGTGCTCGGCACGCCGGGAACCGTGTAGCCGACGTTGCCGCTGATCAGGGCAACCCGGTGACCGTCGAGGTCGACCTGGTCGGTCGCCACCTTCGCGAGTGTGGTCGTGCGGTTGTCGAAGCCGACGCGGCGGAACGAGTCGAAGAACGCCCGGGCGGTCGCGGCCGCGGTGGGGCGGGCGAGGTCGTCAGCCACCGACCCGAAGCCGGCAGTGGCCGACCAGTCAGAGGTGCGGTCGTAGTCGGGGTGCACGGGGGCACTGCAGAGGATGCCCGACGAGATCAGCGGTGGCGTGCTGTCGGGGCTGTCCGGGCAGGTGTACGGGGTGCCCGGCATCCGCGTCGTGACCTCGGCGTAGCGCACGATCCGGGTCGGTGGATCGAAGCTGACCGCTGGTGCCTGCGCCGCCGGCGGGGGCAGAGCCGGACCGGTGGGCAGATGATCCTCGGAGAGGGAGACGACCAAACCGACGACGACCAGCACGGCGACGACGGCGGCCACCACCAGCCCGACGGCAGCCGGCACGGCGACGCCGCGACTCGGCTGCTGGGCGGTGGGCGGCGCGGACACGGGGGTCAGGATAGGCAATCGGAGGTCGAGCGGGACCGGGCCGGGGACGCTACCGTGATCTCGGCCCCGATCCGTCTGGGTGGGGCGAGGTAGGAGGCCCGTGTCGAAGACCGTCCCGACCGACGCGAGCGTGCCCGACTTCCTCGCGGCCATCCCCGACGCCCGCCGACGGGCCGACGCCCAGACCGTGTGCGATGTGATGACGAACGTCACCGGCGCGCCCGCGGTGGTGTGGGGCACCAGCATCGTCGGCTTCGGCGAACGGACGCTGACGATCGCCAGCGGTGTCTCGTACCCCTGGATGGAGGTCGGCTTCGCGCCGCGCAGGGCCGCGACGGTGATCTACCTGATGGACGGGTTCGAGCAGCGCGCCGATCTGCTGGGCCGGCTAGGCCCACACTCGATCGGCAAGGCCTGCCTCTATCTGAAGCGGCTCGACGACGTGGATCTCGTGGTGCTGGAGGACCTGATCAGGGCGTCCGTGGACGAGGGCCGGGCGGGCTGAGCCTGCGGCCGCGCGCTCAAGCCAGGCGCGCCCGGACCCGGCCCTCCATCATCTGCTGCAGCACGTCGACGGTCTCCGGACGCAGATCGACCTCGAGTGAGCGGGCGTGGGCCGCGAGCTGCAGAGTCAGTCGCTCGACCTCGGGATCGTTGCCGGCTCGGTGCTCGGTCTTGATCCGAGCCACGATCAGCAGCTCGTCACCTGGCGCAGCGGCGAGCGCCCGAGCCGCGGCCCAGCGGGCCAGCTCGACGTCGGACTCGGCGAGAGCACGGTCGGCCAGCTCGACGCCGATGTCGCGGATGACCGAGCTCATGTCGGTGCGCAGACCCTCCGCCCAGTGCCACTGCCCCGGGGCCGCATCGGCGAGCGGGGCACCGCGGACCAGCTGCAGTGCGGCCTCCAGTCCGCTCGAGCTGGTTCGGTTGACACCTCGTCCGGTGAGGATCTGCAGCCGCTGCCAGTCCGAGCTCACCGCGGGGTGCAGCATGATCCGACCGCTGTAGGCATCCGGGAGATAGGGCTGGTCGACGTCGTCCGCGCCCAGCCAGCTCCGCAGTCGACTCATGTTGGACCGGCGGGTGCCTTCGGCGACCGCCAAGGCCGATCCCATCGCCTGGGCGGTGGTGCCCGGATGCTCGAGGATCCAGGCGCAGTACTCCAAGCACTGCTTGGCCGCCCTCGACGGGGGCACCCCGGTCGCTCCGTCGAGCTCGACCGGTCCGAGGAGCTGGAGGGTCGGATGACCAACGGAGGCCGCTGCCGTGCCGGTCTGCCGGTTCATCGCCCCTCCTTCTCGCTCGTCGTCGTCCGCGTCATCGGTTCGTGCCCTTGTCCATCCCCCGAACCGCCGGCCGAGGTAGGTGACGTTGTCCGGTGGATCCGGCTCCGCCGCGGACTCACCGTCGAACCACCAAGGCGCCGGGGTGGTGTCGGTCCGCCCCGTCGCCTCCACCAGGTCGATGACGGCGTCCGCGGCCGGCGAGGTCAACCGCTGGGGGGACACGACGAGGCCGTACGGCTCGATCCGAGCGACGACGTCGCTGCCCGAGCCGGAGATGGCGAACCGACAGGGCGCGGCCGTCAGATCCACCCCGACGGCGGCGATGCTCACCGGCGGCTCGGAGAGCACCAGCGTGCGGAGGCGATCCTGCTCGGCCGCTGACAGCGGGACGTTGACCAGCAGGATCGTCGGCACCCAGGGGTCGGCGAGATCGGGATCGATCCGGTGGGCGCCGACCGATCTGCCGACCAGCTGGGTCCGTTGCTCCGCCGCTCGTCGACTGAGCCGATCCAGCACCGGGCCCACCGCGTCGGAGCGGATCACGTTGTGCCGTCCCAGAGCGTCGGGGAGCCGGTCGCAGGTGCCGACCAGGACGACTTCCAGCTCCTCGGCCCAGGGCGAGCAGGACAGCTCGACCGCCATCGCGGCCAGGACCGCATCGACCGACGCTGCGTCTGCTGCCTCGACCGAGGTGACCCGCAGCTGCTCCAGGTCGGCGACGACCTGATCGCCGTCCGCAGTCATGCCGAGGGTGACGAGTGCCGGATAGGGCCGGACGGCGTCGCGGAGCCCCGGGGTCGACCGCAACCGGTCGACGTCGCGTTCGAGGAGCCGCCACCGGGTGCCGTCGACGGTGAAGCCGGTGGGTGCGTCGAGGCACGGCTCAGCCAGATCCAGGTCGATGTGGTCGTCGGACACGCTCGCCGTGAGGACCTTGGGCAGCTGGGCTCCGGTGCGATGGCAGTGGGCGGCGATCGCCCGGGTCGCCAGATCGAGGGTACGGAGACCCATCGGCTGCTGGCGACGCCCGAGGTGCGCCTCGGCCAGCTGAGCGGCGGGCGACGGCTGCCGGATCCGGCGGCCCACCGGCCGGATCTGGAGCTGCGCGCGACGACGGAGACCGACGCCGGAGACCACGGCCGCCGCCAACAGACCACCGACACCGGCCAGCCCGGCGATGAGCGGGTCGACCACTGTCGCCGTGACGGGCTGGGACCCGTCCTGAGCGGCGACCGTACCCGTCGGCGCAGATGGCGCGGACGGCGCCGGGGGGACCGCCGGGACCGACCCGGTCGTCGCCGGCGGTTCCACTGCCGGACCGTGGTCCTGCGGACGCGGCAGGGCGTCCGGCTCGCGCGCGGTCGGTCCGGGGGCGTCGGCGCTCGGCCCATCGGACTCGGCGCCGGATTCGGTCCGGCTCGGCGAGTCCGCCTCCGGCCGAGCAGCCTTCGAGACCTTCGTTCTGTCCGGGGGCGTTCCGGGCAGCACGAGCGCCAGTCCGACCGGCAGCTCGTCCGGATCGTCGAGCTGGAAACGATTCGCTGCGTACAGCTCGGGCCACCGGTCGGGCTCGGACCACAACCGATCGGCTATCGAGGTCAAGGTGTCGCCCCGCTGCACCCTCGTCGTCCGGGCCGCCGGTGGTTGCTCGACATCGGGGATCAGCAGCCGCCAACCCGGCACCAGTCGGTCGGGACCCCCGGTCAGGATGTCGGGGTTCGCGGCGGCGATCTTCCGCCACTCGCGGCCCTCGTCATAGAACCGCTCGGCCAACGACCAGAGGTCATCGCCGTGCTCCACCGTGTACCGGGTGCCGACCGCCTCGGGCAGCGCCGCGGGCACCCGCACGCCGTCGACTGAGGCGCTGCGAAGGCTCGCCCGCGCCGGAGCGGTCGCCGGTCCGCCCGCGGACCGGGTCATCCCCTCGGGACTCGTCGCCGGGGTCGATCGGACCGGCGAGGCGTGGCTCAGCTGCGGGGTCACGACGACCAGCGCGATGACGGCCACGACGAGTCCGGACGCCAGCCGTTGGGAGGCGACGAGCCCCGGCAGCCGGATCCGCACCCGCTGGCGTGACACCACCGCCACGATCTCGACGACCACAGAGGCGGCGAACACAGCCCAGGCGATCCAGGCGATGATCGCGATCAGGCCCACCAGGATCGATCCGTCGTCGGGGCGGGTCAGCCCGCCCACCAGCCGGTCCCAGTCGAGTTCGGACGGCAGCTGGTTCCCGACGAAGGCCACCAGGAAGATCGGCACTGCGACCAGACCCAACAGCAGCACGATCAGCGCCGCGAGGCCCTTGATCACCCGCATGATCGAGTCCTCTTCCCGCAGGTCATGCGCATCCTCTCGGTCGGGCAGCAGGCGATTCCCACTCTGCTGGACGCGGAGCCGCCGCGGGGATCCGAAGTGTTGTCCGTCCGGGCAGGGTGTTGTCCGTTCACCATCAGACCTCGAACAGCAGGGTCAGCATGGCCGCACCGAGGAAGATCATCCCGAAGATCAGCGCCGGGATCGTCATGTAGATCGTCATGCCTTCCGCGGCTGCGCCGGCGGCGATCTGCTCTCGGGTCAGGTGGGCGTTCCGGAGCTCCTTCACCCGGGCCCGCAACGTCCCGGACAGCGCGGCACCACTCTCGTCGAGCTGCATGATGTCGGCGACGTCCTTGAGCTCTGGCAGCTCCAGCTCGTCGGCGAGGCGCCGCAGCTCGCCATACGGTGACTGCTGTTCCAGGCGAGCGCGCTCCAACGCCGTTCGGATCTGGACGAAGAGCGGGACATCGCTGAGGGCAGCTGCCGACTGCAGGGCCTCGGTCGCCGAGGCGTTGGCGAGCCGCTCCAGGGTCACCAGGTCGATGAAGACCAGCAGCGACTCGACGGCCCGCGACTGACTCGCTCGCCCGGACCGTCGCAGCAGCAGATCGGGAACGAAGAAACCGATCACGAGACCGGCGAGGGCGAGTCCAGCCGGCCACCAGGAGGGCCGCCCGGTCATCCACCCCCAGCCGAAGCCGACCACCGTCGGGAGGATCGCTCCGACGACGGCCATCACGACCTTGTCGGCGTAGAACTCCGCGATCGCCTTGTCCTGCAGTCGGAGCAGCTGCCGTTGTCGTGGCGTCAGCGGAACCGGCGAACGGCGGTAGACGAACGCTCCCAGACGCTCGGACGTCGACCCCGCGGCCGTCTCGATTCGGCGGGAGTCGGCGTGCCCGTGGTCACCGCCGAGGCGATCCAGCGCGGGCTGCAGGCCAGGGGCCGCGGGCACCAGGGCGGCGACCACCGCCACCAGCCCACCGAGCACGAGCATGCCCGCGAGCAGGATCAGGGACACACTCATGTCTGCACCTGCCGTCGGATCAGGACCCGAGCCCGTGGCGCCTGCTTCGCCCGCCGTCGCAGCAGCACCAGCGAACCGATGTAGCAGACGATCAGCACCGACAGCACGACCTGACCCACGGGTGTCCGGTAGGCGGCGAAGAAGCCCGGCGAGAGGATGAAGATGCCGATCAGCGTGATCATGGTGATGACGGTGACCTGGCGGACCACGACGTAGGGCTTGTTGCGCTCGGTCTCGATCAACCGGCGTCCCCGGAGCTGGTCCTGAATGGACTCGGCCAGCTCACCCAACGTCGTGGAGGCGCCGACCGCGCCCCGGTCCGCCGCCAGGATGAGCGCCGCCACCACCGGATCCGCATCGGCCGAGTCCAGGTCGTCGGCGAAGCGCTGCAGGGCCTCGTGCGTGTTCCACCGGTTGTCCAACCGGCTCACGAGCATGCCGACCTCGCTCGCGATCACCGGCGGCGCGGTCCGGCGCGACATCCGGATCGAGTCGGTGACCGAGCGGCCGGTGCTCAACGTCGCAGCCAGGCCACGAACCCAGCGGTCCAGGCCCTCGAGCAGCTGGACGTCGCGCGCCTGCGGCAGACTCAGCAGGTACGGCAGACCGAGGGCGAGCAGGGGTGCGACCACCACGGCGACCACCCAGCCGCTGGCGGCCGCGACGATCAGGCCGAGCACGGTGCTGCCGAGCAGGACGAGGTCGCGGCGGCGACCCCGCGGGCCGGCCGGGCGATGCGTGAGCCTGGCCCAGGTCGAGCCTCCCGCCGTCCGGCGGCGTGCCGGCTGGGGGTTCCAGCGCCGCAGCGTGCCGGCGATCAGCAGCACGACGCCGCCGACCAGCAGGAGACCGGCGACGGCCGCGATCTCCGCGGTCATCCCGGCCGCCGATCGCCGAGGGTGATGTCGCGGTGGAAGGGCAGCAGCTCGGCCTCGAAGTCGGCGTCCGGCAGGAACCCGGCGGGCCGACTGGGAGTGCCGGTGGCGTGGTAGGCGAGGTGGGTGACTGGTCGTCCGCTCTCGATCGCCCGCGTCACCTGGCGGATCTCGGAGACGAAGCGCCGGCGGACCCCGCCCTTCCAGGTGTCGTCCTCGAGCCGGACGAACACGAACAGGGCGATGTTGTGCGCGATCTGCCGATAGGCCTCGTCCACGGTCAGCACACCTCCTTGCGCCACGCGGGACGCGAGTCGGTCGATCGTGGAGGCGGCCGAGTGCGAGTGGGTGGTGGACAGGGTCCCGGTGCCCGCCTGCATGGCCTCGAACATGGCCGCCGCCTCTGAGCCGCGGACCTCGCCGACCACCAGTCGTGAGAGGTTCTGACGCAGCGCCTCGGGCATCAGGTCCGCCACGGTGAAGTCGCCGATCGCGGTGCCACCGCTCGTCTCACCGTGACCCACCCTGGCCTGCAGAGCCAGGATGTTCTCTCGTCCGGGCTGCAGGTGCGTCATCAGCTCGTAGTCGGTCTCGATCGTGCCGAAGCGCTCGTTCTCGGGGATGGCGTTGATCAGCGCGCGCAGCAGCGTGGTCTTTCCCGCTCCCTGGTCGCCGGAGATCACCATCGACTTGCGGGCGAGCACGGCCGCGTCCAGGAACTCGGCGACCTCGATCGGCATCAGACCGCCGGCGGACAGATCTGCCAGGGTCACGTCGGTCAGGATGTGCTGCCGGATCACCACACTGGGTCGGTGGGAGAGACCGAAGCCGATGGCGTGCAGCCGGAACCGGTCGCCCAGGGCGAGAGTCATGGTGGGATGGGTGTCGTCGAACGGTCGCGACGGCTGGTTGTTCTGACCGAGAAAGCGGATGGCCTCGACCAGCTCGTCGTCGCTGTCCGCGACCGGGGGCATCTTCTCGCGCCGTCCATCGCCGTACTGGACGACGACCGAGTTCCACCCGTGGATCTCGATGTTCTCGACGTCCGGCAGATCGAGCAGGGGTTGCAGCCGCCCGTAGCCGAAGACGGCGTTCTCCACCGCCTGCACGTACGCGAGCTCGCGCTCGGTGGACCACAGGTCGGCGCCGTCTCGGTGCAGCGCTCGGACGTGATCACCCACGATCCGACGGATCAGCGACCTGCCGAGCAGCAGCCGGTCGGCCCCGGTCAACGCGCGGCCGGTGCGCCGAGCCTCGGCCTCGGACTCGTCGGTGATCGCCTCGGAGGCACGCCGCCGCAGCTCGACCACCTGCGGCCACTCGATCAGGTCGTCTGTCAGCCGATCGACGAGCTCCTGCACCTCAGCCCGCGCGAACACCCCGAAGCCGTCGCTGGGATCGGCGGTCGCGGCCGGGCCGGGCCGGCGACGCCGTCCCTTCCTCGTGGTCTCCGGCTCGAGGTCCGCGAGCACGGGGATGTCGGTCAGCCGACGCGGTGGCCTGGTGTGGTCGTCCATGGTCATCCCCTGACCAGCTCGGCCGAGCGCTCGAACCGTGCACCCAGCTGGGCTGCCGTGGTGTGCAGCGATCTGGCGAGCTTGGAGGTGTCGAACTTGCGGCTGCGCGGTGCCCCGTCGGACAGGTGCCGGGCGGTGTCCACGTCGTCGGCGATCTCGGCGATCACCGGCACCCCCAGCGACTTGCCGATCTCACGGGCGCTGTACGGCTGGCCACCGCCCACCAGGATGAGTCCGAGACTTCGAGCACTGGCCTGCAGCCGCGGATGCTCCCGCAGCGCGAGCAGATGGACCCGGGCCGACACGATCGAGCGCAGGTTGCTCCGCAGCACCAAGACAGTGAGATCGGCCCGTTCGACCAGGGCTGTGGGCAGACCGCTGTGACTGAGCCGGCCGGCGTCGACGATCACGTCGAAACCGTGATCGTCGAGCGCCAGGAACGCCTCACTGAGCTCCGGCCACACCCCGGCGAACAGGCCGGCGCTGCTCGGGCGGGCGAAGCCGGGCAGGAAGAGTCGACTGGTCGTGTCGTCGTCGGTCAGCGGCACGGACTGGTCGATCACGACCTCGGTGAGGGGGCGGCGGTCGCGGTGGGCCTCGGCCACTCGGAGAAGTCCCTTGCCCTCGGCGCTGGTGCCCGCCAGGTACCCGGCGAGCACCGCCTGGTGAGCCCCGGGGTCGCAGTCGGCGAGCAACACCGAACGAGGCCAGCACAGCGACAGGCCGACACCGAGCGTGGTCACTCCGGGGGCCCCGGAGGCGGAAGCGAGCAGCAGGATCGCCATGATCGTCACCGCCCCGCGTCGCGCACGACGGACAGGCGATCCTGCGCGGCCAGCAGGGCGATGGTCGGAGCCTGCGCGGCGGGAACGTCGACGTCGACGAAGAGAGAACCGGCGTCCGGCCCGGGCTGGGACGAGATTGCGCGGGCCGCGAAGGTCTTGCCCGCGTAGGGATCCGCGACGCCCGGCTGGGCATCGGCCGGCGGCAGGGCGACGAGTCGGATCGGCGCACCGGGCACCAGGAAGTCCGCCGGTGCTCGACCACCGGCCAGCTTCATCCCCACCACCGCGCGCTCGGCCGCGGGAAGGGCCGCCGAGGTGACCGCGGACGGCGCCACCAGCGACCCGTCGACCAGGTCGTATGCCGCGCGCTGACCCACCAGCGAGGCGGCCCGCTCCGCGGGAACCGTGGGCACACTCGGGTCGCCGCTCAGCGTGATCGAGACGAGGTCGGCCGCCTCGATCACCTCGCCCCGATACACGGTTTCGGCCATGGCCACCACGGCGCTCTCGGTGGCGACGCGGGCGTAGATGACGTACGACAGCAGGCCGCCCAAGCAGATGGCGATGACCCCCAGGGCGATCCACTTGGGATTGCGCCGAGCCGGCAGCCGCGGCGGCTCCGGGGTGCGGACCGCCTCGTCCGCCGGTTCCTCGGCCGACGGGCGGGATCGCAGGAGCCGGCGTCCGGCGCGGGGTGGGCTGTCGATGCTCATCAGGCTTCCTGGGGTTGTGATCTAGCGAGATTCGTTGGGGCCGACGGCGTTCGCGCGGGCGGTTCCGGTGGCGGACACAGACTCCACACCGATCAGCGAGAGGAAGAGGGTGCGCTCGCTCGCGCGGGTCGTGACGGTGACCACCCCGTTGGTCACGGTGGCCGAGCCGCTCACTCCGGGTTGCCCGGCGAGGAACACCCGTGCGGCTCGGAGCGACACGTCGCCCGGGCTCGCTCCAGCCAGGGACTGGGTGACACCTGCGTTGGTCGCGGCCCGGGCAGCACCGGCCGCGGCCGTCTGGGCTCGACTGGCGGCCGCGATCTTCTGACCACCGTCGATGACCAGACCGGCGGTCATGATCAGCGCCGCGAAGACGACAGTGATGAAGACACTCACCGACTGCCCACGCTCGTCGCGCGCCCGGGCGGTCACGAGCGCGCCCGGTAGGTGTCGAGAGCGGCTCCGCCCGTGCTGCGTACGGTGATGCTGCCGGGCATGCCCGGCAGACTCAGGTCGGCGAACGGCACCCGACAGCTGACGGAGGCGGTGACCGTGGCCGGAGTGCCCACCGGTACGCCGAACGCCGAGGTGTCGAGCGACACCGCGTCGCCGGCACAACTGAGCCCATCGGTCGCCAGCACCCGGTGCGCCACCCGTCGTCCGGCGTCGCGGGCGTCGCCCGACGACCGGGCCAGGCTTGCGGCCCGGGCCGCCGACTGCGAGGCCTCGACCACGGTGGCCCGGGCGAACCAGAGCCGACCCCCCGCGATGAGCAGACCCAGCATCAGCACCAGCACCGGTACGAGGAGGACGAGCTCGACCGATGCGGCACCCCGCTGATCGCGGATGGCGCCCGCCGGCAGGAGCTCGGCGGTGATCACGGCCGGGTCACCCGCTCGACCGGGGCGGAGGCGGTCTCGTGGATCCGGCCGAGCGGCAGGTCCAGCAGGGTGGGCGCGTTCCCGGCCACCGTGACCTGGGTGACCGTCGAGCCGGCGGACACCCGCACGTCGACAGCGGTCAGGCCACCGCTTCGGGCGATGCCCTCGGCGATCTGCCGGGCTTCCGCCGAGCTCCCGTAGCTGCCGCTTGCCGCGTCCACCGCGGCGTTGGCGGCCCGGTTGGCCACGTTGTGGCCGTGGATCCAGATGCCGGCCTGGATGATGCCGAGACTGACCAGCAGCAGCAGCGGCCAGATCAGGGCGAACTGCGCGGATTCGGTGATGCCCCGTTGATCACGCGGTCGTGACCTGGACGATGGCGTACGCACGGCTCAGCTGGGAAGTCGGCTGAGCACGAACGCCCGGATCGCGGCCACGATGGCCACTGCGATCGCCACCGCACCGGCGATCAGGATCGCGTTCTCTGCCGACTGGCTGAGCCCGCGCTCGTCGCGCTGCTGCGGATCCTTGACCATGATCAACAGACCCACGAGCGCGTGCGTCAACTGGGTGAGTTTCATCGGGGACTCCTCTGTGCCGGCGCCCGCGAAACCTCTGGCTGAGATCTGCCCGAGTGCCACTGTGCTCTCCCTGGGGGTAAGCGAGAGAACATAGAGGTCGGCCATCTGGTGGAGCGAATCGTGGGAGCGCTTTCAAGGCGGGCTCGCGCCCAACAGGTGGCGAGAATCACATGCATTTTCGGCGTGTCGCGCCCACGACGTCCCTGAGAACGCCCTGAGCGGCGCTGCGGCTCACGGGCGCGCCGAGCCCCGATCACGCCATCCTCGCGAGCGCATCCGCGTGGCCGGCGAGTCGACGGACGACCTTGCTGCAGCGTTGCCGCACCGCCTCCGGTGTGGTCGTCAGCGTCTGCGCCGTCTCGCTGCTCGACAAGCCCTCCGCGTACACGGTGCCGAGCAGCGCACTGGCATCGGCGTCGATGATCTCGAGCTCCAGAGCGGCCCTGATGACGTCCCCCGCCGTCAGTATCGACACGTCCCGGCCGTGGTCGGCATCGTCCCGAATCCGCTGTCGGTCGACGAGCTCGGCGAACCCGGCGCCCGGCGGCCACGGCGTCGCCCGCCGGTCCCGACGTCCCTCCCGTCGCGCCAGCTTGCGAGCGTCGAGGGCCAGATTCGCCGCGATGTGCGTCGGCCTTCGGTCGATCGGATACGTCCGGATCCGCTCCCACATCGCCACCACGTACGCGTGAGTCCCCGACGCGGGGTCGCCGCTGGCCATCAACACCACCTTGCCGAGCATCGCCTGCAGGACGGTGCGCGCGGCCAGCAACGAACCCGCCGCGGACTCCCGGAGCAGGGCAGCGAGCACGCCGTCGGGGTCGAGCGTGACGGCGGCCAGGACCGCGGCCGGATCTTCGCAGCCGCGAAGGGCGCCGTGACGTGCTCTCCAGCCGGTCACCTCGTCGGCACCATCGCGCAGCGTGGCCCATTCGGCGTTCAGGTCGGCAACGATCCGATCCGGGTCGTGGGTCCTGGCGCTGCCCTGACGTGTCATGCGCTGCTCCTCTGCTCGATGTGCGACTCACGATGTCGAGCAGGTGTTGGCCAGGGTGTCTACCGCCACACCTCCGGTGTTGTCCGGAACGCGGGAATGTTGTCGGTTCAGCCGCAGGGGGAGGCTGCGGAGGGCGCCTCAGTGGGCGGCTGTGCCACTCGTGGCCGGCCACGGCGGGGGCGCCAGGGCCATGGCCCGCTCGAGACGGAGCAGGTAGTCCGGACGGTCGATCTCGACGACGCCGAGGGTGGCCAGGTGCTCGGTACGCCACTGGACGTCCAGCAAACGGTCGGCTCCGCCGGCGTCGCGCAACCGCTCCACCAACCCGACCAACGCCGCTTTGGACGCGTCCCGACCGATCACGGGGTCGTGGAACATCGACTCCCCCGCGAACAGCCCCCCGAGACTGACCCCGTACAGACCACCCGCCAGCTCCCCGTCGTGGGTCCACGCCTCGACCGAGTGGACGACGCCCTCGTGGTGCAGCTGGGTGTAGATGCTGCGGATGTCCGCGTCGATCCAGCTGCCCGGTCGTCGCGGGTCGGCGCACCGGTCGAGCACCTGGGCGAAGGCGGTGTCGACCCGGATCTCGTACCGGCCGAGCATCTTGCGCAGTGATCTCGGCACCCGCAGCCCGTCGAGCGGCAGGATCCCCCGGTCCAGCGGAGACCACCAGCCCATCAGGCGGCGGCGCACCGGCATCGGGAACACCCCCCTGCGGTAGGCGTCCAGCACCATCGTGGCGTCGACATCGCGTGAGACGCCGATCAGGTCGTCGTCGCGCCACCGGCTGGGCGGACCGAACGGCGAGGACTCCACCGGCCCAGTCTGCCGCCATCGCCCACTCAGGGGGCGGCCAGGGGAAGACCGGGGTGGTCCGGCGGTCCGCGCACGTACGCTGGGTGCACGCCAAGTCCGGGAGGTCCGATGCCGTCTGCCCAAGACGTCGGCAGGTTGTTTGCTCGAGGCCTACCCGTGGCGACCCGGATGATGACCCCGCAGGTCGCCGGCGGTGCGTTCCGCCAGGTGCTCGAGATCGCTATCGACGGGACGGCGAAGCTGCCCGGCGCCAAGGCGCACGCCTCCCGACAGTTCCAACGGCACGGTGGCGCGAGCGACCCCGCGATCGACGGCATCCTCGACTTCCACATCAAGATGGCCGGCGCCCAGGGCTTCGTGACCAACCTCGGCGGATTGGCAGCGCTCCCGGTCACCATGCCCGCCAACCTGGCCGGCGTGGCCGTGGTGCAGGTCCGGATGGTGGCCGCACTGGCCCACCTGCGGGGCTACGACCTCGACGACAACCGCGTCCGGACGGCCCTGATCATGTGCCTGCTCGGCGGCGAGCAGAT
Source organism: uncultured Actinomycetota bacterium (assembly GCA_963707005.1). Classification (GTDB taxonomy): domain Bacteria; phylum Actinomycetota; class Actinomycetes; order Propionibacteriales; family Propionibacteriaceae; genus Microlunatus. Next base: position 285,482 of record CAVPPP010000055.1, read on the forward strand.
CGCCAAGAAGATCCTTTCCGGCAAGCTACCCACCTCGCCGCTGGCCGTGGCCACCGCGCCGATGTTCGACCCGCAGCTCGACCAGCAGGTCGCCGAGGAGGTGCTGTCCGATCTGATCCAACGGGTGGGCGGCAAGAACCTGGCGCTGTCGGTCACCCGACGGTTGCCCATCCTCGGTGGCGGCGTCGGCGCGGTGATGGACGGCATCGCCACTCACCAGATCGGCAGGTACGCCAAGAGCGAGCTGGTGATCCGCCGCACTCTGACCACCTGAGCAGCGAGCGAGGACACTCCCTCGCGAGCGACCGCGAACGAAGCGCCCGACTCTGTCTGCACCGCCGAGAGAGCAGACACGCCCTTCCGTCCGCGAACGAGAAGGGAAGACAGAGTCCATCGGCGCGCAGTGAGCAGCGAGCGAGGACACTCCCTCGCGAGCGACCGCGAACGAAGCGCCCGACTCTGTCTGCACCGCCGAGAGAGCAGACACGCCCTTCCGTCTGCGAACGGGAAGGGAAGACAGAGTCCATCGGCGCGCAGTGAGCAGCGAGCGAGGAGAACACTGTCTGGTGGCTCACACCGGCTTGCTGTTGTGGGGCACCCGGAACTACGTTAGGGAAGGCTCACCTAGGCGAGCTGCGGAAGAGCCGACGCCACGGGGGCACTCGACAGCCGCTGAGCGCGAGGACCGTCCATGCTGGCCAACTACCTCATCGGCCTGCGCGAAGGCCTGGAGGCGGCTCTCGTCGTCAGCATCCTGGTGGCCTACCTGGTCAAGTCCGACCGCCGGCACCTGCTGCCCCGGATCTGGCTCGGCGTCGCGATCGCGGTCGGCATCTCGCTGTTCTTCGGTGCGCTGCTGACGTTCGGTCCGAAGGGGCTCACGTTCGAGGCCCAGGAAGCCATCGGCGGTCTGCTGTCCATCGTCGCCGTCGGCTTCGTCACCTGGATGATCTTCTGGATGGCCAAAGCCGCCAAGAGCATGTCCGGTGAGCTGAAGGCCCAGGTCGACAGGGCCGCGGACGCCAAGCCGTGGTCGTTGTTGGTCGTGGCGATGCTGGCCGTCGGCCGCGAGGGGCTGGAGACGGCCCTGTTCATCTGGGCGGCGACCCAAGCCAGCACCCGAGGCACGGGCAGCAGCGTCGTGCCGCTCCTCGGAGCCCTGCTCGGTCTGCTCACCGCGGTGCTGCTCGGTTACCTCTTCTACAAGGGCGCGGTCCGGATCAACCTGACCAAGTTCTTCACCTGGACCGGTGCGTTCCTGATCGTCGTCGCCGGGGGCGTGCTCGCGTACGGGATCCACGACCTGCAGGAGGCCGGCATCCTGCCCGGGCTCAACAACCTGGCCTTCGACGTCAGCCACGTGATCCCGCCGACGTCGGTGCCCGGCACGTTGCTCAAGGGCATCTTCAACTTCTCCCCGGCCACCACCTGGCTCGAGGCCACCGCCTGGGTGCTCTACGTGGTGCCGACCATGATCTTCTTCCTGCGACGCATCCGGCGCCGCAGCCAGCCCGCCAAGCCGGCCGCCGCGGCCGTCCCTGCGTCAGGAACCCACCGATGACCCCGACCCTCTCCCGCACCGGCGCACGGGCGCTCGCGGCGACAGCGTCCCTGGCGCTCGGGCTGCCGCTGCTGGCGGCCTGCACCGACAACGCCCCGGCGGCCGGCGGAGCCTCGGCCGATCCCCGGGCCCTGATCGTGTCCGCCACCGACACGGCGTGCGAGGTGTCCGCGGCCACCGCGCCGTCGGGCAACCTGCGGTTCAGTGTCACCAACGCCGGCAGCAAGGTGAACGAGTTCTACCTGCTCGCCGAGGACGGTCTGCGGATCGTCGGCGAGGTCGAGAACATCGGCCCGGGTCTGACCCGCGACCTGGTCCTGCAAGCCGCCCCCGGAAAGTACTTCACCGCCTGCAAGCCCGGCATGGTCGGCGACGGCATCCGGGCCGAGTTCGCCGTCAGCGACTCCGGCGAGACGCTGGCCCCGAACGCGGACGAGAAGGCGCTGGTCGAGCAGGCCAACACCCTCTACGCCGCGTACGTCCGGGATCAGACCGATCAGCTGCTGGCCAAGACCCAGGAGTTCACCACGGCGTTCGCCGCCGGTGACTTCGATCAGGCGCGCGAGCTGTACGCACCGGCCCGAGTGCACTGGGAGCGGATCGAGACGGTGGCCGAGTCCTTCGGCGACCTCGACCCGGAGATGGACGCCCGCGAAGCGGATCTCGAGCCCGGTCAGAAGTGGACCGGCTGGCACCGGATCGAGAAGGACCTGTGGCCCGAGCGAGCCGAGGGCTACAAGCCGATGACGGAGGCCGAGCGGACCGAGTACGCCGACAACCTGCTGGCCAACACCGACACGCTGTACAAGCGGACCCGGGACATGACCTTCACCGCCGACCAGATCGCCAACGGTGCGAAGGGCCTGCTCGACGAGGTCGCGACCGGCAAGGTGACCGGCGAGGAGGAGTACTGGTCGCGGACCGACCTGTGGGACTTCCAGGCCAACGTCGACGGTGCCCGCGTCGGCTTCGACGGCCTGAAGCCCCTGCTGCAGGCCCGCGGCGAGACCGCGTTGATGGACCAGATCCAGGACAAGTTCACTGCTCTGCAGACCCTCCTGGACGAGCACAAGGAGGGCGACGGCTTCGTCACCTACGACCAGCTGACCCCGGATCAGGTGAAGGCACTGTCCGACGCGGTCAACGCCTTGTCCGAGCCCCTGTCCAAGCTCACCGCCGCGGTGATCTGAACCTCTTTCGGAGCGGAACCCACGTCAGATGTCGATACCGGTGCAGAAGTCGAGCCCCGAGGGGATGCCTCCCGACGGGGAGACCACCCGTGGCGTGTCCCGGCGTGGGCTGCTCGGAGCCGCCGCCGGGGCGGGGGTGGCCGGCATCGGGCTCGGGGCGGCCGCGATGGCGTACGGGAACAGCCGGCCCGGTGGTTCGGCGGAGCCGGCGCCTCATCCGGTGGACCGGGCCTACGCCTTCTACGGTGACCACCAGGCAGGCATCGTCACCCCGGCGCAGGACCGGCTGCACTTCGCCGCTTTCGACGTCATCACCGGCGACCGCGACGAGCTGATCGGGCTCCTGCGTGACTGGACCGCCGCCGCCGCGCGGATGACCCAGGGTCTCGACGCCGGTGAGATGGGCGCGACCTCGGGGTCGTACGACGCCCCGCCCGACGACACCGGCGAGGCGATCGGGCTTCCTCCGTCGGGACTGACGCTCACCTTCGGGTTCGGTCCGTCCCTGTTCCGGCAGAGCGGCAAGGACCGGTTCGGGATCGCCGACCGCCAACCGGCAGCACTTCGGCGGCTGCCCCATTTCCCGGCGGACAACCTCGACCCGGCGAGGTCGGACGGCGACCTGTGCGTGCAGGCCTGCGCCGACGATCCCCAGGTGGCGGTGCACGCCATCCGCAACCTGGCCCGGATCGCCTTCGGCCGGGCGTCGGTGCGCTGGTCGCAGCTGGGCTTCGGACGTACGTCATCGACGTCGACCACCCAGACCACGGCCAGGAACCTGTTCGGCTTCAAGGACGGCACCGCCAACCTCAAGGCCGAGGAGACGGCGACCATCGACGAGCACGTCTGGGTGCCGAGCGGCGCGGACGCCAAGGGCGACTGGTTGGCCGGCGGCAGCTACCTGGTCGCGCGCCGGATCAACATGACCATCGAGACCTGGGACCGCCAGTCGCTGCGCGAGCAGGAGGCGGTGATCGGCCGCACCAAGGCCGAGGGCGCGCCGCTGTCGGGCGGGTCAGAGTTCAGCGAGCCCGACTTCGCCTTGCTGGGCCGCGGTGACCTGCCGCTGATCCCGAAGAACTCGCACGTGGCCCTGGTCCACCCCGACGCCAACGGCGGCGCCCAGATGCTGCGCCGCGGCTACAACTTCGTCGACGGCTCCAACGGGCTCGGTCGACTGGATGCCGGCTTGTTCTTCCTCGCGTACGTGGTCGACCCCCGCACCCACTTCATCCCGGTGCAGACCAAGATCGGGGTCGGCGACGCGATGAGCGAGTACGTGCAGCACACGGGGTCGGCGCTGTTCGCGGTGCCACCCGGGGTGAAGCTCGGCCAGTACATAGGCCAGGGCCTGTTCACCTGATCCGAGTTGTCAGATCCTGAGGTGGCCGGGACGACCACAGACGCTGACAACTCAGCAGATGGGTGATGGGTGGGCTGGTCAGCGCCAGCCGAGCTCCGGGGCCACGATGTTCACCACGCTGTCGAGCACGTGGGCGTTGTAGTCCACCCCGAGCTGGTTCGGCACGGTGAGCAGCACGGTGTCGGCGGCCGCGATGGCCTCGTCCTCGGCCAGCTCGGCGATCAGCTTGTCCGGCTCGCCGGCGTAGGTCTTGCCGAACCGGGCGTTCCCGCCGTCCAGCCAACCGACCTGGTCGCTGCTGCGGGTCTCCCGCCAGAACAGCTGACGGTCGAGGTCGCTCACGATCGGGAAGATGCTGCGACTCACCGACACCCGCGGCTCCCGCTGGTGACCGGCGGCCTGCCAGGCGTCGCGGAACATCTGGATCTGTTCGGCCTGGAGCTGGTGGAACGGGACGCCGGTGTCCTCGGTCAGCAGCGTCGAGCTCATCAGGTTCATCCCCTGCCGCGCGGTCCACTCCGCGGTCGCCCGCGTGCCGGCCCCCCACCAGATCCGGTCCCGCAGGCCGGGTGAGTGCGGCTCGATCCGCAGCAGACCGGGAGGGTTGGGGAACATCGGGCGCGGGTTGGGTTCCGCGAAGCCCTCACCGGTCAGCGCTTCGAGGAACCGGGCGGTGTGCTCACGCGCCAGGTCGGCGTCGGTGGCGCCCTCCGCGGGAACGTGACCGAAGTAGCGGTAACCGTCGATCACCTGCTCGGGCGATCCCCGGCTGATGCCGAGCTGCAGTCGGCCCCCGGAGATCAGGTCGGCGGCCCCGGCGTCCTCGGCCATGTAGAGCGGGTTCTCGTAGCGCATGTCGATGACCGCGGTGCCGAGCTCGATCCGGCTGGTCTTGGCCCCCGCGGCGGCCAGCAGCGGGAACGGCGAGGCGAGCTGCTGGGCGAAGTGATGAACCCGGTAGTAGGCGCCGTCGGCGCCGACCTCCTCGGCGGCCACGGCCAGCTCGATGGACTGCAGCAGCGTGTCGGACGCTGACCGCACCATCGAGTGCTGACCAGGAGACCAGTGCCCGAAGGACAGGAAGCCAATGTTCTTCATATTTCAACTAACTCCGTTCGCCAAGCCGGCATTCCTGCCCTGTCCCGGGTCTGGCTGCGTCGAAAGCGTCCCGACCGGGCCGAATGGGCCGCGACACGCCGCGGCAGGGACCAGTCGGGATGAGTTTGACGCATCTGCGGCGGCAGCGGCACCCTGCCGGGCCGATTGGGCCCGACTGTCATCATCGGCGGGTGAGCGTCACCGGCCCGGAGAGTCTGCACGAGTATGCGGCCGCCGGCCTGGTGGCCGGTTCGTCCGCCGCCGTGCTGGTCGTCGAGCTCACCTCGCTGCGCCTGCTGGCCCCGTTCCTCGGCCTCACCCTGGAGACCAGCACCATCGTCATCGGTACCGCGCTGGCCGCCATCGCGGTCGGGTCCTGGTCGGGCGGGCGGCTGGCCGACCGCATCTCGCCGCGGCGCGCGATCGGTCCGCTGCTGGCGGTGTCCGGGGTCGCGGTGGCGCTGACCCCGTTCGCGGTGCGGGCGGCCGGGGCCCTGCCGGCGTCCTGGGCGCTGGTGCTGATCCTGGTGTCGTCGCTCAGCATCATCGTGCCGGGCTCCCTGCTGGCGGCGGTCACGCCGATGGTCACCAAGCTGCGGCTGACCAGTCTGGCCGAGACCGGCACGGTCGTCGGCCGGTTGTCCGGCATCGGCACCGCGGGAGCGATCGCCGGCACCGTCGTCACCGGCTTCGTCCTCATCTCCCGGGTGCCGGTCAGCGGGATCCTGGTCGGGCTCGGGGCGCTGCTGGTGCTGGCCGCCGGCGCCGTCGAATGGCGGATCCGGGGTCCTCAGGCCGCCGCCCTGCCCGCGGCGTTGGTGCTGCTCGGCGGGGTGACAGCCGCGGTCGCTCCCGGTGGTTGCGACGCCGAGACCACATACCACTGCGCGGTCGTGGTGGCCGACCCCCAGCGGCCCTCCGGTCGGACCCTCGAGCTCGACGGGCTGCGGCACTCGTACGTGGACCTGGACGATCCGCGCCACCTGGAGTTCCCCTACATCCGGGCGATCGTGGCGGCGATCGACACCGAGTTCCCGGGCGATCGGCCACTCCGGGCGTACCACCTCGGCGGCGGCGGCCTCACCGTGCCGCGCTACCTGGCGGAGACCAGGCCGGGCACGACGAGCGTGGTGTCGGAGATCGACCCCGGCGTGGTCCGGGTCGACGAGGAGCGGTTGGGCTTCCGACCCGACGGTCGGATGGAGGTGCGGGTCGAGGACGGTCGGCTCGGTCTGCGACGGCTGCCCGACGCCAGCCGGGAGCTGGTGGTCGGGGACGCCTTCGGCGGGGTCAGCGTGCCCTGGCACCTGACCACCCGGGAAGCGATCGCCGACGTCGACCGGGTGCTGACGCCCGACGGGGTGTACGTGCTCAACCTGCTCGACTCCGGCCCGCTGGCCTTCGGCCGCGCCGAGGTCGCCACCCTGGGAGAGCAGTTCGACCACGTCGCCCTGGCCGCCGAGACCGGCCTGCTCGACGACCCCCGCAACGAGGGCGGCAACCTGGTGGTGGTGGCCTCCGACGAGCCCATCGACGTGGCCGCTCTCCGTACGCGACTGGGGACGCAGGTGCCCGGCTGGGAGGTGGTGGAGGGCGCCGATCTGGCCACCTGGGCCGGCGACGCCCCGATCCTGACCGACGACTACGCGCCCGTCGACCAGCTGCTGACCCCACGCTGACGCCGGTCCCTCGTTCCTGCTCGGGTTTGTCGGATCTGCTCGGGCTATAGATCGAGCAGATCCGACGAACCCGAGCAGATCCGTTCGGGGGAGGTCCTGGGGGAGCCCAGACCGGGTCAGCGGCCGACGGTGGTGACCAGCGTGGTCAGCCCGGGCCGTCGGGGGGTCGAGGCGAAGCCGACCGACACCGGCGGGTCGACCGGAGCCAGCTGACCCAGGTCCTGCCCGCGCCAGGTGCCGGCGGCCCCGGTGAGGCTGTGCAGGTCGGTGGCCCCGTACGCCTCCCACCGACCCGAGCCGGCGGAACCGTACGTGCGCACGCCGGGCACCAGCAGGCCGCTGACCGGTGCGATGACCCGCGCCCAGAGCGGCGCCGTGCCGACCCGGGACGGCACCAGCCGCAGCAGCCGGCCCAGCCGGGTCCGAGCGCCCACGGTGAAGGAGAGCTCGAGTCCGGGCCCGGAGACCTGCACCTCGGACGCGACCCGCCGCCAGCTGACGTCGCCGACCACTGTGTCGTCGAAGGCGTACGTGCCGGCCACGAACGCGGCGATCTCCTCAGTCGGGGCGAGCAGCAGCCGCCAGCCGTCAGGCTGTTGCAGCATCACGTCCGTGAACGCCCCGTACGGGCTGCTGGTCCAGTGTCCGACCACCACCCGGATGCCGGAGGTCGATCCGACACCGGCGATCTGGCCGCTGAACCGGAGGCGCTCGCTCACCGGTCGGCGTCGGCGCGCTCGGAACCGTCGGAGCGGGGCACCACGGCCGGCAACGGACGCTTCGGCTCGATTCCCGCCCCGTGCGGGACGCCGATGATGCCCTTGCCGATCCAGGGCCCGAGGTAGCGACGGACCCAGTCGACGTCGGACCCCAGCTGCTCACGGAACCGGCGTCGAGCCGGCTCGTTGTCCAGCGGCTCGGCCCAGGACTCGTCCGCCCCGTCGATGCCCAGTGTCCAGGCGAGCGCCGCGGCCGTCCGCTGGTGACCGAGCTCGTTGCCGTGCAGCCGATCCTCGAACCAGAGCCGCGGATCCTCCGTGATCGGGTAGTTCTGGAAGTCCATCACCAGTACGCCGTAGCGCTCCGCCTCCGCCCGGACGATGTCGTTGAACCGGAACATCCGATCCTTGATGCGTCTGCCCAGCGGGTTGATCGAGGTGGGATCGGGGAAGGTGAAGGTGAGCACCGTGCAGTCGTGGGCCCGAGCTTCCCCGTACATGGCCGACAGGTCAGCCCGCATCTCGTCGAGGTCCCAACCCATCCCGATCAGGTCGTTACCGCCGCCGAAGATGGTCATCAGGTCGGGCTCGAGGGCGAGTGCGTCGTCGAACTGGCGGTTGCGGATCTCGTCGAGCCGCAGACTCCGGACGGCGAGATTGGCGTACTCCAACGGCTCTTCCTGCGCGTCGGCGATCAGCTGGGCCAGCCGGTCGGCCCAGCCGCGGTAGCCACCCTGCCCGTCGGGGTCGACCAGACCCTCGGTGCTGGAGTCGCCGATGGCGACGTAGCGGCGGAAGGTGGGCACACCCCGATTGTTGCTCAGGACAGGTCACCGACCCGCGGCCGCCCAGCACCAGCCACCGTTCCGTCCCCCGGCAGGCCCGATCGACGTACGATCGCGACGAGCAGTCAGGAGGCGTGGTGGCCGACGTACCGTCCCGGGGCGACCGGTTCGAGCTCATCGACGGTCCGCTGCCGCCGACGCCCGGGACGCCGAGCGCCACCGTCGGACGGCAGAGGAAGGGGCCCTGGGTCCTGGTGCTGGTCGGTGCCGCTGTCGTGATCCTGATGGCGGCGTCGACCTTCCCTCGCCCGACACCGGACGCGTCGCTGCCGCTCCCCGGCCCATCGGTGCCGACCCCGGGCGCGACGTGCGACCTGAGCTCGGAGGAGTGCCGGGTCGTGCAGACGGCACGCTGGCGAGACAACACGGCGAAGATCCTGCGGGAGCATCTCGACCCCGAGGACGTGTACTTCACCGGCTACAGCTACTCCGCGAACGCGCGGTACACGGCCGGTCCCCGACTGAACGCGCTCGGTCTGGAGATCTATCGACTGGAGGGCGGTGGCACCGAGGTGTTCGTGCAGGTTGCCCGGTCCGACGCCGACGCCCTCCGCTGCGGGACCGTCACCCACCACCGGTGCGTGCGGCAGCGCCTTGCGGACGGCCAGAAGTTCTGGATGACCACAACCGACGGGATGCAGGACGGCATCGAGATCCAGCACAGCCCCGAAGGGTCCTACGTGGTCACGCTGGTCGCCCGCAACGTCCGGGGCGGTTCTGCTCCCGAGGTGACCTACGGCGACCTGATCGCGGTCGCCGAGGACCCGCGGCTGCAGCTGCCACCGAGCTGACGGCCGGCGCCCAACGGGAAGGGGGCCGGTGAGAACCGACCCTTAGAGCCCGACCCGAACCCTCGGGTGGTCCGACGTCGTCGACGGACCACCCATGGGCTCCCGGGGGCAGGGTCCTGGACCGCTTCAGCGGATCGAGTGGTGGTGCACCTTGACGGGGTGGGGCGTGTCGGTGCCGGGGTGCTCGTGACGTCGATGACTGCTCGGGAGCTCAGACAGCGTCGGAACGATCGCCAGCAGCGCCACGACGAGCATGCCGAGAGCTACCGCTCCGGCGATCGCGAGCTGAGTGATGTCCATGGCTCAAGGATGCGTCGCCAATCAGTGGAATAGATCACACTTTCCTTTGAATTCGCTATGGATGCGGGCCGATCCGGAGCTCCGCCACCAGTGCCTCGATGTCCGCCGGGGTGACCCGGCAGCACCCGCCCACCAACCGAGCCCCGTCGGCGACCCAGCCGGCCACCTCCCCCGGCACCCGCGTACCCGTTCCCCGCCAGGACCTGGCCACCGCGTCCCAGTCCTCGCCGCTGTTCGGGTAGATCACCACGGGCTTGCCCACCACCTGCGCGGCTGTCGCCACCAGCGGTCCCGCCCGGTCCGGCGGCAGGCAGTTGACCCCGACGGCGATCACCTCGGCCACGTCCCTGGCCATGGCGAAGGCCTCCGCGACCGGCTCCCCTGCTCGGGTGGTCGTCGGCGACGCGCAGGTCAGCGACAGCCAGCAGGGCGTTCCCGTCCCGGCCACTTCCGTCAGCAAGGCCTCCACCTCGGCCAGGCAGGGGATCGTCTCGATCGCAAGCACGTCGGCCCCAGCGGTGGCCAGCACGGCCAGCCGCGGTCGGTGCCAGGCACGGAGTCGGGACACCGACAGCCCGTAGTCACCGCGATACTCCGAGCCGTCGGCCAGCGTCGCCCCGTACGGTCCGACGGAGGCGGCCACCCAGCACCGGTCCGGGTCGACCACCGACGCCCGCGCGGCCGCCGCCACCTCGACGCTGCGCCGCAGCAGGGCTTCGGTCGCAGCACGGTCCAGCCCGACCGCGGCCAGGCCGTCGTACGAGAGCTGGTAGGACGCTGTCGTCGCCACCCGTGCGCCGGCGGCGAAGAAGCGGCCGTGCGCCGCAGTGACGGCCTCCGGCGACTCGACCAGCAGTCGGCCGGACCACAGGGCGCCGGACAGGTCGTGCCCCGCCGCCTCCAGCTCGGTCGCCAGCCCGCCGTCCAATGGCACCGGCCCGGCGGCCAGCGCTGAAACCAGATCGACTCGGGTCACCTCACGGTGCGACCGACGACGGGGCCTCGTCGGCGGCCGGCGGCTGGCGCGCGATGGCCGGCGTCGCCTTCTTCTTGCGTCGCGCCGTCCCCGGCGGCGGACCGCTGGAGAACAGCGCCCGCACCCACCGGTGTTGCGGCTGCGAGTCGATGAACAGGGCACGGATCAGCAGGGTCATCGGGATGGCCAGGATGGCGCCCAGCCCACCCAGCAGGAAGGTCCAGATGATCAGGGCGAGGAACGTCAGGGTCGTGTTCAGCTGCACCCGGTCGCCCACCACCTTGGGCTGGATCAGGGTCTGCACCACCACGTTCAACACGCAGTAGCCGATGGCGATGATCACCGCGGTCTGCCAGTCGATGACCAGCCAGGCCACCAGGGCCGGCGGGATCAGACCGAGGACGAAGCCGATGTTGGGGATGAAGTTGGTGACGAAAGCGAGCAACGCCCACAGCCACGCGTACGGGACACCGAGCACGGCCAGCAGGATCCAGTCCAGGATGGCCACGATGGCACCGAAGGTGGCCGCGACGGCGAAGTAGCTACGCGTCGACACCCCCAGGTTGGTCAGCGCCTTGGCCGTGGCCGGGCGGAGCCGGACGACCATGGCCAGCCGGGCGGAGAAGTCCGCCGCATCCAGCGCCATGAAGAAGACCAGCGCGGCCAGGAACGCCAACGCGGTCAGCACCGACGCCGACGCCGAGATCAGCGTGCTGGCCAGGTTGACCAGTCGGGCCGGCGAGATGATCGTGAAGATCTGTTGGACGTTGGTCGGATCGATCCCGAACTGCTGGGCCAACCCACCGACCCAGCGGACGAGCTCGTTGAACTTGGCGGCGTTCTCGGTGACGATGATCGCGAACCGAGCCATGGCCAGGTACACGCAGGCACCGAGGAAGATGATCACGCTGTAGACGAGCACGATGCTGAGGGGGATGGTGACGCCTCGCGGCACCCTCCGCCGCTCCAACGCCGCCATCAGCGGCCGGAAGATCATCATCAGGAAGAACGCCAGCAGCACCGGCGCGATGATCGACGACGTCGACTTCATCGCGGCCAGCACGATCACGCTGCCGGCCACGGTCAAGATCACCGTCGAGATCGGGGTCGAGGACCGCTGGGTGGCCGCGTAGTTCGGGTTGTTGGACGACGTACTCATCGCACGACCTTTCGGGATCTGCCGTGTGCTCTGCACGCATTCTGTCAGCCCGACCCGATCGCGCCGACCACAGAACCACGGGCCCGAGCGAGGGCCAGCGGCCCGGGGGGTTCGCCGCTATGCTCCCGAGCAGCCGGCCATCCAGGGATGCCCATCCGGGGGTAGGCCCCTCGTCGGGTCGGCCGGAGGCTGCAGCAGCCATGGCCCGACCGGTCATCCTCACCGTCGACGACGACTCCGCGGTCTCGTCGGCGATCAGTCGTGATCTCACCGACCGGTACGGCGGCGACTACCGCGTCATCGGCGTCACGTCCGGATCCGAGGCGCTGGACGTGCTGGCCCGGCTGGCGCTGCGGGACGAGCCGGTCGCGCTGATCGCGGCCGATCAGCGGATGCCGCGGATGACCGGTACCGAGCTGTTCGCGGCCTCCCGGGCGCACGCCCCGGACGCGAAGCTGCTGCTGCTGACCGCGTACGCCGACACCGATGTGGCCATCGCCGCCATCAACGACATCGGGCTGGACTACTACCTGCTCAAGCCGTGGGACCCGCCGGCCGAGCGGCTCTACCCGGTGGTCGACGACCTGCTGGGCGATTGGCAGGCGGCGCACCCCGAGCAGACCTCCGATCTGCGGATCGTCGGCAACCGCTGGTCCGAGCGCGCCCACGAGATCAAGATGTTCCTCACCCGCAACCACGTCCCCTATCGCTGGTACGACGTGGAACGCGATGACGAGGGCGAGCGACTGCGGGGCCTGGCCGACGCCGGACCGGCGGAGCTACCGCTGGTGCTGGTGCCGAGCGGGCGGGCGCTGCGCTCCCCCACCCTGGTCGATCTGGCCCAGTCGCTCGGGCTGCACACCGCCGCCAGCCAGCCGATCTACGACGTCTGCATCGTCGGCGGCGGACCGGCCGGCCTCGCGGCCGCGGTCTACGCGGCGTCGGAAGGGCTCGCGACAGTGGTGGTCGAGCGCGAGGCGCCCGGCGGGCAGGCCGGACAGAGCGCGGCGATCGAGAACTACCTCGGCTTCCCCCGAGGGCTGAGCGGGGCCGATCTGGCCCAGCGCGCGATCGCCCAGGTGTCGAGATTCGGGGCGGAGATGGTGCTGGCCCGCTCCGTGACCGGGCTGGAGGTGCGCGGTCCCGTCCGGGCCGTCCGGCTCGGCGAGGAGGGCGTGATCGAGGCGCGATCGGTGATCGTGGCCAGTGGGGTGTCGTACCGACGGCTCGACGCGCCGGGGACCGGCGATCTGGTGGGCCGCGGCATCTTCTACGGCGCCACGGCGATCGAGGCCGTGCAGACCGCCGGCGACGACGTGTACCTGGTCGGCGCCGCCAACTCCGCCGGTCAGGCGGCGCTGAACTTCGCGCGGCACGCCACCCGGGTGGTGATGCTCGTCCGGGGTCCGTCCCTGGAGGCGACCATGTCGCAGTACCTGATCGCGCGGATCGAGGCCACCGAGAACATCGAGGTCAGGTTCCGCACCGAGGTCGCCGCCGCCGCCGGTGACGGGCATCTGGAGTCGCTGACCCTGCGCGATCGCGACACCGGCGCCACCACGGACGTGGCGGCCACCTGGGTGTACGTGTTCATCGGCGCTGCGCCACGGACCGACTGGCTCGGCGACGAGGTGCTGCGCGACGCTCACGGCTTCGTGATCACCGGTCCGGAGGTGGCGACCGTCGACGGGCACTGGGTCGAGCCCCGCGACCCGTACGCGCTGGAGACCAGCATCCCCGGCGTGTTCGCGGCCGGTGACGTCCGGCTGGACTCGATGAAGCGGGTCGCCTCCGCCGTCGGCGAGGGTGCGATGGCCGTCCACCTGGTGCACCGCTACCTGGCCACCGTCTGATGACCGGCAGCGATGCGGACGGCCGCGATGGCGTCGATCTCGGTGACCCCGTCGACCCGGCCGACCTCCGACGGCTGCCGCTGTTCACCGGACTGAGCGACGACCAGGTGGCCGCTCTCGCCGGGGCCGGCCGCGCCGTGCCGATCGAGCCGGGCCTGGTGCTGTTCGGCGAGGGGCAGGCCGCCGACGCGTGGTGGGTGCTGCTGGACGGGACGATCGAGCTTGTCCGGCACATCGGCCGCGAGGACACCGTGGTGGCGAAGATGGACGTGGCCGGTCGCTGGGCCGGCGGCTTCCGGGCCTGGGACGAGAACGGCACCTACCTGGCGACCGGACGGGGCAGCCTTCCGGGTCGCGTGTTCCGGCTGCCGGCCGAGGTGCTGCGCGACCGCTTCGCCGAGTGGTTCCCGTTCGGCGCCCACCTGATCGGCGGGGTCTACCACACGGCCCGGTCGATCGAGTCGACCGCGCGCCAGCGCAGCTCGTTGATCACCCTCGGCACCCTGGCCGCCGGCCTGGCGCACGAGCTCAACAACCCGGCCTCGGCCGCCACCCGCGCCGCCGACGCCCTGGCCGGCGCCAGCCGGGGGGTGATGGACGCGCTGGCCAGGCTCTCCCGGCACGACATCACGGCCGCCCAGTTCGGTGCCCTGGACGAGCTGCGCGGTGAGCTGACGCCGCGGGCCAGGTACGCCGACGCGCTGGAGAAGGCCGACCGGGAGGACGACCTGCAGACCTGGTTGGACCGGCGTCGGGTTCCCCAGGCCTGGCGCCTCGCGAGCGCCCTGGCCGGGGCCGCCGCCGACCCGGGCTGGTGCGACCGGGTCGAGGCGGTGTTGCCGGGTGCGGACCTGCACCCGGCGCTGGAGTGGGTGGCGAACGCGGTGGCGGTCGAACGGCTGCTGGCCGAGGTCCGCGAGTCGACCCACCGGGTGTCCGAGCTGGTCTCGGCCGTCCGCTCCTACTCGCAGATGGATCGCGCGTCCCGGCAGCGGGTGCAGGTCACCGACGGGCTGGAGAACACGCTCGTGATGCTGGGCCACAAGCTGCGCGACGGCATCACCGTGGTGCGCGCCTACGCCGACGACCTGCCGCAGATCGAGGCCGACCCGGGCGAGCTCAACCAGGTCTGGACCAACCTGATCGACAACGCCGCCGACGCCATGGCCGGCTCGGGAACACTGGGGGTGGGCGTCCGGGTCGACGGCGAGCACCTCCTGGTGGAGATCAGCGACACCGGGCCGGGGATGCCCGCAGAGGTCGCCGCCCGCGCCTTCGAGCCGTTCTTCACCACCAAGGAGGTCGGCCGCGGCACCGGGCTGGGCCTCGACATCGCCCGCCGGATCGTGGTGGAGCGACATGACGGCACGATCGAGATCGACTCGACGCCGGGCGCCACGGTGATCAGGGTGCGGCTGCCGCTGTAGCCCGCGACCCGACGACGGCGGTTGCTCCCCGCACCTGACAGGGTCGGACCATGAGCACGCGACGAGCGGTCCTGGCCCGGGGGTCCGGCTTCATCGGGCAGCGACTGATCCGGGAGCTGCGTCCGGCGATCACCGACCTGACCGCACGTGGTTCGAGCTAGAGCCGACCCGCTGACGCACTCCTCCACTCACTCGCGCGGGTGTTGCAGCACGTGCGTGGATGCTCTGAGGAGTGCGTCAGCGGAGGTGGTCGGCGGGCAGGTCGACGTCGTTCACGGCCGACTGGGTGGTGGTGAAGATCTTCACCGAGAGCGTGACCAGTCGGTCCGGTGCCAGCACCGTGAGGATGTGGTGCCCCGGTGGCGGCAGCCGCAACCCGTAGCCGCCGTCGGCCCCCGTGAACGTCGTGGCGCGTACCTCGCCGGTCGTCGCGCTGAGGGTCAGCACGGCTCCGGCTACGGGCTCCCCGCGCTGACGTACGGTCCCGGTCAGCATCAGTGGCCCACCCAGCCGGACCACCGGGGCCAGGGCCGGATCGGCGAAGTCGGTGACCTGGGAGCGCGGCGTCCAGCCGTCGGCGTTGGCGATCACCAGGTAGCGGTCGCGACCGGGCAGGGCGAGGGAGAACGCCCCGGCGTTGTCGGCCCGGCTCCAGTCGAGCGGCTCGCCACTCAGCCTGACCGCGGTCACCACCGCGTGCGGGTGGGGGCTGTCATCGGGGCGGAGGACCCGACCGTGGACGACGATCTCGGTGCCCCCGCCCGCCCGGCTGACCGCAGTGCCCGAGGCGACCTCCGCCGCAGGGCTGACCACCGGTTCGACAGTGGGCCGCGGTACCAGCCAGACGATCCCGCAGGCCAGCAGAGAGACCGCCCCGGCGAGCCAGTACGTGATCGTGAACGCGGCCGGGCTGGTCACCGTCTCGCCGTCGACCGTGATCGTCACCGCGGTGAGCAACCCCGCGATGACCGCGCTGGCGGTGGAGGTGCCGAGGGCCCGGAGCAGGGCGTTCAGGCCGTTCGCCGAGGCGGTCTCGGTGATCGGCACGTTGGCCATGATCAGACTCGGCATGGCCGCGTACGCGATCGCCGACCCGACGCTGACCACCGTCGACCCGATCACGATGGACAGCAGCGAGTGGTCGAGGAACACCCGACCGATGTAGGCCACCCCCATGATCGCGCAGCCGGTGATCAAGGTGATCCGCCCACCCAGGACGTTGATCATCCTGCCCGACACCGGAGAGAAGGCCACCATGGCCAGACCCCCGGGCACCATGGCCAGACCGGCCGCCAGAGCGCCGAGGCCGTACCCGCCCGCCTCCGTCGGGAGCTGCAGCTGCTGGGTGCTGATCAGGATGTTCCCCATCAGGGCGAAGCCGACCAGGATCGACGCCAGGTTGGTGAACAGCACCGGCCGGCGCGCCGAGGTGCGCAGGTCGACCAGCGGCTGGCTGACCTTGAGCGTGTACGGGAACCACACCGCCAGCAGCACGGCGGTCGCGGTCAGCAGCAGCGCGACCGACTCGCCGCCCCAGCTGGCGCCCTTGGAGATCACCAGCAGCAGGCAGGTGAGAGCAGCCGACAGCAGCAGCGCCCCCAACAGATCGAACCGACCGCGGGTCTTCACGCCCGACTCGGGCACCACCACGATCACGGCGACCAGGATCGCCAGGCCGACCACCACCGACAGCCAGAACACCGAGGACCAGCCGAACCGACCGAACAGCAACCCGCCCAGAGGTAACCCCAGCGCGCCACCGATGCCCAGGGTCGCGCTCATCAAGGCGATCGCCGACGAGACCTTCTCCTTCGGCAGCTCGTCGCGCATGATCGAGATGCCGACCGGGATCAAGGCGGCGGAGAAGCCCTGCAGGGCGCGGCCGACGATCAGTACCGCGAAGCTGCCGGCGCTGAGCGCGGCGACCAACGAGCCGGCGGCCATCAACAGGATGCAGACGATCATCATCAGCCGCTTGCCGTACATGTCGGCCAGCCGGGCCACCACCGGGGTCGCCACCGCGGAGGTGAGCAGGGTGGCGGTGATCAACCAGGAGGCGTCGTCAGCGGAGATCGCGAACAGCTCGGCGAAGCTGGGCAGCAGCGCCACCACGAGGGTCTGCTGCAGCGAGACGGTGGTACCGGCCAGGCAGAGCACGCCGATGACGGCGCCGGTCGACGCAGGCGTACGACCGGCGGCGGAGGGCATGGGCGCATCCTAGGGATGCCGCGGCCGCCGTCCGCGCTACCTGGAGCCGGAACGAGAAAACCCCCGGCATCGCCGGGGGTCTCACCGTGGGACTGAGCTCCGTCTCGATCCAGCCCTGGGAGGTTCGAGAGGAACTCGTGGTGCGCGAGGGGGGACTTGAACCCCCACGTCCTTGCGGACACTGGCACCTGAAGCCAGCGCGTCTGCCATTCCGCCACTCGCGCGTCAGCGACCCCGTTCCTGGGGCAACCGCCGGGAAAGGCTAGCACGGCGTCCGGGAGGGTACGAATCCGTCGGATCACGTCCGGACAGCTCCAGCGTTACCCGACGGTGACCCCCGCCTGCCCCCAGTCGGCCATCGATTGGCTCCGGTGTGACCGAACCGTGCTCTCCCCCGCCCGCCGAACCCAGGATCGCCAGAATCTGCTGGATACGATCTAGGCTGACCGACTATGCCGAGGCTGCGGTCTCGGTGTGCCGCGGGCGCGAACGGCAGCCGCGGACCGACCACGAGGACGTACGGAACGCCGACGGCGACGATCCGGGGAGGAGGGACGTGAGCATCTTCGGCAAGTTCGAACGCAAGGTCGAGAGCGCGGTGAACGGCGTCTTCGCCCGCGCGTTCAAGGGCGACGTCCAGCCGGTGGAGATCGCGGCCCGGCTGCAGAAGGAGCTGGACGCCGAGGCCAAGCTGATGTCGCGGGACAAGCGACTGGTGCCCAACGACTTCGTCGTCGGGCTGTCCGAGCACGACTACGACAAGCTCACGCCGTACAGCAAGACGCTCATCGCCGAGCTCGCCGGCGAGCTCAAGACCCACGCGCGCGACATGGGCTACGTGTTCAACGGACCGATCCGGATCCACTTCGACCAGAACACGTCGTTGCCGACCGGCCGGTTCACCGTCGCGTCGGAGGCCGTGGCGGGCATGACCCCGGCCGCGGATGGTCAGCCAGCGACTCGTCCGTCCCCCGGCTCCGCGCGGTCGGCCCAGTCAGCGGCGTCGGCTCCATCGGCCCCAGCCTGGTCGGCCCCCTCCGCCTACAGCGCCGCCTCGGGCCAGAGCGCCGCGTCGGGCCAGAGCGCACCGTCTGCCTTCTCCGCCCGCTCCGCCGAGAGCGCACCCGACAACATGTTCCGGCCCACCTCCAGTCGTACGGAGCTGGTGCTCGAGGTCAACGGCCTGCGCCACCCGCTCGCCCCACCCGGCTTCGTCATCGGTCGCGGCACCGACGCGGATCTGCGGATCAACGACCCGGGTATCTCCCGGCTGCACGCGGAGGTCAAGGTGCACCCGGCCAGTGGCGCCGCGGAGATCGTCGACCTGGGCTCGACCAACGGCATCACCGTCAACGGCCACAAGGTCCGGCAGGCGTCCCTGACCGAGGGCACCCGGATCGAGATCGGCTCCACCCGGATGCTGGTGCACGCGCCCGCCGGGCGCTGAGGGCACCTGACTCCCCCATGTCCGAACTCGCCGTCACCGCCATCAAGGTGCTCTATCTGGCCCTGCTCTGGCTCTTCATCCTGTCCGTGGTCTCGGTGATCCGCAGCGACCTGTTCGGCCGCACGGTGCCCACACCCTCGCCGGTCGACGACCCCCAGCCCCAACCGCTGGAGGAGCCGGCTCGAGCCAAGAAGTCACGCCGGGGGAAGAAGGGGCGGCCGCACAAGCTGACCATCGTGCAGGGTCCGCAAACGGGGCTGTCGGCCAACTTGGCCGACGGCGTGGTGCTGATCGGCCGGGGCTCGGACTGCCAGCTGATCCTGGACGACGACTACGTCTCGACCCGGCACGCCCGGCTGGTGGCCGCAGACGAAGGTCCCTACATGGAGGATCTCGGGTCGACCAACGGCACCTACGTCAACGGCCAGCGGATCACCGCCCCGACCAGCGTCTCCCTGGTCGACACCGTTCGGATCGGCAAGACGGTCCTGAAGCTGGAGGTCTGAGCCATGGCCCTCCGCCTCCTCGTCGCGTCGCACTCCGAGGTCGGCTTGGTCCGCAAGATGAACCAGGACTCCGGGTACGCGAGTCCGCACCTGCTGGTCGTCGCCGACGGCATGGGTGGCGCCGCGGCCGGTGACCTGGCCTCGGCCGTGGCCATCGACTCGATCAAGCGCCTCGACACCCCGGACCTGCTGACCGGGCTGACCGCCGCCGAGCCGAGCACTGTCGACCCGGCCCAGACCGACGGGCCGTCGATCCCGCCGGACGACCACACCGAGAACACCGTGACCGTGCCGCCGGCGGAGGGCGTCGCCCCGGCGCAGGGTGCCGCCGGGCTCAACCCGCTGCTCGGTCGGTTCGCCGCCACCGTGGCAGACGCCAACGCCCGGATCGCCGATCTGGTGGCGGCCGACTACACCCTCGAGGGGATGGGGACGACAGTCACCGGCGCCGTCTTCGACGGCCAACGGATCGGGCTGGTCCACATCGGCGACAGCCGCGCCTACCTGCTGCGGGCCGGTCGCCTCGAGCAGCTCACACACGACCACAGCTGGGTGCAGTCCCTCGTCGACGACGGCAAGATCTCTGCCGACGAGGCGGCTTACCATCCGCACCGGTCCCTGCTGCTGAAGGTCCTCAACGGGCAGCCGGCCAACGACCCCGACCTGACGACTGTGGAGCTCCAGGCCGGAGACCGGTTGCTGTTCTGCAGCGACGGCCTGTGCGGACTGGTCGACGACGACCGGATCGGCCGGCTGGCCGGCCATCCCGACCTCGAGGTGGCCGTCGCGGATCTGGTCGATGCGGCCCTCGCCGCCGGCGGGATCGACAACATCACCGTCATCCTGGCCGAGGCCGTAGCCGACGGCGGCTCGGTCCCACCCGCAGACGGCGGCTCGGTCCCGCGACGGCGGCCGGTCCCACCCGCAGACGGCATCGGCGATGCGTCGGGGGCGGACGAGGACACGGCCGTCCGACCGGCGGTCGGCGCCGCGGTCGTGCTGGGCGCCGCCGCGGAACGGGACATCCCCGTGGTCCCCCGGCGATCGTCGGTGGTACCTGGTCAAGGCTCGCCCGACGACGCCGACGACGAGGACGACACTCCCGCCGGTGGCACCGCGGCCGCCGGTCCCCCGGCACCGTCCGGCTCGCACGACGACGAGTCCCGGTACACGCCGGGACCCCCGGCCAGACGGCCGTTCCTCCGTACGCTGCTCGTCGGTCTGGCGATCCTCCTGGTGGCGGCCGCCGGGCTCGGCGCCGGCTACGCCTGGACCCGCACCCAGTACTTCGTGGGGGCCGCCGGTGACCAGGTCGCCATCTACCAGGGGCTGCCGGACGGGATCCCCGGCCTGCAGCTCGCCCAGGTCTATGAGGTGCAGGATCTTCCGGTGGCCAGCCTGCCGCCCTACTACCAGGGCCAGGTCACGGCGGGCATCGAGGTGGCGAGCGTGGCGGCCGCGCGGGTCACGGTCGAGGAGCTGCGCGAGATGGCCCGTCGCTGTGCCCGGCCGACGCCGTCCCCGACCCCCCGACCGCCCGCGACACCCAGGAGCACCGCGACCCCCAGGACCACCGCGACACCCTCGACCACCGCCGGCGGCAAGCCGTCCGGTGCGGCGCCGACCCCCACCCCCACGACCTCGCTGACGCTCGCTCCCCCGTCGACGTCGTCAACGGCCGCACCCACCACGCCCATGCCCAGCCCGCTCCCCGGGCAGGGCTGCTGATCGTGCGAGCCGCCCGATGAGCAACGCCGAGCCGCTGACCGTCGTCCCCAGGAAGCGCCGGGGGGCGGAGCTGTTCCTGCTGGTGTTCGCCCTGGTGCTGGTGCTCGGGGCGTACGCGCAGGTCGACCTCAACGTCGACGGTGAGCTGTCCGACCGGTTCACCTTCCTGGCCA
Organism: uncultured Actinomycetota bacterium; assembly: GCA_963707005.1. Classification (GTDB taxonomy): domain Bacteria; phylum Actinomycetota; class Actinomycetes; order Propionibacteriales; family Propionibacteriaceae; genus Microlunatus. The sequence continues at coordinate 306,505 of CAVPPP010000055.1, forward strand.
TCGCGTCGACCGTCGGGGTGCTGGCCGCCCACCTCGCGGTCCGCTGGCGGATCCCGTACGCCGACCCGGTGCTGCTGCCGTGCGTGGTGCTCCTGAACGGGCTGGGGATCGCGATGATCCACCGGATCGACCTGATCAACAACCCACCCCTGGACGGCGCCCGCACCCAGCTGATCTGGACCACGCTCGGCCTCGTCATGTTCATCCTGGTGGCGGCGGTGCTGCGCGACCACCGACCGCTGCAGGGGTACACGTACACGATCGGGCTGCTCGGTCTGGTCCTGCTGCTGCTGCCGCTGGTGCCCGGCCTCGGCACCGAGAAGTTCGGTGCGCAGATCTGGATCCAGGTCGGGCCCTACAGCTTCCAGCCGGCCGAGGCGGCGAAGGTCCTGCTGGCCGTCGCCTTCGCCTCGTACCTGGTGGAGAAGCGTGACGTGCTCGCCCTGGCCGGCTGGCGGGTGCTGGGTCTGGACCTGCCCCGGGCCCGCGACCTCGGACCGATCCTGTGCGTCTGGGCGCTCAGCCTGCTCATCCTGGTCTCGCAGCGCGACCTGGGCACCTCGCTGCTGTTCTTCGGGATGTTCGTGATGATGCTGTACGTCGCCACCGAGCGGCCCGGCTGGGTGGTGCTGGGCACCGCGCTGTTCGCCGGTGGGGCGTACGCGGCGTTCCTGCTCTTCGACCACGTCAAGATCAGGGTCGGCGCCTGGCTGGATCCATTCGGGGACTACGACCGTTACTACCAGGTGATCAACGCACAGTTCGGGATGGCCTGGGGTGGTCTGCTCGGCCGCGGACTGGGCGAGGGTCGTCCCGGACTCACCCCGTTGGCCCGGTCGGACTTCATCGCCGCCGCGGTGGGCGAGGAGCTCGGTGCGACCGGCCTGATGGCCATCATCTTGATCTACGGGCTGATCGTGTTCCGGGGTCTGCGGACCGCCCTGCAGTGCCGGGACCCGTTCGGCAAGCTGCTCGCGGCGGGTCTCGCGTTCGGCTTGGCTCTGCAGGTGTTCACCATCATCGGCGGCGTCACCCGGCTGCTGCCGCTGACCGGTCTGACCACGCCGTTCATGTCCCAGGGTGGTTCGTCCCTGATCTGCAACTGGATCGTGATCGGTCTGCTGATGGTCATCTCGCACCACGCCCGGAAGCCGATCGCGACGGCGCTGGAGATCGACCCGGACAGCGAGACGACCCAGCTGATGGTGAGACCGGTATGAACAAGCCGATCCGGCGGGTCGCGTTCGTGGCGATGGTGATGTTCGCCCTGCTGCTGGGCAACGTCACCTACTCGGTCCTCTTCCGGCAGGCGAGCCTCGACGCCAACAGCCAGAACCGGCGGACGCGGGACGCCGAGTTCGCCCAGGACCGGGGCGCGATCCTGGCCACCGGCAAGGTGCCGATGGCCGACACCAAGGCCACTGACGACCGGTTCCGCTACCAGCGGGTGTACCCCGCCGACGACCTGTACTCGGTGGTGACCGGCTACTACTCCTACGATCACGGCCGGACCGGGCTGGAGAACTCCTACAACACCGAGCTGGCCGGCACCGACGACTCGCTGTTCGTCCGTCGGCTGGTCGACCTCGTCACCGACCGCTCGCCCGAGGGCGCCAGCGTGCAGACCACGATCGTGCCGCGGGTGCAGAAGGCGGCCTCGGAGGCGCTGGGCAACCAGAAGGGTGCGGTCGTCGCTCTCGACCCCAAGACGGGGGCGGTGCTGGCCATGGTGACCAGCCCGACCTACGACGCGAACCTGATCGCCAGCCACGACATCGAGGCGGCCAACAAGGCCTGGACCCGGCTGGCCAAGGACGACAGCCGACCGCTGGCCAACCGGGCGGCGCGCGAGATCTACCCGCCCGGCTCGACCTTCAAGCTGGTGACGGCCGCCGCCGCCTTGGAGGACGGCATGTCCCCCGACACCGAGGTGGCGTCGCCGGACCGGCTCAAGCTGCCGAACACCGAGACGTACCTGCCGAACTCCACCAACTGCGGCGGCTCGAAGACCACCATCAGCAATGCGCTGCGCGTCTCCTGCAACACCGCGTTCGCCAACCTGGGGCTCGAGGTCGGGCAGGACAAGCTCCGCGAGCAGGCGCAGAAGTTCGGCTTCAACGCGCGTCACCTCGCCGATCTCAACGGCGTGGCCAGCCAGTTCCCCGACGAGATGGATCAGGCCCAGCTCGCGCTCAGTGCCATCGGCCAGTACGACGTCGCGGCCAGCCCCCTGCAGATGGCCATGGTGACCGCCGGCATCGCCAACGACGGCGCGGTGATGGATCCGTACGTGGTGAGCATGGTCCAGGGACCGGACCTGAAGCCGCTGTCCACCACCAACCCGGCCAAGCTGAGTCAGGCGATGACCCCGGCGAACGCCAAGGAGCTGCAGGAGATGATGCGGATCGTGGTGTCCCAGGGCACCGGATCCGCCGCGCAGATCTCCGGCGTGGACGTGGCAGGCAAGACCGGCACCGCCCAGTCCGACCCCACCCGGAAACCTTTCGCCTGGTTCACCTCCTTCGCGCCGGTGGACGACCCCAAGGTGGCCGTCGCGGTGATCGTGGAGGACGCCGACATCCCACGGCAGGACATCGCCGGCGGGCGGGTGGCCGCGCCGATCGCCCGGGCGACGATGCAGGCGGCCCTCTCGTGAGGGCCGGGCCGGCGCCGACGACCCGCCCGGCACCGCAGACCGGGCCCGTCGGGAGGATCGGCGCGGGCATGGGAGGGTCGGACCGTACGAGCGCCGAGCCGCTGGGTGTGCAGCCACAGAGAGGAACGACCTGATGACGAGCCAGCCCAAGCTGGTCGGGGGACGCTACGAGATCGGTGGGCTACTCGGCCGTGGCGGGATGGCCGAGGTCCACCAGGCCCTCGATCTGCGACTCGGGCGAGCGGTGGCGGTCAAGGAGCTCCGCGCCGACCTGGCGACCGACCCGACCTTCCAGGCCCGGTTCCGCCGGGAGGCGCAGTCCGCAGCCGGGCTGAACCACCCGACGATCGTCGCCGTGTACGACACCGGGGAGGAGACCAACCCGGTCACCGGTGCCTCGATCCCGTACATCGTGATGGAGCTGGTCGAAGGTCAGACCCTGCGGGACGTGCTGCGCGAGGGCCGCAAGCTGCTGCCCGAGCGGGCGCTCGAGCTCACGGTCGGCGTGCTGGACGCGCTCAGCTACAGCCACAAGGCCGGCATCGTGCACCGCGACATCAAGCCGGCCAACGTGATGCTGACCCCCACCGGCCAGGTGAAGGTGATGGACTTCGGCATCGCGCGGGCGGTGGCCGACACGTCCGCGACCATGACCCAGACGGCCGCCGTGATCGGCACCGCCCAGTACCTCTCGCCCGAGCAGGCACGCGGGGAGACCGTGGACGCCCGCAGCGACATCTACTCCGCCGGCTGTCTGTTGTACGAGCTGCTCGTCGGTCGGCCGCCGTTCGTCGGTGACTCGCCGGTGAGTGTGGCGTACCAGCACGTCCGCGAGCAGCCCGTCCCACCGAGCCAGCTCGATCCGGAGATCACTCCCGACATCGACGCCATCACGCTCAAGGCACTGGCCAAGGACGCCGACGACCGCTACCAGTCGGCCCGCGAGTTCAAGAACGACATCACCCGGGTGCTGGCCGGCCAGCAGGCCACCGCCGCCATACCGCGCGCGGTGCCGGAGTCGGAGGTGCCGACCCGCGTGGTGGCGGTCCCGCCGCCCGACGAGGAGGACATCGACGACGAGCCTAAGAAGCGCGGCGGACTGATCGCCCTGATCGTGGTGCTGGCGTTGCTCCTGCTCGGCGGGGTGGCATGGGGGGTCTACCGCTGGATGCAGCCCGACGAGCCGCCGCCGCCGGTGCTGGTCGCCGTGCCCAACGTGCTCACGTACACCAGCGACCAGGCCACCGCCCGGCTGGAGGGCGTCGGCCTCACGGCCACGATCCGCAAGGTGAACGGACCTGCCGACACCAAGGGCCAGGTGACCCAGCAGGACCCGATCGCCGAGACGCAGGTCGAGGTGAACAGCTCGGTCACCATCACGATCAACCAGGGGCCGGAGACCGGGACCATCCCCGACGGGCTGATCGGCAAGGACCGCAAGTCCGCCGAGGACCAGTTGAACGAAGCCGGGTTCGACTCGGTGGACGCCAAGGCCGCCTCCTCGGAACCGAACGACGCCAAGGCGGGCGAGGTGCTGAGCGTCAGTCCCAAGGAGGGTTCGACGGTCGCGTTGTCGGCGAAGGTGACGCTCACCTACGCGACCGGCGAGTCGACAGTGCCGAACCTGGTCGGCGCGAACCGGGACCGCGCCGAGGAGGACGCGAAGTCGGCCGGGTTCAAAGTCCGGTTCACCGAGCAGGAGACCGACGATCAGCCGGCCGGTCTGGTGATGTCGCAGGACCCCGACTCGGGCTCGATGCTCGCGCGCGGGGAGACGATCTCGGTGGTGGTGGCGGTGGCACCCAAACCGACGCCCACCCCGACTCCCCCGGCGAAGTCGGCCCCGCCGACGTCCGCCCCGCCGAGCGCGCCCACCACGCCCACTCCTGCGCCCACCCCCACGTAACCGGCGGCGTACGTTTTCCGACCACGGTCGACTTCCGCGGCTCACACCGGTCCGCCGGTGTGCGTTTTCCGACCACTGTCGGCTTCCGCGGCTTGCACAGGGCCGGCGACGTGCGTTTTCCGACCACGGTCGGCTTCCGCGGCTCGCACAGGGCCGGCGACGTGCGTATTCCGACCACGGTCGGCTTCCGCGGCTCGCACAGGGCCGGCGACGTGCGTATTCCGACCACGGTCGACTTCCGACGGCTCACACGGGGCCGGCGCCTGCATTTTCCGACCGCGGACGGTATCTGCTCGTGGTGCCGTGGGCGACGGGCAGACCCCCATTGGGCGGATTAATAGAACACGACGTCGAATAGGCGTACACTCGGGACATGTCCGTGATGACCGCACTGCAGGGTTCGCTGTTCGAGCTCGACGCGGCGCCGGGTCTCGGCCCGCTCGCCGACCTCGTCGTCCGACACCAGCTCGGCCGGGGGGCGTGGGTGGATCTGCTGCCCGGGTGGCTGGGCTGCGCCGATGAGGTGTACGACCGCTTGCTCGACCTGGACTGGCAGGCGGAGCGTCGACAGATGTACGAGCGCGTGGTCGACGTGCCTCGTCTGCTCCGGTTCTACGGTGAGGACGAGACGCTCCCCCATCCGACCCTGACGGACGCCCGCCGAGCGCTGAGCGAGCACTACGCGCCCGAGCTCAGCGAGCCGTTCACGACGGCCGGCATGTGCCTGTACCGGGACGGCCGCGACTCGGTGGCCTGGCACGGGGACACGATCGGTCGGGGCCGCAGTGAGGACACCATGGTGGCGATCGTCTCCCTCGGTTCGGCGCGCGAGTTCCTGCTCCGACCGCGCGGCGGGGGGACGACCATCCGCCACCGGCTCGGCCACGGCGACCTGATCGTGATGGGCGGCTCCTGCCAGCGCACCTGGGAGCACGCCGTGCCCAAGACCACGCGTCCGGTCGGACCTCGGATGAGCGTGCAGTTCCGGCCGCGCGGAGTCCGCTGACGCTGCGTTGCCGAGCGGGCTCCGGCGGGTGGGTCTGGGTGTCAGAGGGCCACCCGTGTGAACGTTTCATGGCCGACACCCGTTGGTGCCGCGTGGCACCAGACCGCTCGTTTAAGGTGCTGTGATCCAGAGCCCACGGGCTGCGGCACCGAGAGACTGAGGCGGGCAGATGTCCAGGTGGCGTGCGTTCTGGGAGCGGGGCGGGTTCTGGCGGGCGCTGCTGCTGGTGGCCGCCTATCTCGCCCTGTACCTGGGGGCCGGCCGACTGATCGGCGCCATCGCTGGTGACGGCTTCGAGGACCCGCTCAGCAGCGCCACGAGCGTGTTCGTCAACCTCGTGGCCCCGATCGTGGTGGGTATCGCCCTGTTGGCGGTGTTCGGCGCTTCGCTGGGCTGGCTGCGGGGCCTGTTCGCGCGTCAGCCGATCGGCGGCAGCTGGTGGATGTGGATCCTCCCGGCCGTGATCTTGGGCTACAACGTCCTCCGGTTCGCGGCGGCGGACTACAGCCACTTCTCGGCTGCCACGGTGGCGATGGTGCTGTTCACCGGCTTGTGCGTCGGCGTGGCCGAGGAAGGCCTGACCCGTGGGTTCGCGGTCACGCTGCTGCGTCGGGCCGGGTACCGGGAGATCGCCGTCGCAGCCTTGTCCTCGCTGCTGTTCGCGGCATCGCACTCGGTGAACATCTTCAGCGGACAACCACTGGCCGCGGTCGCCCTCACCGTGGTCTACACCTTCTTCTTCGGTGTCGGGATGTACCTGACGTTGCGGGTCACTCGGAACCTGATCTGGCCGATCCTGCTGCACGCCTCGACCGATCCGGCGGGGATCCTGCTGGCCGGCGGCATCGACAGCGCCGGCGGGGCCGCTGCTCGGGACAGCGCGCTGGCCTCTGTCGCCGGCACCGCGAACGTCGCCGTGATCCTGCTCGGGCTCATCTTCATCTGGTTCATCCGCGGTCGCGTCACCCTCGATCGTCCAGCCTGACGTCTGGATGTCGTCACGGTCGTCCTGCGAACGCACGCAATTTGCCCACACAGCTCAGCTGCGAGCCCATCAGGTGCGCAAAGCCGTGCTCGGCTCGTCGGTGGGATGGGGGAAGATCGGGTGGTGATCGCGGCTGACTGTCGCGTTCCTGCACTCCCGAAAGGCTTCGCCCGTGACCGACTACGGCCAGGATCTCCAGTTCGGCACGTTCCTCACCCCTGATGCCGGCCGGCCCGAACGGGTCGTCGAGCTGGCGCTGCTGACCGAGACGGCCGGGCTGGAGCTGGCGACGGTTCAGGACCACCCCTATCAGGCCAGGTTCCTCGACGCCTGGGCGTTGATCGCCACCATCGCGGCCCAGACCAGCACGCTGCGGTTGACCAGCAACGTGACCAACCTGCCGCTGCGACCTCCGTTCGTGCTGGCCAAGACGGTGGCCAGCCTCGATCTGATGAGTCGCGGTCGGATCGAGCTCGGCCTCGGCGCCGGAGCGTTCTGGGACGCCGTCGTGGCGGCCGGCGGTCCACGACGGACGCCCGGGGAGGCCGTCGCCGCACTCGCCGAGGGGATCGCGATCATCCGCGCGACCTGGGACACCACCCAGCGGTCGGTACGCCTCGACGGTGAGCACTATCGGGCCGCCGGCGTCCACCCGGGTCCGGCACCGGCCCACGACGTGGAGATCTGGATCGGCGCCATCGGACCCAGGATGCTGGCCCTGACCGGTCGGGTGGCCGACGGCTGGCTGCCGTCTGAGGCGTACGTGCCACCGGAGCAGCTGGCCGAGAAGAACGCCCGCATCGACGAGGCCGCCCTGGCCGCGGGACGGGAGCCGGCGCAGGTTCGTCGGTTGTACAACGTGAACCCGTCCGACGACCCGGCCTGGCCCGAGACCCTGGCCGAGCTGGCCGTGACGCACGGGGTGAGCACCTTCATCGTCTCCGGCGACGACCCGCGGATGATCCAGCGATTCGGCACCGAGATCGCTCCGGCGGTCCGCGAGCTGGTGGCCGGCGAGCGCGCCGTCGGGGCGCCCGGGCCTGCCCAACCCACCGACGTCGACGATCCCCACGACGAACCGGCGGTGGTGGAACCGCAGCGGAGCGGGGCCGCCGAGTCGGTCACGGTCCGCGCCACCGCCCGACCCGCGAACGCGCCCCGGCCGACCCCCGACGACGGCGTCCGCCGCAGCGACCGCCGACCCTGGGACGACGCCACCCGTCCGAGGTACGGCTCGACCGCTCAGCCTCTCACCTGGACCGCCCACGAGCGCGCCGCCGGGCAGCACCTCATCGACGTCCACGACCATCTGCGCACCGAGCTGAGACAGCTGTTCGACCTGATCGACCAGGTCGAAGCCGGGACCCTGGAGGCGGGGCGGGCTCGGTCGCTGATCAACACCATGACACTGCGCCAGAACGACTGGACGCTGGGCGCCTACTGCCAGTCCTACTGCCGACTGGTGACCACCCACCACTCCCTCGAGGACAGCAGCCTGTTCCCGCACCTACGCACAGCCGATGCCGCACTGGCTCCGGTCATCGACCGGCTCGAGGCCGAGCACCACGTCATCGCCGGGGTGCTCGACGAGGTCGATCGTGGGTTGGTCGCCGTGGTCTCGGGCCCGGGCGGGATCACCGAGCTGCGTCGGGCGGTCGATCTGCTCAGCGACACCATGAGCTCGCACCTCGCCTACGAGGAGCACGAGCTGGTCGAGCCGCTCGCCCGGTTCGGCTTCTACTGAACCGATGCCCGAATCCGCGGCCGCCGGCCTCGGCCGGTCAGCGGGCACTCATCAGGGGCGCGAAGTCCTTGGCCCGCTCCGGGGCGTCCGGGTCACCACAGATCGCCAGCCAGTTGGCCAGCATCTGGTAGCCACCCTCGGTGAGCACCGACTCGGGATGGAACTGGACGGCCTCGACCGGCAGGCTGCGATGGCGTACGGCCATGATGACGCCGCCCGGGGTGGCGGCGGTGACCTCGAGCACATCGGGCACGGTGTCCGGCTCGATGGCCAGGGAGTGGTAGCGGGTGGCGGTGAACGGATCCGGCAACCCGGCCAGCACGCCCAGCCCACCGTGGTGCACCGACGAGGTCTTGCCGTGCAGCAGCTCGGGAGCCCGATCGACCACACCGCCGTACGCGACCCCGATCGCCTGCAGACCCAGGCAGACCCCGAAGATCGGCAGCTCGCCCGCCTTGCGCCGGATCACGTCGATGCAGACGCCGGCCAGCTCGGGCGTGCCTGGTCCGGGCGAGAGCAGGATGCCGTCGAAGCCGTCGGTGAAGGAGTCGTCGGCGAACCGTGCGTCGTCGTTGCGCCAGACCTCGACCTCGGCGCCGATCTGCGCCAGGTACTGGACGAGGTTGTAGACGAACGAGTCGTAGTTGTCGACCACGAGGATCTTCGTACGCGGCATGGGGTCATTCTCCCCCGCCGCTGAGCACGTTCTGTCGCGCTGACCACAACTGTTCAGGTGAGCTCGACAGAAATCGGGCTCAGCGCGAGCAGTCAGCGCGGGACGGTGGCGTACTGCAGGTCGACCGAACCCTGGTAACCCGGGAAGTCCGACTTCGACGACACAGTCACCTCGTAGCCGAGCCGGAACGCGTCGACGTACTCCCGGTAGATGCGGATGTACTCCGAGCCGGCCAGGGCGGCCTGGAGCCGGACGGGATCGCCGATGGCACTGATCCGGTACGGCGGGGCGTACGGGACGCCGTGCAGCACCACCGTGTTGCCGACGCACTTGATGCCGGTGGTGGCGATCACCCGCTGACCCTGGATGGTCATCGCCTCGGCACCGCCCCGCCACAGCTCGTTGGCCACCGCCTGGATGTCCTGCTGGTGGACGACCAGCAGGTCCTGGTCGACCCCCTCGCCGGTCACCGACTCGGGCGCGTCGTCGAGGGTCACCGTGACCGACGGGCCGGACACCGGCGTCAACCCCACCTGGGCCGACTTCACGGCCAGCTCCGCGGCCAGGTCGGTGTTGCCCGTATCGCTCTGGGCGGCGGCGAACGTGTCGACCTCCGAGCGCAACCGGGTGACCTGAGCCGTCAGGGTCGCGTTCCGGCGGGACTCGGACTGCACCAGGCTGACCAGGTCGGTGTTCCGGCCCGGCCGCAGGTCGATCCCCCGCGCGTTGGACGCGCTGATCACCACCAGCAGTCCGGCGACCACGAGCACGACGCCCGTGGCCACCCGCCCCCGTCGGGTGCGCTGCCGGTCACGGCGGCGTTGCGCCGAGCGGGCGCGGATCAAGGACCTGCGGATGCGACGCCACACGGACTGGACCGGCTGTCGCGATGCGCTCATCGGCGCCCTCCGTCCGCTGTCACTGTCTGAGTGTCCCCGGGTCGGGGCCTGCACCGTCGTCAGGATCGCCGTTGGCACCGCCGAGTGAACTACGCTAACTGCTCACACCCGAGGAGTGACCAGCGTGCCCGAGTCCAGAGTCCGTAAGTCGACCGAGAGCAAGAAGAAGCAGAAGGCGGCTGCCGAGGCGAAGCCGAAGAAGCTCAAGGCCCCGTCCAGCCGACGCTGGGTGCCGCCCGCCTTCATCGCCGTCGGACTGTTCGGCGTGGCCTGGCTGATCGTGTTCTACATCGCGGGCTACCAGATCCCGTTCATGGCCGCCCTCGGCAACTGGAACATCCTGATCGGCATGGGCGGCATGGCGGCCGCGTTCGGGATCGCGACTCTCTGGAAGTAGCGGCCGTCGCGCACCGGCGTCCGCCGGCCGGTAATGACACGCATGTAACTCGTCCACAATGGGGATAACTCCTGTGGACAGTCGCGCTCCGATTCGCTTGTCGTCGAACGACGACCGTCCGCCCACGAGGTCGTGATGTCTGTCCGCCCCACGAGGCCGCGCCGCTACGGTGCCCTCGACCGCGAGATCTTCGCCCTCGCCCTCCCCACCTTCGCGACACTGGTCACCGAGCCGCTGCTGCTGATCGCCGACTCCGCCTTCATCGGCCACCTGGGGACCGACCAGCTCGCCGGACTGGGCATCGCGGCCAACCTGATCGGCATCGTGGTCGGGCTGTGCATCTTCCTGGCGTACGGCACCACGAGCACGGTGGCCCGACGACTCGGCGCCGGTGACCGGCGGGCCGCCCTGTCCGGTGGGATCGACGGACTGGTGCTGGCCATCGGCATCGGGGTGCTGCTCGTCATCGTGCTGCAGCTGCTGCTGCCGACCATCGTCGGCGCGTACGGGCCGTCGCCGCCGGTCCGGGAGGCGGCCCTGGCCTATCTTCGGGTCGCCGTCTGCGGGCTGCCGTCGGTGCTGGTGCTGCTGGCCGGGACCGGCGTGCTGCGCGGACTGCAGGACACCACCACACCGCTGAAGGTCGCGGTCGCCACCAACGTGGTCAACATCGCCTTGAACGCGACCCTCGTGTACGGAGTGGGCCTCGGCATCCGCGGATCGGCCATCGGCACGCTGATCGCCCAGACCGGTGCCGCCGCGGTGATCGCGGTCATCGTGGTGCGCGGCGCCCGCCGCGCCGAGGTGCCGTTGGGCTTCCATCCCGCCGGGGTGTTCGCCGCGGCCCGGACCGGCGTCTGGCTCATCCTCCGTACGGCGACCCTGCAGGTCGCCATCACCTTGACCACTGTGGTGGCCGCGGCCGGAGGGACGATCGTGCTCGCCGCCTATCAGGTGGTCAACTCCATCTGGGTGCTGCTGGCCTTCGCGCTGGACGCCATCGCCATCGCCGGGCAGGCCATCATCGGGAGACTGCTGGGAGCCGGCGAGGTGGCGACCGGACGGGCGATGACCACCCGGATGATCGGCTGGGGCGTGGTCTGCGGGGTGGTCTTCGGGCTCGTCGTCGCGGTCGGCGGGCAGTTCGTGGCGGCGATCTTCACCCCCGATCCGCAGGTGCAGCAGCTGGTCGGGCAGGCGCTCGTGGTGGTGGCGATCATCACCCCGATCGCCGGCATCGTGTACGTGCTGGACGGCGTGCTGATCGGCGCCGGGGACGGTCGCTACCTGGCCCTGGCCGGACTGCTCTCGCTGCTGGCGTACGTGCCGCTGGCTCTCACCGTGCGGTGGCTGGACGCCGGTCTCGTCTGGCTGTGGGTGGCGTACGGCGGCTTCATGCTGGCCCGGATGCTCACCCTGGTGCTGCGGGCGCGCACCGACACCTGGATCAGGACGGGGTCGGATCTGACCTGAGAGCGGGCCCGGGCCGCCTGGGCTGACCGGCCGACTGGGGGTGGGCCACGTCTGGCGGGACAACCCTGGCCCAGGGCCGCTGAGTTTTCCGTCAGTCGACGGCGAACGCGGCATCGCGAGCCCGAGGAGACCGAAAAACCCGTCGACTGACGGAAAACGCCAGCACCCGGCGCAACCCCGACCGACGATGCATCCAGACCCGGGCGCGCGCCGGCCCGACCCGGGTCCGACGTCAGACCGTGACGCCGGCCGCCAGGTCGGACACCGTCACCCGATCGAGCTCGGCTCTGACAGCCTGTCGGGCGCGGGCGTCCAGATCGGTCAACGAGTGCTGGATCGAGCGACCGACCGGACAGGCCGGGTTGGGTCCGTGCAGACCGAGGACCGGTTCATGACCCTGGACCAGGTCCCAGACGTCGGCGGTGGTGATCTCGCCCGCCGGCCGCCCCAGGACCCAACCACCGCGTGGACCCGGGCGCGACAGCACCAGACCGGCCTCGCGCAACGGGCCGAGCACGCGACGGACGTGAACGGGATTGGCGTTGGCGCTCAGGGCCAGCTCCTCCGAGCTCACCGCCCGGGCCTGCGACTCCGCCGCAGAGCCTTCGGGGCGCGGCTCCGCCGCAGAGCCTCCCGGGCGCGACTCCGCCGCGACGCCCGCCAGGTACGTGAGGACGTGCACCGCCACCGCGAACTGGGTGCTCGTCGGTCTCGCCATGCGGCCAGTCTTCCATATCGTCGTCAGTCTGACTACAGTTAATCGTCGTCAGTCTGACTACGATCTCACCTCCCCAAGGAGTCTCCATGACCACCATCGCCCTCACCGGCGCGGCCGGCAATCTGGGCCGTCTCGTCGCCGAGCAGCTGCTCGACCGTACGGATCCGGCGGACGTCGTCTTGATCACCCGGCGTCCCGAGGCAGTCGCCGACCTGGTCGCCCGTGGGGCCACGGTGCGGACAGCCGACTTCGACGCGCCCGACACGCTGACCACCGCGTTCGCCGGGGTGGACCGGCTGCTGATCATCTCCGCCGACACCGTGGGCCAGCGACTGGCCGGCCAGCTCGCGGCCGTCGCCGCGGCGAAGGAGGCGGGGGTCGGTCACGTGTTCTACACCTCCGGTCCGGTGCCGACAGCCGACAACCCGGCCGGCGTCATCCCGGACCACAAGGCGACCGAGGAGGCGCTCGCCGCCAGCGGGCTGCGATGGACCAGCCTCCGGAACAACCTGTACAGCGAGTTCCAGCTGCCGACGCTGCACCAGGCGGCGGCCAGTGGTCGGCTCGTCACCAACGCCGGCGCGGGGCTGACCGCCTACGTCACCCGGACCGACTGCGCCGCCGCAGCGGCCGCCGCACTGCTGCTGCCCGAGCCGGCCCAGATCTACGACATCACCGGACCGGCCGGCGTCTCCAGCCAGGACCTCGCGGCGCTGGCCGGCACCTTGACCGACAAGCCGGTCGAGGTCGTCGACGTCACCGACGAAGAGTTCGTGACCGGACTCGTGGCGGCCGGGCTCCCGGAGCCGGTGGGTCAGCTGTTCGCCTCCTTCGGGACGGCGACCCGCAAGGGTTTCATGGGCCAGACCAGCACCGCCGTCGCCGATCTCACCGGTCAGCAACCGACCCCGCTGGCTGCCCTGGTCGGCTGAGCCGGAGCCCGCAGACACCACTAGAGTCGGTCCGTGACCGTACCCACCAAGGCCGTCCACAGCTGGGCTCTGCACCGCACCCTCGGCTCGTTCGTCGCCGTCGGCGCGATGCCGATGGGGGGACTGCCAGCCGGCGGGGGAGGTGGGCTGGAGCTGCTCGACCTGCCGGCCGAGCTGGCCCGACGCGGCTACGGGGCGTTCCAGCTGGCGCACTTCTACCTGCCGAGCACCGATCCGGCGTACCTGGCGGATCTGAGGGCGGCCCTGTCCGAGGCGAACGTGGAGCTGGAGTGCTTCCTGGTCGACGACGGTGACCCGACCGATGCCACCGGGTCGGCGCCCGGTGAGGACTGGGTCAGCGGCTGGCTGGACGTCGCCGCGACCCTCGGCGCTCCGCGGGCGAGGGTGGTCGCGGGGAAGTCCGAGCCGACGCCGCTCCGCCTGGACGCCAGTGCCGCGGTGCTGCGCCGGCTGGCGGATCGCCACCCGGAGCTGCGCGTGGTCACGGAGAACTGGCACGCCTTGCTGCCGGACGCCGACTCGGTGATCGCGCTGCTGGAGCGGACCGAGGACCGGGTCGGGTTCCTGGTCGACCTCGGCAACTGGCGGGGACCGCGGAAGTACGACGACCTGGCGCGGGTCGCGCACCTGGCCGAGACCTGTCAGGCGAAGGTACGAGTGACCGACTCCGGCCTGGACGTCGAGGACTACCGGCGCTCCCTCTCGGCGCTGCGCGACGGCGGCTACGGCGGTCCGCTGGCGATGGTGTACGACGGCCCGGATCCCGACGAGTGGGGGTATCTGGACCAGGCGTACGCGGTGATCACCGACGTGTTCGCCTGACCGTCCTCGGCGGGCGCAGGATGGACCACCGGTGAGGAACCCGGCGAGGGCCGGCGATCAGGACTGCTTCTCTCGGTCCTGCCGCTTGCGCTGCACGCCCCGCTGACCGGCGATCAGCAGCAACCTGACCACCACGCCGAGCACCACCAGGTCCAGCAGCATCTGCACGCTCACCAGCAGCATCGCGGGCTGGGTCTGGGCGACGATGTCACCGAACCCCACCGTGGCGAACACGGTGATGGTGAAGTAGAGCGCAGTGGTGTGATCCAGCACCTGACTGAACGCGTCGTGGTCGCCGGCGTTGGCCGACAGGTAGAGCCTGGCGAACAGGGTCAGGAAGATCATGATGCTGAGCGCCATCGCCTCGACCGCGCGCAGACCCGGATAGCGGGACTTTCCGATCAACGGCAGCTGGATCCCGACGATGACGCCGAACAACGCCACGTCGAGCACCAGCCACGGCAGATCTGACTCCCCGCCGTCCCAGCGCACCGGCAGCAGCCAGTAGATCGCCATCACCGCGGCCAGGGATCCGACCAGCCGAGCCCCCATCACGACGCCGGCCCGGACGTGCGACTCGCTCGGACCCAGACCGCCGCGGAGACTCACAGAGGCGACTCTTCCGTGCCCATGGGCCGTCACCTAGCACGGCGCGCCGGACGGGCCTCGGTTCAGCGGAGGTCGGCTCGGTGAGCCGGTTGCGGAGGTCTCGAGCACCGTGCCCAGGTCGTACGAGACGAAGATGACCGCGAAACCCTGGCTGACCTGCAGCTCCCGGATGTTGTCCAGGATGGTGCGCTGCACCAGCACATCGAGCCCCGTCGTGGGCTCGTTGTTCTCATGTCGCGGTACTGCTCGGGACGGTGGTGGTCCGGGGCGTGGTGCTGCCAGCACTCGGGGTCCGACGGCGCAGCGAGGGCGCGCGGGACCGCAGACCGATCGATGGACGATCAGTCGCGTCGATGGAGCATCAGGCGGGGAGATCAGGCGGGGCAGCCGCAGGACTGTCGGATCACCACCTGTGTGGGAAGGACGTGCTGACCGACGGGGCCTTGCGGACCCGCGACCCGTCGGTGCAGCAGCTCAGCGGCGCGTCCGCCCATCTCGCGGACGGGCTGCCGGGCGGTGGTGAGTCCGGGGGTGATGTAGTGCGCGGCCATCACGTCGTCCCAGCCGGTCAGGGAGAGATCGCCGCCGGGGACGACCGAGCGACGACGCAGTCCCGCGCCGAGGGCGAGGGCCACCTCATCGTTCGCGCAGACCAACGCATCCGGCCGGGTCGGCAGCGCGAGCACCAGCTCGACCGCCGACTCGCCACCCAGCTCGGTGTAGGGGACACGCAGCGGCTCGGCGACCGGGCCGAGGCCCGACTCGGCGAGGGCCCGCTGGAATCCAGCATGGCGGTCGCCGACATCGCTGGACCGGGCCGGATCACCGACGAAGACCAGCTTCCGGCGCTCGTGGACATCGACCAGGTGACGAGTCAGCTCGGTCGCGGTGTCGACGCTCTCGCTGACCACACCGTCGCAGCCGGCGATCGCGGAACGCCCCACCAGCACCACGGGGATGAGGGTCGCGAGGGCAGCTACCTCGTCGTCCGGGACGTCCATCTGGGCGATCATCACGCCATCCACCCGCGCCCGGAGATCGGCCAGCGTACGGCTCCGGCGTGGCCGGTCGGCAACCACCAGGAGCAGCTCCTGGTCGTACCTGGCCGCCACCTCCTCGTACCCCATCAACAGCTCGGAGTAGTACGGCCCGTCGAGGGAGCCGATCACCACGGCGTGGGTCTGGTACCGCGCCGAGGCGAGGCTCTTCGCCGAGTTCTGGGGAACGTAGGCCAGCTCGTGGGCCGCCCGCAGCACCTTCTCGGCCGCCTCCGGGGACGTCACCGTGGTGCCGCTGAGGACGCGGGAGACGGTCGCGATGGAGACGCCGGCGCGCTCGGCCACGGAGTAGATGGTGGCCCGACCCGAGGTCGGGGACCGGCGGGCTCGTGACCTGCCTCGGTCGGTCGACATCGGATCTCCTTCCACCGTCTCGTCATCGGTCATGTGCTCAGGGTGGCAGAGATCAGCAGCCCCCCTCGGCTCTGTAAGCGCTTACAGTACTGAGGAACGTCGCCTCTGACAACCCCGCCCCGACGACTCGAGCCCGGAGTCGTGGGCCTCGCCCCTGGTCAGCAGCCCCTTTTGGTCCCCGCTGACGCCCCCTTTCACGACCCGCCGCCCCCCACCGCCCCCTTGCCGAGAGGGCGTGAGCGGGTGAAAGGGGGGCGTCGGCGAAAGGGGGATGATCGGAGGGCAGGACGAGAGCAGACACGCACCGAACTCCCGAGAGGCTTCACCCATGACCGTGGTCAAGATCAACGCCATCACCGTGCCCGCCGACAGCGGCGACGAGCTGGCCCACCGCTTCGCCAAGCGGGCCGGGGCTGTGGATGGGGCCGACGGCTTCGAGGGCTTCGAGCTGCTCAAGCCGACGGATGAGCGCGTGCAGTGGCTCGTGGTCACCCGCTGGCGGGACGAGGAGTCCTTCCAGGCCTGGTTGGCGTCACCGTCCTTCGCCCACGGACACCGCTCCGCCGCGGAGCGGTCCGGCGGGGAGGCACCGAAGCCGGTGTCCACGCACAGCGAGGTGTGGTCGTACGCCGTCGCCGGTGGTTCCACCCCCGCCTGACCCTCCCGCGTTCTGTGCTGGCGTCCCCACCAATTCAGGTTGCCGCTCCAGAACGTCAGGCCGGCGGCCACCACGGGGCGCGCTGCAGCTCGTCCAGCAGGCCCTCGTACGCAGTCTTGTCGTCGTCCGTCCCGGTGTGCGGGGCGGCGAACCAGCGGGCGTACTGGTCGATCTCGGAGAGGCGCCACTCGAGGTCGAACAGCTCGACCATCGCGGGATCGGCACCCACCCGGACGCCGTAGCCCGCCTGGACCAGCGTGGCCAGGTCCCGCTCGCGGGGCGCCAGCTTCAGGGACTCCCAGTCGACGAACCGGATCCCACCCGCCGTTCGCAGCTGGTTGCGGGTGTGCGTCTCGCCGTGGGTGGTCACCCACCGCCGGTCCGCCGCCGCCTCGGCGAGGGCCAGGTAGCGGCCGGCCCACTCCTCGATCGCGGTCAACCGCTCGGCGACCGACCGGCGGGCCGGCTCCCCGTACGGCCCCGTCGACCAGACGATCGCCACCAGGTCGGCCAGCCGGTCCGCGACGTCGGGCCCGACCACGGGCGACCAGCTGAGCACGCCGGCGGGCGGGTCGGCGGCGTGCAGCCGGGCGAGGTCGACGATGTTCGCGTCGGCCACGTCGACGTCGACGACCGCCCCCTCCCCGACCACGACGCCGTCGACCCAGGGGGTGCAGCTGAGGGCCCCCGCCGCAACCGGCACCAGCACCCCACCGGCGAAGGTGCGCAGCGGAGCGAGCACGAACTCGAGGCCGTTCTCGGCCAAGTGGATCGCCCCCGCGTACGCCACTTCGAGCGACTCGGTGGAGTGTCGTGCGCCGAAGCGGTCGTAGGTGACGAACAGGCTCGGCCCACCGTCGACGTCGACCCGCCAGTGGTGGGCCCCGAACCCCACCGCCAGGTGGGTGACCCCGGTAGCCCCGACGTCCCAGGCGTCGCGGACGGCGACCAGCACGTCGGCATCGGTCAGCTCGGCGGGGGCGTCGTGCACCGGGTCAGGCTAGTCTTCCCCGCCGGCTCGGCCGCTGTCGCTTTTGTCCAAGCCGCGCCGGCCCCATGGGGGGCAGAGTGGGGTCATGACGACGACAACGACAGTGGCCCTCGCGATGGTCACCCTGGACTGCGCCGATCCACGGATCGAAGCGACCTTCTGGTCGGAGCTGCTGGGCTGGGAGATCCTCGCGGTCGAGGACGAGTACGCGATGCTCAAGGGCGCGGACGGCGCCGCTCTCGGCTTCGGTCAGGTGCCGGACTACGCACCGCCGAGCTGGCCCAACGACCAGGGCAGCAAGCAGTTCCACTTCGATCTGAAGACCCACGACATCGCGGCGGCGGAGCAGCGTTGCGTCGAGCTCGGTGCGACCGTGCCAGACGACCAGCCCGGTGAGACGTGGCGGGTGATCCTCGATCCGGCGGGGCACCCGTTCTGCCTCACCGACGCGGCCAACTGGGGCTGACCGTCAGGTCCGGTCGTAGGTCGCGATGAGCACTCCCGTGCCGGTGACCACGCTGTGGGTCAGGGTGAACTCGGTCAGCGGCGAGGACTCGTCGAACAGCCGGGCACCCTCTCCCAGCACCAGCGGGTGGATGAGGAGCGTGTACCGGTCGATCAGCCCGGCGGCCTGCAGGGAACGGACCAGGGAGGCGCTACCCACCACGGCCAGGTTCGGTCCGTCGCTCGCCTTGAGCTCGCCGACCGACTGAGCCGCGTCACCAGCCAGCAGCACCGAGTTCTGCCACGCGCCGGCATCCTCGAGGGTGGTGGAGGCGACGTACTTCCGGGCGCCGTTGAGATGGGCGGTGAAGGGGTTGCCGTCGGCGGCGTGTGCCCAGGCGCCGATGAAGTCCTGCCAGGTCCGCCGGCCGAACAGCATGTCGCCGGGGGCACTCATCCCCTTGCCCATCTCCCGCATCATCACCTCGTCGGTGTAGCGCGGTCCCCAACCGCCGCGCTGGAAGCCACCGCGGGTGTCCTCGTCGGGTCGACCCAGGCCCTGCACCACGCCGTCCAGGGTCATGCTCATGGTCACGCTGATGGTGCGCATCGGGATCCTCTCGGTGCTGGGCGGTGGGCTCGGGGGTTCGACCCCGCCGGGGCCTCGGACTCATCGGTCGGCGGTCACCAGCGGTCGTGGATCGCGTCGCGGAAGTGACGGTCGTAGATGTCCTCGACGGCCGCCAGGAACTCGGCGTCCAACGTCGGCAGCTCACCGGCGGCAGCGTTCGCCTGGGCCTGGGCGACCGAGCGGGCGCCGGGGATGACTGTGGTGACACCCGACTGCTGGACGACCCAGGCGAGAGCGACCTGGGCCGGGGTCGCGTCTATCCCGGAGCCACTGACCAGCTCCGAGAACTCGCGGGCCGCCTCGACCCCGGTGGCGAAGTCGACGCCGGAGAACGTCTCCCCGACGTCGAACGCCGCGCCCTGTCGGTTGTAGGTGCGGTGGTCGTCGGCGGCGAACGTCGTCTCGGCGGTGTAGCGACCGCTCAGCAGACCACTCGCCAGCGGCACCCGGGCGATGACCCCGACGCCGTTGGCCACGGCGGCCGCCAGCACGTCGTCCAGCGGCTTGCGCCGGAACGCGTTCAGGATGATCTGCACCGTGGCGGTGCCCCGGCGCGACATCGCGGTCAGGGCTTCGTCGCAGGTCTCGACGCTCACCCCGTACGCCGCGATCGCGTCCTCCTCGACCAGGGTGTCGAGGTCGTCGTACGCCCGGTCGCTGGACAGCACGCTCGACGGCGGGCAGTGCAGCTGGACCAGGTCGAGCCGGTCGGTCCCCAGATTGCGCCGGGAGCGGTCGATCCAGCCGCGGAAGTTGGCGAGGGTGTAGTTCTCGGGCACCTGGTCGTCGCGTCGGCCCATCTTGGTGGCCACGGTGATCGGGGTGCCCGGGTTCTCGGCCAGGAAGCGGCCGATCAGCTGCTCGCTCCGTCCGTCGCCGTACACGTCGGCGGTGTCGAAGAAGGTGACCCCGCCCTCGACCGCAGCGGCCAGCACCTCGAGCGCGTCGGTCTCCGACACCGACCCCCAGTCCGCGCCGAGCTGCCAGGTGCCCAGCCCGATGACCGAGACAGGACGTTCCGTACGACCGAGGATGCGTTGTTCCATGGCGGTCAGACTAGGTGCCGCCGGAAACCTCCGCCTGCTGAAGACGGCGCAGTCAGCGGGAACGAGAACGGCCGGCTCCGGATCAGGGACCCGGAGCCGGCCGTCAGAAACCGAGGCTCACGCCTGCGGCGTCACCGCAACCGCGACGTGCGCCGTCACGGCTTCGTGGAGCTTGACGCCCACGGTGTGCTTGCCGGTGGTCTTGATCGGCTTGCCGATCTCGATGGACCGCTTGTCGACCAGCGGCCCGCCGGACTTCTTGATGGCCGACGCGACGTCGGCCTGGGTGATGGCACCGAAGAGCTTGCCGCTCTCTCCGGCGCGGACGTCGAGCTGGATGTCCAGGCCCTCGAGCTGGGTTCGGACCTCCTGGGCGTGATCCAGGCTGCGGATCTCGCGGGCATCGCGACTGCGCTTGATGCCCTCGATCTGCTTCTCGCCGCCCTTGGTCCAGGTGAGGGCGTAGCCGCGTGGCACGAGGTAGTTGCGGCCGTAGCCGTCCTTGACCTCGACGATGTCGCCGGCCAGACCGAGGTTGTCCACGGCGGCCGTCAGAATGAGCTTCATGTCTGCGTCCTCCTGACTCAGCGGGCCGTCGAGGCGTACGGCAACAGCGCAACCTCGCGGGCGTTCTTGATGGCGATGGCGACGCGGCGCTGCTCCTGGACGGAGAGACCGGTCACCCGACGAGCGCGGATCTTGCCCCGCTCGGAGATGAACTTCCGCAGGGTCGCGGTGTCCTTGTAGTCGATGTGCTGGCCCGCGCGGAGCGGGTTGGCCTTCTTCTTCACCTTGCGAGGAGGTGGGGGCGTGCTGGCCATTGTGGTGCTCTCCTTTCGAAAGCCCGGCGTACTGAGCCGGAATGTGCCGTGCTGCTGTGATGGAAGACGAGTACTCGTCTGATCTCAGATCAGAACCCTGATCTCGGGATCAGAACGGGGGCTCGTCGCTGGGCGGGGCGCCCCAGGGGTCGCCACCGCCTTGACTGCTGGGAGCGTTGGTGCCGCCGCCGGAGTTGCCTCCGCCGCCGGCACCGCCACCGGCGTTGCCGCCGGAGGCCCAGGGATCGTTGCCGTAGCCGCCTTGACGGCCGCCACCCTGACCACCCTGGTTCCCTCCACCGGAGTTGCCTCCGCCGGAGCTCCCGCCGCCGGAGTAGCCGCCGCCACCGCCGCCACCTGAGGTGCGGGTGACCTTGGCGGTGGCGTACTTCAGGGCGGGGCCGATCTCGTCGACGTCGACCTCGAAGACCGTGCGGCGCTCTCCCTCACGGGTCTCGTACGAGCGCGACTTCAGCCGGCCCTGCACGATGACCCGCATTCCCTTCTGCAACGACTCGGCCACGTTCTCCGCGGCCTGCCGCCAGACGGCGCAGCTGAGGAACATCGCGTCGCCGTCCTTCCACTCGCCGGACTGGCGGTCGAAGGTGCGCGGGGTGGAGGCGACGGTGAAGTTGGCCACCGGGGCCCCCGACGGGGTGAAGCGAAGCTCCGGGTCGGCAGTCAGGTTGCCGACCAAGGTGATGACGGTCTCGCCAGCCATGTGTGTCTCCGTTGGATCAGTCTGGGTGGTGTGCGGTGCCAGCCTGTCAGTGGCCACTGACAGGCGGCGACGACGACCTCAGCGGGTGTCGGGCCGGATGACCTTGGTCCGCATGATCGACTCGTTGATCCGGAACTGGCGATCCATTTCCTTCACGTCGTCCGGCTCAGCGTTCAAGGTGATGACGGCGTAGATCCCCTCGGTCTTCTTCTGGATCTCGTACGCCAACCGGCGACGACCCCAGATGTCCAGGTTCTCCACGGTGCCGCCACCCTTGGTGATGACGGTGAGGTACTGCTCGAGCGTCGGCTGAACCGAACGCTCCTCGGTGTCGGGGTCGAAGATGACCATGACCTCGTATGGGCGCATGCGCGAACTCCTCCTCCTCTGGTCTCAGCGGCCATGGGACGTCCCCATGGCAGGAGGGCGATGCCTTGGCGTACGACCTCGGATGGCCGGGCGCCAACGGAGAAGATTACCCGCCGGCCGTGGGTGCCGCCAAACCCACGGTCCGCCCCGAATTCCCGGGACACGGAAAAATTCCGCGGACACCGCCGCCAGGACTCGCCGATCGGGTCCGACTGCTCTACGCTCGGCGACCACCAGCAACGTCAGGACGCGTGAATGGCCGCCGCCCGCCCCGCCGCCGGAGACCCGCTCTTCAGTTTCGTCATCGCTGTCTACGACGTCGGCCCGTACCTCCCCGAGTTCGTCGCGTCACTGGACCGACTCGAGTGCGACTCGGCGGCGCTGGAGCTGATCTTCGTCGACGACGGCAGCACCGACGACTCCGCGACGCTGATCGAGGAGTGGTTGGCCACGTCCCGATTCGCCGGCAGCTGCCTGCGGAAGACGAACGGTGGCCCCGGATCGGCCCGCAACCTGGGCCTCTCCCGAGCTCGTGGGACGTGGGTCTCGTTCCCCGACCCCGACGACGTCCTGAGTCCCGACTATCTGGGTGTCGTCACCGAGTTCCTCGCTTCGCCGCAGTCACCTCGCGCCGCGATGATCGCGGGACGCCCGATCATGTTCACCGACTCCACCGCCTCGCCCATCGCACCCCACGCCCTCGACTTCAAGTACGCCGACGACGAGAGGGTCGTCGACCTCACTGTGAGTCCCGAGTACGTCCAGCTCCACACCATCGTCGGCTTCTACCGGCGCGACCTGATCACGTCCCACGGCATCACGTTCGACGAGGAGATCCGGCCGATCTTCGAGGACGCGGTGTTCAACATCGACTACCTCTCCCAGGCCGAGCGCCCGACGGTCGCCCTGCTCCGGCGAGCTCGGTACTTCTATCGCCGGCGTGCTGATTCGGGGTCCTTGACCGGCGCCGCGTTCCAGGACCGCCGCATGTTCGACGACCTGCCCAGGGGTTACCTCCGAGTCCTGGAACGTGCGGGTCGGCCCGCCCCTCGCTGGGTGCAGAACACCGTCTACTACGACCTGCAGTGGATGTTCAAGGCACAGCATCGACCCAGCACCGCGATCGTCGGGCTCAGCCCTGATGAGCTCGCGGAGTACGGCCGGATTCTCCATCGGATCCTCCTGCTCCTGGACGACGACACCTTGCTGGAGTTCAACGCGGTCGGCATTCCCGTGCGCATCCGGTTGAGCTTCCTGGCTCGCAAGCACGGCACGCTCGAGCCCGACAGGGTGTTCGCCAGCAAGCTCGATGTCGCCCGGCAGCTCGTCCTCCTCAGCTACTTCACCTCCGACCCTCAGCCGTGTGAAGAGATCCGCCTCGAGGGCGTGGCGGCGCAGCCCGCCTTCACGAAGTCGATCGGGATCCGCCACTTCGGCGTGACGGACCTGTATCAGCGCGACCTCTGGATCCCCGCCCACCGGCGCATCACCCTCCGTGTCGACGGAAAGCTGCTGCCGGTGGTTCTCGGCTTCCCGGCGGGAGACGTCTACAACGCGTCCCCGCATGCACTCTGGCTCCGGTACGCCAACCGGCAACCGCCGCGCGCCGTCTCCGCCGCTCTCAGCGCAGCGCCACCCGCACCGCTCCCGTCGGCCACCGGCGGCTCACTGCGGGTTCGGGCCGTCGGTCGGCCGAAGAGGTGGTGGAAGGAGCAGATGTCCCGGCCGGTGGTCCGCGCCGCCCGCCGGATCGCCGACGCCGGCGCGTCGGGTCTGCGGCTTCGCCTGACCCGACCGACGACGGAGACCTCCCTCCGGTCCCCAGGTATCCAGGCCGCGATCCGGCGCCGGGCTGCGACGCCTGGCGCACGCCGTCGCTTCCGGAGCGCCTGGATCCTCGTCGATCGCAGCGACAGCGCTCGGGACAACGCCGAGGCGTTCTACCGCCATCTCCGTCAGCAGCAGCCGTCGGTGAACGCCTGGTTCGTCCTGTCCAGATCCTCACCGGACTGGCCCCGACTGGTGGCTGATGGCTTCCGTCTCATCGACTTCGGCTCGGTCCAGCACATGATCGCGCTGCGACACGCCAGGTACCTCGTGTCCTCCCAGGCCGACAACTACCTCGTGCGGCCACCCGTGAGGCTCTTCGGCCGGCGCCGGTGGAAGTTCGTGTTCCTGCAGCACGGCGTGACTCACAACGACGTGTCCCGGTGGATCAACAGCCTGCCGATCCGCACCATGATCACGGCGACTCCGGCCGAGCACCAGAGCATCGTGGGGCAGGGGACCCCCTATCAGCTGAGTGAGAAGGAAGTGCACCTCACGGGCTTCCCCCGGCACGACGAGCTCCTGCGCCGCGCCCTGCCGATCGAGCAGCGGGATCTGTTGCTGGTGGCGCCGACCTGGCGGAGCTATCTCCTGCAGCCCCAGGGCTTCGGCCACGAGCGTCCCCTGGCCGGCGACCTCCGGTCCTCGGACTTCATGAGCGGATGGGTGCGTTTCCTGTCGCACCCGGCCCTCGAGGCGATGGCCCGCGCCCATGGCCTGCAGATCGCCTTTCTCGTGCATCCGCACCTGCAACCTCACGTCACGGCCGACATGGTGCCCCCGGGTGTCGCCCTGCTGTCGATGTCGGTCGACGATGTCCAGGGCCTGTTGGCTCGCGCCCGGGTGCTGGTCACCGACTACTCCTCTCTGGCCTTCGAGGCCGCCTACATCGACACCCCCGTCGTCTACCACCAGTTCGACGCCTCGGAGTTCTTCTCCGGTCGGCACACGGTTCGGGCCGGCAGCTTCTCGTTCCACGACGACGGCTTCGGTCCGGTCGTCCCTGGTGCGGACGAGGCCGTGGCCGCGGTGGCGACGGCTCTCGACCCCTCGTCAGCCGATCTGGCGGTCTACCGCCGACGCGCCAGGGACACCTTCGTGTTCCGAGACGGCCGCTGCTGTGAGCGGGTCTACGAGGCGATCCTGAGCAGCGAGCGCCCGACCGCCGACCCGCTCCTCGAGCAGCACGAGCCGCTGGAGGCCCTCTCGGAGCTGGGCGGGTTCGACGCCGCCTACTCGTAGACGAACAGGCTCTCACCCGGGAACGTCCAGGACAGGCCGTCCCGCAGTCGGTCGCGCCATGACTCCCAGCTGTGGCCGTCGCGTGACTCCACGTAGTTGACCGTCATCCCGGTCTCGGTGAACACCGGCACCATCGACCGGTTGAACACGATCAGCGGCTCGTACACGCCGCAGGACTGGAACAGCCGGTCGACCATCCGGATCGGCTTGGTCCGGTAGCGGTTCATGAACTTCACCACCGGAGCGAACGCCGGGTCCTCACCGCGCAGCGCTCCGATGTCGGTGAACACGAACGACCCCGACTGCAGCAGCAGCGACCCGTACGTCTGCGGATAGCGCACCGCCGTGGTCAACGACGCGATCGCCCCGAAGCTGGACCCCATCAGAGCCCGACCGGACGGGTGGGCGATCAGCGGGAACTGCTCCTCGAGCTGGCCGACGAGCTCCTTGGTGATCCAGCGGGCGTGCGGGCCCGAGTTCGGGTACTCGCGCAGCCGGTCGCCCGGGTAGGTGAAGGCGACCACGGTCTCGGCCATGTCGAGGCGGTGGATCAGGTTGTCCAGCACGGTCTTCATCGACGCGTACTCGAGGAAGTCGCCGCCGTCGTGCACCACCAGCAGGGGGTAGCGCCTGGTGGTGCGGAAGCGCGCCGGGAGATACAGGGTCACCCGGTTGTCGCGTCGCTGGGCCTGGCTCCTGATCACCAGCTCGACCAGCTCACCCGGCCGGGCCTCCGGGTCGTGCAGTGCCCACTCCGGCACCTCGTACCCCAGCCCGTAGCAGACCGAGGAGTCACCCACCGGGCTGCGGGCGATCTTGGGGTTCAGCGGGTCGTTGAACCGCTCCCAGTGATCACCGCGCCGCACCTCGAGCTGGTACTCCACCCGCGAGTCCCGCGGGATCTCCACCACCACGTACCACAGGTCGGTGCCCTCGATCCGCCGCAGCGGCAGCTGGTCGGGGATGCCCACCACCCGGTGCCGCAGGAACACCTGATCGGCTTGCTGCCAGGCCACGAAGGTCGCCTGGGTCCCTTCCAGGATGGGGAACTCGTGCTTCTCGACGAACCTCTCCAGCGTCTGTTGATCAAGGTCCTTGGACTCTCGCAGCCGGTTGATCGCGAGCTTCTCGCGACGCGCCACTAGGTCCTGCCTTCGGTCGAGATCGTCGCGCGACCAGCGGTGATCATCACGCGGTCCGCGCCGTCACCACGTCGGCGTCGGCCGGTCGCCGGGCCGGCTGGCCGCTCTCATCGAACGGTACGCCAGCCCGCTCCTCGATCACGTGATCCTCTGTCCGGGCCCAGACCGCACCGTCGCGGGTGATCCACCGCGCTCCCACCGGCGGCGGCCACCCACCGGTCAGGTCGACCCGGGCACCGTCGTCGAAGAGCAGACACGTCCAACCTTTGAACCGGCGCGCCAGCAGGGCGAGCTGGTACGGGTCGTGCATCGGCAACCGCTGCCGGGGGTGAGGGAATGGCAGCACCCCCGGGTACACCCCCAGGCCCTCGGCCCACACCTCCGGCAACCGACGACCGGCCGGCCGGTGGGCACCGAACAGCACCACCCGGTCCGACAGGGCCATCGCCCCCGCCGACCAGGTGATCACCGGCGGCTTGATCACCGCTGCGATCCCGAACACGTGCATCAAGTGCAGCAGCACGCCGACGTGGCCGCCGGTGATCACCATCCCGGAGCTCGCCGCGACCAGCTCGGCGATCTCTCGGCGGTGCGCCGCCACGTTCTCCCGCTCACCGATCCGGGTCGTGCGGTAGTACTCCTGCCGCGAACGAGAGACCTCACCCAGGTGCCACTCGTCCAGCGCCCGCAGGGCTCTGATGCCGTCGGCCACCGCGGCCGCCCTGACCGCCGGCATCTTGTCGCGGCGGTTCACCTCGTCCACCGCGGCGACGGCGTGGAACACCCGGAGCGCGTAGACGGCCTGCTGCTCCTCCAGGTCGTCGGTCAGCTTGCGCTCCGCCGCGGCGAACTCGACATCGTTCGCGACCAGCTCCGACCAACGCCGGTAGAGCTGCAGGTTGACCATTCGACCGCCGAGCACCTCCCCCAGCTCGGCGTCCACCGGGCCGCGCTCGCGCCAGCCGGCGTTGATCGTGGCGATCGAGCCGGTCGGGATGAGCTCGGCGACCGCGGTCCGGGCTGCCGAGGTGCGGCGCTGAGGTCCCAGCAGAGTGACATCCATCAAGACGCTGCGCCCGCTCAGCCCGCGTGGACGGTGATCGTCTCACCGACGTCGTTGAGCATCCCGCGGAGCACGTCGAAGTCCGGGTGCTTCAGCCGCACGTACGCGTTGGCCATGTAGCCGGCCTCGACCGCCTGGGTCGGCGTGCCCGCCCCGGGTAGGTGTGCGTCGATCACCCACTCGCCGTACTGCTGCTGCATCTCCTCCACCCCGGAGTAGCCCTGGATGTGGCCGTCGCCTGTCGGGCGCAGCGCGACCATGCCGGCGGCGTACTGCCGGCTCAGCGACGCCTGCACATCACCGTGCACGATGGCCCGGGCCCACTCGGTGAAGAGGTCGACGTCGTTGCCGGCCGCGTACAGGTCCCAGGCGCCCACCCCGGCGGGTCGGCAGCCGACCTCGGAGAACCGCAGACCCTTCGGCCCGTAGAACCATTCCATGTGGGTGGCCGAGGTGCCGATGCCGAGCACCTCGTTGACCCGGTGACCCATCTCCTTGAGCTCGCCGTAGCTCTCGGCGTGGTCGACCCGGTTGGTGGAGACGAACTGCGGCGAGATCCAGCGAGTGCGCATCGCCTCCAGCACGTTCGGGTAGTAGTGGCAGACGAAGTCGTACGCGGTGCCACCGTTGATCGCCAGCGTGTCGTAGAAGCCCTCGTGGCCCTCGACGAACTCCTCCAGCGCGACCGAGCCGACACCCTCGGCACCGAACTGCGCGAGGGCCGCGTCGAGCTCGGTGTCGTTGTCCACCCGGCTGGTGCCGGAGGCGCCGGCCGCCGCCCGTGGCTTGATGATCAAGGGATAGCCGACGGCGGCCGCGAACGCGTGCGCCTCGTCGAGTGAGTCGACCGCCGCGGACGCCGCCGTCGGGACCCCGGCCGAGCGCAGCGCGTCCTTCATGGCCGGCTTGTCCCGGCACAGCCACGCCGTACGACGACTGGTGCCGGGGATGCCGCACGCCTCCCGCACCTCGGCGGTGGGCAGGATGTGCGCCTCGATCGTCGCCTCCAGGCGGTCGACCCAGAGCTTGTCCTGGACCCAGCGCACGGCGTCGTGGAGGGCGCCCACATCGGTGACCGAGCCGATCTGGTGGTAGTGGTGCAGCCAGCCCTTGAGCTCGTCGTCCAGCCAGTCACCCGGTCGTTCGCCGATACCGATCACGGTCGCACCGACGGCGTGCAGGCCACGGACGAACTGGCGCTGGTAGGCCGGGAACGCAGGCTCGACGAAGATCACGTTCATGGGGGCCGAGCCTACGGCGGTTCGACCGCTTTGTCCCCTGCGCGAGCCTCTCGCTCGCTAGGCTGACGCCACCAGACCCTCGCAGGGCTACACAAGGAGAGAAGGACATGTCCTACGACCAGCCGCCGCCACCGCCCGAGGGCGGGAATCCCTACGGTGCACCCCAGTACGGCGGCCCGCCCGCCCAGGACCCAGGTCGGACGATGGGCATCGTCGGACTGGTGCTCGCGATCTTCTGCAACCTGATCGGCCTGGTCGTCAGCATCATCGCCTTCAACAAGTCCAAGGCGGCCGGCTTCAAGAACAACATCGCCCTGGCCGGCATCATCGTCGGTGCCGTGCTGTTCGTGGTCGGCTTGATCTACAACTTCACCGTGGGTCTGCCGATGCTCCGCCAGATGGGCGGCTAGACCGCACTCGCCTGCAGGGGCGGTCACCCCATCCGGGGTGGCCGCCCCTCGCCGTGCTCGGGCCGGGCGATCTTCTGGTTCCCCGCGGCACTCCGGTCCACGGCCGTGATCGGTGCTCCGAAGGGTAGGAGAACGGCGGCCGCCCCTGATGCTGCGATGATCGGGTGGTGAGCGAGAGCACGGGTTCCGCGGAGCCGACGACCACCCCGCCCGAGCCCCGGGACGGCGGCGGGTCCGACCCGGTCGAGCAGACCGGACCGAAGGGGCCCAAGCCGACCAAGGCGAAGAAGCAGCAGACACCGGAGGAGCTGGAACGTCGCACGGCGGTCATCCGGTTCACCGTGTTCGTCGTCGTCGGCGCCCTGCTCACGGTGCTGCTCTACTTCGTGCTCTCCGCCCTGATCCCCCGCTGGTGGTCCCAGGCCGTCGCTCGGCAGGTGGGCGGACGGATCAGCGCCGGTGTCGTGATCGGTCTGCTGTACGGCTTCCTGTTCACCTTCCTGCCCCTGATCGTGCTGGCCCAGGCGCGACATCGCGCCTTCCGCTGGCCGGCCAAGGTGATCATCGTGCTGGTCGCCGCCGCCCTGACCGCGCCGAACCTGATGACCCTCGGCATCGCGGTGGGCAACGGCAACGCCGCCCGGGCCGGCAACCGCACCCTCGACGTGCTGGCCCCGGCCTTCCGCCAGGCGACCCTGTGGGGTGTGGTGCTGGGCGCGGTCGCGGCGGTCGTGGTGGTCACGTTCTCGATCCTGTGGGAGCGCCGCAGCCGCGAGCTGAAGCTGCTCCGGGCCCAGGTCGCCCAGCTGCAGAAGGACCTCCCGCCCGCCCTGCCCGCACCGGCCGAGCCACCGAAGGCCTGACTCGGGATCCAGGGCGCGATCTGCTCGGGTTCGTCGGATCTGCTCGGTCTATAGATCGAGCAGATCCGACGAACCCGAGCAACTTCGGGCGTGTGGGTGGTGGGGCCTAGGGTCGAGACCATGAGCGACATCCGGATCGGTGGCCACGGCGAGCAGCAGGATCCGATCGCCGAGGCCCAGGCCCGTGGGGCCGACCTGGCCCAGTTCTTCCTCGGCGACCCGCAGGGCTGGAAGGGCCCCGAGGTGGCGTACGCGGGTGGCGCGGCCGCCCTGCGACAGGCAGCCGAGGACGCCGACATCGCGCTCTACGTGCACGCGCCGTACGTGCTCAACGTCGCGACCACCAACAACCGGATCAGGATCCCGAGCCGGAAGTTCCTGCAGCAGTACGTCAACGCCGCGGCCGAGGTCGGCGCCGCCGGCCTGATCGTGCACGGCGGGCACGTGCTCAAGGACGACGACCCCGACAAGGGTTTCGACAACTGGCGCAAGTGCATCGACGGCCTGGAGATGCCGGTGCCGGTGCTGATCGAGAACACCGCCGGCGGCGACCAGGCGATGGCGCGTCGGATGGAGCGGATCGAGCGGCTGTGGGACGCCGTCACCTCGGCCGACGGCGGCGACACCGTCGGCTTCTGCCTCGACACCTGCCACGCCCACGCCGGCGGGATCGTGCTGGCCGAAGCCGTCGAGCGGGTGCTGGAGATCACCGGCCGGATCGATCTGGTGCACTGCAACGACTCGCGCGACTCGTTCGACTCCGGCGCCGACCGGCATGCCAACCTGGGCGACGGTGAGATCGCCGCCGAGGCCCTGCTGGCGGTCGTGGCGGAAGCGGGAGCACCGATCGTGGTGGAGACACCGGGCGGCCGCGAGGGTCAGGCGGCCGACATCGCCTGGTTGCGCAAGCACCTCGGCTGAGGTTGACCGGGCACGGGAGATCACCTGCGAGGTCCGTCGAACGCGCCTAAGGTGACGCCCGTGCCCGCTCCGACGATCGATCTCGCACCCCTGGCCGCCGCGACGGCAGGACTGACCACCCCCTTCGCGGTGGTCGACCTGGACGCCTTCGACGGGAACGTCACCGACATGACCGACCGCGCTCATGGCATGCCGATCCGGATCGCCTCGAAGTCGCTGCGCTGCCGGACGCTGATGGATCGTGCCCTCGCCCTGTCGTCAACCATGCCGACTCCGGACTCGGGCGCGATCTGGAGCGCACGGGTCACGCCCGGCGGCGCCGAGCTCACGGCGGAAGCCGTTGTCGGTCCCGGCTTCCGCGGCGTGCTGGCCTACTCGATCGTGGAAGCCCTCTGGCTGGCCCGGCACGGGCACGCCGACGTCGTGGTCGGCTACCCGACCGTCGACCTCGAGGCGCTGACCGAGCTCGGCCAGGATCCGGCGCTGGCCGCTGCCATCACCGTGATGGTCGACTCCCGTGCCCACCTGGACTTGATCGATCGGGCCGCCCCGGTGCACCCGGTGCGGGTGGCGATCGACATCGACGCCTCGCTCCGATTCGGCCCGTTGCACCTCGGCGTGCGGCGCTCCCCTGTTCACACCCCGGCCCAGGCGGCCGACCTGGCCCAGCAGATCGCCCGCCGCGACAGTGCCCGGCTGGTCGGGCTGATGCTGTACGACGCCCAGATCGCCGGGCTGCCGGACGCCTCCGCCGCGGTGCGCCTGGTCAAGCGGGCCTCCGAGGCCGAGCTCCGGCGTCGCCGGGCCGCCGTGATCGCGGCCGTCCGGCCGCACGCCGAACTGGAGTTCGTCAACGGCGGCGGGACGGGCAGTCTGCACCTGACCTCGGGCGACGGCGAGCTGAGCGAGCTCGCCGGCGGCTCCGGTCTGTACGGACCGACGCTGTTCGACGGCTACCGCGCCTTCACCCCGCAACCCGCCATGTTCTTCGTCAGCTCCGTGGTCCGGCGGCCCTCACCCGGTCACGCCACGGTGTTCTCCGGTGGGTACGTGGCCTCCGGTCCCCCGGGCTGGGCTCGGGTGCCGACCCCGGTCTGGCCACGTGGGCTGGAGCTGGGAAAGTCCGAGGCCGCCGGCGAGGTGCAGACACCCCTCGCTGGCGCCCGGGCGGGGCGGCTGCAGATCGGCGACCAGGTCTGGTTCCGGCACGCCAAGGCCGGCGAGGCGTGTGAGCGGTTCGACCGGATCCACCTGATCCGTGAGGGCGAGCTGGTGGACACCGTGCCGACGTACCGGGGCGAGGGGAAGAACTTCGGATGAGCCGCAGGCCGATCGGACCCGACCGGAGCGGCTGGACCAACTGGAGCAGGACGGTCAGCAGTCGGCCCGCGGCCGTGTCGACCCCCACCGATCTCGGCCGATTGGGACAGCTGATCACCGAGGCGGCAGGCCGCGGCTCGACCGTCAAGGCTGTCGGCGCCGGTCACTCGTTCTCCGCGATCGCGGCCACCGACGGCGTCCAGGTGCGACTGGACGCGATGGCCGGCGTACGCCGGGTCGACCGCGACTCCGGAATGGTGACCGTCGGCGGGGGACTCGGCTCGCCGACCTCAACCTGGTACTCGCCTCATATGGGCTGGCCCTGCCCAACCTCGGCGACATCGACCGCCAGACCGTGGCCGGCGCCATCTCCACCGGGACCCACGGGAGCGGCAACCGGCTCGGCGGACTTTCCACCCGGGTCCGCAGCCTCACTCTGGTCACCGGTGACGGCTCGGTGCTGCGATGCTCCGGCAGCGAGAACGCCGACCTGCTGGCCGCGGCGACTGTCGGACTGGGCGCGGTCGGGATCGTCGTCGAGGTGACCCTGCAGTGCGTACCGACCTTCCTGCTCCGGGCCCAGGAGGGCTCCGCACGACTGGCCGAGGTGCTCGAGCAGTGGCCGACCTGGACCGCGGAGAGCGATCACGTCGACCTGCACTGGTTCCCGCACACCGACTGGGTGCTGACCAAGCGCAACCACCGGGTCGACGGGCCACCCGCGCCGCTGTCGGGCTGGCGCCGGCTGGTCGACGACGAGCTGCTGGCCAACGGACTGCTCGGGTTGATCAACGAGGTAGGCACCCGCCGGCCGGCGTGGCAGCCGCGGATCAATGAGCTCGCGGGGCAGACCCTGAGTCCGCGCACCTTCATCGACCACTCGGCCGCGGTGTTCGTCTCCCCGCGGCGGGTGCGCTTCGTGGAGTGCGAGTACGCCATCCCGCGCGCGTCCCTGGTGCCGGTCATCACCGAGCTGCGCCGCTGGATCGACGCGGGCGACGAACGGATCGGCATCCCGATCGAGATCCGGTCCGCCGCCGCCGACGACCTGTGGCTGTCGACCGGATACCAGCGCGACAACGCGTACGTGGCCGTCCACCACTACTGGCGCAAAGACCCGGCGCGCTACTTCGCGGCGTTCGAGGCGATCGTGGCCGAGCACGGCGGCCGCCCGCACTGGGGCAAGATGCACACCCTCGACGCGGCTCGGCTGCGTGAGCTGTATCCCCGGTTCGACGACTTCCTGACCGTACGGGACCGGCTGGATCCCGGTCGGGTGTTCACCAACCCCTACCTGGACCGGGTGCTCGGGCCCTGACGGCCACAGTCGGCGCACTTTCGTGGCGTACTCACCACCGACGTGCGCCGCTTGTTGCGGTCGGGCCCTGGTCAGGAGATCCGCCCGGGCCTACGCTCGAGGGAGACGTCCGATCCGCGTGATCGGAGTAGGTCTTCCGGTAAAACGGGAGCAGAAGAGGGGCTGGTCCGGTGCACCGGGCCAGCCCTTCGTCACGGTGCGGCCGCGGGTCAGCCGAGATCGATCTCGGTCCACAGCCCGTCGGCAGCACGACGGACCTCCCCCACCCCGACCGTTCCGGCGCCCGGGATCTCCTCGTCGGGCCGCAGCAGGGTCCGACCCGGGGTCCGCAGGGCGGCGACCAGTTCCGTCTGGGGAATGGCCGTCCACCGCTCCATGGGGCGGAACGACATCATGGAGGTGACGTGCTGCGGCAGCACGTCGTGCACCAGTGACTTGGGCGAGCCGTTGTGGCTGCCGTGGTGACTCACCTTGTAGAGGGTGGCCCGCTCCAACAGGGCCCGGGCGTCGGTGTTGGCCAGGATCTCGCGCCAGACACCCCACTGCGCGTCGCCGGGGAAGACGATCCGGATGTCCTCGATCTCGACCACGAAGACCAGGCTGGTGTTGTTCAGGCACCGATCCAGCCAGGACGCCGCAGCCAACGCGTCCTCCGGGTCGAGCACCGGGTGGTCGAGCAGGTCGTCGTCGGCGTCCAGGTGCGGGTAGCGCTGCCGGAACACGGCCCGGTCGGTGATGCCGTACGCCGGACCGAACGGACCGGCGCCGGGGTCGGGCCCGCCGTGGACCGCCGCCCCGGGACCGACGCCCAGACTGAGCGCCAACCAGCGCTCCAGCTCCGGTGGGTCCATCGCCTTGATCGCCTCTTCCGACCGCGCCGGACCGAGCAGGTGGATGCGGGCGTCCGGCAGACCGGCCAGCTCGGTCCGGACAGGTGCGGTCGCGCTCTGGAAGCGTCGGATCGGCTGCCCGGCGAAGCCGTCCCGCAAGGTCGTCATGGCCCGTTCGTTGGAGAGCGAGTTGAGCGCGATCGCCGAGATCTCCGGCCCCTCCACCGCGAACTGCTGGTGCAGCGTCCGGGCCGCACCGTCGATCCGGGTGCGGAGCCGCTGCGCCTCGGTGTCGGCAGGGTCCTCGCACCACGGCAGCCACACCTCGCCCACCGTCACGTCTCCCCACCGTGCATCGGTGAACCCGGCGATGTGGTCCTGATGCCGGTGGCTGGCCACGACCAGGTCGATGATCGGGGTGCCACCCGGTCCGTCGCTGCAGGCGGCGATCACGTCGGAGATGACGGTGCCGAGCGAGTGCTCCCCGCGACCCATCCCGTGCACGCCGCAGTCGACCAGCATCCGCCACGGCCGTTCCTCGAAGCGCGGCACGGTCAGCAGGAAGCAGTCGCCGAAACCGACCGCGTACATCCGCAAGGTCGCGGTCACCACGGCCGGCCCCGATCCAATCGACCCAGGGTGAGCGAGGCCGCGATCCGCCGGTTCCGGCCTCGTCGGTACGCCAACGACGGGTAGGCCGCCGTCGGGTCGTCGATCCGCCACGGACCCGGCAGGTCCACGTCGTCGAACTGGTCCACGAAGGCGCCGAGCTCCGCCAGCCGCGCCACGCCGCCCGGGTCGTGTACCGGGTCCAGCCCCGGCGTCGGACGCCCGACCACGCACCGGACCTCGCCGTCCACGTCGGCCACCAGGGTCAGCCCGCCTCGGAGCTCGACCCCGCCCACGTCGCGGGCCTTGGAGACCTCGGGCGGCGCGGTCTGGATGATCTGCACGACGACGTTGACCTTGACCAGACCGTTCCCGGCCAACCGGAACACCGCGTGGAAGCTGCGCACCTGGATCTTCAGCCGCGGGTTCAGCCCGAGTGCGGTGGCGTGCTTGCGCGCGTACGCGTTCAGGGCCTTGGCCACGCCCTTCCGCCGGTCTTGGAGCTCGACCGTGTCCTCGGCGGCAGATCGACGGGTGCGGAAGCCGAGGGCGGTCTCGGCGACCAGTGGTTCCACGACTCGCTCGACATCCAGCGGCGGCAGTCCCAGCTCCGCGGCCGACGGCCAGGCGACCGCCTCGTCGGCCAGGCCACTGACCCCGTCGGGGTAGATGCCGCGCTTGCGGAAACCCTCGACCAGCGCGGCCCGCAGACCCAGGGTGTCGGCGGGGAACAGGTCGATGTCCGCGGTCACCGCCGAGCGGAGGAAGTCTCCGAACGTCACGTCGACCGGCGGCAGGTACTGGAACGCCCGGATGCACATCATCAGCACCCGCTGCGCCATCGCCCGCGCCTCACCCGCCACCCGGGCCACCAGGTCGGGATGCAGCGCGCCCGGTGGCAGCTGACCGGAGCCGGCCGTGGCGATCCGGATCAGGTCGGCGATGGCGGCCTGGTAGGTGGTGAAGAAGGCGTCGAAGACGGCGGACACGAAGATCGACCCGCGGGCGTGCGGCTCCAGGGTGCGACCCAGCCGGGTCGGGTCCGGGTTCTCCTCGCCCAACGCATCTCGCAGGGCGCGACCTCGACCGGTGCTCTCGCCGAACTGCTGGGCCAGCTCGACCAGCGGGGAGCGGGCGGTCAGGTCGGCGCGGTTCGACTGGATGTAGCGGGCCAGCAGCTCCGGCAGCGCGAAGTGCTGGAACAGCGCCACCACGTCGGCGAAGCCCTCGTGGAAGGCGTACACGTCGATGTTGGTCGCCTCCTTGTACAGGGGGCGGAGCCGATCGACCAGGGCGTGCGTCGCCTCGTGCACGACGATGTCGTGGGACAGACAGCTGAACACCCACTGTCCGGGCAGGTTCCGGCCCGCGTCGCGGGGGTCGGTACGGAAGTAGCCGAAGCGCAGCGACCCACCGTGGCCCTCATCGAAGACCGCGTTCTCACCCTGGAAGGCGTGCGGGAAGATCCGCAGCCGCTCCTGCCCCCGCCAGCGGAACCTCCTGCCCAGCCCTCGCTCGAAGTTCTCCAGCAGCGAGCTGGTCACCGCGTACACCATCTGCTGGTGGAAGCGGGGATCGCGCTCGCTGGGTGCGAGTCCGTCCTGAGCCAGCAGAACGGGCGAGTCCAGATCGACCGGCGTGTAGAACCGCTTCGTGCTGGCGTCGTAGTCGATCACCTGCACCAGGTCACCGCTCGGTCCGGGTCGCAGCGGCTCGTACGGCACCGTGATGGTGACCACCTCGTTGCCCGACAGCCGCGCGATCATCGGGTCGACCGCGTAGATCTGCAGCGAACGGCGGAGGGGTTCGGGGTAGGCCAGGGCCGCCGCCGAGCTGACGTCGGCCGCCAACGGTGCGGACTCCGCGGTGGGCGACATCTCACGACCCCCCGTCGGTGGGCGGCACCAGCCGCAGCACCGGTGGCTGTTGCGGCCGGTTGGCGGTGAAGGCTTCGGCGGGGTCGGCGGCCCAGTCGGCGATCGCGCTGCGCAGTCTCTCCGTCCGTGTCTGCACCGCGGCCAGCTTCTCCCCGGAGATCCGGTACGACGGCTGGCCGTCCGGGTCGTCCAGCAACGCGTCGTAGAACGGCGGCTGCACGGTATAGCCCTTCTCGAAGGCGGACAGCCAGTCGCTCAGCGCGGCGGTGGAGGTGCGGTAGCGGATCCACCTGTGGTTCGGCCAGCCGCCCCCGCCGGGCCCGAAGCGCTCGACCAACCGGGCGGCGGCGAAGCGTCCGCGCTGACTCAGCGCTGTCACCAGCTCGGGCGGCAT
The DNA here is from genome assembly GCA_963707005.1 of uncultured Actinomycetota bacterium. Classification (GTDB taxonomy): domain Bacteria; phylum Actinomycetota; class Actinomycetes; order Propionibacteriales; family Propionibacteriaceae; genus Microlunatus. The sequence continues at coordinate 343,499 of CAVPPP010000055.1, forward strand.
CGCGAGGTTGATGCCGCCCTCGGCGCCGTCCTGGTAGACCGTCACCACCCGGTCGCGGTAGCCCGGCATGGTCAGCGACGCCTGGTCCACCCAGGTCCGGGCGGTCTCCACCAGGGACATTCCGAAGGAGAACAGGGCCGACAGGGGCTTGGGCGCCCACCGGGCCGTACGCCGGTGCCCGCCGCCCTGGTTGACCAGCGGGAGGTAGCTGTTGTCGCGCTCGTCGTCGCTGCGCGGGTGGTCGTCGCTGAACGGAGCCAGGTCGATGGCGAAGGTCGGTCGGGACGGCAGCACCGAGTCGAAGAACTGGACCGGCAGGTTGGCGGTCAGCCCACCGTCGGAGAACCAGTTGACGTCGAAGACCGGCCGCTCGGTGATCGCCGCCGCGTGCTCGTCCAGGTTCGCGTCGGGGTGCTGCAGGCGCCATTCCCGGACGGCCTTGACGTAGGCCAGGTTGGCGCCGGTGTAGTCCAGGGCGTACAGGGGCACCGCCGAGATCAGCAGCGGGAAGCTCAAACTCATCCGCGTCGCCACGATGATCGGCAGGTCCGCCGCTCGGGGGAAGGGCCGCAGCGCGCCGGCGTGCACCAGCAGCACCTCACGCAGCCGCCGACCCACGGGACCCGAGGGCAGCGGCGGCGGGTGGTCGACCATGGCCTGGACCACGACGGGACCGAACAGCTTGTCGAACTCGACCGGATCGAAGAAGTAGACGTCGTCGTTCCAGGGCATCGCCATCGGCTGGGCGCGGCTCAGGTTGGTGGTCATCATCTGCAGCTGCAGCTCGTCGGCCTGCAGCTCGCCGAAGGTCAGTGGCTGGTCGTACGGCCGTCCGGCCAGGTCCTGGAGGCGCCGGTACAGCCACGGCGTGAGGGCCAGCTGGCTGTCGTCGCTGCCGCGCCCCGAGCTCATCCCGAAGCCGACCGAGGGGAGCCGCCCGAGATCGGCCAGAACCCCGCTGAGCAGGGCTATGGCCAGCCCCACGGCGGTCGTGAGCGCGCCGACGACGATGGCGAGCGCGAGCGCGACGACCACGACGGCGCCGGACCGGGGCGGGAGGCGGACCAGCCCGACGATCCCCAGCACCGCGAGGGTGAGGCCGAGGACGACACCGAGGAGCGATCGGACCGGCGCTTTCGTCGTTGCGTGGGCGGTGACGGCCAGCACCGCCTTGAGCTGCTGCGCCCGCGACGGCGACGCCGGGACCTTGGTCTTCTGCTCGAGCACGGCGGACAGCAACCCGAACAGCCGCTCGGCCTCGGGTTGCGGCCGGAACAGGTGGAACAGCAGCGAGCGACCGTCGGGCTGGGTCTGGGTGAGCAGCTTCGGGAACTGGGCGAAGCCGAGGAAGCCCCGGGGTAGTGCGTCGGGTTCGAGCGGTGCGGGTGACGCCGGCGCGGCGACCCCGGCAGCGGGTGCAGGGCCGGACGCCGGATCTGTGGTCGACGTCGTCTGGCGCGGCAGGACCGAGCGCCGACCCATCTCCGCGGCCGCGGCGGCCGACGCGGCGATCGCCCCCGCCGAGGCGCCTCCCACGGATCGGATCCGGTACGTGGTGGCCAGCTCGCAGACCGCCAGCGGGTAGACGACACCACTGGTGATGCCGCCCTTCATCACGATGTCGCACTGCAGCTCGGGCTCGGCCGGGAAGTCGGCGGCCGTGAACTCCGCCGGCTCGCCGGAGCGAGCCTGAGACGTGGGACGTCGCCCGCCGGCGATCTCGGTCATGGGCGGAGCCTCTCGGGAGTGAGGAGCGATCGGGGTCGACACGCTTCTCCGTCGACCCGGATCGCGATCGAACGAGTGAGATGCGCGGAGCTCCATGACCGCGGAGCGCGCAGCGCGACCAAGACACGGTCATGGGCGGAGCCTCTCGGGAGTGAGGAGCGATCGGGGTCGACACGCTTCTCCGTCGACCCGGATCGCGATCGAACGAGTGAGATGCGCGGAGCTCCATGACCGCGGAGCGCGCAGCGCGACCAGGAACACGGTCATGGGCGGAGCCTCTCGGGAGTGAGGAGCGCGACCAAGAACACGGTCATGGCGATTCCTCTCGGACACGGTCAGGAGCACAGCCCGTGCGACGTTGATACACCCGCCGAGGCCGGGCGAACAGAGCCGATCGGGCAGCACATCAGGCCCGACGGGGGCGGGCCGCCCGTAGGGCCGTCCGACCGGGCGCGCGTCACCGCCGGGGCGGCCGCGCGCCCATGGCAGACTATGGTCCGCCGATCGGCGCGGATCGCCCGCCGACGATCGGAGAGATCCAATCCCACGAGTACACGACCGCTACCGATCGACCGCCGCCGGTGAGGAAGAGGTGACATGACAGCGCCTCCCCGCGTGCACCACGGTGAACGGGAAGAGTTCGAGCCGGTCTACCACCATTACGGCCCCCACCGGGCCGGTCTGCCGCCGCTGGTGCCGTACTTCCGGGAGCTGTGGGCGCGCCGCGAGTTCGCCACCGAGATGAGTAGGGCCACCCTGCGGGGTGCCGACGTGAACACGGTCTTCGGGCAGCTCTGGCTCATCCTCAACCCCCTGCTGCTGGCCGGGGTCTACTACCTGCTGGTCACGATCATCCGGCAGCGTCACGACCCGGAGCTCTTCACCCACCTGACGCTGGCGCTGTTCGCCTTCACCATGGTGCAGTCCGCCGCGTCCACCGGCGCGACCTCGGTGACCGGCTCCGGTCGGTTGCTGATCAACACGGCCTTCCCGCGCCTGCTGATCCCGCTGTCGGCCGTCCGGACCGCCTTCTTCCGGTTCCTCCCCACCATCCCGGTCTACCTGATGTTCCACATCATCTTCAGGCTGTCCTGGCACCCCCGGATGCTGGAGTCGCTGTACTTCCTGCTGACCATGGTGGTGTTCAGCATGGGTCTGGCGGCCTTCTTCGCCACCTGCCAGGTCTACTTCCGCGACACGTCGAACTTCCTGCCTTACTTCCTGCGGCTGTGGATGTATCTCTCCCCGGTGCTGTGGCTGCCTGAGATGCTCTCCCACCTGGGCCCGGTGACCCGGCTCATCGTCGAGCTCAACCCGATGTACCCGATGCTGACCGGCTACGCGCACCTGCTCCAGGACGAGTCGGTCCCGCCCCTGTGGATGTGGGCCGCGTCGGCTGCCTGGGCCATCGGCGCGGTCGTGGTCGGCTTCCTGTTCTTCGTCTCGAGGGAGCGTGAGTTCGCTGTCCGCCTCACCTGACGAGCGGCAGACCGGTCTCGCGGTCAAGATCGACAACCTGTCGATCACCTACCGGACGACCTTCGAGCGGAAGCCGACCCTGCGGACGGCGTTGGTCCGGTTCGGCCGGGGCCAGCGCGCGGTCCGCGAGGTGAAGGCCCTCAAGGACCTCACCCTCAGCGTGCCGGAGGGCACCGCGATGGGCATCGTGGGAGCCAACGGGGCCGGGAAGTCGACGCTGATGCGGGCGGTGGCGGGGATCCTGCCGCCGACCGAGGGATCGATCGAGGTCTGGGGCAAGGCCAGCACGCTGCTCGCACTCGGGGTCGGCTTCAACAAAGAGCTGTCCGGTCGGGAGAACATCATCCTCGGCGGACTGGCCTCGGGGCTGTCCCGCAAGGAGGTCGAGGAGCGGGCCGACGAGGTCGCCGAGTGGACCGAGATCGGCGACTTCATCGAGATGCCGATGCGGACCTACTCCTCGGGTATGTCGGCCCGGGTCGCCTTCTCGGTCGCCGTCCACATGAAGCCGGACATCTTGATGGTGGACGAGGCACTGTCCACCGGCGACGCCCGCTTCCGGGCCAAGGCCAACGAGAAGATGGCCGAGCTGCGCTCGTCCGCGCGCGCGATGTTCCTGGTCAGCCACGGTCTGAACAGCATCAAGGAGATGTGCACGGAGGCCATCTGGCTGGACAAGGGAACCCTGATGATGCGGGGACACCCCGATGACGTGGTCGAGGAGTACAAGAAGTTCACCAAGGTGAAGAAGGGCTCTGCGGCCGCCGACGACGACGTCTGACGTGGTTCAGCGCGCGTCCGGATCGTGCGGCACCGCTCGTCAGCTGTCGCCGACGGCCGCGCCCGGGTCGAGCTCCACCCGCAGGCTCGCGGGGGCGACCGCCAACCAGGCCGAGGTGACGATCTCGGCCAGTGGCGCCTCCTCCAGCCGGTCCAGTCGGACCAGCACCGCGGGATAGCCGGCGAAGTGCGGAGTGGTGAACGCGACGCCCGCGTGCTCGGCCAGCACCGCCTCCTTCTCGGCCAGGTCCTCCACCCGGGCCGCCAGGATCACCTCATCCGGTGGCACCTCGATCTCGCCGGCCTCGACGAGCAGCTTGCGGTCCTTCGTGCTCAGCGGTCGTTCCCACACGAATCCACGGCTCTTCTGCTTCCCACCCCGTGGTCCGGGGCCGCTGCGCACCGACCACGACACGTTGCCGTACGAGGTCGTCTCCTCGGTCCCGGGTAGCGACAGCGCGATCCGCGCCACGTCGTCGAACGTCACCATGTCCGGAACTCTAGGGCGTTCCGCCGACGGCCTTGCCGGTCACCGATCAGCCCTGCTGGAGCCGCCGAGCCAGGAACTCGGACAGGTCCCCGGTCTCGCCGTCACGCCCGCCCTTGCCGACGATCAGCGGCGGAGGCGACCGCCGCAGCTGCACGCCGCGCAGCCGTTCCTTCAGGCCGCCGGGAACGGTCAGGATGTAATAGCCGCCGTCGTCGCCCACGGCGACCGACTCGTTCTTGCGGAGGTACCAGCCGCGCTTGTCGGTTCTCACCGACTGCCCGGTGTAGAGGGTGGCCCGTAGCGGCTGAGCCGGCACGCCGGCGGCCGCGGCGGCCCGCAGGAAGCCGTCGATCAGCACCTGGGCCTTGGCCGACTCCGCCCGCTCGGCACCGGCGGCCAGCTCGGCGCGAACCGCGGCCTCCTCGGCTCGCGTCGGACCTCGTTGTTCGCCAGCACCACCGGTCATGAGCGGAGCCTAGACCGCGGTGCCGGAACGTGCATCCCGTCACACAACCCGGCTCTGACCAGCGTGACCACATACACTAGGACGGTTGCCCACATTCGACTTGTCCACCATGCAAGCCGACACGCCCAGACCGAGGAAGAGATGTCAGACACCGCCACCACGACGCCGGAGACCCCGGCAACCCCGCCGCGCAGACGACGTCGATGGCTGAAGATCGTGCTGATCTCGGTAGCGGTCGTGGTGGTCGGCGCGGTCGCGGCCAGTGCGGCCTATCTCCACTCGATCGACAGGTCGATCACCCAGAGCATCAAGCGGGAGAACGTGCTGCCGTCGGAGAACCCGACCGCGCCGCGCCCGAGCGCGGACCCGGAGGCGACCGGAGCACTGAACTTCGTGCTGCTGGGTTCCGACTCCCGCGATCCGGACGACTCCGGTGCCGGCCGCAGCGACTCGATCATGGTGGTGCACCTGAACAAGGCACACGACCAGGCGTACATCACCTCCTTCCCCCGCGACATGTACGTCGACATCCCGGGCCACGGCAAGGGCAAGATCAATGCGGCGTTCGCCTTCGGCGGCACCCAGCTGATGGTGCAGACCCTGGAGAACCTGCTCGGCACCCGGATGGATCACGTGGTGATGGTCGACTTCGAGGGCTTCATCAAGCTCACGGAGTCCCTGGGGGGCGTGACGGTGAAGAACAAGACCGCCTTCTCCTCGCACGGCTTCGACTACCCCAAGGGCGAGATCACGATCAAGGGCGAGGAGGCGCTGTGGTTCGTCCGCGAGCGCCACAACCTGCCAGGTGGTGACCTCGACCGGGCCGAGAACCAGCGCAACGTCATCAAGGCGATCGTGGCCAAGGGTCTGAGCCCGGAGGTGATCGCCAACCCGTCGTCCTTCACGGGCTTCATCTCCGGCGTGGCCCAGCACGTCACCGTCGACTCGAGCCTGAGCGACGAGACGATCCGCAATCTCGCCCTCTCGCTCCGTCTGACCTCCTCCGACATCCACCTGCTGCAGGCCCCGATCTCCGGCTTCGGCACGTCACCCGACGGCGAGTCGATCGACGTCGTCGACCAGGCCCGACTGGAAGCACTCGGCAAGGCGATGAAGAAGGACACCATGGCCACGTACCTGGAGAAGTACCCCGAGAAGTAGGACCGGCTCTCTAGAGTCGGACGGTGGAGTTCGTCCGTAGCCTGCGGCAGCTGGTCCGGCACCAGCTGTTCCGGCGGCTGCTGTCGGTGCGGGTCGCCACCCAGACCGCGGACGGTGTGCTGCAGGTCGCCCTGGCCTCGTTCGTGCTCTTCTCCCCGCAGCGCCAGCCGGACGCCGCCTCGGTGGCCACCGTGCTGGCCATCACCCTGCTGCCGTTCTCGGTCCTCGGGCCGTTCGTCGGCGTGGTGCTGGATCGTTGGTCCCGGCGGCAGATCCTGGTCGTCCTCGACCTGACCCGGGCGGTGGTGGCCATCGGGCTCGCGGTCCTGGTCGGTTCGGGCATCCGCACCGGCTGGTCCGACGCCGCGTTCTACGTCGGTGTGCTGGTGGCGATGAGTCTCAACCGGTTCCTGCTGGCCGCGCTGTCGGCGGCGCTGCCGCACACCATCGACGCCTCGGAGTACATGGTCGCCAACTCGGTGATGCCCACCATCGGTCCGATCGGCACGGTGGTCGGGGTCGGACTGGGTACGACCCTGCGGGTGGTGCTCGGGAACCAGATGCCCGACTACCGGGCCAACGCGGTGCTGTTCGGCCTGGCCGCGATCGGCTGGCTGATCAGCACGGCGCTGGCCCTGCGGATCCCCCGCCGGGCGCTCGGCCCCGACCAGCCGGACCCGGCCCTCGCCCGCGACATCGTCCGCGGGCTGGTCGATGCGCTCAGCCACCTCCGGCGCCGCCGCGCCGCCGGGCTGGGGCTGATTGCGATCGGCCTGCACCGGGTCGTCTACGGGGTCGTGACGGTGGCCATGATCCTGGTCTTCCGCAACTACCTGAACGCGCCCACCGACGTGAACCCGGCTCTGGCCGACCTGGGCCTGCTGGCCGTGGTGACTGCTGTCGGCTTCGTGGCTGCGGCTGCCGTCACGCCTCCCCTGAGTGTGCGCTGGGGCGTCCGGCGGTTGGTGGTCGCGGCGTTCGGCGCCTCGGCGTTCTTCCAGCTGCTGCCGGGGGCGATCTTCTCCCAGGTACCGCTGCTGGTGGCGGGCTTCCTGTTGGGGGTCACGGCGCAGAGCATCAAGCTGTGTGTCGACACCCTGGTCCAGGCTCACGTCGACGACGAGTTCAAGGGCCGGGTCTTCGTGGTCTACGACATGATCTTCAACGTCGCGCTGGTCGTGGCGGCGGTGATCGCCGCCGCCATCCTCCCGGCGAACGGGGTGTCGGTGCCGATCATCGTCGGACTGGCGATCGCCTACGCGCTGCTCGGCCTCTGGTTCGCGCTGGTCAGCCGCAACCTGTCGATGGACGAGGGCACCGAGTCCCTCCGCGGCGAGACCGCCGAGCCCGTCTCCGGCCCCTGAGACCTCGCCCGCATCCCACCCGCCCGGAGAGCCTCCGCGGGCCTCCGCTCCTGCCTGCCTCTCCTACCCCCACTCCGCACCAGCTGCGTCGACTTCGCACCACGTGTACCTGGTGCGAAGTGGATGCGGCTGGTGCGAAGTGGGGAACGGGATGCAGAAAGGGGGAGGGCTGTGAAGTCGGAACGGAGCCGGCGGGCTATCCGGCGCGGGTGGCCCACCAGGTGCGGAGGGCTTGCTCGGCTCGCTCGGCGCCCAACGGGCCCTCGTCGATCCGCAGCTCCAGCAGGAACCGGTAGGCCTCCCCGACCTCGCGACCGGGGGCGAGCCCGAGGATCGCCATGATCTGGGTGCCGTCCAGGTCCGGCCGCAGGGACGCGATCTCCTCTTCCGCGGCCAGCTCGTCGATCCGCGCCTCGAGGTCGTCGTACGCCCGCCGCAGCCGGTCGGCCTTGGCCGTGTTCCGGGTGGTGCAATCGGCCCGGGTGAGCACGTGCAGCCGCTCGAGCTGGTCGCCGGCGTCCCGGACGTAGCGGCGGACGGCGGAGTCGGTCCAGTGTCCTTCGCCGTACCCGTGGAAGCGCAGGTGCAGCTCGATCAGCTTGGCGACCGCGGCCACCTGGTCGGCGCTGTAGCGCAGCGCCGTCAAGCGCTTCTTGACCAGCTTCGCGCCGACCACGTCGTGGTGGTGGAACGACACCTTGCCGCCGTTCTCGAACTTCCGGGTGGCCGGTTTGCCGATGTCGTGCAGCAGCGCGGCCAGCCGGCTGATCAGATCGGGGCGGGCCGACAGTCGCGACTCCAGGTCGATCGCCTGCTCCAGCACGGTCAGGCTGTGCTCGTACACGTCCTTGTGGCGGTGGTGCTCGTCCCGTTCCAGCCGGAGCGCCGGCAGCTCGGGCAGCACCCGCTCCGCCAACCCGGTGTGCACCAGCAACCCCAAGCCGGCCCGCGGACGATCAGTCAGCAGCAGCTTGGAGAGCTCCTCGCGGACCCGTTCGGCGGACACGATCGCGATCCGGTCGGCCATCGCCGTCATCGCCGCGATCACCCGGGGAGCGGGGGTGAAGAGCAGCTGCGAGGTGAACCGGGCGGCCCGCATCATCCGCAGCGGATCGTCGCTGAACGACTGCTCCGGGGTGCCCGGCGTGTCGATCACCTGGGCGGCCAGGTGGGCCAGGCCGCCGTACGGGTCGACGAACCGCTTGCTCGGCAGCTCGACGGCCATCGCGTTCACGGTGAAGTCGCGGCGGACCAGGTCGCCGTCGAGGGTGTCCCCGAAACGCACCTGCGGTTTGCGGCTGTCGGCCTGGTAGACGTCGGAGCGGAAGGTGGTCACCTCGATGACCCAGCTCTCGACCTCCCCGTCGGCGCCGGCCGACCCGACCACGCGCTCGTCGACCCGGCAGCCGACCGTGCCGAACTCCTTGCCGATGGTCCAGACGGCGGCGGTCACCGTCCGCAGGATCGCCTCGATGTCGTCGGGCCTGGCGTCGGTGGTGAAATCCAGGTCATGGCCGAGCTCTCCGCGCAGGGCGTCCCGGACGCTGCCGCCGACGAGATAGAGGGTGTGACCGGCCTCGGCGAACAGAACACCCAGCCGGTCGGCGATCGGGGCGATCCGCAACAGCTCGGCCACCGCGTTCGCCTGCACGCGACTCAACCGCTCTGCTCCGGACACGGGGGACGATGCTAGCCGCTCCACGGCAGCGGGCCCTCCGATTTCGGCGGTCCGCGGTGGGCCCGACCACGAATCGGACGATCACCCGGTCCCGATCACTACAATCCACCTGGTGACGTGGGGACGCGGGTGAGGGCCGTACGGGCGCTGCTGGCGACCCTGCTGATGGTGCTCGTCGGTCTCCCGGTTCTGCTGGCCGCCACGACCGCCCACGCCGCCGAGCCGGAGTCCTGGGCCCGGATCAGCATCGACGCCGTCAGTCCGGCCCTGCCCTCCCGCGACGACGAGAGCCAGAAGGTGACCCTGTCGGGGCGCATCACCAACACCTCCGACAGTGGGCTCTCCAACCTCCAGGTCGCCTTCTGGCGCTCACTCGATCCGATCCAGACCGCTGAAGGCATGACTGCGGCCCTCGCGTCCGCCGCCGACGACCCGCTGGGCTCCCGGGCACAGGGCGGGTCGCTGTACGTCAACGTCCCCTCCGATGACGACCGGACCCTCGAGCCGGACCAGTCCACGACGTTCACCATCTCGGCGACCCTGGCGCAGCTCGAGCTGCCGGACATCGACGGCGTGTACCTGATCGGCGTGCACCTGCGCGGGCGGGTCGACGGTGCCGGGCCCGACCTCACGGTCGGCCGGGGACGGGTGTTCCTGCCCGTCGTCTCCAAAGCACCGAAGGAGACGGTGCGCCAGACCTCCATCGTGGTCCTCACCAGCCGGCCCAGTCTGCTGCGCCCCGGCTACTTCCTGGACGACCACCTGGTCGACGAGCTCAGCGGATCGGGACGGCTGACCCGTCTGCTGGAGGCGGCGGGCGCGCAGGGCACCAGCTTCGCGGTCGACCCCGCCCTGGTCCAGGAGATCCAGACCATGGTGGCCGGCTACCGGGTGCTGAACACCGACGGTACGACGCGGGAGGGAGTCGGTGGGGCGGCGGCGCAGAGCTGGCTGACCGAGCTCGCGCGCCTGGTGCGGTCCGGAGACGGTTACCGGTTGCCGTACGGCAACCCGGACGTCGCCGCCCTCGTCCACGATGGGGCGACCGCCCGGCTGGCCGAGGCCGCCGCGATCGGCGCCCTGGTCCCGGCCACGGCGAGCCTGCCGTTGCTGATCCTGCCCGGTAACGGCACCGCCGACGAGGAGACGGTGCAGGCCGCGGCCGCGCTCGACCCGGCGGCCATCCTGCTCTCCGACGCGACCATCCGGACGACGGCCGACTCCCCCGTGCTGGAGGGTCCGGACGGGGCGACCCTGGTCCGCTACACCGCCGGCGCCTCCGGCGGCGGACCTGGGCCGGCTCCCCGCAGCACCCCGGCCAAGGTGCAGCAGCGGATGCTGTCCGACACCTGGATCGCCGCCCGGTCCGCGCCCGCCGGCTCCCCGGCCGGTCGGGTGCGGCTGATCTCCGACCCCAACCAGACGGCGGGCGCGGACAACGAGGTGGCCGCGCCCTGGCTGGCCGCCGCCACCTTGACCCAGCTCCTGACCGCGACGCCGGTGGCCTGGTCGGGTGAGTACCGCTACACCGACAAGGCCCGCGGCAACGAGCTCACGGGAACCCAGCTGGTCGCCGCCCGGCAGCTCAGCGAGCAGTTCACCACCTACGCCGATCTGCTGGTCGAGCCGAAGAGCGCCCGGGCCGAGGCGGCGATCGCCCTGCCGCGCAGCGTCAGCCTCAGCTGGCGGGGAGACACCACCGGATCCGAGCGCTACACGTCCACTGTCGCGGACCACCTGGACGAGATCCTGTACGACGAGATCATCATCAGCGTGACGCCGAAGCTCAGCACCACCGGCCGCTCGGGCACCTTCCCCATCACGGTCAAGAACGACCTGCCGGCCGGGCCGGATCCCGACACGAACGCCATCAAGGTCAAGATCGTGTTCGGCTCGGCGGCCAGCCAGCGGCTGACCGTGGCCCCGCTGCAGATCGGCCGGGTGGATGCCGGTGGTCGGACCGTCACCACCGACGCCCAGGTGCAGGCCGAGACCAACGGCAGCGTCAAGGTCCGCGCCCAGCTGCAGACGGCGAACGGCACGCCGGTCGGCCACGCCAAGGTGGTGGAGATCACCGCCACCCAGGCCGGCACCATCGGCTGGTTGATCGCGATCGGTGCCGGGATCGTGCTGGTCGGCACCACGGTGCTGCGGATCCGCCAGGTGGGCAAGGAGCGGGCCGCGCAGGAGCACGACCCGGAGCCGCTCCAGGTGTCCCGACCCGCGGAGCCGACCGATGCCGGGGAGACCACCAAGGACTCCCTCGATGTCTGAGCCGACCTCGGCGACGACCGGCTCCACGGATGCCACCGGCGTCACCGACGGTCAGGCCCGCTCCCGGCTGATCTCGTCCGGGGCCGTGATGGCCGCCGGCACGGCGGTCTCCCGGGTGCTGGGCTTCGGCCGGTTCGTGCTGCTGGTCATCCTGTTCGGCAACGGCACCCGTCAGGCCGACATGTTCACCCTGGCCAACACGGTGCCGAACAGCATGTACATCCTGCTGGCCGGCGGCGTGCTGAACACCGTCCTGGTGCCGCAGATCGTCCGCGCGGTCAAGAAGGACGCCGATCGGGGGGAGGCGTACACCAACCGGATCATGACGCTCGGGCTGGTGGCCCTGTTCGTGATCACCCTGGTGCTCACCCTGGCCGCGCCGGCCATCATCGCGCTCTACTCCGCCGGCGGCTGGAAGGACCCGGCCGTCGCCGGGCAGTACCAGTCGATGGTCGCGCTGGCCTACTACTGCATGCCCCAGGTGTTCTTCTACGGCGCCTTCGTGCTGGCCGGCCAGGTACTCAACTCCCGGGACCGGTTCGGTCCGATGATGTGGGCGCCCATCGCCAACAACGTGGTCTCCATCGGCGTCCTGCTGCTGTTCCTGGTCACCTTCGGCCAGTCCGACACCAGCGCCGCCTTCACGCCCGGCCAGGAGGCGTTGCTCGGCATCGGCTCCACCGTGGGGGTGGCCGCCCAGGCGGCGATCCTGGTCCCGTACCTGCGCTCGTCCGGCTTCCACTTCCAACCGCGGTTCGACTTCCGGCACACCGGACTCGGCCACACGCTCCGGCTGGCCAAGTGGGTGCTCGGCTACGTGCTGGTCACCCAGCTCGCCCTGATCGTGGTGAACAAGATCGCCACCGCGGCGACGATCAGTCAGCAAGGTGGCGGCGGGCTGGCGGCCTACGGCTACGCGTACGCGATCTGGATCCTGCCGCACTCGCTGATCACCGTCTCGCTGGCCACGGCGATGCTGCCGAGCGCCTCTCGGCTGGCCGCGGCCGGCGACCTGGAGGGTGTGGCCGCCGAGGCGACCCGGACGATGCGACTGGCCCTGTCCGTGCTGGTGCCGACCTCGGTGGCGTTCGTCGTCCTCGGGCTGCCCGTCGCCCGACTCATCTTCGGCTTCGGCGCCGGCGCCGAGGACTGGCAGTACACCGGCTACGCGCTGATGGCACTCGGTCTCGGTCTGGTGCCGTTCACCCTCCAGTACGTCTGCCTGCGCGCCTTCTACGCGCTGGAGAACACCAAGACACCCTTCCTCATCCAGATCGTCATCGCCGGCGCGAACGTGGTCATCGGTGTCGGCGTCGTGGTCGCACTGGACTCCGCACCGCTGGTGGCGGCCGGGCTGGCGCTGGGCTACTCCCTGGCGTACGTGCTGGGTGTCGGGATCTCCTTCCGACGGCTGCAGAAGACCTTGCCGGCCCTGGCCCTGCGGCCGATCCTCGCCCTGATCGGGCGCACCCTGATCGCCGCAGCCCCGGCCGGCCTCGCGGCCTGGCTGATCCTGCGCATCCTCGACGCCGACAGCCAGCTGCTGCGCGCGCTGGCCCTGGCCGCCGCCGGCGTGGTCGCCGTCGTCCTGTACGCCGTGGTGGCCAAGCTGCTCCAGATCCGCGAAGTGACCGACATCGTGGGCACGGTGCTCCGTCGCGGCCGGCGCGGCGGCGGCTCGGGGGGTGCCTCGGGCCCTCGCGGCGGCGGACCCACCGACGACGGGAATCCCACCGGCATCGTGGCGGAGGAGGCCATCGAGGCGGAAGGGGCCATGGCGACGGCCGAGACCGGTGGGCCCGAAGAGACGACCAGCATGCGGACGATGACAGACGAACCCTTCGGCTACGGCGATTCCACCGGGGTCCGGACCGCCTCCTCACCTAGCATCGGGGCATCCGCCGACCCCACTCCAGTGGCCGGCCCGACCGAGAACGCGGATCCCATGGTCACCTTTGCCGGCGCGAGCAGGATGTCGGGCCCGGCGTCCGCCCCGCCCGCCGCACCCGGTCCGACCGACGTGCTCGGCGGGGTTCCGGCCACACCTCATCCTTCGGCCGAGTCACCGCTCGACGACGTGGTCGACGGCGCCGACAGCCTGACGCCCGACGCCTCCCCGAGCACCCTCCCCCGGATCATGACCAGCGCCGGCACGGTGCTCGGCTACCGGTACCGGATGGAGGAGCTGCTCGCCGAGTCCGCCCGCTCGGTCACCTGGCGGGCCTTCGATCTCGTGCTCTCCCGCTCCGTGGTGGTCCACCTGCTGGTGCCTCTCGATCCCGAGGCAGCAGACATCCTGGAGACTGCCCGACGCGCCTCGCTCGCCGTCGACTCCCGTTTCCTGCGCGTCCTCGACGCGGTTCACAGCGATGATCCCGAGCTCGGCTCGTACGTCGTCTGCGAGTACGCGGTCGGACGGTCCCTGGAGGTGCTGCTGAGCCACGGTCCGCTGTCGGGGCTGGAGTCGGCGTGGGTGGTCCGCGAGGTCGCCGACGCACTGTCCGGCGTGCACGGACTGGGCCTCTACCACCAGCGGATCAACCCCGACACCGTCATCCTCACGCCTGACGGGCACGTGAAGATCGTCGGCCTGCTGATCGAGGCGGCCCTGCGGCCGGCCCCCGGCAACGCGCTGCCGCGCACACCCGACCTCGCCCCCGAGCCGGCCGACGTGGTCGATCTCGGGCGCCTGCTCTACGCCTGCCTGGTCTCGCGCTGGCCGGGTGGCCCGGCCTTCAGCCTGCCGGCCGCGCCGGTCGCCGGCCGCCACCTGATGAGTCCGCGCCAGGTCCGCGCCGGGGTCTCCCCCGCCCTGGACGTGGTCTGCGACCAGATCCTCGGTGACCCACCGCGCCATCGCGCCGCCCGCCTGGCCTCGGCCAACGACGTGGTCAACGCGTTGACCAAGGTGCTCGGTTCGGCCGACGCCTCAGCCGATCTCGAACGCCGGCTGCGGCAGCCGATCCCCAAGGTGACATCGACTCCGCCGATCACCATCCCCCTGCACGCCCGTCACGCCGGTTCGGGTGTCTCGCCGATCAGCCGGTCGGCCCTGAGCCCGACCCAGTCCGAGAACGAGGACTCGGTCCGGGTCACCCTGATCCGCCAGCCGACCCCGCCGCCACCCACCCGACCGTTGCGTCGGGCGGGCACCAGGCCGGGACCTGGTCGTCCACGGCGGTGGCTGGCGCTCGTCGCCGCGATGGGTCTGCTGCTGCTCGCCACCGGCATCGGCTCGGCGGTCATCCTCAACCAGCGCGAAGGCAGTCCCCAGCCCGGTCAGCAGAACACCGCCGGTCAGCCCAGCGCAGGTCCGTCCACCGGGCCGTTGCAGATCGCCGGTGTCCGCACCTTCGACCCGCAGGGCGACCCCCCCAACGACGAGAACAACGGTGAGGCCAAGCTCGCGGTCGACAAGAACCTCGAGACTCGCTGGCGCACCGTGAAGTACCTGGGCAACCCCAAGCTCGGCGGTCTGAAGCGCGGGGTCGGCCTGATCGTCGACCTCGGCAAGCCCGTCCCGGTCAGCAAGGTCAGCCTGCGGTTGAGTGGCAACGGCACGAACGTGGAGATCCGGGTGCCGAGGACCGACCCGGCCGAGGTGACCAAACCGCCGACCAAGTCCGACAGCCAGTGGCGTACCGTGGGCAAGCAAGCCAAGGCGGGATCGGCGGCGACGATCAGCCTGAAAGACCCGGTGACCACGAGGTTCGTCCTGGTCTACCTGACCTCCTTGCCGAAGGAGGGCAGCGGCTACCGAGGCGGGATCTACGAGGTCGGGGTGGTGTAGTTGGTGCGCGGTGGCGCCGGCGCTCCCACGAGCCCTCCGGACGTCGCCCGACCGACCGCGGCGGTGACGCCCGCGCTCCGGGTGGCCGAGCCGTCCCCGCCCTCCGACCCTGAGCTGCTGGCCGCACACGTCGCGGGTGATCCGAACGCGTTCACCACGCTCGTGCACCGCCACCAACACCACCTCTGGTCGGTGGCACTGCGGATGATGCGCAACCCGCACGACGCCGCCGACGCTCTGCAGGACGGCTACCTCGCCGCCTTCCGGCGAGCCGACAGCTTCCGGGGCGAAGCCCAGGTGAGCACCTGGCTGCACCGGATCGTGGTCAACTCCTGTCTCGACCGGCTTCGCAAGCAGCAGCGCCGGCAGGCCGAGCAGCCGCTGCCCGCCGACCCGGACCGGACCGCCGAGCTCGTGGCCGAGGCGGCACCCGACCCGGTGGAGCAGCAGGAGCTGCGCGACGACCTGTCGGCCGCACTGGCCCAGCTCAACGACGACCAGCGGGTGGCGCTGGTGCTGGTCGACGTCGAGGGCTATTCGGTGGACGAGGCAGCGGCGATCCTCGGAGTGCCCGCCGGAACGGTGAAGAGTCGCTGCGCCCGTGGCCGCGGCCGGCTGGCCCTGCTGCTGCGGAACCGACGGGGGGAGAGCTGATGGCGCAGCCGTTGCCGCTGTCCTACAACTGGCGGGCGCCGCTGGTGTTCGCCACCGTGGGCCTTGTCACCTGCATCGGCATCCTGGTCCGCGGTCAGGCCGTGGGGTGGGTGTCGGCGGCGGTGGCCCTGGTGCTGTGCTGGGCGGCGTACTGCGTCGTGGTGTGGCTGCGGACCCGGTCGTACCTGCTGGTCGAGGGACCGGTGCTGACGACTCGCCGCTGGCGGGACTTCGAACGGGTGGAGGCGTCGCAGGTGCGGGCCGTGAAGGAGCTGGCCACCCCGGCCGGACGGTCGTACCGGCTCGAGGTCGACCGTGGCGGGGAGCCGGGGCGGGTGACGGTGCCGACGGCGCTGCTGCTCCGAGGGCCCTCGACCCTGTTCACGTGGATACTGGCGCAGGCGCCGGACGCAGCCCTGGACAAGCGGTCGCGACGTACGCTCGAACTGCTCCAGACCCGGGGGCTGGTCGAATGACCACTCCACCGCTTCCCCCCGGCGAGCCCGTCGTTCCGGACGCCCCGGAACCGGGGTCGCCGACCGACCAGGAAATCCCGATGCCCGACCACCTCGCGCTCGACCATCTGGCGCTCGACGACCTCGCCGACCTGGCCGTCGGCGAGCTGCCGGAGAAGCATGCGGCCGCCGTCGAGAAGCACCTGGCCGGGTGCGCGTCGTGTCGGGCGGAACTGGCCCAGCTGAAGGGTGAGCTGGATCTGGTCTCCGGCCGGCTGGCCGCCCTCCCCACCGCGACCATGCCGGTCACCGTGGCCGCCCGGCTCGATCGGGTGCTGGCCAACGAGGAGGCGACGGTGGTGCCGTTCCGCCGGTCCGCACCGTTGAAGGCACCCGCGTCGGCCGGCTACGTGAAGCAGACGGGCGCCATCCGCATCATGCTCGCGGCTGCGGTGGCCGCCGCCGTGGTGGGTTTCGGAGGCTACGTGCTCAGTGCCAGCGCCGGACTCAACGAGCCGTCGGCCCTCTCCCCGACCCAGGTGCACCAGGCGGCCCTGGCCGACCAGGCCAGGACCCTCGCCCAGAACCGGAACCTCGACCCGCACCTGTTCTCCGCCGCCTGGCGCTGCGCCCGACAGGTCACCACCGGCCGGATCACCGGGATCACGCCTGTCTACGTCGCCGGTGACGAGAACTACCTCGTCTACACCAGGTCGAGTGGGCGTACGTACGCGACCCTGGTGACCGGCTGCGACGGGACCCCGTCGGCCGGGAAGCGGGTCGAGCTGACGGAGTAGGGCGGCCCGACCGGTCGGAATAGCCGGCGCCCGCGTCACGTTGGGCGGACTGTAGGGATGAAGCGTCGCTGTAGGGTTCCACCACCGGCACGTCAGTCCCGTACGACGCAGTCTGAGCACCGAGATTCGAGAGCAGGACGGATGACCCACACCCCCACCGACGTACGCGACGTGATCATCGTGGGCAGCGGACCGGCCGGCTACACCGCCGCCGTGTACGCAGCCCGGGCCGACCTGAAGCCGCTGGTCTTCGAGGGTTCGATCACTGCCGGTGGCGCGCTGATGAACACCACCGACGTCGAGAACTTCCCCGGTTTCCGCGACGGCATCATGGGGCCGGAGCTGATGGAGAACATGCGGGCCCAGGCCGAGCGCTTCGGCGCCGAGCTGGTCACCGAGGACATCACCGAGCTGGACCTGACGGGTCCGATCAAGACGGTCACCGACGCGTACGGCAAGACGTTCGCGGCCCGGACCGTGATCCTGGCGACCGGGTCGGCGTACCGCAAGCTCGGCATCGCCGACGAGGACCGGCTGTCCGGACACGGAGTCTCGTGGTGCGCGACCTGCGACGGCTTCTTCTTCCGCGACAAGGACATCGCCGTGGTCGGTGGTGGCGACTCCGCGATGGAGGAGGCCACCTTCCTGAGCCGCTTCGCCAGGTCGGTGACCATCATCCACCGCCGCGACCACCTGCGGGCCAGCAAGATCATGGCCGGCCGGGCCGAGAACGACCCCAAGATCTCCTTCGCCTGGAACAGCGCGGTCACCGAGCTGCACGGGGCTAAGTCGCTGGAGTCGGTGACCCTGCGCGACACCGAGACCGGTGAGGAGCGGACGCTGGCCATCCAGGGCCTGTTCATCGCCATCGGCCACGACCCGCGCTCGGAGCTGCTGCGGCACCAGGTCGACACCGACGCCGAGGGCTACGTGCTCACCGACGGCAAGAGCACCCGGACCAACCTGTCCGGGGTGTTCGCCTGCGGCGACCTGGTCGACCACACCTACCGGCAGGCGATCACCGCCGCCGGCACCGGGTGTGCCGCGGCGCTGGATGCCGAGAAGTACCTGGCCGACCTGCACGACACCGCCGACTACGTCGCCGCCCTGGCCGACACCGTCACCGTCTGACCTCGACCCCGGCAGCACCGGACGCCACCCAGCCACCACGGAGGAGCATCACCCATGAGCACAGTCAACGACGTCACCGACGCGACCTTCGACGAGGTCGTCCTGAAGTCCGACAAGCCGGTCCTGGTCGACTACTGGGCCGACTGGTGCGGTCCCTGCAAGCAGGTCGCTCCCATCATCGAGGAGCTGGCCAACACCCACGGTGACAAGGTCACGTTCGTCAAGATGGACACCAACACCAACCCGGTGACCCCGGCCAACAACCACGTGCTGGGTCTGCCGACCATCCAGGTGTACGTGGGTGGCGAGCTGGTCAAGGCGTTCAAGGGTGCCAAGCCGAAGTCGGTGCTGCTCAAGGCCATCGAGGAATACCTCTGATCGTCCGCGCCTGACCGCGTGGGTTCCGACGTGCCGCTACCGGTAGGGGCGTAGATTCGGACGACGTGGCGGCGGAGGAGATCGACATCCCGACCGGGGACCCCGGTCCGACCCGCGTGGCCTCGCTGGCCGCTTTCGGCCGCGGAGACCTGGCCTCGGCCGGGGGCAAGGCGGCGAACCTGGGTGAGCTGGTGCGCTCCGGTGCACCTGTGCCGCCGGGTTTTGTGGTCACCACGCTCGCGTACCGCGAGTTCGTCGAGGCCAACGACCTGCGCGACCGCGTCGTCGCCTTGGTGCCGGCCCCCGGTGAGACCGAGCCGAGCGCGTACGAGTCAGCGGCCCGCGCGATCGCCGACCTGTTCGCGGCCGGGCAGGTGCCGGGTGACCTGGCCGCCACCATCGCCGGGGCCTATGGCGAGCTGGGCGGTGGAGCCGTGGCCGTGCGCTCGTCGGCGACCGCCGAGGACCTGGTCGGTGCCAGTTTCGCGGGCCAGCAGGACACCTATCTGAACATCAGCGGCCCGGACGCGGTGCTGGACGCCGTCCGCCGGTGCTGGGCGTCCCTGTGGACCGCCCGGGCGATGGCGTACCGGGCTCGGCAGGACATCGACCCGGCCGAGGTGAGTCTGGCCGTGGTGGTCCAGCAGCTCGTCGACGCGGAGTCGGCCGGGGTCATGTTCACCGCCGACCCGAGCACTGGGCGCCGCGACACGGTGCTGATCAGCGCGGCTTGGGGACTCGGCGAGGCCGTCGTCGGCGGGCTGGTGAACACCGACCAGCTGACCCTGGCGGGTCCGGAGCTGACCGTGACCGACCGTCAGGTCGCGGACAAGGCCGTGCAGACCGTCCGCACCGCCACAGGCACGACGGAGTCCCTGGTGCCGGCCGAGCGGCGGCGGGCCTCGGTCCTGGACGACGAGACGGCGCGGGAGCTGGCCGGGCTCGGCCGTCGGATCGCGGACCACTTCGGGAGCCCGCAGGACCTCGAGTGGGTACGGGACCGCACCGGTGGCCTGTGGATCGTGCAGTCGCGGCCGATCACCGCCCTGCCCGACCCGGTCGGACCGGTGCCGACCGAGTGGCCGGTGCCGGTGGACCACTCCGCCTACTTCCGGGCCAGCATCGTCGAGCAGCTGCCGGACCCGTTGACCCCGCTGTTCGCCGACGTCATCGACGTCGCCGTCACGCGATCCATCACCGCCTTGATGAACGAGGTCCTGGGGCGCGACGCGATCCGCGCCGGCGATGTCGCCCTGCCGACGATCAACGGCTACGCCTACTACCGGTACTCGAACCGCGGCATGGCCCACATGCTCCGGAGCACCCCGGCGGCGCTGCGCGGGGCGTACGGCAAGCGCGGCTTCGGCGGCCGCGAACGCTGGGAGACGGTGTCCCGGCCGGCGTACCAGGCGGCCGTCGACGGCTGGCGCTCGCAGATCTTGACCGACCTGTCGGCCGCGGAGCTGCTGGACGGGGTGGCCGAGCTGGTGGAGGCCGGCGCCACCTACTACACCGCGGTGCAGACCATCATCCCGATCGCGGCATCCACCGAGATGGCGCTGACCTGGTACTACGACGCCTTCGTCCGGCGGGACGGCGACCCGCCGGCCTCCGCGCTGCTGCTCGGGTACGACAGCGAGCCGATCCGGGCGGAGCGGTCGCTCTGGGACCTGGCGCGCTGGGCCGGGGATCAGCCCGAGCTCGCGGACTGGCTGACCGTGACGCCCGCGGCCGACATCGTCGGCGCCCTCCCGCTCGGCGGGACCGGCGAGCTGACCTCCGCGGCGGCGATTCCCGGTGCCGAGGAGTTCGCCCAGCGCTTCGGTGAGCATCTCGCCGCCTACGGGCACGCCGTCTACAACCTCGACTTCGCCAACCCGGTACCGGCCGACGAGCCGGCCCCGCTGGTCGACGTGGTCCGGCTCTACCTGAGCGGGCAGGCCGGCGACCCGTACGAGCGCCAGCGACGACTGCAGCAGAAGCGCGACGCGGCCACTGTCGTCATCCGGCGTCGGCTGGACCCGGTCCGCCGCAGCAGCTTCGACGCACTGCTGCGCCGGGCCCAGGCCATAGCCCCGATCCGGGAGGACGCGCTCGCCGACGTCGGCCTGGCCTGGCCGCAGCTGCGGCGGATGCTGGCCGAGCTGGGTCGCCGGCTCGTCGCGGCCGGTGCGGTCGACCGGCCCGAGGACGTCTACTGGTGCCGGCGGCCCGAGATCGAGGCAGTCCTCGACGCCCCGCAGGATCTGCGCGCACAGGTCGAGCACCGCCGGGAGATCTGGCGGGGTCAGCGCCGGGCCACACCCCCGCAGCTGCTGCCCCAGGGGACCTGGATGGATCGGCTGGGCGGGATGATGCCGGCGACCACCGCCGAGCAGACGGGCGACGTGCTGACCGGGATCGGCGCCAGCACCGGCCGGATCACAGCGGTCGCCCGGGTGCTGTCCGGGCCGGCCGACTTCGCGCAGCTGCGGCCCGGGGAGGTGCTGGTCGCCTCGATCACGACGCCGGCCTGGACCTCGCTGTTCGCCCGAGCCGGGGCGGTGGTCACCGACATCGGAGGTCCGCTCAGCCACAGCTCGATCGTCGCCCGCGAGTACGGCATCCCGGCGGTGCTCGGCACAGCGGTCGCCACCCGCCGGATAGCCAGCGGGCAGCAGATCACCGTGGACGGCGACCAGGGCCGGGTCTATCTGGCCGACCCGGGGGCTGCGCTGTCACCGGTGGCCCACCGCCGACTCAATCGCTGGCTGATCGCTGGCGGCACCGTCGCCGCGCTCGCCGGCGCGGTCACAGCCGTCGTGCTGCGGAACCGTCGCCGACCCTGACGATCGAGACGCCGGCGGCATTGCGGCGCCGGGGTCAGAATCCGTCCGGGCAGTAGGGCCGCTGAGGCCAGTCGAAGGCCATGGTCATCGCGGCCACGGAGCCGGGCGTCCGCTCGGTGACCAGACCCGCCCGGTGCAGCGACGTCAACGGCGTGCCCCCCAGGTAGATCGAGCCGAGCTCGCGGATCCCCAGACTCAGGTCGGGTCGGCGCCGTCCGGCCTTGGTGACCCGGGCGCCCTCACCGCCCGCCTCGGCCTGGATCCGGAAGGTGCCGTCGTTGTGCTCCAGCAGGTGGTCGGCGACCTGCACGACGACGTCGAGGTCGGCCCCGTAGCGGCGGTTCGCCAGCGCCTTCGGCAGGTCGACGATCCGGACGTACGTGCTGTCGGTCAGCGTGGTCGTCAGGATCCGCGGGTTCGCCAGCAGGTAGCGCAGCGGCTCGTCGACCGCGAGACCGTGCGATCGGAAGCGCCTGACCAGGTCGAGGTCGAAGAGGAACCGCCAGAGACCGGCCCGGGCCTGCGCGTCGACGGCATCGATCTCCTCGATCTGGACCTCTCCGTCGGGCAGATCACCGCTCCACGGCGCGTTCACCTTGAACCGGGCGTAGCCGTCGAGCTCCCCGGTGCCGCTGAAGTGCAGGGCGTACCGCACCGGCGGAGACCCCTTCCGGTCCTCGGGCCGGTCGAGCAGCTCGCGCTCCCAGAACACAGCGGGTCGATCCAACGCCCCCGGACGCTCGGGCAGCAGTCGGGCGTGCAGGGCCGGGACGACTGCCCCGAACTCGTCCTTGCCCACCTCCTCCACCCAGCCGTCACCCAGGTCGACCGACGGCAGGAAGGCCGTCGAAGAGGTCTGCCCGCTGACCCAGATCCGCGGAACCGCGCTGCCGTACCCGAATCGTCCGTAGATCGCCGACTCCGAGGCCCAGAGCAGAGCCACCGGTTCCTTGCGGCGGTGCAGGTCGGCGAGCTGATGACGCATCATCACCGTGAGGAGCCCCTGCCGCCGGTGGGTGGGAGCGACGGTGACGATGGTGACGGCCCCGATCGGCACCGACCCGCCGGGGGTCGTCATGGTCCGGGTGAAGGCGCCGCAGGTGGCTATCCAGCGGTCCCCGGCGGTGAACCCGAAGCAGCGTCCGACCTCGAACAGCCGCCGGTCGAAGTCCCAGTGCTGCTCGTTGAACTCCTCGTGGAAGCCGCGCATGACGGCCGCCAGATAGTCCTTGCTGGTCTCCTCGGTGACATCGGTCAGGACCGGCGCTTGGCGATGGCGTTGTTCGGTGGTCACCGGTCCAGTCAATCGCGTCCGGTACGGCACCACCACCCCGATGCCGATCCTCGTTCGGCAACGGTCAGTCTGGGTCCGGCACCGGCTCGGGTCGGGACTCCGGCTCGACAGCCGGCGGGGGTCCGGCCACCCGGGTCCCCCGCAGCGAGGCGGTCACCGGACTGCCGACCTCGACGGTGCGAGTCACGGTGCAGATCCGGTCGTGCGAGGCGGTGATGGCGCGTTCCAGGACCGCCTCGGCGGCCCGACCGGCGTCGGTGTCGGGGAACCGGACCCGGAAGTCCACGGCCAGATCGACCAGGCGGATGCCGCGGTCGTCACGGATCTTCACCCCGGAGGCATCGACCCCGAACTCCTCCGGCGCGCTCCGCTTGCCGGTGATCAGGTCCACGTCGATCGCTGTGCAACCGGCGATGGCCACCAGCAACAGCTCGACCGGGGTGAAGTCACTGTCCTCCCCCATCCCGACCGCCATGGTGGCGCCGCGTTCGTTGCGTGCCAGCAGCCGGCCGTGGCTGGTGCGCTCCAGGCTCACCCGACGGATCGCCTCGCTCACCCGTTCGCCTCCACGGTGCTGGCCTGCCGGTGCGCCGGCTCCGGTCCCGGTGCGGGCTGGGGCATCAAGCCGGTCAGACGGTTCCAGGCGGCGCCGAGATCGGGCAGCCAGCGGGCCGTGGCCTGCAGATCCATCCGCAGCCGCGGCGTCACCGGATGCTGCCGGATCACCGAGAAGCCGACCCGCTGCAGGAAGCCCGCCGGAGCGATGCAGGACGGACCCTCGCGATAGCTGCCGACCGCCTCGATGGCGCGGATGTCGCGCCGGACCATCAGCCCGGCCGCAGCCTGCACGAGCTGTCGACCGATCCCACGACCTCGATAGGCCTCTTCGACCCGGGTGCTCAGCAGCAGGGCGGCGTCGGGATTGGCCGGGGTGCTGGCCAGGGCGCTGAGTCGCGGCACCAGTCCCGCCGGCGCCATCGTCACGTAGCCGAGCAGCTCGTCACCGTCGGCGGCGACCACGCCGCAGTAGCCCCAGCGCCGGCTCACCGCCTCGGCCCACTCGCGCTTCACCTCGGTCCGGTTGCGGTGCAGATCCGGGGCGGCGAGGTCGTGCAGGCTCACCTCCCAGAACGTGCAGCGCGCACACGGGTCGGGCAGCAGACCCAGATCGGCCACGGTCATCGGGCGCAGGCGGCGCGGCATCGTCAATCGTCCTCGGCAGCAGCAGGGATCGGAGCCGACGGCGGCGTCGTGGCTGGGTCGTCGACCGGCGGCGGACCGGATGGCGGCACCGACGCCCAGGGGTCGGGCTCGCGCGGCCGGGCCAGACCGGCCAGGAATCCGAGCACCACGCTGCCGGCCAGGGCGGCGAGCAACCAGAGCAGCCAGACGACAGGGCGGGGCAACCGGAGAGACCTGCCCACCGCTGGGTCTGACGAGGAGAGGACCGCGCTCGCACGCATGCTCACATCGTAGGTCGGTCGACCAGCGGTCACCACATGCGCCTCCCCCGGCGATGAGGCACCCTTGGGGGGTGAGTGACCACGAGCCTGAGCTGAGCGGCGGAGGAGACGCGTCACCCGACGCCGACGGGCTCCACCGCGCCGCTGCCACGGGGTTGGAGCGCCTGCAGCGCCGCGACACCCGGTTGGACAGCTACGTGGACCGGTACGCCGCTCGCACCCACGGGATGACCGCGTCGGTCATCCGGGCCCTGTTCGCCGTGGCCAACCGTCCGGAGGTGGTCTCGCTGGCGGGCGGGATGCCCAACATCTCCGACCTGCCGCTCGACGTGGTCGGCAACGCCCTGCACGATCTGGTGATCTCCGACGGCCGTCGTGCGATGCAGTACGGCTCCGGCCAGGGCGAGCCGGTGCTCCGGGAGGCGATCTGCGAGGTGATGAAGCTCGAGGGCATCAGTGCGCACCCCGACGACGTCACCGTCACCGTCGGCTCCCAACAGGGTCTGGACCTGGTCACCCGACTGTTCTGCGACCCGGGCGACGTGGTGCTGTGCGAGGCCCCCAGCTATGTCGGTGCGCTCGGTGTGTTCCGGGCCTACCAGTGCGAGGTGGTGCACGTGGCCATGGACGAGCACGGTCTCGACCCGGTCGCGCTCGGCGAGGCGGTGGCCGCGCTGCGTGCGGCCGGCAAGAAGGCCAAGTTCCTCTACACGATCCCCAACTTCCACAA
Source organism: uncultured Actinomycetota bacterium (assembly GCA_963707005.1). Classification (GTDB taxonomy): domain Bacteria; phylum Actinomycetota; class Actinomycetes; order Propionibacteriales; family Propionibacteriaceae; genus Microlunatus. Next base: position 368,439 of record CAVPPP010000055.1, read on the forward strand.
CCCGGCCGGGGTCTCGCAGACGCTGGAGCGGCGGACCCGGGTGCTGGAGATCGCGCAGCAGGCGGATCTGCTGGTGGTGGAGGACAACCCGTACGGACTGCTCGGCTTCGACGGCGAGCCGGTGCCGGCGATGCGGTCGATGGACGCCGAGCGGGTGGTCTACCTGGGTTCGTTCTCGAAGACGTTCGCACCCGGCTTCCGGGTCGGCTGGGTGCTCGCCCCGCACGCCGTTCGGGAGAAGCTCGTGCTGGCGCAGGAGTCGGCGACGTTGTGCCCGCCGACGTTCTCCCAGTACGCGGTGGCCTCGTACCTGCGCAACCACGACTGGCGCGGCCAGATCAAGATCTTCAGGGAGATGTACCGGGAGCGGCGCGACGCCATGCTGGCCGGGCTGGCCGACCACATGCCGGTCGGTACCTCGTGGACGGTGCCCGCGGGTGGCTTCTTCGTCTGGCTCACCCTGCCGCCGGGTCTGGACTCGCACGCCATGCTGCCGCGGGCGGTGACCGCTCGGGTGGCGTACGTGCCCGGCACCGGCTTCTACGCCGACGGACTCGGCAGCCGGCACCTGCGGCTGTCGTACTGCTTCCCGACACCCGAGCGGATCATCGAGGGCACCCGCCGGCTGGGCGAGGTGATGCAGTACGAGGCCGACGTGCTGGCCACGTTCGGCACCGCTGTCGATGGTCCCGGTCCGCGCGGCGACCGACTGTACGAGTCGCCGGGGGCGAATCAGCGATGACCCGAGAGGCTCCACCCATGACCGATCCGACGACGTCGACCGAGACGGTCGTGGTGCTGTCCGGCGGTCTCTCCCACGAGCGTGACGTGTCCTTGCGATCCGGCCGTCGGGTCGCCATGGCCCTGCGGTCCCGCGGAGTCGAGGTGGTCGAGTCCGACGTCGACTCCTCCCTCGTCCCGCTGCTGCGGTCACTGCCCGGGGCCGTGGTCTTCCCGGTGCTGCACGGTGAGGCGGGCGAGGACGGCGCCCTGCGGGAGGTGCTGGCGCTGCTGGGGGTGCCGTTCGTCGGCTCGGTCGGCTCGGCCTGCCGGGTCGCCTTCGACAAGTCGATCGCCACCACTGTGGTGGCCGACGCCGGGATCGCCACCCCCAGCCAGATCGCGCTGCCGCACGAGATCTTCCGGGAGCTGGGTGCCCAGGCGCTGATGGCGGCGCTGGCCGAGCAGATCGGCTTCCCGATGATGGTGAAGCCGTCGCGGGGTGGTTCCGCGCTCGGCGCCAGCAAGGTCGTCCGGGCCGAGGAGCTGCCCTCGGCGATGGTGGGCGCCTACGCGTACGGACCGGTCGCGGTGATCGAGGAGTTCGTCGAGGGCACTGAGGTGACAGTCACCGTGGCCGATCGAGGCGACGGCCCGGCCGCGCTGCCGGCGGTGGAGATCCGACCCGAGTCCGGGGTGTACGACTACGAGTCCCGCTACACCGCCGGAGCCACCCGGTTCCTCTGCCCGGCGGAGATCGAGGAGTCGCTGGCCGAGGCGTGCGCCGCCCTGGCCCTCACCGTGCACGACGTGCTCGGTCTGCGGGACCTGTCGCGGACCGACCTGATCATCACCCCCGACGGCACGCCGACCTTCCTCGAGGTGAACGTCGCTCCGGGGATGACCGAGACGTCGGCCGTCCCGCTGGCCGTCGAGGCCGCCGGCTGGAGCCTGGGCAAGATGTGCGCCGACCTGGTCCGGGTGGCCGCCCGTCGTGGCGGGCGCGTGCCGGCCGAACCCGTCGGGTGAGGGTCGTGCCGGTCGTGGTGCTGCGCGGGCCGGTCGTGGTGCTGCGCGGGCCGGTCGTGCCGCGGCGCGGGCTGCGATGACGCTGCTCAAGCAGATCGGCATCGTCCTGCTGGGCTGCGTGATCGCCGGCGGGATGGCCGTGCTGGGCCTCTGGCAGCTGCGGGTGTACACCGAGCAGGGCGCAGACGCCTCAGCGGCCCGAGCCGCTCAGCCCCCGGTCCCGCTGGCCTCCGTGGCGCCGGCGGCCACCCGGGTGACCGAGGGGTACGGCCTGTCGGTGCGGTTCGGCGGCAGCTACGACCCGGCGCTGCAGGTCCTGGTGCCGCTGGACGACAGCGGCTCGGCCGCGGCCGGACCGCTGCGGGTGGTGACCGGGCTGCGCCAGACCGACGGATCGACAGTCGCGGTCGTCCGCGGGGTGGTGCCGGCGGGAACCGACACGGCCCCCGCACCACCCGTCGGCCCGGTGACCCAGGTCGGGGTGCTGTTGCCGTCGGAGGAGGCGGGCGACGCGGTCGTGCCGGCCGACGCGCCGGGCGGCCGGGCGTCGGTGCTGCCGTCGGTCCGGGTGCCGGTGCTGGCCCAGACCTGGCCGGGACCGATGATCGACGGCTACGTGGTGCTGTCGTCCGACGACGCGCGCGCCGCCGGGCTGACACCCGCCCCGCTGGTGCTGCCGGAGGGGCAGGGTCGGCTGCGCAACGGCGCCTACGCGGCACAGTGGTGGATCTTCGGTCTGTTCGCGATCGTGATGAGCGCCCGGATCGCGCGCGACCTCGGTCGCCGCTCGGAGCTCGACGCTCCCCTCACGATGATCCGCTGACCGACTCCGCGGGTGATCGATCACCCGCGCAGTGCCGTTCTCTCGACTGCGCGGGGGGCTGTACCTCCCGCGCAGCTGAGATCTGACGGCCGGGAGGGGTCGGCGGACGTGACCGACGGGGTCGTGCCGACGTCGCCGTAGAAGGTGCCCTCCCAGCGCTTGACGGCGGCCACCAGCACGAAGCTGAGGCTGACCAGCAGCGCCCACGATCCCCACTTGCCGACGTGCACCAGCTGCCAGAAGGCGGCCTGGTCCGGATACTGCCAGGCGCCCAACCAGGTCGCCCCGTTCTCGGCCACCCACAGGAAGAACCCGATCAGGACGAACGACAGGCTGAGCGGCATCGCGTACCGGCGCTCGCCGACGGTGAAGGAGACCCGGCTGCGCCAGAGCGCGACCACGAAGCCCAGCGCGACCAGCCGGCGCAGGTCCGGCAGGTAGTGGTGGGTGAAGAAGTTGGCGTACGCCATCGCCGCCAGCACCACCGCCGGCAACCAGGGGAACCGGTTCACCCGCAGGTCGAACCGACGGAACGCCTGACAGATGTAGGAGCCGACCGCGGCGTACATGAAGCCGGAGTAGAGCGGCACGCCTGCCACCATCGCCCAGGCGTCCTCGGGATAGGCCCAGGATCCGATCCGCACCTTGAACAGCTCGAGGGCCAGCCCGATCAGGTGGAAGGCGAAGATCACCGCCACCTCCCGGGTGGTCTCCAGACCGAGCAGGAAGAACACGACGGTCACCACCAGCCCGTACGCCAGCAGCGCGTCGTAGCGGGTGAGAGGCAGCGGGATCACCTTGCTGACCGCGAGACCGACGAAGACGGCCACGGCGAACAGGCAGCACTGGAGCTGGAGCCAACCGAACCGCAGCAGCTGGGCCGCCGCCAGCCGGACACCCACCTCAGTCCTCGACCCACTCGAGCAGGTCACCGGGCTGGCAGTCCAGCACTCGGCACATCGCCTCCAGCGTGCTGAACCGAACCGCCTTGGCCCGACCGTTCTTCAGCACCGCGACATTGGCCGGGGTGAGTCCGATCCGCTCGGCGAACTCGCCCACGCTCAGCTTCTGCCGGGCCAGCTGCACGTCGATCCGCACCACGATCGGCATCAGATGACCCCGTCCATCTCGGTCCTCAGGGTCGTGGCCTGTCGCAGCAGCGCCCGCATCACGTACATCAGCAGCACGACCGTGCCGCCGGCCAGCACCATCCCGAACATGAGCATCGGCGTGCCGGGATCGTCGAAGAGGACGAGACTCAGGAACACCGTGGTGGCCAGCAGCAGCGCCCAGGCGGTGGTCAACGCCGCGAGGATCGCGTTGACCCAGACGAAGGCGGCGTCGCTGAAGATCCGGTCGGCCATCACCATGCTCAGCAACCGCCACGTGCACACGATCACGATCTGTCCGCACAGCATCCCGAGCACCGCCACCACCAGCAACGGCCAGCGAAGCGGAGCGAACACCGGCGATTGCGAGGCCATGAAGGCCAGCTGGCCGGGGATGGACAGGGTCTGCCCGACCAGCAGCCCGACGAACAGAAGGACAAGCAGGATCCGGAGCACGACAACGGCCCGATTGGTCATCGACATGCATCGACTATCGGCGGACATCTATCGAAAGTCAATAGATCTCGCGTCGCCCATCAGTCCCGTCGACCCAGCCTGACCGCCAGCGCGGAGTGGCCGGCGTGGTTCGCCCAGTCCGCCGGTGTGCCGCCGAAGTCCCGGTCGCGAAGGCCCGGATCGGCGCCCCGCTCGAGCAGCCAGTCACAGAACTCGACGTCGCCCCGCAGCGCGGCCTCGTGCAGCGCCGTCCGGCCGTCCGGTCCGGCGGCGTCGATCCCGTAACCGAGGTCGAGCAGCTGCCGGACCGCCTCGACGCCGTGCTGCTCGCCGGCCAGCCGGAGCGCGTCCGGACGACCGGCCACCAGATCCGCCGCGTGGCTCCGTCGCCGGGACACGCCTTCCGCATCTCCGGCCAGCGCGGCCGACAGCAGCAGATCCGGCTCCCCGATCCGGTCGCTGCGCCCACCTGCGGCCGCCAACAGCTCGACGGCCTCCAGGTGGCCGTTCCGGAGGGCGAGCTCGTACGCGGTCTGGTCGCCGAGGATCGGGTGGTAGCCGCGGGTGTTCGGATCGACCCCGTACGCCAGCAGCAGCCGCACCCGATCGGTGAAGCCGTGCTGGGCCGCGGTGCGCAGGTGCTCACCGACCATCTCCACCGGCGACGGGTACGCGGTGCCGAGTCGTTCGCGCCAGGGGGATCGGTGTGGCTGCCCGGCGCCGTGCTCGAGCAGCGGTCTCAGGTGGGAGTCGTCGGGACGGAACTGTCGGTTGTAGAACGCCTGGTTGTCGTTCGGGTCGGCGCCGGCGTCCAGCAGCATGGTCACCAGCTCGACCGCCTCGGGATGGGCCGGTTCGTCCCGCTCGCCGCCGCCCAGCACCCCGGTGACGGCCGTGAACGGCGAGGGGAGGCGCTGCCAGAGGAACCCGGCGTTCGGATCCGCGCCCGCGTCGAGCAGCACCCGCAGGGTGGCCACCGCGTCACCGACGCCGAGCCGGGCGTAGCAGAGGTACAGCAGCGGCGGCCAGTCGTGCGGCCCCGATGTCTTGTCGACCGCATCCGGATCGCGGTCGAGCAGGGCCCGCAGGGCCGACGACTCCCCACACGCCGCCATCGTCGCGGCGGTCGCCGTGGCCAGGAACGGCTCGGTTCGGAGCTGCTCGGCCGCCCGACCCGAGGCGTACGGATCGGTGTAGCTCAGGCAGGCCAGCCGCAGGAACGCCTCCACCGGCCCGTCGGTCGCCCGGGTCGAGTCCATCTCACGACTCCAGACGTCCAGCACGGCGAGATGCTCCCGTAGTCGGGACCAGCCGGCGAAACCGTAGGCCCGAGCGAGCACGCGCTGGGCCCGGGTCAGGGTGACCGGCTCGTCGCCGGGGTCGTACGTCGACACGAGCCCAACGGCTTCGGCGTCCCCCGCCGCCGCTCGCCGGCGCAGTTCCTTGGCCTGCTTGTGCAGCCGTCCGAGGTGCGGCCGGTCGGGCAGGCGCCAGATGGCCGGCGGGTGCTCGGGGGACGTTGGACGTTCGGACGACGTGGGCACAGGGGCCTCCTTCGCTCAGGTCCCGATGTCCGCGCCGTCGGGGCGAAAGAGGTGAGTGGCACCAGCAAGGATCGCGCTCAGGTGGGCTGTGCCCTGTCCGCGGACCGGTGGCGCCCTGCGCGCCACGACCGACGGTAGTCCCGACCACCGACCAGGACAACCGCCGAGGTCGAGCGGGGTGTGACCGAGCCCGCATCTTCGGAGGAGCTCTCCGACGGCACCGAGACGTAGGCTCGCAGCCGTGACTGGAGCCCTGATCCGCTACCGCGTGATGGCCTACGTCGTCGGCTGTCTGCTGGTGGTGCTGGTGTGCGTCGGCGTGCCGCTGAAGTACTTCGGCGACAACGACGCAGTGGTCACCTGGACCGGCATCCCCCACGGCTGGCTCTACATGGCCCTGATCATCACCGCCTTCGATCTCGGTCGCCGAGCCCGGTGGGGGTGGGGACGGCTGATCCTGATCGCCCTGGCCGGGACGGTGCCCTTCCTGTCCTTCGTCGCCGAGCACTACGCGACCCGGGACGTGCGGGCCAAGCTGGCCGCCTTTCCCGAGTTCGCCGACCAGGCGTCCCTGCCGCCGGAGGCGGCCGCCGTCCACGCCACCAGGACGGCGCCGGAGCCGCGGGTCGCCCCGGCGCCGGAAGCCGGTTCCGACTAGGGGATTCTCGCCTGGCCGCTCGTCCAGCCGGCAGTCTCAGTGGGCCCGGAAGGCCTCGTGCAGCCACCACGAACCGCCGTCGCTGCTGATCTTCGCGTCGATCACCAGTGGCCGGTTCCGGGGTCCGGTCAGCCAGTCCGACACCGGCTCCAGATCCCCGGGCTTCCGCACCGTGAGCCCGTCTGCGCCGTAGCCGCGGGCGATCGCTGCGAGGTCGACCTCGGGGAACCGGACGGTGGACAGGTCGGCGCCGTCCGGTCCGAAGTGGTGGACCTCGGCTCCGTAGGCGGCGTCGTCGTACACCACCACGACCAGCCCGAGCCGCAGGCGCACAGCCGTCTCCAGCTCGGCGATCGCCATCAGGAAGCCCCCGTCCCCGGTGCCGAGCACCGGCAGCCGGTCCGGGGCGGCGAGTGCGGCGCCGATAGCTGTGGCCAGTCCGAGCCCGATCGACTGGAACGACTGGGTGAAGCAGAAGGCACCTGCCGTGGGCACGGCCAGGTAGCCCGCGGGATAGCCCATGAAGTTGCCGGAGTCGACGGCCAGCTGCCGGTCGGCCGGCAGCAGGGCGTCCAGCCGCGCGCTCAGGGTGCGTGGATCGATCGTGCTCGCGCTGGAGAGATCGGTGTACGGCACCTGCGGCCAACGTCCCTCGGTCCGGAGCCGACGAGCCACTTCCGGGGTGCGGTAGCGGGCACTCGCCTTCTCCTCCGGCAGCAGATCCGCCACCGCCGACACCGTCAGACCGACATCACCGAGCACCCCGAGATCGACCGGCCGGCGGCTGCCGAGGGCGGCCGGATCGTCGTCGACCTGCACCAACGCGGTCCCCCTGCCGAGGAGCCGCCCGTGCCGGGTGGTCCAGCTGGTCAGGCTGCAGCCCCAGGCCACCACGAGGTCGGCGTCCGTGATCAGCTCCGCGGCCAGCGGGGTGGCGAACCCGCCGCAGATCCCGAGGTCGTACGGTTCCCCGGCGAAGGTCCCGGCCGCCACCGCCGAGGTGGTGAGCAGCGCGCCGACACGATCCGCCAGGGCGGCGATCTCCCGTCCGTACGGCATCGCCCCCCGCCCCGCGAGGAAGACCGGCCGATCGGCACGGCTCATCAGGGCCGCCAGTGCCTCGGCGAGCCTCGGCTCGGGTGCCGTTCGGGGTGCGGCGGGTAACGGCTCGATCCTGGCGACCTCGGCGACATCAGCGGCTTGGACATCGAGCGGCAGGTTGAGAACGACCGTCCGCCGACCGTGGCATGCCGTCCGGTAGGCGCGGCTGACGTCATCCAGGGCCGAACCGGCGCTGTGCACTCGCTCGGGGATGGCGCCGACACTGCGGACCAACGCGTCCTGGTCGATCCGGAAGTTCGATCCGACGGCCGAGCCGGCCACGTCCGCGGCCAGCACCAGCAGCGGCGTCCGGCTCTTGGCCGCCTCGGCGATCCCGGTCATCGCGTTGGTCAGCCCGCACCCCTGGTGCACACTCAACAGCGTCAGTCGTCCACTGGTCCGGGCGTACGCGTCGGCCATCGTCGCGGCGCCACCTTCGTGCCGCGCAGCCACGAACGGCACGCCGGCGGCGACCACCGCGTTGGTCACGCTGAAGTTCCCGCTGCCGACCACCCCGAACGCGTGGGCGGCACCCAGGTCCGCAACCGCGCGCCCGACCAGCTCGGCCACGCGTACGGAAGGGGTGGGGTCCATCAGGAGCGGTCGACCAGGGCGAAGACCCGGGCCGGGCTGCCGGTTCCCCCGACGAGTCGCAGCGGTTGCACGAACAGCACCGCTCCGGTCGTGGGCAGCCGATCCAGCTGCTGCAGCTGCGTCAGACCCAGCTTTCCGGCACCGAGCAGGAAGAAGTGTGCCGGGAAGGCAGGATCCATGCCTCCGGCGGAGCCGGCGTCGATACCGACCGTCTCCACCCCGTAGCCGCTGATCGCCCGTTCGTCCGCCAGCCACCGGGCGGCCTCGGCCGACGGACCCGGGGTGTGCGGACCTCGCTGGTCGGCGTTCAGGAACGTGTCCTGGTCGCCACCCCGCACCGACCAGCCAGTCCGCAGCAGCACCCAGGCGTTGTCCGGTATGCGTCCGTTCTCGTCCTCCCACGCCTGGAGATCAGTGGGCTCGAGCAGGAAGTCGGCGTCGGTGGCGACCTGCGCCGTGACGTCGACGACCACCGCGGGACCGACCAGCCGTTGGGGTGGCACCTGGTCCACCGTCCACCCGTCCCGACCGGTCACCCAGTGCGCGGGCGCATCCACGTGAGTCCCGGTGTGCTCCCCGGTGTGGATGTTGTGCCACTTCCACATCGGCCCGTCGTCGTCGAAGGAGCTGACCGTCTCCAGACTCAGCGGGATCGTGTTCGCGAACGGCGGCGGCAGCTGCAGCACCGGCGTCGTCGGCGACAGCGGAGCCGTCAGGTCGAGGATCTCGACCTGGCCGGAGCCGAGAGCCGACAGCAACGTGGTCAGAACCGAGGACGGTGGCACAATTCCTCCACTTCTCTATATAGCGATTTATCGATAAATTGATTCACGACAGGAGGAGGGCGGCGATGCGTTCGAGGTCCTCGGCGGAGGCGAACTCGATGGAGAGCCGCCCCTTGGTCTTGCCGCTGTCGATCTTGACCCGGGTGTCCAGTCGATCGGCCAGCTGGCCGGCGATCTCGCCGGCCCGCGGGTGGGGCTCGCGTGCCGATCGCGGCGACCGCGACGTGGCGGAGGGCTCGTCGCCCACGGTGACGATCTCCTCGGTGGCGCGCACGGACAGGCCCTCGGCGACGACGCGCTGGGCCAGCCGCTCCTGGCTCGCCTGGTCGGGCAGGGCGAGCAGAGCCCGCGCGTGGCCGGCGGAGAGCACACCGGCCGCCACCCGGCGCTGGACGGTCGGAGGCAACCTGAGCAGGCGAATGGTGTTGGAGATCTGCGGCCGAGACCGCTTGATACGTGAGGCCAGCTCCTCTTGGGTGCAGCCGAAGTCCTCCAGCATCTGCTGGTACGCCGCGGCCTCTTCGAGTGGATTCAGCTGGGCCCGGTGCAGGTTCTCCAGGAGGGCGTCACGTAGGAGGTCATGCGTCTCGGTCTCGCGGACGATCGCCGGGATCATCGTCAAGCCGGCCAGCTGGGAGGCGCGCCACCGCCGCTCCCCCATCACGAGCTCGAAGCGTTCGTCACCGAGCGGTCGCACCACGATGGGTTGGAGCAGCCCGACTTCCTCGATCGAGGCCACGAGCTCGGCCATCGCGTCCTCGTCGAACACCGTCCGCGGTTGGCGGGAGTTCGGGCTGATGGACTCGAGTGAGACTTCCGCGAAGTACGAGCCATCGGGGATCGGTGTGTGATCGACGGCGGCGACGGTGTGCTCAGCGGATGCCGCTTCGCCGGCAGCGCCGCGTTCGTTCGGCGACTCTTCCGGCGGATCGATCGAGCCGGCCGACGGCTCCGTCCGCTGGAACAGCTCGCCGAGGCCACGCCCGAGACCACGACGCTCGGCGGGACGATCGGTCATGGTCATGGTCGGAACCTCTCGGGGGTGGGGAGTGATGTCGGGCCACACGTTGCTGCGGTCAACCGCGTTCCTTCGCGCCACGGCGCGCGATCTCGCGCGCCGCTTCCAGGTACGACACGGCGCCCGCGGAGTCGGGGTGGTAGGTCAGCACCGTCTGCCCGTAGCTGGGTGCCTCCGAGATCCGGACCGAGCGCGGAATCACCGTCGGCAAGGTCTGTTCGGAGAAGTAGGCCCGAACCTCATCGGCAACCTGCGCCGCGAGCCGCGTCCGAGCGTCGTACATGGTGAGGAGAACCGTGCTGACCTCGAGATCCTCGTTCAGCTCGCCCTTGATCAGGTTGATCGTGCGGACGAGCTGGGAAACGCCTTCGAGGGCGTAGTACTCACACTGGATGGGGATCAGGATCTCGTTGGCGGCGACCAGGGCGTTCAAGGTGATCAGACCGAGCGACGGCGGACAGTCCAGGAACACGTAGTCGACCGGGTGGTCGGACAGATACGTCCGCAGAGCCTTCCGCAACCGATTCTCGCGCGCCACCATCGACACCAGCTGGATCTCGGCGCCCGCTAGGTCGATGGTCGCAGGCAGCACTTTCAGACGGGCCGCCTCCGGGGAGACGACCAGATGCTCGGCGATCGGCGAGCCCTCGATCAAGACCTCGTAGGTTCCGGCCGTCCCGGGGGAATGGTCGATGCCCAACGCGGTGGACGCATTTCCCTGCGGATCCAGGTCGAGCACGAGGACGTCGAGACCCCCGAGGGCGAGCCCGGCAGCCAGGTTGACCGAGGTGGTCGTCTTTCCGACGCCACCCTTCTGGTTGGCCACCACGAACACCCGGGTGGCGGCGGGCTTCGGCAGGGTCGAGGCGGAGTGGGCGCTCGACTTCGCCGGGTGCCGGTCTGGTTCCTCCACCTCACCGGTGTCGAACTCGTCCCGGTCGAACTTTGCCCGCCGAGGTCCGGGGGCCGTCGCCACGCGGGACTCGGTCAGGACGGCATTCTCGGGTGAGCTCTCGGCGGTGGACGCGGTCGGGGCCGATGGGGGGAGCGGGTGCACTGCCGGGGCGGCGTCGCCCGGCGTCTCGCTGACGGGTGGAACCTCGGCGCCGCGGTTCGGGGTCGGATGTATGTCGGTGCGGACCGGAGTCGCGGCGTCAGTTCGCCCGGATGTTTCACGTGGAACGGGTCCGCGTTCGTTCTCCGACTCCGACTCCGAGGAGGTGCCGTCCGCACCAGAAGGGGGTTGCCGAGCAGTATCCGTAACAACGGCGGCGGGTGATTCCGGCGCCGGTACTGGATCCCCATCGTCAACCGGAACCGTGCCACCCGCCGCATCGGCAGGGGACTGGTCGGTCCCGATTGAAGGGCCACCGCGCAGCCCGGCGGGTGTCGTATCGGCTCCGACCTCAGCCGGTGACCCGTTGATCGCGTGCGTCTGGCGGCCGGACGGCGCGACGGCCTGAGTCCCGGGGTCGGGCTCCGGCAGACTTGGCGTGTCGGTTCCAGCGGCGCTCGGCTCGGTGTCGTCCCCGGCGGCCAACCCGCCCGCTTCCACCGTTTCACGTGGAACGTGCTGACCACCCGGCCAGCCGAGCGAGCGACTCCAGCGGGCCAACCGCGGCCAGCCCAGACCTGCAGCGATGCGCGAAGGCACCGTCACCTTGAGACTCATGCTTCTCCTCTTCACCTGCTGCACACAGCACCCTATGTGAGCGGAGCGACACTCACGGAGCGGCGCGCTGGGATCCGGCGAGCACGGTCACGCGCGATCCGAAGACAGGGGAGCACCGCGGTTGAGAGGCAGGTCAACCAGTCAACGGCCCGGGGCGATGACCGCAGGCGAGACGCCGACGGCCCAGCAGAGGACGCCTCAGGCGAGACGCAGGCGAATGACTGTGGTCTGCTCCAGCTCCGGCGCGGCGCGCAGCAGAACGATGTCCGCCGTCAGCCCCGAGTCTGCGACCAGGCGAGCGTGGTCCGTCAGCTCCCGGCCGGCGGAGGCTCCCTTGATGGCCAGGATCTGGCCACTGGGCTTCATCAGGGGCAGACACCATCGGATCAGCCGATCGAGGGGGGCGAGCGCGCGGGACAGCACCGCGTCGTAGGTGTCCCTGATCTGTTCGGCGCGATCTCGGCGAACCGCGACTCGGCCAGTTATCCCCAGGTCATCCACACTGTGGGTAAGAAAGTTGCTACGGCGCAGGAGAGGCTCGATCAGATCCACCCGGAGATCGGGTCGCAGCACCGCAAGAGGGATCCCAGGCAGCCCAGCGCCCGACCCGACGTCAGCGACCGTGGCGCCCTCGGGAACCAGCTCGGCCACAGCAGCGCTGTTGAGGATGTGACGACCCCAGATCCGATCCAGCTCCCGGGGGCCCAACACGCCCCAGTCAATACCTCGACTTGCCAATATATCTCTATATCGACTTATCGATGTGAAGGCTTCGGCCGCCGAGTAGACGCGCCTCACCACCTGCTCCGACACGTCGGCGGGGGCCACCGACGCACTGTCGGCGGCCCCCGCCGGCGGGGTCGGCTCGATCGGGTCAGCCACGCGCCGGCAGCACGACCACGTGTCGACGAGGCTCTTCGCCCTCCGACTCGCTGGTCAGCCCAGCGGCGGCCACGGCGTCGTGCACGATCTTGCGCTCGAACGGGTTCATCGCCTTCAGGTGCACCGGCTCGGAGGAGTCCTTGACCGCCTGGACGGCGTCTCCGGCCAGAGCGACGAGCTCGATCCGGCGCTTGCCGCGGTACCCGGCCACATCGAGCATCAGCCGGCTCCGCTGCCCGGTATCGGCGAGAACCGCGAGTCGGGTCAGCTCCTGAAGTGCGTCCAGCACCTGCCCGTCCTTGCCCACCAGCGCGTCGGACTCACTCACGATCGAGACGTGGGCCCGATCGCCGTCGATGTAGGTGTCGATGTCTCCGTCGAGATCGGCGATGTCGAGCAGCTCCTCGAGGTAGTCGGCGGCCACCTCGGCCTCGACCTCCAGCGGATTGTCCTCGTCGTCGTCGTCGTCGCCGCCGTCGGCGTCGTCCTCCGGGTCGACCGAAGACGGTTCGGTCGACGCGTCCTTCGCCGGTTCGTCGGAGCCGTCGGTCGTGACAGGCGCGGCCTGGGTGTCCGTCGCCCCCTCGGCTCCCGCCGCCGTCACCGCACCCTCATCGCGCTGGTCGTCGGCGAGACCGGGATCGGTCATCGTCTGATCGGTGTTGGTCATGTTCCTCCTCCGGGCGACCGCGGACCGCGGTCTCCTGTCCTGACAGTGATCCCGAGCGGGGTCGGCGCTGCTCGCGGCCGCCGATCGGGAGGGATTGGGGCGCGCGAGCTCACTGCTTGCGCTGGGACCGGGTCTGCTTCCGAGGCTGCTGCCGCACGACCCGCGGCGGATCCTGCGTGCTACCGCTGTCCGCGATCGGAGCGCTGCCGTTCCCGTTGGATCCGCCACCTCGGGCCACGACGCCCCCGTCGGCAGTCGCCGCCTCCACGGCCGGCGCCCGATGGGCAGCCTTGCGGGCCAGCTTCTCCTTGCGCCGCTCCTCCCACGCCTCGTACGCAGGCGTGCCGGGCGCCGGATTCCGGCGGATCACGTAGAACTGCTGACCCATCGTCCACAGGTTGGAGGCGAGCCAGTAGATCAGCACACCGATCGGGAAGTTGATGCCGCCGACCGCGAAGATGATCGGGAACAGATACAGCATCATCTTCTGCTGCTGCGCGAACGGACCGGTCAGCGCCTCGGGCGGCATGTTCTTGCGCATCAGCTGGAGCTGGGTCACGAACAACGTCGCCGTCATGGCCAGGATCAGCACGACGGTGACGATCCGGACGTTGATCGCGGCCGCCCCGAGCTCTCCTGCCCTCATGAAGGTGGCCGAGATCGGCGCGCCGAAGATCGTGGCGGTCTGCAGCGACGTCAGCAGCTCGGGGTGGATCTCCAGCCAGTAGCCGCGGGCGATCCCGTTGGCGGCACCGTCGAGAACCCGGAACAGCGCCAGGAAGATCGGCATCTGCAGCAACAAAGGCAGGCAGGAGGACAACGGGTTGGCGTTGTGCTCCTTGTAGAGCTTCATGGTCTCTTGACCGAGCTTCTCCCGGTCGTGACCGTACTTCTTCTGCAGCTCCCGCACCTTGGGCTGCAGCAGCTGCATCTGGCGCGAGGACTTGATCTGCTTGACGAAGAGCGGGATCAGCGCCACCCGGATGACGACGGTGAGGCTGACGATCGAGAACGCCCAGGTCCAGCCGTTGTCGGGGCCGAAGACCGGCGACCACAGGTTGTGGAAGAGCACCAGCAGACCCGAGACCACCCAGTACAGCGGGCGCATGATGGCGCCGCCGACGGCGATGAACGGGTCCCAGATGCTCAGTGGGACCAGCAGCGGGATCAGGTCGAACAATTCACACCTCGTACGTGAGCCGGTTCGGCTCGCTGGTCGGACACATCGGACCGGACGGCCGCCTGGTCGCCCCGCAGGACGGGACCGGGCGTCTCCGGCAGGTCATGGTGACCCTGGTCTTGGTGGCCACCGAGAGCATCGACGGCGTCGACCGCGGTGCCTGCGGCTGCGGCAGCCTGCAGCCGCGCTTCCTCGTCGAACTCCGGCGTCCCTGGCACGGGATCGTAGCCGCCTGCCGTCCAGGGGTGGCACCGAAGGAGCCGGCGACCAGCCAGGTAGGAGCCCTTCACGGCGCCGTGCACCTCGACCGCCCGCAGCGCGTACGCCGAGCAGCTCGGGTAGTAGCGACAGACGTTGCCGTACAGCGGCGAGATGACGAGCCGGTAGAGCTTCAGCAGCCCGATCAGCAGGTACTTCACCGGCGTGCCAACCGCGTCAGCGCCGTCGCCCAGGCTGCATCGAGATCCGTGACCAGCTCAGCTCCGGCTGCGGCGGCCGGGGGCAGCGCGCGCACCACCACCAGCGTGCGATCCGGCAGCTCGGGCAGGTGCGCCAGGGCCAGGTGCCGCAGGCGACGACGGACGCGGTTACGCCGCACCGCGGAACCCACGGTCTTGGACACCACGAAGCCGACCCGACGGTCGGTGCCGTCGGATCGATTCGCGTCGTCCGCAGGGGAGGCTTCGAGCTTCAGGGCGTGCACGACGACCGTCCGTCGCCCCGCGCGCACCCCGTGCCGCACCGTGCGTCGGAAGTCCTCCGACCGGCGCAACCGTGCGTCCCTGGGCAACACGAGGCCGTCCTGGGTACCGAGCCGTCAGGCAGACAGCTTGTCGCGGCCCTTGCGCCGGCGGGCGGCAAGGATGGCGCGTCCGGACCGGGTCCGCATCCGGAGACGGAATCCGTGGACTCGACTGCGGCGCCGGTTGCTCGGCTGGAACGTGCGCTTGCTCACGGGAGGGCTCCCTATATCGTGAATTCTGACCAGGTACCACCCGACGAAGCGCGGGCAGCGAACAGGGGTCGCCACAGTGGCGGCGACCTCCTAACGGTACGGGGACGACACAAGAGGGTCAAACCGGTCACGCTCAGCCACGGCCGCCCGGATCGATGTCCAGCCGACACGCCGAGCAATCCGGAAAAGTGTCACGAAACGGTTGCGGCGCGCCGAGGGGCGTTGCTACGTTCACGGCTCGTCCCGTGTTTGCCATTCCGCCAACGTTCTTCAATCCGACACCATCAGTTCCACCCGATGTCACCCTCGCCGGCTGAGAACCGGCCGATCCCGCGAGTTGGTCGCGAGTTCTGGGTGGCCGCGGTGGTTTCCACCCATTCGTGCACAGGGTGTGGATAACTATGTGGAAGGACTAGGGTGTGGGGCCTGACACGATCGCGGGACGAAGGATCACGGACCGGAACAGGAGGTCGACGATGACCTTCTTCCTCCTTTGCCGAACGCGATCGGCTCACACCTGACCCCTGCGGTGCCCCCGGTGTCCCACGGACCCCGAGAACCTGCCGTGCCCCGAGACAGAAGCTGCGGAGAACGATGTTGTGACCGACGCGAGCGGCAGTGACACCACGACGATCGCCTGGGAGCACGTCTACACCACCTCCCCGCCGGAGCTGCGGCGCTGGCTGGACAACTCCAAGCCGGTGGCCATGCACCAAGACGCCTTGATGGTGGCGGTGCCGAACAACTTCACCCGCAACCAGCTCGAGGGCCGGTTCCGGCCCGACATCGAGCAGCAGCTGAGCGACTACTTCCAACGCTCCGTGCAGCTGGCCGTCATCGTCGACGCGACCGTGTCCCCCGAATCCGCCAGCGAGGACCAGGCCACCGTGAACGGCCGGTTCGAGGGGTCGGGCCCGGGCCGCGCGAACGCCGCCCCGGTCGGCCCTGGCCTCGATCCGCGTCGCTACGCCCGCGCCGATCCCGGACCGACCAGTCCCAGCTCGACCAGCCCCGATTCGGCCGCCAACGGCTGGGATCTCCGGGAGCCGACCGATCTCCGGATCGATCCGTCCCAGCACCGGATGGATCCACCGCAGCACGGCTCGGAATCGTCCCCGGGCGGCGGTCGGCACGCGTCGGGTCAGCTCGGACCGTCCGATCACGGTGTCTCGGGCTCCGGGTTCCAGGGTCCGTACGGTCCGCCCGGCGTCGCCCAGGATCGGCGCCCGGCCGCGGACCCGGACGAGGTGGTCCGACCGCGCAAGGAGATCGACGCCCGGCTGAATCCGAAGTACACGTTCGAGACCTTCGTCATCGGCTCGTCGAACCGGTTCGCGCACGCGGCAGCCGTGGCGGTCGCGGAGAACCCGGGGAAGTCGTACAACCCACTCACCATCTACGGCGAGTCCGGGCTCGGCAAGACCCATCTGCTGCACGCCATCGGTCGCTACGCCCGGGACTACTTCGAGCGGGTCCGGGTGCGGTACGTCTCCACCGAGGAGCTCACCAACGACTTCATCAACGCGATCAGCCAGAACAAGGGTGCCGAGTTCCGGCGCCGCTATCGCGACGTCGACGTGCTGCTGATCGACGACATCCAGTTCCTGGAGGGCAAGGAGCAGACGCAGGAGGAGTTCTTCCACACGTTCAACACCCTGCACAACGCCCAGAAGCAGATCGTGATGACGTCGGACCGACCACCGAAGAACCTGGAGAACCTGGAACCGCGGCTGCGCAGCCGGTTCGGCTGGGGTCTGATCACCGACATCCAGCCGCCGGACCTGGAGACCAGGATCGCCATCCTGCGCAAGAAGGCCGCGCAGGAGCGGCTGGTCGCCGGCCCGGACGTGCTGGAGTTCATCGCCAGCCGGATCCAGACCAACATCCGCGAGCTGGAAGGGGCCCTGATCCGCGTCACCGCCTTCGCCAGCCTCAACCGGCAGCAGGTGGACCTCGCGCTCGCTGAGGTCGTGCTCAAGGACCTGATCCCCGAGGGCGGCGAGACCCAGATCACCTCCGGGATGATCATGGCGCAGACCGCCGCCTACTTCGACCTCACCATCGAGGACCTGTGCGGTCAGAGCCGCACCCACGTGCTGGTCACCGCGCGACAGATCGCCATGTACCTCTGTCGCGAGCTGACCGATCTGTCGCTGCCCAAGATCGGTCAGCAGTTCGGCGGCCGGGACCACACGACCGTGATGCACGCCGAGCGCAAGATCAAGAACCTGATGTCGGAGCGTCGCTCCCTCTACAACCAGGTGACCGAGCTGACCAACCGGATCAAGCAGCAGGCCTCCCAGCGCTGACGGGCGCCCGTCTGAACCCTCCGGTCGGCGCTGGTCCTCTGGGCCGCTGGTCGAGCCTGTCCCCAGGGTTGTCCACACCCTCGTCCGGTCCGCGAACCCCCGGATTTCTGCCGACGATGCCGCTCCGAAGGTTGCGGAATGGTTACGCGGGCCACACACCTGGGGAATAACCTGTGGATAACCATCCCGTGTGGGGACAACCGGACGCGTTCCTGAGGATCACGGGGGCCATCCCGTGGAGGTGGCTCCGACCGCCGCGACTCGTCCTCAGATACTCCCCGTGTAATTTCGAGTGCGACACAGGTTCGGCCACAAGGCGAACCCCGGGGTGACGTGGTCGAACAGTGGTTTGTCCACAGGGTCCACAGCACCTACTACGACGACTATCAGTTACACATGGCTCAATCAGTTCGAAGTCACCGACTGTGCGCATGTAGACAACCGCCCGGAACGACAGCACGGAGGACCAGTGAAGTTCTTGCGCAAGCTCTTCGGACGCGACCAGGAGGACGACGCCGAGGACGTCCCCATCCACCTCGACCAGGAGCTGCGCGGCCGCCAGCTGCTGACGCTGGAGAAGGACCTCGATGCGCTCGCCAACGAGATGCGGGGCTGTGAGTCACTCGACAACCCCGGCTGGAGGGTCCGCGTCAACGAGTACAGCCGGCTGGCCGGCGAGGCGATGACCCTGCGTCGTGGCGAGATCACCCGTGAGGGCGTGCTGGACCTGGTGTTCCAGATCCGGCCACTCTTCTCCGGGGCGCCACCGGCCGGCAAGGAGCATCTGGTGCCGCTGCAGGAGGCGGTGGCGGCGGCCGCCGAGGAGCTCCGGGAGCTGTTGCCGTCCGAGCGCGGCTGAACAGCAGCACCGGCGTCGGTATGATCGTCCAGCGCTGCCCTCGTGCGGGGCGCGGTTGCCTCGTACGGGGTGCCAGACAGAGGCAGGAGGCAGTGTGAGGATCCGACTCGAACGCGACACGTTGGCCGAGGCGGTGCAGTGGGCCGCCCGCAGCCTGCCGACCAGGCCGAGTGTTCCGATCCTCGCCGGACTGCTGGTCCGGGCCGACGCCTCCGGTGTGGTGCTGTCCAGCTTCGACTACGAGACCAGCGCGCAGATCACCGTCAAGGCCGAGGTCGCCGACGAGGGCGAGGCACTCGTCTCCGGACGGTTGCTCGCCGACATCTCCCGGAGCCTGCCGGCCAAGCCCGTCGACATCTCCGCCGACGGCAACCACGTCGAGCTGGTCTGCGGCAGTGCCCGGTTCACCCTGCAGACCCTGCCGGTCGCGGACTACCCGACCCTGCCGACCCTGCCGGAGGCCACTGGCACGGTGCCCAGCGACGTGTTCGCCCACGCCGTGGCCCAGGTGGTGGTGGCCGCCGGCCGCGACGAGCTGCTGCCCGTGTTCACCGGGGTCCGGGTCGAGATCGAGGGCGAGACGGTGTCCCTGCTGGCCACCGACCGCTACCGGATGGCGTTGCGCGAGCTCACCTGGAACCCGGCCTCGCCGCAGATCTCCGCGGCTGCTCTGGTCCCGGCCAAGGTGCTGTCCGACACGGCCAAGTCGATGTCGGCCGGCGAGCAGATCATCCTCAGCCTCGCCGCCAGCGGCTCCGGTGACGGCATCATCGGCTTCGAGGGTCATGGCACCGCCGGCGACCGGCAGACCACGACCCGGCTGCTGGACGGCGAGTTCCCGAAGGTCCGTCACATCATGAACACCCAGCCGGTGATGACCGTCCGGCTGGGCACCGCCGACACCATCGCGGCCGCCCGTCGCGTCTCGCTGGTCGCCGAGCGGAACACCTCCCTGCGGATGCTCATCGGCGATGGGGTGGTCACGCTGGAGGCCGCCACCGGTGACCAGGCACAGGCCTCCGAGGCCCTCGAGGCCGTGGTGGAGCAGCCCGGTGGCGGCGACCTCGCCGTGACCGCGGCCGGATTCAACCCCACGTACCTGCTGGACGCGCTCGGGGCCTTCGACACCCCGTACGTGAACTTCGCCTTCACCGCCCCCAGCAAGCCGTGCCAGCTGACCGGGCTCGCCGAGCTCGACGGCGACCCGATCACCGACTACCGGCACGTGATCATGCTGATGCGGCTGCCGTCTTAGTCCCGAGGCTCGCTGTTCGCTGCGCGCCGGTTGGTCCTGTCTTCCCTCGGCGCGCGCAGACGGTGAAGCGTTGTCTGCGCGCTTCTCGGTCCAGACAGGACCGGGCGCTCCGCTCTCGGCCGCTCGCAGGGGGAGCCGGCTCGCTGGCGCTCGCCGGAGAACGGCGCTTCGCTGCGCGGCCGCTCGCAACGGGCTCGCTCGCTGGCGCTCGCTCGGGTACACCCGTGCTCGTCGGGGCGTAACGCGGCGCTGCTAGCGTTCTCACGACGTCGCCGGGAAGGGCAATGTAGATGCAGCTGGGAATGATCGGTCTGGGGCGGATGGGCGCCAACATCGTGCGGCGGTTGATGCGCGACGGGCACGAGTGCGTGGTGTACGACGTGAATGCCGAGGCGGTGGCCGGGCTCGCCGGCGAGGGAGCTGTCGGTGCCGAGAGCCCCGAGGACTTCGTGGCCAAGCTGGAGCGACCGCGGGCGGTCTGGGTGATGATCCCCGCCGGCATCACCGGGAAGATCGTCGACCAGTTCGCCGCCCTGCTCGATGAGGGCGACATCATCATCGACGGCGGCAACTCCAACTACCGCGACGACGTGCGCCGGGCCGCCAAGCTCAAGGACCGGGGCATCCACTACGTCGACATCGGCACCAGCGGTGGCGTCTTCGGCCTGGAGCGGGGCTACTGCCTGATGGTCGGCGGACCCGACGAGGCAGTGGCCATCATCGATCCGGTGCTCAAGACGATCGCTCCCGGCGCCGGTGAGATCGAGCGGACCCCGGGGCGCTCCGGCGAGCTCGCCGCCGAGGAGCTCGGCTACCTGCACTGCGGTCCCTCCGGTGCCGGCCACTTCGTCAAGATGGTCCACAACGGCATCGAGTACGGCATCATGGCGGCCTTCGCCGAGGGCCTGAACATCCTCGACAACGCCGACGCCGGCATCCGGGAGGCCGAGCACTCCGCCGAGATCGCCCCGCTGGAGGAGCCGGAGTACTACCAGTTCGACATCGACACCGCGAAGGTCTCGGAGCTGTGGCGCCGCGGATCCGTCGTCTCCTCGTGGCTGCTGGACCTCACCGCCGCCGCCCTCCAGGCCAATCCCACCTTGGACGGCCTGGCGGGTCGGGTCTCCGACTCGGGCGAGGGTCGGTGGACCGTCAAGGCGGCCGTGGACATCGGCGTACCGGCTCCGGTGCTCGCAGCGTCACTGTTCGAGCGGTTCGCCTCTCGGGGTGAGGACCACTTCGCCAACCAGGTGCTGTCGGCGATGCGTCAGCAGTTCGGTGGCCACCAGGAGCTGCCGGCGGGTGACTCCCTCGAGGCGGGTGGCGCCAAAGCCGATCGCGTCGAGTCGAGCGACGTCGAGAAGTAGCACCTGCGTCGGTCGGGTCGGTGTGCCGGTTCGGGGGCGCAGTCTTGCCCACCTCGCTTCGCAGGCTCCGCTCGGAACGCCCACCACTCCCTGACTGCGCCCCCGAACCAGCACACCTCGGCCACGTCGGTGCGCGTGCTCGGTGGCGCTCGACTCGAGGCGATCGGCTGGGCTTCGACCACCTAGGCTGACCCGATGTTCGTCGATCATCTGCAGCTGGCCGATTTCCGGTCCTATCTGCAGGTCGATGTGCCGCTCGGGTCCGGGGTGACCACGTTCGTCGGGGCCAACGGGCAGGGGAAGACGAACCTGGTGGAGGCGGTGGAGTACGTCTCCACGCTGTCCTCGCACCGGGTGTCCTCGGAGGTCCCGCTCGTCCGGTTCGGGGCGGAGCGGGCGGTGGTCCGGGCGCGGGTGCAGGCCGGGCTGGACGATCCGCGGCAGCTGCAGCTGGAGGTCGAGATCACGCCGGGCAAGGCCAACCGGGCCAAGCTGAACCGGTCACCGCTGCGGCGGTCGCGGGAGCTGATCGGCGTGCTCCGGACGGTGGTCTTCTCGCCGGAGGATCTGGCGATCGTGAAGGGCGACCCGTCGGAGCGCCGCCGGTTCCTGGACGAGCTGGTGGTGGCCCGGTGGCCACGGTTCGCCGGTGTCCGGGCCGACTACGACCGCGTCCTCAAGCAACGCAGCACGCTGCTGAAGTCGTTGAGCGGGAGGTCCCGGGGTGGTCCGCCGCCGGCCGAGGCCGCCTCCACCCTCGACGTGTGGGATGCGCACCTGGCCGCGGCCGGGGCCGAGCTGCTGGCCGCCCGGCTGCGGACGCTGACCGAGCTCGCCCCGCACGTCAGTTCGGCGTACGCCGACATCGCCCCCACCAACTCCGAGGTCGCGGCCACGTACAAGTCGGGCTTGGAGCTGACGTCCGACCTGACCCGGGACGAGCTGGTCGAGGTGATGACCGCCGGTCTGCTGGAGCGGCGCCCCGACGAGATCCAGCGCGGACTCTGCCTGGTCGGCCCGCATCGCGACGACGTGGTCCTGACCATGGGCCCGATGCCCGCCAAGGGCTACGCCAGCCACGGCGAGTCCTGGTCGCTGGCCCTGGCCCTGCGGCTGGGTTCGTTCCAGCTGCTGCGG
This sequence comes from uncultured Actinomycetota bacterium, assembly GCA_963707005.1. Taxonomy (GTDB): domain Bacteria; phylum Actinomycetota; class Actinomycetes; order Propionibacteriales; family Propionibacteriaceae; genus Microlunatus. Next base: position 390,562 of record CAVPPP010000055.1, read on the forward strand.
GACGACGCGGTCGAACCGGTGCTGGTGCTGGACGACGTGTTCGCCGAGCTGGACAGCACCCGCCGGCAGCGGCTGGCGGCCAGCGTGCTGACCGCCGAACAGGTGCTGGTCACCGCGGCCGTGGGCGCCGACGTACCGGCCGAGCTGTCCGGACGTCGCTACCGGGTGGCCGCCGGCGAGGTCACCTCCGATGACTGAACCCCCCCGCGATGACGACGAACTGCTCGGGTTTGTCGGATCTGCTCGATCTATAGACCGAGCGGATCCGACAAACCCGAGCAGATCCGAGCCAGGGCCACCCGAGCCGGAGCCGGGGGAGTCGGGGCCGGTCGAGCCGGGACCGAAGCACGATCCGAGTGGGCTCGAGCTGGCCCGATCCATCGCCGACTCGGTGGGGGCCGGTCCCCGTCGCCGGTCCAAGAAGCGCTACCAGCGGCCCGCCCAGGTCGATCCGATCCGATCCGGTGCCCGGCCCGACGACCGTGACCCCAAGCCGCTCGGTGACGCGCTGGAGAAGCTCGTCGACACGAAGGGCTGGAGCACCGACCTGAGCGTCCGTGCCCTGCTGGCCCGCTGGCCGGCGTTGGTTGGTCCGACCAACGCGGCCCACTCCTGGCCGGAGTCGTACGCGGAGACGATCCTCACCGTCCGGACCGAGTCCACCGTCTGGGCGACCTCGCTGCGGACCATGGCGCCGCAGCTGGTCGCCAAGCTCAACGAGCAGCTGGGCGAGGGCACGGTCACCCGGGTCAAGGTGCTCGGCCCGCAGGGACCGTCATGGAAGAAGGGCCGGTTGTCGGTCCGAGACGGCCGCGGCCCGCGCGACACGTACGGCTGAGCTCGGACCGCGGGAATCCCGAGGGGCCGGGTCCCAGGCGGGCCGAGCCGACGGTGCGGACCGGTCCGCCTATTAGGCTGCGCCGGTGATCTGGGCCGACCTCCGCATCCTGGTGCTCGACACCGGGCGCGTCTGGTGGCGGACCCTGCCGCAGATCCTTGCCGTCTACCTGGCCGGCTGGCTGGGGGCGCAGCTGGCGCTCAAGCTCGCCATCCGGGTCGGTGAGTGGAACTCGTGGGCAGCGCTCGCGGTCTTCTCCTTCGGCTTCCTCGCCCAGCTGGTGGCCATCGTGGTCATGCTGCAGATCGTGGGGCGCGAGCTCGGTGTCCGCGACCTCATCCCCGAGACCGAAGCGGTCGGAGACGATCGTGACACCAGCCTCACCCGGCTCGTGTCGATCACGCTGCTGCCGTTCCTCGGCATCTACGCGGCCTTCGGCGAGGTCAGCCAGACCGCTACGCAGCTGGCCAACGAGCAGCTGTTCCGCAACGGCGTGTTCAGTGACGCACCGTCGGTCCTCGGCACCTTGACCACGGCGGCCACCAAGAGCCCGTGGTGGCTGCTCGGCGGCCTGGTGGTCATCTACCTGGTCCGCCGGGGCCTCGACCTGCTGCACGATCGCACCGGCTACCGGAGCCTCGGCATCCTGGTGGCCCTGGTCGAGTCGTTCTTCCTGCTCGTGGTGATCATGGGCGGGATCCGCGTCTGGCAACAGGCCGAGCTCTGGCTCACCGGTCGGCAGTTCATGGCCTGGCTCGCCACCGTGCAGGACGCCATCCTGGACGCGCTGTCAGTGCTGTCGATCCGGCTCCCCGCGATCGTCACCCAGGCGGTCACCTTCGTCGCCGACGAGGTGTGGCCACTGTTCTGGGAGGCGTTGGCCCAACCCGTCATCTGGCTGGCGGTGGCCGCCCTGGTGTTCGGCTCCCAGGTCCTCTCCCTCGCGGAGCTGTGGCGCAAGGGCCAGCCCTACCTGGGCAAGGTGCCGGGGTCGACGGCCTTCGCCAGCCACGCCGAGCGTCGTCGGTTGCGTGGGGTCGGCCCGCCGCCACCGGGCGTCGGCCGGGCCGCGGTCGAGCTGAAGGAGGCGTTCCTCGGCGACATCGACGACAAGTACCTGCCGACCTTCCACTCGCTGCGGCTGGTGCTCCGGGCCGGTGTGGTGTTCCTCGGCTCCTACGTCGCGGTCTACTCGGCCATCGTGATGGCCGGTGACGGTCTGAACATGCTGATCGACACCCTGTTGGGCGGCCGCCCGATCGAGTTCTGGTTCGCGTACGGGCCGGCGCTGGGACTCATTCCGGACGCGATCTTCGAGCCGCTGCGGATCTGTCTGCTGGCGGTCGCGTTCCGGCGCTGCCTCGAGCTGTTCTGGGCCCGCTCGCACGCGCCCGACGACGAGGAGTTCCCCGATCCGCTGGTGCTGGGCGACCCGATCGAGCCGGCCGAGCCGACGAGACAGGTGAGCGCGTGAGCAGGCCGAACGGGCGGGTCCGGATCTCCCGCGACAAGCTCGTCGGCGTGCTGGTCGCCCTGGCCTGTCTCGCCTTCAGCGCCGTCGGGCTGAAGGTGAACGACGAGCCCGAGTTCACCTACATCGACGGCGTCCGCGGACAGACCGTCGAGATCGAGCAGGCCGATCTCATCGTCGGGGACGTCGAAGTCGGGACCCGACTGGTCGACCGGGGCAGCGTCCAGGCCGAGACCCGAGGCATGTTCGTCGTGGTGCACGCACGACTCGAGGTCCCCGGTCCGCAGAAGGTCAACCTGAACAGCGCTCACCTGATCACCGACGACCGGACCTACAACCTGTGGTCATCGAGCGGGCTGACCGCCGATCCCGGCTTCGCCCAGGAGCAGCAGCTGGTCTTCGAGGTGGACCCTGCGCAGATCGACGACCTGTCGCTGGAGATCTGGGCGTCGTCGCCCGTCCACGGGTTCTACCAACGGGCCCGCATCCACCTCGGCATCACCGCGGACAACGCCGAACAGTGGCGGCGGGCGGCTTCCGGCCGCGAGCTCCAGCCGGCCACCTCGGGCACCACCGAGGCTCTGCCGTGACGGCGCTGCCGAACGGTCGCACACCGGTGGCCGACCGGGTGGCTCCGCCGGAGAACGGTCCGGGCCGACGCCGTCGCGCGTGGTTGCGGGCCGGCTGCGTGCTGCTCGCTGTCGCCGTCTACCTGAGCCTGTGGACCGCGTACGCCTTGAACGGATTGACCGACCACGGCCGCTATCGCCAGTACACCGCTGGTGCGCCGGTGGACGCGATGGGCGCGGAGTTCCGGTTGGTGAGTCTGGTGCAGACGACCGAGCTGACCAACAGCATCACCGGGGAGATCACCGCACCGCCGGTGAACGCCGTGTTCCTGATCGCCCGCATCGACGTCGTCCGCCGTGTCGACGACCCCGACCTGTTCTGCTCGTTCGCGATCCTGGGTCCGGGCCGGCGGACCTGGGAGCCGAACACCGACTACGTCTCGCGGGATCTCAGCAGCAGCTGTCAGCGCGAGGAGATGCCGATCGGACGGGCCGAGCCGCTCGAGGTGACCTTCCAGGTGCCGGAGAGCTACGTGGGCCAGCTGGCCGGGGTCGCGGTCAACGACCCGGTCTCGCGGGCGGTCCGGCCGGTACTCACGCCGCCGTAGCTGCGGGACTCGCGGTCGAGCCGCCTCAGCAGAGACGTCAGTCCAGGTCGTCGGCCAGCCGCCGCAGCGGCAGCTCGTACCGGTAGAGCCGGTCGGTCGGCGCCCAGCTGAGCTCGCCGGTCTGCAGCAGGGTGGTGTCCCGGTACTCCAGGATCCAGACCCCGAGCTGGATCGTCGCACCCGGTTCGAAGGAGTCGGCCGGGAACTCGAAGGTCAGCCGGTACGGAATGGGCGGGAGTCCGGGGGTGAAGAACGCGCCGCCGGTCGTGCCGCGGGCGTCCTCGACCCCGAACTGGTCGTTCTCCGGCTCCCGGTAGGCCGGGGACCGGGGGTCCTTGGCGATGAACATCCAGTTGAGCGAGTCGGGGGACATGGCCTCGTCCCCGGTCACCCGACCGGTGCCGGCCAGGACGACCCGGTAGACCACCGCGTCGGAGTAGGTCTTCGTCTTCTGCACCGTCCCGGCGGTGAAGGTGAACGCGTACGGTCCCGAGGTGACGGCCGCGCCGGGGGCGACGACGGTGCGGAGATCGCTCCGCTGCTCGAACCCGCCGGCGACCCAGGTCAGGCCGATGAGCACGGCGAAGGCGAGGACCAGCGACCCGACCATCACCCAGGCACGTCCACTGCTGGATCCCTCCGCTGCGTCGCCGGTTCCTGGGCCGGTCTCGGGGCTGGTGGTGCTGGCCTCGGTCACCCGGTCAGTCTAGGCAGCACGACGGTTCGAGCCGGCGGACCCGGGCAGGTCGGCTACGTCGTCGACCGAGTGGACCCGATCGCGTACGCGGCCCTCTGAGCCCGCCTGAGGCCCGGGGGTGTGTATCGGTGCTCCAGAACGGGCTGCCGATCGGCGCAAACGGCCGTTGCGGCGCTCTCAGGACCATTTACCCCCGTATCGACCCCTGGCGGATACGGGTTCTGCCGACGTCTCGCGGTAGACTTGACCACGTTCCGGACGGCTGCGGATCCCTCAGATCACGGCCGTCCCTGTGTTGTCGTGCCGCCTGTGCGTGGGACCCGGATCGGGTCTGTGCAGCAGGTGGCGCCTGTGTGACAGGAGATCAGAGCCGGTGACCGAAGAGTTCCCCGAGCCATCCGCCCCCGACGCCGACACCACCGATCCGGCCGACGTCCTCGCGGTCGAGATCCCTGCGTCGGCCACCCTCCCGCCGGTCAACAACGGCAACGGTGCCCGTCCCACCAGCTACGACTCCGACTCCATCACCGTGCTGGAGGGTCTGGAGGCGGTTCGCAAGCGCCCCGGGATGTACATCGGCTCCACCGGGGAGCGGGGTCTGCACCACCTGGTCAACGAGGTGGTCGACAACTCGGTGGACGAGGCGATGGCCGGCTTCGCCGACACCATCACCGTCCGGATGCTCGCCGACGACGGCATCCAGGTGATCGACAACGGCCGCGGCATCCCGGTCAAGGAGCACCCGACCGAGAAGATCCCGGCCGTCACCCTCGCGCTGACCGTATTGCACGCCGGCGGGAAGTTCGGCGACGGCGGCTACAAGGTGTCGGGCGGCCTGCACGGGGTGGGCGTCTCGGTGGTGAACGCTCTCTCGGCGCACCTCACCGTCGACGTCAAGCGAGATGGCTACCGGTGGGAGCAGAGCTTCTCGCTCGGTACGCCGGACGGTCCGTTGGAGCGCAAGGAGCCCAGTGACGAGACCGGCACGACCGTCACCTTCTACGCCAGCCCGGAGATCTTCGAGACGACCCTGTACTCCTACGAGAAGCTGGCTGCCCGGTTCCGGGAGATGGCGTTCCTCAACAAGGGCCTGACCATCACCATCATCGACGAGCGTCCGGACCGGCAGGATCTCGCGAACCCCGACGACCCCACGCTGCGCGACGGTGGTCGCACCGACACCTTCTGCTACGCCGACGGGCTGATCGACTACGTCCGCTACCTGAACCAGAGCAAGGACACGGTCAACCCGACCGTCATCGCCGTGGAGGCCGAGCGGGTCGAGCAGTCGATCAGCGTCGAGGTGGCGATGCAGTGGAACACCTCCTTCACCGAGTCGGTGCACACGTTCGCCAACGCGATCAACACCCACGAAGGCGGCACGCACGAGGAGGGCTTCCGGTCCGCCCTCACCTACACCGCCAACAAGTGGGGCGAGAACTGGGGCCTGATCAAGAAGCCGGACGACAAGCTGTCGGGTGACGACATCCGGGAGGGCTTGACCGCCATCATCTCGGTGAAGCTGGGCGAGCCGCAGTTCGAGGGCCAGACCAAGACCAAGCTCGGCAACACCGAGGCGCGGTCCTTCGTCCAGCAGGTGGTGAACGCGAAGCTGGGCGACTGGTTCGAGGAGAACCCGCAAGAGGGCAAGCTGATCATCCGCAAGGGCCAGGCGGCGGCGATCGCTCGGATCGCCGCTCGGAAGGCCCGTGACGCCGCCCGGGACCGCAAGGGTCTGCTCGGTCGCAGCGGTCTGCCCGGCAAGCTGGCGGACTGTCAGTCGACCAACCCCGAGGAGTGCGAGGTCTTCATCGTCGAGGGTGACTCGGCGGGTGGCTCGGCGAAGGGTGGTCGTGATCCGAGGATCCAGGCGATCCTGCCGATCCGCGGCAAGATCTTGAACGTCGAGAAGGCACGGATCGACCGGATCATGCAGAACCAGGAGGTCCAGGCGATCATCTCCGCCCTGGGCACCGGGGTGCACGAGGACTTCGACCTGGCCAAGCTGCGCTACTACAAGATCGTCATGATGGCCGACGCCGACGTCGACGGTGCCCACATCCGGACGCTGTTGCTGACCCTGATGTTCCGGTTCATGAAGCCGCTGATCGAGGCGGGCCACGTCTACCTGGCCCAGCCGCCGCTGTTCAAGATCAACTGGAGCAACTCGGCGCACGAGCTCGCCTACACCGACGCCGAACGGGACGCGCTGCTGCGGGTCGGTGCCGAGGAGGGCAAGCGGCTGCCCCGGGAGAACCCGATCCAGCGCTACAAGGGTCTGGGTGAGATGAACCCCGACCAGCTGTGGGACACCACGATGGATCCGGACAAGCGGATCCTGCTGCAGGTGACGTTGGAGGATGCGGCGCGGGCGGATGAGATGTTCTCGATTCTGATGGGTGAGGACGTCGAGCAACGACGGGCGTTCATCCAGCGGAATGCGAAGGACGTGCGGTTCCTTGACATCTGATCTTCTCGCTATTTGGTGGGGTCGGTCGTCGGGGTCTGGGGGTGGGGTCGGGACAACCATCCGCCCTCGCAGGCTCGGGCTCCCGCCAGGCCCATCCACGTCCCTCACCCACCCCCAGACCCCGACGACCTCACGTACGCGAGGGCCAGGTCTGCGCTCGTCCTCGATAGCGACGGCTGAGCGCACATCCACGAGCGCAGCAGCTGGATGGGCTGGGAGTGGTGCGGGTGGATGCGGACGTGTGGGGCTGGATGGGTGGACCAAGATCAACATGCAGGGTGATGTGTCACGTGAAACGAATGATGGGGTTGACCGATGACTGATGTGACTCACGAGCCGGCGGACCGCCGGGAGCCGGTGGATCTGCAGGACGAGATCCAGAAGTCCTATCTCGACTACGCGATGAGTGTCATCGTGGGGCGGGCGCTGCCGGATGCGCGGGACGGGCTGAAGCCGGTGCACCGGCGGATCCTGTACGGGATGTTCGACGGCGGCTACCGGCCGGACCGCGGGTGGAACAAGTGTGCGCGCATCGTCGGCGAGGTGATGGGTCAGTACCACCCGCACGGTGACGGGGCGATCTACGACACCCTGGTCCGCCTCGCCCAGCCCTGGGTGATGCGGTATCCGCTGGTCGCCGGTCAGGGCAACTTCGGCTCGCCGGGCAACGACAAGGCCGCGGCCATGCGGTACACGGAGTGCCGGATGGCGGCGCTGGCCATGGAGATGGTCCGCGACATCGGCGAGAACACCGTGGACTTCAAGCCGAACTACGACGGCAAGGAGCTGGAGCCTGTCGTCTTGCCGGCGCGGTTCCCGAACCTGCTGGTCAACGGCTCGACCGGCATCGCCGTCGGCATGGCCACCAACATCCCGACCCACAACCTGCGCGAGGTCGCCTCCGCCGTGCAGTGGTCCCTGCAGCATCCGGAGGCCAGCGCCGAAGAGCTTCTCGAGGCCTCGCTGGAGCGGGTCAAGGGGCCGGACTTCCCCAACGGTGCCCTGATCGTGGGTCGCAAGGGGATCGAGGACGCGTACCGGACCGGTCGTGGCTCGGTGATCATGCGCGCGGTGGTCGAGATCGAAGAGGACCGCAACGGGCGGACCATGCTGGTGGTCAACGAGCTGCCGCACATGGTCAACCCCGACAACCTGGCCCTCAAGATCGCCGAGCTGGTGAACACGGGCCGGCTCGCCGGGATCGCCGACATCCGCGACGACTCGTCCGCCCGGACGGGACAGCGGCTGGTCATCGTGCTCAAGCGGGACGCCCAGCCGCGGGTGGTGCTGAACAACCTCTACAAGCACACCCAGCTGCAGGACACCTTCGGCTGCAACATGCTGGCCCTGGTCGACGACGTGCCGCGCACGCTGCGGCTGGACCAGTTCGTCTCGTTCTGGGTGGCCCATCAGGTCGAGGTCATCCAGCGCCGGACCCAGCACCGGTTGGACGACGCGGAGGCCAAGGCCCACATCTACCGTGCGCTGGTCAAGGCGCTCGACATGCTCGACGAGGTCATCGCGCTGATCCGGCGCAGCCCGAGCACCGACGACGCGCGTACGGGTCTGATGGCGCTGCTGGAGATCGACGAGGTGCAGTCCACAGCGATCCTCGACATGCAGCTGCGGCGGCTGGCCGCCCTGGAGCGGCAGCGCATCATCGACCAGCTGGCGGAGTTCGAGCGGATCATCGCCGACCTGCAGGACATCCTGGCCCGCCCGGAGCGGCAACGGTCGATCATCAGCGACGAGCTCGGCGAGATCGTCGAGAAGTACGGCGACGACCGCCGCACCACCATCATCGCGGCGGACGGCGACCTGTCCGACGAGGACCTGATCCCCGACAACTCGGTGGTGGTCACCATCACCCGGGGCGGGTACGCCAAGCGGACCCTGACCGAGGCGTACCGCGTGCAGAAGCGGGGCGGCAAGGGGGTGCGCGGGGCCACGCTGCGCACCGACGACGTGGTGGAGCACCTGTTCGCCACCAGCAACCACCGCTGGATCCTGTTCTTCACCAACAAGGGCCGGGTCTACCGGGCCAAGGTGTGGCAGCTGCCCGAGGCCGGTCGCGACGCCAAGGGCTCGCACGTCGCCGGCCTGCTGTCGTTCCTCCCGGAGGAGGAGATCGCGGAGGTGCTGGCGATCTCGGACTACGACGTGCAGCCGTACCTGCTGCTGGCCACCAAGCGTGGACTGGTCAAGAAGAGCCCGCTGCCGCTGTACGACTCACCGCGGCAGGCCGGCATCATCGCCGTCAACTTCCGCGACGACGACGACGAGCTGATCGGTGCCCAGCTGTGCTCGCCCGCGGACGAGGTGCTGCTCATCTCGACCAAGGGTCAGGCCATCAGGTTCCCGGCCGACGACGACCAGCTCCGGCCGATGGGCCGGGCCACCTCGGGTGTGACCGGGATGAAGTTCCGGTCGGGCGACGAGCTGTTGTCGATGTCGGTGATCCGGGCGGAGGAGGACGACTCGGACCGCTCTGTGTTCACCGTCACGGACGGGGGCTTTGCCAAACGCACCCGCGTCTCGGAGTATCGAGAGCAGGGCCGCGGTGGACTCGGGATCAAGGCGATGAAGCTGAACGAGGATCGTGGTTCGTTGGTCGGGGGACTGGTGGTGACCGACAACGACGAGGTCATCGCCATCAAGGCAAGCGGACAGATCACCCGCAGCGCGGTGTCCGAGGTCCCGGTCAAGGGTCGTGACACGATGGGTGTGAAGTTCGTCGGTGTGACTGACGACGACTCTGTCGTGGTCATCGCACTGAATCCGGAGACCGCTGAGGATCCGGAGCTCGATCCGGAGACAACCGAAGACGTAACGGATCCCGACCACCCTGCCAGCGCAGCGGTCGAGGACACCAGCACCGACCCAGCGGAGTCGGGTGAGGGCGATCCGGCACCGGCGAGCGGTGACGGCGAGTCCGAGGCCGGCGACGTGGTCGAGGAGGACGAACAGTGAGCGAAGGCAACGGACGACAGAACGACCGCCCGGCGGTCGGGTCCGCCGCGGGCGGCGCAGCCCGGGGTACTGATGAGGAGACCGCGACCGAGCAGACCATGAGTCACCGCTCCACCACGGCGTGGCCGGGCTCCTCCGGTGCCCCGACGGCCGGCGATCCCAGCGCAGCGCGACCAGGCTGGCCCTCGGCCGGTTCGGCCTCGTCTGCCGCATCCGGCTACTCGGCGCGCTCGTCGTCGTCGGCCCCGGCCTCCGCTCGGTCGGCCCCGTCGGGCTACTCGGCGCGCTCCGCTTCGTCGGCTGCCCCGCTGCCGCCGGCCGGATCGGGGAACGGGAGTACCGGTTCGTCGGCTCCCGGCTATGGAGCGGGACCGTCGGCCCAGTCGGCGTACTCGGCTCGTTCGGCAGCATCGGCCTCTCCGCTGGCGAACGGCAGCGCCCTGGGCGCGACGCAGGCTCCCGGATCGGGTACGTCGGTGTCGTCGGCCTACTCCGCGGCCTCTGCCCAGTCCGCCCGGTCGGCGTACAGCAGCGGGTCGGCACCCTCGTCCTCGTCGGCGCGATCGGCGGGCTCGGGCTACTCGGCCAACTCCGCGTACTCGGCGCGGTCGGCCTCGTCGGCGACTCCGCCGGCCGGCCCGCCATCGTCGACCGGCTCCGGGTCGTCCGCCGCACGCGGCTCGGCCGCGTCGTCGAGCTCAGCACCCGGGTCCGCCGCCTCGGCCTCGCCGGTGCCGTCACCCGAACCAGGGCCGGCACCCACGGCACCGGGCACCTCGACATCGGCACCCGCTCCGAAGAAGCCCGGACTGCTCGAGCGACTCGGCCTGAGGAAGTCGGCGGCTGCGCACGCCGGCCCGGCCGTGGACAGCTCGACCACCGCCGCCGACGCCAAGGCGAGTCCAGCTGGCTCTGCCGGTGCCGCGGCGCTGGCCGGTGGGGCCGTGGCCGCGGGAGCCGCCGGTGCGGCTGCCGGCGGTTCGAGCTCAGCCGCCTCCGCCTCCCGACCGGGTTCGGCGCCCGACGCGGGAGCTTCGGCATCCGGGCCGGCCGCTGCCGCGGCCCGGGGTTCCTCTGGTGCCGGCCAGGCGACGAATCCGCCGTCCGTGCCGTCGACGTCGCCGTGGGCCCGACCGACGAGCGACAGCCTGCGACCGTCGGCAGCTGCCATGGGCGGGCGGCGGCGACGGCTGCCGCCGCCGGCCGGGAGGGCTCGGTCGCGCCGGGTCCCTATCGGCCGAATGTCCCCGACTCGTCGTCAGCTCCGACGAAGGCCCCGGCCTCGTCCGCCTCGTCGGCCCCCGAAGCGAAGCCGCTCTACCGTCCCGAGCCGTCGGCCGGTGCCGCCACCGTCGCGGCCCAGTCGCCCCAATCCCGTTTCCCCCAGCCGGCAACGCCCGAGGCGAAACCCGGGGACGCCCCGGATGCGGCCAAGCCCGAGGAGACGGCCGGACCGAGTACGGCGGTGCTGCCGGCGGTTCCGGCCGCAGCCGCCGTCGTCGCGCCCAAGGCGCCCGAGCCCACGGCTGCCGCCAAGGCGCGAGCGGGCGGTGCTCGGCGTACGCGCAAGGCGCGACTCCGCCTGTCACGGCTGGATCCGTGGTCGGTGATGAAGACCTCGTTCCTGTTCTCCATCGCGGCCGGGATCATGCTCGTCGTCGCGGTGTACGTGGTCTGGACGGTGCTGTCGACCTCGGGTCTCTTCGACTCGGTCAACGAGATCGTGGCCAGCGTGGTGTCGACACCGGGTGACACGACGCCGTTCCGGATCGAGGAGTACATCAACACCCAGAAGGTGATGGGCGTCAGTGCCCTGATCGCCTGCGTCGACGTGGTCATCTTCACCGCGTTGGCCACGCTGGGCTCGTTCCTCTACAACCTGGCCGCCACCATGCTCGGTGGTCTGGAGATCACCCTCGCCGAGGACTGATCTGCAGCCCGACGCCGTCACCGCGGGGAATCTCGTCACCGACAGCGGTGATGGGGTTCCCCGCTGGTCTGCTCGGCCCGCGAACCGATTTGAGCGAGCCGTGGGGGATCGACTAGGGTTGGCGATCGCGCCGGGAAGCCGGGGCACCCCTCCGGGCCTATAGCTCAGTCGGTTAGAGCGCTGCCCTGATAAGGCAGAGGTCAGTGGTTCAAGTCCACTTAGGCCCACCGAAGAAGACACCGTTTGACTAGGCAGGATGTCGGACGGAGCGATCCGCTCAGCGAGCGAAGACGCCTCGGAGCCACACCGAGGTCCACGGGGAGAATTTCGGTGAGCATCAGTGGGAATATTGTGAGCGCCATCAGAGCCGCCCGACGACTACAAGCCCGCGTACCGCAGGCTCAAGCTCCCAGACTCCGAATCCGCATCCTGCTCCAGCGAACAAGCGATCCCAAGAACCGCATGGAACGGATGCATCTGAAACTGGAGACCGACGATATCGAGGCAGAGCCTCTTAGGCTCGGCGCGCTGGGAGCCAGTCGCTACGACGACTAACAGGAGCGGAGCTACGACTTCTGGGTATGCGCGACCCCTGGCAGAACGAGTCCTGCGTCCTTGACGTGAGCCTTCCGGCGCTACTTGGCCACGCGGCCACACAGCCCTTAGCAACAGTCCGAGTCGGCCACGTCAACGAAGCTCAGTGGAGGGTAGGTCGCATCCAGATCTTCTACTCCCCTCATACCTGAGCGGCCGACCCACCCGCCGTCGGTTGGAGTCAGCCTCAGGGGTTGGTGGACGCTTGGACGATTCGTAGATTGTCGATGCGGAGGACGAGCGGGGCGTTCGTTGCGGTGGACGAGAGATAGGTCCACAGTCCCGCGCCGCCCGCTGTTTGCATCCCCGCGCGTGCGTCGAAGGTCGAGACGGTCCAGGTTGCCGGTTCGGTGCTACCCACCTTCCAGACCTTGGCGCGCAGGCTCGTGCTACTCGTACCGGACGCTTGGAATCGTACCTGAACGACGTCTCCGACACTCACGGTCAGATTGGGGACGACGGCCTCCGCCACGATGGTCGACTCGACGTTGGTCGTATTCGAGAAAGTCAGGGCCACTCGGACGGAGCCACCGGCTAACACGTGCACCTTCGCCCGGTACTCGCCGATGTTGGCGACCCGGCGCCCGACTGCGACGAGGTAGTAGCCCCCGCCGGTGGCGGCTTTGTCCGGCGCTACGGTGAACTGCAGGTCAGCGTCGTTGGCCGACGCCGAGTTCAGATAGATCGCGGGACCGGACCCGGCGGTCTTCATGGTCAGAGACCCTGTTCCGTTGGAGACAGCGAAGTTGCTCGCACTCGAGGTCGTCCACGATCCACCGACGTCAGCTGAACCCCAGCCAACGGCAACTGTCCTGCCAAAGTCGTCCGCGGCGATCGGCGTCTCCGGTGGGGCCGTCACTGTCACCGTCTTGGTGACCGAGTTGGTCGCGCCCTGGTCGTCGGTCACGGTCAGCTTGACCGGGTAGCTGCCGGCGCTGCCGTACGTGTGAGTCGGCTTGCTGCCGGTGCCGGTGGTGGAGTCCCCGAAGTCCCAGGCGTAGCCGGTGACCGTCCCGTCGGCGTCACTGGAGGCCGTCGCGTCGAACGTCGCCGCCAGGTTCGGCGTGGTAGCGGTGAACGCTGCGGTCGGCAGCTGGTTGACCGGTGGGGCCGTCACTGTCACCGTCTTGGTGACCGAGTTGGTCGCGCCCTGGTCGTCGGTCACGGTCAGCTTGACCGGGTAGCTGCCGGCGCTGCCGTACGTGTGAGTCGGCTTGCTGCCGGTGCCGGTGGTGGAGTCCCCGAAGTCCCAGGCGTAGCCGGTGACCGTCCCGTCGGCGTCACTGGAGGCCGTCGCGTCGAACGTCGCCGCCAGGTTCGGCGTGGTAGCGGTGAACGCTGCGGTCGGCAGCTGGTTGACCGGTGGGGCCGTGCCTCGGGCACTGAATGCACTGAGCTTCGCGGTGACCGGCGCGATCGTGCTGCTGCCGGACAGGTAGGTGGTGATGCCCACGGCTCCGGCGGACTGAAGGGCCGCGGTGCTGTCGGTGGAGGTCAGTTGCCAGGTGGCCGGTTCTGAAGCCCCGGACCACACCTTGAACCGGAGGGTGGTCGGAGCTGTGCCGGAGACCTGCAGGCGGGTCTTGAGGGGCGTACCCGCGGATAGCGACACTCCCACCGCCACCACTTCGCTCTTCAGTGTGACGGCTGTAGCGGTGCCGGTCAGCATGCCGAGGCTGATCACCACCGAGCCGTCCCCCCGAACCCGGGCTCGGCCTTCGTACTCCAGGTTCGTGCCGACCCGTCGGCCGAGCATGGTGAGGTAGAGGCCGTTGGAGTTGGGCAGCGGGTTGGTGGCCACGGCCAGCTGGAGGTCGGTGTCGGTGCTCTTGGCGGAGGGCAGGTAGGCGGTCAAACCCGCGCCCGCCTTCGACTGGACGAGAGACGCGGCTCCGGGTGTGACGGAGAAGGTGCTGGCGCTTCCGACCAACGCCCAGGTGCCGCCCACGTCGGCGGATCCCAACCCCGCCGTCACGGTGCGATTGAACGCGTCAGCGGCGATTACCACCGGACCAGCCGTCCGCGGGGACACCGATCGTGTCGTCTGTCCGGTCCGACCTTGGTCGTCGGTGACCTGCAGCGTCACCGTGAAGTCGCCCGATGCCACGTAGGTATGGCTGGCTCGCGTGGGCTCAGTTGTCTCGCTGCCGTCCCCCCACGTCCATCGCCATCCGGTGAGTGAGCCCGCCGCGGCAGTGGACCCCGAGCCGTCCACGGAGCAGGTCAGCTCCACGCACGTCGCGGTGAAACTCGCCAGGGGAGCGTTCACGTCCGGCTTCCAGATGTCGAGGATGGGCGAAGCCGTTGCACTGTTGCCGATCGGGGCAAGACCGTAGGCGTCTTGAAGGGTGCGAAGGATGTTGTAGTGGTCGATGTGTTCGGCGTACTGCCCGGGCTCGACGTTCTGCCCCTGGAAGATGGTCGTGATCTGGTTGTTCGCGGTGTTGTCGTCCTCGTCGAAGGTCAGCAGGAAGACGCTGTTGTGGTGCTTGGCCCACTGCACGTAGCCGTCCATATGAGCCTGGACCCACGCGTCCCCTTGGGCTATCGATCCGTCGTGCATGTCGTGCTGCAGATTTGGGATCACGATGGAGATCGCCGGCAGGGTGGAGTAGTCAGTGGGGAACTGGGTCAGCGGTCGGTTGGCCGATGCTGACACGTTGGTGAAGTTCACCCAGGGGCTGTGTTTGCGCGCGTATGCGCCACTCGTGCATCCGGTGTAGCCCACACTGGGCAAGTCCTCGGCATAGCCGGCGAAACCCTGCCCCGAGTTGATGAGCTGGGCACCGAGGTTGTCCGCGCTCAGGGTTTTGGGGCAGGAGTCGTCGGTCACTCCATTTACCGAGCCGGAGAACAGCCCGATGTAGTTCGGTTGGCTGGGATGGGTGAGAGCGAACGAGGAGGTCATGTTCGCCCCCGACGCCGCCAGGGAGTTGATGTACGGGGCGTCCGGATTCCCCAGGATGTCGCCTGACGAATGGTTCTCCAGAATCAACATCACGACGTGGTCAGGACGAGGCACTGTCGCCACCGAGGCTTGAGCTGCCGGGACGGCTATGACGCTGCCAGTCAGAAAGGCCGCGCTCGCGAGACTGGACACGACGAGTCTACGCATATGCATAACAGTCCTTAGGTCACGAACCGCAGTACGCCCAACGTAGACCCAACAGCGCTGCCGCACACGAGATGCTTCGAAGTCACCGAGCCGGTCTTCTGTCCGCGTCAATCGGCACCCTTGCCGCGCAACTCGTAGACAATGTGCTCCACCGAACCATGCCCCGTCGGCAGCTTGCTGGCCCGGTGAAAGCAGGTGGTCCCTCTAGGTCCGCCTCATCGACGACGTGGCCAACTGCGTCACAGACGTCCGGGATCGTCGCGCTTGTGGATGGACGCCCGTAGACGGATCGCTGCCCCAGCCCCTCGTGTCTGGACCCGCCTGGCTCACCTGATAAGGCGGAGGTCAGTGGTTCAAGTCCACTTAGGCCCACCCAGGAACCACCGTTTGACCAGGCAGGATGTCGGACGGAGCCAACACCACACACAGTTCGGTCCCTGCGCCGACGCCTCAACTGGGCGGACCGGGGATGAACACAGCCGGGCTGTCCCGGCCGCACACATGAGGTGCCACGACAGTTGGTCTGTGGCACGATCGCGAACGTGACCCGTCCTCTCTCTGACCGCGAGCGCGCGGTCCTCGATCTGCTGCTGTCTGCGGACTTTCCTGGCGTAGAGACCCTTCGAGAGCAGGCGCTGTCGGTGCAAGCCAGCAACGACGGGACGTTGACCATCGGCCTGATCGTCGACGGTGATTCCCGATCCCACGTCCTCGCTCGCACTCCCGTACGGGCCGACGTGGACGGCGACGGCTACCACGGTGGACTCGTGCTGTTCGTGGACCAAGGTCAGATGTCCAAGCTGCAGTACTGGTGGGACACGAAGATCGCCCCGCCCACGTTCCCCCCGTTGTCCGCGATCGGGAAACCCATCCCCACTTGACCGGATTCGTTCTCTGACAAGGTCTGACAGCACGGTCGACGCTCGAGTTCGCTGTTCACGGACCGCCGCTGGTCTGTCACCCGAGGCGGGTGAGGTAGGCGGCGCGAGTCACTGCGAGAATTCCGTCAGGGTCACCATGGGTGCCCCAGAGGAGAGGGTTCGCGGATGGGATGTCTACTCGCACTGCTGGCAGGTTTCGCCCCGAGAGTGGTGCTGGTGCTGGTTTGGCTCTTCTCCAACCTGGTGGACCGCGCCTTCAGCGGCTTCGTCATCCCGCTGCTCGGGCTGATCTTCTTTCCCTACGCGACCTTGTTCTTCGTCCTCTCCTACAACCCACTCATCGGGGGCCTGAACGGGTGGGGCTGGTTCTTCGTCGTGCTCGGCTTCATCTTCGACATCGGTCACTGGGTTGGTGGAGGTGTGACCGGTCGGCAACGCTACGCCAAGGCGTAGCGATCAGTCGGGGTCCGCTGCCGCCATCAGCTTCGGCGAGGACCGGATCGCAGCGGAGTTTAGAGGACTGGACCCACCTCGCGCTGCCCGAACGGGCAGTCGGGTCTGCCCGATCGGACGCGCCATCGGCACTCCTGTCGCCGCGAGACGGGATGAAGTCTGGAAGCTGCGCTCGCCGGCGTCACTGACGTCGACGACGAGAGCGAGAAAGACAGGTGGACCATGCCGACCGGACCCGCGCTCCGTGCCGGCGACATGGTCGTCTGCCCCCTCATGGACGGCCCAAAGCCGCACGTCGGTGGCCCTATCACCCCCGCCGCCGCGGTACCCACGGTGATGATCGGTGGCATGCCGGCGGCCGTCGCGAACTCGATCCCCGGCGGGATCGTCTGTGTCAGCCCGGCACCCAACGGGATCGCGATGGGCAGCATGACCGTGCTGATCGGCGGTTTCCCGGCAGCCCGGTTGGCGGACCTGTCGCTGCACGGAACGCCGATCGTGCCCGGCCCGGGCTGTCCGACGGTCATCATCGGCGGCTGAGTCCGCGCGGCGCGACGATCGGATGACCCGCGGTGTGGCCGAAGGGGTGACACGATCCGCACCAGCGGGGCACAGTGGTAGGCGGGTGCGGCCGGTCCAGTGCGGACGGGTTGCCGACGAGGGGACACACGATGAGCGCAGGCACCGAGGACGATCCGTGGCGGCTGACCACCGCGCCGGGCACGTCGACGTACGAGATGTACGTCGACCCAACCGACGACGAGGTGCTCATCTGCCAGGTCGGGTCGACGAGACTCCGCTACCGACGCCGCGCGATCGAGGATCTGCGGGACTGGCTCGTGGCCCAGGGCGACTGGGTGGATCTCGGTGCGGCGGACGAGAAGAAGCCCGCCAAGGACGCCACCGTGGAAGCGTTCGGGCGGTCAGCCGACAACCCGGTGGGCGGCTGGTACGGCCTCCGCAACGGCTACCGGGGGCGTTTCGGCATGTACCTGCCGCCCTTGCTCGAGCACCTCGGTCTGGCCGAGCTGACGCACGAGGCCCGCAACAACCGGATGCGGGCCTCGGCCTCAGCCGGCGGCTAGAGCAGACCCTTCTCGGTCAGCCAGTCCTTGGCTGCGACCTCCGCCGACGCCTTCTCCTTGCCCTCGACCCGCTCGCGCAGGGCGATGAGGTCGTCGGTGGTGAGCTGAGCCGACACGGCGTTCAAGGTCTCGCCGAGCTGGTCGGTGTAGGCCGATTCTGCGACCAGTGGCACGACGTTCTGCGACGAGATCATGTTCTTCGGATCGCTCAGCACCACGAGGTCCTCGGCCACCAGCGCGGGCGAGGTGGTGTAGATGTCGGCCACCTGGACCGAGTCATCGACGAGTGCCTTGACGGTGTCCGGTCCGCCGAAGTCCTCGATCGGCACGAACGTGACGTCCTTGGGGTTGGTGCCGACACCGTAGACGCTCTTCAGGCCGGGGATGCCGTAGCCGAGCTCGCCGAACTGGGGGTTCGAGCCGAGCTTGAAGGGAACGATCTTGGACAGGTCACCGATGGAGGTGAGCCCGTTGTCGGTCGCGGTCTTCTTCTTCACGACGTAGGCGTCCTTGTCCTCGGCGGCGGCCGACTTCAGCACGCGGAGCTTGTCCTTGGCCACAGCCGCACCCAGGGACTTGTCCACATCCGCCGTGGTGCGCTCCGTGTACTCGGGGTTGTAGTACGCCAGCAGGTTGCCGTTGTACTCCGGGATGAGGTTGATCGAGCCGTCGCGCAGGGCCGGGATGGTCTGCTGGCGCGGCCCGATGTTGAACTTCTTCTCGACCTCGACGCCCTTGGCCGCGAGCGCCTGGGCGTAGATCTCGCCCAGGATCTCACTCTCGGGGAACGCGAAGGAACCGACCACGACCTTGCTGCCGCCGGCGGGGGCGGTGGAGGCCGGGGCGGTGGGATCGCTCGACCCGCAGGCCGTCAGGGCGGCGATCGTGGCCAGTGCGATGGCGGCGACCGCCACCCGGGCCAGTCGGAGCGGCACCCGTCGGTGAAGTGTGGTCATGGTGGCTTCCCTTCATCTCACGCGTTGGTGAGCGTGCTGGTTGTGGTGGAGCGAGTGAGTCGTGGTCGCGGACCGGTGTCGCTGTCGGCCAACCCCTTCGTGGCCGTGGCGTGTTGGATCAGGGCGAAGAGCCCGTCGAGCGCGAGCGCGAGAACGGTGACCAAGATGGCACCGCCGAGGATGAGATCGTAGTCGTTGAGCCCGATACCGCTGGTGATGATGCGGCCGAGGCCGCCCAGACCCGCGTACGAGGCGATGGTCACGGTCGCGACGACCTGCAGCACGGAGGCCCGGATGCCGCCGACGATCAGCGGCAGGGCCAGCGGGATCTCCACCTGCGTGAGGATCTGCCACTCGGTCATGCCGTTGGCCCGAGCCGCGTCGATGGTCTGGCGGTCCACGGACTCCAGCCCGGAGTACGCCCCGGCGAGCATGGACGGGATCGCCAGGATCACGAAGGCGATGGTGGCTCCGACGATCGGCGCGCGGTCGTAGGACATGACGTAGCCGAACACCATCAGCAGGAAGAACAGCACCCCGAGCGTCGGCAGTGCTCGCATCGACCCGGTGAACGCGATCACGGACTGTCGTCCCTTGCCCGTGTGGCCGATGTAGAAGCCCAGCGGCAGCGCGATCAGTCCGGCGATGACGATGGCCACACCCGTGTAGATCAGGTGCTCGACCAGCCGGTCCTGGATCGGCAGCGGGCTCTGGCTGCCCGGGACCCAGTTCGCCGGATCGACGATCCAGGCCAAGGCGCTCAGGAGGAGATTCATCGCGCCCCACCCACGGACGACACGTCGAGTGGTGACACCGGGACCCGCCCGAAGCGTGGCCGGCTCCGGAGCCAGCCGCCGCCGTTCTCGTTCCAGGGCATCAGCAGGCGGCCGACGCCGACGATCATGAGATCGAAGAGCAACGCGAGCAACAGACTGATCAGGATGCCCACCACGACCTCCTCCAGGATGCCGCGCTGCTTGCCGTTCTGGAACAGGTAGCCGAGGTTGGCCGAGCCGATGATCACCCCCACCGAGACCAGGGCGATGGTGCTGACGGAGACGACACGGATACCGGCCAGGAGCACCGGACCGGCCAGGGGGAGCTCGACCCTCAAGAAGCGGCCACGCGGGGAGAAGCCGATCGCCGTGGAGGCGTCGAGCGTGGTGGGCGGGACGGAGGCGAGGGCATCGGAGGCCGAACGAGCCATGATCGCGACCCCGTAGATCGTCAGGGCGACGACCAGGTTCGTCTCGTCGAGCACTCGGGTCGGGATGACCAACGGAAGGATGACGAACAACGGCAGCGAGGGAATCGTGTAGAGCAGACTGCCGCCGGTGATCACGATCGCCCGCATCACCCGGTTGTGGTTCGCGAGCCAGCCGAGGGGGATCGACAAGACGAAGCTGGCCACGATCGGGATGACCGCCAGCCGCACGTGGTTCAGCGTCAGCGTGCCGATGAGGTCGAGGTTGGAAAGGGTCCAGCTCACGTGGCGGAGCTCCCCGAGCCGGGTGTCTCGGCCGAGCCGGCATCCAGGACGCCGAGCGGTCGGCCGTCGGCGTCCACGACGAGGGTGAGGCCGCCGTCCCCCGACCGCTGCTGCAGGAAGAGGTCTCGCCCGCCCTTGTCGGCGCCGATGAAGCTGGCCACGAAGGCGTCCGCCGGGTTGGCCAGGATCTCGGCCGGTGTGCCGGCCTGGGCGATCACGCCGCCTTTCTTGAAGATCACGACCTGGTCGGCCAGGGTGAACGCCTCGTCGATGTCGTGGGTGACGAACACGATCGTCTTGCCGAGCTCGCGCTGCAGGCGGTTCAGCTCGACCTGGAGGTCGGCCCGCACGATCGGGTCCACCGCCCCGAACGGCTCGTCCATCAACAAGATGTTCGGGTCGCTGGCCAGAGCCCGCGCGACACCGACCCGCTGCTGCTGTCCCCCGGAGAGCTGTCGTGGATAGCGCTGGGCCAGCGAGCGATCCAACCCCACCTTGTCCAGCAGCTCCAGCGCCGATGCCCGGGCCGCAGCTTTGCCCACACCGTTCAACACCGGGACGGTCGCGACGTTGTCGATCACGGTGCGGTGGGGGAGCAAACCGGCCGCCTGGAGCACGTAGCCGATCTGGCGACGGAGCTGCACCTTGTCCTGGCTCGCGATGTCGACGCCGTCGATCAGCACCTGCCCCGAGCTGGGTTCGACCATCCTGTTGATCATGCGCAGCAGCGTCGTCTTCCCGCATCCGGAGGAGCCCACCAAGACGGTGGTCTGGTGGGACGGGAGCACGAAGCTGAAGTTCTCGACCGCGACCGTGCCGTCCGGGAACTCCTTGCTCACGGACCGGAACTCGATCATGGACGTCGGCTCATCTCGTAGCAGGAGTCAGGCACCGAACGGGCGAACACGCGCCACGACGGCGCTGACGGCCGACACAGCCACGCGGAACCTGTGCTCCACGCACTGACCTGTTCGGACCCGAGGCTCACCTCGGATGCCTCCGGGATGCATCGATTGCGGGCGACGTCCGTCGCCCGCCGTCGAGCGGACGACATCACCGGAGCCGATCGAGACCTCAGGCGGTCTCGTCCTTCCAGGCCCTGGTTCCGGCCTCGGCCGCCACCTTGAGGTGGTGCAGGTGCCGCTGGGCCATCACCGCCGGGGACTCCTCCAGCTGGTCGATCCACTTCTTGGCGGCTTGTGCGAGTGCGACCGAGGCGAGTGCTGCGCCGGTCATCAGCACCGCACCACCGATGCACAGCAGCACCGCGCCGGTTCCCAGCAGCTTGCCGTTGATGTCGAGTACGGGCCGAGAGCTGGTGCTCATGGTGCCCCTTCCACTGGTGGGCTGAGTAGACCCCGGGATGGGCTCTGGCGACATGCTCCCACTCGGTCAGGGTGTCGCGCGAGCGACCGCAGCCGGAGCGGGTGGACTCACCCCTCGAATCGGGCGATCCGCGTCCGCAGCAGGTCCTGTTCGGCCGGGTTGTCGGTCAGCTCGAGGGCGCGCAGGTTCGCGGCTCGGGCTGCCTCGAGGTCGCCCAGCTCGGCGAGCAGCTGGGCACGGGTGGCGTGCAGCAGGTGGTAGTCACCGAG
This sequence comes from uncultured Actinomycetota bacterium, assembly GCA_963707005.1. GTDB lineage: Bacteria > Actinomycetota > Actinomycetes > Propionibacteriales > Propionibacteriaceae > Microlunatus. The sequence goes on from CAVPPP010000055.1 coordinate 412,283, forward strand.
TCGGTCCGCGATCTCGGTCAGCTCGGCCAACGCGGGCTCGGGACCGGACACGTGGCTGAGGGCGATGGCGTGGTTGAGCCGGACCACGGGGGACGGGTCGTGGGTGAGCAGCAGGTCGTACAAGGTCAGGATCTGCAACCAGTCGGTGTCCGCCCAGCGTGCCGCGTCGGCGTGGCAGGCGGCGATCGCTGCCTGCAGCTGGAACCGACCGGGACGTCGGAGGTCGGCCGAGCGGAGCAGGTACCCCTCGGCCCGAGCCAGATCCACCGCGTTCCAGCCGGCACGGTCCTGGTCGGCCAGCAGGACCAGCCGACCGTCCTCGTCGAACCGGGTCCGGGCGCGTGCCGACAGGCTGGTCAGCAGGGCGAGCAGCCCCCAGGCCTCCGCCTCCTCGGGGAGGGCCCGGGCCAGCAGCTCGGCCAGCCAGATGGCGTCATCGGCCAGCCCCCCGTCCACCGCCGACAGGAAGCCGGCGTTGTAGGTCAGGTAGATCGCGGTCAGCACCTCGTCCAGCCGACTGGCCCGCTCCCGGCCGACGGGGATCTCGAAGGCGATGCCGACCGCCCCGATCTTCCGCTTCGCCCGCACCAGACGCTGCGCCATCGTCGCCTCCGGCACCAGGAAGGCACGGGCGATCTGGGGCGTCGTCAGTCCGACCACGGCCCGCAGCATCAATGCGAGCCGAGCTTCCACGCGCAGTGCCGGGTGGCAGCAGCCGAACAGCATCGGGATCCGTTCGTCGGCCGCGTCGCCGGTGGCGGCGCCCGCCCCCGGTGCCGCCGCGGCCGGGTCGGCATCCTCTTCGGCCAGCAGCCGGGCCCGGCTGTCGGCGAAGGTGAGCGCATCGACGGTCTTCTCCTCGCGAACGGACCGCCGCAGCCGGTCGATGGCCCGGCGCCGGGCAGCCAGCGTGAGCCAGGCCCCCGGGTTCGCGGGGATGCCGTCGACCCGCCACGCCTGGAGCGCGGCGACCACCGCCTCCTGCACCGACTCCTCGGCGACGTCGAAGTCACCGATCCGGCGATACAGGGCGGCGACGATCAACCCCGCCTCATCCCGGACGATCTGCGCGAGAACCGCGTCCGGGACCCCCTCGTCGGCCACCGTCACCGGACTCAGTCCGGCATGTGGCTGTAGTCCTCGATCATCGGCCGGATCTCGATCGCGACGCCCGGGAGCTCCAGGGACGGCCAGGTCTTCACCAGCGCGATCGCCGCGTCGATGTCGGGCACGTCGATGACGCTGAAGCCACCGATGTTCTCCTTGGCCTCGGAGAACGGCCCGTCCACCACGACGGGAGCACCGCCGTCGCCGGACCGTACGGTGGTCGCCGTCTCCGGACCGAGCAGCTCGGCCCCGCTGTCGGCGAAGGCGCTCGCGTTCTGACCGAACCAGGCGTAGATGGCCTGGTAGACCGCCTGCCGACGCTCCGGTGGCACGGTGGCGTCCAGGTCCGGGCGGTTGGTGTACATCAGCACGTACTTCATGGTGGTGGCTCCTCGCCTCGCAGTGATTCTGACACCCCCACTACGCACCGCGGGCGGCTCGATCGACACCCGCGGGACGGAAATCTCAGATCGGTCGGTGGACTTCTGTGGCACGTACGCCACACAAGCGGACCGCCTGTCGCCGATCACGCTCCCGTGGTCCCGGCCAGTACGCTCTGCACCCATGGTCAGACGCAAGAACCCCTCTCGTCACGGGCAGAGCGGGGACCCGCGCAGGCGAGCAGCAGAAGAGGAGGCCCGCGCGCAGGCGGAGGCCACCCCCGAGCTCGAGGACGAGGTCGCGGCGGCGTTGGAGGCCGGTCATCCGATCGACATCATGATGCTGGCCAGCTCCCTCATCTCGGGTCTCGACCCGGACGTCCGCCCGGTGGGTCAGGACGCGCCCGCCGACCTGCCGCAGCCCGCGGAGTTCGTCAGGATGTTCCTCGCTTCGGGAGATCACCGGCTGGAGGTGCTTGCCTGGACGGTGGCCCGGCTGCTGCCGGACGTTCGACTGCATCACGAGGTGGATGCGGCGCTGGACAGTGCCACGGTGCCGCTCTGGTTGCTGCCGCTGGCCGAGGCCGAGGCGGTGGGCGGGTGGCAGACCACCGACCCGCTGCGCGACTCGACCGACATCGTCGTCGCGCTGCGCGTGGGCGAGTTCGACCTCACGGTCATCGGTCTGGTCGACTTCAACTCCGGCGCCGCGCTGAAGGACGGTTTCGTCGTGCCGGCGCCACTGGCCGCGGTCCGGGAGGCGTTGATGGCGAGCGGCGAGACCGGCATGGTGACCGGGGATCTGACCCCCGCCGACGCGCGCAGCTGGCTGAGCGACGCGATCGCCGTCGGCCGGACCGTCGAGCCGCCGTTCGAGTCCGACAGCTGGCCGCAGGCCCGGCCGCTGGTCGAGTGGGCACTGCGGCTGTGTCCGCCCGGTGGCCGGGGCTGGGAGCGGCGGGAGTGGACGTCGGCGGAGATCGAGAACGTGGTGGACGAGTTCGCGGCGTCGCCGGAGGGTGCGGTCGTCGGCGAACCGGCCGATCGGGCCGTGCTCGTCGACGCACTGCTGGGCATCACCGAGGAGACGTCGGCCGACCCGGAGCTGCTCAGTGCCGTCCGGATCGAGCTGGGACTCGGCTACCTCTGGCCGACCACCCTGCACCACGACCTCGACCCGCTGCTCGCCCTGCCGGATCTGCTGGGACCGTACGTCCGGTGGGCGCACGCGCGGCGGGAGGTCCCCGCCGACGACACCGACCAGACACTGGCGGCGATCGCCCACTTCCGGGCCGCCTACGTACGCGATGTGGCCGAGGCGAACACCGACGACGAGTCCTGACTGATGGCTGCCGAGCAGCCCTGATGACAGCCGGGCCGGGAGGGTTCAGGCTGGTGGACATGACGGACACGACAGACGCGCGTCGACCCCATGGGACCGGTGCGCCCTTGGTGCTGGTCACCGGTAGCACCAGCGGGATCGGCTTCGGCATCGCCGCGCACCTGGTCTCGACGGGCAACCGGGTGATCGTGCACGGCCGCGATCGAGATCGGGTGGACACCGCCTGTGAGCGATTGGCTCGGGAGGCGTCGTCCGGCGACGTGGCGGGTGGGGTCGTCGCCGACCTGGGCGAATCCGGCCGGGTCGCCGAGCTGGCCGCGGAGGTCCTCGAGCGGTTCGGGGTGCCCGACGGTGTGGTCCTCAATGCCGGCGGGAGCAGGATCCCTCCGGGCCCGGTCGAGGACATCGACCCGCAGGACTGGGACCGTGCCCTGCACGACAACCTGCGCTCGGCGTTCCTCACGGTGCGGGCGTTCCTGCCGGCGATGAAGGGTCGAGGCAGTGGTGCGCTGGTGGCGATCTCGTCGTCAGTGACCCGACGCCCGCACGAGCGCTCACCCGCGGCCTACACGGCGGCGAAGGCGGGGCTCGAGGCGCTGATGCGGGTGGTTGCCGTCCAGGCCGGTCCGGCCGGCATCCGCGCCAACTGCGTGGTGCCCGAGACGATCATGACCGAGCGGAACGAGCAGGCCATCCCGCAGGAGATCCGCGGTCAGCTCGTCGCCGCCCACCCGATCCGGCGGCTGGGCGTGGTGGACGACGTCGCCTCCGCGGTCGCCTTCCTGTTGTCCCCGGGAGCGTCCTGGATCACCGGTGAGTCGCTCGGTGTGACCGGCGGCGCCTGACCGGGTCCCGCGCTGGCCACCGCGACGCGGCCTCGGGTTGACCTGCTGCCGACGGGGGTCGTCAGAGATGATGCTCGGGTGAGTGCCGGCGATCCCGTCGCGTTCCGCCGCCTGGGGGCGGCTTTCGCGAGCGGTGGCGACCGCTACCAGCAGCTTCGGCCCGGCTATCCGGACCGGGCGGTGGACTGGCTGGTCGACGGCGTTCCCGACCGCGGCCGAGTCGTCGACGTCGGTGCCGGCACCGGCAAGCTGACCGTGGCGCTGGACGCGAGGGGGTTCGAGGTCGTTGCGGTCGATCCGTCGGCCGACATGCTCGCGCAGGTGCGTCGGCAGCTGCCCACGGTGTCGGTGACCGTCGGCACAGGTGAGGCCACCGGAGTCAGCGCCCGCACCGCCGACCTGGTCACGTTCGCCCAGTCGTGGCACTGGGTCGAACCCTCGGCCGGGGTCGCCGAGCTCCAGCGGATCCTGAAGTTCACCGGGCGCGCCGGCTGGGTGTGGAACTTCCTGGACGTGCGGGTTCCCTGGGTGGCCGAGCTGGCCGCGATCTGGCACACGCTGGCCGATCGGGAGACGATCGACGCGGACCGGCACGCACCGGACCTCCCCGCGGGCTTCGAGCCGGTCGAGACCCTCACGGTCGACTGGCAGCAACCCATGCAGGTCGCCGACCTGGCCGGGCTGGTGACCACCCGCAGCTACTACCTCACCGCCGGAGACGACGTCCGACGACAGATCCGTGACCGGGCGGCGGCGCTGCTCGCCGACCGGTTCCCGGACGCCGACGTCGTCGATCTGCCGTACCGGACCCACTGCTACCGCGCCGGGATCATCACCCAGGACCGCTGATCGGTCGACGCGCCGGATCTCAGCGGTTCGGCCGAGGGGGCCTGCGCCGAACTGTCGTCATCTCGTGGCCCGGTCGGGCAGACTCGGGTCATGCCCCCGCGACCGCTGTGGTCCAACCCTCCGAGGCGTCGGACCGTGATCTGGCTGGCCGGGCTCGCCGCCGCGCTCGTCGCGATGTCCCTGGCCGCGGTCGCGCTGCTCGCCGTGCGGATGGATCGCGTGGGTGAGCCCGCCTTCGTCTTCCTCACCTGGAACCTCTTCCTCGCCTGGATCCCCTTCGTGCTGTCACTCGGGGTGGCGGTCGTTCACGGTCGCGGCGGCCCGCGCCCCCTGCTGTGGGTGCTCGGTGCGGGCTGGCTGCTGTTCCTGCCCAACGCGCCGTACATCCTCACCGACTTCATCCACCTCGGCCGGGCGGGCGGGGTGCCCTTGTGGTTCGACGCCGCGCTGATCGGCACCTTCGCCGCCGCCGGCCTCGCGCTCGGCCTGGTCTCGTTGCTCGTCGTGCACCATGTGGTCGAGGCGCGGAACGGGCACCTGGTCGGCTGGGCGGTCGCGGTCAGCTCGCTGGTGCTCAGCGCCATCGGTGTCTACCTGGGACGGTTCCCCCGGTTCAACTCCTGGGATGTGGTCACCGATCCGCACAGCCTCGTCGCTGTCGTCCTGCAGCGGCTCGCCGACCCGTTCGGGAACCCGTTCCTGCTGCGGTTCGGTCTGGTGATGTCGGTGCTGCTGCTCGGCTCCTACCTCGTCACCTGGCTGCTCGGCCGGGGGATCCTCGGACCGGCCGGCGGGATCACTCGTTGATCGCCTCCACGCCCTGACGCCGGAGCTCGGCCAGGTGGTCCCGCATCGCCTGCAGCACCTCAGGGGGGTGGCCCTCCCACTCCTGGACCTCGTCAGTCACCCGCAGCGGATGCCGGGTGCGGTAGGACCGCGTGGGATTGCCCGGGAACCTCTTGTCCGTCAGGTTGGGGTCGTCCTCGATAGGACCGGTCGGCTCGACCCGATAGATCCTCCCGGGGGCGTCGCCGGCGGCCAGCTCCGCTCCCCAGGTGGCCGCATCGAGGGTGGCGGTCAGGTAGAGGAAGTTGGCCTTCTTGCCCTCGCCGTAGTTGGAGCCGTAGCCGGGCTCCAGGAGGTCTCCGGGTGCCAGATCGGCTTTCGTGCCGTGGAAGAAGGGTCCGGCGTCCTCGCCGTGAGCAGCGTCTGCAGAGGTCATCCGCCGATCCTGCCCGATCGTGTGGCCAGCAGCTCAGATCTTCAGCAGGTTGAGGACGGCGCGCTCGACCTTTCCGTGCGTGCTGCCGTCGGTCAGGTCGTCGTCCAGGGAAGCCAAGCGGGGCGAGATGGTCACCCCGTCGGCGAACAGGTCGATCACCCGAGGATCCACGTAGGAGCTCCGGGCCACCGTCGGTGTGTTGCCCAGGTACTCGGCGACCTGCTTCATGGCCGAGCTGACGGCGCGCTTGCGGCGGGTCGCCGTGGTCGCGTCCCCGTTGGCCCCGGCGAGGGCGACCGCGGCGATCACCGTGCCGTGCCAGGTGCGGAAGTCCTTGGCCGACACCTCGCCACCGACCTGCTCCTTCACGTACGCGTTGATGTCGGCGGAGGTGACGTCCTTCCAGCGGCGCCCGTCCTTGTACGCCAGCAGCTCCGGCCCGCCGCTGCGGCGTCGGAGCAGGTCGGCCACGGACGCTCGGACGAGGTCGTCGGCCAACGCGACGTAGCGCTCCTGACCGGACTTGGCGACGAAGTCGAAGACGACGTCGCGGTTCTCCAGGGTGACGTGCTCCTTGCGGATCGTGGCCAGACCGTACGAGTGGTTCGCCTCGGCGTAGGTCTCACCACCGATCCGGAAGAAGCCGAGATCGAGCAGCCGGAAAGCGGTGGCCAGGGCCCGCTCGTACGGCATCCCGTCGAGCTGCAGGTGGACCGCCACCCGTCGGCGCGCCCGGGGCAGCCGACTCGCGACCTCCAGCACCCGGTCGTGCTTGGACTCGTCCCGCTTGCGGCGCCACTCGGGGTGGTACAGGTACTGCCGTCGCCCGGCGGCGTCGGTGCCGACCGCCTGCAGGTGGCCGTTCGGCCGACGGCAGATCCACACCTCTTCCCAAGCCGGCGGGATGACGAGGAGCTGGCAGCGTTCCCGGTCCTCGGGTGGGAGACGGACTCCCAGCTGGTCCAGGTAGACGAATCCCTTGCCGGCGCGTCGCCGCGTCCACCCGGGCTCGGAGGGGGAGACGGTCCGCAGACGCACCATGGACCAGTTCTACTACCGGTTAACGGTGTAAACCAACTGATCGCGGGCAGGTCTTGCCTCCGTGTCCGGGGGGGCGCATGCTCGGATCACGATCCGTACGGAGAAGGGGTGGCGCCGTGGAGGACACAGACCGACAGGCACCGGCGACCGGCTGGCGCGCCCTCTGGCTCCGGGTCCGCGAGGTGATGTCTCCGCAGGCGTACGAGGCGGCGCCCGACTACGGCCCGGACGCCCCGCAAGCGGCTCGGGAGCAGTGGCTGCGGGAGCTGACCCGGGTCCGGGATCTGCTCGAGCAGACGCGGTCCGTGGTCGCGGCCGGCGGCTGGTGCGGTGGAGGAGCGTGGTTCACGGTGCGGAGGGCCGACGGGACCGTCAGGCCGGCGACGCTGGCCGAGTCGTTCGCCCTGCGGGCTCCCGGAGCGCCTGTCGCCGGCAGCTGTCTGGTGGGGATCATGATCCGGCTGGCCGACGACCCGGATCGGGTGCCGTCCGTGGCCGACGTGTGGCGCGCGACCGACGAGCTGCGGGAGGCGATGCACGAGCGGGTCGGACACGACGCCTTCCCGCCGGGCCGGTCCTACCCGATGGCCCAGCGGCGCGCCCGGCTCCGCAGCCTGACCGCCTGGAACGATGCGCCGGACCGCACGGAGGCCGACGTCCTGGACCTGGTCGATCGGGCCATCTCCCGCACCATCGTCGGCGCCGTGGCCCAGCACCGGTAGCTCCCGACAGGCATCCGCACGATCCCCGCGCGAGATGGATAGGTCGGCTGTTTGTCTATCCCGCGGGGCTCTTCGTGCTTACGCTGTCCACCATGGCACTCGGGGGGCTCCGGATCGAGCCGGTCACCCCCGGCCACCTGCCGGCACTGGACGAGCTCTTCACCCGCGGTGATCCGCGGAACTGTCAGTGCGCCTTCCTGCGGATGACCGCCGACGCCTTCGACGCCGCCGACTCCGTCGCTCGCCGTGACGTCCACGTCGAGGCCATCCGGTCCGCTCATCGGGCCGGGAGCAAGGCGGGTCAGATCGCCCTCGACGACCACGGACCGGTCGGCTGGGTCAGCATCGGTCCCCGGACCGATTTCCCCCGGCTCGGTCACACCCGGCTGCTGACCACCACGGCGTCGGAGCTCCCACCGGTGGACGGACCGCTGTGGTCGGTCGTGTGCTTCGTGATCGCCACCCGGGCTCGTCGCCGTGGGGTTGCCACCGCCCTGCTGCGCGCCGTCGTCGAGTGGGCGGAGGATCAGGAGATCGCGGTGCTGGAGGGTTACCCGGTGGACACCGAGGGCCAGAAGCGGCCCGGCGCTGCGCTGTGGCACGGCACCGTACGGCTGTTCGAGGGCGCCGGTTTCGCGGTGGCCGCCCGGCATCGTGACTCTCCGACGGGGTCCGGTCGCGCGGTGGTCCGGCGCGCCGTCGCCTGATGCCCGGCACCTATAGCGGGGTGGGACGTCGGCGCCGTCCCGCCGTCCGCGTGGGCGCCTGACGGGTGGACTCGCCTGGCACGAGGACACCGACGCGCAGGACGGGCTCCGTGGGCGGACTGCCTTCGAGCTGACGGAGCAGCGTCTGCACGCCGAGCTGGCCCAATTCGCTCGCTGGGGTGGAGACGACAGTGAGCGGGGGATTGCATGCGGACCGATACTCCAGCGACGTCAGGAACGACAAGACCGATATGTCATCGGGAATCGTGATCCCTCGCGCTTGCAGGCCTGCTACCAGTCCTGCGGCAACGGCCTCGTCACCGACCACCACGGCGGTGGCTTCCGGCGAGACGTTCGCGAGACGGACCGCCGCCGCCCTCCCGTCGGGGACCGACGACGGGCACGGCATCACGACAGGCGGGATCCGGTGCTGCTTGGCCATTCGGCGGTAGGCGGCTTCGGCGCGGATATGGCGGCCGAGCCGCTCCGCCCCTCCCTCGATGCTCGGCATGTAGACGATCCGGTGATGGCCGAGGGCGACGAGGTGCTCGATCGCGAGCTGCATGGAGGTATCGAAGTCGATGTCCACGCAGTACAAGCCCGACGTGTCGCCGGTGCGGCCGATCAGGGTGAACGGAACGTTCAGCCGAGTCAACAGCTCCACGCGGGAGTCCTCCATCTGAACCTCCATCAAGACCACTCCGTCGACGAGGCCTTGGCCGACGAGAGCGGGCAGCTGGCCCCCCTTCTTGTCGTCGGGGTACACCACCAGGTGGTAGTCAGCAACGCTTGCCGCCCGAGCTGCGCCGACCACGAAGTCCGAGCTGGCGCCGCGGATGCCGTGGTCGAGTGCCGCCAGGACCAGCGCGATGATCCGGGTGCGGCGGCTGGCGAGCGCGCGGGCGACGAGGTTCCGGCGGAAGCCGAGATCCTGCATCGCTTGCTCGACCCTCGCCCGGGTTTCCGGCGTCACTCGTTTGGTGTTGTTGACGACGAACGAGACCGTGGCGATGGAGACTCCGGCCCGATCGGCCACGTCTTGCATGGTCGCTGCCATCGCGTCTCCATCGTTGCGTAGAAACCCTTGACAGGCGCTCGACCTGCCCCTCAGACTCTAGACCACAGCGAGTTAAGCGCTACACCAGCCACCCTCTACGAGTGATCGTCGGTGAGCTTGGTCTGGTTCCATCGGCGCTGTCCATTCTTCAGCGAAGGAGCTTCGAGAATGTCCAAGAAACGACTGTTGGCCGTGGCCGCGTTGGCCGCGCTGGCACCGCTGACCCTGGCCGCCTGCGGTGGCGGAGGCTCCAGCAGCAGCGGCGAAGGCGCCTCGTCGGCAAGTGTCGACAGCCTCACCGTCCTCGACTACTACAGCGATGAACCAGGGCACTCCCAGATCGGTGACCAGCTCAGCAAGTGCGGCACCTCGATCGGGGTCGCCAAGGTCGACCACCAGTCGGTGCCCGGCCCGACCCTGATCCAGAAGGTGCTCCAGCAGGCCTCGTCGAAGTCGTTGCCCGACGTGTTGATGCTCGACAACCCGGACATCCAGCAGATCGCCGAGACCGGCGCGCTGGCACCGTTGGAGGACTTCGGGATCAACGCTGACGGATACGCTCCCGGGCCCATCGCGGCAGCGACGTACGACGGCAAGCTGTACGGGCTGCAACCGGGCGCCAACACGCTGGCGGTCTTCTACAACAAGGACATCCTCGACAAGGCCGGGGTCAAGCCGCCGACCACCTGGGCCGAGCTCAAGGACACGGCGAAGAAGCTCACCGTCGACAAGCAGTACGGCTTCGCCTTCAACGCCACCGCCGACTACGAGGGGGCCTGGCAGTTCCTGCCGCCGATGTGGACCAACGGTGGCGACGAGAAGAGCCTGACCAGTCCCGAGGTCGCCGGGGCGCTCCAACTGTGGAAGGACCTGGTCGATGACGGCTCGGCCTCCAAGAGCGTGGTCAACTGGGCGCAGTCCGACGTGAATGACCAGTTCATCGCGGGCAAGGCAGCCATGATGCTGAACGGCCCGTGGCAGATTCCGGCGCTGGACAAGGCGAAGATCAACTACGGCGTGGTGCCGTTCCCGATCAACACGGCGGGGCAGACCTCGACGGCACCCCTCGGTGGCGAGGCTTGGACCGTGCCGATGACCGGCGACGAAGCGAAGATGACCAAGGCCGCCGAACTCGTCAAGTGCATGAACTCCGACGAGAACCAGCTGCAGCGGGCCAAGGAGGGTGGCCTGGTGCCGACCAAGCTGGCCCTCGCCGATCAGTTCAAGACCGAGGTTCCGTCGATGGCGGGCTTCGTCGACGCCGTCGCCCACGCCCGCGCCCGCACCGGCGAGCTGGGCTCGAAGTGGCCCGACACCGCCAAGACCATCTACACCGGCATGCAGCTGGTCCTGACCGGGCAGGCAACTCCAGCCGAAGCCATGGCAAAGGCCGGCGCCAGCTGATCAACCTGACCTCGAAAGGAGCTGCGCCGTGACGGACGCAGAGATGCTGACCGCACAGTCGCAGGGCACCTCCACCGGCTCCGGATCGGCGCCGGCCCCCCGCAGGGGGGGTCGGCGCCGGGAGGAGATATACAAGATCCTCTTCGTGGTTCCGGCGGCGCTGACGATCATCTTGCTGTTCGGATATCCGGTGGTGAAGAACTTCACGATGAGCTTCCAGGAGTACACGCTCAAGACGTTCTTCACCGGGAAGGCGCCCTGGATCGGCCTGGAGAACTACGTCACGGTGGTCACCAATGACGTGTTCAGCCTGGCGCTGGTCAACACAGCTCTTTTCACGATCGGCTCGATCATCGGCCAGTTCGTGCTCGGGATGCTGCTGGCCCTGTTCTTTCACAAGAACTTCCCGCTCAACGGCGTGCTCCGGGCCTTGCTCCTGCTGCCCTGGCTCATCCCACTGATCGTCGGTAGCGCCGCCTGGCGGTCGCTGCTCGAGCAGGACAGCGGCATCATCAACATCACGCTGGAGAATCTCGGGATCATCGACACCCCGATCCCGTGGCTCACGTCGCCCGATGTCGCGCTGATATCGGTCATCATGGTGAACATCTGGATCGGCATCCCGTTCAACGTGACCCTGCTCTACAGCGGACTGCAGGACATTCCGGAGGAGCTCTACGAGGCCGGCTCGCTGGACGGCGCCACCGGGTGGAAGGCCTTCTGGCACATCACCTGGCCGAACCTGCGAGCGGTGGTCAGCGTGTTGCTGATGCTCGGGGTGATCTACACCCTGAAGGTGTTGGACATCATCCTGGGTCTGACCCGGGGTGGCCCGGCCAACGCGACGCAGACGATCGCCACCCAGTCCTACCAACGCTCGTTCGTGGAGTTCAAGTTCGGGCAGGGTGCCGCGCTGTCCAACATCTTGATCCTCATTTCACTGGTGTTCGCGATCGTCTATCTGCGTGCCACCCGGCGCCGAGTGGACGAGTAGGGAGACGACGATGTCTGTCAGCACTCGAAAGACACGCAGTGGTGTCCGCACCGCCATAGCCATCGCCTTGTTGGCCATCATGCTGTTCCCGCTGTACTGGATGCTCAACATCTCTCTCCAGTCGACCGGGGGGACGCTCGCCACGAGCTTCTTCCCGACACACCCGAGCCTCGACGGCTACCGGACAGCACTGCAGGACCAGGGCCGCAACCTGGTCACCAGCATGATCATCGCGCTGGGTACCGTGGTGCTCACCCTGTTGATCGCGACGCCGGCAGCGTACGCCCTGGCCCAGTTCCGCTTCCGCTGGATCAACTGGGCCTTGCTGGCGATCCTCATCTCCCAGATGATCCCGGGGATCGTGATCGCTAACGGCCTCTACAGCATCTACGAAAGCATCGGCCTGCTGGACTCCATCCCGGGCCTGATCATCGCCAACGCCACTGCGGGTGTGCCCTTCGGCATCTTGATCATGCGGTCGTTCATGATGGGGATCCCGCCCTCGCTGGTGGAGGCAGCCCGGGTCGACGGGGCCGGGTTGTTCCGCGCCTTCGTCTCGATCGTGGTGCCGATCAGCCGGAACTCACTGATCACCGTTGGTCTGTTCGCCTTCATCTTCGGCTGGGGCGATTTCATCTTTGCCCTGACGCTGACCACGAAGGGGACCATCGTCCCGGTCACGCTCGGCATCTACACCTATCTCGGGGCACACATCTCCAACTGGAGCGCGGTGATGGCGACCGCCATGCTCGGCTCCCTCCCAGCGATCGTCTTGCTCGTTCTCGCCCAGCGGTACATCTCGGCCGGGGTGAACAGCGGCGCGGTCAAGTAGCGCCTCACCGCACCTCTCGCTCCTACTGCCCTCGAACCCAGAAAGCAGATATCACCATGTCCGCAGCAAACGCCACCGCTACTCCGGTTCGGATCCTCGTCTGGGGCGAGAACCGGCACGAGCAGATCGAGCAGCATGTCCGCGACATCTACCCGGACGGGATGCACACCACCATCGCCGAGGGCATCGCCGAGCATCTCGGTGCCGGAGCCAGCGTCTCGACCACGACGCTGGACGAACCCGAGCACGGGCTGACCGAGGAGGTCCTGGCCGCCACCGACGTGCTGGTCTGGTGGGGCCACGCGGCCCACGGCGAGGTGGCCGACGAGGTGGTCGAGCGGGTGCACCAGCACGTGCTCTCCGGGATGGGACTGCTCGTGCTGCACTCGGGGCACTGGTCCAAGATCTTCGGCAAGCTGATGGGCACCACCTGCACCCTGCGCTGGCGCAGCGAACAGGATCGCGAGCTGGTCTGGACCGTCAATCCCACCCACCCGATCGCCCAGGGCGTGCCGAACCCGATCATCATTCCCGCCCAGGAGATGTACGGCGAGTTCTTCGACATCCCCGCCCCCGACGAGCTGGTCTTCATCTCCTCCTTCACCGGTGGCGAGGTGTTCCGCTCCGGCTGCACCTTCCGGCGCGGGCACGGCAAGATCTTCTTCTTCTCCCCCGGCGACCAGGACTACCCGGTCTACCACCACAAGGACGTGCGCAAGGTGATCGCCAACGGGGTGCGGTGGGCCAACAGCGAGCTGCCCCAGCGGGCGGTGCCGACCCTGCTGCGCTACAACACCGACGACTTCTTCAACGGTCACGGCTACACCGGTCCGATCGAGGACCACGGGGCCGACGGGGATCACGGGGCCGACGGGGATCACGGGGCCGACGTCCCCGCCGACCAGTGAGCCGGATGAGTGCCGCACCGCTGAAGGTCGTCCAGGTCGGGGCCGGCGGGATGGGGCGGGCCTGGCTCGCCACCATCGCGGCGAACCCGGATGTGCAGCTGGTCGGCTTGGTCGATCTGGCCACCGAGACAGCGTCGGCCGCTGCGGCCGAGAACGGGTTCGCGTCCGTGCCGGTCGCTCGCTCGGTCGATGAGCTGCTGGCCGCGGGGGTGGATGCCGACGCGGTCATCAACGTGACCGTGCCCCGGGCGCACCACCCGGTCAACACCGCCGCCCTCGCGGCTGGGTTGCCGGTGCTGTGCGAGAAGCCGCTGGCCGAGTCGGTGGCGGAGTGCCTGTCCATGGTCGCCGCGGCCGAGCTCTCCGGACAGCTGCTGATGGTCTCGCAGTCGCGGCGCTACTGGCGGGCGGTGACGGTCCTGCAGGCTCAGTTGGCCGAGCTCGGTCCGGTGGCGTCGGCATCGTGCCAGTTCTTCAAGGCCCCCCACTTCGGCGGCTTCCGCGAGGAGATGGCGTACCCGCTGCTGGTCGACATGGCCATCCACCAGTTCGACCTGGCGCGGCTGCTGATGGGCGCCGAGCCGACGTCGGTGTTCTGCCGGTCCTACAACCCCGCGTGGAGCTGGTACGCGGGCGACGCGGCAGCGTCGGTGATCTTCGAGTTCGGCGATCAGGCGACGTTCACCTTCGACGGCAGCTGGTGCGGCCCCGGTGCGGAGACGTCCTGGAACGGGGCCTGGCGGTTCGGCACGGAGCGCGGGACCGCGACCTGGGACGGCGATGGTGCCCCCGTGGCCGAGACCGTCGACGGCGTACCGCTGCCCTCCGAGCTTCCCGACGAGCCCGAGCAGATCGCCGGTTCGCTGGCCGAGTTCGTCAGCACCCTGCGCGACCGTGCGGTGGGACGCAGAGCGACCCCGAACGGCGAGGTGCACACCAACGTGCTCAGCGTGACCATGGTCGAGGCGGCGGTCCGCTCGGCCGAGACCGGTCGGCGGGTCGCGCTGGCCACGGTGGTGGAGGACGCGTACGAGCAGGCGGTGACGACGGAGCCGAACGCCGAGGTCCGAGCGGTTCTGGCATCGTGGGCGTCGGTGCTGGAGGTCGTGGGGCTGCAGAACGGCGGGCCGGCGACGCCGGCACCCCAGATGCTGACCAGGTCGGGAGAGGTGTGATGAGCGAGCAGACGCTGCGGGTCGGGATGATCGGATACGCCTTCATGGGGGCGACGCACTCCCAGGCATGGCGGAACGCGCCACGTTTCTTCGACTTGCCGAGTCGCATCGAGCTGACCGCGGTCGCCGGCCGGAACGCCGACGCGGTGGCGGCGGCGGCCGACCGGTTCGGGTTCGCCGAGACAGAGACGGACTGGCGCGCGCTGCTCGAGCGGGACGACATCGACCTGATCGACATCTGCACCCCCGGGAACCTGCACGCCGAGATCGCGATCGCTGCGCTGCGAGCCGGCAAGCACGTGCTCTGCGAGAAGCCGTTGGCCAACACCGTCGAGGAGGCCGAGCAGATGGCGGCCGCCGCTCGCGAGGCCGTTGCCCGAGGTGTCTACGCGATGTGCGGCTTCACCTACCGGCGGACGCCGGCTCTGGCGTACGCGAAGCAGCTGATCGACGAGGGCCGGATCGGCACCGTCCGGCACGTCCGCGGTCAGTATCTGCAGGACTGGCTGCACGACGCCGATGCGCCGATGACCTGGCGGCTGGACAAGGCGACGTCCGGCTCGGGTGCCCTCGGCGACATCGGCGCGCACCTGATCGACACCACGCAGTGGCTGACCGGCCAGTCGATCAGCGGGGTGTCGGCCCTGTTGGAGACGTTCGTGACATCCCGTCCGCTGGCTGGCGAGCGGTCTGGTCTTGGCGGCCACGGCGACACCTCGGAGGGCGCCCCGCGCGGCGAGGTCACTGTCGACGACGCTGCGCTGTTCACCGCGCGGTTCGATGGTGGCGCCCTCGGCTCCTTCGAGGCGTCCCGCTTCGCCCTCGGCCACAAGAACGCGTTCCGCGTCGAGGTCAACGGCACCGACGGGTCGGTGGCGTTCGACTTCGAGGACAACAACGTGCTCGAGTTCTTCGACGGCCGGAATCCGGTGGCCGAGCAGGGCTTCCGGCGGATCCTGGTCACCGAGCCCGAGCACCCGTACGTCAGTGCCTGGTGGCCGCCCGGCCACGGGCTCGGGTACGAGCACGGCTTCACCCACCAGGTGGTCGATCTCGTCACCGCCCTGGCCGAGCAGCGCCAGCCCACTCCCTCCTTCGACGACGGCCTCCAGGTGCAGCAGGTGCTGGCCGCGGTCGAGGACAGCGCCGGCAACGCCTCGGCCTGGACGGCTGTCTGAACCACCCGCCCAGCCGCACCTTCCCCGCCCCATCCCCTTCCCCGGCCCAACCTCTTTTCCACTTCGCACCAGGTACGCCATCTCCGCACCACGTGGACCTGGTGCGGAGATGACGCGGCTGGTGCGAAGTGGGGATTCGACTCGGTGACCCGGTTGACGGGTTCGGTCCTCGGGGCCAGCTACCTCAGCTACCTCAGACCCGGTCGCGCGGCCGGTCGGGCTCGAAGATGAGGCACCTGCACGATGTAGGAGGGGGCGCCTTAGCACGACCGTAGAGACAACGGATCATCTACGGAGGTGCCCATCATGAGCAATCACTACGCGGTCAGCCTGCTGGTCGAGCAGCACCACGCCGAGCTGCGGAACGAGGCGGCGCAGGATCGACTCGGCCGCCTGGCCCGGCAGGGAAGGCCCCGTCGGCCCCACTGGTGGGAACGGCTGATGCTGCCCCATTCCCCCGCCCCGCACCGGCCCACCGTCACCGTCGCCGCCGGCGACTCCCCCCGCTGAGCGGCGACGGTGAGCGGTACCCGAGTGCCGAGGATGAGGGCTCGGCCATGCCGGTGGTCGGTGGCACCTTGGTCGTGCCACCGACTGCTGGGCCGGACACGGACGACATCGTGATCGGGCCCCGGCCGGTCTGAACAGGACTGTTGACGGGCTCAGAAGGCCGGGTCCATGATGGGCGCGACGGATTTCCGTGTGCCCCGGCACGTCAGCCCAGGCACACGCATGTCGTGGCCGGGACGTCATTCTCGACCACGTCCTCGGGGGCACCACCTGCTGCACACCTACACCTGTTCGGCATGCCCCGAAGCCTTTCGCCCGGATCCAAGGGGAAGCATGCGCACGTCCAGACTCCTCGGTGCGGCCGCACTCGCCGCCGCGTCCCTCCTGCTCCTACCGCCGACCCTCGCGTCGGCCCACCCACGACCCGCCCCTACCCCGTCTGTGGAGCTCGACGGGCTGGCGGCTCCGTTCAATCTCGCCCTGAAGGGTGGGCGCACCTACTTCGCCGACGGCGGTCTGAATCTCGTCGGGCGGCTGAAGTCCGGGGGCACCTACGCCACGATCGCCGCCGACCAGCCGGGGGCCTCCGGCGTCGCCTTGTCCAGGAACGGCAAGACGATCGCCTTCACCACGACGGTCAGCCCGCCGGACTCGATGGAGATCACCGACAGCGGTCTGAACATCTGGGGTCCGCGCGGCCAGCGCGTCTACGCCGACACCCTGGCGTACGAGACGGCGAAGAACCCGGACAAGATCAACACCTACGGTGTGGCCAACCCGAGTCCGTGTGTCGTCGACGCGTTGACGGGACTCGGCTTCCCGGTGAGCTACCGGGGCGGGATCGACTCGCACGCCTACTCGGTGGCGGCCTGGGCGGGCGGCTGGGTCGTCGCCGACGCGGGCAGCAACGCGCTCTTCCGGGTGAACGGGGCCGGCAAGATCTCCACGCTGTCGGTGCTGCCGCCGCAGCCTGCGAAGATCACCCAGGCGTTCGCCACGAAGTACGGCCTACCCGACTGCGTGATCGGGGTGACGTACGCCTTCGAGGCCGTGCCCACCGATGTCGAGGTCGGCCGGGACGGTCACCTCTACGTCACGACCCTGCCCGGCGGAGATGAAGGTCCAGAGCTCGGCGCCCGAGGCAAGGTGTGGCGCGTCGACCCGGCCACCGGGAGGGCCAAGGTGCTGGCCGAGGGACTGGCGGGAGCCACCAATCTCGCCCTGGGCCGGCACGGGGAGATCTACGTGTCCGAGTTCTTCGGCGGTCAGATCTCGGTCGTCGAGCGCGGCCGGGTGAAGCCGTACCTGACGCTGCCCGGGGTGGTCGCGGTCGAGACCAGCTCCTCCGGTGAGCTGTGGGCCGCCACCTTGGGCAGCGGTCCGACGAGTCCGGGCACGATCGTCAAGATCAGCAAGGGTGGGTGGCACCGACAGGCCACCATCCGCCGCTGAGCCGGGTCGACGGTGCCAGGCGTCGTCGACACGGGTGTCGAGTGACTGATGCCGCCGGCACCGCTCGGTCGGACGCGTCCGGCTACTGCTCGCGCTGCACCGTGCCGGCGAAGCTGACCGGCTCGTGGATCTCGTCGCCCAGGTCGACGGTCACCCGCACCTGGTTCAGAGCGGTGAACGGGATGGCGAAGCCGTAGTCGGCCGTGTCCTCGGCCCCCGGGGTGATCGTGCCGAGGAAGCCGTTCGCGAGCCCACCGCTGGGGTCGTTGACCAACGGCGCCTCGATGTCGTCCGGGCCGGACGCGGCGGTCACCAGCACCGTCGTCGCGTCGAGGTCCGCCGCGGACAGGTTGCGGATCAGCAGCGACACGACGACCATCTGGCCGCGGGTCGCCTCGGCTCCGGTCATCCCGGTGGTGGTCAGGCGAGCTGCTGTACCGGTGATCTCGATCTCGGCCTCGCCGTCGTAGCTGGCGATGTCGTCGAAGGAGAAGGAGGCGTCTTCGGCGTTCGGGGTGCCGGCGCTCGAGGAGGGTGCGGGCTGCGAGGGCGTGGCCGAAGCGGTGTCGGCCGGGCTCGGAGCCGCCGTGCCTTCCCCGGGTGGTCGCCCGCAGCCGGCCAGCAGCACCAGCACCATGGAGGAAGCAGCACCGGCCCCGCGGACCAGGCGCGCCACACGCGTCATGAGGTGAACGCTAGCCGCTCGCGCCCGGCGGGCGGGGACGCCGAAAGGGCGACGGCTACTCTTCACTCGTGAAGTGGACGTGGGTGTTGGCCCTGGGGGCCGTGGCCGGTGGGGTGGTCTGGGCCGCCTATCGACGGAACCAACAGGAGCTGGCGGACGCCGCCCTGTGGGCCGAGGCCACCGACCCGGTGACCCGGCACGGCGGGAACGACTGACCGCGGACGCGCCGATGCCGGGCCCGTTCCGGTGCACAACGGTTGGGTGACGAGCAGGTGTCGAAACGGAGAACTGTTCACGCCCGGCTGATACGTTCCATCGCACAATGCCCCTGAACGTGACCTTCGAACCGCCAGTCCTGACGCTCACCCCGAGCGACGGTGCCCGCCTCCGCAGCGACGCTGATGGCCCGGCGAGCCAGCCGCGTGACATCGAGTCGCTGTTGATCGAAGCGCTCGCGCCCACCTTCACCGTGGCGCTCGAGTCGACTCGGAACGAAGTGCTGACGCACCTGGACACCGTCGACGGGCGACTGCGGAAGTCCGGCATCGACCTGGCCCATCTGCCGCGTCGACGACGGATCGTCGCGGTGGCCGAGGGCCGACAGATCGAGCAGCCGATGACGGGCTCCTGGCCACGCCTCGCCTCCGAGCTGCCCGCCGGTGCGGTGACCGGCCTGATCGCCGGCGCTGCCTGGATCCGGGCGCTGATCCCGTACGCGAGCACGCAGGCCGAGACCGTCACGTACGCGATCCGCAACGCCGACGGCAAGACAGTCGCCCGGGTGCACTGGACCACTGGCGAGCTGAGCCGACCGACCGCCGCCCCCCTCCCGGCCAGGGTGGGAATCGAGGTGCTGCGTGGGTACGCATCCGAAGCCGCCCGCGTCCGCAAGGCCCTGACCAAGAACACCCCGTTGCAGGAGAGCGATCAGTCCTGGTTCGATGCCGTACGCAGCCAGCCGGCGCTTCGGCCCACGGTCACGCAGCGGTTCGGCATGCGACCCGACCAGGCCGCGGACTTCGCGGTGGCCGACGCCCTGCTCGGCTACCTGGCCGAGCTGGACGCCACGGTCGACGGCATCATCGACGACATCGACACCGAGTACCTGCACGACTTCCGGGTCGCGGTCCGGCGTACGCGTTCGGTGCTCAAGATGCTGGGCGACGTGCTGCCACCCGGGCTGTCCGATCGGCTGGCGCCCGAGTTCCGGTGGTTGGGCGACATCACCACGCCGACCCGCGATCTCGACGTCTACCTGCTCGAGCTCGACTCGCTGCGGGCGACGGTGACCCATCCCGACGACCTGGCGTCCTTCGGTGCGTACGTGCTGGAGCGGCGGACCGCGGCGGCGAAGGAGCTGGCCCGACAGCTCCGCACGAAGCGCTACACCGACCTGGTCAGCACCTGGCGGGCCGCTCTGGCGCAGGTGATCGCCCACCCGTCGCACGCCGAGGTGACAGCCTCGGCGCTGGCGGTCGAACGGCTGCACGCCGTGTTCCGCAAGTGCCAGAAGCGGGCCGCCAAGATCACGGCCGACTCCGACTCCGAGCTCGTGCACGATCTGCGCAAGGCCTGCAAGGAGATGCGCTACCTGATGGAGGTGTTCAAACCGCTCTGCGACAAGACCGCGTACCGGAACGTACTGGCCGACTTCAAGGAGCTGCAGGACCTGCTCGGAGAGTTCCAGGACGGCGAGGTGCAGGCGGCCGCGCTGCGTCAGTTCGCCCAGGAGATGGTGGATGCGGGCCGGGTCGACGCCAACGCCATCCTGGCCATGGGGGAGCTGTCCGGGAAGTTCGAGGCCCGGCAGCGGGCCGCCCGGGAGACGCTGACCGCGCACCACGAGAATTACCTCGGACGCATGGCGTCCGAACACGTCGACCGACTGGTCACGGCGTGAGCTGCTCGGCCCTGGAGGTGCCGTCGTGAAGGTGATCGCGAGCTACAACCTCAAGGGCGGGGTGGGCAAGACCACCGCCGCCGTCAACCTCGCCTACCTGTCAGCCCGAGAAGGTCGGCGCACCCTGCTGTGGGATCTGGACCCGCAGGGCGCCGCCACGTACCTGTTCCGGGTGAAGCCGCGCGTCAAGGGCGGCAGCCCCAAGCTGGTCCGTGGATCGCGCCCGATGCTGGAGGCGATCAAGGCCACCGACTTCGCGCATCTCGACCTGCTGCCGGCGGACTTCACGTACCGGCACATGGACATCGACCTGAACGACCGACCCAAACCGCAGCGGACGCTCCGTCGACTGCTGTCGCCGCTGGCGTCGGAGTTCGACATCGTCATCCTCGACACTCCACCGAGTCTGTCGCTGGTGTCGGAGAACGTCCTGCGCGCCTCCGACGTGGTGCTCGTGCCACTGATCCCGACTGTGCTGTCGGTGCGCACGTTCGAGCAGCTGGCCACGTTCACCCGCGAGCTGAAGGGCCGCAAGCCCAAGCTGCGCGGCTACTTCTCCATGCTCGACCGGCGGCGGAAGCTGCACACCCAGATCCTCACCGAGCTGCCGCAGGAGAACTCGCTGGTCAGCTCGATCGCGATCCCGTCGGCCAGCGCCGTGGAGCAGATGACCGTGCGCCGCGAACCGCTGATCGTGTTCGCGAGCAGGTCGCCGGCAGCGCTGGCGTTCGGCGAGCTGTGGGACGAAGTGGCCGGTCTGCTGAAGCTGCCACCGGTGGAGACTGCCACCGACTGACGTCGATCGGGGGGTCGCGCTTCCCACTTCGGGGCCTGCCGGTTCCACTTCGAGGCCTGCCGCTTCCCACTTCGCACCAGCCGCGTCGTCTTCGCACCACGTGTACCTGGTGCGAAGTCGACTGGACTGGTGCGAAGTGTGAATTTCGGGGGCGCGGGGCGGGTGCGCGGAATACCGTGCGAAGGGGAATCCAGGGTGCGGGGGAGGGTGGGTCAGAGTCCGGCGTCGGCGGCGCCCCAGCGCAGCAGCTCGGTCAGGGAGCGGTCGCCGTCCGGCGGGTCGTGCAGACCTGCGTCCCAGCCGTCGGGGCCGGTGATGCCGACGGTGCGGTTGACCAGGCTGAAGACACCGAAGGTGACCGCGCAGTCGATCGCACGGCCCAGCACGACGGCGGTGATCGCAGCGTTGGCGGTGACGGCCAGATCGACGAGGGCATCGCGGAACCCGGGCGCGTCACGGATGTCGCGGCCGTAGGTGGTGACCAGGGCCTGGTCGGCCATCCGGACACCGGCCAGCAGGGCGTCGACGATCGCCCGGAGCGAGGGATCGTGGATCACGTCCAGGTAGACCTGGGGCGAGAGCAGGGCGTCCACCGCGGCCGACACCGCCCCGCAGCTGGTGTGCCCGAGGACGGTGATCATCTTGACCGACGGCAGGTTGGCCACGGCGTAGTTCAAGCTGCCCAGGCACTCACGACCCGGTACGTTCCCCGCCACCCGGACCACGAAGATCGAGTTGCCGGCCTGGTTGAACAACAGCTCCACGGGGGCCCGGGCGTCGGAGCAGGCGAGCACGGCCGCGAACGGCTCCTGGGCGAGGCCGGCACCCTCCACCGGCGGCAGCCCGAATGCCTCCGGCCCGACCGAGATGACCTGCTGCCCGCCCAGATCACCGAGCTTGGCGAAGTCGGCGTTGCCGCTCTCCAACCGGGCCCGGGCTTCGGCGGGACTGCCGGGACGCGCCGGACGCTCCTCGCCCGGCAACGCCTGACGCCAGACGATCTCCCGCTGCTCGGTCATGGTTCACCCTAACGAGCCCCGTGTTGCGCGCGGGTGACGACAACCGGGTACGATATTACGTAATTCCGCACCACCGACACCGATCAGGAGGCCGACGTGATGACCGCCGGACCCCAGCGACGCGCTCCTCGGCGGCGCACCGCCCTCGTCGTGGCCTCTTGCGTACTCGTCGCCCTGGTGGCGGGCGTCCTCTGGCGCCCCGCGCCGGCGCGGCTGCCCGCGGCGACCATCGGTGACGCCGCGCTCGGGCAGCTCGGACGCGAGGTGGTCGGCGAGGACCGGCCGGCCCTCGGCGTCGCGTGCGTGACCCCGAGTGCGATCCGTACGGCGGTGATGGGTGCCGCCGCGACCGATCGGTTCGAGATCGGCTCGATCAGCAAGGGACTCACCGGCCTCTTGTTGGCGGACATGATCGAGAGCAGGGAGGTGCGGGCGGACAGCCGGCTCGGGACGCTGCTGCCCGTGACCGGCACCCTGGCCGAGGTGACCCTGAGCCAGCTGGCCACGCACACGTCGGGGCTGCCGACCCAGCTGCCGACGGCGGGGCAGGCCGGCCGCAACTACTGGGCCGGCCTGACCGCCGGCAACCCGTACGGCGGATCGGTGCACCAGCGACTGGAGGCTCTGTCCGGGGTTGAGCTCGACGCGGCCCCCGGCACCTACTCCAACCTCGGCTTCGAGCTGCTCGGCGCTGCGCTGGCCGCTGCGGCCGATCGTCCTTATCGAGACCTGCTGCGCGAGCGGATCCTGACACCGGTCGGTATGTCCACAGCGACGGTCCCGTACGGCGACGGCGAGCTCACCGAGACCGATCTGCCGGGGCAGACGGCGGGCGGTCGGACGGCCGCCGCCTGGCTCGGCGAGGCCTTGGCTCCGGCCGGTGGGGTGCGGGCCGACATCGGTGAGATGGCTGTGCTGACCCAGCGGCTGCTGACCGATCGTGCGCCCGGGATGGACGCCCTGCAGCCCAAGGTGACCGTCGAGGACACACCGACCGGCTGGGCCTGGATCACCCTCCCGTCGCCGGTCGACCAGCGACCCGTGACCTGGCACAACGGCGGCACCGGGGGCTTCACCGCCTTCCTGGGGATCGACCGTGAGCGGCAGATCGGCGTGGTCATCCTGTCGGCCCGGCAGGAGCCGCCGAACACCACCACCCAGGCCGGTTTCTCCCTGCTGGACCGGGTCGGGGAGTGCGCATGATCGTCGCGAGTGTGCTGTGGCTGCTCGCCGCGGTCTGTGTCGTCGTGTTCGTCGCGCGGTCCTGGTCCCTGCGACCCCTGACGGTCGCGGGGCGCGGGCAGCTGCTGCGGTCCGGCGTGGACGCGGTCGTCGCGCTCGCCCTGGTCCGTGCGCTGGCGCCACCGCCCGGACCGGGCGTCTGGCTGTGGGTGCTGGCCGCCGTCGCTGTCGGGGTGGGAGCGGCCGGAGTGATCGTGCACTGGCGTACGGTGCCGCCGGACGGTCGTCATCGGACCACCGTGGCGTACCTGCTCGTGGGTCTGGGGATCGTGATCGTGCTGGCCTGAGGCGGGCCGGAAGGTCACGATGCCGACCTGCGACCGTGTTGTCAGCGGTCTCGCCATCCACTAGGTTATACGTATGCATCTCACCGCCGCCGACCGATCCCGCATCACCGGTGCCTACACCGTCGTCCGGGAACCGGATCGTCCCGACGTGGCGGCCCAGTCCGACCCCGCGGTGATCACGACCGTCTCCGCGATGCTGTCCGACATCGAGTCGGGCGGTCTCCAAGCGGTGCGTGCCTACGCCGAACGCCTCGACGGCTGGACCGGTGGGCTGGACTTCGAGATCACCGCCGAGCAGGTGGAGGAGCTGACCGCTCCGCTCCCCACCGACCTCAAGGCCGCCCTCGATGCCGGGGCCGAGCGCACGTACCGGTTCGCGAGCATGCAGCGCGCACACCTGCACGACTTCGCCGAAGAGGTCGTCCCCGGGGTCGTGTGCGGGCAGAAGTACGTGCCGGTCGGCAACGTCGGGGCCTACCTCCCGGCCGGCCGCTTCCCCTTGTTGGCCAGCGCCTTCATGACCGTCGGCGTCGCGCGGGCAGCGGGCGTGCCCAACATCGTCTGCGCCACCCCACCGAGTCGCGGCGGCCGGCCGCACCCCGCCGTCCTCTACTCCGCCCGGGCGTCCGGCGCGGATCGGATGTTCGCCCTCGGCGGGGTGCAGGCCCTCGCGGCGATGGCGTTCGGCCTGCTCGACGGGGTCGCCTCCGACATGATCGTCGGCGCCGGCAACGCGTACGTGGCCGAGGCGAAACGCCAGCTGTACGGCAAGGTCGGCATCGACGTGCTCGCCGGTCCGTCGGAGGTGGCGGTGATCGCGGACGAGTCGGCCACTGCCCAGATGGTGGCGGCGGACCTGCTGGCCCAGGCGGAGCACGGCCCGAGCTCACCCGCGTGCCTGGTGACCACCTCGGCCGAGCTGGCGGCCGCTGTGGAGGTCGAGATCGCCCGTCAGCTCGAGGGATTGGCGACCCGGGAGATCGCCGGGGCGGCCTGGCGCGACTGGGGTTCGATCTACGTCGCCGACTCGCCCAAGACGGCCATCGAGATCATGGACCTGCTGGCCCCGGAGCACCTCGAGATCTTGACCGAGGACCCGGACTTCTACCTCGACAACCTGCGTAACTACGGATCGCTGTTCCTGGGTGAGTGGTCCACCGTCGCCTACGCCGACAAGGGCATGTCCGGCACCAACCACGTGCTGCCGACCGCCCGGGGCGCGCGCTACACCGGAGGGCTGTCGGTCACGGGCTATCTCAAGCAGCTGACCTACCAGCGCGCCACCCGCGAGGCGACCCAGATCCAGGCCGGACCGGTGGTGACCATCTCCGACTTCGAGGAGATGCCCGGCCACCGAGACAGCGCGCAGCTGCGGTTGGACCTGATCGCCGGCGCCTGAACCGTGGTCCTGCAGCACGACCCTGAAGACGTAGACCCCCTGCCCCTGGTGCTGCTCCCGGGGATGAACTGCTCGGCCCGGTTGTGGTCAGGTGTCGATCGGCGGCCCGTACTGACCCCGGTGCTGACGGAGCCAGAGCTGTCGGCGCAGGTGGAGCGGCTGCTCGACGAGCTCCCGTCGCGGTTCGCCCTCGCGGGGCTCTCCCTGGGCGGCATCGTGGCCATGGCGCTGGTGCGCACCGCCCCGGAGCGCGTCAGCCGGCTGTGTCTGCTGTCGACGAATCCGTACGGCCCCACCGAGCAGCAGCTCGCCGGCTGGCGCCGGGAACGTGGTCGACTGGCGAGTGGGACGACGGCGCGCGAGATCCAGCGCGATCTGCTGCCCCTGCTGCTCACCGCCGAGTCGCTGGCGAGTCGTCCGGACCTGGTGGACACCACGCTCACGCTGGCTGACCCGACCGAGATCGACCTCGACGCACAGCTGGCCCTGCAGGCGACCAGGGTGGACGAGCGGCCGGGACTGCGTACGGTGAGCTGTCCGACCCTGGTGCTCGCAGCCCGGGAGGACCGGTTGTGCTCCGTCGACCGGCACCGTGAGATCGCGTCGCTGGTGCCCGGCGCTCAGCTGCAGATCCTGGAGCGAGCCGCGCACCTGTCGCCGGTGGAGCGACCGGACGCGGTGGCGGCTGCCCTCAGCTCCTGGGCCGGCCTCACCGGCAGCACCCCACCACCCCGCTGACGCACTCCTCCGCAGATTCACGCACGTGATGCAACGCCCGCGTGGGTGCACGGAGGTGTGCGTCAGCGGCTGGGGAGGGCGGCGCGGAGGTCGGCCAGATGACCCATCAGGGTGTGGGCCAGGTTGTAGACGACCAGGTCGGCGCCGCCGGCGAAGGCGGCTGCGGCGTGGTCGGGGCCGGTCACGATGTCCATCCGCAGGGCGCTGGTGGAGGCCAGCACGGTGTGCACCCGGGCGACCAGGTCGGCGATCGGTGGATCGGTGGCTGTCCGGGAGGCACCCAGATCGGCGGTACCGATCATGGTCCCGTCGATGCCGGGCACACCCAGGACCTCCGCGGCTGCCGCGACCCCGGCCGGGGACTCGATCATCCCGAACAGCAGCGTCTCGCTCAGGTAGCGATCGCGGTGGGCGGCGGCGTCGACGAGACCGAAGCGGCCGGCCCGGGAGTAGGTGGCGAAGCCACGGTGTCCCAGCGGCGGATAGTGCACGGAGTCGACGAGCTCACGCGCGGTGTCGGCGTCGTCCACGTGCGGAGCGACGATGCCGGTGGCGCCCTGATCGAGGGCCCGCAGGGCCAGCGCCGGCTCGTGGGCGCCGATCCGGACCAGCACCTCGACGCCGTGCAGACGGGCCGCGGCGATGTGCTGCCGGAGC
Source organism: uncultured Actinomycetota bacterium (assembly GCA_963707005.1). GTDB lineage: Bacteria > Actinomycetota > Actinomycetes > Propionibacteriales > Propionibacteriaceae > Microlunatus. Next base: position 438,731 of record CAVPPP010000055.1, read on the forward strand.
GGGATCAGGTCGGCGGGGCCGTGCTCGCAGTCGATCAGGAGGAAGTCGAAGCCACTGACCGCAACCATCTCGACCAGCTCTTCGGCCGGCATCCGCAGCAGCACACCCAGCAGCTTCTCGCCGTCGTGGGCTCGAGATCGTAGGGACATCAGGCCACCATTCCCGCCGACAGGTCGATGTCGGCGCCGCACAGTCCGGGCATCGCGAGCATGGCCAGCACCGCCGCGCCGACTTCGGTCTCGGTCACCATCCGGCCGAGGGCGGCTCGGGAGACGAAGGTGTCCACCGCCTCATCGTAGGTACGGCCTGAGCGCTCGGCCTCGAGCCGGAAGTTGCGGTCCATCCTGGGCCCGTCCACCGGCCCCGGGGAGAGGCTGTTGACGTTCACGCCCGACGGCCCGACCTCGAAGGCCAGCGTCGAGGTGAGGCCGATGACGGCCATCTTGGAAGCGCAGTACGGCGTCCGGCGCACCAGCGGTCGCTTGCCGGAGACCGAGGCCAGGTTGATCACGTCGCCCCGGCCACGGTCGACCATGGCCGGCAGGAACGCTTTGCAGATCAGGAAGACCCCACGCACGTTGACGTCGAACACCTCGTCCCAGGCGTCGACGTCGATCTCGGTGAGCGGAGCCACCGGACCGGCGATGCCGGCGTTGTTGATCACGATCGAGATCTCCCGGTCGACCAGCGCGGCGGCCAGGGCGTCGACCGAGGCCGGGTCGGCCACGTCGCACACCCGCGCCGTCACCCGGTCGAGCTCGCCGGCCAGCGCGTCGAGCGGCTCTTTCCGGCGACCGGTGATGATCACCGAGGCGCCGGCTCCGTGCAGGGCTCGGGTGATGGCCGCACCCAGACCCGTACCGCCGCCGGTGACGAGCGCGGTGCGCCCGGTCAGTGGACCGGTCGCGAGGGCGAGGGAATCGGGCATCAGGACCTGCCCGCCTCCGCCAGGCTGGGCGCGAGCGCCGCGTCGATCCAGTCGTGCTGGTCACCCTCGAGCTTCCAGGCCCGGACGTCGCCGGAGCGGGCGTGCCCCTCGAACAGCTCGACCCGCGCCGCGCGGCCACAGACGCGACCGAGCTCGGCGCTGGAGGCCTCGTCGGTGACCTCCTGGTAGGTGACGGTCTTCAGGTACTTCCCGACCCAGAGTCCGCCGGTGTAGCGGGCGGCGCCGAGGGTGGGCAGCACGTGGTTGGTGCCGATCACCTTGTCGCCGTACGAGACGCAGGTGTTCTCGCCCAGGAACAGGGCGCCGAAGTCCCGCATCTTGTCCAGCGCCTGACGGGGGTTCTCGGTCAGCACCTGGACGTGCTCGGCGGCGAAGGAGTCGGCCACCGCGAAGGCCTCGTCGAGATCGTCGACGACGATCACCTGGCCGAAGTCACGCCAGGCCGGCTCGGCGTAGTCGCGGGTCGGCATCGCCGGCAGGATCTGCTCGATGTGCGCCAGCACCTGCTCGACCGAGGGCGGTGCTGGTGGTGACCAGGATGGCCGGCGACTCCGGACCGTGCTCGGCCTGGGACAGCAGGTCGACGGCGACCACGAACGGGTCGGCGGCGTCGTCGGCGACGACCAGGATCTCGGTCGGGCCGGCGAACAGGTCGATGCCCACCTCGCCGTACAGCTGGCGCTTGGCCTCCGCCACGTACGCGTTCCCCGGCCCGGCGATCATGTCGACCCGGTCCATCGCCTCGGTGCCCAGGGCCATCGAGGCCACGGCCTGGACGCCGCCGAGGATCCAGATCTCGTCGGCCCCGGCGAGGTGCATGGCGGCCACGGTCGCAGCCGGGATCTCGCCCTTGATCGGCGGGGTGCAGGCCACGACCCGCGGCACGCCGGCCACCTTCGCCGTGATGATCGTCATGTGCGCCGACGCGGTCAGCGGGTACTTGCCGCCCGGGATGTAGGCGCCGGCCGAACCCACCGGGACGTGACGGTGACCGAGCCGGACACCCGGCAGGGTCTCGATCTCCACGTCGGTCAGTGAGTCGCGCTGCGCCTGCGCGAACCGCCGCACCTGGGACTGGACGAAGACGATGTCGTCGATCACCTGCTGCGGCAGGGTGGCCATGATCGCGGCGATCTGCTCGGCGTCGAGCCGGAAGTCGGCCGGTGACCACCGGTCGAAGGTCTGGGAGTACTCGGCGACCGCCGCCGCACCCCGCGCGCGGATGTCGCCGATGATCTGGCGCACCCGCTGGGCGACCTCCTCCTGCGCGCTGTCGGCAAACGTCTTGGTCTGTGCCGTCTTGAGCGTGGTGGGCATGGCGGGGGTGCTCCTCTGCGTGGTGGTGCCTACCACCCGACCACCGTGAGGCCGATCGGGGAGACATCCTGAATACGTATGTTCTCAGTTAACCCGATGTCGTACGATGCCGTCAAGACGGCCACTATGCTCGGCGCAGTCGATCCGATCAGTGGCGCGGGGAAGGGGAGCCGGACCTGTGGTGACCTCGCACGACGTGGCCCGACTCGCCGGGGTGTCGCAGCCGACGGTCTCCCGCGCACTCCGGGACAGCCCCAAGGTCAGCGAGGAGACCAAGCGACGGGTCCGCGAGGCCGCCAGGGCGCTCGGCTACGTCCCGAGCGAGACCGGTCGGGCCCTGTCCAGCGGACGCACCCGGCGGATCGGGTTGCTGCTGACGGATCTGGAGAACCAGTTCTATCCCCACGTGATCGCCCCGATCCACCACGAGCTCGAGGCGTTCGGCTATCAGCTGGTGCTGCAGACCGAGACCACCGACACCGCGACAGTGGCCGAGCGGCTCATCTCCAACGGTCTCGACGGGGTGCTGCTGGCCACCACCACCGTCGATTCCGTGGTGCCGGTGCGGCTGCGCGACCGCGGCGTGCCGTTCGTCTACTTCAATCGCACCGCCGACGCCATGGAGGCCGACTCGGCGACCGTCGATCCGGTGCCGGGGATGACCGAGGTCGCCGGTGAGATCGCCGAGCTGGGCCACCGACGGGTCGGCGCCATCTTCGGACCGCGGAACACCAGCACCGCCCTGCAGCGGGAGACAGCGCTGCGTGATGCCCTGGATGAGCAGGGACTGGCGATCGGAGCGGGCGCCACGCACCGGGGTCCGTTCGACTTCGACACCGGCTATGACGGCGCGAAGCTGTTGCTGGGCAGGGATCCGCGCCCGACGGTGATCGTCTGCGGCAACGACGTGGTCGCCCTCGGAGCCCTGAACGCGGCCAAGGACCTCGGGATCCGCGTGCCCGAGGAGGTGTCGATGGTCGGCTTCGACGACCTGCCGGTGGCGGCCTGGCCCCTGGTCCGGCTGTCCACCGTCGCCTTCGACCTGGACGGCATGGCCCGCACGTCCGCCAGTCTGCTGGTCCGACGGATCGAAGCCGAGGAGCCGGCGCCGTACGAGCACGCCGTCTTCACCTCGCGACTGGTCCGCCGGGCGACCCTGGCCGCCGCCCTGTAGTCCCGCCGTCCGGTCGGCCGCAGGGTTGCCAGCCGCGAATGCATACGCATACACTGATGATCACCCGGACATCCGCCGCTGCTCAGGAGAGTCATGCCGCTCGACCCCATCGCCTACAAGCCGTACGCCGACCCGGACGACTTCATCCGGGAGGTCACCGACCTGATCTGGGTCAACCGGGCCATCGGCTACATCCGGGAGAACTACGAGCCCGACTCGATCGTGCACGGCTCGTTCGGCACGTCCGTGGGTCGGGACGAGGTCATCCAGGGCACGTTGATGCGGATCTCGGACACTCCGGACCGCATCGGTCAGGCGGAGGACGTGATCTGGGAGGCGCGCGGCGACGACGCTTTCCTCAGCTCGCACCTGGTCCTGTCGGTGGACCCGCACAACGACGTGGTCAGCCGCACCATCGCCAACTGCCTCTATCGCCGCGGCCGGATGGTCGAGGAGTGGGTCGTGCGCGACTCGCTGGCCATCGCGCTGCAGCAGGGTCAGGACCCCGACGAGCTGGCTCGGACCAAGGCCTTCCCCGGCTACACCGGCAGCTTCACCCAGCCGGCCCCGACCGACGTGATTTCCGTCGGGGACAGCGGCCCGCGACCGGACGACTTCCGCCCGGAGGTCGAGCTCGTGCTGGACCTCATCCAGCGGGTCTGGAACGACCGCGACCTGGAGAAGGTCGACGACTTCTTCGCCCGCGACCTGGTGCTGCAGACGATCGGCAACAAGACCATCATCCGGCCCGAGGGCTACCGCCGCCAGCTGTTGACGATGCTTCGGCCCTTCCCCGGTGGGCAGTTCGAGGTCCGGGACGTGGCCACCAACTCCGACGTGCGCTACGCGGGTCTGCGGATCGCCGTGGTCTGGAAGTTCTCCGGCGAGTACAACGGTGCCGCCGACTTCGGGCCGCTCACCGGTTCCCCGGTCGACGTCCTCGGTGTCTCCCAGTTCCTCGTCCAGAACGGTCGGATCGTGCGCGAGGTGCGGCTCTACGACGAGATCGCGCTGCGCACCCAGATCGCCGCCCGGCGCGGCGACGTGCCGTACGCCGGCACCAACATCTACTGATCGTCTCGACAGGTAAGGAATCCTCCATGACCGACCTCCTCACCCCCGCCTCGACCGTGTCGGCCGACGAGCTGACCCGTCGCACCATCCGCCGCACCGACTGGGTGGCCTGCAACTCCGCCTTCATCGACTGCCGGACCCCGGGTTCGGAACGCAAGGAGAACTACGCCTTCATCGGCGCCGGTGTGTCGCAGAACGCCGACCAGTTCGTCAACCTCTCCGAGCTGCACGGCTACAACGTCGGCGCGGCCGGGATGCCCAACGGGGTGACCAACAACCTGCACCTGCACTTCACCGCCGAGGTCTTCATCAACTTCGGCGGCACGTTCCGGCTGCGCTGGGGGGTTGACGGCCAGCAGGGCGAGTACGTCAGCCACGACGGTGACGTGATCACCGTGCCGACCTGGATCTTCCGGGGCTTCACCAACGAAGGCCCCGACGACGGCATCCTGCTCACCGTGCTCGGCCACGACGTCACCGGCGGCATCATCTGGGGTCCGTCGGTGCTGCGCGAGGCGGAGTCGTACGGCCTCCATCTGACCGCCGACTCCCGGCTGATCGACACCGTGGCCGGTGACGAGCTGCCCACCGACGTGCCGCTGATCAAGCCCATGAAGCAGCGCTACATCGACGAGCTGTCCACGTACACCGTGGACGAGATGCGGCAGCGGGTGATCCAACCGGGGGACCGCGTCTACAGCCGTCTGTCGCTGTTGTGCGCCGATCTGCCGGGTGGTGGGGCCGAGCTGGCGCTGGGGATCGGCTACGGGATGAGTGAGGACCGTCGCCAGGTCCCGCGGGTGCACGAGCCGCACTCGTTCAACCTGGCCTGGCTGCGTGCCGTGCCGGGTGAGGGCATGCTGCGACACCGTCACGACCAGACCCAGGTGCTGACGGTGAAGTCCGGCGTCTGGGATGTCACCCTGAACGAGGGCGGCCAGACGCAGACCGTTCGGCTGGGAGTCCAGGACGCCCTCTCGGTCCCGGCCGGCAGCTGGCGCACCGTCACGTTGGTCGAGGCGGGCGAGAACGCGGCCACCGCTGGCACCGGCGAGCTTCTGGTCGTCAACAGCGGCGACGGTCGGGTGAGGCTCGAGTGGGCTCCCGAGGTCGTCGACGCCGCCTTCGAGGCCGGCTGGATGCTCGACCCCAACGGCTACCTGGCCCCGGTCGCGGTGATGATCACCGCCACCATCGACGACTGAGGGTCGCTGCGGCAAAGTAACCCCGGCTGGGGCTGAGAGGCGCCATTCGGGCCCGATCGGACGCGGTCGGGCTGACTTTTCCGCAACCACGGAGGGAAGCCGGCCTCACGTCAGGTCGACCCGGACTCCCAGCAACCTGATGGGTCGGGTGATCTCGAACCGCCCCAGCACCTCGAGTGCCTTCGCCACCACCGGCGCCGACTCGGCTGCCTCAGACGCCAGCTTGCCGGTCTTGACCTGGGTGAAGAACGTCGAGGTCCGGACGATCACGCCGACGTGGGTCACGGCCCGACCCTCGGCGAACACCGCCCCACAGACGTCCTCGGTCAGCGCGGCGATCTGGGAAGCGATCTCCCCAGGGTCGATCAGATCCTGCGGAAAGGTGACCTGCTTGCTGCGCGACTTGGCCGACCGCTCCTCAGTGTGCACGGTGCGCGACGTGCCGCCCCGTGCGAGAGCTCGGAGACCCGGCCCGATGCTCGGACCGAACCAGGCGGCCAGATCGTCGCGTTCCGCGGTCGCCAGATCGGTCACGGTGACGATGCCGTGATCCTGGAGCCGGGCACCTGTGCGTTTGCCGATGCCCCACAGGTCGGTCACCGGCCGCGGACCCATGACGGCCATCCAGTTCACCGACGACAGCCGATACACCCGCTCGGTCGACGCCTTCGCGAAGGCTGTGGCCATCTTGGCGCGCTCCTTGGTCTCGCCGATCCCGATCGCGCACGTCAGCCGAGTCTGCGTGAGGACCCGCGCACTGACCGCCCGGGCCAGTCCCTCGGGATCGGCGACGGTGGCGCCGAGCACCGCCTCGTCCCAGCCCCAGACCTCAACGGGGTGACCGAACGAGCGCAGCGCCGCCATCACCTCGGCGCTCGCCGCGTCGTAGACGGGATGATCCGATGGCAGGAACACCGCCTCCGGGCACTTCCGGTACGCCCGCGCCAGCGGCATCCCGGAGTGCACCCCGAAGGCCCGTGCCTCGTATGACGCGGTGGCCACCACCTGCCGCGGTCGGGAGGGATCACCGTCGCCCCCGACCACCACCGGCCGCCCGCGGAGCTCGGGCCGACGACGGACCTCCACCGCCGCCAGGAACGCGTCCAGGTCGACGTGCAGGATCCACGGTTCGGGATCGATCGGCACGCCTCTCAGACTGCCGCACGCGCGCGAACTCATCGTCCTCGGCGGGGACCCGGCGCCGCCGATCCGCGCGTCGGTCGCGCCGTCGTCGCGCCGGACCGCCGCGCGTCAGACCTACACTGAGCACACTGCAGGGATCCCGCAGACCAGTTCGAGGAGACCGTCGTGACCGAGCTCGACGAGGCGCTGTACGCGCCGAGCCTGCTCGAGGTCACCACCCGGCGACTGCGTGCCGAGATCCTGTCCGGCGACCTGGCGCCCGGTCAGCGGATCGTGGAGGAGCAGATCCGCCAGCGGTTCGCCATCAGCCGGGCACCGCTCCGCGAGGCCCTGCGCACCCTGGCCAACCAGGGTCTGGTGGAGCACCTTCCCCGACGCGGCACGCGGGTCACCGAGCTCTCCGAGCTGGAGATCGACCAGCTCTTCGCGCTGCGGGCCCTGCTCGAACGGCACGCGATCGAGACGACCTTCCCGCTCGATCGGGCCGCCGCCAAGGATCCGTTCGAGGAGGTCCGTCGGCAGCTGGACGAGATGCGGCGCGCCGATCTCGCCGGCGACGACCTGGCCAAGGACGACGCCCACCGTGCTTTCCACGGCGCGGTCGTGGCCCTGGCGGGCAACCGACAGCTCGATCTCGCTCTGGAGCCCATCCTGTTGCGGCTGCAGCGCCCGATGGCGGCGAACCTGCGCCGGGAGGCCGCCGCACTCGGCACCGCGGCCGGGATCGAGCGGCACGAACGGTTGCTGCTGGCGTTGGAGTCCAACGACCGCTATCGCATCCTCGGCGAGCTCGAGGACCACGGCGGACGGCAGTTCCTGGGTCCGATCGACACTCCCACCGATCTCGCGCCCCTTCCCAGCTGACGCCGCTGCGTCTCGTCGGACCCGGGCAATTCGTCCGAACCAGTCGAAACCCAGCCGTAACGTCAGAGGGCGTTGACCGAAACCAATTCTGTCGACAATCGACGACATGGGGGTTGCATCGGAGACCGGTACTCGCTCTGGGCCTTGTCTGGGGCCGACGATCTCGGAGCTGGCAGCGGCTTTCCGATCGGGGGAAACGACACCTGTCGACGTGGGTCGGCAGGTGCTCGCCGCCATCGCCGAGCGTGGAGACGACGGCGTCTGGATCTCTCTGGCCGACGAGCGGGCGGTGTTGGACCGGTGTGCGGACCTGGCCGCGATGGAGGATCCGACGTCCCTGCCGCTGTGGGGGATCCCGTTCGGGGTCAAGGACAGCATCGACATCGCCGGGTGGCCGACCACGCTGGCCTGTCCCGGGTACGCGTACGTGGCGACCCAGACGGCTCCGGTCGTCCAGCGCCTGCTCGACGCCGGGGCGGTGCTGATCGGCAAGACCAACCTCGACCAGTTCGCCACCGGTCTGAACGGGACGCGCACGCCGTACCCGACGCCCCGAAGCGTCTACGGGCAGGGCCTGATCTCGGGCGGTTCGAGCTCGGGATCGGCGCTGGCGGTCGCACTCGGCGAGGTCCCCTTCACGGTGGCCACCGACACGGCCGGCTCGGGCCGCGTCCCACCTGCGCTCAACGGCATCCTCGGCTACAAGCCGTCGCGTGGACTCATCAGTGCCGTCGGTCTGGTGCCGGCGTGTCGCTCCCTGGACTGCGTCAGCCTGATCGCGGGCACCGTCACCGACCTGGAGACCGTGCTCGACGTGGTCGCCGCCGCCGATGACGACGATCCGTGGAGCCGCGAGCGGGTGCGTCGTGACGAGAGCGCCGATGATCTCGTGGTCGGCCTGCCGGCGCTCGATGAGCTCGACTTCTTCGGCGACACGGCGATGGCCGACGCCCACCGGGTGGCCCGTGATCGGCTGAGCGAGCTGCTGGCCACCCGGCCCGTCGCCCTGGCCCCCTTCATCGACGCCGGTGAGCTGCTCTACCAGGGGCCGTGGGTGGCCGAGCGCTACGTCGAGTTCGGCGACTTCCTGCAGGAGAACCCCGAAGCGGCGCTGCCCGTCGTCGCGGACATCATCAACGGCGGGGCGGCGTTCACGGCCAGCGACGTGTTCCGCGCCCAGTACCGCCTGGCCGAGCTCAAGGCGGTCGTGGGTCGTCTGTTCGAGCAGGTCGACGTCGTCGTGCTGCCGACGATCGGCACCACCTTCACCATCGACGAGGTGCTGGCGGCGCCGATCGCGACCAACACCACCCTCGGCCACTACACCCACTGCGGCAACCTGCTCGACCTGTGCGCCGCCGCCGTGCCCGCCGGACTGACCGCCGACGGGCGGCCGGTCAGCTGCATGGTCCTCGGACCGGCGCTCAGCGACGACCTCGTCCTGTCGGTCGCCGCGTCGCTGGCCGACCTCTTCACCCACTCTGCGACGTGATCGTTCGCCCATCCGGCAAAGGAGAACCGATGACCACCGACGACCTCCCGTACGTGTCCGCCACCCCCGGCCCCTTCCCGCTACCCACCGGTCGCGTCGCCCTGGTGGTGATCGACATGCAGCGCGACTTCCTGCTCCCCGGCGGCTTCGGTGAGACCCTGGGCAACGACGTCGGCCAGCTCGCGGTGGTCGTGCCCCCGCTGCAGCGGGTGCTGGCCGCCGCCCGGGACGCCGGGCTGATGATCATCCACACCCGGGAGGGGCACCGGCCCGACCTGGCCGACCTGCCGCCGGCGAAGCTGCGGCGCGGCAAGCCGTCGCTGCGGATCGGCGACCAGGGCCGCTACGGACGGATCCTCATCCAGGGCGAGTACGGCCACGACATCATCGACGAGCTCGCTCCCTTGCCGAGCGAGACCGTGATCGACAAACCAGGCAAGGGATCCTTCTACGGCACCGACCTCCAGGCGATCTTGAGCGAGGCCGGCATCACCCAGCTGATCGTCACCGGCGTGACCACCGAGGTCTGCGTCCACACCACGGTCCGCGAGGCCAACGATCGCGGCTACGAGGTGCTGGTCCTCTCCGACTGCGTCGGCTCGTACTTCCCCGAGTTCCAGCGGGTGGGACTCGACATGATCGCCGCCCAGGGCGGCATCTTCGGTTGGGTGAGCGACTCCGCCGCCCTTCTTCAGCAGCTGGCTTCGGTCGCTTCCACCGCGGCCTGACCTCGCGAGGACTGTCATGAACCTCAGCACGATCCTGCCCAAGTCCCTCACCGACTCCGACTTCAAGGTCCCGTGGTGGACCCGCGGCGACACCAACGCGTTCTTCGGACTCGCGTTCAACATCCTGGTCAACGTGTTGACCCTGAGCGGCCTGTTGATCTTCGTGGTCAAGGTGCCGACCGACTCCGTGATCGGCAAGGTGCTGCCGGCGCTCGGCATCGCGCTGATCGTCGGCAACGTCTACTACACGATCCTGGCTCGCCGGCTCGCCCGACGAGAGAAGCGGCTCGACGTCACAGCGCTGCCGTACGGGCCGAGCGTTCCGCACATGTTCATCGTCGTGTTCGTGATCATGCTGCCGATCGCGTTGAGCACCGGTGACCCGATCCGGGCCTGGGAAGCGGGTCTGGCGTGGGCGTTCGTGATCGGCGTGATCGTGCTGATCGGTGCCTTCATCGGCCCGGTCATCCGCAAGATCACCCCGCGGGCCGCCCTGCTCGGCACCTTGGCCGGGATCTCGCTCAGCTTCATCTCGATGCGGCCGGCCGCGCAGATCTGGGAGACCGCCTGGATCGGGCTGCCGGTCCTCGGCATCATCCTGGTCGGCTTCTTCACCGACCTGAAGCTGCCGGGCAACATCCCGGTCGGGTTGGCCGCGCTGCTGGTCGGCACCGCGATCGGCTGGCTCGGCGGCTACATGTCCGTACCGGACGTCACGTCCGCCGTCGGCGACATCGCGCTGGCTGTGCCGAGTCTGAACCTGGATCTGCTGGGTGCCGGCCTCACCAACCTGGCCCCCCTGCTGGCTACGGCGATCCCGCTCGGCGTCTACAACTTCTTGGAGGCGATGAGCAACGTCGAGAGCGCCTCGGCCGCGGGGGACAGCTACAGCCTGCGCAGCGTGCTGATCGCCGACGGGACCGGAGCCATCGTCGGGTCCGCCCTCGGCTCGCCGTTCCCGCCGGCGGTCTACATCGGCCACCCGGGCTGGAAGGAAGCCGGTGGTCGCACGAGCTACTCGATGGCGAGCGGGCTCGCGATCGCCCTGCTGTGCTTCCTCGGTCTGTTCAGTCTGCTCTCGGCCATCCTGCCGCTCCCGGCGATCGTGCCGATCCTGCTCTACATCGGGTTGCTGATCGGTGCGCAGGCGTTCCAGGCGGTACCCCGACTACATGCGGCCGCCGTGGTGGCGGCGATCATCCCGAACCTCGCGGCCTGGGGTGCCGGGCTGATCGACAACGCTCTGGCCGCCGCCGGCACCACCGCCGCGCAGCTCGGTGAAGCGTCATTGACCAATGCCGGTCTGGTCTACCACGGACTACACGTGCTGGGTCAGGGCGCGGTGCTGGCCGGCATCGTGTTCGGCGCCATCGTCACCTTCATCCTGGAACGCCAGCTGTTCCGAGCGGCGATCGCCGCGGGGGCTGGTGCGCTGCTGTCCTGGATCGGTCTGCTGCACTCCGAGGAGGTCCAGTGGGCCGCCAATCCGCAGGTCGCCCTCGGCTACCTGCTGTTGGGTGCCGTGCTGCTGGGCATCGGCGCGATGCGCCGAGGCGAGCCTGCGGTGGAGGCGCCGGTGGACGACGAACCGGTGCTGGCCGAGTAGGTCCCGCAACGTCAGGAACCGCCGTCCCGAGTGGGACGGCGGTTCCTCGGCGTTCTCGATCAATCGACCTCTGGACCTCAGGCCGCGGCGGCCATCACGGGCTCGGCGACGGCTTCATCCGGCTGTGCCGCGGCCGGCTTCTTGCGGGACAGGAAGTCGTTCGGCAGCGACAGGCGGATGACCTTGTGCCAGGCCGACGCCACCTGGTGGGGCAGCGAGCCGGTGGCGTAGGTGAGGCCGTACCGCTGGAACAGGTCCTCGACCTGCGGCGCGATCTCGGCGTACCGGTTGCTGGGCAGGTCCGGGAACAGGTGGTGCTCGATCTGGTGCGACAGGTTGCCGGTCATGAAGTGCATGGCCTTGCTGCCGGAGATGTTGGCCGAGCCGAGCATCTGCCGCAGGTACCACTCGCCGCGGGTCTCGCCCTCGATCGAGCGTCGCTCGAAGGTCTCGACGCCCTCGGGGAAGTGTCCGCACATGATCACCGAGTGGGACCACAGGTTGCGGACCAGGTTGGCGGTCGCGTTGGCGGCGACGGTGTGGAAGAAGGACGGCCCGGACAGCAGCGGGTGGATGACGTAGTCCTTGGTCATCTGCTTGCGGATCTTGGCCAGCACCTGCTTGCCGCGGGCTCGGAACTCGGGGCTCTGGCGCCGCTTCTTGGTTCTCAGGTTCCGGCCGAGCTCGAGGTCGTACGCGGCGATCCCGTACTCGAAGAAGCAGGCGTTGACGAAGTTCCACAGCGGCTGGGCCAGGTACAACGGGACCCAGCGCTGGTCCTCGTCGACCCGCATGATGCCGTAGCCGAGGTCGTTGTCCTTGCCGATCACGTTGGTGTACGTGTGGTGCAGCTCGTTGTGCGCGTGCTTCCACTGCTCCGACGGTGACGCGTGGTCCCACTCCCAGGTCGTGGAGTGGATCTTCGGGTCGCGCATCCAGTCCCACTGGCCGTGCATGATGTTGTGGCCGATCTCCATGTTCTCGATGATCTTGGCCACGGCCAGTCCGGCGGTGCCCAGCAGCCAGGCGGGCGGGAAGAACGAGACCAGCAGGACCGCTCGGCTACCGAGCTCGAGCTTGCGCTGCCCACCGATCACCTTGCGGATGTAGGCCGCGTCGTCCGCTCCCCGGGTGTCGATGACGGACTGGCGCAACGCATCCAGCTCGACACCGATCTGCTCGATGTCCTCCGGCGTCAGATGGCCGATCGGGTTGTGCGCCTTCTTCTGCAGAACAGTCATGGGTACCTCGGTTTCAGGGTCGATCTCGCGTGGGTGGTTCGGTCGATCAGGTGCAGTGATCTTTCGTGCAAAGGGGGTACGTCAGTGGTCGATCTCGCAGGCGCCGGCGGCCGCGTTGATGCAGGTCTGGATGCGGATCCCGCCGTTCGCGGTCTCGCCTTCGGTGGCGGTGGTGATCTCGCCGTTGCGCAGGTCGCGGACGGAGCCCGAGCGGAGCGGGAGCACGCAGCCGAAGCAGATGCCCATCCGACAGCCCGACGGCATCAGCACCCCGGCACCCTCGGCGGCGTCCAGGATCGGCGTCCCAGCGTCGGCGGTCACCTCGGTGCCCGTGCGGGCGAACGCCACGGTGCCACCGTCGCCGACGACCAGTCGCTCGGTCCGGAACCGCTCGGTGACCAGCGGCAGGTTGCGGGCATCGTGGTGCAGCTGCAGTGCGTCGAGCAGTCCCGCCGGGCCGCAGGCCAGCGTGATCCGCTCGGCCAGGTCCGGCACCAGCTCGGCCAGGTCGTCCACCTCGAGGCGCCCGTGCTCGTCGCTGTGCCGGCTGATCAGCCGGATCATGCCGGCCGCATCCAGCTCCCGCAGATTGGCCAGGAAGATCGAGTCGGAGGCGGTGGGCGCGACGTGCAGGACGACGATGTCGTACGACTCCGAGCGTGGCAGCCGGACGACGCCCGCGTCGGCGACCGGGAACAGGTTGCGGAGCATGCCGATCACCGGCGTGATGCCGGAGCCGGCGGTGACGAACAGGAAGCGGCCGCCCTCGGTCGGCAGCACGAAGTCCCCCGTGGCCTGCTCGAGATGGACCAGGGTGCCGGGGCGGCCCTCGCGGACGAGGTGGTTGCTGACCTTCCCGTCCGGCACGGCCTTGATGGTGACGCTGATCCGTCCGTCGGCACGGGGTCCGTGGGTCAGCGAGTACGCGCGCCACTGACGGACCCCGTCCACGTCGACCCCGATACGCACGTACTGGCCGGGTACGTGGCCGGCCCAGTCTGCGCCCGGTCGGATCTCGATCGTGGCGGCGTCGGCGGTCTCCGGGTGAACGGCCGTGATGCGGCCGCGCAGGTCGGCGCCGCGACGCAGGGGATCGAACAGGTCGAGGTAGTCGGCCGGCAGCAACGGGGTCGTGACCCGCTCCGCCAACCGCACCAGCCGTTGCCTCAGCGACGGCTTCCTGGCTCCCGCCCACTGCAGAGAAGCGCTCATGCCATCTATCCTTCCGGACCGCAAGGCTAAGATCATGACCGTCAGGCGTGAACTTGTCGGGGCCACTTGTTCGGAGGGAACAGTTGTCGATCTCGGACCTTGGAGCTGCGCCGGGCGGGCCGGACGCCTTCCGGATCGACGACCGCGTGCTGCGCGCCCTGCGCGAGGGACTGCCGTTCGTGGCGTCGCAGACGGTGGTCGCGGTGATGGCGGAGGTGCCTGGCTACCGGGTCGGGTTCACCGGTCCGTTGGGCGAGAGCATCGAGGCGGCCGTCCAGATGGCCATCGGCGGCTTCCTCAAGCTGGCCGGCGGGTCGCGCGACGTCGACCCGAGTACGCCGAGGCGCACCACGCTGGAGGGCGCGTACGCGCTGGGCCGCGGCGAGGCGCGGGCCGGGCGGTCGATGGACGCGTTGCTGGCGGCCTACCGGGTCGGTGCCCGGGTGAGCTGGCGCGGCCTGGCTCGGAACGCCGCCGAGGCGGGCCTGCCGGCGTCGGCGATGGCCGAGTTCGCGGAGCTGCTGTTCGCCTACATCGACGAGCTCTCCGCCGCCAGCGTGGCCGGCTACAACGACGAGCTCAACACCAGCGGACGGGTTCGGGAGCGTTATCGCGAGCGGCTCGGTCAACGCCTGCTGGCCGGCGCCGCCCTGGAGGTGCTGACCGCGGCGGCGGAACGAGCGGAGTGGACACCGCCGGGCTCGCTGACGGCGGTGCTGCTGCCCGCCGCCCAGGTGCACGGGGTGCTGGCCCTGGTCGGCGCGGACACGTTGTTGGTCACCGAGGACCTCCCCGGCTCGGACGGCTGGGCCGCCGAGCAGCCGTACGCGCTGCTGCTGGTGCCCGACGTCGCCGGTGGCGGTCGGCGACACCTGCTGAGAGTGCTGGAGCGACGTCAGGCCGTGGTCGGCCCACCGCGGGACTGGACGGACGTCCGGGCCTCGTACGACCGCGCGGTCCGGACGGTGGCGCTGATCGCCCCGGAGCCGGAGACGACCGATCCGGTCGACACCGAGGACCATCTCGTCGACCTGGTGGTGGGTGCCGATCGAGACGCCCTCGCCGACCTGCGCCTTCGCGTGCTCGAGCCCCTGACCGACCTGGCGGAAGCCACTCGGGAACGATTGGCCGAGACCCTGCTCTGCTGGCTGCTGCACCAGGGCCGCCGGGACGAGGTCGCCGCGGCCCTGCATGTGCACGCACAGACCGTGCGCTACCGGATGCAGCAGGTGCGGGAGCTGTACGGCGACCGGCTCAGCGACGAGCGCTTCGTCCGGGAGCTCGTGGTGGCGCTGCCGCCTCAGCGGTGAGTTCTCTGTGGCGCGCCAGAGCGACTGGTGACGGAAACTCGCCTCTCACGAGGCCGCGGACGGCGTGTCGCGCTCGCACGTCGCCTCGAGGTGCACCTTTCCGTCACGCCCGGCAGTAGACGAGCGCCCGGGTCAGCGCCTTGGCGTAGACGCGGTGGCCGCGTGCCGTCGGGTGCAGGGCCTCGGGCCCGGTGGCGTGCAGGAACGGCCGCCCACTGCCGATGCCGTGTCCCGCGAACCCGGTGGTGACGTCGACGTAGCCGATCTCGACGCCGGCAGCCGCGCTGGCCGCCACGGTCGCCCTGATGGTGGCGTTGAGGGCCGCGGTGGCGTTGTTGAGCGCCAGCACCACGGCCGCATTCGGCTGACCGGGCACCGGAGGCTCGAACAGGTACGGGTAGCCGGTGACCAGGATGTCCGCGCGGGGCGCTCTGGTCGCGACCGCACCGTAGGTGGCGGTGAGTCGGGTGGCCAGCACACTGGGCCCGGTCGGCTGCGGCGCCAGCAGGGCGAGGGCGGCGTCGATGGCGGCCTGGCACGCGGCGCTCGGTCCCCCGGCGCACGCGGTCGCGACCGCCACGAAGCCGAGGTCGTTGCCGCCGACCGTCAGCGTCACCAGCTGGGTCCGGGGCGTGAGGGCCGGCAACTGGCTGGTCAGCACCGTCTGGGTGGTGGCGCCGTTGCAGGTCGCGTTGGCGCGCAACGACGCCCGGGTGTCGCGATCCAGCAACGCCGGGTAGCCGCGGCGGCTCTGGCCGCAGTCGTTCACGTACCTCCCGGCGCCGAAGCCTGCGGCGTAGGAGTCGCCCAGGGCGACGTAGCTGAGACTGCGGGAGTGACGGCCACCGGCCGCTGCCGGAGAAGCCGTCAGCAGGGCCAGACCGGTGAGGGTCGCGAGGACAGCCAGGACGAGGGCCAGCCTGCGGCTGCGTCGGGTCATTGACCGGACGCTAGCGGCGCGGACCACGCGGCGGAAGGGGGTTCGCGCGGATACGGAACGAATCAGTTGTCGGGACAGATGTGCGGCTCAACCCGCGATGCACCCCCGACACGCCGAGCGGCGACGGTTGAGCCCCAGGTCTGTCACTGTTCGCGCGGTCCCTGCCCGAACGAGGACGAGCTCGGCGCGTGCGCCGCTTGGCGTAGCGCCCGGTACACCAGCCCCGGATGCCCGAGGCGGCGCCGGAGCTCCTTCTCCAGGGCGCCGACGGGATACAGGTTCTGTGGCGCCCGCGGATCCTTGAACTCCTCCGACGCGAACCGGGGCAGCACGGCCTGCGACACGTGGGCCAGGGCGATCACCTCGGCCGCCGAGACGTTGGCCGCGCACTCCAGCCGGGCGATGCCGGACCAGGGGTGACTGGGCGGACCGGGCAACCGGAGATACCAGCTGAATCGGTCCCAGCTGCCGCCGATCAGGAACACGGGGGTCCGCTCTGCCGGTCGAAGCGACGCGACCAGGCCGTGGAGCCGGGGCTCGAGGTAGGCGATCTGGTGGGACTTGATGAAGCCCAGCACCCGCGTCAGGTGCTCACGACCGCGCACGGGGCCGTCGACCACCAGCAGCTCGCTGCCGTCGGACACACCGTGATCGGGGGTGTGGCCGCGGGCGTTGACGGCGGCGACCAGCTCCAGCTCGGTCAGGCGTTGCTGCAGCGCGGACGACAGGCTCAGGGCCAGGCCCTGGTTCTCGTTCAGGGTCGTCGCGTTCACCGAGTAGTCCCCGGCCCATGTCGTCAGGCCGGTGGCTGCGGCGTCGACGGTGAACAACCCACGCCGGATCTCCGGCCCGAGGATGTGGGCCCCTCGCTCGCAACAGCAGATCGCCCCGGCGGCGTATGAGGCGCACAGGCCCATCGACGCTTCCGTCGCGGGACCGCCGGACGGCGGCACCGCGCTGAGCCAGACCCGGGCATCGATCCGGCGGACGCCGTCGACGAAGATCGTGGCCCGTGGCCTCTCGACGGCGGTCGCCGCGATCGGCGCCCAGTCATCAGTGGCCACCTCGACGTCGGTGACCACCGTGGTCACCGTCTCCGGCGGACCGTCGATACCGAAGCTGGTGCCGTAGCCGGGATCCCAGCTGTCGACGGCGAACCGCATGGCCGGTCGCCGGGCGGGATCGGTCATGATCCGACTCGTTCGATGGTCGAGGTCCGGCTGTCCCGGCTCACCTGGTAGCGGACCGGAACCCGCTCGGCCAAGGCGGCGACGTGGGTGACGACGCCGACCATCCGGTTGCCCTGCGCCAGGTTCTCCAGGGTGCCGGCCACGATCTCCAGGGCGTCGGGGTCCAGGGTGCCGAAACCCTCGTCCAGGAAGATCGAGTCCAACGTGGTCCGGCCGCCCGCCGCGAGGGTCGCGAGCTGCTCGGACAGGGCCAGCGCCAGGGCCAGACTGGCCTGGAACGTCTCGCCTCCCGAGAGGGTCTTCACCGACCGGCGCGAGTCGGCGTCGGCGTGGTCGATCACGAAGAACTCCCCGCGGTCGTGGGTGAGCTCGAACTGTCCTCCGGACAGCTGCAGCAGCGAGGCGGAAGCGTCGACCACCAGGGTGTCGAGCGCCGCGTCGGCCAGCCACTGCGGGAACCGCTTGGCCGACATCAGCTGCTGCAGCAGCCGACTCACCTGTTCGGTCTCGGTGTCCGTGGCGATCGTGGTCTGCAGCCGATCGGCGGCGGACCGCCGTTGGACGATCGAGCTGGTGGTGGCGCGAGCCCGTTCGAGCTGCAGCTCCACCAGGGTGGGGATCCGGGCCATCGTGCCGGCCGCGGTCGGAGCGGCCGGATCGCTGGGTAGGGCCTCGCCGGGGCGGTCGATCGCGTGCGCGTCGAGCAGATCGCGGACGCGAGTGACGTGCTGATCGAGCTCACCGTCCAGTCGCTGCAGGGTGGTCGCCAGGTCGGCAAGGTCCGCCCGCCGCCCGCCCGCCTGCCGACCGGCCCACTCCGCCAGCTCCGCCCAGGCCCGGGGGAGGTCATCGGCGTCGAGGGCCGGTACGCCGAGTCCGGCGAACCCGTCCCGCACCCGCAGCAGCAGTGCCCGTGCGGTCTGCTGCTCCGTCCGCCGACGGTCCCGTACGGCCTCGGCCTGCTGACGGGCCACCGACCCCTGGCGGGCCAGCGACCGAGCCAGCGTCGCCTGCTCGTCCAGCCGCCGGTGCTCGTCCAGCAGGGCACGGGTCTCCTCGGCACCGGGCCGGTCGCTCAGCAGCTCCTGTCGCTCGGCGATGCGGGTGGTCAGCGCGGCCAGCTCCGAGCGGGCCTTGTCGTCGGCCAGGGTGGCCGCCGTGAGTGCCTCCCGTGCGGCGTGGTCGTCGGCGATGCCCGCCCGGAGGCGCTCGGCCGACTGCTGCACGGTGGCCTGGGCGATGTCCAGGGCCGAGCGCGCCACCGGCAGGTCGCTGGTGGTCAGGTCGGTGGTCAGGGTGTCCGCCCAGCACAGCAGCGCGGACCAGGCCGCGCCGAGGGTCTCGGCGGTGACAGTCGGTGCGCCCAGTGCGGTCAGTCGTCCGTTCGTGGCGTGGAAGTCGGCCCACCCCTGCTGGGCGGCGGCCGCCAGTCGGGCGCCTTCGTCCTCGGCGTGCTGCAGCGTGGTTCGCGCGGTGTCACGGTCGGCGGCCGTCGCCCGTTCCTGGTCGCTTGCCTTCCCGATCCGAGCCTCGAGGTCGGCCAACACCGCCCGATCCCGGCTGGGGTCGCGCTGGGAGCCGCCGGGATGCCCGGGAAGGTCGGCCACCAGTGCGTGATCCAGGTCGGACAGCCGCTCGGCGGCCCCGCTGACCTGGGTGTCGAGGGCCGTCAGCTCCGTGCGCAAACCGTCGGCCGCCGCTTCGGCCTCGGCGAGCAGCCGCTCGGCTTCCTGCAGTGCGGTCCGGGCGCCGGCCAGCGCGGGGACGGCCAGCGGGTCGGGCAACGCGGTCACGGTCTGGGCGCACACCGGGCAGGCGTGCCCGACCTGGAGGTGCGGTCGCAGATCGGCGGCCACCGACTCGCCGCGGACGCGCTCGACCACGTCGGCGGCCAGCTGCCGCGCTGCCCTGGCCTCGGCCGACGACGCCACCGCCGCTGCGTGCTGCTCAGCGACCGACTGCCGCCGGCCCCGGAGCGCGGTGATCTGTCCCAGCGTCGTCTCGTACGCCGCCAGCGTGCGGAGCTGGGCGGTGATCGCGCTCCGTTCCGGCAGCCCGGCCACCGCCGAGCGGGCCTGGGTGAGCGTCGTCTCGGCGGCGTCGAGCACCCGTCGGGCCGCCTGCCACCGCTCGCGAGCGGAGACGACGGCGGTGTCCAGGTCACCGG
The DNA here is from genome assembly GCA_963707005.1 of uncultured Actinomycetota bacterium. Lineage (GTDB taxonomy): Bacteria > Actinomycetota > Actinomycetes > Propionibacteriales > Propionibacteriaceae > Microlunatus. The sequence continues at coordinate 458,343 of CAVPPP010000055.1, forward strand.
CACCCGCGGGCAGCACGACCGAACGCAGTTGCTCGATCCGATCCGTCAGCTCGGTGACGGTGCTGGCCGCGCGCTCGTGGGCGGCCCGGCCACGATCGTGCTCGGCCCGGACGGCCTCGAGGGCATCGTGAGTGGTCGTCGCGACCCGGCCGGCCTGGTGCAGCGCCATCCGGGCGGACTCCTCGGCCAGCGTGGCCGCCCCGGTCCGACCCGAGGCGTCGGCCAGCTCGCCGTGCCACCGCAGGATCTCCTCCAGCCGGCCGCGGGGCGGGCCGGAGCGGAGCGCTTCCTCGGCGGTGACCGCAGCGGTCGCGGCCGCCCGCTCTGCGGCGCTGGCCTCCCGGTAGTCGTGCTCGGCCGTCGTCAGGGCCTGCTGCAGCTCGGCGACGTCGTCGGGAGCGACCACCTCGTCGAGCCGAGCCAGCTCCTCGCTCGCCCGAGCGGTTGCGGCCGCCGCGCCTTCGCGCTCCGTCGACAGCCGCGTGACGGCCGCGGCGTCGTCGGTGACCGCGGCCAGGAGGGCGACCAGCTCGTCCTCCCGCCGGCGAGCGGCGGTCTCGGCCTCCGCGGTGGCGTCGGCGTAGCCGCTCAGCTCGCCGGTCAACGCGTCCACCCGGGCGCGGGCGTCATTGGCGCGGCGTCCCGCCAGCCGACCGATGGCGTCGTAGTGCCGGGCGCCCAGCAGCTTGAGCAGGATCTCCTGTCGCTGACCGACACTGGCCTGCAGGAACGTGGCGAAGTCGCCCTGGGGGAGGACCACGCAGGTGCAGAAGTCCTCGAAGTCCAGCCCCAGCAGCTCGGTCACCTGCAGGCGTACGGCCTTGGGGTCGGCCGCCAGCGAGTCGGTCGGCTCGTCGGCCTCCGGATCGCCGGTGGCGGCCGGGTCGGCGTACCGCTCGAGTCGCGCGTTCCGTTGGGCGATCTGCTTGCCGATCCGCCGGACCTCCCGGGCCGCCACGTAGCGCTGACCGGCGACGTCGAACACCAGCCGGACGGTGCAGCGGTTGGCGGTCGGAGCGAGGGCGTACTGGATCGCGTTCTCCCGGCCCCAGCGCGGGGCGGAGCCGTACAGGGCGAAGGTGAGACCGTCGATCACTGTCGACTTGCCCGAGCCGGTCGGTCCGGTGAGAGCGAAGTAGTCGGCGTCGGTGAAGTCGATGACTGTCGGGTCGCGGAAGGCGGCGAAACCGCTGAGGTCGAGGCGGACGGGGCGCACGGTCAGACCCGCCCGGAGGTGAGGTCGTCGTGCAGCTCGTCGAACAGCCGATTCACCCGGGGGTCGTCGACCTGGGAGGAGACGCAGTACTCGGCGAAGAGCTCGGCGGGACTCCGCGCGGCGGTCGAGCGGCGGGGCTTGTCGGTGTGCGGGCTGACCGAGAACTGCGGCTCGAGGCGGATCTCCAACGCGTTGGGCAAGGCGTCCAGCAACTGCTCCCGCATCCCCGCGTACGCGGCCTGGGCCACCCGCAACCGGAGGAAGTCCTCGCCGTACGCGTCCGGATCGGCCAGCAGCTGGTCCACCGTGCCGGTCACGGTCCGCAGCCGGCGGCCGGCTGTGATCGGCAGATCGGTGACCCGCGCGGGGATGTCCGGCGCCACCTCGATCAGACAGACCACGTTGCTGTTGTCCTGCTCGCCGAAGTCGACGGCCAGCGGGGCACCGGAGTAGTGCACCGGCGCGGCGGCCGGTACCGACTGTCGCCGGTGCAGGTGGCCGAGGGCCACGTAGTGCGCGTCGATCGGGAAGATCGCGGCCGGGACGCTGTATTCCATGATCGACTGCGCCTCGCGCTCGCCGCCCCCGAGCCGACCACCGAGCACGGTGAGGTGGGCCATCGCCAGGTTGACCGTCTGGTCGCTGAACGGTCCCGTGAGGTTGGCCAGCACGTCGCGGATCATCTGGTCGTAGGCGCCGACGTTCTCGGCCGGCGTCTGGGTGATCACCTGGGCGGCGCGAACCGCGTACCGCTGGGACAGGAAAGGCAGGGTCGCCACCACCGCCTCCTCGCCGGTCGACCGGGCCCGGAACCGGTGCACCCCACCCTGGTCGGCGGACCGCGGGCTGCCGATCAACCGGATGCCGACCTGACGCATCAACGGGCGGTACGCCTCGAAGGTCGGACCATGATCATGGTTGCCGGCGATCGCGATCACCTCGATGCCGGCCCGGGCGAGCTTGAGCAGGGTGGCGACGACGAGCTTCTGCGCGTCGGCGGTGGGCGACACGTTCTCGTACACGTCACCGGCGATCAGCACCGCGTCGACCTCGTGAGTGATCGCCAGCTCCACGATCTCACCGAGCACAGCCTTCTGCTCGTCCAGCCGGGAGCGACCCTTCAGGGTCTTGCCGACGTGCCAGTCGGAGGTGTGCAGCAGTCTCATGATCAACAGTTCCTGGTGGTCCGGATCAGAACGGTGGCGGGGGATCGATGCCCGCATCGTCGAAGTCGTCGTCAGCGGCCGGGGTGGGCAGTCGATCGAAGACGTTCCGGGCCGCTCCTCCGGCGGTCGGGGTCGGCGTCGTGGGGGGCGAGGCGCACTCACTGAGCCGGGTCGCCCAGGCCGGGAAGGGGAACTCGATGGCCAGCGGGACCGGGATCTCCGGCTGGGACACGAACATCGCGCCCGGCTTGGCCAGGGTGGCCCGCTGGCGCTGCGACGGAGGCAGGAAGCCGTACTCGGGGCGGCCGGCCTCGGCCGGGTCGAGCCGTCCGACGACCTTGATGGACGAGTTGGACACGATCCGGCGCTCCACCTCGCTGGCGGTCTGCTGCGCCCCGATCAGGATGATGCCGAGCGAACGGCCGCGTTCGGCGATGTCCAGCAGCAGGTCCTTGATCGGCGAGTTCCCTTCGCGCGGAGCGTACTTGTTGAGCTCGTCGATCATGGTGAACAACAAGCCGCCCGGCCCGGCCTTCTCCTTGCGGGCGGTCTCGGCGGAGACGGTGACACCGACCACGAAGCGCTGGGCCCGCTCCGGCAGGGTGTTCAGGTCGATCACCGTGACTTGGTGGTTGCCGGTGTCGATGGTCCGACCCGACGTCTCGGTGAGGTCGCCGCGCAGGATCGGCGACAGGGGGCGCACCGACGACCGCAGCCGCCGGATGAAGGCGTTGACGGTGCCGATCCCGGTGACCGGGCCGGCCCAGGCGGCCCGGGTGGCGTCGTCGCTCACCTTGTCGGCCACCAGGTCGACCAGCTCCGGCCACGTCCGGGCGATCCGGCCGTCGATCGACACCGCGCCGTCGCGACCGGCGGCCTGCGCGTCCCGAGCCAGTCGGGTCGCGACCTGGTGGACCACCATCGTGTACTGGTTGCGCTCGTCCTCCACGTCGGCGAACACGTACGGCAGCAGCTCGTCGCGACAGAACTCGGCCAGCGTCCACCAGAACGCACTCACGCCTGACGTCCGTCCCGTGACGTTGGGCCGGCCGGTCTGGTCGTACGGGACCGGTGGGGCGAGGAAGCCGACGGAGGTGAACGGGGTGGCCGGCAGCCCGAGCGCGGCATAGTCGGCGCGCAGGTCGTCGTCCAGCCGGACGTTGGGCTGGTCGAGGAAGAGCAGGTCCTCACCCTTGACCGAGAAGATCAGCGCCCGGGTGCTCAGCTGTCGCTTGCCCAGCACCGCGGAGGTGAACAGGGCGTGCAGCAGGAACAGGGCGAAGCTGGTCTTGGTGGCCACTCCGGAGATCCCGGAGATGGAGACGTGGGCCCCGCGGGTGCCGTCCAGGAACTCCAGGTTGAGGTAGATCGGCTCCCCGTCGCGACCCATCCCGATCGGCAGCTTGGTGGCCATCTGGTCGAAGTAGAGTGCCCGGTCGCGCTCCAGTCCGGACGCGCGGACGGCCAGCGTGCCCGGTCGCGGCGGGATGTAGCACTCCGGCTCCACCCGGGTGGTGGTCACCTCGGCGATCTCCTGCAGGTGGGCGGGCAGCACCCCGTCGGCGATCAGGAACGTGTCGGATCCGAAGGACGCGCCCTCGTGCCGGGCCCGGACCTGGGTGACGACGCCGGCCGTGCTCACCGGACCCACCCCGGGCACGTCGCGGACGGTCAGCACCACGTCGTCGAGCTGCAGGTAGGCCGTCTCGGCGACCGCCACCCGGAACAACAGCGGGGTGGAGTCCTCGGTCCCGGCGACCAACCCGACGGCGCCCGGCGGTGGTCCGACGTCGTCTCCGCCCGCCCCACCGGTGGTCGGGTCGACCCCATCGCTCACCGCTGACTCACTCCCACCCGCCTCGCCGGCCCTGTCGACCCGCATCAGAGCACCGTACTGCGGGCCCCGGACAGATCCGTCGGTATCTCCGGCGGCGGTCCCGTGCTCTGATGGGGTGTGAGCAACCCGAGGGCGTTCTTGTACGGGCCGAGTGGGCCGATCTCCCGCACGGCCGGCGTGCTGGCCGCGCGCGAGGCCGCGGTGTTCGCACCCTGGCCCCGAGCCCTGGATCCGCAGACCCCCTTTCTCGTCCGGATCGTCGCCGACGACGGACGAGAGGAGTGGGCGCAGCCGCAGGAGGTCGAGCTACCGAGGCGGGATGCCACCGGTCGCGATTCGATCGGCTTGGTCGTGCTGCGCCAACGGAGCGAGTTCCCCATCGATCTCGGCTCGACGGTCACCCCGCACCAGCTGACCGAGGCGTTGCAGACCGGTGCCGCCGCCGACGCACTGCCGGGCCTGGGGCCGCGACGCTTCGGTCCTCTCGCCCGACGTACCCGACCACCAGCCTCGCCGGGCACCGGCCCGACCGTGCCGGAGCCGGCACTGCCGGACACGTTCACGGTGCGCAACCAGGCCGCGCCGGCTCAGGTCGCGTTCTCGATCTGCCGAATCTTCCGCTGGGACTAGCGATGCTCCTCGCAGCCGGACCCCAGGTCGACCTCGCGGTGACCAACCGCGGTCTGCGGAACCCCCGCGAGCTCGGTGTCGCCGTGGGCGCGGTCGCCCTCGACCTCGTCCTGTTCACGCAGCTGTCCGACGCCGGCGACCAAGCCGGATGGGTCAGCCGTGCCATGTCGCCGGCGGTGATCATCCTCGCCGGGCTGGTCGCGATCGTCCCGCTGACCTACCGGCGCAGGGCGCCGTACGCGGTCTGCCTCCTCATGGTCGGCCACGCCGCCGTGGTGACGATGCTGCTCGGCTCCCGTCCGCTCGTGTCGCTGTTGGTCGCCGTGTACGGGGCCGCGGTCTTGCTGCCGCGGCGTCGGGCCCTCGGTGCGTTGGCCGCGGTGCTGGCGGCGCATGCGCTGGCGGTGGCGTACGAGGCTTCCTTCGCGGGCGTCGACGTATTCGCCGTGGCCGCTGTGGCGTCGGTCTATCTGCTCGCCGACGTGGCGACCTGGGGTGCCGGCCGCTGGGGCGCGAGCGCCCGGGCGAGACGGACGTCGCGTCGCCTGGAGGAGCAGCAGACGACGCTCGCGGCTGCCGCCGTCGACGCCGAACGGCTGCGGATCTCCCACGACCTGCACGACATCGTCGCGCACGCGGTCACGCTGATGTTGCTGCAGGCGGGCGGCGCCCGGGCAGTGCTGCGCGATGTCGGCGACAGGTCGGCGACGGCACCGGCCCTGGAGGCCCTGGACGCCGTCGACGTGACGGGCCGGCAGGCAGTCGCCGAGCTGCGGCGACTGCTCACCGTGTTACGCGCTGAAGGCGCTGAGAGCGTCGGCCCGGCCGTCGGCCTCGCGGAGCTGGACGTTCTGGTCGAGCGGGTGCGCGAGACAGGTGTCGCGGTGGTCGTGCGTACGATCGGCGTCCGGAGACCGCTGGACCCGAGCATCGACCTGAGCGCCTATCGGGTCATTCAGGAAGCTCTGACCAACATCAACAAGTACGCGGGACCTGGCGGCTGCGCCGAGCTGATCCTGGACTGGCGTCCCGACCAGCTGGTGATCACCATCTCCGACGACGGACCGCACGAGCCGCTCGGTTCCCTGGGCAGTGGCGGGTTCGGCCTGGTCGGGCTCACCGAGCGAGTCGCGTTGATGGGTGGCCGGCTCGAGCACGGCTCGAAGCTCGACGGCGCCGGCTATCGGGTGCGAGCCCAGCTTCCGTTGGCCGACTCGATCGAGGCGGCACCGGCGACCGACGACCTCGTGGGGTGCAGCCGATCATGATCACTGTCTTGCTGGTGGACGACGAGCGCCTGGTGCGCACGGGGCTGTCGATGATCATCGGTGGGGAACCCGACCTGTCGGTGGTCGCCGTCGGGAACGACGGTGCCGAGGCCGCTGACCTGGCCGCCCGGTACCGCCCGGCAGTCGTGGTGATGGACGTTCGGATGCCCGGTGTCGACGGGATCGAGGGTGCGGCCCGGATCCGTGCGCTGGCCCCGGGGGCGCCGGCGGTGCTGATGCTGACGACCTTCCGGGCCGACGACGCCGTGCGCCGTGCTCTGCGCGCGGGCGCCTCGGGTTACGTGCTCAAGGACGCGGCGCCCGCCGAGCTGGCCACCGCCATCCGGGCGGTGGCGGAGGGCCGGGCGTGGCTGGATCCGACACTGGCCCGCGATCTGCTGCCCGAGCTGGCGCGGGAGCCGGTGGAGACGATCGTCCCCGATCGCCGCGGTGCTCCCGAGCTGACCGACCGTGAGCGTGAGGTCCTGAGGCTGATGGCGCACGGTTTGTCCATTCCCGAGATCGCCGAGCACTGCACGATCGCCGAGACCACTGTGAAGACCCATACCGGACGGATCGTGGAGAAGCTCGGGCTGCGGGACCGGGCCCAGGCCGTGGCGGCCGCGTACCGCCGGCACGTGCTCGACGCCGACGATCCGCTGCCACCCCGACCTGGTTCGCGTCTCCGCTGACCGCGGGTCGGCCCTACTGGGTGCGGCCCTCGACGACGAAGCAGCCGCCCTCGAAGGCACCGCCCTTGTCGGGGCTGCCGCTGATCCGCCAGTACGGGGTGATGGTGTGCGTGCCCTTGCTGAGCGGGATCACCGCCATGGCGTTGCGGGTCTGCCAGTACTCGGTGTGGTTGGCCAGGTTGCCGGGACCGTAGTACTTCTCCCGTACCGGTCCCTTGTCGACCTTGTAACCGACCCGGACCTCGGCCAGCTCGCTGACGCCCAGGTCGGCGGACAGCTGGGTGACGACCTTGCGGGCGCTGGTGCCGTTGTTGATGGTCACCGCCAGGCCGAGCGGCTGCCAGCCGCTGGCCGCGGTGATCTCCTTCAGGCCGAACGCGCACTTCTCTTGTGCACCGGGAATGGCTTCGGCGGTCGGCGCGAAGATCGCGTACGAAGCCACGCCACTGAGCAGGGCGCCGGCGGCGAGCAGCGCGGCCGCGCGCTTGGTGGGACGAGTCATGATCGAGAACCCCCTGAGAAATCGGCCGGACCTGGTGTCCGAACTGCGATGTGGTTAGAGAGTGACGGGACGAGCGGGGTCGCCGCGTCGTCCCTGGCGATGATCTCGGCCATCCTCCTGGGGGAGTACGCCGCCTGTGCAGTCATGCAGGGGATGACCCGGAGGTACGTCCGATCAGCAGCTGCGGCAGGGCGGCCGTGCAGGTCAGGCGATGCCGCTGACCGCGATGTAGGTTCCGACGCGGTTGGCCGGATGAAGCAGCACCGCCGGGGCCAGGCAGCGGTCCGGGACCTGGAACGTGGCCTTGATCCGGGCGTTGCCCGCAGTGTCGAACGGCACCGGCTCGACGCTGTCGACGACGGCCCCGTTGCAGACCAGGCTCGCCGAGATCGTCGTCACCGGGTTGGCCTGGGTGGCGGTGACCAACAGCTTGCGCACCTTCGCGTCGACGCGGCCATCTCGGCCGACCTTCACGGTGCTGGAGCTGACCGTCCAGTCCACCCCACCGGGGTTGACACCGAACAACGGCGCATCCGTGGTCAGGCTGCCGATCAGGTCGGCCTGCAGCAACGTGCCGCGCAGCGGCGGCCGATGATGATCATGACTGCTCGCGTACGCCGGGGCGACCGAGCCCAGCGTCGCAGCCAGCACCAGGCTGGCACCGATGACAGTCGAGCGTGTGACTCTGAGCACGGCAATCCTCCGATGTCGTAGGGAATCCCTCTGCTCGGAGGCTATCGACGGCGCGTCGCCGTGATGCTGTCAAGATCCTGTGAGATGTCGGACCCGGGACGGTCCCCTCGGTCGACGAGCCGGTCGCCGTTAGGGTCACCCACAAAGGGGTGGAGATCCCCGCGGCACGAGCGAGGGAGACGCGCATGATCGGGCGGGGGAGTGGTGTCGAACCCACGGTCTTCGAACGACTGACACCGTCGGCCGCCGCGGTCGATCATGCCCTCACGGGAGCCGCGCACGAGGTCTTCTGGCTCGACGGACTGAGTCGTCCGACGCATCCCGAGCTGATCGACCAGCACGCCGCGGACCTGGTGGTCGTCGGGGCCGGCTACACCGGGCTGTGGACGGCGATCCGCGCCAAGGAGAGGGATCCGGGGCGCCGGGTGGTGGTCGTCGAGGCCGGTCAGGTCGGTTGGGCGGCCTCCGGTCGCAACGGTGGGTTCTGCGAAGCGAGCCTCACCCATGGCGAGGAGAACGGGCGGAGCCGCTGGCCGGACGAGTACGACCACCTGGAGCAGCTCGGCCGAGCCAATCTGGCCGGCATCGCGGCGACGGTGGACCGCTACGGGATGAAGGTGGAGCTGGAGCGGACCGGCACCCTGTCAGTGGCCACCGAAGAGCACCAGATCGCCTGGCTCGCCGGGGACGGCGACGTCCTGGACGGACCGGCCACGCGGAGTCTGGTCGACTCGCCGACCTTCCTGGCCGGCTCCTGGGACCGCCAGGACACCGCCCTGGTGCACCCGGGCAAGCTCGCGCTCGAGCTGGCCAGGGTCGCCACCGACCTCGGAGTGCAGATCTTCGAACGGTCCCGGGTCGAGGTCGTCGAGGACGGACCCGTCGTCCGGACGGCCCGGGGTGAGGTGCACGCCGATCAGATCGTGCTGGCCACCAACGTGTTCCCGTCGCTGCTGCGTCGCAACCGGCTGCAGACCGTGCCCGTCTACGACTACGTGCTGGTCACCGAGTCGCTCAGCACGGAGCAGAAGGCGGCCATCGGCTGGCACGGCCGGCAGGGGGTGGCCGATCTGGCGAACCACTTCCACTACTACCGGCTGACCGCCGACGATCGGATCCTGTTCGGTGGGTACGACGCCGTCTACCACTTCGGTGGCAAGGTGCGGCCCGCCTACGAGGACCGCCCGGAGACGTACGCGCGGCTCGCGAGTCACCTGCTGACGACGTTCCCGCAGCTGGAGGGCATCCGGATCAGTCATCGCTGGGCGGGCGCGATCGACACCTGCTCCCGTTTCTGCGCCTTCTTCGGCACCGCGCGCCAGGGGCGGGTCGCGTACGCGGCGGGCTTCACCGGGCTGGGGGTCGGGGCCTCCCGGTTCGCCGCCGACGTGATGCTGGATCTGCTGGGGGGCGTGCCCACCGAACGCACCGAGCTGGCCATGGTGCGGGAGCGCCCGCTCCCGTTCCCGCCGGAGCCCCTGGCCTCCCTCGGCATCCGGCTGACGGACTGGTCGATGCACCGGGCGGACCACCGGCAGGGCCGCCGCAACCTGTTGCTGAAGACGCTGGACGCCCTGGGCATGGGCTTCGACTCCTGACACTCGCCGGATCCACGAAAAAAGGTCCTCAGATGATGCAACCCTGGTGGGGTCCCGAGGCGTAGTTGCAGCAGTCGAGTCCGGAGGGGGTGGGTCATGCGCTGCTGGCCTGCTGCCTGTTGCGGTGCGTAGACCCGTGACCACCACAGGTGCCGTGCCCGCCATCGCGGGGACCACTCGCACGCAAGGGATGGATGCTGATGCGTTCGACGCGCTGTACGCCGGGTCGTTTCGGCGACTCGTCGCGCAGATCTACGCCATGTGCGGGAACTTCGCCGAGGCGCAGGACTGCGTCCAGGAGGCATTCGTGCGGGCCTGGGACAAGCGACGGGTGCTGGACGTCGAGCAGAGCCCTGAGGCCTGGATCCGCACGGTGGCCTACCGGCTCGCCGTCAGTCGCTGGCGCCGGGCCCAGCGGGCGCTGCGCCCGGCGGACCGCTCCCAGCTCAACGACGGGATCGCCGGTCCGGACCCGTCCAGGGTGGCCCTGATGCGGGCCCTGCAGGAGCTGCCGGCCGATCAGCGTCGCGCGGTGGTGCTGCATCACCTGTGTGACGTGTCGGTTCGTGAGATCGCCGAGGAGACCGGCGCACCGGTCGGAACCGTGAAGGCCCGCCTCTCGCGTGGTCGGGCCGCCCTGGCGGCCCTGCTCACCGTCTCCGAGGAGGAGGCCACCGATGGCTGAGTGGGACGACCTCGAGTCGCGGCTGAAGGAGCTGGGCGCAGAGGCGGCCCAGCTGGTCGAGGATCCGCTGGACCCGGTCCGCGTGCGGAAGCTGGGTGACCGCCGCCGTCTGCGGCGGTCGGTGGCGGCCGTCCTGGTCGCCGTGGCCATTCTCGTCTCGGGCGGCGTCGGGGTGTACGCCGTCACCGCCGAGCCGCAGCGGCACTCACCGAGCCCGGTCAGCAAGCCCACCAGCACCCCGACCCCGAGTCCCGAGCCGTCGGAGGAGGCGAGCGGGTACGGCGAGAGGATCCCGACCGCCAAGTCCGACCCCGGCCGGGGCCGGCAGCCGGTGCCGCCGACCTACTCGACGAACGGCCCGGCCTCCGCGGATCCCACCTCGGAGCCGACCGAGACGCCGGAGCCGACCGACACCTCGGAGCCGACCGAGACGGCGGAGCCGACCGAGACGCCGGAGCCGACGGCCACCACGACGGACGATCCTGAGCCGCCGCCCCCGACCTCGGAACCGACCGACGCGGGTGGCGGAGCGACGCAGACCGCCCCACCGCCGAGCGATCCCGATTCCGACGGCGGCTGACGCGTCAGCCCGGTAGGGCCACCGCCGCTGTAGGCACCCGGAACGGCTCGTAGGCCTGCTCCGGAGGCAGGTCGCGCAGCCAGCCGCGCACCTCGACAGCCACCTCGCCGGGATCTTCGATCGGGGCACCGGGCCAGGCGATGGTGCCGTACGCTCCTGGCGCGATCTCGGCAACTACTCGTCGGATCGTCCCGGGCTCGGTCACCGAACCCGGTCGCACTCACGGTGCGCCGGCCGAGGTCTTCCGGTCTCGCGCGACCCGGATCGCGTACGCGAACCCGGTCGTGATCACGATGACTGCCCACAGCACCATCAGGTTGATCCCGTAGCGCTGCAGCAGCATGGCCTTGGCGGCCGGCTGGCTGAACTGCCGGATGATCAGCGGGATCGCTATCACGGTGACCGAGGCGACCATGATCAGCGCGGCCTGCACGAACCCTCGGGCCCGGTCGGGTAGTGCACGCAAGGCTGCGCCCACCCCGAGCACGGCGGGTGCGAGCACGCCCTGCTGGATCACCAGGGCGGCCAGCAGCCACCCGCCGAGCACGAGCAGGGTCGGAAGCGGCAGTCCGTGCAGCAGACGGACGGCGCCGTAGACGATCAGCAGCCCGCCGACCACACCCAGCAGGATCCTGATCGGCTTCATCCGAGCACCTCGATGGTGCCGATCCACTTGGTGTCGAACAGCTCGGCCCGGTTGGGCCCGACCAACCGCAGCGGGTAGCCATGATCGAGATCGAGGCGTGACCCGTTGAGCTCGGTGGCCAGGATCGCCCGCTCCAGCTGGGATCCGGAGAGCTCGGCCTTGGTGATGCCACCCTTGGCGAGTGAGCGGACGACGACCCGCGAGTCGGCGGACCCGCCGGCCCGCGACACCAGGTCGAGCAGGCTGATCCCACGCCAGTCGGCCTCGGCGCTCCAGCCCTGGCCTGCCGCGATCGGCAGTCGTGCGTCTCGCGTGGCCAGCCGCTCGAGATCGGCGAGCCGCAGCGCGTACGGCCGCGGCCCCTTGACCTGGAGCTGCCAGTCGGGATCGGTGGCCGCCGCCACGACGCCGGCCTCCTCGGCGGTGCGACCCACCGGCACGCCCTGCGGGCCCTTGCTCGGTTGGCGAACGGCCAACAGACCCAGAGGTTCGAGCGGGGTCAGGGTCTGCCCGACGGCGGTGATCACCACCAGCCCGAGGCCGGCGGTCGTCGCGATCAGCACTCCTCGGCGCGAGATCCCCGGCGTCACCGGTGGCGGCAGCGGTCCGGCGTTGCTGTGCGAGCCCGGGTTCTCGTGCCAGGGGATCTCGGTCAGCACATCACCCGCGGCCAAACGGGTCGTGAGACCGTAACGGATGTCGGGCAGCTTGGCGGCCACGTGCAGCAGCACGGAGCCGATCACCACGTAAGCCAGGGCGTAGTGCACCACCACGAAGTCCCAGCCGAACGGGCGCCAGTCCAGCAGGTTGAGAAACCCGGTGATCAGCTGCACCAACGTGGCCGAGATCAGCACGGCCACACTGAGCCGCTCCAGCAACCGAGTCGGCGACGGGACCGGCGGCCAGCGGAACGAGTTGGGGTAGACCGACCAGAGCTTGATCAACACCAACGGGATCGACGCGATCCCCGTGGTGACGTGGATCCCCTGGGTCAGGCGGTAGCCCCAGGCCGGCACCACCGGCTTCGGCAGCCACGGCCAGGTCAGGTACTGGGTGTAGCTCAACAGACCGGTGAGGAAGCAGATGCTGAAGGCGATACCGAGCGCGCGGCCCAGCCGTGCGGTCAGCGCTGTCGACCGCACGGTGCTGGAGAAGTGCGGCCACCAGGCGGGCCGCGCCGCGGCAGTCCCGGGCACCTTCCCAGTGTGCGGTCGGGTGGCGTCGCGCGATAGGTCCTTCCGGGCAGACTTCGGGTCAGTCGATCGAGGCGCCGTTGACCGCGGCGACCGAGCCCAACCAGGCCAGACTCGGTTTCGGTGTGCGGGCGAAGTCACTCTGTCGATCCACCGCGATCAGGCCGAAGGTCGGCGCGTAGCTGCCCCACTCGTAGTTGTCGAGCAGCGACCAGTAGCAGTAGCCGATCACCTGGACACCGTCGGCCACGGCGGCCTTGAGACCGGACAGGGCTCCGGTCACGTACGCGATCCGTCGCTCGTCGTCAGCGGTGGCGATGCCGTTCTCGGTGACCAGCAGGGGGAGGCCCTTGAGCTCCCAGACCCGGCGCAGGTTGATCGCCAGCGCGTCCGGCCGGTACGCCCAGCCGGTCAGCGTGTTGTCGGGGTGCGGTGGGTGGGGGACCGGACCGTCCGCGTCGACCGGTTGGCTGGTGTAGCTCTGGATGCCGATGAAGTCGTCACCCTCGCTGGCGTCGAAGAACACGCCTTCCCAGCTGTCGAAGACGTCCTGCCACTTCGCCTCGTTGCCCTCGGTGGGCATGAAGCCCTGGGTGGCGACGGCCCAACCGACCTTGGCGCTCGTCCTCGCACGGAGCACGTCGCGGGCGGCGTGGTGCATCGAGGCGAGGATCGGGGCCAGCGTGGGGTCGGGCCCGCCGGCCAGCGCCATCTGGACCGAGATGGGGTCCTGGCCCTCGACCGGCGCCTGGTGCAGGCCGGCGAACAGGGCGGCGATGTTCGGCTCGTTGATGGTGACGACCCACGAGATGTCGTGCAGGATCTCGCTGACGTAGTCCACGTACGCGGCGAACCGCTCGACCGCATCCGACCGGCGCAGTCCGCCGCCCTCGGCGAACCAGCGCGGGCTGGTGAAGTGGTGCAGCGTCACGATCGGCAGCACCCCGTGCGCGTGACAGCAGTCGATCATCGCTCGGTAGTGCAGCAGCTGCGCTCGGCTGAACTCACCCTGCGCCGGCTCGATCCGGGCCCACTCGATGCTGAACCGGTACGTCCGCAGCCCGGCCTCGGCCAGCAGCCCGATGTCGTCGGGATAGCGGTGGTAGGAGTCGCAGGCGTCCCCGCTCGGTTCACCGAACTGGCCGTGGCCGGCGTGCTCCAGGGCCCAGAAGTCGCTGTTGGTGTTGCCACCCTCGATCTGGTGCGCGGCGGTGGCGGCACCCCAGAGGAAGTCGGCTGGCAGGGCGGAGCGCGGAGCGCGACCATCGGACAGGGTCATGGGCGGAGCGTAGCGGCGGCGTCGACCCAGCGACCGGTACGTCGCTGGGTCGTGGTCGTCACCGCTGGATCAAGTGCCGGCGGACGCTCGTGCCGCCGGTGTGATGTTCTGGTTGACCCGGAACAGGTTGTCCGGGTCGTAGTCGGCCTTGATCCGGGCGAGTCGGGCGTAGTTGTCGCGGTAGCTGGCTCGGATCCGCTCCTCCCCCTCGTCCATCATCATGTTCACGTAGGCGCCGCCGGCCGAGTACGGGTGCAGTGCCTCGAAGTAGTCGACCGTCCAGCGCCGCAGCTCCGCGGCGTCCGCCGGATCGGCGCTGACCCCGGCGAACACGGATCCCCAGGTGGCGTCGCGATAAGCCCAAGCGGTGTCCTCCGGACCGACGTCATGGGCGGCACCGTCGATCGGGTAGAGGTGCATGGTCGACTGGAAAGTGGGCAGGTTCGGTCCGAAGCGCTGGTGGATGTCGACCGCGGCGTCGGGGATGGTGTTGACGAAGTCGGCCCGCCAGTACCACTGCTGCCCCTTCGGGTAGAGCGCGTCGAAGGCGCTCTGCAGCCCGGCGTGCGGCATGGCGGCCACCCCGTGCAGCAGCGGCTCCGGGAGAGAGTCCAGCAGGGGCGCCATGGCCTTGGCGGCGTCGGCTTCCTCACCGACGTAGGACCACACCACGGCGCAGACCGGACGCAGCTGGAGCTCCTCCGGAAACGGTGGGGCCGGCGGCACCTGGGTGTAGGCGAAGAAACCGTTCAGCGCTCTCGGGGCGTTCGGGATGAACTCGCGATAGGCCTTGAGGACGGCATCACCGTGGCTGACGTCCCAGAAGGTGGGCCCACCGACGAACCGCGAGACGTCGTTCAGCCGGAAGGTGAACGCGGTCACCACACCGAAGTTGCCGCCGCCGCCGCGGAGGGCCCAGAAAAGATCGGGATGCTCGGTCGCGCTCGCCCGCACCTGGCTGCCGTCGGCCAGCACGACCTCCGCCGCGAGCAGGTTGTCGATGGCCAGTCCGTACGCCCGCGTCAGGTGGCCGAGTCCGCCGCCGAGGGTCAGACCGCCGACCCCGGTGGTGGAGAGGATGCCGCTCGGGGTGGCGAGCCCGTAGGCGCCGGTGGCCGTGTCCACCTGGCCCCAGGTGCAGCCGCCACCGACCCGTACGGTCCCGACGGTGGGATCCACCTCGACCGAGTGGAGTGCGGCGAGATCGATCACCAGCCCGTCGTCGCAGGTGCCGAGACCGCCACCGTTGTGACCGCCGCCGCGCACGGCGAGCAGGACCCCGTGATCGCGCGCGGCGTTGACGCCGGCGACCACGTCGGCCACGGTGTGTGCCTGGACGATGAGGGCGGGGGACTTGTCGATCATGGCGTTGTAGACGCGCTTCGCCGCGTCGTAGCCGGGATCGGTGGGACCGAACGTCGGCCCGGTGAGGTCAGTCAGTGCCGCCTGCAAGGCGGCGGTGGGGGTCATCGCGTGCTCCTTCGGGAACTGGCGGAGCGACCATCGCTCCACCTTTCACCGTAGAGCGGACCGGCGGGCACTGCCTCGTTCAGAACCCATGCAGAGCACGTACTTTGGCTCGGACGGGACTGGTCGGCTCAGAGATCCCGTCGCATGATCACCCGGGTAGGGCTCGGCCGGTCCAGCGCTCGGAAGCCGAGATCGGCGAAGACCTTCTCACGACCGACGAACTCCTCGCCGGGGCGGCGATCCGGGCTGGCCACCGGCCACCCCTCGATGGCGACGGCGTGGTGTTCGGCGGCCTGCGTGACGGCGGCCCGGAGCAGCGCGTAGGTGATGCCGGTGCCACGATGCCCGGGCCGGACGAACAGGCAGGGAACCAGCCACACGATCTCGTCCTCGCCACGCTGCATCACCGCGGTGAGCGTGTTCGTCGGGTCGGTGGCGGCGGGGTAGCGCGACCGTGGTCCGCAGGCCGCCCAACCGACAGGCTCGTCGTCGACGGTGGCGAGCACACCCATCGGCACCGGGTCGGTGGACATGGCCGCGAACCGACGCCGGTTGCCGCCGCCGAACCAGCCCAGCGCCAGCTGCGTACGCGTCGTGCAGAAGGCCATGCACCAGCAGTGCCGCGTGTTCCGGGCGGAGCCGAAGAGGTCGGTCAGGTCGGCGAGCTCACCGGGACCCACCGGTCGGGTCTGAACGGCGGCGGGCACGATCCGCACGTTACGCCGGCTGGCCGGGCGAGCTCGTCCGCCGAGTGTGGGGGAGGTGTGGCCCTGCTGTGTCTGTCGGGCCGGGGTCGCGGCGGCAAGGCTGAGGTACCGCCACCAGGCAGGGTGGCATCCCACGGAAGAGAGACCGCCATGACCCCCACCACGACGCCGAGCCGCGAGGCCCCCCCGATCGTGCGGCAAGCCACGTACCGCCGTCAGATCGCCGCGATCATGGGCGCCGCCTTCAGCCTCTCCGTGGTGCACACGCTCTACGCCTGGCTCGGCGGCATCGCGGAACCCACATTCACGGTGACCACACCACTCGCCTGGATCTTCTACCTCGTGGCCTTCGCCGTCACGGCCCTCGCGCTCCGCGACGATCGTTGGGCCCAGCTGGTCGTGCAGGGATACCTCGTGCTGATCCTGCTGATCGGGATCTTCTACTACCCGATGACGTTCCAGCCGCGGCAGCAGACGATCTTCGGCTGGTTCGAGAACGACGTCTACCTCGGCCTGCTGATGCTGTCTCTCTACCTCAGCATCCAGCGGTTCCGTGGTGTCGCGCTGGTGCCGACCTGCCGTGTGAGCCACCCCCTGCCCGCTCGCCGGTGATGTTCGCTGGTTGGCGCTGCCCGGTGGTGACCTCGGTCGTCGGGAGGGCGTGCCCGACGGATGCGGAACTGCGGCGGCTGCCGCGCACTCGCCCGACCTGCACTAGATTCACCACCGATGGACGAGCCGACGGGTCGGGCGGGCCCCTTCGCGCAGCAGCTCCGGGCCCTGCGTGAGGCCGCGGCTCTCACCCAGGAGGAGCTGGCCCAGCGAGCGGGACTGACCAGCAACGCCGTCGGGTCACTGGAACGAGGTGAGCGCCGCAGGCCCTACCCGCACACGGTGCGGGCACTGGCCGCAGCACTGGGCCTCGACGAGGCCGGGCTGGCCGCGCTGGCGTCGGCCGGACGCCCCTCCCCGACCGGCGCCGATCCCAGCGCGGAGATCGTCGACCAGCCCCGTCGGCGGGAGGTGGCCGGGCCGGAGCATTCCGAGTCCCTCGGCCTGGCATCTTCGGATCGGCGACGCGCACTGGCGGCGTCGACGCCGCTGTTCGGCCGTGACGCCGAGCTGGCCGACATCGTCGATCGGCTCCGAACCGACGGCGTCCGGCTGCTGACGCTGACCGGCCCGGGTGGTGTCGGCAAGACCCGGCTCGCGTTCGCGGCGGCCGCACTCCTCGAGCCCGACTTCCCCGACGGCGTCGCGGTGGCCGAGCTCGCGCCGGTGGTCGAGCCGGAGCTGGTGCTGCCCACCGTGGCCGGTGCCCTCGGCCTTCCGCAGGTCGGACGACGTGACGTGATCGGGCAGCTGGCCGCCTATCTGGGTGGTCGGCGCCCGCTGCTCGTTCTCGACAACGTCGAACACGTGCTCGCCGCGACCGGCGACGTGGCCGAGCTGCTGGCTCGGTGTCCCCGGGTGACGATCCTGGCGACGAGTCGGGCTCCGCTGCGGATCCGGGTGGAACACGAGCTCCCGGTGTCCCCGCTGTCCCTGCCGTCCGCGCCGAACCCGACGGCGGTGATGAGCTCGCCCGCCGGGCAGATGTTCCTGGACCGGGCCCGGGCCGTCGCTCCGGGCTACTCCGTCACCCGCGAGTCAGGGCCGGTGATCGCGGAGATCTGTCGCCGGTTGGACGGCGTGCCACTCGCCCTCGAACTGGCTGCGGCGCACGCCCGGCTACTCGCCCCGGCGACCCTGTTGCAGCGGCTTGACCAGGCGGTGGCTGCGGGCCGGAGCCGGGAGCTGCCGTCGCGGCAGCGCACGATGCAGGCGACGCTGGACTGGAGCCACGCCCTGTTGACGCAGGCGGAGCAGACGCTGCTGCGTCGACTGGCGGTCTTCGTCGGCGGGTTCACCCTGCCGATGGCCGAGTCGGTGATCGAGCGCGTGGCGACGGACCGTCTCGAGGTCTTCGGCGCGCTGACCGGCTTGGTCGACCAGTCCCTGGTCGTCGCTCCCGATCACGCCGGTCGGTACCGGCTGCTCGAGCCGATCCGCCAGTACGCCCTTGGCCGTTTGGCCGATGCGGACGAGACCGCTGGGTTGTCGGCGGCGCTGGCCGACCAGATCGCTGATCTGGGGACGGCGGCGCGAGCCGGGCTTCGAGGCGCTGACCAACGGCGGTGGCTCGATCGTCTCGCGGGCGAGCACGCGAACCTGCGAGCCGCACTGGCCTGGCTGACCGATCATCCCGAGACCGGTCGGGCCGGCGAGCTCCTCGCCGACACCTGGCTCTACTGGGCTTTGCGCGGTCACGCGGGGGAGGCCCTCGCCGCGCTCGACCGGGTGCTGGGCCGTGATCTGGCGGCGCATCCCGGGCACCCTGCGCACGCCCTCATCGCGCTCGCGGGGCTTCGCTACGCCACCGGAGACGTCCCCGGGACGTGCGAGGCCGGCGCCGCAGCGATCGAGAGCTCCCGGTCCGTCGGTCGGGTCGAGCTGCTCGGTGAGGCCTTGCTGCTGGCCGCCTCCGGTGCCGCGTTCGCGGGCGACATGCGGGTCACTGCCGACCGGCTCGGTGAGGCTGCCGCGCTCGGTTCCGACGTCGGCCCCTGGCTGGAGATCCACCTCCGGTTGCTGCGCGGGCAGCTGGAGGTGCTCACCGGTGACCTCGAGGCCGCCCGCAGCACCCTGGCCGAGGTCGAGCGACGTGCTCGCCGATGGGGCAGCCCGTTCAGTCTGGCGACCGTGCTCAACGTGGAGGCCAGCCTCGCGAAGCTGGCCGGCGAGGACAGCGATGCGCTGGAGCGTCTGATCGAGGCCGCTGCCCTCGCCGCTGAGGCCGGCATCGGCTGGACGCAGGTCTACACCGTCCCGGCGCTCGCTGATCTGGCCGTGCGCGGCGGTCAGCCCGAGCTCGCTGTCCGTCTGTACGCCGCCGCAGCGACGCTGGCGGAGGCGACCGGCCTGGCCGTGTCCTATCCGCCCGACGTCGATCGCGGCCTCGCCGGTATGGCCCTGGCTCGTGCCCAGGTCGACCCATCGGAGTTCGAGCGACTCTGGGAGTCCGGACGAGCTCTCGGTCCGGGCGAGGTGGCGGAGCTGGCCGGATCACTCCGGCTGCCGCACCCCGGCGCCTGATGGCGCAGTGCCGAGGTCCGGCGCCGAGAGCTCTACGGGTGGGAGTGAGGTCAGGCGCCGCGGACCCTGCGGACGTACCGGCGGTATTGCCAGGCACCGACAGTCCGCAGCAGCAGACGGATCGGCACCGGGAGGGCGCTCAGCATCATCACCCGCTCCTCGGTGGTGGCGTCCTCCAGCACCATGCCGAACAGGATCGGCAGGTCGGCCTTGTCCATCTCACTCGTCCCGTGCTGGCCCAGCGCGGCCCACTCGATCTGGGTCAGGTGCCGCGCGGCCAGCGGCAGGATGTACCGCTCCTCGTCGTCGAGGTGCTCGATGAGCGCCTCCCGCAGCTGGTCGATGGTCGAGGCGACTTCCTCACCGACGGCAGGCCGTGCCTCGGTCTCCCACCGGTCCAGCGCGTCGGGCAGGCGGACCATCACGTCCTCGACGCGATGGTGCTGCTCCTCCATCCGGTGGATGAGGTCGGCGGAGGGCGCCGCCCGCTCCAGCAGCTTCGGCCACAACAGCTCGTCCTCGCCGGTGTGGTGCAGGCGGAGGCCGGTCAGGGCGAGCCGGAGGTGCGCACCGACCACGACCGCACGGGCGATGTCTCCGGGCGCGACCGCGCGGACGAGGCACGGAGCGAGGACGAGCTCGCGCCGGAAGGCGCGGTGCACGACCACCATGTCGTGGACGTCGGTCAGCTGATCGGGGGCGTTCGTCAGTTTCGTCATGTCCACCAGCGTGTCGAGCCCGCTCGGTGGCGACCAGCAACACTGACCCCACACTTGGTCCACAGCGTCCCGGACGCCGGCGTTCCCCGCAGACAGGCTAGGGCTTGACCCCGTGCTCGAGGACGAAGGCGAGCACGTCCGACAGGGACGCGGTGGCCATGGCTATGCAGGTGTCAGCGGCGCCGTAGTAGAGCCGGAGCTCGTCGGTCTCGGGCACGTGCACGAGACCACAGGGGAACACGACCCCGGGGACGTCGCCGACCAGCTCGTACGGCTCGCTCGGTCCGAGCACCCACTCCTCGCAGCGGCGGATCACCCGACTGGGATCGTCGAGGTCGAGCAACGCGAGACCCGCTCGGTACAGCGCTCCGGCCACCGTCTGTCGGACGCCGTGGTAGACCAGCAGCCAGCCCTCGGGTGTCTCCATCGGCGGCGCCCCGATCCCGATCCGGGCCGAGTCCCACCAACCGCCCTCGCGGGCCGCCAGCACGGGCTCGGGAGCACTCCAGCTGTGCAGGTCCGGGGACCGCGACAGCCAGATGTCGGCGCGGGCGGTCAACGCCGTCACCGGGCGGTGGAACAGCACCCACTCACCGTTGACCCGCCGGGACAGCAGCGCCCCGTTCTTGTCCTCCGGCGCCCGGACCATGCCCAGCCGTTCGGCGGTGCGGAAGTCCCGGGTGCGCGCCAGGGACAGGCTCGGGCCGCCAGGTCCGAACGTGGTGTAGGCGATGATCCAGGCGTCCAGCTCGGCCACCCAGGTGAGCCGCGCGTCCTCCAATCCCCAGGACTCGTGCACGACGCCGGGGGTGGGGGCCAGCAGGGGTGTGGTGTCCACCACCCAGTTCGAGAACCCGTCGTGTGACCGGGCCACCGTCAGGTCGCTGAAGCCGCGTCGGTCCTCCACCCGACACAGCAGCACCGTCTCACCGTCGACCAGCGCCGCACCGGCGTTCATCACCGCGTTGATCGTGTACGGCCAGCGCTGCGGCGTCAGCAGGGGGTTGCCGGGGTGACGGCGGAAGAGCCCTTCACTGAGGGCGCTCGCAGAGGGAGGCATAGGCCTCAACGTAGTCGTCGACCATCCGGTCTGCGCCGTATCGCGACTCCGCCACGCGGCGGACCGTCGCGCGGTCCAGCTCAGGCACACGGGACACCGCGGCGGCGGCTCCGTCGACGTCGGTCACCAGGAAGCCGGTGACCCCTTCGTCGATCACCTCGGGCATCGAGCCGAGGGAGAACGCGATCACCGGCGTACCCGTGGCCATCGCCTCGACCACGGACAGGCCGAACGGCTCGGCGAAGGCGATCGGGTGCAGCAGTGCGTACGCGGACCCGAGGACCTCGGCCCGCTGCTCCGGACCCACCGAGCCGAGGTAGACGACCCGATCGCCGTCGACCAGCGGCTCGACCTCCTCGCGGAAGTAGCGGTCGTCGGCGACGAGTCCGGCGATCAGCAGCCGCCGCTCGGTGAGGGCGGCGATCCGGATGGCGTCGGCGGTTCCCTTGTCGGGGTGGATCCGGCCGAGGATGACGAGGTCGTCCCCGCCGGCCGCGGAGAACGGCAGGGTGTCGAGGTCGATGCCGTGGTAGATCGTGGCGAGGTAATCGAGCTCCGGCACCCGGTCGGCGTCGGAGATGGACACGAAGGCCGAGGACGAGGCGCGGTACGCCGGCAGGATGGCGGGGTCGGAGAACCCGTGGATGGTGGTCAGCAGCGGGGCCCGGCAGTGGGCGGCGAAGGCGAGCGGCAGCCAGTCGAGGTGGTTGTGCACCAGGTCGAACTCTGTCGACCGAGCGAGCGCGTGCGCGACGTGCATCGCCTCCCAGACCCGACCGTCGAGGGTGCTGTCCTCGGCGTACGGTCGCGGGATGACGCCGTCCAGGGCGGCGGTGGTGATCGAGTCGAGGCTGGCGAACAGGGTCACCTCGTGGCCGCGGGCCACCAGGCCTTCGGCCAGCAGCCCGGTGACCTGTTCCCACGGGCCGTAGTGCCGCGGCGGCGTCCGCCAGGCGATCGGGCCGAGCAGTCCGATCTTCATCCGGGGGCGATCTTCACGGGATGGAGACGGAGAACTGCAGTCCCGCGCCGTTCAGGGCGAGCAGGGCCTGCAGGAAGGCCAGGGTGGATTCGGCGCCCTCGTTCTCGCTCACGCCCGTGGGCCCGAGCCCGTCGCGGCAGCCACCGGACGCGAAGTCGTAGACCGCCAACCCGTACCGGTTGCGGCCCAGGAACCACTCGAAGGCCAGCACGGCCTGCGGACCGTACTGATGATCGCCGGTGGACACCATGGCCTCGACCAGGGCCTCCACCAGCGCGGCCGCCTCCAGCGGCTGCTCGTCGCCGTCGTCGGTGACCGGTACGGGATGCAGCCGGAGCCGCCACTGGTTGCCGATCAGCCGGACGTTGTCGGTCTCGATGCCGCACTGAACGGCGTACCAGTCGAGGGCCTCCAGGCCGGCTCGCTGCCAGTCCGGCTGCTCCAGCCGGTAGCCGGCCGCGATCAGGGCCTGCGGCAGCCGGGCGTTGTCGTAGCTCAGCACGCCCTCGAACCAGCGCCAGTCATCGCTGCGCGTGGCTGCGTACCAGTCGTGGAGACGCGCAGCCAGCAGCCGCAGCAGGTCCTGCAGCGCGGGTGACATCGTCTGGTCGTCCAACCGGGAGAGCCCGAGCACGGTGAAGGCGACCTGACGGGGGCTGGTCGAGGTCTCCAGGGCCGGGACCATGGCCTCCAGCAGCCGCAGGCTGGGGGCCGCCTCCGGTCGGGCCGGGATGGCTCCGACGACCTCACCCAAGGCCCAGGCGGCTCGCCCGAGATGGTCCCCGTGGCGCGCGTCGTCGACCCAGTGCCGGTCGTAGGTCATGAAGTTGTGCATGCCGTCCGGCGCGGAGTCCCAGGCATGTTGGAGGAAGGCGAGGGCTCGGGACAGCATCCGGGCGTAGCGCGGTTCGCTGAGCTGGCGGTTCAGGCCCAGGGCGGCCACGGCCAGTCGAGCCACGTCGTCCACGCAGTAGCCGGTGGAGCGGTTGGCGACGGTCCCGTTGGCGTGCTGGATGATGCCGACGTCGTCGACCAGGGTGAGCAGGTGGTCGGGCCGGATGGCCGGAGCTCGCAGCGCCGGGGCGACCTTCTCGACACCGGCCACCGGGCCGAGCTCGGCGGCTTCGGCCAGCACCTGGAGCGTCGCCGCGCCGACCGCGGGCCAGGCGAGGGCCGACCCGACCCGGCGGGCTTCGACCCGGGCCCGTTCGAGCTTGTCGGGGTGATCGAGCAGGTCCAGCACCGCCTCCGACATCGCGGGCGCGTCGTCGAACGGCACCAGCACGCCGGCTCCGGAGCCGAGCAGGTCCTCCGCGTAGTAGTACGGCGTGGAGACCACCGGGCAGCCGGCCGCGACGGCGAAGGTGAGAGCGCCGGAGACGATCTGCTCACGCGACCGGTAGGGCGTCAGGTAGAGGTCGGTGGAGGACAGCAGCACCGCCAGCTCGGCTTCGGTGAAGAACCGGTCGAGAAAGTGCACGTGCTCGGTCAGGTCGAGCTCGCGGACGAGCCGCTCCAGTCCCAGCCGGTAGCTCTCACCCTCGGACTTGACCACCTCGGGGTGGGTCTGACCGGCGATCAGGTAAAGGACCTCGGGATGGGCGGCCACCACAGCCGGCAGGGCCGAGATCGCGAGCTCGATCCCCTTGCCGGCCGAGATCAGTCCGAAGGTCGACAGCACCGTCCGGCCTTCGAGGCGCTCCAGCGCGACCCGGGAGATCTTGGCGTCGGTCTCCCGGCCGTCGGCCGCGTCGACCAGAACCGTCGGGGCACCGTGCGGCAGCACGCGCACCCGCTCGGGCGGCACGATGCGGGCCTCGACGACCATCCGGCGGGCGGTCTCGGTGAAGACGGTGACCAGGGTCGCCCGGCGGCAGAGGGCACGGAGTGCCTCGGCCTGCCGTACGGACGGGGCCGACAGCACCGTGTGCAGCGTGACCACCAGCGGCTGTTCCAGCTCCTCGGCCAACGACACCACGAACGCTCCGGCGTCGCCGCCGAAGATGCCGTACTCGTGCTCGATCAGGACCACGTCGGTGCCCCGGGAGCTGAGGGTCGCGGCCACCGCGGCGTAGTCGCTGCGCACGTCCTGACGGATCGCGGCCACGACCTCCGGCTCGGCGACCTGTCGTGGATTCCGCAGGATGGAGACGATGTCCACCGGCGTCGACGGGTCGGCCGCCAGGAGGGCGTCGCGCAGATCGTGGGAGAACATCCCGATTCCGCACGGCCGCGGGGGATAGGTGGTGACGACAGCTACGCGCATCAGATCACATCGTCTCGACCTAGGAGACTCGCAGTCTCGCACGCAGTCGGCCGGTCGAACGAATACGGCGACGGCCGCCGACCGCCGTCAGGGCTCGCGCTTCGGTGCCGTGAGGTGAAGGTCCGGGCCCGCGGTGTCTCCGACGTCAGTTCTCGAGTGGCTCTGGTGAGCCTCGAGCCACCGCAGGCTGCGAAGTGCGGCGTCCAGCTGGTCGCCACCGATCCTGTCCGCGGCGATGACCCGGGGCACGTCCGGACCGATCGCGGCGAGAAAGGCGGGCCAGTCGAGCTCGCCCTCGCCGAGCACGGCCTGATCGGCGTGGCTGGGCCGACGAGGACCGTCCTTGAGGTGGACGGCGAGAACCCGACGACCGAGAGCAGCGAGCGTGGCGAGGACGTCGACACCGGCAACGGTGGTCCAGTGCGGGTCGAACTCCACCCCGACGTTCGGGGCCACGTGGTCCATCAGCGCGACCAGACCCGGACGTCCATCCGGGCCGGGAGCAACATCGTCGTCGTGGTTGTGGAAGGCGACGCTGATGCCGTGCGGGCCGGCCGCTTCGGCGGCACGGTTGAGGTCGGCGGCTATCCGTTGGATGCCGTCGCTCTCCTGCCAACGATCGGCGGCGAAGGACGGATGGACGATCACGGAGACGCCGGCTGCGGCGGCCGCCTCCAGCGTGGGGGCGAGCTCGTCGCCGGTGAGGTCACCGTGTGCGGTCGGGGTGGTGAGCCCGTTGCGGGTGAGCGCCGCGGAGATCAGCGGCAGGGTCGCGGCCAGCCCGAAAGGCTCCACGTGTCGGCAGCCGGCGGCAGCGATGGCGTCGAGGACGGGATCCCAGCCGAGACCCGTGATGGCATCGCGCAGGCTCCACAACTGGATCGAGATCATCAGGCCGGCTTCCTCGAGAGTTCGGGTCACTGCACCCCAGGGCGTACGCCAAGATAGCCACACGTGCGCTCGCGTCGTCCGATCTGGGCGTGGATCGACATCAGCACCGCGGGGAACAGAGGAGCGGGATCATGATCAACATCGCGAGTGTCGGCTTCTGGCACCTGCACGGCGCCGACTACGCCGGCGAGGCGCAGCGACATCCGGAGGTGGACCTGGTCGCCGGATGGGACGAGGATCCCGAGCGGTTGGGGGTCGCGGGGGAACGGTTCGGATTCCGTACGGTGGACGATCTCGACACGCTCTTGGCCGACACGTCGCTGGACGGGGTGATCGTGTGCACCGCGACTGCCGATCACCGTGAGATCGTCACCCGCTGCCTGACGGCGGGTAAGCACGTCTTCGTGGAGAAGGTGCTGGCCGACCGGCTGAGCGAGGCCGAAGCGATCGCCGCCGCCGCGCGGGCCTCGGGGCTGGCGCTGACGGTGTCGATGCGGCGGTCCGATGACGACTACACCGCGAAGATCGCGGCCCTGATCAGCGACGGAGCGGTGGGGCAGATCACCTCGGCCCGGGTCCGCGACGGTCATCCGTTCGCGCTGCCGCGACCCGGGCATCCCGACGGGATGTTGCCGGCGCAGTTCTGGGACCGGAACCAGGCCCAGGGAGGGGTGTTGATCGATCTCTGCCACCCCGTCTACCTGCTGGCCGCGCTGCTGGGCCGACCGGATCGGGTCAGTGCGGTGCTCGGCCACGTGACCGGCCGCGAGCTCGAGGACAACGCGACAGTCGTCCTCTCGTACCCTGACGGCGCCGTCGGGATCGCGGAGACCTCATCGGTGTCGGCGATCACGCCGTTCACGATCGAGATCCACGGCACCGAGGGTTCGATCCTCTACTCCGAGCCCGGCATCGGCGCCTTCGTGCTCGCGCGCCAGGAGCTCGCGGAGGGAGGTGCGGAGGCCGGGAACGACGTCACTGGTCCCGACGACCGACCCCGGCTCCGGGTGCGGTCGACGAACCCGGCATCCGCGTGGCGCGACATCGAGGTCGAGTCGGATCGACCGACCGCATTCGACAGGTGGGTGCGGCAGGTGATCGACGGGACCCGAGACGACGGCAACCTGGACCTGGCCCTGGACCTGACGGCCGTGGTCGAAGCCGCCTACGCCTCGGACTCGGCCGGACGTGTGGTCGACCTCCGGCCGCCTGATCGCCCCTGACATACCGACGAGCGCCGCTTGTTCGAGTGGTGGAGCCAAGGGTGGAGCCAAAGGGACTCGAACCCCTAACCCCTGCTTGCAAGTCCACGATCTGGTCCGACACGGCGTTGACCAGCTGTCGGTTGCCGACGGGTGGGTTGGCCGTCCGGACCTGGTAGGTGAGATAGCGCCGAAACTGGCTCGGACTCGACGTGTTCACCCAGATCCGCGCCGGAGGACATGCAGCGGCCTCAGCCCGCGGCGGGCTCCATACGACAACGCCCACGCCGACGACGCGCATACGACAGCGGCCACCCAGAGTCGATGCCACACCCGGAGGGAACCCATCCATCACTCGTTCCCTGAACGAGTCGGCGCCCTACGGCGCGCTACCGTCTTGCCACCTTCTGCCCCCAGTCCGCTCCGTTAATTCCACACCACGCCAGAACTGTCACCGCCACTCTTTGGCGAACAACGCGTCGGCTCGGTCTTCCCAAGAGCCTGGCCGTCCTCCACGAGGTGCAACACGAACCCCTCAGTCGGTCGGCGGCTGAAGAAGCCGCTGGTGGCGAACGTCCTCAGTGTCGAAACGGTGCGCACGGGGGTCGCGGCGGTCCGTCGCCCGCTGGACTCGTCGCTTCAGTGGGGCAGGCGGGAGGGGTAGAGACCCATGACCCTGAACCGGAGACGGCGTCAGTGACCGATCTGATGGAGATGGTGCGCCAGTCGGTGGAGGCGGGTCGGTCCCGCCGCACGCCGGGCACCGCCCACGAGGCCAGCTGGCTCACCACCGCTGACCAGGAACCGTCCAAGGCCACCGATCGCAGCAAGGTCCGCAGCCGCACGGCCAAGGCAGGCAGCAGCTCGATCTTCGTGGTCGGCGGCACGGGGGGCAGCGACGGCGACAGAACACGGTCTAGCCCGGTCGCCGAGCGCTAGCCTCCCTGCATGCCGCCGCTGGAGATCGCACTGTTCGACGATCTCGGCCACACCCTGAGCATCACCGGGATTCTTGTCGGACTCGGGATCGTGATGGCGGCCAGCAGCCCTACCACTTTCGGGATCGAGATGGGTGCCGTCGGGGGTTCACCCCACGCGCGAGGCAGGGTGCTCCTCATCGCCGGTGCCGTCGCGCTGTCGTCGACCCTGCTGGCGCTGGTCTTCCTCGTGATCAACCCCACAGCCCTGCACGCGCTGTGGACCGGGAAGCTCCAGCCCATCGTCGAACAGCACTGGGTGGATGCGTTCGCGGGGTTGGTGCTGGTGTTCGTCGGCCTGTGGCAATGGCGCCAGGCGGCCCGTCCACCGCGCCCGAAACGCGACCAGAATCGTCTGGACGGCTCCGGCGCCCTGTTCGCCTTCGTGGCGGCCGAGAGCCTGGTGAGCGCCACAGGCCCGCCCACCATGTACCTGGTGGTGCACAACCTCAGCACGATCAGGCCGGCCGCGCTGTGGCCCGTCGGTTACGTCGTCTTCCTCATCGGTCTGGTGGCTCCGTTCGTGTTCCTGGGGGTGGCAGTCACCCGGATCCCGGTGGCGGCCCGGTGGTTGTCGCGGCTGGCGAACGCCGTGGCCGAGCGCGACCTGCGGCGCCCGATCGCGGTCATCGTGATCGCCGCCGGCGCAGTGCTGTCCACGATCTCGATCGTGCACATCGTGCACGCGGGTTGACCGGCACTGAAGGGTCGCCATCTGAATTCCGTGCGCGACACCCAACTCGTGCTGCAGTTTTGCTGCTGCACTTGCCCTTCGAGAGGGCCCAGGGAAGTCTGAAAGTGCTTCTGACTAGGGGTGGAGCCAAGGGGACTCGAACCCCTAACCCCCTGCTTGCAAAGCAGGTGCGCTACCAATTGCGCCATGGCCCCGGTGAAACCGACGCCCGATCCTACGTCAGGCGGCAGGAGTGACGGAAACCCGTCGCTCGTGGCCGACACACCGAGGCGACACGCCGGGCGGGCCACCGCGAGAGGCAAGTTTCCGTCAATCCGGCTCGCGCCGTCGCGCGGGACGACCGCGCTCGGGAGAGACAGACCCCACTCTCGTGACCGTTCCCCCTGCCCATTCGGGCGTCTACGCTGGTTCTCATGTGGTCCCAGCGCGAGGTCATCGACTACGCGCTGCAGCGACGCTCCACGCTGGAGACGCTGCGGCGTCCGGGGCGCCAGCTCGCCCGGATGGAGGCGTGCGACGCCGATCCGATGCTGGTCCGTGCGGCCAAGCACCACGGGGAGAAGAGCTCGTCGGCCTGCCCGGTCTGCACCAAGACGGAGCTGGTGAACCTCAGCTACGTCTTCGGCGAGCAGCTCGGCCAGTACTCCGGCCGGATCAAGAAGACCCCGGAGCTGGAGGAGATGGCGCACGAGTTCGGCGAGTTCAAGGTCGTGGTCGTCGAGGTCTGCCTGGACTGCCGCTGGAACCACATGATCCTGTCGTACCTGTTGGGCGACGGTGTCAAGCGCAAGCCGCCTCGTCGTCAGCAGACGGTCGAGGACATCTATGGCTGAGCCCCGCAAAGGGCACTCGGCACAGCAGAAGAAGACGACGTCGAACGCTGCTGCACGTCCGGGGAAGTCGCGCTCCACGTCCGCGAAGAAGCGGTCCTGGCCCAAGCGGATCGCGCTCGCTCTGGTGGTCGTGGTCCTGGTCGGCGTCGTCGGCGCGGCCGGTCTGGTCGTCTACGGCTACACCACCACCCAGCGACCGAACGCGAACGCGGACTTCCAGACAGCCACGACCTTCGTCTACTACGACAACGGCAAGTCCCAGCTGGGCAGCTTCGCGGTCCAGAACCGGCAGCCGCTGACCTTCGAGGAGATCCCGCAGAACGTCAAGGACGGCGTGGTCGCCGCCGAGAACCGGGACTTCTGGACCGACCGGGGCGTCTCCATCCGCGGCATGTTCCGAGCGGCCTGGGTGATCCTGCGCGGCGGTGACCTGCAGGGTGGATCGACCATCACCCAGCAGTACATCAAGATCATGTACCTGAACTCCGAGCAGACGGTCACCCGCAAGTTCCGCGAGCTGTTCCTGGCGTACAAGATCAACAAGGAGATGTCGAAGGAGGAGATCCTCACCGACTACCTGAATACGATCTACTTCGGCCGTGGCGCGTACGGGATCCAGGCCGCCAGCAAGGCCTTCTTCGACGTCGACGCCGAGGATCTCACCACCCAGCAGGCCGCGGTGCTGATCAGCGTGATCAACAACCCGAGCCTGTTCGATCCCGGGGTGGACGAGGCGAACATCCCGCGGTTGAAGGAGCGCTACACCTACGTCCTGAACTCGATGGCGGAGACCGGGGCGATCACGCCGGCCCAGGCGAGCGAGTACGCCGCGGCCCTGCCGGAGTTCCCGGAGGTCAAGATCAACGAGCGTTACGGCGGTCCCAAGGGCTTCCTGCTCAAGATGGTCGAGAAGGAGCTGGTCGGCGCCGGCTTCGACCCCAGCCAGATCAGCGGCGGCGGTCTCAAGATCACCACGACCTTCGACAAGACGGATCAGAACGCGGCGGTGAAGTCGGCCCAGAAGTACACCGAGGAAGCGGCCGACGCCAGCAACCAGAAGGCCTCCAAGCTGCACGCGGCAGTCGCCTCGGTCGAGGTCGGCACCGGTGAGGTGCTGGCTCTCTACGGCGGTCCCGACTTCGTCAAGAACTCCCGCAACTGGGCCACCACCGCCCGGCCGACCGCTTCCACCTTCAAGACCTACGCGCTCGCCGCCGGGCTCGACGACGGCTTCAGCCTGGACTCACGGTTCAACGGCAACACGTTCACCCCCGAGGGCGACAGCACCACGGTGCGCAACGAGTTCAACTACGAGTACGGGCCGGCGGTGACTCTGCTCAAGGCGGCGACGGACTCCATCAACACCGCTTTCGTCGACCTGACGACCCAGATGGACGACGGCCCGCAGAAGGTCGCGGACGTGGCCGAGGCGGTCGGTGCGCCCAAGGGCGCCGGTTGGGATCTGAACTCCCGGATCGCCTTGGGCACTGCCGAGGTGAGTCCGCTGAACCAGGCGAACGCGTACGCGACGTTCGCCAACGACGGCACCTACGTCGCGCCGCACGTGGTGAAGGAGGTCAAGGACGCGAACGGCAAGGTGGTCTACAAGGCCGCACCCGAGGAGAAGCGAGCGGTGGAGAAGGACGTCTCCCGCGACGTCACCCACGCGCTGACCAACGTGGTGGAGCAGGGCACCGGGAGCACCGTGCAGACGTTGGATCGACCGGTGGCCGGCAAGACGGGGACCAAGGACGTCGAGGACGACATCGTCTCCGCCTGGTTCGTGGCCTACACACCACAGATCTCGACCGCGGTGATGTACGTGGCCGGGGACGGCGGCAACGCCGACCTCGACGACTTCGCCCGGCCCGGCGACTCCACCTTCTTCGGCGGGACGTACCCGGCCCTCACTTGGGTCGACTACATGCAGACAGCGGTCGAGGACCTCCCGGTGAAGCAGTTCAAGGAGCCGGCGTACGTCAACCGCGACTCGGCCCCGCAGCCGACCGTCACCTCGCGGCCGGATCCGACCCGGACCCGCGAGCAGAACACCGAGGCGCCGACTCAGGACCCGACGACCGAGGCGCCGACCCAGGACCCGACGACCGAGGTACCGACCCCGGAGCCCACCACGGAGGCACCCAGTCGGGAGCCCACCACCGAGGTCCCCAGCAGGGAGCCGACGGACGAGCCGTCCGGCGGCGGCTGATGGTCGGCCCCGTCGGGGGCGAGGGGGTCGAGATCGTCGACAGCGCCTCGGCGCGTGCTCGGCGTGGCGTGGGTCCGGCCGCCGAGGCCTGGCTGGACGAGAGCTCCGAGGGTCCCGTGACGATCGCCGCCGTCCCACCGGCGTGGAGCGACCGACTCGTCCGCGCCGTCAGCCACCGACTCGGTGGCCCGGTGGGTCGCCGAGCGGACACCGTCGGCTCCTGGTGGAACCCGGCCCGTTGGGTGCTGCTGGTCGCCACCGTCGTCTACCTGCTCGGTGTGCTGTTCCGGCTGCCCTGCCGGATCACCGTGGCCGGTCAGAGCCCGGACAGCTTCCGGTGGATGTGCTACTCCGACATCGGGATCCTGTACCAGCTCCGCGGGTTGATGCAGGGCAACGTGCCCTATCTCGACAGCGGCACCTATCCGGTGCTGGAGTACCCGGTGCTGACCGGTTGGTTCCTGCAGCTGGAGCGGGTGATCAGCACCGCCCTCGGGGCGCCGACCGGGTCGGAGCTGACCGCGCAGCAGCAGGTCGACTCGACACTGATCTTCAGCGACGTCAACGTGGTGATCCTGGGCGCGTTGCTGCTGATCACCGTGTGGGCCCAGGTGCGGTCGGTGCCGCACCGCCCGTGGGACGCCATGATGGTCGCGGCGTCGCCCTGCGTCGCCGCCACGGCCCTGATCAACTGGGATCTGCTGCCGGTCGCCCTGACCGCACTGGGTGTGCTGTTCTGGGCCCGCCGACGCCCCGGTTGGGCCGGGGTGTTCTGGGGCCTGGGGATGGCGGCCAAGCTGTACCCGCTGTTCCTCCTCGGTCCGTTGCTGTTCCTGTGCCTGCGGGCCGGCCGGATGCGGGAGTTCGGCCGGATGCTGGCCGCGTTCGCCGGCGCCTGGCTGGTGATGAACCTGCCCGCGCTGTGGCTGGCGCCCGACGCCTGGCTGAGCTTCTGGACCTTCAACTCCGACCGGTCCGGTGATCTCGGCTCGATCTGGTACGTCCTGTCCCTGGCCGGGCATCCGGTGGACGGACTCAACTCCCTGGCGCTGGCGATCTTCGGGCTCATCTGCGTCGGGATCGCGGCCCTGATCATGGTCGCTCCCCGCCGGCCCCGGATCGGCCAGGTGATGTTCCTGGTGGTCGCCGCCTTCTTGCTGACCAACAAGGTCTACTCGCCGCAGTACGTGTTGTGGCTGCTCCCGTTCGTGGTGCTGGCACGACCCGTCTGGCGGGACTGGCTGATCTTCAGCGCCGGCGAGCTGGCCTACTTCGGGGCCATCTGGTGGCATCTCGGGGGCCTGCTCGCCCCGGGCGCCGACGGTCCCGACAAGGTCTACTGGCTCGCCGTGATCGTCCGGATGCTGGCTCAGCTGTGGATCGTGGCGGTCGTCGTCCGGGACCTGTGGCGACCCGCGCACGACGTCGTACGCCATCCGCCCGGGGTGCCGGCGACCTTCGACGACCCGACCGGCGGCGTGCTGGACGTGGCCCCGGACGTGGGCTGGCTGCCGCGGCGCCGCCCCGTACGGCAATTTCCATCCACGGATGACTTGTCGCGCACACCCGGGCCCGATGAGCACGATTCACCGTCCGTGGATGGAAATTCGCAAGCCAGCGACGGCGGGTCATGACGGCCGTACGATCTGCCGACAGCGCGTCGCCGACGATCGACACCAGCCGGCGGACGGTCGCCCAGGCCTGGCTGGCCAGCCGCGGGCTGATCGCGCTGGTCGCGTTGCTGCTGGCCGTCTACCAGGGCCGGACCCTGCCCGACATGGTCGACCAGTGGGACGTGGAGCACTTCACGAACCTGGCCCTGAACGGGTACCTCGGCCGGGCCGACGGGACGCTGATGGCCTTCTTCCCCGGCCTGGCCGTGCTCCTCCGGCTCGGGCTCGAGCTGGGTCTGCCCATCTACCTGACCGGCGTCATCGTGTCGGCGATCTGCTCGTACCTGGCGGCCACGGCCCTGGCCCGACTGGGCGGCCCGGTGGCTGCCATCGCCTGGTTGTTCGCCCCCACAGCGGTGTTCACGACCGTGCCGTACACCGAGGCGCTGTTCTGCGCGGCCGCCTTCTGGGCCTGGGAGCGCGCCCGGGCCGACAAGTGGGCGGCCGCCGCGGCGCTGGCCGGTCTCGCCTGCACCGTACGGGTCTCCGGGTTGTTCCTGGTGGGCGCCCTCGCCGTGCTCGCCCTCACCATGGCCACACGAGGACAGGGCCGCGCGAGCGTCTGGCGGGAGCGCGGCCGCCGGCTCCTGTGGCTGCTGATCCCCGCCGCGGTGCTCGGTGCGTTCGTGCTCTACCTGTACGCCCTCACCGGCAGCTGGACGGCGTGGTACCACGCCCAGTCCACCGGATGGGCGCGCACCATGACCCCGCCGTGGGAGTCGTTCTGGAACACCGTCGCCGCCGGCCACGCCAATCCGGACCACCCGCTGTGGCCGCCGGTCTTCGTCGCGGAGATCGTCTCGATGGGCATCGGTGTGCTGGTGGTCGGCTGGTGCCTGGGCCGGCGGCTGTGGGCCGAGGCGTCCTGGGTGGCCATCCAGGTGCTGGCGTTCTCGATCTCGTACTGGTTCATGTCGGTCAACCGGGCCATCCTGCTGTGGTTCCCGCTCTGGATGATGATCGCGCAGCTGGTGACCTGGCGACCGGAGCACGTCGCCGCACGCGCGATCCACCGGGTCGTCGTCGGGCTCGCCTTCCTG
Source organism: uncultured Actinomycetota bacterium (assembly GCA_963707005.1). GTDB lineage: Bacteria > Actinomycetota > Actinomycetes > Propionibacteriales > Propionibacteriaceae > Microlunatus. The sequence continues at coordinate 492,186 of CAVPPP010000055.1, forward strand.
TGTTCCGTGCTGGCCATGCTGGCCTGGAGCTGGCTCTACTTCACCGGCAACTGGGCCAGCTGAGGCCGCCCGACGCCCGTGGAGGGCGGGGCGTCTGCCGTGGTTCCGACGGCGCCGGGGTGCGGTCGGCGACTGCGTAAACTCGCCGCGTGAGGCGAATGTGGATCGATCTGGAGGGACTGGCCAACCTGCGTGACGTCGGGGGGATGCCGACGAGCGACGGCGGGAAGATCGCGGCGGGACGGCTGCTGCGATCGGACAACCTGCAGGCGCTCACCCCGGCCGACATCGACCGGCTGCTGGAGCTGGGTCTGACCGACGTGGTCGACCTGCGCAGCGAGTACGAGGTCGAGTCGGAGGGTCCGGGACCGCTGTCCGAGCACCCCGGCGTGCACATCCACCAGCACTCCTTGTTCCGTGAGTGGCGCGAAGGCATCGGCGAGGACAAGCCGGACGTGCGCCCCGACGCCGTTCCCGACGAGGCGCTGCCGTGGGTCGACCTGACTCCGACGGTGACCGCCGAGAGCCCGGTCGCCTCGATCTACCTCTCCTATCTGGCCGACCGGCCCGACTCCGTGCTGGCCTCTCTGCGGCGCATCGGCGAGGCCGACGGTGCGACGCTGGTGCACTGCGCCGCCGGCAAGGACCGGACCGGGACCATCGTCGCGATGGCGCTCAGCGTCGCCGGCGCCGACCGGGACGCCATCATCGCCGACTACGCCGCCAGCACCGAGCGGATGGAAGCCATCCTCGAGCGACTGCTCGGCACGCAGACGTACGCCGAGAACCTGCGCGACCGGCCGATGTCGTCCCACATCACCCACCCGGAGACGATGCAGGTCTTCCTGGACTTCGTCGACAGCGAGTACGGCGGCGCCGAGCCGCTGCTGGGTCAGATGGGCTGGACGGACGCCGACTCGGAACGGCTGCGTGCGAAGCTGCGCGGCTGAGGGCTCAGACCTCGACGACCTGGTCGACCAGAGCAGTGGTCAACCGGAGCTCCACCGGCAGCTCGTCGCCGATGGTCGGCGGGGGCACCGTGCCGGGCAGCAGCACCAGACTCGCCTGCATGTGCGGTGGTTCCAGGAACCAGCGCTTCTTGCCGCCGATCGTGTACGGGCTGAGGGCCCGACCGGTCGCCTGCAGACCGCCCTGGGCCAGGGCGACCAGCCGCTGCCGGGACGAGGCCGCGGGCGTGGGTGCCTCCATGCCGATGCCGTGGGCCGTCCCCCCGGCCATGATCACCAGCCAGCCGTCGCGGCCGACCGGGCGCTGACGGTAGCCGGCCCGGTCGCCTCGGCTGACGGGGTGCACGTCCAGCACCGTAGCGACCGTCGCGAGGCTGCCGGGGTCGCCGAGCCAGAGGCGGGTGCCGATCCGGAGCCGCATCGGGATCGGGTCGTGGCCCGCCCCGCCGAGCTGCTTGGCCAGCGTGGTCGCATCGACCGCGGGCAGATGGGAGAGCCAGAGCGTGCCCGGGGCGGTGTCGAGCGCCGCCCGGGCCAATCGCTCCGCCTCGAGGTAGCGGCCCCGGTCGAGCAGCGGCAGGTGGATCGTCCAACCCTGGAAGTCGATCCCCTCAAGCTGATCACCGGCAGCGGCCAGGTCCTCGGGCCGGATCCCGTGCCGCTGCATGGAGGTGAGCACCTCGAGGATCACCCTGGGCGGCCGCTCGAGCTCGGCCGCCAGCCGGCCGATCGCGGCCAGGTCCTCGATCCGCGACACCGTGGTGATCACGCGCGGATCGCTCAGCAGTGCCCGAGCAAGATCATCATCAGGTCGCCACGGCATCATGATCACGACGTCGCCGGCGAACCGGTCCCGGACCAGCGCGACCTCGGACGGGAGACCGACAGCGATCGACTCGGCACCGAGACGGCGGGCCTCGTCGGCCAGCCGGGGCAGGCCGAAACCGTACCCGTTTCCCTTGGCCACCGGGACGATCCCCGGCGTGGCTTCCGCGACGGTGACCAGGTGCCGACGCCAACGGTCGACCTCCAGTCGCAGCGAGACCCCGCTCACCCTCGGCGTCTCATGTAGATGTCGAAGGCCGCGTAGATGAGTGGGTTGAGGGGCAGATCCCACTCCCCGACGTACTCGACCGCCTCGCCGCCCGTACCTACCTTGAACTGGATCAGCCCGAGGTGCGGGTCGTCGGACTCCAGGCCCTCGGTGATGCCGCGCAGGTCGTAGACGGTCGCCTTGGCCTCGAGGGCGTCGGTGATCATCCGCCACTGGGTGGCGTTGGAGCCCCGCACGTCGCGCTTCGCGGTGGTGCTGGCGCCGTACGTGTACCAGGTGTGGCCGCCGACGCGGACCCAGGTCGTGGCCGCGACCAGGTCGCCGTCGTGATGGGCGAGATAGAGCCGGATCCGGTCGTCGTCCTCGCCGAGCAGGATCCTGAACATCTGCTCGAAGTAGTCCAGCGGTCGCGGCGTGAACCCGTCACGCTCGGCGGTCTCCACGTAGATCCGGTGGAAGGCGGGCAGGTCGGATGCGTCGCCCCGGGTGACCGTGACCCCGGACTTGGCTGCCTTCTTGATGTTGCGCCGCCACAGCTGGTTCATCCCGGCCAGCAGCTCGTCCTCGGTCTTCCCGGCCAGCGGCAGCTGGAACACGAACCGTGGCTGGCCCGCAGCGAAACCCTCGTCCTCGTTCGGTGGGCGCCAACCGAGCTCCCGGAGCCGGTTGCGCAGCCGGGTGGCGGCGTGGTTCGTCTCGTCCGGCAGCGCCTGGCTCAGGCGGGCGATCCGCTCGTCGGCGATCGCGGCCTTGATCGTCGGCGCGTGCCAGCGGCGGACCACCACCGGGCAGCCGATCCGGATACCGAAGGCCCCGGACGACCGCAGGTGCTCGGCCAGCGGGGTGAGCCAGTCGCCGATGTCCTCGGCGTCCCACTCGATCAGCGGACCCTCGGGCAGGTAGGCCAGATAGCGCTTCACCTTGGGTAGCTGCCGGTACAGCACCAGACCGACGCCGACCAGCTTGTCGTCGGTGTCGAACCATCCGAGCGACTCGTGCCGCCACTCCGTCTTCACCGCGCCCCAGGCGGGCGTCTGCAGGAAGCTGGCCGACGGCAGGGTGCGGACGAAGCTGAGGTGCTGCTCGGCGCCGATCGTGCGAACGGTCAAACCGGAGATCGGCGCAGTCTCCCGCCCGGCCTCCTCGACGGTCTGCTTGCGTCCCGAGATGCCCACCACACCCCGACCATAGCCACCCGAGCCAGATCCGCGCTCGTCCGGCTCGGGCGTGACACCGTGAGTTCACCCACCCGAGCGCCCCGTTCGGTGCTGCGGCTCGACACTAGGGTGGGCGGCATGTCGCCCTCGATCATGGACCTGCCCGAGGCCGAGCTCCGCGAAGGGCTCGCCGTCTGCCTGCACGTGCCGCGCTGGGTGGACGACGTGGCGGGTCGGGCGCCGTACGGGTCGCTGGCCGAGCTGGAGCAGGTCGCCCGTGCCGCGGCGACCCCGCTCGCGCCCGAGGAAGTCGATCAGGCGCTGTCGACCCACCCGCGGATCGGGGAGAGGGCGAGCGGTGAGAGTGCGGCCGCCGAGCTGTCCAAGGCCGAGCAGTCCTCCAGCGCGTCCAGCGACCCGGTGCTGGAGGAGGCGCTGACGAACGGGAACCGGGCGTACGAGGAGAGGTTCGGGCGGATCTTCCTGATCCGGGCGGCTGGTCGCTCCCGCCCCGAGATCCTGGCCGAGCTCAACCGACGACTCACCCTCGATCCGGACACCGAGCTGACCGTGGTCGGGGAGGAGCTCCGCGACATCGCGCTGCTCCGCATCCCGCAGGTGTTCGACCCTTATCGCTGAGTCGGGGCCGTCCCGCTCACCCCACAGTGCGGTCCCGCTTGTGAGCGTCCTCTGAGGTCGCGCCGACCACGACTGGACGACTGAGCGAGCCGACACTCTTTTCGTCGGTGAGCGAAGGAGGAAGGAGTGGTCCGAGGGCGCGACCGTTGCGCGAACAAGCCCCGATCAAGGGGACACGAGGACCCGGGATAGACGTTCCGCACAGGGGATGACCACTCACGCGGGGAACGCGAGCGGCTGTGGATGCGTACGGCCTATCCCGGGCGTCGAAGTGCCCCCCGACCCTATTAAGGCTACTGAAGCATCGCTGTCCGCGCGGGCGATAGACGAAAGCCCTGGGCTCGATCGGCGGATCGCTCAGACCAGGCCGCTGTAGGGATCCCAGGCCGGACCCGCCCCGGGTGCGTCGTCGCGCAGCACCGTGGCCTGGATCAGCCCGTACGGCCGGTCGTCGGCGTGGAACACCTCGTTGTCGTTCTCCAACCCGAAGCGGCCGAGATCGTAGAGGAAGTGGTGCTTGTTGGGTGCGGACAGCTTGATCTCGGCGATGAACCCGTACGCCTCCAGCACGCGCCTGCCCATCTCGTACAGGGTCTGCTGCAGGGCGAGGGAGTGCACCTCGGCGAACGTGCGGACCAGCACGTTCTTGATGCCGGCGTAGGTGGCCTCCCAGTCGACGTCGAGGCTGGTGAAGCGCCACTTGGCGATCAGGGAGGTGGCCATCACCCGATCGGTGGTGGGGACGAGGGTGGTGTACGGGTCCTCGAGGAACCCGTGGAACTCCGAACCGGTGGACTTCAGGATGACGAGGTCCTTGAGTCCGCCGGTCACCCAGGTCTGCTGCGCGTCGCCGGTGCCCTCGACCGTGACCGCGGCGAGCCGCACCTCCTGGCCCTTGCGGATCCAGGTGTGGTCGTGTTCGACGCCGTCGATGCTGACCCGCTCCCAGGCGAACTCCTCGATCTCGATCCGCGCGCCCTCGACCGGCTCGACGTCGTCGACGTAGTGCCGCGCCAGGGCCAGGCCGTAGTCCTCGATCGAGGTCAGGCCCTTCTCCTTCGCGTACGCGTACGCGGTGTTCTTCTGGGTGTCGGTGGGCAGCACATCACTCTGGTCGCCCGCGAGGTGGGCGGCCGAGAAGTCGCCGCGCAGGGCACTGGAGACGTTGATGTCGTGGATCTCGTGGCGGGGCGTGTCGCGGTAGATCCGGACCACCCGGTTCTCTGCCTTGCCGTACTGGTTCGGTCCGAGAACGATCGCCATGCGCTCATTCAAGCCGGGGCCCGTGTCGTCGGTGTTACGGCTGGCGTACGGGTTTGCGGTGCGCCCCGGAGGCGCAGCGGCAGCGAGCCGATCAGCACCCCGCCGACCACCGCGAGGCCGGCCAGCGCCTCGACCCCGTCGATGACCTCCCCGAACAGGGCCCAGGAGCTGAGCACACCGACGATCGGCACCAGCATCGAGAACGGCGCCACGGAGCTCGACGGGTAGCGGGCCAGCAGGGTGTTCCAGATCCCGTACCCGAGCAGGGTCGCGATCACGACGATGTAGAGCAGTCCGAGGACCGCCGGCAACGCCTGCGGGGTCAAGGCGGTGGACAGCGCCTGGCCGATCCGCTGGGGTCCCTCGACGTACAAGGAGACGGCGAGCATCGGCAGCGGCGGCACCACCGACATCCACAGGGTGAGGTGCAGTGGGTTGGGGGCGGCGGCCTTGCGGCTGCACACGTTGCCGATGGCCCAGCCGAGACCGCCCGCCAGCGTGAGCACGACCGGCAGCAGGGCGGCGGTCTCGCCGCGGTGGACGGCGATGGTGGCCAGGCCGGCGACGGCCAGCAGGATGCCGACCACCTGCCGACGGCTGATCCGCTCGGCCAGGAAGATGCCCGCGAGCAGCACGGTGAAGGGCGCTGACGCCTGCAGGACGAGCGAGGCGAGTCCGCTCGGCATCCCGGCGGCCATCCCGAGGTACAGGAACGCGAACTGCAGGACGCCGATGCCCAGACCGGTACCGATCAGCCAGCGGAGCTTCACCTGCGGGCGCGGGACCAAGAGGATCGTGGGGATGGCGACGAGGGCGAACCGCAGGGCGACCAGGAACAGCGGCGGGAAGTGCTGCAGCGCCAACGCGGTGGCCGGGAAGTTGAGTCCCCAGCAGACGGCGACGAGCAGAGCCAGCAGACGGTCGCGAGAGTGCACGTCCTCGATCCTGGTCGCGATGATGGTGAAGCACAATCGACATGTGCTTCACTCATCTCGTAGTCAGACTTAAGAGTCGGTTCGTGGGTGGCAGGGAGGGCGCGGGGAGGCGGCGCGATGGGGTGGGAGTGGGGTCAGCTCCAGCTGATTCGTGAGCTTGCCGATCGTGGGTCGGTGACCGCGGTGGCGGCGGCCACGCACCGGACGCCGTCGGCGGTGTCGCAGCAGCTCAAGGCCATCCAGCGGCAGGCCGGGGTGCCGCTGGTCGAGCACGTCGGTCGCGGACTTCGGCTCACCGATGCGGGGCGGGCGCTGGCCGCCAGTGCCGGCGGAGTCGCGACCGCCCTGGCCGAGGCGGATGCCGCCTGGGACGGCTTCCTCGGGCGGGTCGGCGGCACCGTCCGGCTGGCCTCCTTCTTCTCCGCCGGGGAGTTGCTGGTTCCCGGACTCGTGGATCGGCTCGGGGCCTACCCCGATCTGACGCTGGAGACGTTCGACGAGGACGTGGCCACCGACGACTTCGCCCACCTGGTGGTCGACTACGACCTGGTCATCGCTCATCGTCCCGACGACACCGAGCACACCCCCGACCCCGAGGTGCGGGTGACACCGCTGCTCCGGGAGCCGCTGGACGTGGCGGTGTCCCTCGACCATCGGCTGGCCGGACGCACGCACGTCGAGCCGAGCGACCTGGTGGGGGAGGAGTGGATCGCGCCGCCGCCCGAGTTCCCGATCGAGCAGGCCGTCCGCGCCCTGGCGGCTCGCTCCGGAGCGCCGGCCCGGATCGTGCGGCGGACGACGCACCTACCGCTGATGGAGGGCCTGGTCGCGCGCGGTCAGGGGATCGCGCTGCTGCCGCGCTACTCGACCCAGGGGCACGCCGGCGGCAGGTTCGTGCTGCTGCCGGTGACGGGGATCCGCGCGGGTCGCTTCATCGAGGTGCTGTCCCGACCGGATCGGGCGGCACGTCGGGCCGTCCGGGTGGTGCTGGCCACGCTCGCAGACGAAGCGGAGCGGATCGCCCGGAGCGGTTCCCGCGGCTGACTGCGTCAAAGTCATCTCGACCGGGCCGAAGAAGGCGCGACAAGCCGCCTGCGGGCCAGGTCGGGATGAGTTTGACGCACGCTCAGGACGAGACCGCTGGCGCAAGCGCGACTGTCAGTTCCCGGTGACCTTGCCCGGGTTGAAGTTCCGGCCCGGATCGACCGCGCTGAACACCCCGTCGATCATGGCGACGCCGGGGCCCGAGACGTCCTCGACCATCCAGCGGGAGTGCTCGGTGCCCACCGAGTGGTGGTGCGACAACGTGCCGCCGTGATCGACGAAGCTCTGCTGGATCGCTGACTTCACCACGTCGTAGCCCGTCAGCGGGTCCGCATCGTCCAGCGGGAAGGCGAAGGTGAAGTAGAGGCAGGCGCCCGAGTGGTAGCTGTGCGACAGGTGGCACATGATCCAGCCCCGGACGCCGATCTGGTCGAATGCCCGGTTGGCCGCCGCCACCGTGTTGTCGTAGACCTCCATCAGGCGGGACCACGGGGCGGCGGTCTCGGAGACGTCGCCCCCGGCGCCACGGTCGAGCAGGAAGTCCCGCAGGTACGGGGTGTCGAACTTCTTCTGGTCGTAGAGCCGGCCGGGACCGGTGCCGACCACGATGCCGCCGTGCTTGCCGACGATGTCCTTGACCAGCTTGCGCTCGTACGCGACGTGGCTCTTGGCGCCCTCGAAGCCCATGAACGACAGGCATATCTGGTTCATGTCCCAGCCGCGTCGCTGCAGCACGGCGAAGAGCCCCTTCTGGAGCTTGCCGGACAGGTCGAAGCCCGGCTTGGGCTTGCCGGTGGCGAAGGAGAACGCGGTCTCGCGGGAGTCCGACACCCGGGTGACGATCGGGGCCGCGTCGGACTGGGCGATGTCCTGCATGGCGGCCATCCCGGACTCCCAGGACGGGAACAGGTAGCCCAGGATGATCCGCTCCTCGGGCACCCGGTGCACCTGCACCGTGACCTCGGTGATCACACCGAGGCGTCCCTCGCTGCCGAGGATCATCTCCCGCACGCTGGGTCCGGTGGCGGTGCTCGGCAGCGGACGGATGACCAGCACGTCGCCGGGCACGACCACCCGGAAACCGCGGGTGATGTCGGCGATGTCGCCGTACTTGTCCGACTGCATGCCCGACGAGCGAGTCGCCACCCAGCCGCCCAGCGTGGAGTGGGTGAAAGAGTCGGGGAAGTGGCCCATGGTCCAGCCGCGGGCGCCCAGCTGCTCCTCGAGATCCGGTCCGAGAGTGCCGGCCTGGATGCGCGCCAGCCCGGACTCGGCGTCGATGTCGAGCACCTTGTTGAGGCGACCGAGGTCGACCGACAGCACGGGCCGGGTCTCCTCGGGCGGTGGTTCCAGGCTGCCGGAGATGTTGGTGCCGCCGCCGAACGGGATGATCACCACGTCTTCGGCGATGGCCAGGTCGACGATCGCCCGCACCTGGTCCTCGTCGGCCGGGTACAGCACGGCGTCGGGGATCCGGGGGATGATGGCGCGGCGGAGCCGGACCAGATCGCGCAGGCTCTTCCCGTAGGTGTGCACGATCCGGTCGAGGGTCTCGGTGTGCACGTGCTCCTCGCCGAGTGCCTCGGTCAGCTGCCCGAGGAACGCGTCCGTCAGCTTGGGCACCGGGACCGGCAGGGACTCCAGCTCCGGCGGCACCACCGGCTCACCGGTGATGTCCAGGCCGACCTTGTCGCTCACGAACGGGGCGAAGGCTGGCTTGTCGTCGTGGTGGAAGGCGACGCCCTCGACGCCCCAGCCCCACCACTTCATGTGCTTCACGCCGGTCATGTGTCGCTGCCTCCGAAATCATCCGTACGATCCGTCGGCGGCAGCGAGCGCGGCCCATCGGCCAGACGCTGCTGCTGCTCCCGGTAGTTCATGCCGTAGTCGACGAGGCCGCGGACCTCCTTGGCGATCCGGTCGGAGAACACGGCCGCCTTCTCCCCGTCCTCGGGCCGCATCGGTGCACCGAACACGACGTACACCGGCGGGCGGCCCTTGACCGGCCAGCTCGCGCCGCGCGGCATGGCGTCGGACGCGCCGACCAGAGCCACCGGGACGCAGGGCACGTCGCGGCTGATGCACAGGGCCGCCGCTCCGGGCTTGAAGTTGCCCATCTCCCCGGTCCGCGAGCGGGTCCCCTCGGGGAACAGCAGCAGCGGTACGCCGTCGTCGAGCAGGCTGGTGGCCATGCCTCGCTTGCCGCGCAGACCGGTCCGGTCCACCGGGAACGCGTTGAAGAACAGCGCGGTGAGGCCCTTGCGCCACCACACGTCGAAGAAGTAGTCGGCGGCGGCGCCCGCGGCGACGTAGCGCGCCAGTCGTCGGGGCAGCGCGCCGATCAGCAGGGGTGCGTCCAGGTGCGAGCTGTGGTTGGACACCATCACGAACGGCCCGTTCAGGTCCTTCAGCTGCTCACGGCCCAGCACGGTCACCGTGGCCAGCCGCCAGATCAGGGGTTTGAGCAGTCCTCGCTGGGCCACGAACCGCGCACTCGCGTGGATCGGCGAGGTGTAGCGACGACGGCTCGGCACGTCGCCCACCGTATCGCGTCGCGCGCCGTGGTCCGTCACGTCAGCACCGCAACCTGGTCAGGGCGGGCCACGTCAGTGCCGTCCCGACGACAGCTTCCGGGACACCGCCCGGACGGTCGACCGCGGCGCGAGCCGGGCAGCGAGGATCAGGGCCTTGTAGCGCTTGGACGGGATCGAGATGACCTTGTGGTGCTCGACGTCGTTCAGGCAGTCGGCGACGACGCGGTCGGCGTCCAGCCAGAGCTGGTCGGGGATCCTCGAGGTCCGGATCTCGGCGCGCTCGTGGAACTCCGTCCGCACCCAGCCCGGACACAGGGCCGTCACCTGGACCCCGGTCCCGTCCAGCTCGTTGGCCAGTCCTTCGGAGTAGGTGGTCACCCAGGCCTTGATGGCCGAGTAGTGGCCCATGGTCACGAAGCCGGCGGTGCTGGCCACATTGACGATCGCACCCCGCCCGCGCGCCTTCATCGTCCGGCCGGCGGCCGCCCCGAGCATCAGCACGGCGCGGATCATCACGTCGATGGCGTGCTCGTGGGGTGTGGTGTCGGCGTTGGTGAGGGCGTACGGGAGACCGAAGCCGGCGTTGTTGACCAGCAGGTCGATCGGCTGCTCGGTGGACTGCAGGCGGGCCGCGACCCGGAGCACGTCGTCGCGGTCGCCGAGGTCGGCCGACATGACCTCGACCTCGACCCCGTGGGCGTCGACGAGCTCGGTGGCCATCTCGGCCAGCCGGCCCGCGTCCCTGGCGACCAGCACCAGGTCGTCGCCGCGGGCGGCCAGCGCGCGGGCGAAGGCGGCCCCGATCCCGGAGGTTCCGCCGGTCACCAACGCAGTCGTCATGGGACGACACCTTAGGGCGCGCGCTGCGCGACCTCCGAGTCGCACGGTCAGGCGTCCTCGCCTACCGTGCTGCCTGGGTCGAATGGTGCGAGCGGGGAGAGAACGTGGCCGAGGTCGTCGTCGCCGGGGCGGGCATCGTGGGTCTCGCGACCGCGTACGAGCTGACCACGCGCGGGCACGCCGTCACGGTGCTGGAGAAGGAGCCGGACATCGCGCGGCACCAGACCGGGCGCAACTCCGGGGTGATCCACTCCGGGCTCTACTACACCCCGGGCAGTCTCAAGGCGAAGCTCGGCACCGCCGGGGCGGCGTCGATGCGCGACTTCGCCCGCGAGCACGGGATCCCGGTCGAGATCTGCGGCAAGCTCGTGGTGGCCACCCGGCCCGACCAGCTGCCCGCCCTCGATCGGCTGCAGGAGCGTGGCCTGGCCAACGGGGTGCCGGTGCGTCGGGTCGATCAGGACGAGGCGCGTGAGTTCGAGCCGTACGTCTCCTGCGTCGCCGCGCTCCGGGTGGAGTCGACCGGCATCGTCGACTACGTCGGTGTCTGCCGGGCCCTGGCGTCGTTGATCGTCGAGCGGGGCGGACGGTTGCTGACCGGGGAGGAGATCGTCGGCATCGACGCCCGCCCCGACGGGGTCACGCTCGCCACGAACGCCGGCGAGCACCGGGCCGACCGCTTCGTCAACTGCGCGGGTCTGCAGTCGGACCGGCTGGCCCGACTGGCCGGGCTGGAACCGGACGTGCGGATCGTGCCGTTCCGCGGGGAGTACTTCGAGCTCAAGCCCGCGTACGCGCATCTGGTCACCGGCCTGATCTACCCGGTGCCGGATCCGACCCTGCCGTTCCTGGGGGTGCACCTGACGAAGATGATCGGCGGCGGGGTGCACGCCGGTCCGAACGCGGTGCTCGCGCTGGCTCGCGAGGGCTACTCGTGGGGCACCGTCCGACCCCGGGACGTCGCCGACTATCTCCGCTGGCCGGGTCTGTGGCGGCTGGGCCGGCGGTTCTGGAGGACCGGCCTGGGGGAGGTCCGGCGCTCGCTGTCGCACCGGCGCTTCCTGACCAGCCTGCGTGAGCTCGTGCCCACCCTCCCCGACGACAGCCTCGAGCCGGCACCGGCGGGCGTACGGGCGCAGGCGCTGCGGCGGGACGGCACCATGGTCGACGACTTCTCCTACGTCCGCGCGCCGCGCCAGATCCACGTGCTGAACGCCCCGTCGCCGGCCGCCACCGCGTCCCTGGAGATCGGCCGGGTCGTCGCCGACGAGGTCGACCAGCTCTGACAAACCCCCGACCTGTCAGCGTCGGTGGTCGTCCGAGCGACCACAGGATCTGACAAGTCGGGTCAGGGGCGGGTGGCGGTGTCGGGTTCGCGGGCCGCGGTGGCGCACAGGCCGGCCACCACGGTCAGCACGACCACCACCCAGAAGGCGTTCAGCAGGCCGACCTGCTGGCCGATCAGACCGATCAGCGGCGGGCCGATCAGGAACGCGAAGTAACCGATGGTGGCCACCGCGGCCACGCTGGCGGTCGCGGTCCGGGGGTCGTCGGCGGCGGCCGACATGCCGACCGGGAAGCCCAGCGAGGCGCCCAGACCCCAGAGCACCACCCCGGCGACGGCGACGCCGATGTTGGGTCCCAGGATCACCAGCAGCAGGCCGGCCACGGCCAGCACCGCGGTGCCGCGCAGCACCAGCACCCGACCGAACCGGTCCAGGATGCGGCCACCGAGCACCCGGCCGACGGTCATCGCGGTGACGAACACCCCGAACATGACCGCGCCACCGGCGTTGGTGATGCCGTAGCCGTCCACCATCGACAGGCTGAGCCAGTCGTTGGCACTGCCCTCGGCGAACGCCATCCCGAGCACGATCAGTCCGATCAGCAGGATCCTCGGGTCCTTCCACACGGCCATCCGGGAGCGCCAGCCGTCCGGAGAGGGCGCGTCGATCAGCGGGTCGGCCATCGGGTCGAACGTCGCCGGGCCGGCCGTCGACTCGTCCGGCTCGTCGGCCACGTGTTCGGCCGGTTGCAGGAACCGTACGGCGATCCGGGTGGTCACCATCGCGGCCAGACCGACCCCGACCAGGTGCACCCCGATGGGCACGCCGAAATGCTCGGTCAGCGCCCCGAAGCCTGCGCCGAGCATGGTGCCGAGACTGAACGAGGCGTGGAACATCGGCATCAGGGTGCGGCCGATCCGTCGCTCGTTCGCCGCCCCGCTCAGGTTCATGGCGACGTCGGTGATCGAGTAGCCGACGCCCATCGTCATCAGGGCCAGGAACAAGAGCACCAACCCGGGCGCGAAGGTGGCGATCACCCCGACCACCACCAGCCCGCCGCAGGCCACGGACAGGCAGAGCAGGATGGTCGCGGTGGCGCCGAGCCGGGCGATGACGTGGCTGGACGCGAACAGGCCCAGCACCGAGCCGACCGCCAGCCCCAGGATCAGCAGGCCCATCTGGCCGGTCGAGGCATCGAGGATGTCGCGCACGTTGGGCACCCGGGTCGCCCAGCTGGCGAAGATGAACCCGGTCAGCCAGAAGATCACGAAGACCGCGTTGCGCCAGCGCCGCAGGACCGGTTCGACCGCGCCCTTCGCCGGTGCGGAACCTCCGCTCATCCGACCAGCTTCTGCGCCTTGCGGGCGATCGCCAGCTCCTCGTTGGTCGGCACCACCATGATCGTCACCGGCGACTGGTCGGTCGAGATGATCCGCGCCTGCTTGGCGCGGACGGCGTTGCGGTCCGCGTCCAGGTGCAGACCGAAGTGCTCCAACCCGGTCGTGGCCGCGGCCCGGACCAGGCCGCTGTTCTCACCGACCCCCGCGGTGAACACCACCAGATCCAGTCGACCCAGGGCGAACGCGTAGCCGCCGAGGTAGTGGCGCAGCCGGTGGGCGTACACGTCCAACGCACGCTTGGCCGCGCTGTCACCGTGGTTGATCCGGTCCTCGATCACCCGGAAGTCGTTGTCCCCACACAGGCCCTTGAGGCCGGACCGCTTGTTGAGCTCGGTGTCGATCTCGCCGATCGACATGCCGGCGACGTCGTGCAGGAACATGTAGATGCTCGGGTCGATGTCGCCCGATCGGGTGCCCATCACCAGTCCCTGCAGCGGGGTCAGACCCATCGAGGTCTCGATCGCCCGGCCGCCCCGGACCGCCGACACCGAGGCCCCATTGCCGAGGTGGAAGATCACCGTGTTCAGGTCCTCCACCGGCGCGCCGAGCTCCGCGGCCGCCTGCCGGGACACGTACTCGTGCGAGGTGCCGTGGAACCCGTACTTGTTGATCTTGTGCTCGGCCGCGAGGTCGGCCCGGATCGCGTACGTCCGCGCCGCCTCCGGTAGCCCGGCGAAGAAGGCGGTGTCGAAGACGGCGATGTGCGGTACGTGGAAGCGGTCCCGGGCCGCGCGGATGCCGGCCACAGCCGCCGGATTGTGCAACGGGGCCAGGGGACTGAGCGCCTCGATCTTTGCCAGCACGGCGTCGTCGATGATCACCGGGTCGGAGAAGTCCGGGCCGCCGTGCACGACCCGGTGCCCGACAGCGGCGATGCCGACCTCGTCCAGGTCCGGACCGTACGCGGCGAACTGCTCGCGCAACGAGGTCAGCGCCGCCCCGTGGTCGGCGACGGCCACGTCCTGGACGTGGTCGGTCCCGGCGACTGTATGGGTGACCCGACCGGTCGGCTCACCGATCTGCTCGATCAGCCCGGACGCCAGCACCTCGGCGGTGTCGGGCACCACCAGCTGGTACTTCAACGACGAGGACCCGGAGTTGATCACCAGCACCGGTCCGGCGGCACCCTCGCTCATGCGGCGTTCCCGCCCTCGTCGTTGCCCGCCGCCTGCACCGCCGTGATCGCCACGGTGTTCACGATGTCGTCCACCAGGGCTCCTCGGGACAGGTCGTTGACGGGCTTGCGCAGTCCCTGCAGCACCGGTCCGATCGCCACCGCGTGGGCGCTGCGCTGCACCGCCTTGTAGGTGTTGTTCCCGGTGTTCAGGTCCGGGAAGATGAACACGGTCGCTCGGCCGGCCACCGCGGAGTCCGGCAGCTTGGTCCGCGCGACATCCAGGTCCACCGCGGCGTCGTACTGGATCGGCCCTTCCAGCGGCAGGTCCGGACGACGCTCGGCCACCAGGGCCGTCGCGGCCCGCACCTTCTCCACGTCCACCCCGGACCCGGACGATCCCGTCGAGTAGGACAGCATCGCCACGCGCGGCTCGATGCCGAACTGGTCGGCGGTCTCGGCGGAGGAGGTGGCGATGTCGGCGAGCTGCTGGGAGGTGGGATCGGGGACCACGGCGCAGTCGCCGTAGACCAGCACCCGATCGGCCAGGCACATCAGGAAGACGCTGGAGACGGTCGCCACCCCCGGCTTGGTCTTGACGAACTCCAGCGCCGGCCGGATGGTGTGCGCGGTCGTGTTCACCGCCCCGGAGACCATCCCGTCGGCCAGACCGAGGTGCACCATCATGGTGCCGAAGTAGGACACGTCGGTGACGACCTCGCGAGCCCGCTCGATGGTCATCCCCTTGTGGGCGCGGGCTCTGGCGTACTCGGCGGCGAAGCGCTCCACCAGCTCCGGGTCGGTGGGCGACACGACCGTCGCCTCCTCCAGGTCCAGGGCCAGCTCGGAGGCGCGGGCGCGGACCAGCTTCTCGTCGCCCAGCAGGGTCAGCCTGGCCACCCCGCGCCGCAGCAGGATCGACGCCGCCTCGAGGATCCGGTCGTCGGTGCTCTCCGGCAGGACGATGTGCTTGTTGGCCTCGCGGGCCCGCTCCATCAGCTGGTACTCGAACATCAGCGGGGTGCGAACCTCCGACGCCGACACGTTGATCGCCTTCATCAGCGCGTCGGCGTCCACCCGCTCGGAGAACAGTCGGCGGGCGACCTCGAGCTTGCGGGTGGAGTCCTTCGACATCGGTCCCCGGACGTCGGACAGCTGGGTCGCCGCGGTGAAGGTGCCCAGCTCGGTGGACACGATGGGCAGGTTGTGCGGCACACCCTCGAGGAGTCGCTGCACCGGCTCGGGGATGGGGTAGCCGCCGGTCAGCACGATCCCGGCCAGCGAGGGGAAGGTGCCCGACTGGTGGGCCATCAGCAACCCGGGCAACAGCTCGCCGCGGTCGCTGGGCGCGATCACCGTGATGTCGGGGCGCAGCCGGGTCAGCACGTTGGTCAGGCTCATCGCGGCCACGATCAGTCCCTGGGACTCCCGGTCCAACCAGGAGTCGGTGCCCAGCACGAGCTCGGCGTCCACGGCCGCGGCCTGCGCCCGCACGGTGGGGGCGGACAGCACGGGGCTCTCCGGCAGCACGGCGACCACCACGTCGGGCAGCTGGGTGAGGGCGGCCTGCGTCGCGGCCAGCTGGTCCGGGGCCGTCCGGTTCGCGATCACGGCGACGGTGCTGGCGTGGTGCAGCCGGAGCTCGGCGATGGCGACCTCGGCGGTGGACCGCACCTCGTCCGGCGTGCGCTCGCGACCGTGCACGACCAGCACCACCGGGGCTCCGAGGTTGGCCGCGATCCGTGCGTTGACGGTGAGCTCGGTGCCGGTGGAGATGTCGGTGTAGTCCGAGCCGAGTACCAGGACCACGTCGAACGCCTCGGCCAGCCGCCCGAACCGCTCGACGACGACGTGCATCGCCTCGTCCGGGTTCTCTCGGGCCTCGTCGTAGGTGACCCCGATGGCGTCCTCGTAGCTCTGGGTGATGCCGGGTTGGTTCACCAGCATGTCGGCGAGCATGTCGACGTGTCCGTGCACCAGGGGCCTGAAGACCCCGACCGAGCCGACCTCGCGGGTCAGGGTGTCGATCAGTCCGATGGCGATCGCGGACTTGCCGGTGAGGCCCTCGGGCGAGGCGATGTAGACGCTCCGAGTCATGCCGCGACCCTAGTGGTCACGACCGGAGGGCCGGACGGCAGGCATCAACGCTCTGTCCGGGATTGCTGCCGGATCGGGCACCCCCTAGTACCGTGACCCCGGTGGTGACAGCTCACCCGGACATCGCGGGCCTCTCGGACTGGCACCCCCTCGCCAGGGGAGGCTTTGCTGCGGTCTGGCAGGCCCGCCAGGATTCCCTCGGCCGCCAGGTGGCGGTCAAGGTCGACTTCCGGCCCCTGGACGACGACAAGCAGCGCCGCCGCTTCCTCCGGGAGGCCGGGGCCGCCGGCCGCCTGTCCGGGCACCCCGGGATCGTCACGGTGCACGACGCCGGCATCCTGCCCGACGACCGGCCGTACCTGGTGCTCGAGCTCTGCCCGGGCGGATCGCTGTCGGCGTGGCTGTCACCGGAGAAGCGACCGCCGATCCAGCGGGTCCGCGACGTCGGCGTACGGATCGCCGACGCCCTCGCCGCCGCGCACGCCCGCGGAGTCATCCACCGCGACGTGAAGCCCGCGAACATCCTCATCGACGCGTACGGTCACGCCGGGCTCACCGACTTCGGGTTGGCGGCGATGCCGGAGCCGGGGGCCGAGCTGTCGGTCACGATGGAGGCCCTGACGCCGGCGTACGCGCCGCCCGAGATGTTCCACTCGCACCCGGCCACGGAATCCGGCGACGTCTACTCCCTCGCCGCCACCCTGTACGCCCTGCTGGCCGGCCATCCGCCGCGCTGGCCGACCGACGGGCACACGCCGACCCTGCCGGAGCTGATCGAGCTGCACGCGAGCCCGCCGGCGGATCTGCCCCAGGTGCCGTCGGACCTGATGGACGTGCTCGCGGCCGGTCTGGCCCCGGAGGGGTCGGAGCGGCCGACGGCGGCCCAGTTCCGCGACCGGCTGGCGGCCGTCGATCTGGGACCCGACGCCACTGTCGATCGACGCGCGATGGCGCTGACCGGGGGCGGCACGGGGACGAGTGGCGTGGTCGTCGCCAGTCCGTCCACCGATCCTTCCCGGGAGGTCGGTGAGTCGCTCGAACCCCCTTCCGGCCGTTCCGGGGATCACTCGGACGGACGGGCCCAGCCGGCCGAGAAGCTCGCTCAGGAGACGACCGGGGATCGGCAGCGCCGCGATCGAACCCTGTTCCTGGCCGTGCTCATCCTGGTCGTCGCCCTGCTGGCCGCCGGGATCGTCTACGTCAGCCTCACCGGTCGGCAGGCGGATCCGATCGCCGTGCCGTCACCCGGAGGCACCGGGACCGGGACCCAGTCGGCGTCTCCCACGCCCACGAGCGCGAGCCCGTCCCCGTCGGAGGACTCCCCGACGCCCGAGCTGGTCGACGGCTTCCTCGACTGCGGTGAGCTCGGTTACGACGCCGTGTGCCCCGAAGAACCGGAGTGCTGGGGAAGTCTGCAGAACTTCGGCGACGTCCCGGTGGTGGCGACCCCGATCGACTGCACCGATCCGCATCCGTTCCAGACCTTCGTCGCCGTCCAGCTGGACAGTCAGCCCCGCACGCAGTCCGCCCTGGAGAAGGCTCCTGCGATCCAGGCGCTGTGCGCGAAGGAGGTGCTGAACCAGCGTCTGTCGACCGGGCGGAGCGGCGCCCAGTGGCAGATCCAGGCGATCCCGTACAAGGTGTTCCCCACGGCCGACAACCTCAGTCGCTGCCTGGTGAGCACGGGCGTCGAGCGCAAGGCCCCGCTGCCGATGAAGGCTCCCTGAGGCCGGCGGCGCTGCGACCCGCTGCCCGTCAGGGGCGGGGCAGACTCGACTCCAGCCCGTCCAGCAGTCGGGCCAGCAGGCGATCGAAGGCGTACGCCTGGTCGTCGTCGAATCCGCCGGCCTCCCAGACGGCAGCCATCGTGGGATAGCGCCGGTAGTCGAAGTAGGTGTGCCAGAAGCTGGCCCGGGAGTCCCAGTACGTCTCCGCCGAGGTACCGGTCCGGCGTGCCTCGTCGGACTCGAGGATCTGTGAGCGGGCCGCGCCGAGCAGCTGCCAGATGATCAGGTTCGTGGTGGAGACCACGTCGGTGCCCCGCAGGCCGGCCCGGAACATCGCGGTGTAGAGCGCCTCGTCGGCGTCCAGCACGTGCGGGCCGATCGGCATCCGGGCCATGTTGAGGTCGAGCAGCCAGGGATGCCGCTCGTACATCCGCCATCGCTCACCGACCTGGTGCTCCACACTGGCCCGCCACGACAGGTCCTCATCGGGTGGGACCAGCTCGGCGTGCACCTGGTTCACCATCAGCTCCAGCAGCTCGTCCCGGCCCGGCACGTAGGTGTAGAGGGACATCGCGCCCACGCCGAGCCGGGTGGCGACCTTGCGCATCGACAGCTGCGCCAAGCCGTCGGCGTCGGCGATGCCCACTCCGGTGGTGATCACGGCCTCCAGGCCGATCTTGGGTTTCGGCCCGCGGCTGGGCACGGCGGCCGCGGGCTCCCAGAGCAGCTCGAGGACTCGTCGCCCCTGGTCGGTTCCCAGCTCATCGGGCGGCAGGTAGCCAGCCGGGGGAGATCCGTCTTCGGCCATCGGCGAAGCCTCTCGGGAACGAGCGGGCGAGAACTGTCAGAGCTACTCCGTACAGTGTATGGTGTTAGAACTCGGTACGGCGTACGGAGATTCGGCGGACGCGGGAGTCCGATCGATTCGTCGCCGCTGTCGATCCATCAGGGGAAGGACCCAGGCGTGATTCACACCCGCCAGCTGCGTAAGCAGTTCAGGAGCAAGAAAGAGACCGTCGACGCCGTCAGAGGCGTCGACATCGACATCGACCCCGGTGAGCTGGTGGCCTTTCTCGGCCCCAACGGTGCCGGCAAGACCACCACGCTGCGGATGCTGACGACGCTGCTGCCACCGACCTCGGGGACCGCCGAGGTCGCGGGCGCGGACATCGTCGAGCAGCCGGCGCTGGTGCGCTCCCGGATCGGCTACATCGGCCAGGGCAACGGCGGCGGGCACAGCTTCCGGGTGCTGGACGAGCTGCACTCCCAGGGCCGGTTCTACGGACTCAGCACCGCCGAGGCCACAGCGCGAGCGGCCGAGCTGGTGGCCAGCATGGACCTGACCGGACTGGAGAAGCGGACCGTCGGCTCCCTGTCGGGCGGGCAGCGGCGCCGGCTGGACGTGGCCCTGGGTCTGATGAACTCCCCGAAGCTGCTGTTCCTGGATGAGCCCTCGACCGGGATGGACCCGCAGAACCGGGCCAACCTGTGGGCCCACATCCGCCAGCTGCGAGCCGAGCTCGGCACGACCATCGTGCTGACCACCCACTACCTGGAGGAGGCGGACGCGGAGGCGGAGCGGGTGGTGGTCATCGACCACGGCGAGATCATCGCCGACGACACCGCCGAGCACCTGAAGAACCGGCTGGCCGGCGATCGCCTCACCGTGGTGGTCGATGCCGGCGGGGTGGAGCGGGCCCGCGCCGTGCTCGGGCGGCGAGGCTCCGACCTGAGCGACACCCCGGATTCGCTCGGGGTCGCGGTCAGCGCCCGGGCCGACCAGGGTCGGCAGCTGCTGCCGGTCGTGCTGCGGGAGCTGGACGCCGACGGCGTGCTGGTGCGGGCGGCGGAGGTGCGGGTGCCCACGCTGGACGACGTGTTCCTGAGTCTGACCGGGCGCAGTCTGCGCGAGGACGTGGAGGTGGCGGCATGAGTGCGGTGTCAGCTGCGGGTTCGGGCCCGCTGCAGGATCGACGGAGCTCGTTGGTCGGGGACGTGGTCGCGGTCTTCCTGCGGGAGATGTTCCTGGTGCTGCGGGACCCGTTCTCGCTCATCTTCTCCCTCGTGCAGCCCCTGGTCTTCCTGGCGCTGTTCGGTCCGCTGCTGGCCGGTTCGGTGGATCCGGCGGCGCTCGGCGGGCAGTCGCCGCTGCAGTGGTTCCTGCCAGGGGTGATCGTGATGATCTGTCTGTTCGGGACCGGGGCGGCCGGCTCGAACCTGCTGTTCGAGATCTCGCTCGGGTCGTACGAGCGGGTGCTGGCCAGTCCGTTGCGTCGGTCGGCGATCCTGATCGGTCGGGCTCTGAAGGAGCTGGCACCGCTGGTGGTCCAGGCCGCGTTGATCGTGGTGGTCTCGATCCCGTTCGGGTTCGTGCTCTACCCGGTGCAGGTGATCGCCGGTCTGCTGCTGCTCGGCGTCTTCGGGATCGGGATGGGCGCGTTCTCGTACGCTCTCGCGATCGCTTCCCGGAAGCGGGAGTGGATGTTCTGGGCTGTCCAGCAGTCGCTGCTGTTCCCGTTGTTGATCCTGTCCGGGATGATGCTGCCGCTGGAGAACGGCCCCCGCTGGATGCAGGTGATCGGCGCCTTCAACCCGCTCACCTACATCGTCAACGCCGAGCGCGCACTCTTCTCGGGCTCGTTCAGCGACCCGGCCATCCCGCTCGCCGTCCTGGCGGCGGTGGTGACCTGCGCCGCCGGGCTCTGGGTAGGGGTGAGGCAGGTGCACCGCAGTACGAGCTGAGGCCGTGCGGCTCCGCTCACGCGCGGGCTCCGGCCCGAGATCTGCTCGGGTTTGTCGGACCTGCTCGATCTATAGACCGAGCAACACCGACGAACCCGAGCAGATCCCCACATCGCGCCGGGTGGGGCCGACCCATAATGGGGCATGCCCGAGATGCCCGAGGTGGAGTCGTTGCGGGTCTTCCTCACCGACAAGCTGGTCGGGCGGACGATCACCCGGCTCGATGTGGTCGCGTTCAGCGCCCTGAAGACGTACGACCCCCCGCCGACCACGCTCTACGGGCTCGAGATCGACGGCGTGACCCGGCACGGGAAGTTCCTCGACATCTCGGCGCAGGGGATGCACCTCGTCTTCCACCTGGCCCGGGCCGGCTGGCTGCGCTGGAAGGACGTCCAGCCCACGGCGCCGCCCAAGGCGGGCCGGAACCCGCTCGCGGTCCGCGTGCACCTCGACGACGGCTCCGGCTTCGATCTCACCGAGGCGGGGACTCAGCGCAAGCTGGCCGTCTACGTGGTCGCCGACCCCGCCCAGATCCCGCACGTGGCCACTCTCGGCCCCGACCCACTGGCCGACGACTTCGACCGGGCCGCGCTGGCGGCGCTGCTGGCCAAGGCCGGCCGCTCCCAGCTGAAGGGGGTGCTCAAGGACCAGCGGGTGATCGCCGGCATCGGCAACGCGTACTCCGACGAGATCCTGCACGTCGCCCGGATGAGTCCGTTCAAGCCGGCCAGCACGCTGTCCGACGACGAGCTGACAGTCCTCTACGACGCGATCCGGAACGAGCTGACCGGAGCGATCGAACGGGCCGAGGGGCTGGCGGCCAAGGACCTCAAGAGCGAGAAGAAGTCGGGGATGCGGGTGCACGGACGCAAGGGGTTGCCGTGTCCGGTGTGTGGGGACACCATCGCGGAGGTCTCGTTCGCCGACTCGTCGCTGCAGTACTGCCCGACCTGCCAGACCGGCGGCAAGAAGCTGGCCGACCGACGGATGTCCCGCCTGCTGAAATGACTGGCTCTGTTGTCGTCACTCGCTGCTCACGCCGCGCTGAGGAATCGATCTTCCTTCGTCGCTCGCGACGAAAAACGTGTCGCTCGCTCCTCGGTCCAGACCGATTCGGCGCTTCGTTCGCGGTCGCTCGCGACGGGGCGACCAGACCACTAACCTGCAGAGCATGGTCGACCAGACACCCACCATCACCCCCGCTGACGTCTACGGCCTGCGCGCCGACGGGTGGATGCTGCTCGACGTGCGCACCGACGAGGAGTGGGCGCAGGGCCGGATCGACGGCTCGGTGCACATCCCGATGGATCAGATCGTGACCCGACTCGACGAGGTCGGGGAGCAGGTCGTCTGCGTCTGCGCGGTCGGGGCCCGTTCGGAACGGGTGGCCCAGTACCTCAATCAGCACGGCTTCGACGCCGTCAACCTCGAGGGCGGCGTGTACGGCTGGGTGGACGCGGGCAAGCCGGTCGTCTCGTAGTCGCGAACCGCGCTAGGTTGGCTGCAGAAACACGACTTCGGGAGCTCACACCACGTGGTGGGCTGAGAGGGCGGAGTGCCGGTCCGCACAGGGCCGCGGGTCCGCCGACCGACCGAACCTGACCGGGTAATGCCGGCGTAGGGAGGCTTCGCCGATGGCTACGTCCACCTCAGCACCGATCGGTACGCACGGGAACCCGTACGCCCAGGGCAGACCCGAGGCGCCCATCGTCCTGACCACCGATCCGCCGCGCCCGCTGCGGTTCTCCGACCAGTTCGCCATGTGGGCGAACCTCGGCATCAGTCTGTTCGGTCCGCTGACCGGAGCCCTGATCGCCGCCACCACCGGATCGGTCTCGCTCGCGATCGGCGCCATCGTGGTCGGCTGCACCCTCGGGGCCGGGCTGCTCGGCACGTCGGCCCTGTTCGGCGCCACCACCGGTGCCCCGGCGATGGTGTCGCTGCGGGGGCTGCTCGGTCGGCGCGGCTCGGTCGTCCCGACCGTGCTCAACATCGGCCAGAACGTCGGCTGGGCGACGATGGAGATCATCGTCATCGCCACCGCCGCGGCGGCGATCCTCGGCGATCAGTGGCGCTGGCCGTTCGTCCTGGCGGCCGGCGCGGTGGCCACCCTGATGGCGGTCAAGCCGCTCGGCAGCGTGCGGCTGCTGCGCAAGGTGATGGTCTGGCTGGTGCTGATCGCCTCGGTGGTGCTGTTCGTCCAGGTGCTGTCCCAGCCGCGCCAGCCGATCCCCCAGGAGGCCGTGCTCGGCTTCTGGCCGGCGGTCGACCTCGCCGTGGCCGGTGTCATCTCCTTCGCCCCGCTGGCCGCCGACTACAGCCGCCACTCGCAGACCCGCAAGGCCGCGTTCTGGGGGTCCTCGCTGGGCTACGGTCTGGCGGCGATCGCCTACTACACCCTCGGGGTGCTGGCGGTCGCGCACCTGGGGGCGACCGATGTGATCGGGGCGCTGGTGGCGTTGCCGGCCGGCGCCATCGCCCTGGGCATCCTGCTCACCGACGAGGTGGACGAGGCCTTCGCCAACGTCTACTCCACGACCATGTCGGTGCAGAACATCGCGCCGAACCTCGACCGCCGGATCGTCGCGGTCGCGATCGGGGTGATCGCGACCCTGCTGGCCGGCTTCCTCGACTTCGGTCAGTACCAGTCGTTCCTGTTCCTGATCGGCTCGGTGTTCGTGCCGCTGTTCGCCGCGGCGTCGGCCGACTTCCTGCTGGTCAGCGGTCAGCGTTGGGACGTGAGTCCCACCTCGAGACTGCGCTGGGCGCCGGTGGTGGCCTGGGCCGCCGGCTTCGTGGCGTACCAGCTGGTTTATCCCGGCACCGTGCCGGTCTGGTCCGATTTCTGGTACGCCGTCGACGCGACCATCGGCTTCACCCCGCCGACCTGGCTGGGGTCATCGGTGGCGGCGATCGTGGTCTCCGCCGTGCTGATGGTGGCGCTGGGCCGGATCTCCGCGCGGTTCGCCAAAGCCGTCGACTGACGGAGAATGCCGCACCCGGGGGTTCGTGGGACCGCGGAAGCCGTCGACTGACGGAAAGTTCAGTTCACCGGAAGCCGCACGCTCAGCACCCCGTCTGACAGGTAGGGCAGGGTGGTGGCCGTGGTGATGATCTACGCCCACCGCGGCTACTCGGCCCGGGAACCGGAGATGACCCGGGCGGCCTACCGGGCGGCGATCGCCTGGGCCGAGCAGAGCGGTTCACCGCTCGGGCTGGAGACCGACGTGCACTTCAGCGCGGACGGCCGGCTGATCTGCCTGCACGACCTGTCGGTCGACCGCACGTCGACCAGCACCGGTCGGGCGTACGAGCGCACCCTGGCCGAGCTGCAGGCGCTCGACTTCGGCTCTCGGAAAGTGCTTCGGCCGACCGAGGAGCAACGCACCCTGATCGGGCTGGCCGAGCTGCTGGAGCTGACCGCCGGTGCCCGTGCGCGCGGTGTCGACGTCAGTCTGGCCATCGAGACCAAGCACCCCAACCCCCGGACCACCGAGGTCGAGGACGGGGTCGCCGCACTGCTCGAGCCGTACGGCTGGACAGCCCCCGGCTCTCCGGTGCGGATGATCTCGTTCTTCCTGCCCGGTCTCGAGCGGGCCGCCGAGGTGCTGCCGCACCTGCCGCGCACCCTGCTGGTCGAGAAGGACCTCGGCGAGTGGCGCGACGGGCACCTGCCCGACGGCATCGGTGCCGTCGGACCCGATCACCTCCTGCTGCGTCAGGATCCGGACTTCATCGCCCGGGTGCGGGACCGCGGCCACGAGGTGCACGCCTGGACGCTGAACCGGGCCCGGGACATCACCTGGTGCCTGAACCGTGGTGTCACCGGGATCACCACCGACGATCCTGCCGTGGCGGCCGCGGCGGTGGCCCGCTGGGCGAAGCGGTACCCGTCGATCGCCTAAGGTCTTCCCGTGAGTCCTACCCGCGTCGCCTGCGTCATCCCGGCCAGGGACGCGGCAGACCGGATCCAGGCCACGGTCACCGCTGCCCGTGCTCTGACCGGCGTGGAGCTGGTGATCGTCACCGACGACGGGAGCTCGGACCTCACCGGCGACTACGCGGCGGCCTCCGGAGCCATCGTCGTCACCCACCAACGCGGCCGCGGGCGGGCCTCGGCCCTCGAGTCGGCGGTCAACGCGCTGGGGGTGCTGGAGCAGCGGGACAAGCGACCCGAGTGCGGTGTCGTCCTGGTGCTGGACGCCGATCTGGGTGCCTCGGCCGGCCGGGCTGAGCAGCTGATCGGTCCCGTCGTCACCGAGCGCGCCGACCTGACGATCGCCGTTCCCTCGACGCCCGGCGGCACCTCCGGCGCAGGCTTCGACCTGGTCGAGTCCACCGCCGCCCGCGGGGTGACCGAGCTGACCGGCTGGACCCCGCGGTCTCCGCTGGCCACCAACCGGTGCCTGACCCGGCGCGCGTACGAGCTCGCCAGTCCGCTGGCCGCCGGGGACGGGGCCGACGTCGGCATGACCATCGACCTGCTCCGCGCCGGGCTGCAGGTGCGGGAGATCGAGATCGACCTCGACGGCGCCGACGAGACGACCGGGCTGGCCGCCCGGCTGGATCGTGCGCTGGTCCTCAAGGACGTCACCCGGGCGCTGGCCGCGCGTGGTCTCGTTCGGCACGGCCTCGACGGGCTCAAGCAGTCCGGCGGGGTCGCCGGGCTGATCGACAAGCTCCGCGGATGAGCCGGACCTCGGGCCAGGGGAGCGGGAAGGACCGGCCGCGTCCCCATCACCACGTCGCCGGCCACAACCCCGCCCACCCACCGATCCAGCGCTATGCCCCGAGTGTCTGGCACCGTGACCACCGGTACGCGATCGCCCTGATCATCGGGGCCACCGTGCTCACCCTGATCACCGGCTTCCTCGGCCCGTCCGTCGTCGCCTTGACCCTCGGGCCGCGCGACAGCCTGCTGCCACCCTGGTACCTGCCCGCCGGAGTCGTGCGCCCCAACGAGTGGGTGGTCACCGCGATGGTCTGGCTGATCGTGGCCGCAGGCGCCACCGGTCTCTGGATCGGGCTGCGCGCCCTGGCCGGCGGCTGGCTGCCGAACCCGCGCCGGCTGTTCGCTCTCGGCACCGGGCTCAGTCTGACCACGGTCCTGGTGCCACCACTGACCAGCGCCGACATCTTGATGTACGCGGGCTACGGGCGACTCCAGATGATCGGTCGCAACCCGTACGAGATCACGCCGGCCGAGGTGTTCCGCGGCCAGTTCGACCCGGTGCTGCGGTGGACCGAGCAGCCGTGGCAGGACACGCCCAGCGTCTACGGCCCGATCACGTCGTGGCTGCAGTGGCTGGCCAACTACCTCGGTGGCGACAACATGCACGACATCGTGTTCTGGCTGCAGGTGATCACGGTGGTGCCGTTCATCATCGCCTGCGCGGGGATCGTGCAGCTGGGGCACGGCGACAAGCGCCGCCAGGCCCGCGCCGCCCTGCTCACCGTCTGCAACCCGGTGCTCATCTGGGCCGTCATCGCCACGGCCCACAACGAGGCCCTGTCGGTGATGTTCGCGGTGGCCGGGATCATGCTGATGCGCAAGAGCCCGTTCGGGGCGGGACTGGGGATCGGGCTCGCCGGTTGCGCCAAGCTGAGCATCGGCATCTGGGGACTGGCGATGCTGTGGGCGTACCGGCGGGAGCCGAAGAAGGCCGCGTTGCTCTGTCTGGGCACGATCATCCCGATGGCCTGGGCGTACGTGGTGTGGCAGCCGAACGCCTTCTTCCAGGTGCTGCGCAACGGCTCGTACGTGTCGGTCGGCTCCTGGGCCAACCCCGTCTACTTGTTCTTCGACCTGTTCCTGGAGGACTGGGTCGCCAAGATCATCGTCGGGGCGATCTCGTACGGCGGGCTGGTGGTGATCGCCTGGATGCTGTCGAAGGTGGTGCCCTGGACCTCCGCGCCGGGCCTGCCGCGCGGGGCCGATCCCCGTCGCGACCCGCTGACCGTGGCGCTGCGCACCTCGCTGATCCTGTCGGTGGCCTGGCTGGTGACGGCCATGTACACGCTGTCCTGGTACGACCTGATCGCCTGGTTGCCGCTCGCGGTGCTGGCCGCCAGCAAGCTCGACCGGATGATGCTGATGCGGATCACCCTGCTGTCGCTGTCCTACGTCCCGGGCCGTGCGGTCGAGATGAGCCTGCCGCTGGACGTGGTCTCCGGGGTCTTCCGGTACGGGATCTCGCCGTTGGTGCAGGTCGCCGTGCTGGTGGCCATCGTGCTGTGGTGGCGCAAGCCGGATCGGGAGGAGCTCTTCCCCTTCGGCCCACCCAAGGAGCTCCGCGAGCTGCAACCGGTCGGGACGCGTCACCGCCTCTGACCCCGAACCCGAGCGACTCGGAGCCGACGTGGGCTAGCCGGAGGCGGCCACGTAGTCGGCGATCTCGGTGAGCAGCCGCTCCTGGACGTCCTTGTCGGCGAACGAGGCCCGGACCGCGGCCTTGGCCAGGTTGCCCACGCCGATGTCGTCCAACCCGAGCAGCCGGGCCGCGACCCCGTACTCGTCGTTCAACGTGGTCGAGAACATCGGTGGGTCGTCGCTGTTGATCGTCACCCGGACGCCCGCCTCCACCATGGCGATGATCGGGTGCGTGCTCAGGTCGGTCACCGCCCCGGTGGCCAGGTTGGAGGTCGGGCAGACCTCGAGCGGGATCTGGTGCGCGGTCAGGTACGCGAGCAGCTGGGGATCCTGAGCCGCGGAGGTGCCGTGACCGATGCGCTCGGCGCCGAGATCGCGGAGGGCGTCCCAGATCGTCTCCGGGCCGGTCGTCTCACCGGCGTGCGGGACGCTGTGCAGGCCGGCGGCGCGGGCGGCATCGAAGTACGGCTTGAACTGCGGCCGCGGTACACCGATCTCGGGTCCGCCCAGTCCGAACCCCAGCAGGCTGGCGGGACCGTGGTCGAGCGCGACCCGCAGCGTGCCGTCGGCGCCCTCGAGGCCCAGCTCGCCGGGAATGTCGAAGATCCAGCGCAGCACGATGCCGAGGTCGCGCTCGGCGGCGACCCGGGCGTCCTCGATGGCCTCCACGAACGCCTCGGCCGCGATGCCGCGCACGATCGAGGTGTACGGGGTCACGGTCAGCTCCGCGTACCGGATGTTCTGCGCCGCCATCTCCGCGGCCACCTCGTACGTCAGCAGCCGGACGTCCTCGCCGGTGCGGATCAGGTCGACGACGGACAGGTAGATGTCGATGAAGTGGGCGAAGTCGCGGAACCGGAAGTAGTCGGCCAGCTGCTCCGGATCGGCCGGCACCGTTCCCGGGTGGCGCTCGGCCAGCCGGGCCACGATCGCGGGCGTCGCCGACCCGACGTGGTGCACGTGCAGCTCGGCCTTGGGCAACCCGGCGATGAAGGCCTTGCCGGGGTCGGTCAGCGCGGTCAGGGCGGCGTCGGACGTCATGGGCCCCAGTCTGGCAATGACCGACGGGAGTTCTGCACCGCTATCCACCTCAGGTGTGGTTCTTGCTCCTCAAGCTGCGAGGAGGGCGACGGGAGGGCGAGGGGAAGCGGGCCGCCGACGCCTCCCGCTGGGCCAGCCGACGAAGGGCCAGCAGCACCGGTTCGACGAGCACGGTGCCCAGCACCACGTAGCGGACCGCCGCGCCGGCGGTCTCCGTCGGCAGCCCGTCGATCTCGGCCTGGGCGACCTGCATCATCGACTCCGCGTACGTGTCCATCCTGGCCGCGTCCACCTCGAAGCCGGCGTCGTCCAGCGCCGCCAGGGCGACGGCCAGACCGCCCACAGCATCGTCCACCCGCGCCCCGGTGTCCTTGTCGACGGCCTCGGCGCACGCGTCCCAGCCCCAACGACGCAACAGGGACACCGCCGGGGCGAGGTCGACGTCGGCGGGCAGCTCGGGTGCGACCGCCTGGTGCGCCGTGCCGAGCAGGTCCAGGGTCAGGCCCGTCGGCTGGTCGATGTGGCCGAGCACGTTCTTGGTCGCCGCGAGCGAGAGGCCGCCGACACCGACCAGGGCCCGAATCAGACGCAACCGCTGGACGTGGGCGTCGTCGTACTGGGCCTGGTTCGGCGACGTCCGCAGGCCCTCGGGCACGAGTCCCTCACGCAGATAGAACTTGATCGTCGCGACCGGGACGCCGCTGACCCGGGACAGCTCCGAGATGCGCATCGTCTCTCTTCTCCGGTCGATCCCTCTTGACAATGGACAGTATCACTATCTAATAATAGGTAATAGAGAGTATCGCTATCCATACGAGGAGAGATGACGATGGCTGTGATCGAGAGCGGACGGATGACCCATGACCACGACGGCGAGCTGGTGGTCTTCCTGATCGGCATGCGCGTCAACCGCTGGTGGCGACCCGATCTGTGGCTGCCGGTGTTCAACGCGATGCCGCCGATGCTCGCCGAGCTGTCCAAGGACCCGGAGTCGGGGATGCTCGGCTACCGGCTCACGCTGGGGGAGGGCGGACCGCTGTTGATCATGTACTGGAACAGTCATGAGCTGCTGTACGCGTACGCCTCCCGGCCCGACGCGCAGCACCGTCCGGCCTGGACCCGGTTCAACCAGCTGGCCCGCAAGGCACCGGGGGCGGTGGGGATCTGGCACGAGACCTTCCAGGTCGCGGTGGCCGAGTCCATCTACGCCGGCATGCCCGTCAGCGGGCTGGCCAAGGCCACGGGCGCGATCCCCGTGGGTCGTCGAGGCGAACGAGCGAAGGAGCGCTATCAGGCGGGTGGGACCGGCGTGGCGGCCTGACCCGGTTCCGGGGCACCGGTGAGCTCGAGACTGATCCGCCACAGCCGCTCACGGACGGCGGGGTCGTAGGCATCGGCCACGTGGGCTCGGGCTTCCACGAGCTGGTCGTAGAACCGTCCGGTGATCATGTCCAGGGCTCGGTCCATGATCATCCGAGTGGTCGCCTCCACTCCGGACGCCACGGTGTGCACCGGTGGAATTCCCTTGTCGAGCACCATCTTCGTCGGCATGTAGGTGCCCGGGTGCAAACTGTTCACGGTGACGTCCTCGAGCCGTTCGGCCAGCGTGAACCCCCAGGTGATCATGGCCAGCTTGGACTGGTTGTAGGGCAGCCACCAGTCGTCCTGGTGATCTTCCAGGGCAAGATCATCGAACTGGATCGGCGACTGGCCGAGGGACGCGACGTTGACGATCCGCCCACCGTCCGTGTTGATCATGGGCAACAACCGGTGGGTGAGGTCGAACGCGGCCAGGTAGTTGACGGCGAAGCAGAGCTCGTTCCCGTCGACAGTGAGCGGGCGTCGCGGACCGTTCTGGTCACCGGGTCCGACCCCGGCGTTGTTGACCAGCACGTCGACCCGGTCGGTGAGCTCGGCGATCTGCCCGGGGAGCGTCCGCACCTCGGCCAGGCTGGAGAGGTCGGCGAGGACTGTTGCCGGGTTCGCTCCACCGGCCGCAGCCACCTCGTCGCGGAGGGCCGCCAGGGCCTCGGGGCGTCGCCCGTGCAGGATCAGCCGCTGTCCCTCCGCGGCCAGAGCCAGGGCCACCTCCCGGCCGAGTCCGTCGGTGGCGCCGGTGATCACGATCGTCTTAGCTGCCATGACCTGACCGTACGCCGGGGGTGTCGGTGCCGGCTGGCATCCTGCCCAGATGACGCGCACCCAGTACTACACCGCCACCAGCATCGACGGGTTCATCGCGGACGCCGACAACTCCCTCGGCTGGCTGTTCACGCTGCGCCAGACGGAGGCGTCGAAGCAGGAGTATCCCGACTTCATCGCCGACGTCGGAGCGCTCGCCATGGGTTCCACCACGTACGAGTGGATCCTCGACCACGAGGGCTTGCTGGAGAAGCCGGGCCGCTGGCCGTACGAGCAGCCGACCTGGGTGTTCAGCAGCCGAGTGCTGCCCAGGGTCCCCGGGGCCGACCTCCGGTTCGTGACCGGCGACGTGGCGCCCGTGCACGCCGAGATGGTCGAAGCGGCTGCGGGAAAGAACGTGTGGGTGGTCGGCGGTGGTGACCTGGTCGGTCAGTTCGCCGACGTGGGGCTGCTCGACGACCTCATCCTGGGCGTCGGCTCGGTGTTCCTGGGCAGCGGGGCACCACTGCTGCCGCGCCGGATCACCCCGCCGCGGCTGCGCCTGGTCAGCGCCACTGCGCACGGCGAGGACTTCGCGACACTGCGCTACGAGCTCATCGGCGGGCCGACGGACTGAGTCAGCGGGCGGCGACGGTGTAGCCGGCCTCGTCCACGGCCCGAGCGATGTCGCTGAACGGGATGTCGGCGTCGCTCACCACGGTGAGCGCGCCACTGGTCAGGTCGACCGAGACGTCGGTGACCCCGGACAGGCCGGACACCTCCTCGGTGACCGCCTGGACGCAGTGGGCGCAGGTCATGCCGCTGACGACGTACGCGGTGCTGGTGCTCATGGATCGACTTTCTGATTCGGGTGGGATGGGCGTCAGGACCGGACGAGCCGGGCGATGGCCTGCGAGGCCTCCTGCAGCTTCGCCTCGGCCTCGTCGCCACCCTCCTCGGCCGCTCGCACGACGCAGTGCTGCAGGTGCTCGTCCAGCAGCCCCAGGGCCACCGAGCGCAGGGCACTGGTCATGGCCGAGACCTGGGTGAGGATGTCGATGCAGTACTTCTCCTCCTCGACCATCCGCTGCAAGCCGCGGGCCTGACCCTCGATCCGGCGGAGGCGCTTGAGATAGTCCTCCTTCTGGCCGAGGTAGCCGTGGGGCGCCGGGCCGTCGTCCCCCGTCGGCGGGACGGTGGTCTCACCGGGCGGCATGGTCTGGCTCATCAGGCTCCTCGCGGGTCGGGCCCGTCGGGTCCGGTTGGATACCCCCCTAGAGTATGCGGATGTCGGCGTTCGCCCAAGTCCGAGCGGTAAACGGGAGGAGAACGGCCGGCGTCCGAGGAGACGTGCCGGTCAGCGCTCGGCTGTGCACAACTGCTGTGGAATCCCACGAACCGGGCCCTTTGTCAAGGGCGCCGGTGACCGGCGAACACGTCGCCAGGAAAGTTTCCGAGCAATCTTCGTCCACCGACCTTGTGGGGTGAATGCCCTGGTCAGAACGGCTTTTCGAGCGAAGGCCAGGCGTTGTCCCCAGGCTTGTGCCCAGGGCGTGCCCAACCCCACCGCGTGTCCTCCACACGACTCTTCCAGTTATCCACACCGTCTGTGGATAACTCTCGCTCCATGAGTGGCGGCACACCTCGATGCGGCGTACGTTGGCCCACGCTGTCACCGCGCGGGACCCCGGTCAGTCACTGATCGGGGGGCTGTCGGTAGCGGCATCTACCGTACGAACATGCATGCTATTGGTCCAGGTCGTGGACCCGAAGGGGGACGTGGCGTGAGTCTGGCCGAGGTGGTCCCGCAGTACGCAGAGGACTCGACCCGCGGCCTGGACCGCACCCCCCCGCAGGACATGACCGCCGAGCAGTGCGTGCTGGGCGCGATGATGCTCTCCAAGGACGCCATCGCCGACGTCATCGAGGCGCTGCGCGGCACCGACTTCTACCGGCCGACGCACGAGCAGATCTACGACGCGATCATCGACCTGTACGGCCGTGGAGAACCGGCCGACGCCGTCACCGTCTCGGCCGAGCTCGGCAAGCGGGGCGAGCTGCTGCGGATCGGCGGGGCCCCCTACCTGCACGACCTGCTGTCCAGCGTCCCGCTGGCCGCGAACGCCGGCTTCTACGCCGACATCGTCCGCGAGAAGTCCATCCTGCGGCGTCTCGCCGACGCCTCGGTGCGGATCGCCCAGATGTCGTACGCCGGTGAGGGCGAGGTCAACGACATCGTCGACCGCGCCCAGGCGGAGGTGTACGCGGTCACCGACCGTCGCGCCGCGGAGGACTACAAGCCCCTGTCCGAGCTGATGCAGCCGACCCTGGACGAGATGGAGGCCATCTCCTCCCGCGACGGCAGCTTCGCCGGTGTGCCGACCGGGTTCGCCGAGCTGGACGAGCTGACCAACGGACTGCACCCCGGCCAGATGGTGATCGTGGCGGCGCGACCCGGCTGCGGCAAGTCGACGCTCGCCCTCGACCTCGCCCGGTCGGCGTCGATCAAGAACGGTCTGACCTCGGTGATCTTCTCCCTGGAGATGAGCCAGATCGAGATCACCATGCGGTTGCTGTCGGCGGAGGCGTCGATCCCGCTGGGCCACATCCGCGGCGGCCGGATGAGCGACGATGACTGGAGCCGCGTCGCGTCGAAGATGGGACAGGTCTCGGAGGCGCCCCTCTACATCGACGACTCGCCGAACCTGACGATGATGGAGATCCGGGCCAAGGCGCGGCGGCTGAAGCAGAAGCACGATCTCAAGCTGGTGGTGATCGACTACATCCAGCTGATGACGTCCGGGAAGCGGGTCGAGTCCCGTCAGCTGGAGGTGAGCGAGTTCAGCCGCCAGATCAAGCTGCTGGCCAAGGAGCTCGAGGTGCCGGTGGTCGCGTTGTCCCAGCTCAACCGCGGACCGGAGCAGCGCACGGACAAGCGACCGATGTTGTCCGACCTCCGCGAGTCGGGCTCGTTGGAGCAGGACGCCGACATGGTCGTCCTGCTGAACCGTCCCGATCTCTACGACAAGGAGTCCGATCGCGCCGGTGAGGCCGACTTCGACGTCGCCAAGCACCGCAACGGCCCCACGAAGATGATCACGGTGGCCTTCCAGGGCCACTACAGCCGCTTCGCGGACATGATGCACTGACGCCCCGTCGGCGAGGTCGGCCTCCGGTCAGCGACAGGCCTGCCCGTCAGGCGTCGGTGGCACCGTGCTCGAGCGGGCGCGGGAGCACGATCGTGCTGGTCGGCAGGTCACGCAGCAGGTCGAGCATGACCTCGCGGCGCGTCCGCCCGTCGTCGGTGCCCCGATCGACCAGCTGGAACAGATCGAGCATCAGACCCGCTGTCGCTCGCACCGACAAGTCGCCGGCGTCACGACCCATGCGGTCGGCGATCACGTTCTCGAGGTCCTCCCGCAGCGTTCGGAACCTGTCCCAGAGCTTCGCGCGTGGCACGGCGGCCGCATCCACCAGACGGCGCATCTCCGAGATGCGGGTGCCCGCGTCGTCGAACGCCGCGGCGGCCGCGAGCAGTGCCTCTCCGAGGGAGATCTCGAGACGCTCGTCGCCGGGGCGCGCGCGGAGGTAGGGGGCCGGATCGATGGCCTCGACGAGTGGGTCCAGCAGCAGCTGGTCCTTGGTGGGGAAGTAGCGATACAGCGTCGTCGTACCGACCTCGGCGCGTTCGGCGATCTGCTCCATCGTCGTCTCCTCGAAGCCGTCGCGCAGGAAGAGCTCGAGCGCGACATCCGTCATCGTCTGGCGGCTCCTGGCGGCCTTCCTCTCGCGCAGTCCCATGGCGGCCACCTTAGTACTCACTTCCGATCGGATGTCGCTACCATTATTGACGTCCGGTCGTTGCCGGACTTAAAGTGGTAGTCACTTCTGAATGATAGTCAGTATGTTTCAGGAGTCACTACACGAAGAGGTGTCCTACGGTCATGAACATGTTGTCGATCTCGTCCTACAGCCTGCGGGAGCACCTCGGTCCGATCTCGATCACGTTCACGGACGCCCACGGTGACGAGCAGCAGTTCGCGCAGGACTTCCCGAAGCTGGTCGACATCACCGACTTCCCGCGCCGGGCCGCGCAGACCTACCGCGTCGCTGGTGTCGAAGCTGTGGCGTTCCAGTTCACCGGCCTCGACGATCCCGCCCTCGACAGCTTCGCCGCCAGCGCGACCGACGCCGGGCTGGCCCTGGTGAATGTCGCTGTCGACGTGGGTGACCTGGTGCGGACCGATGCCGACGGGCTCGCCGCCGACGTGGCCGAGCTGAAGCGGTGGATCGCGCGCGTCGCCGATCTCGGCTTCCGTTTCGTGCGGGTGAACGCCGGCTCTCCGTTCAGTGCGCAGCACGGAGACGTGCCTCCCGCGCGCCTGGTCGCAGCCCTGACCGATCTCGGCGAGTTCGCCGTCGGCCGCGAGATCCGCCTGCTGGTGGAGAACCACGGGGGCGCCTCGAGTGATCCCGGCTGGATGAACGCCCTCCTCGATCAGGTCGGCGTGACGAATCTCGGACTGCTGCTCGACCTCGGCAACTTCGACGCGCTGCTGGATCCACTGATGGCGGCGATGTTCGCCGAGCCCGGGGCGGCGCCGGTCGACCCGTTCGCCGACCTCGACCTGACCTCGCTCTACGACGGGATCGAGGCGCTGGCGGATCGCGCCGAGCTCGTGCACGTCAAGGCGCACGTCGTCGCCGACGGGGGACGGGTAGGGCCCGTCGACCTGTCGAAGGCACTCGGGATCCTCAGCCGTCACGGCTACACGGGGCCCCTGACCATCGAGTACGAAGGCACCGGCGGGGATCCCTGGGCCAACACCGGCCGGGTGCTCGACCTGACCGCCGCGGCCGTCACCGGCCACTGACCCACCACACCCACAAGAAACGGAGACACCATGAACCAGCGCGAGACAGTCGATGTGCTGATCGTGGGCTCAGGCCCGGCCGGAGCCACCTACGCCCGCACGATCGGCGACGCAGCCCCTCAGGCCAAGGTCCTGATGGTCGAGGTCGGACCGGTCGTGCCGGGTTCCCGCGGAGATCACACCCAGAACATGACCGACGAGGAACGTGCGGCCGCGCAGCTGCTCACCCAGGGACCCGACACCGGTGTGGTGCGGGCGGCGGCCCTGTCCGACATCGCCCCGGGGATCGATCCCAGCCTCGAGTTCCGCCAGACGATCCTCCCGGGTCTCCACTTCGTCGACCCCCGCCCCGCACTGAACCCGGGCGAGGTCGGGCTGCCGGCCGCAAGCATGACGAGCGGCGTGGGCGGGATGGGGATCCACTGGGGCACCTCCAGCCCTCGTCCCCAGCAGTCCGAACGCATCCCCTTCATCGACGCCGACGAGCTTGACACCGCCCTCGACCGGGCCGCGGAGCTGCTCGGCACGAGTACGTTCCCGGTCCCGGGTCAGGGTCTGCCCGAGGCGTTGCGGGCGGCCGTGGCGGAGGTGCTGGACGGTCCGGGACTCAACCCCACCGGCTTCATGCCGACCTCCACCCGGTGGGAGGACGGCTCGCTGAAGTTCGCGGGCACGGGCGCCATCCTCGGTGAGCTCGAGAGCAGCATGGCCGGCTTCGAGCTGCGGGCCGAGACCCTCGCCGAGCGGGTCCTGGTCGAGGACGGCGTGGCCGTGGGCGCGCTGTTGCGCGATCGCCGGTCGGACACCACCTACGAGGTGCGGGCCCGCCACGTCGTGGTGTGCGCCGACGGCCTGCGGACGCCGCAGGTGCTGTTCGCGTCCGGCATCCGCCCGCCGGCGCTGGGGCACTATCTGAACGAGCACTTCCAGATGGCCACCTTCCTCACCCTCGACGACGAGTTCGACCCGCAGCGGTACGAGCACGATCCGGAGAACGTGATGAGCATCGTGACCCCGTTCTCGGACGCCCGCCCGCTGCAGATGGGTGTCATCGCCCTGGCCAGCTCCGCCTTCAAGATGAACCTCGGCAACGGTGCCGCGCGCACTGACGACCGCTCGACGTCGCGGCTGGCCATCACCGCCTGCTACGCGGCCAAGGACATCCAGTTCACCGATGCGGTCGAGTTCAGCGACTCCGAGGTCGACTACTTCGGCATGCCGCGGATGCGGATCAGCTACTCCCACACCGACGCCGACCGCGCCCT
Organism: uncultured Actinomycetota bacterium; assembly: GCA_963707005.1. Taxonomy (GTDB): domain Bacteria; phylum Actinomycetota; class Actinomycetes; order Propionibacteriales; family Propionibacteriaceae; genus Microlunatus. Next base: position 528,657 of record CAVPPP010000055.1, read on the forward strand.
CATCGACCGGATGCGCGAGGTCTCGGTTGCTGTCGCCGAGCGCCTGGGAACCGCCGTGGACGCTCCGGAGCTGGCCGCCGGCGGTTCGTCGCTGCACTATCAGGGCACCGTCCGGATGGGGGCTGTCGATGACGGGACGTCAGTGTGCAGTCCCGACCTCGAGGTCTGGGGGGTCGAGAACCTCTATCTCGGCGGCAACGGGGTCATCCCCACCGCCACGGCCTCGAACCCGACCCTGACCACCGTCGCCCTGGCCTGGCGCGCCGCCACTCGCCTCGCCGAGCGCCTGATCGAGAAGCCGGTCGAGGCGGCGCGCGTCGACACCTGACCTCAACGGCCGTCCGACAACAGCGGTCGGCACATGCGGATCCGCCCGTGGAAGGGTGGGGCCGTGGTCACGCATCCGCTCTGGCGCCCGTACGTGCCCCAGGCGAACGCCGATCGTCAGGTCCACCGGGTCGGGCAGCGGCAGGTCCGGCCCGGCGCTCTGCAGCCGCACCAGGATCGGTGGACTCTCGACTACGTCGAGCTCGAGGCACTGATCGCGGGCACCCTCGAGCACCAGCTGCTGTCCGTGCACCACGTCGGCTCCACCGCCGTACCCGGCCTGACCGCCAAACCCGTGATCGACATCGATCTGACGGTTCCCGATGTGGCGGACGAGGCCAGCTATCTCCCTGAGCTGGAGGGCGCCGGCTTCACGCTGGTCTTCCGCGACTGCCTCGGCCGGGACGCGCACCGACAGCTCACGTACGGCGCTCCCAACGCCAACCTGCACGTGTGGGGTCCGGGCGCTCGGTCCTGAACGGGCTCGAGTGCCCGCCCCATTGATTCCCGCAGTTTGCCCCCGCCCGAATTCACGGGTATTGCGCAGCACTGACCGAAATCGGTATCCTGTTGTATTTGTCTGAAGACAACAAAAGCGCCGATTTCCCGGCGCCTGTTTTCAGATTAGCCCAGGCACCGACATTCGTCAAGGAGCACCGTTGCCGAACACCGGACAGCAGCCGACCGAGAGCGCGCTGAAACACGAGATCGACCGAGAACAAGGCTATGTGAGCCTGTTGTACGACGTGCTCGACCGTGCTCGGGCCCGCGCCGCGGAGGATCTTCGACTCACCCACGGAGGTCCGACGACCGGCACCGACCAAGCGGCCACCGAGCGCGAATCCTTTGCCCGCACATATGCCGGACGAACAGATCAATTGCTGAACGTGGAGCGCGGACTGTGTTTCGGCCGTCTCGATTCTGTCGGTGGGGAGACGTCGTACATCGGCCGGATCGGCCTTTTCGACGACGACTACGATCCGTTGCTGCTCGACTGGCGGGCGCCGGTGGCGGAACCCTTCTACCGCGCGACCAGCCAGGATCCGATGGGGGTCTACCGGCGCCGCCACATCCGGCTGACCGGGCGGACCGTCGCCGCCCTCGACGACGACGTGCTCGACCCGGCCGGGCTGGGCGAGCGAGATCATCCGGACCTGATCGGCGAGGCCGCGCTGTTCGCCTCGTTGTCGGCCCAGCGCACGGGCCGGATGTCGGAGATCGTCGCGACGATCCAGGCGGAGCAGGATGCGATCATCCGCGCCGGACTGCCCGGGGTGCTGGTCGTTCAGGGTGGCCCCGGCACCGGCAAGACGGTCGTCGCCCTGCACCGCGCCGCGTACCTGCTCTACACCCACCGGGACCAGCTGGCCCGGCGCGGCGTGCTCCTGGTCGGACCCAACGCGACCTTCCTCCGCTACATCGAACAGGTCCTGCCCTCGCTCGGTGAGACCGAGGTGGTGCTGTCCACCATCGGGCAGCTGCTTCCCGGGGTGGTCGCGACGGCCGCCGAGTCGCCGGAGGCGAGCCGACTCAAGGGTCGTCTCGAGATGGTCGAGGTGATCGCCCGCGCCGTCCGGGCCGCTCGGCGGGAGCGAGTCCGTGACCTCACCCCCGAGCGCCTGCTGACCACGCTCTGGTCGTCCCCGGAGCGCCTCGCCGCCGCCGCGCCGGGCCTGACGGACGACGAGCGCGCCGCCCTGCGTCGCGATCCGGGCGGTCCGTGGGCCACCGCCGACGTCGCGCTGCTCGACGAGGCGGCCGAGCTGATCGGGGACACCGACGCCGTCGTTCGGGAGCGCCGGCGGGCGGCGGCCGCGCGCGCCGAGCAGGAGGCCGAGCACCTGGCGTACACCCACGCGACGATCGAGAGCGGACTCGCCGTGGGCGCCCTGACCATCGACCCGCTGGACGTCCAGCCGTTCATCGCGATGATGGCGGAACGGACCCGGGATCGCGAGGCGGTGGGCACGATCGCCGACCGGGCTGCGGCCGACCGCACCTGGCAGTTCGGCCACGTCATCGTCGACGAGGCGCAGGAGCTGTCGCCGATGGAGTGGCGGATGCTGATGCGCCGCTGCCACCGCCGCTCGATGACCCTGGTCGGTGATCTCGCGCAGGCCGGCAGGATCGGCGGTGTGCGCTCCTGGGCGGAGCTGCTCGACCAGTACGCACCGGGCCGGTGGCGGGTCGCCGAGCTGACGGTGAACTACCGGACACCGGCCGAGATCATGGCCGTGGCGCGCGACGTGCTGACCGCGATCGACCCGGCGGCGACCCCGCCGCTGTCCGCGCGGTCCACCGGAGTGGAGCCGTGGGGCCGCTGCGTGTCGGCCGACCAGCTCGGGCCGGCCCTGCTGGAGGCGGTCGGCGACGAGCAGAGCCTGACCGGGGAGGGTCGCCTGGTCGTGATCGTGCCGGGATCCCGGTACGCCGAGCTCGCCGGCCGGCTGGCGGCCGCGTCACCCGGCGTGGCTCAGGGGTCGGACCCGAAGCTGCTGGACGCCGGCACCGCGATCCTCACGGTCGATCAGACCAAGGGACTCGAGTTCGACTCGGTCCTGATCGCCGACCCGGCGGCCATCGTGCGCGAGTCGCCGCGCGGCGGATCGGATCTCTACGTCGCGGTGACCCGGGCCACCCAGCGGCTGGGCGTGATCGCTGTCGACCTGCTGCCCGACGTCCTGCTGCGCCTGGCCGCACGGGACACCGAGCCCGGCGGCGGTGATTGAGACGACGGCACCTCAGACCCCCGAGGAGGTCTCTCGACGGCGACGAGCAGTCCGAGCTCGTCCGGGGCGACGTTCGCATCGCCGGTGACGACGTGGCAGCCCAGAGCGGCCGCCAGCTGGATGATCTGGTCCGCCACCCCTCGGAGTCCGCCCGGAACCTGGCGGCGTCCCGGAACGGACCTCTGAGGGGGCCGGCTCCCTGCTTCGGCGACGGCGCGGACGCGGCCATCACCGCCCGAGATCTGGCAGCATGCCCCGGTGACGATCATCGCTGCCGCCGACGGATCAGCCATCGGCAACCCGGGGCCGGCGGGTTGGGGCTGGTACGTCGACGATGACCGGTGGGCGTGCGGCGGCTGGCCGCACGGCACCAACAACATGGGCGAGCTCACCGCCGTTCTCGACCTGCTGCTGCAGACCGCGGCGACCGACGACGACCTGCTGGTGTACTGCGACTCCACGTACACGATCAACTCGATCACCAAGTGGATGCCCGGCTGGAAACGCAAGAACTGGCGCAAGGGTGACGGCAAGCCGGTGCAGAACGTCGAGATCATGAAGGCCCTGGACGCAGCCATGCAGGGCCGCCGGGTCCGCTTCGAGTGGGTCAAGGGACACGCGGGGCACGAGCTGAACGAGCACGCGGATCGGTTGGCCACCAGCGCCTCGCTCGCCTACAGCCAAGGCAGGGAGCCCGATCCCGGACCGGGCTTCGGCCCGCTGCGGTCGAGCGGGGACGCCCACGCCGGCTACCTGCCGACACCGAAGCCGGAGCCCGAAGCCGATCTGTTCTCCCTGTCGGAGGAGGACCAGCCCACTGACGAGGAGCGGGTGGTCGCGCTCGAGCGTGACCTGCTGACCGACGGCGTACGGTCCGATCCGGCCGCGCTGGCCGCGCTGCTCCATCCGGACTGGACCGAGATCGGTCGGTCGGGGCGGCGGTGGACGCGTGACGAGATGCTGGCCGTGGTCGCGCCGCTGACCCAGCCGGTCACCCTGGACGCCATCACGGTCAGCCGGGTCGACGAGGCCACCATCCTGCTGCTCTGGCGGGCGGTGACCGACGAACGGAGCACGCTCCGCAGCTCGCTGTGGGTCCGTGACACCGGTGACTGGCGGCAGCGGTTCCACCAGGGCACCGACGAGACCTGACCCGGAGCCTGCCGGTCGGGAGCACTAGGTTCGACGAGTGGTCACACTCTCGCCGCTGACGGCTGCCGACCGGGTCGACTGGCAGCCGCTGTGGCAGTCGTATCTGGTCTTCTACGAGAGCCGGCTGGCGCCGGCTGTCACCGAGGACGTCTTCGGCCGGCTGGTGGTCGGGAACGACCTGCACGGGCTGATCGCCCGCGACGGCGCCGGGGTCGCGATCGGCTTCGTCCACTGGCTGACCCATCCGTCCACCTGGTCGACCGGCTCCTACTGCTATCTGGAGGACCTCTACGTCGATCCGAACGCGCGCGGGGCGGGTGTCGGGGCCGCACTGATCGAGCAGGTGACGCACTGGGCCCGGGAGCACGGGTGCGAGAAGGTGTACTGGCTCACCCAGAACGGGAACACGAGAGCCCGAGGCCTCTACGACCGGGTGGCGTCCGCCACCGGTTTCGTGCACTACGAGGTCGAGCTGTGAGGCCCCTCGCCGCCGTGCTGTCCGGGCGCCGACCGCAGTCACTAGCATCAGGGTGGTGACCACACTCGTCCTCACCGTCGTCGGCGACGACCGCGTCGGTCTGGTGAAGGCCCTCGCCGACATCGTGGCCGGCAACGGCGGCAACTGGGAGCGGAGTCATCTCGCCGAGCTGGCGGGGACCTTCGCCGGTGTCGTGCTGGTCACCGTCCCCGACCGGCAGGCCGGCCGCCTGCAGGCGGCCCTGGCGCCCCTCGACGGTCTGCTGGACGTGTCGGTGCGGCCGGCCGCGCAGGATCCCGTCGAGGTGTCCGGTCGCCGCCAGGTCAGGCTCGACCTGCTGGGCAACGACCGGCCGGGCATCGTCGCCGCCGTCTCCGGCATCCTCGCCCGACACGGTCTCGGGGTGGCCGATCTGCAGACGGCCACCCGGGCGGCGCCCATGGCCGGCGGACTGCTGTTCGAGGCCAGTGCGGTGGTGACCGTCGACTCCCTTGACTCCCTCGACGCCGTGCGGGCCGCCCTGGAGGAGCTGGCCACCGAGATCCTGGTCGACGTCTCGGTGGTCGAGCTCGACTGACGGCTCGGTCCGGTCGGCGCAGACGGCGCAGACGGCGCTGGGCGGCAGACCGCGACGTCAGCGCCCGGCGAGCAGTCCCGCCGGATCCTGGTACGGGAGGTCGTGCGCCTCGGCCACGGCCGCGTTGACCAGCTCACCGGCGACGGTGGACAGCCCGAGGGCCAGGGCGGGATCACCCGCGGCAGCCCCCAGCACACCGCGGTCGGCGACCCGGATCAGATACGGCAGCGTGGCGTTGGTCAGCGCGAAGGTCGACGTCCGGGCGACGGCCCCGGGGATGTTGGCGACGCAGTAGTGCACGACCCCCTCCTCGACGTAGGTCGGATCGGAGTGGGTCGTCGGCCGGCTGGTCTCGAAGCAGCCGCCCTGGTCGATGGCGATGTCGACCACGACGCTGCCGGGGCGCATGGTGGCGATCATCTCGCGGGTGACCAGCTTCGGGGCCTTCGCCCCGGGGACGAGAACGGCACCGATGACCACGTCGGATTCGGCCACCGAGGCGGCGGTGACGGCACGGTTGGGGATGACCAGGTCCAGCCGCCCGCCGAACACGTCGGACAGATAGGCCAATCGCGCCGGGTTGGTGTCAAGGACCCGGACGATGGCGCGCATGCCGATGGCGATCTTGGCGGCCTCCGTGCCGGAGACGCCGCCGCCGATGATGGTGACGCGAGCGGCCGGGGTGCCGGGGACGCCGCCGAGCAGGATGCCGGCACCGCCGGCGGGCGACTCCAGCGCATGGGCGGCGGCCTGGACCGCCATCCGGCCGGCCACCTCGCTCATCGGAGTCAGCAGCGGCAGCCGGCGATCGGGAGTCTGCACGGTCTCGTACGCGATCGAGTCGATCCGGCGCTCCAGCAGGAACTCGGTCAGCTCCTTGTCCGCCGCGAGGTGCAGGTAGGTGAACAGCTGCTGACCCTCGCGGAAGCGGTGGTACTCGGCCGGGATCGGCTCCTTGACCTTGACGATCAGGTCGGCGGCGCCGAACACGTCATCGGCGGTCCGGCGACCACGGTGGCCCCGGCGGTTGCGTACTCCTCATCGGAGAACCGGCTGCCGGCCCCGGCGCCGGCCTGGACGAGGACCTGGTGGCCGTGGTGCACCAGCTCGGCCGCTCCGTCGGGCACCAGGGAGACGCGGTTCTCGTTGTCCTTGATCTCTTTGGGGACTCCGACGACGAGTGGCATGCGAGCTCCTTCTGGGCGACGAGCGAGGATGGGGACGATCATGCTCCCCTGACCGCCCGGCGGTTGCGGCGGGCTCGACGGCTGGATCGACGGCCGGGTCGCCAGGTGGCCGCGATGTTGGCCACGACGATGATCGCGATCCCCAGCCACTCGTGACCGGACAGCCACTGGCCGAGGATGAGCATCCCGGCGAGGGCGGCGAACACGGGCTGGACGCTGGAGAGGGTGCCGAAGAACTGTGCCGGGAGGAATCGGAGGGCGGTCAGGTCGGCGGCGTACGGCACGGCCGAGGACAGCACGCCGGCGATCACGGCCAGCACCAACGGCCAACCCCACAGCCGACCGTGGATCGCCAGCCAGACCAGCACCGGCAGGTACCCGATGGCCGAGACGAGGCTGGCCGCAGCCGGGGCCTGCAGGCCCGGCAGTCGTCGGCCCGCCACCTTGTTGACGACGATGTAGCCCGCCCAGGCCACCGCGGCGATCAGGGCGAGACCGATCCCGCCCAGGTCGCTGGACGATCCGGGCAGCACCAGGACATAGACCCCGAGGGCGGCGACCGCCGCCAGCAACCCCTCCCGGAGGCCACGCGAGGCGAGCAGGGCGATGGTCAGCGGGCCGAGGAACTCGAGGGTGACGGCCAGCCCGAGCCCGATCCGCTCGATCGCCGAGTACAGCGCCAGGTTCATGGTGGCGAACACCGCGGCCAGTCCCAGCACCGGCCACCACTGCGCCGGGGTGAGGTGGCGCAGCGGCGGTCGAGCCACGGCGAGCAGCACCACCGCCGCGACCAGCTGCCGCACGGCGACCACGCCGACCGGGCCGAGGGCTCCGAACGCGTGGGCCGCCACGGCCGCGCCGGTCTGGTTGCTGGCCGCGCCGGTCAGCATGGCGACGATCCCGCGGGCCGGCCGGGGCTGACTGGTCGTGTCGCTGGGCCGAGCGGGGCTCGGCGCCGGCAGCGCCGGAACCGACATCGGGTCCGAGACAGAGGTGGTCGTCACACGTCAACTCTCGGCCGGGCGGGGTGATACGCATAATGCATCGACCGGTGCTGCTATACGTTCAGCGTATGACCGATCTCCGCCAGCTGCGCGCCCTGATCGCGGTCGTCGACGAAGGGACCTTCACCGACGCTGCCATCGCCCTGCGGACCTCCCAGGCGTCGGTCTCGCGGGCGGTTGCGGAGCTCGAGCGCACGCTGGGGGCTCGGCTGCTGCTGCGCACCAGTCGGGGTGCCCGTCCCACGGTGCTCGGTCGGCGGGTCACCGAGCACGCCCGGCGGGTGCAGACCGAGATCGCCCTCATCGAGCAACTCAGCGAGCAGGACCCCGCCCAGCTCCGGGTGGGCTTTGCCTGGTCGGTGTTCGGTCGGCTCACCACGCCGATCCAGCGGCAGTGGCAGGGGGAGCACGGATCGCTCGCCTTCGTCCAGTCGAACACGCCCACCGCGGGGCTGCTCGAGGGCGAGGTGGATCTCGCGGTCGTCCGGCGTCCGCTCGGTGACCAGCGCTTCGAGACCTCTCTGGTCGGCACCGAGGCGCGCTACGCGGCACTCGCCGTGGACGACCCCCTGGTCAGGCGCCGCCGGCTGTCGCTGGCCGATCTCAGCCGACGAGCGATCGCGATCGACCGGGCCACCGGCACCACGTCGACCGAGCTGTGGCCCGTCGGCGCCGCTCCCACCGACCTCCACGAGGTGCACGGCATGGAGGAGTGGCTCACAGTGGTCGCCGCCGGAGAGGCGGTCGGCATCACGTCCGAGGCGACCGCGGACCAGTTCCCGCGGCCGGGCATCCGCTACCGGCCCGTGGTCGACGCGCCACCGATCGCGGTCTCGCTGGCCTGGTGGCGCGATGATCCACCGGCCGGCGCCGCCGCGTTCCGCCAGCTGGTCTGTGAGCGGTACGCCGAGCGCCGCTGAGCTACTGGCGTCCCTGGTTCCAGGTCAGGATCCGTACGGTCGTGCGGCCCTCGGCCGACCGCAGCTGCACCAGGTCGCAGGCCTGGTTGACGCGCCAGAGACCCTCGTGCTCGTCGACCGGCAGGCTCCGACCGTGCAACGGGTCGGCGATAGGTGCGTCGTCGGCCACCTCACAGACGACGGCGTCGGGATCACTCCAGATCCTGATCGAGACCTCTGTCGACCCGCGGTGCAGACTGCCGCGCGCCAGCAGGTCGGTGGCCGCCGCGAGGTGGCAGGCCCGCTCCACCGACAGTCCGGTGATCCAGAGCTCCAGCTTCGCGTACGCAAGCAGCCGGTGGATGGTGTCCGCGGTGTAAGTGGCCACCTGGGGCCGCCCGCGGGGCTCGCTGAGACCTGCTCCGAACAGCGCGTCGGCGTGCGGACGACCGACGTAGTGCGCGCTACCGCGATGCGATCCGGCCTCCACCATCACCGGATGGCTCCGAGACGCCTCCTCCAGCACGTCGGCGTCGAGCGACGTCGCATCGTAGGGGCAGATCAGCCACAACGGGGTCGCCGGGTCGATGGCGACGTTCAACAGCGCCTCGTGCAGCTGGCACTCCAGCAGCTCCTCCACGTGCCGACCCGGCCAGATCGGCTCGCCGATCCCGCGGACCGGCCCACGACCGGCGGACGCGCTGCCCACGAACTCACGCCAGGCCGGGATGATCCGGGCCGGGTTCTGGCCCAGCGCGGTCATGTCGACGAACTGCACCTCCTGGGCCGCCGACTCTCCGAGAGCCTCCTGCAGCCAGGCCGTGTGCTGCGGGGTGACGGCTACCAGCACCGGCTCGCCGGCGTCCAGACCCTCGTCGACGAACCTCGCCAGCGTGTCGGTGAAGTCCTCGGTGGTGTGCCAGAGCAAGGCCTCGTGGCGATAGCTCTGCTGCGACCTCGACGGCCCCCGCTGCGTCATCACGGCTCCTGGCTCCCCGACTCGAGGGCGATCAGTCGTGGCTCCCGACACCGACTCATCGCCCGAGTCATCACTCGACAGTAGAACTGGGAGCCCCGCCCCGCAAGCCTCTTCCCGACGGCGGGTTCGGGGTCAGTGCAGGTGGGTGATTCCGACCTTCAGGCCGACCATGCCCAGACCGAGGAGACCGGCAACGACCGTCATCCCGGCCAGCGCCACCCCGGTCAACTTGGCAGACCGTCCGGCTCGCCACGCGGACGCCATCAGCAGCAGCACCGTCCCGATCAGGGCGAACAGGGCCGCGTTGGAGGTTGTCGCGCCGAGCAGTCGGGCGACCACCAGGATGATCAGCGGGATGTAGGAGGCACTCACCATCGGCCACTTCGCCGCCATCAGCGACCTCGTCCGTGTCCAGGTGGGCAGGTGACCGGAGTGCGCGTGCTCCAGCACTTCTGCATACTCCTCGGCCAGCCAGTACACCAGCAGGGTCACGAACACTGCCACCACCAGCGGCAGGACCGGGAGGCTCGTGCCACCGGTGGCGAGCACGGAGGCCGTCACGATCAACCCGTAGATCCCCGAGGCCTGACGGGCCGGGGCCTTCCGGGCCGGCTCCGACGACTGAGCTGCCGCACCGGCACCCTGCTCTGACGCTGTCACCATCTGCTCCCCTCGACTTGTGCTCCCCTCGCCGAAGCCAATCGTCGCGGACGGGTGGACCGACCTTCAAGGCGGGTGTCGATGCCCAGCGGCGGGCCCACCCGGCTAGGCCGGTGGGTGCAGGACCGACGCCATCACCTTCTGCTCGGGATCCAGCACAGTCAGCAGCCGGGCGCTGATCGCCGACAGCTGCGCCACCTGATCCGGCTCGAGGGCGTCGATCACCAGCGCCCGGACGTTGCCGACGTGCCCCGGGGCGGCGTGCACGACCTTGTCCCAGCCCGCGTCCGTGAGCACCACGTTGGTCGCTCGGCGGTCCCCTGGACAGGGCTCGCGGCGGACGTACGAGGCGTCCTCCAGCCGACTCATCACCCGCGAGAGCCGGGGCAGGGTGGCGTTGGTCATGGACGCCAGCGCGGTCATCCGCAGCGTCCGGTGCGGCGCTTCCGACAGCATGGCCAACGAGTAGTAGTCGAAGTGGGTGAGCTGCTCGTCCCGCTCGAGCTGGGAGTCGAGGAAGCGCGGCAGCAGCTCGAGCACCGCGGCGAACCGGACCCAGGCGAGTCGTTGGGTGTCGTCGAGCCAGAGGGTGTCCGTCATGTCATCACCCTACTCGATAGTTGTATCTACAACTATCTCCTGCTAAGTTAGTTGTAGGTACAACAAACTATCCAAGTCCAGGAGGACTCGATGACTGACGTGACCATCTTCGGCAAGGGCAACATGGGCACCGCTATCGCAGGCGTGCTCGGCAGAGGCGGCGCCACCGTGACCCACATCGGCAGCGACGACACCGCCACCACCGTGACCGGCGACGTCGTCGTGCTCGCCGTCCCGCACCCGGCCGTCGACGCGATCGTGGCGGCGTACGGCGACCAGCTGGCCGGCAAGACCGTCGTGGACATCACCAACCCACTCGACTTCGCCACCTTCGACTCCCTCGTGGTGCCGTCCGACAGCTCCAAGGCCGCCGAGATCGCCGCGCAGCTGCCATCGGCCACCGTGCTCAAGGCGTTCAACACCAACTTCGCCGCGACGCTCGCGAGCGGCACCGTGGGTGACACCCAGCCGACCACCGTGCTGGTGGCCGGTGACGACGCCGACGCCAAGCAGGCGCTGGTCGACCTGGTGGTCGCGGGCGGCCTGCAGGCCGTCGACGCCGGATCGTTGAAGCGGGCCCGCGAGCTGGAGGCCGTCGGCTTCCTGCAGCTGACCGCCGCCGTCGGCGAGTCGATCGGCTGGACCGGCGGCTTCGCCGTCGTCCGCTGATCGTGGCTCAGGCGACGGACCGAGAGAGGATGAGTCCCGTGAGCACGGATCTGCTGGCCGCTGACACCCGGATGGGGGCGGTGACCCTCCGGGTCGCCGACCTCGACGCCATGACGGCCTACTACCGCGACGCCGTCACGCTCAGCGTGTTGTCGGCGTCGGGAGGCGAAGTGGTGCTCGGGCGGGGTACCGAGCAGGTGCTGCGGCTCGTGCACGCTCCCGAGCTGCAGTACGCGCCGTCCCGCTCGGCCGGCCTGTTCCACACCGCGATCCTGTTCGACTCCGAGGCCGACCTGGCCACCTCGGTGCACTCGGTCGCCACCCGGCACCCGGGCACGTACACCGGAAGTGCCGACCACCTGGTCAGCCAGGCGTTCTACTTCACCGACCCGGAGGGGAACGGGGTCGAGCTCTACACCGACCGTGACCGGTCGGCCTGGAGCTGGACCCACGGTCAGATCGAGATGGCCACCTTGATGCTGGACCCGAACCGGTTCCTGCGGGAGCACCTCGATCCGTCCGCCGTGGCCGCGGCCGCCGCTCGGCCCGCGACCGTGGGGCACGTGCACCTGTGTGTCGGCGACGTGGCTTCGGCGCGGCGGTTCTACGTCGACCAGCTCGGCTTCGAGACCACGGCGGCGCTGGGCGACACCGCCCTGTTCGTCAGCGCCGGTGGCTACCACCACCACATGGCGATGAACACCTGGCAGAGTCGCGGCGCGGGCCGCCGCCGGCTCACGCTCGGTCTCGGTCTGGTCCGGATCGAGGTGCCGGCGCTGGACGACCTCGGCGCCCTGACCGACCGGCTCGGCTTCCACGGCGTGGAGACCCGGGACGACGGCCGTACGGTCGAGTTCGAGGATCCGTGGGCGAACCGGATCCAGGTCCGCGCCGCCTGAGCACCGGCACCAGAACCCGCTGACGCACTCCTCCGCACCCTCACGCACGCGTTGCATCGCGTGCGTGAGTGCAGACAGGAGTGCGTCAGCGGGTTCGTCAGATGTTGGAGCCGTCCATCGGTACGCCGTCGGGGAGGGCGGCCGCCGGTTCCGTGCCGTCGCCGGCGCCCGGGCAGGCGAGGTCGAGGGTGTACGCGGTCATCGACAGCGACCCGTACGCGTAGCCGTCGATCAGCACGTCCGCGCCCCGGTCCGCCGCCCCGGCCAGCCCGGCGAGGTAGAGCAACGGGATGTAGTGGTCGGGAGTGGGCACGGCCGTACGGAAGTCGCGGTGTCCGTCCAGGGAGGCCGCCTCGGTCGGCTGATCCGACATGGTCGACCTGACCTGCTCGTCGAACCGCTGCGCCCAGTCGAAGCCGGCGTCCGGCAGCCCGGCGGTCATCCCGCCGAGGTTGTGCACCACGTTGCCGCTGCCGATGATCAGCACCCCCTGCTCACGCAACGGCGCCAGCCGGGCGCCGAGGTCGAGGTGGTAGTCGAACGGCTTGTCGGCGTTGATGCTCAGCTGCATGACGGGCACGTCGGCGTCGGGGAAGGCGTGCATCAGCACCGACCAGGTGCCGTGGTCGATCCCCCAGGAGTCCACGTCGGCGCCCACCCAGGTCGGGTGCACCACGTCGCTGACCTCCTCGACGAAGCTCGGCATCCCCGGAGCGGGGTAGTCGACATCGAACAGCGGCTGCGGGAACCCGTAGAAGTCGTGGATGGTGCGCGGCCGGGGCATCGCCGTGACGGCGGTGGCGTTGATGTACCAGTGCGCGGAGACGACGAGGATCGCCCGGGGCCGCGGCACGGCCTGCCCCAGCGCGTGCCACGCCTGCGTGTAGCGGTTGTCGGCCAGGGCGTTCATCGGGTTGCCGTGCCCGAGGAAGGCGGCCGGCATCGGCTCCGGGGTGGTGGTCTCGCTCACTGAGGGTGACTCCGTTCGATCGTTGCCCCCAGCATGGCGCCCCGACGCCGACTTGTCAGACGCAGTGGTCGCTCGGGCAACCATACGATCTGACAAGTCGGCTCGTGATCAGCGGAGCCGCAGGATCCGCGACTCCCAGGCCGCGAGGGTGCCGCTCGATCCGTCGCCGTCGTGGGTGCCCAGCAGAAGGCCGGCACCGGTCAGATCGGGCAGCCCGTCGGTCGGCAGCTCCAGCGGCTCCGGAGACAGGTTGGCCAGCACCAGCAGCGTCGTCTCGTCCGAGGTCCTGGTGAACGCCCACAGCCGATCATGGTCGGCGGCCAGCAGCGTGAACCGACCGTCCACCACCACGGGGGTGGTGTGACGGAGCTCGATCAGCGCCTTGTAGTGGTGGAACACCGAGTCGGGGTCGTTCACCGCTGCGTGGGCGTTGACGAACACGTAGTTCGGGTTGGCCGGCAGCCAGGGAATGCCCTGGGTGAAGCCGGCGTGGGACCGGTCCTCCCACTGCATCGGCGTCCGCGCGTTGTCGCGGCTCTTGACCGACAACGACTGCATCACCGCCTCGGCCTCCAAGCCGAGAGTGAGGGCCTCGGCGTGGTAGTTCACCGACTCCAGATCGGAGTACTGGCTGACGTCGGTGAAGTAGGAGTTCGTCATGCCGAGCTCTTCGCCCTGGTAGACGTACGGCGTCCCGCGGTGCAGGTGCAGGATCGTGCCGAGGGTCTTCGCCGAGGCGACCCGGAACTCGGGGCTGTCGTCGCCGAACCGGGAGACGGCCCGCGGCTGATCGTGGTTGTTCCAGTAGAGGGAGTTCCAGCCGACCTCGGCCAGGCCGTCCTGCCAGTCGGCCAGGTTGGCCTTGAGCACCGGCAACGGCAGCTCGGCCAGATCCCACTTCGACCCGGCGGGTCGCTGATCGAGACTGACGTGCTCGAAGGTGAACACCATGTTCAGCTCGTGGTTCTCCGGGTCGGTCGCCGCCCGCGCGGTGGCGATCGAGGAGCCGGGCATCTCACCCACGGTGATCAGGTTCTGCGCATCCAGACCGACGCGGGCGTTCATCTCGGCCAGGAACTCGTCCAGCCGGTGCCCGTTGGCCACCGCGAACGCCGACGCGTACGAGCGGCCCGGCGGCACCTCGCCGTCGGTGAGCTCGACCGGCTTGGAGATCAGGTTGATGACGTCCATCCGGAAGCCGTCGACGCCCCGGTCGACCCACCACCGCATCATCGCGTAGACGGCCTCGCGGACCTCCGGGTTCTCCCAGTTCAGGTCCGGCTGCTTGGGGGAGAACAGGTGCAGGAAGTACTCCCCGGACAGCTCGTCGTACTGCCAGGCCGAGCCGGAGAAGGCCGCGCCCCAGTTGGTCGGCTCGGCGCCGGGGGTGCCGGGCTCGAAGCCGTCCCGGGCCGGGCGCCACCAGTACCAGTCGCGCTTCGGCGACGCTGGATCGCGGGACTCCACGAACCAGGCGTGCTCGTCGGACGTGTGGTTGACCACCAGGTCCATCACCAGCTTCATGCCGCGCTCGTGCAGTCCGGCGATCAGGGCATCGAGGTCGGCCAGGGTGCCGAAGGTCGGGTCGATGTCCTGGTAGTCGGAGATGTCGTACCCGTTGTCGTCCTGGGGCGAGCTGCAGACCGGTGAGAGCCAGATGACGTCGACGCCCAGCTCGGCCAGGTAGTCCAGCCGGGTCAGGATGCCGGGCAGGTCACCCACACCATCACCGTTGCTGTCGGAGAACGACCGCGGATAGATCTGGTAGACGACTGCCGACTTCCACCAGCCGTCGGGGCGAGCGTCGGCGGCGGCGTTCGGGTGGGTGGACATCGAGGTCTCCTCTGCTGGATGTGACGTGATCGGTCAGACGAAAAGTGGTGCGGTCAGTCGGGCAGGTGACCAGGCTGCACCGGCACCTGCTCTGCGGGGAAGGGCTGCGAGGCGAGCAGGCGGCGCAGCTGGGTGACCACACTCGCGCGATCCACACCTCGGCGGGTGATCACCTCCAGCAGGAACTGCTGGATGACGATCGCCTCACTGACCAGCCCGGTCAGCTGGTCGTCGTCCTGCAGGCTCGGCTCGATCAGGCTGCGCACCGGCCGCTCCCACTGGGGGCCCTCGCGCCGGGGGTCGAAGCGCTCCAGGTTGTCGAGCCAGAAGCTGGCTGTGGGGGTGAGGGTCTGCTCGGTGCGCACGTGGTGGCTCCTGAGATCGATGGACACGGGTCGTTCGGACAGGGTCTTGCCGGTGGGTGGACCGACGTCTTCGGAGGTGCTCACCCGTGGTGGATGGGGTGGATGGTGCGCCCGCCGGTGAGGGTGTGCGGCACGGGTGGGACGGGCGGCACGATCTCGCCGCGGAGCAGCTGCTCGGCCGCGCGCATGGCCCGGTAGCCCATCTCGCGGAGAGGCTGGGAGACCGAGACCAGCGGCGGCATCGCCATCCGGGCGAGGGGGATCGCGTCGAAGCCCACCACCGAGAGGTCGTCCGGCACCCGCAGCCCGCGTTCGTCGGCGACGGCGATGGCGGCGACGGCCATCTCGTCGCTGGCGGCGAAGACGGCGGTCAGACCGGGATGCTCGTCGAGCAGCCGGCGGGTGGCGACCAGACCGCTGTCGTACGCGAAGTCGCCGTGCTCGACCGGGTGGTCGGCCGGTGCGAGACCGGCGGCTTCGCACGCCGCCGCGAACCCGCGCACCCGCGGCTCGCCGGCCACCGGGTCGTCGGCGTTGCCGGCGATCATCCCGATCCGGCGGTGCCCGGCGGCGATCAGGGCGGTCGTGGCGTCGGCGGCCGCCTGCTGATCGTCGATCGCGAAGACCGGCACGCCCGCCCCCTCGGTCGTCCCCGCCACGACCACGTACGGCAGGGAGAGCGACCGGAACAGGCGATGGCGCTCCGACGAGATGCGGGAGGACATCACGATGGCGGCATCCACCTGTCGGCTCGCCAACAGGCGGAGGTAGTGCTCGAGGCGAGCCGAGTGCGAACCGGTCGAGCAGATCAGCACCGAGTAGCCGAGCTCCTGAGCCGCGTCCTCGACCCCGTCGAGCACCTGGCCGGCGAAGGAGGAGGACAGGGCCGGCTGCAGCAGGCCGATGGTCATGCTCTTCTGGGTGATCAGCATCCGGGCCAGTGCGTTCGGCGCGTAGCCGAGTCTCTCGGCCGCGTCGCGCACGGTCTGCGCCGTGGCGGTGGCCCCACCGCGGTCGTTCAGCACCCGCGAGACGGTCGCGATCGAGACGCCGGCGGCGTCGGCGACGTCCTTGATGGTGGCCCGCGACATGACTCCCCTCGAGGGTTGTGGAGGTCGAGCGGAGACGAAGTGAAAACCTTTACGCTCGCTCGTTCCGGGAACTCTAGCCGCTGGTTCCGGCCGCGTCTAGTAAAGGTTTACAGACATTCCCGGGCGAACCAGGTCGTCAACATGGGTTGACATCCGGGGTTCGTCAACCTAGATTGACGTGCATGTCCGATGCACTGCTCATCGCCGCCGGTGACGATCCCCGCGATGGTCTCCGGGCCGTCCGGGCCGTCCGTGAGCTGGCCGACCGGCTGGAGCACCTCCAGGTCGAGCGAGCCCGCGGGCTGGGCTGGTCCTGGCAGGAGGTCGCCGACGCCCTCGGGGTGACCAAACAAGCGGTGCACAAGAAATACGGCAGGAGGATCTGATGTTCGAGAGGTTCACAGCGGACGCCCGCGACGTGGTGATGCGCGCGCAGGCGGTGGCCCGCGAGTCCGGTACCCGATCGATCGACGGGCGGCACCTGCTGCTCGGGCTGGCGGAGACCGAAGGACCGGCGGCGGACGCCTTGGCGTCGGTCGGGATCGATCCCGTGGGGCTGGCCCGCGACCTGCGGGCGGAGCTGCAGTCGGGAGGTCTGGACGCCGAGGCGCTGGCGTCGGTCGGCATCGACCTGGCTGCCGTGCGGGCGAGCGCCGACGCCGTCTTCGGCAAGGACGCCCTCGATCGGGCCGGCCGATCGCCCTCGAAGGGCCACATCCCCTTCACCGCCGACGCCAAGAAGGCGTTGGAGCTGGCGCTGCGGGAGGCCGTCCGGTTGCACACCAACCGGATCGACGGCGCGATGCTGCTGCTCGGGACGCTGCGGGACACCGGATCGCCGGCGGCGCGCACGCTGGGCCGGGCTCTGGCCGAGGCGGGGTCGAGTCCGTCGGCTCTCCGGTTGGCCGTCGAGCGCGCGGCGGCGCGGGCGTCCTGAGGGGCTGCACGGCAGAATCGAGCGCGCATCGACGGGCTCACGCTGCGGCCCCGCCGGGCCTCCGCGACGAGAGTGGGGAATTGCCGCAGCGTCGCCGAGCCGGGCATGACAGGCTGATCCCGTGCCCGACCTCCCCGTGCTGGATCCGGTCGAACTGCGCGTGCTGGGTGCCTTGCTGGAGAAGCAACGGACGGTGCCCGACTCGTACCCGCTGTCGCTGAACGGCTTGCGCACCGCCTGCAACCAGTCGACCAGCCGTGATCCGGTGGTCGCCTACGACGAGGCCACGATCGTCGACGCGCTCAACCGACTGCGCGATCGCGAGCTCGTCCGGTTCGTCAAGCCGACGGGACTGCGGGTGGTGAAGTACCACCAGCGGCTCGAGGAGCAGCTGGGTCTCGACGCTCCGGGTCTGGCCCTGGTCACGGCGTTGCTGCTGCGCGGACCGCAGACCCCGGGAGAGCTGCGACCGCGGACCGAGCGGCTCCACCCGTTCGCCGACCGGGAGGCCGTCGAGGAGGTCCTGCAGGGACTCTCGGGCTGGGACCCCCCACTGGTACGGGAGCTGGAACGACAGGCCGGTCAGCACGATCGGCGCTGGATCCACCTGCTCGGGGCCGAGCTGCCGCCCGAGGCCGTCGAACCGGTCCGCGCGGTGGACCGCGAGCAGGTGCTGGCCGCCGGTGGGCTGGCACGTGACCGCAAGGTCACCACGGAGTACGACCGGCTGGCGGAGGCGTACGCGATCGCGCTCGGCGACGACCTGGCGGAGAAGCCGTTCGATCGGTGGTTTCTCGAGGAGCTGGCCAACGCGGCTCCGGGTCAGGGTCTCGACGTGGGGTGCGGGCCAGGGCAGGTGGCCGGTCTGCTCGCCGGGCTGGACATGGAGATGACGGGGCTCGACGTGTCGCCGGTGATGCTCGAGCGGGCCCGCGAGCTGCAACCGGAGGTGGCGTTCGTGCAGGGCACCTTCGCGGTGCCGCCGATGCCCCGGGGCAGCGATCCCCGCGACCCGGGCTGGGGCCTGGTGACTGCCTGGTACGCCTTCGTCCACCTCGCCCAGTCCGAGATCACGGCCACCGTCGCGGCGCTGGCCAAGGTGCTGTGTCGCGGTGGGTACCTGGCGATCGCCACCCACGTGGGCGACGAGGTGCAGCATCCCGGCGAGCTGTTCGGCGAGCCGACCGAGCTGGACTTCGTGCTGCACGACCCGGAGGTGATCATCGCGGCGGCGCAGGCGGCCGGACTGGTCGACCTGGAGTGGTTCATCCGCAGCCCGCTGTCGCACGAGGCCGCTACCAGGCGGCTCTACCTGAAGGGCCGCAAGGCCGCCTGAGCCGACGGCACGCGTGATCGGGCTGTCAGCGGGTGGTCCTAGCGTGGTGGCATGGCTGAGATCGTCGTCTTCCACCACATCCTCGGACTGACCACCGGGGTCGAGTCCCTCGCGAACGAGCTGCGGGCGGCCGGCCACACAGTGCACACCCCGGACGCGTACGCGGGTCGCCGCTTCGACTCCATCGAGGCGGGTGCGGCGTTCGCCCACGGACCCGATGCGCCCGATCTGGACGGGCTCGCCGACGCCGCGGTGGCCGAGCTGCCGGCCGAGCTGGTCTACCTGGGTATCTCCTTGGGCGTCATGCAGGCTCAGCGGCTCGCCCAGACCCGCCCCGGCGCCGCCGGCGCGATCCTCCTCGAGGCGGCCCTGCCGATCACCGGGGAGTGGGCGATCGGGCCCTGGCCCGAGGGGGTGCCGGTGCAGATCCACGGGATGGACGCCGACCCGTTCTTCGCGGGCGAGGGGGACATCGACGCCGCCCGCGAGATCGTCGCGACCGTGCCCGACGCCGAGCTGTATGTCTATCCCGGCGATCAGCACCTGTTCGAGGACCGGTCACTGCCGTCATACGACGCGGACGCCACCGCGCTGCTCACCGCTCGGGTGCTGGAGTTCCTGGAGTCCTGACACGAGGGGTGGGTGCGATCCCGCTCACATCCCGACACCTGTGTCGGTTTCTACTGCTAGGGTCGTCGACACCACCCCATCTGTCGAAAGGCGCTGCTCAGCGATGACCCAGCCTCAGCTCTCCATCCAGCTCTACACGGTCAACGACCACCTCGTGGCGGATCCCGACGGGACCCTCGCCCGACTGGCCGCGATGGGCATCCGGCAGGTGGAGGCCTTCGCCTTCGTCGATCGGGCCGACGCCCTCGCCGAGTCGTTCGCCGCGCACGGACTGCAGGCCAAGACCGGTCACGCGCCGCTGCTGTCCGACGAGATCCGCTTCGGCGACCGGGTGCTGCCCGTCCCGGCCAAGGCGGACGTCTTCGCGGCGGCCACCAAGCTGGGTCTGGAGTACGTGATCGACCCGTTCGTGCCGATCGAGCGCTGGCTCGACGCCGAGGGGATCGCCGACACCGCGGCGCGGCTGAACGCCGTGGCCAAGGAGGCCGCGGATCACGGGCTGAAGGTCGGCTACCACAACCACGCGCAGGAGTTCGCGGCCGACATCGACGGCGTGAACGGCTACGAGTACTTCGCCTCCCTGCTGGACGACGAGGTCGCCCTCGAGCTCGACCTGTTCTGGGCCGCGACCGCCGGCTACGACCTGGTCGCCCTGCTCGGCCGGCTCGGTGACCGGGTCAAGGCCCTGCACATCAAGGACGGTGTGGTCGGCGAGAACCCGTTCGTGGTCGGCTCGACCGGTCTGGACAAGACCACCCTCGACCAGCGCCCGGCCGGCCAGGGTGAGGTCCCGCTGGAGGCGAGCCTGGCCGCGTCCCCGGCATGCGAGTTCGCGGTGATCGAATTCGACTACGTGCCCGGCGACATCTTCGACGCCGTCCAGGGCAGTGTGGACTTCCTGACCAGCCACGGGATCAGGTGATCGTCGCCCCCGCCCGTCCTCAGCCGGTCAGCTGCTCGGACAGTGCCCACAACCGGGCGGCGAGCGCGGCGTCGGCGGCGTCCCGACTGCGGCCGATCAGCGTAGGTGTGCCCCGGTTGGCGGCGAACCCGTCGGGTCCGACGTAGCTGCCGCCCGGGAGATCGCGGACGGCGGCCGTCAGACTCGGCCGGGCGCCGTCCTCGGCCGTCTGGCCGAACACCGAGCCCATCCCCTGGGAGACCTTGGCCGCCGCTGTGCCGTGCTGGCCCAGTCCGAGGTCGGACCGCACCCAGCCCGGGTGCACCGCGATCGCCCGACGCCCGCTCGACCGCAGCCGTCGGTCCAGCTCGAGGGTGAACAGCAGGTTGGCCAGCTTGCTCTGCCCGTACGCCCCGAAGGCGCGGTAGCGACGACGCTCCCACTGCGGGTCGGCGAGATCGAGATGGGCCCAGCGGTGCGCGTCGGAGGCGACCGTCACGACCCGGTCGGTGATCAGCGGCAGCAGCAGCGTGGTGAGCACGAAGTGACCGAGGTGGTTGGTCCCGAGCTGCAGCTCGAACCCGTCGGCGGTCTCGGTCCGCTTGGTGGCCATCACCCCGGCGTTGTTGATCAGGATGTCGATCGGCTCCGTCCAGGCGGACGCGAATCCGTGGACCGACGTCAGATCCGCCAGGTCGAGGGGGCGCACCTCGACCCGGGCCGCGGGATCAGCTCGCCGGAGCTCCGCGGCGACCGTGTCCGCCTTCGCCCGGTTGCGCACCGCCAGCACGACCCGCGCGCCGGCGCCGGCCAGGGCCGCCGCGGTCGCCCGTCCGACCCCGCTGGTGGCGCCGGTCACGATCACCGTGCGTTCGGCGAGATCGGGTAGCTGGGCCGTCGGAGAGATCACGACCGTCGACGCTACCCGCTCTCCGCGGCACCGGTCGGCGGTGCCGGCTCGGGTCGGGAGCGCCGCTGCGGTTCCGGCGCGTACGTCAGCGTCGCGAACCGTCCGCCCGGCCAGCGGCGGTGGAGATACAGCACCACCAGGCCGATCACCACGAAGCGGGCGAGCATGCCGGGGATGCCGGCTTCGGGCCCGTACGTGCCCCCGGTCAGCACCAGCACGTCGTCACCGCCAGGCACGACTCGGAAGATGCCGGACACGACGTGGCCGCTGATCGGGAAGCCGAAGACGCCCTGAGCCAGGTTCCAGCCCAGATGGAGACCGAACGGCAGCCACACGCTCCGGGAGCCGAGGAACGCGACCCCGTACATCACACCGCCCAGACCGGTACCGACCGCCGCCACCCAGCTCGCCCCCGGGTTTCCCAGGTGGGCGGCCCCGAACAGGGCAGCACTGAGCAGGACCGCGATCCACCGTCCGCCGCGTATCGGGCTGAAGGCGACGGCCAGCCCGCTCAGCAGCAGGACCCGGTAGAGCAGCTCCTCGATCGCGGCCGCGGGTACCAGCTGGGCCAGCAGCTCCGACCAGAGACTGCTCCAGGTCAGCGATCCCGACTCCAACCGGACCGCGCCGAGGGCCAGCTCGGTCACGAAGGTCGCGCCGATGGCCACGAAGGTGATGGCCAGGCCGAGGATCACCTCCAGCGGCGACCAGCGACTCACGGTCAGGCCGAGGCTGCGCACCACCGGGCGCCCGGCGCGGGCGAAGGAGACGATGGCCACCACGCCGAACACGAACGGCAGCAGACCGAGGAGCGTGGTCACCACGAAAGCGTGGCACACCGGGCGCGCGATCTTGGTCGGCTCGCTTCCCCGGGCGCACCCGGGGTGCGACCATGCTCAGGATGTCTCGCGATCGTCGTGCAGCGGCGCGGCAGCTGCCCGCGGCGCTGCTGACCCGACTCCAGGCCGGCAGCGTGGCCAACCTGGAGACCGCGGCGATCCGAGCCATCCAGGCCGCGTACAGGATGCCGGCGGGTGCGGTGGCTCCGCTGGCTGGGCTGGCGGGGGAGAGCATCGTGGAGTGGATCAGCCGGCTCTGGTCGGCGCCGTCACCGATGGCTCGGACACACCCGAGGCACACGCAGGAGAGGATCGACCAGATGAAGATCACCGACGCCCGGGTGGTGGTCAGCTCACCCGGCCGCAACTACGTGACGTTGGTCATCGAGACCGACGACGCCGTCACCGGTGTCGGCGATGCGACCCTCAACGGTCGCGAGCTGGCGGTGGCGTCCTACCTGCGGGACCACGTCTGTCCCTTGTTGATCGGTCGGGACGCCC
The DNA here is from genome assembly GCA_963707005.1 of uncultured Actinomycetota bacterium. Classification (GTDB taxonomy): domain Bacteria; phylum Actinomycetota; class Actinomycetes; order Propionibacteriales; family Propionibacteriaceae; genus Microlunatus. The sequence continues at coordinate 551,130 of CAVPPP010000055.1, forward strand.
GCCGGATCACCGATACCTGGTCCTACCTCTACAAGGGTGCCTACTGGCGCCGCGGACCGGTGACGATGACCGCGATCGCCGCGGTCGACGTGGCGCTGTGGGACATCAAGGGCAAGGTGGCCGGGCTGCCGGTCTACGAGCTGCTCGGCGGGGCCGCCCGGGACGGGGTGATGGTCTACTGCCACGCCAGCGGGGCCACGCTGGACGAGCTGAGCGCCGACGTCCAGGATCACCTCGACCAGGGCTACCTGGCGATCAGAGCGCAGGCGTCGATCCCGGGTCTGGAGAAGACGTACGGGATCGCGCGGGCCGAGGACAAGGCCGGCGGCCGGATCTACGAGCCGGCCAGCGGCAACGTGCCGCAGGAGGACATCTGGGAGACCAGCTCCTACCTCGATTTCGCCCCGCAGATGATGGCGCACCTGCGGGCGGAGTTCGGCTACCAGGTGCACCTGCTGCACGACGTGCACCACCGGCTGAGTCCGATCGAGGCCGGCCGGCTGGGGGCGGCGCTGGAGCCGTACCGGATGTTCTGGCTGGAGGACCCGACCCCGGCCGAGGACCAGACCGCGTACCGGCTGATCCGCCAGCACACCACCACGCCGATCGCCGTCGGTGAGGTGTTCAACAGCATCTGGGACTGCCAGCAGCTGATCACCGAGCGGCTGATCGACTACATCCGCACGTCGGTGTCGCACGCCGGCGGGATCACCCACCTGCAACGGATCTTCGCCCTCGCGGACCTCTACGGTGTGCGCTCCGGGTCGCACGGCCCCGGCGATCTGTCGCCGATCTCGATGGCGGCTGCGTTGCACGTGGACCTGACCATCCCGAACTTCGGCATCCAGGAGTACATGGGACACCGCCCCGAGGCCGCCGAGGTGTTCGGTACCGCGTACACGTTCGCCGACGGCTACCTGCACCCCGGTGATCTCCCGGGCCTGGGAGTCACCTTCGACGAGCAGGCCGCGGCCCGCTTTCCGTACGACCCGAAGTACCTGCCGGTCAACCGGCGGCGCGACGGCTCGATCCACGACTGGTGATCGCCGTGACGTCGGACAGCTACGACGTGGTGTGCCTCGGCGAGGTGCTCGTCGAGGTGGCCACCGCCGCGCCCTTCGGCCACGATGTCCCTGCTGTGCTGGGGATCTCGGGGGACACCCTCAACGTCGCGGCCGCGGCCGCAGCGGCCGGTGCCCGGGTCGGACTGGCCGCCGTGCTCACCGACGACGATCTCGGTCGGGCCATCGCGGCCCGGGTGGACGCGCTCGGCATCGACACCGCCCTGCTCTCGTTCGCGGCCGGCCAGCAGGGTGTCTACCTGGTGCACAGCGACCCGGCCGGGGAGCGGGAGTTCAGCTACGCCCGGTCCGGCAGTGTCGGCTCCTCGTTGAGTCCGGCACAGCTGCCGGACGAGGTGCTGAGGGCCGCCGGGGCGGTGGTCGCGAGCGGGATCGCCGGTGCGATCTCGGCCTCGGCCCGGGAAGCCGTACGCCACGCGGCCCGGATCTCGGAGCGGTTCGTGTACGACCCCAACTTCCGGCCGCGACTGACCGGAGCGGCCGCCGCCGCCGAGCTCCTGGCCGAGCTGGCCCCGCACTCGTGGTTGATCACGCCGTCCCACCCGGGCGAGACCTCGGCCCTGTTGGGCGTGGACACGGCGGTCGCGGGGGCGGAGCGGCTCAGGTCGTCGGGGACCGAGATCGTGGCCGTCACCTGCGGCGCTGCGGGAGTCCAGGTGGTCGACGCGGAGGTGTCCGCCTGGGTTCGGTCCGTGCCCGCCCCGGTGGTGGTCGACCAGACCGGTGCCGGAGACGCGTACGTCGGCACCCTGACCGCTCGACTGGTGCTCGGCGACGACCTGGTCACCGCCGCCCGGCTGGCCGCCGCGGCGTCGTCGCTGGTGGTCGGTGGGCGGGGCGGCACCGGCCTCGTCCCCACGCTGGCCCAGACCCGAGACCACCTGGCCGCCGCACCCGCGTCCACCCCCGACGAGTTCGACACCAGAGAGGGGACCGTTTCGTGACTCTGTCCTGCAGCCCGCTCGACGTCTCTCCGGTCATCCCGGTGGTGGTGATCGACGATCCGGGGCACGCCGTCGCGTTGGCCCGCGCCCTGGTGGCCGGCGGGGTCGCGATCATCGAGATCACCCTGCGGACGCCACGGGCGCTCGATGCCGTGGCCACCATCGCTGCGGAGGTGCCCGAGATCGCCCTGGGGGTGGGATCGGTCCTCACCGCCGCCCACGTCGAGCAGGCCCTGGCTGCCGGCGCCGACTTCCTGGTGAGTCCCGGGGCGAGTCCGGCGCTGCTGACGCGACTCGTGGCGGCCCCGGTGCCGGTGCTGCCGGGGGTGGCCACGGTGAGCGAGGTGCTGACCGCGCTGGACCGAGGACTGTCCGAGCTGAAGTTCTTCCCGGCCGGTCCGGCCGGCGGACCGGCGTACCTGGCCGCGATCGGCGGGCCGCTGCCGCGGGTGCGGTTCTGCCCCACCGGCGGGGTGACGGCGGCGAACCTGCGGGACTATCTGGTCGTACCGGCGGTGGCGGCTGTGGGGGGCACCTGGCTGACCCCGCCGTCGTTGGTCGAGGCCGAGGACTGGGCGGGGATCACCGCGCTCGCCGCGGACGCCGTCGCATCGGCCGGCGCACTCGGGTGGACGAGACCCTGAGACCGGGAGTCGCGGCGCGCAGGAGTCGGCGACCCGGTGCGTGGTCGCGCGGCGGCACCCAGCAGACTCCGCTCATGAAGGGAACCGATCTCCCCGGTCGAGGGGACCCACGACGGTGACCGAGCCGGCGCTGATCATCGTCTGCGGTCTGCCCGGGGCCGGCAAGACGACCATGGCCCGCAGCCTGGCCGCGGAGCGGAACGGCATCCGGCTGTGTCCCGACGACTGGCTCGAGGCCCTGGGGTTCAGCCTGTGGGACGAGGCGCTGCGGGACCGGGTCGAGCGCCTGCAGTGGGAGCTCGGCCGCGACCTGCTGCGGGCCGGCAACGTGGTGATCATCGAGTGGGGGACCTGGGGTCGCGACGAACGGGATCGGTTGCGGGTGGAGGCACGGACCCTGGGCGCTCAGCTGGAGCTGGTGTTCCTCGACCCGTCGCCGGACGAGCTGTGGCGACGGATCGAAGCCCGGGGCCACGAGGGCCCGGCCATCCCGCGCAGCGATCTGGACCACTGGGACCGGGTCTTTGAGCGCCCCGACGAGGACGAGCTGGCCGACTACGACGCCACAGTGGTGATCAACGACTGATCAGGTACGCATCGAGAAGTCGTACGCCGGAGGCAGCTGCTCGGCGTCGGCCGCCGCCGGCCCGACAATCAGCGCCCGATACTGGCGCCACAGCCGGGCCAGGCTCTCGGCGCCTTCGCGCAGTGACGGGATGATCAAACCCGGCAGCAGGATCCGTCCGGCGCGCTCGGCGTCACCGACCGCCACCGCCGCCTGGGCCTCGCACAGCTCGACCAACGGTTCGCTCCGCTGAGTCGCCGGCAGCGCGTCGATCTCGGCCAGCGCCACCGCGTGGTGTCCGACCATGATCAACAGCTGCAGGTGCTCGATCACGAGGCCGATCGTGGTCGGATCCAGGGTGCGTGCCTCGCGGTAGCCGGCCAGAGCGCGTACCGGGTCATCGTCCGCGTACGCGACGGCCACGTTCCGCCAGCCCACCGCCGACGGTCGATCGCGCAGTGACTGCTCCCAGGAGTCCACGGCTCCGAGCCGATCACCGCCGGCCCACCGGGCGACTCCGCGCTGCAGAGCCGCGTACGGGCCGGCGGCCTGCTCGAGCAGCGACCGCCAGCCGGGGGCGGTCTGACAGCTGGCGGGTGCGGTGCCGTCCCAGGTGGGTCGACGCCCGTCGAGGAGATCGAGCCAGGGCTGCTGCTCGGCTCCCAGATCCGCCTCGGCGAAGGGTGTTCCGGGCAGGTCGGGCCACCCCTGCGTGGTGCCGGCTCGACGGCGTACCTCCAGCGCACCCCACCCGGAGGCTCGCTGCAGCCGGTCCCCGATCGGGCGGTCGACGAGCTCGTGGCCGATCCGTCCCTGGTCGGCGAACCAGGCGTCGTCCCGGCTGAGTTCTGCGGTCGTGGCGGCCACCGCGGACGACCAGTCGCCGTGCGCGGAGTCGGCGGTGAGCTGGAGGGGTCCGTACGTCTCCAGCCAGGACCAGCGCTCGCCCGCCGGCAACGGGAGGTGCTCCAGCTGGGTGCGGGCCAGACCGGCCTGGATCTCCAGGTAGGTTCCGCCGCGCGGCGACAGCCACTCCTGCCAGTGCCGTCCGCCCCGGCCGGTGCCCCAGACGAACAGCTTGCGGCCCCGGAGCCGGGGAGACGAGGTCTGGAGCAGCCCGTACCCGTCGCCGTCGAGCGCCGCGATCCACGGCCGGGGAGTGGATGGTGGCAGGTCGAAGAAGTAGTCGACGGCGTGGCTGGATCGGCTCGGGTAGCTGCGGTCGAGGCCGTCGTCGACCGGCATCGCCACCCGCCGGAGGGTGCGGCTGTAGTCGAACCGGAAGGCAGCGTCCGCCGGGGTCAGCACCCGGGTGTCGGGCGTCTCCGGAACGGCGATGTTGGACCACCAGTAGACGGGCACGTCGTGGGGGGTGACGTTGGTGATCGTCACGTGCACCGCCAGGTGCGGGGCGCCGTCGGGCAGCCAGGCGTCGATCTGCACCACCAGCTCCCGCATCCGCTCGTACTCCCAGAGCCGGAGACCGGGAGTACCGTCGGGCAGGGTGATCCGGGCGGCGTGCAGCGGCTCGCAGGTCAGCGGGTGGTGCCCGGTGGTGCCGAGGTTCCACTCCACCCCACCGGCGAACCAGGCGTTCCGCAGCGCGAGGTTGCCCGGTTGCAGCGCATCGTTGGCGTACAGCAGCTCGCGGCCGGCGACGAGATCGACCAGGGACCACAGCCGGCCACCCTGACCCAGCAGGAACGTGGCCCGGAGCCGGTCGTTGTCGAGCACGGCGACCGGGTGCGTGACGTCGGCAAGGGTCCGGTCGTAGTCGTCCTGCGGCAGGTAGGGCAGCACGGAGGCCAGGTGCCCGTACGCGAGGTTGGCCGCCATCTCCTCGTCGATCCCCTCGGTGCCGCCGGGGACGTGCACGCGGCGGCGTGCAGATCGGCGGTCGGTCGGAACGGCGGCAGCGAGGCTGGTTGCGACCCGGGCGGTCGGCAGGGTGAGGGTGGACAGCTCGAGAGCGGACACGACAACAGGTGTATCAGGCGGACCGTCTGGCAGGATCGAGAGCGCAGTCAGCCCCGGAAGGCACGATGGCCCAGCAGCAGAACAAGCAGAACCGGCCCAAGCAGCCGCAGGACCCGTACGCCCAGAAGGGCAAGAAGCTCGCCTCGGCGGTGCAGCGGCTGCGCGGCTGGGTGGGCTCGGATCCGACCCGGACCCCCGAGCTCGCGGACGCGCTCGTCGCGGTGACCGAGCACCGGTTGCTCGGCCACGCCTACACGGTGGCTGCGCCCGAGGCTCAGGAGGCGGTCAAGCTGGCCGCCCAGCAGCTGACGGCGAACGGGCCGATCGGTCCGTACACGTCGGTGGCCGACGCCGCGCGGTACGTGACGGCAGTGGTGCATCTCGGGGTCATCCAGGGTGCGGCCGGGCTACCGGAAGCAGCGGCGGAGACGGTCCGCTCGCTCTCGGAGCTGCGGGAGCAGCTCGACTCGCTGTCACTCACCGAAGCCTTGGCGCCGACCACGCTGGTCTGGGCGCTGGCCTGCACGGCGCGCGGTGCACTGGCCGCGGATGACGTGCCGGCGGCGAACGCGTACGCCGATGCCGTGCTGCAGCGGTTGGCGGAGGCAGGGCTCCGAGCGGAGGTGGATGCGGCCTACGTGGTGGTGGACGCCGACCGGCTGGTGTCGGACGCCCGCTGGTCCGCTGGGCTGAGCGACGATGCCCTGACCCACCTGCACGTCGCGCGGGAGGCCTACGACCGGCTCGTCGACGGGCGGCTGGCGCAGCCGGGGCGGTTGAGCCCGGCCCTGCTGCAGCGGCTGGCGGAGCCGCTGCACGGGATCTATCGGGACCTGGCCGACCGGCTGCTCGCGGTGGGTGAGGTCGATCTGGGCCTGGTCACCCGGCGGCAGCTGATCGACCTGCTCGGCGGCATCGCCCCCAAGGACGAGGTGGCGCGGGTGCAGCTGGCCGGGTCGCTCGGGGATCTGGCGCGCGACCTGCGGGCGCTCGACCGGGCGGAGGAGGCCGAGCTGGTGGCCGAGGAGCTCGCGGCCCGGCCTGCTGCCGATCGGGCGGCGGCGGGTCAGCTGTCCCCGGCGATTCCGCGCGGCAGCGGCAGGGTGAGCTGGGAGCCCCTGAGCCCGTTCGCCGCGTACGCCGGATCGTCCGTGAGCCCGTCGGACGGCGCGGCCGAGGCCGAGCTGCAGCGCGACACCGCCGCCCGGCTGATCGCGGAACGCGAGGAGGCACACCGACTGGAGCAGCAGCGGCTCGAGGTGGTCCGGCTGGAGGCCGAGCGCCGGCAGGCCGAGCGGGCCGAGGAGTCGCGCCGGGCAGCCGAGCGAGCCGAGGCGGAGCGGGCGGACGCGGCACGGCGAGAGTTCGAGCGGATCGAGGCGGCACGCGCGGAGACCGAGCGGCTGGCCGCCGAGGAAGAGGCGGAGCGGCGGGAACGCCAGCGCCGGCGCGAGGAGCGGATCGAGGCGCATCGCCTGGAGGAGGAGCGCCGGGCGGCCGAGCGGGCCGAGGCGGACCGTGTCGCGTTCGAGCAGCGCGAGGCGGAGCGCCGGGCCGCCGACCCGGCCGAGCTGGAGCGGCTCGAGCTGGAGCGGCTGCAGGCGGAGCTCTCGGCCCTGGAGGCCGCCGAGGCCGAGGCCGCCGAGGAAGAGGCGGCGGAAGCGGCTCGAGGATCGGTCGAGGCCGAAGCTGCTCGGGCCGAGATCGAGCGAGTGGCCGAGGAAGAACAGGCCCGCGAGCCCCAGGCCGCCGAGCCCCAGGCCGCCGAGCCCCAGGCCCGCGAGCCCCAGGCCGCCGAGCCCCAAACCGTCGAGTCGGTGCCGGTTGAGAACCAGCCTGTGGAGGTCGCGCCGCTGGAGCCTCAGCACGTCGAGCCTGCGCCGCTCGAGGCCGAGCCCGTGCAGCCGGTGCACCTGGAGGACGAGCCGGTGCAGCTTCCTCCGTCGGAACCACAGCCGGAACCGGAAACAGAGCCGGAGCCGGAAACAGAGCCGGAGCCGGAGCCGGAAACAGAGCCGGAGCCGGAGCCGGAGCCGGAGCCGGAGCCGGTCGAGGACGAGCTCACGGCTGCTCACCGAGCCTGGCAGGAGGCGAAGGGCCGAGGCGAACGCAAGGAGGCCAGGGCCCTCAACGAGCGGGTCGTCGACCTGCTGCGACCGCGTGCCGAGCAGGACCTGGCCGAGTACGGCCCGCGGCTGCTGTACGCGCTCGAGGAGCTGTCCGGTGCCCGACTCCGGGGCGGCGACCTGTGGGGATCGCGGGCGCCGGCCAAGGAGGCCAAGGCGCTGGCGAGGTCCCTCGGACGTCGGTGAGGCCGGTACTACTCCCGGACGAGTGATGGAAACGTGCACCTCGTGGGGTGTCGCACGGCGTGTCGCAGGGTGTGTCGCCCGTGAGCGGCGGGTTTCCGTCATCGATGCGGACTCTCTGCACAACGCCGTCCGTGTCGGCACTACGTCAGCCCGGCATCCCGAGCGCGAATGACGGCTTGGGTGCGGTCGCGGACGCCGAGCTTGGTCAGGATGCTCGAGACGTAGTTGCGCACCGTCTTCGGCGTCAGATGCAGCTCGGCACCGATCTCGTGGTTCGACCGACCCGCGGTCATCAGGTTGAGCACGTCGAGCTCCCGCTTGGTCAGCTCGGCGAAGAGCGGTCCGGCCTGTCCGGTGCCGCCGTCGGCGAGAGCGCCCAGAACGCGATCTCCCGTGCTCGGGCTGAAGATGGCCTGACCACCGTGGACCGCGACGATGGCCCCCACCAGGTCGTCGATGCTCGCGTCCTTGAGCAAGTAGCCGCGAGCCCCCGCGCGGATCGCCGCGAACACCGAGTCATCGTCCGCCATGGTCAGCACCAGGACCGCCACCTGCGGGTTGTTGCTGAGAATCCGACGCGTCGCTTCCAGCCCACTCATGCCGGGCATCGCCAGATCCATCACCACGACCTCGGGATCGAGGGCAAGAGTCCGCTCGACAGCCTCTTCCCCGGTGGCCGCCTCGCCGACCACGTCGATGTCCGCACCGACGAGCGACAGCATCGCCTTGATGCCCTCGCGGTAGAAGGTGTGGTCGTCGACCAGCAGCACCCGGATCGGGCCGCCGCCGTCGCTCACCGCTCGTCTCCCGAGGCCGCGCCGGTGGACCACGGAAGGATGGCCGTGACCACCGTCCCGTGCGGGGAGGCGGGCCCGATCGTGAGCTGCCCGCCGATCTCGGCGGCTCGCTCGTGCAGTGAGCGCAGTCCGGCTCCCGCCGACGGCGTCTTCGGCAAGCCGATCCCGTTGTCGGTCACGATCAGCTCCAGGCATCGCTCGGAGACATCGTCCGAGGCGGCGCTGATGCCGATGTCGACGGTGCACGTGTCCGCGCCGGCGTGGCGGACGGTGTTGGTCACCGCCTCCAGCACGATCCGGTAGCCGGTGGTCTCGACGGCGGCGGGCAGCTGGGCCAGATCGGTCGCGGGAACGATGCTGCGTACGTCGATCGAGGTCGCCTCGGGACTGGACAGCTCGTCACACGTCACCCGGAGGGCGTCGACCAGGCCCAGGTCGTCCAGGCGCGGAGGCCGCAGGGCGTAGACCAGTCGTCGTACGTCCGCAACGGTCTCGCGTACCTGATGACCGGTCTCGGTGAGCAGTCGGCCACTGGCTCGGGGATCGGTCTCGACCAGCCGGGCCGCCAAGGTCACCCGCTGGTAGATGCTGGCCAGGGTCGGTCCGAGTCCGTCGTGCAGATCCCGGTGCAGTCGGCGACGTTCCTCCTCACGGGCAGTCACGGCGAGCTCCCGGGCTGCGCGGATCTCGGCCGAGGCCCGGGCGGCGGCCACCGCGATGCCCGCCTGACCGGCGAGACTGCGCAGCAGCCGACGGTCGTCTTCGCTCAGCTGCTCACCCCGCCGGGGCCAGACGGCCAGCGCACCGACCCGCTGGTTCTGGTGGTCGATCGAGAAGGTCTCCGTCGGGCCGGAGGATCCCGCGACACCGTACGCGGCCGCCGGTCCCGGCTGGCCCTCCAGCACGATCGCCACTCGCTGGAGGGCCAGAGCGGGTCCGATCGCGTCCACCACCGTCTGCACCATCTCCTCCGGCCGTACGGTGCCGGCCAGCCGATCGCTGAGCTCGGCGACCACCCGGTGCGGCTCTGCCCGGTCGCCGAAGACCAGGCGGGCAACGCGTTGCTGGAGCCACGTTCGCGCCGGCACCAGAGCGATGGCGGCCGCGGCCGTGGCGAGCACCGGGATGAGCGGACCGGCATCCTGCCAGACCGCACCGAGCAGCCCGACGACGACGCCGTACACGAGCAGGACGAGGGCGGTGAGGGCACCGAAGAGCACCGTCCGGCGGATCACCACGTCGGCGTCGAAGAGTCCGTGCCGCAGGACGGACAAGGCGATGGTCAGGGCCAGCAGCGCACTGATCAGGTAGCTGGCACCGGTCAGGGCAAGCGCGGCACCGAGTCCGCTGGCCGTGTCGGTGGCGACGGGGCTGGTCAGCCGGACGGCGGTCACCACGAGGAGGCCGATCCGTGCGGTCAGCGCGGCCAGCACCCAACGGGTCTGCTGCCGCGTGCTGGCGTCGGCCACCCGCCGGTAGCGGTAGATCTGAGTAGCGGCGCCTGTGATCAGCAGGGCCAGTAGGGCCACGGCGGGGAGAGCCCCCATCGGGGACCGGGTGTCGAGGGTGAGGAACCAGAGGAAGACGGCCACCCACGCGGGCACCGTCCAGCGGGTCCAGCGCGGCACGAAGCGCCCATCGGGGAAGACCAGGACCAGGCTGAACAGGCCGAACCACGCGAGTCCCAGGAGCAGCCCGGCCGGGCCCTCCAGGGCCGGGAACACCGCCGTCAGCAGCCCGGGCGCTGAGCCGCCGACCGCCGTGTGCAGCACCAGCACCAGGGCGACGTAGAGCCGGAAGCCGCTCCACGGTCGATGCAGCAGCAGGGAGGCGGCGAACAGGCCGAGCCCGCAGGCGAGGCAGTCGAGCAGCAGCAGGTAGGCGACGACCGCGCCGGCGGGAAGACCCCAGCTCTGCAGGATGGGGGTCACGGTCGCCGCGGACCAGCCCGGCATCACCACCTCGGTGGCAGCTGCCCCGCGGACGAGTCCGACGACGAGACCGGTGACGAAGACCGCCAGCACCAGACCGATCACGGTCCAGACCGACAGGCCGATCACGCGGCGACCCAGCAGACCGGGCGTGGTGACAGCGCCCGGTTGCTGCGGCACGGCGGTCACGCGGACCTCATGTCAGGAGGGTACGCGGGAGGCGCGGAGCCCGATCCCCAGTGCCAGCCAGACGAAGGCGATGCCGAAAGGCGGCACGCTGCCGCGGGTGGTCACGTCGATGACCAGGTACGCCGCGCACACGATCGCCAGGACGAGCATGAAGCCCGGGCGGACGGCGGCAGCTCGCACGGCCAGGGCGACGCACGCGGCGGCAGCGATCGCGGACCAGATCGTCACCAGGCTCGTCGCGTAGAGCAGATCGTGGACCCTGGTCTCGCCGAAGGTGGCGGCGGTGAAGCCGACCGCGAGCCAGGGCAGGATCACCTGGCAGGCCACGGCGAGTACTGACACGCCGCTGAACGCGATGGCGCCGATCGCGGGGATCCGGCCGGCGCGACCGTCGTGCAGCAGCCGGCGGGCGACGAGCACCACCCCGGCGGCGCCCCAGCACATCGCCAACAGGTAGACCGCCCCACGGGTGACGATGAGTCCGATGGCCGCTGCGAACTGCTCGGACGTCGAGTCGGAGAGCAGACTCAGGCCGGACGCGGCCAGCGTCGCCAAGGTGGTGGCGACCAGGAGGACGAAGCCGATCAGTGAGGTGGTCAGCAGCTTCGGGGCCGATCCGAACTGGTTCGGTCCCCGACGCTCGGTGGTGGTTACGGCGGGGACGGGTCCGGACGTGGTGGGGATGGACACGAGAACCTCCTGGACGACGGGAGTGGATGTCTCCTCAGCGTCACGGCGCCGGCGTCCCGGACTCCAGGGTCTGGTGTCCTCGCTCGGCCGGGAACCTCGCCCGGGACCCAGCCGGAGGCTCAGTCGCCGGTGACCGTGGTGACCGGGATGATCTCGGTCCGGGCGATCGCCTGGTCGCGGATGCCGGCCAGCACGGTCCGACGGGGGTCGGCCTGGTAGCCGTCCAAGGCGTCCCGGTCCGGCAGCTCGATCACCTGCACCTCGTACGGCTGCTCGGTCGCTCCACCGGTGCGGCGTACCCGCGACAGGACGGTCCCGCCGTACTCCGGCACGAGGGCGAGCACCTCGTCCTCGTACGCCGACAGCTGTGCCTCCTGCCCGTCGACGGACCAGAGCAGGACGCAGAGCGTGAGCGACATCCGATCCAGCCTAGGTGTGCAGACTCGTCCTTGGAGGACCCACTTATCGTGGATGGTCCGACACCCGACCCCTGCGGGTGCGCGAACGAGGGAGCATCAGATGGGCATGTTGGGAAGGCTCGCCAAGGGCGCGGTGGCCGCCAAGGTCATCCAGATCGCGACGCGGGAGCTGCAGAAGCCGGAGAACCAGGCCAAGATCCGCGAGGGTCTGAGCAAGCTCAGCAAGAACGTCCGCCCGCGCTGATCACGGTCCGGACTCGGGGATCCGCCGGAGCGAGAGAATCTCTCGACCTCGGCATGAACTACGGGTAACAGGTCGGTCCCAGCCGTCAGGTGGGCTGGATCGCACCGATCTCACCGGTTACGGTGTGACGTCTGTGACTAGTGGGACGTGAGGACGGGGCATGACGGGTCGGCCAGCAGCGAGAGCACGCCGGACGGGCGGGGTACGCCTGCGGGTGCTCGGGGCGCTCGCCGGGGCCCTCACCCTCGGTCTGGTGGCGACCGGCTGCGGGCAGGTGCCGGCGAACCAGGCCGCCCCCGCGCCGGACAGCCAGGTTCCGGCCAACACCTCGCCGTCACCCTCCTCGGAGTCGACGGCCGCCGAGCCGAGCCCGACACCGTCGGCCACCGCGGCAGCTCCGTCGGACAAGCCGACCGCGAAGCCCAGCCCCACGACCGCCCCCGCGATGCTGGCGAAGGGCGACACCGGGACGAAGGTCCGCGAGCTCCAGCACCGACTGCGGCAGCTCGACTGGTACGCCGGCAGCATCACCGGAACCTACGGATCCGGCACCGTCAAGGGCGTGAAGGGCTTCCAGGAGAAGCGGAAGCTCGACCAGACCGGAGCTGTCGACAAGACCACCTGGACCACGCTCACCTCGATGACCCGCAAGCCGACCGACGACGAGATGCACAACCGTCTCGTACCGGGTCCGGCGATCCTCCAACAGGGCGATTCCGGCGATCGCGTCCGTGATCTGCAGGCGCGGCTCAAGCAGATCGGCTGGTTCTCCGGCAACGTCACCGGCTCGTACGGGTCGATGACCGTCAGCGCGGTCAAGGGCTTCCAGGGCAAGCGGGCGATCCCCGTCACCGGCGAGGTCGACCAGCGGACCTGGAACCGGCTCACCGCGATGACCCGGACGCCGAGCAACGACGAGAAGCACAACCGCACCCCGAAGCCGTCGGCGGCCGGACTGGACTCGCGGTGCATGACGGGGCGGGCGCTGTGCATCAGCAAGGCGACGAACTCGCTGGTCTGGGTGATCGACGGTAAGCCGCAGATGCAGATGGACGTCCGCTTCGGCTCGCAGGAGCTGCCGACTCGGGAGGGCTCGTTCTCGGTGGGCTGGAAGTCCCGCGACCACGTCTCGACGATCTACCACACGAAGATGCCGTACGCGATGTTCTTCTCCGGCGGCCAAGCCGTCCACTACTCCCCCGACTTCGCCGCCCGCGGCTACAACGGCGCCTCCCACGGCTGTGTCAACGTCCGCAACCTGGCCGGCATTCAGTCGCTGTTCAGCACCGTGCGGGTCGGCGACAAGGTGATCGTCTACCGCTGACCTGCCGGCTGGCCCTGTCCCGCATTTTGTGCCGCTATCCACAGCTATTCATGCGCTTGCTCCACAATCCACAGATCCGTCGGTAGACCGTCCGTTCGAGGGCCGACGTCCTTAGTCCTGTGACATGGACAGAGCTGCTCTACGGGACGTCATGGTCAAGCAGTCCGGGGTGATCTCGCTGACGCAGGCGCTCAGCCTCGGGATGAACAGGGGCCAGATCGATTATCGGCTGCGACTCGGCGACTGGGTGAGCGTCTACCCACGGGTCTACCGAGCCGCCGTCGTGCCGGCGACGCCGGAGCAGTCCCTGCGAGCCACCGCCCTGTGGGTCGAGAACGGCGTTCTCTCCGGGGTGGGAGCAGCCTGGTGGTGGAATCTCATGTCCGATCCGCCGCGCCGCTGGGAGTTCCAGGTGGAGACCACGACGCGGCGGACGGTCCAATCCGGGGTGTACCTGCTCCGTCGCTGGGTCGATCCGTACGACGTCGTGATGCATCGAGACGTCGCGATCCTCGGCAAGCCGCTGAGCGTGCTGCGAGCCGCGGTGGCGCTGGACCGGGCGCGACGCGGATACGGCGTACGCCTGATCGATCGCAGCAAGCAGCAGGGTGAGATCTCGAGCATCGAGCTCTACGAGGCGTTCGAACGCAATCGCGGCACGTGGGGAACGACCACCATGCGGAATCTGCTCGAGCGGACGGGAGATCGCGCTCATTCCGATCTCGAGCGCCTGGGCGTCCGTCTGCTCACCGAGGCAGGCATCGTCGGTTTCACGGTGAACCTGTCGATCAGGTTGACGAACGGCCGCTCCGCGGAGCTGGACATCGCCTTCGAGGAGCAGCGGGTGGCCATCGAGCTGGATGGCTTCCGGTATCACTCGTCGAGTGAGTCTCACGCCGCAGATCTACGTCGCCAGAACGACATCATCGCGGACGGGTGGACGCTGCTCCGGTATGCACCGGACGTGCTCACCGAGAGCCCGGGTCGCTTCATCCGCGAGGTGCGGCGGGCCCTCGAGCGCTGATGCCACCGGCATTCTGGAGCAACAGCACGAACAGTTCACGTTCGCGGCACAAAACGGGGGTCAGGGGCGGGCGGTCAGGATGAGGGGGCCGCCGGCGGTGATGGCGATGGTGTGCTCGGAGTGGGCGCCGCGGGAACCGTCACGGCTGCGCAGCGTCCAGCCGTCGGCGTCGGTGTAGATCTTGTCGGTCGAGTCCAGGAACCACGGCTCGATGGCGATCACCAGGCCCGGCCGGAGCGGCAGCCCGCGGCCGCGGCGGCCGTTGTTGGGGATGTGCGGATCGCCGTGCATCGTCCGTCCGACGCCGTGGCCGCCGAAGTCGGTGTTGATCTTGTAGCCGGCCTGGGTGGCGACCCGGGCGATGGCGAAGGAGATGTCACCGATCTTCGCGCCCGCCTGGGCCGCCTCGATGCCCGCCGCCAGGGCCACCTCGGTGGTCTCGATCAGCTTCAGGTCCGCCTCTCGTGCCGTACCGACGACCACCGACAGCGCGGAGTCCGCCACCCAGCCGTTCACCGACGCCGCGAAGTCGACGCTGAGCAGGTCGCCGTCGGCGAGCACGTAGTCGTACGGGAGCCCGTGCAGCACCGCGTCGTTGACCGACGTGCAGAGGACCTTGCCGAACGGGCTGGCCCCGAACGACGGGTGGTAGTCGATGTAGCAGGACTCCGCACCGGCGTCCCGGATCATCTGATGGGCCAGCGCATCCAGCTCGAGCAGGTTGACCCCGACCGCGGCCTTCTCCTTCAGGGCGGTCAGCACGCTCGCGACGAACGCCCCGGCGGGTCGCATCTGGTCGATCTCGTTGGGGGTGCGGTACTCGATCACGAGGGTCGATTCTGCCCCATCACGCAAAGACGGCCCCGCTCTGGCGAGATCTTCTGGAGCAAGAACGTCCTCAGCTGTGGATAGCGGTACAAAAGGCGGGTGACGACGACGTGGCCGTACGTGCTCCCGACCACTGCCGACCAGGTGGCGAACGGCCGGGCGGCCCGCCGGGCGATGCCGCGCAAGGCGATGGCCGAGCTGATCGCCTCAGCCACCGACCCGGTCGACATCCTGAGCGCGCAGGATGCCACCCGGATCCCGGAGCTGGTGCCGGTCCGGTACGAGCGGATGCTGGTCTCGCCGTTCACCTTCTACCGCGGGGCCGCCGCGCTGATGGCCGCCGACCTGGGCGGCGCTCGGCACTCCGGGCTGACGGTGCAGCTGTGCGGGGATGCGCACCTGTCCAACTTCGGGTTGTTCGCCTCGCCCGAGCGGCGGCTGGTGTTCGACCTGAACGACTTCGACGAGACCCATCCCGGCCCGTTCGAGTGGGACGTGAAGCGGCTCGCGGCCAGCTTCGAGCTGGCCGGCCGCGAGAACGGCCTCGACGACCGGACCCGGCGCGAGCTGACCACCCGGGTGGGTCGCTACTACCGCACCTCGATGGCCCGGTTCGCCGAGGTCACGGCCACCCAGGTCTGGTACGCACACCTGGAGATGTCGACCCAACGGCTCGAGCAGATCGCCCAGGGTCCGAGCAAACGAGACCTGGCCAAGGCTCGCAAGCTGACCGAGAAGGCCAAGCGGCGGGACAGCCGGCAGGCCGTCCGCAAGCTCATCCGGGTGGTCGACGGCCACGCCGACTGGATAGCGGACCCGCCGTTCCTGGTGCCGCTGGCCGACCTCGCGCCCGACCGGGACCAGGCCAGTCTGCTGAGCGGGATGGCGGCGGTGCTGGAGTCGTACGCGGACACGGTGTCGCCGGAGATCCGCCGGCTGCTGGAGAACTACCGCTTGATGGGCATGGCCCGCCGAGTGGTCGGGGTCGGCAGCGTCGGCACCTCGGCCTGGGTGGTGCTGCTGGCCGGCGCCGACGAGAACGACTACCTGGTGCTGCAGGCCAAGGAGGCGACCTCCTCGGTGCTGGCGCCATTCGTTCCGGGGCACAGCTATCCCCATCAGGGGCGTCGGGTGGTGGAGGGTCAGCGGCTGATGCAGGCGTACGGGGACATCCTGCTGGGGTGGAAGAGCGCCGACGTGTCGGGCTATCCCCGTGACTACTACGTCCGGCAGTTCCGCGACTGGAAGGGTTCCTTCGAGCCGGCGGACCTGAACGCGGACCAGCTCGGCACGTACGCCGACGCCTGCAGCTGGACGCTGGCGCGGGCCCACGCCCGTTCGGGGGACCGGGTGGCGATCTCGGCCTACCTCGGCGGCAAGGACCGTTTCGACGAGGCGATCGCCGACTTCGCGGTGGCGTACGCCGACAAGACGGAGAAAGACTACGAGCGCGTACGCGAGAGTCGGGCCGACGATGGTCGGCTCGCCCCGCGCACGCGCTCGTAGTCAGGTCGTGCGGTAGAGCAGAGGATCAGGCGAGAGCCTTGGTCTTGATCTTCTCGAAGTCGTCGGCGTTGATGGAGCCGGCGTCGAGGAGGGCCTTGGCGTCAGCGATCTCCTGGGCCGGGGAACGGCCGGCGACCTCGCGGATGTACTTGTCACTGTCCGACTTGACCTGCTGGACGTACTCGGACTGACGCTGGGCCATGCCCCCGCCACGGACGATCAGGTAGATGACCGCGGTGATCAGCGGGAAGATGATCAGGAAGACGATCCAGACGGCCTTGTGCCAACCCTTCTGGGTCTTGTCACGGAACATGTCGGTGACGATCTGGAACAGGACGATGAGGTACGCCACGAAGGCGAAGCTGACGATGATCAGCCAGAGGAAGTCGAGGAAGCTGTTCATGGGGTACTCCTAGATGAAACGGTGCCGGTTTTGGCTGGAGTCCTCGACGCCGTTGTCGATCGGGCCCCACGACGACAGAGTGTGACAGCGAACGCGCGTTTCACCGTCGATATCGGGGTGGTTGAGACGCTGTTGTAAGCAATCTCACGCGGCGGGGCCGATCAACCAGGCCAGCTCGCGGGCCCCCAGGATGACCACCGCCGCGGCGGCGAGCCCGAGCAGGATGGTCAGCGCGCGCGGTAGCGGGTTGGCGCGGGAGGTCTCGGTTGCCAGTTCAGCCATCGGTGGTGCCTCATCTGCTCACGTATGCGGTGCCGGGCGCATCATCCCGCAGATTCGTCGACCGCGAGATCCACGACCACCGGCGCGTGATCGGACGGGAGCTTCCCCTTGCGAGCCTCGCGATCCACGTACGCGTCGTCGACCCGCAGGTCCGGGCTGGCCAGCACCAGGTCGATCCGCATGCCCTGGTCCTTGTGGAACATGCCGGCCCGGTAGTCCCAGTAGGTGAACGGGTGATCGCCCTTGCCGGGCCGTGCCGGCAGGTCGACGAGGCCGGTGTCGGTGAGGGCTCGGACGGCGGCCCGCTCGGGCTCGGTGACGTGGGTGGAGTCGGCGAAGGCCGCGATGTCCCAGACGTCGGCGTCGGTGGGGGCGACGTTGAAGTCACCCATGATCACCTGGCGGGTCGGGGTGCTGGTTTCGGGCAGCGTCGTCCGCAGGGTGGCCAGCCAGTCGAGCTTGTAGTCGTAGTGCGGGTCGCCCAGGGCGCGGCCGTTGGGCACGTACACGCTGGTGATCGTCAACGGACCGCAGCGCGCGCTCACGTACCGCGGCTCGGGATGGCCGGGCAGCTCGGTGGCCACCGGCGTCAGCCCGACCCTGGACAGCACGGCGACACCGTTCCAACGGCCGTCGCCGACGTGCAGGGCCTGGTAGCCCAGGTCCTCCAGCTCCGCGTACGGGAAGGCGCCGTCGGCCGCCTTGGTCTCCTGCAGCGCGACGGCGTCGGGCTCCCGGGTGGCCAGCCAGTCCAGCAGCCGGGGCAGCCGCGCGCCGATCGAGTTCACGTTCCAGGTGGCTATCCGCACCCGGAAATCCTAGTGTCGAGAGCCGACACCGCTCATCCGCCGAGTCCCGAGGAGGACCATGCTCGCCGCCTACCTGCCCGGCAACTCCACCATCCGCCTGGCCGAGGTCGAACGACCGGTGCCCGGCCCGGGTCAGGTGCTGCTCGCGATGAAGGCGTCCACCATCTGCGGCAGCGACCTGCGGGCCATCTACCGCGAGCACCTGGGGGAGGGGCCGGAGGCGTACCAGGGTGTGGTCGGCGGTCACGAGCCCGCCGGTCAGATCGTCGAGGTGGGTCCGGGCGTGCACCGGCTGGGCGTCGGCGCGCGGGTCGTCGTCTACCACATCAGCGGCTGCGGCCAGTGCGACGAGTGCCGCCGGGGCTACCAGATCTCCTGCACGTCGCCGCGGCGAGCGGCGTACGGGTGGCAGCGGGACGGTGGCCACGCCGACTTCCTGCTGGCCGAGGAACGTGACCTGCTGGAGCTGCCCGACTCACTCACCTACCTCGACGGAGCGTGCGTGGCCTGCGGTTTCGGGACCGCGTACGAGGCGTTGTGCCGGGTCGACCTGTCGGGACGTGACCGGTTGCTGATCACCGGGCTCGGCCCGGTCGGACTGGCCGTCGGGCTGCTGGCCAAGAAGATGGGGGCCTCGTCCGTGGTCGGCACCGACCCGAGCACGGAACGCCGCTCGCTTGCCGTGCGGATGAAGGCGGTGGACGCGGCCGTGGCCGGCACGGACGAGGAGCTGACCGAGCTGCTCGGAGACGGAGCCGAGGTGGCGATCGACTGCTCGGGCTCCGGGGCCGGCCAGGCGACCGCGATCCGGCACACCCGTCGCTGGGGTCGGGTCGGCCTGGTCGGCGAGGGTGGCCGGCTGACCGTGGACGTGAGCGAGGCGCTGATCCATCGGCAGCTGACCGTGCACGGATCCTGGGTGTCGTCGACCGGTCGGATGGCGGAGCTGCTGGAGCGCCTCGACCGCTGGGGGCTGCATCCCGAGACGGTCGTCTCGGACACGTTCGCGCTGGCCGAGGCGAGCGAGGCGTACGAGCTGGCGGACTCCGGGGTGTCCGGCAAGGTCGGGATCGTGTGGTCGTGAGCGACGTCTGGATGGTCGAGGGGTCGGACCCGCGCGACGGCACTGGTCCGAGCCGCGGCGAGCGGGCGACCTTGATCGACTACCTGCGCGTCTACCGGCTGACGCTGGAGCTGAAGTGCGACGGCCTGACCCCGGAGCAGCTGGCCACCCGGTCCGTCCCGCCGTCGACGATGTCGCTGCTCGGCCTGGTCAGGCACCTGGCCGCCGTCGAGCAGTCCTGGTTCCGCCGGGTGATGGACCGGGACCTGGAGCTGCCTCGGCTGTACGGCAAGCTCGAGCACCGGGACGCCGACTTCGACGATGCGGTCGGTACGCAGGAGTGCGTCGACGAGGCGTTCACCGCGTGGCACCGGGAGATCGCCTACGCGCAGGCGTGGGTCGAGCGGTCCGAGAGCCTCGACGTCCTCGGTCTGCACCCGGACGGTGAGCTCGAGCTGCGCGACGTCCTGGTGCACCTGATCGAGGAGTACGCCCGGCACTGCGGGCACGCCGACCTGCTGCGCGAGTGCATCGACGGTCGCACCGGTCAGTAGCCGCTGGGAGGTCTACCCGCCGGCCCGGTCGCTGGTGGTCGCACCCGTCCCGGCCGTGATCATCGCCAGCTCCTGATCGGGGGCCCCCGGTGTCGCCGGTGGGTCGAACGACGCCCGGTTGCCGACGGCCGGGACCAGGATCGCGACCGTGTAGACCCCGGCGCAGATGAGCAGCGCCGGTCCCAGTCCGGCGGCGGCGACCAGCGCTGCCGCGAGCAGCCCGCCGAGCGGCATCCCGAGGTAGGCGAGTGCGTCCAGCGGGGCGGTCACGCGCCCCAGCATCCGGTCGGGGATCCGCTCGAAGATGATCGCCCCGAGCATGGGGTTGAGCAGCCCGGAGGCGAGTCCCGCGACGACGTAGGTGAGGACCACGACACTCAGCCCCGCATCCAGTCCGAGCACCAGGTACGGCGGCGGGCCGGCGATCAGGAACGCCACGAAGTAGGTGGTGCGACGGGGCAGTCGATCGCCGAGCCAGGAGGCGAGGACGGAGCTGATCACCTGCGCGCCGGCCATGCAGGTGAGCAGCAGACCGATCACCGCGATGCCCAGCCCGTTGTCGCGGGCCCACACCGGGAGCAGCACCGAGGTCTTGGCCACATCGAGCAGGTTGGTGACGGCGATCATCACCGCGAGACCGAACAGCAGCCGGTCGCGGATGAGGAACGTCCAGCCCTCCCGCAGCTGCTGCAGGTAGGTCTCCGGCTCGGCGGCGGGGGGCCGGCGACCCAGGAGAGTGGCCGGGACGCAGGCGAGCACCACCACCGCGCTGACGCCGAAGCAGACGGCTGTCACCAGCACGGTGGCCGGGGGACCGAACGCGGTGATGAGCAAGGCCGCCAGCCCTGGGCCGATGAGTCCCGCCGATCGATCGGTGGCGCCGACCAACCCGGTCACCCGGGTCAGTGGGGTGCCGGACGCGGCCGCCACCAGCGGCGCCATGGTGTGCTTGGCCGCGTCTCCGGGGCCCCGGAGAGCACCGGCGGTCGCCACGATCACCAGCAGGGTGGACAGCGGCAACGCGCCCAGGTGATGCAGCCACGGGATCAGCCCGAACAGAGCGGCACTGAGCACATCGGTGACGACGCTGACCCGTCGTTGTCCGAGCCGGTCGACCAGTGGTCCGCCGGTCGCCTTGGCCAGCACGTACGGACCGAGCTCGGCGGCCACCACCAGGCCGGTCTGGGCGGCGGAGCCGCTCGTGGTGAGCACGAACCACGGGATCGCGATCGCCGCGACCCGGAGACCGACGGTGGCGATGCCGATGGTGCCGAGCAGCCCGACGATCGAGCGTCGCGGGTTCACCTCGGGTCCTCGTTGGGGCCGTGATCGATCTCGGCGTCCTCGGCCGGGGCGACCGGAACGATCTGGAACCGGGTGCTGACCGGCCAGGTCCCGGGCCGCGGTCCGCGTTCGGCATCGAGCTGAGGGTAGGAGGCGAGCAGGGCCGACAGATCGTGTTCCAGCTGCTCGGCCTCCGCCGGGGTCAGCTCGAGCAACACGTCGGACAGGGTGAACACGGGCCGCCATTCGGCCGGCCAGCTGGCCCGGTCGGCCTGAGCCTGGACGAGGGTGCGGGTCAGCGCGGTGATGACGCCCTGCTCGTACGCTTCCCCCGCCTCGGCCGCGGCCGGATCGAGCCCCTGCGCGTCGAACTCGGTGCTGCGGTGGACGGCTCGCCACCAGCGGTCCCGGTCGTTGCCCCGCTCGGTGTCCTCCGCGATGAAGCCGTACCGCTCCAGCTGTCGCAGGTGATAGGACAGCGCGCCGCTGGTCAGGCTCAGCCGTTGGGCCAGGGCGGTGGCGGTCGATGGTCCGTACGTGCGCAGCAGACCGAGCACCTGCACCCGCAGCGGGTGGGTGAGCGCTTTCAGATTCGTGCCGGTGACGGTGATCGAGGGCTGCATGCGAATGACTCTAGACTGCAAAGAGAATTTTGCAAAGATTTCTCTGCACACGTGCGTCCGGCGGTCGAGCGAGGCCCGGCCAGGCGTTGACACCCCGACGGGCCGGACCTACGGTGACGGGATGAGAGCGCTCCCACAGGGGTCGGGCGCCTACGGGAGGAAACAGCTCATCGTGACCAACGACGGCACGCACGACACAGCGGACATCAACGGCGTGACCGACACCAGCGACGTCACCGACGGTTCCAACTTCGCCCTGCGGCCGGTCACCCGGCGACTGCTGATCGGCGGCGGTGCCGCCCTCGGCGTCGGACTCACCGCCCTCGGGTCGTCCCCGGCCGACGCCGCTCCGGGCAGGTTGTCGGCCAGCTGGAACGGGCGGTCCAGCCGGGCGGCGATCCGGTTCCTCAAGGGTGTGACCAACGCTCACCACACGACGGGGCCGCGGCTGGCCCAGAGCTACCAGGACAGCTCCGGACTGACCGACGTCGCCTTCGTCTACGACAACGCCTTGGCCATCATCGCGCTACTGAACGCCGGCGAAGGGGCGGCGGCCCGGGCTTTGGGTGACGGGCTGCTCTACGCCCAGACGCACGACGCGGACTTCACTGACGGCCGGCTGCGGCAGGCGTACCACGCGGACACCTTCATCTTCGAAGACGGCAACGTTCACTTCGCGTACGAGTACGGGCTGGTCGGCACCGCTGTCGGCGACATGTCCTGGGCGGGCATCGCGCTGGCTCAGCTGGCCCAGGCCACCGGGATCGCCCGCTACAGGACCGGTGCCCTCAAGATCGCCGACTGGATCCAGACGAAGACGTACTCGACCTCGGGCCTCGGCGGTTACACGTTCAGCGACATCGGAGACCTGAAGGACCACAAGTCGACCGAGCACAACATCGACGTGGCCGCCTTCTTCCGCCTCGTGCAGACCCTGACCGGCAAGCGGGTCTGGCGCGACCGCGCCGACCATGCCTGGGCGTTCGTCGAGCAGGTCTGGAACGCCGAGGACGGGTTCTTCTGGACCGGCTCCGACGACGGCAGCACGATCAACAAGCTCGCCACCCAGTTCCCGCTCGACGCCCAAACCTGGTCCTGGTTGGCCCGCCGAAGGGGTGCGTACGCGGAGTCACTCGACTGGGCCGCGAGCAACCTGGCCACCACGGACACACCGCAGCGACGCAACTCCGCCCTGAAAGGACATCAGAAGGTCACCGGCGTGGCGTTCGGCAGCGGCTCCCTGCAGGCCGACCCGACGGTCCCGATCGACCAGTGGAACCCGAAGCCGGACTCAGGAGCGGTGTGGTTCGAGGGCACGTCACAGCTCGCGCTCGCCTTGGCCGACCGCAACTCCAAGGGTGACAAGGCCGCCGCGCAGGCGCTGCTGGACGCGGTCAGCTGGGCCCAGGACGAGCTGGGCGCCGATCAGCTGTTCGGCGGCAAGCGGATCGAGGGCGGTGTGGTGGCGGCGTCGTCGCCACTGCACACCGGCTTCGGCTTCGGCTACTACCCCAACCTGCACCTCGGCGCGACTTCCTGGTTGGTGTTCGCCGGCACCGGCGTGAACCCGTACCGGTTCTGAGCCCACAACCGCCGACGCCCCCTTTCGCTGCGTGACGCCCCCACCGCAAGGGGGGCGCCGGCGCGCGAAAGGGGGCGTCGGTGTCGTGCGTGGGTGCGTCAGGCGGCCGCGGTGCGGCCCCTACCGACCTTCAGGTAGACGAGCAGCACGATGATCGCGCCGATGATGGAGCCGATGATGCCGGCCGGCTGCAGGAAGCCGCCGCCCGCGTCCTTGCCGAAGAGCAGGTAGCCCAGGAAACCGCCGACGAACGAGCCGACGATACCGAGCACGATCGTCATCACGATGGACAGGTTCTGGCTTCCGGGGACGACGAGCCGGGCCACCGCGCCGGCGATCAGTCCGACGACGATGATGCTGATGATGAGTCCGAGCATGGGTGTTGCCTTCCTCTGAGATTCCGGCCGAAGCCGGTGGAGCGATCGCTCTCTTACACAGTAAACTACCCTAGAGGGTGATTGGCTACACCCCTAAGGGGGGTTAGGGTGACATCATGTCCGCACACGAGGGAGATGGTCCGGGTCCGATCAGGGTTGCCCTGGTCAACGACTACGACGTCGTCGTGCTCGGACTGGCGCGCATCCTGGAGCGCTACGAGGATCGCCTGGTGATCGCCGAGATCGACACCAACGAGCCGGTCGAGGACGTGGTCGATCTCGTGCTGTACGACGCCTTCGCCCAGCCGGAGTCCGATCGCGGTGAGATCGGCTCTCTGGTGGCCAATCCCCGGGCGGGTGCCGTGGTGGTCTACACCTGGAACCTGCATCCCGAGCTGGTCGACCGCGCCCGCTCCCAGGGGGCGCGGGGGTATCTGTCCAAGGCGCTGCCGGCCCGCGACCTGGTGGACGCACTGGAGGCGGTGCACGGCGGTGAGATCGTGATCAGCGAGCCCGAGCGCAGGGTGCGCGCGCTCAACGGGTCGGACTGGCCGGGTCGCGCGGAGGGCCTGACCGACCGCGAGTCGGAGGTCCTGGCGCTGATCACCCAGGGCATGAGCAACGCCGAGGTGGCCGACCTCACCTACCTCAGCCCCAACACGATCAAGACCTACATCCGCTCCATCTACCGAAAGATCGACGTGGAAAGCCGCACGCAGGCGGTGCTGTGGGGGGTCGAACACGGCTTCCAGCCGGACAAGCGTCGGATCGAGCACTGGCGCGGCGGACCCTGAGGAGGCAGGGTGCGGTGATGACCACGTTCCTGCTGCTGCCGGGCGCCGGCGGCGAGGCCGACTACTGGGGGCCGGTGAGCGAGCTGCTCCAGCGGGCCGGGCACACCGCGATCGCTGTGGACCTGCCGGCCGACGACCCCGAGGCCGGACTCTCGGCGTACGCGGACCTGACCGTCGCCGCCGCCGAGGGTCACACCGACGTGGTGCTGGTGGCTCAGTCGATGGGCGGGTTCACCGCGCCGCTGGTCTCCGCGCGGATCCCGCTCCGGGCGCTGGTCCTGGTCAACGCGATGATCCCACTGCCGGGTGAGTCGGCGGGTGCCTGGGGGGAGGCCGTCGGGTCGGAGCCGGCTCGGGTCGCCGCTGCCGAGGCCGGGGGACACTCGGTCGACTTCGATCTCGTCGAGACCTTCCTGCACGACGTGCCCGCCGAGGTCCTGGATCCGGCCGCGATGGCGAACGGCCGGGACGAGGCTGAGATCGCGTTCACCGAGCCGTGTGAGTTCGACACCTGGCCGGACGTGCCGATCACGGTGCTGGTCGGCCGCGACGATCGTCTCTTCCCGGCCGACTTCCAGGTGCGGGTGGCCCGGGAGCGGCTGGGAGTCGACGCCGAGATGCTGCCCGGAGGACACCTGATGGCCCTGGCCAACCCGCAGGGCGTGGCCGACCGCCTGCTCGCCGTCGCGTCTCGATGATCGAGGTCCCGGCGACCTTCCGGACCATGCCGCGCTGGTGGAGCGAGGGGACCGACTGGCTCGATCAGCTGCCCGAGCTGGTGGCGCTGCAGTGCGCGCGCTGGGACCTGACCCCGGAGCCCGATGTGCGACACGGGTCCAACGCGCTGGTGGTGCCGGTCCGCCGGTACGGCGACGAGCGGCTGGCGCTGCGGATGTCGCCGCCCGGTGACGACGTCGAGCGAGAGGCTGCGGCTTTGCGGTTCTGGGCCGGGCGCGGGACCGTACGGCTGCTGGAGGTCGACCGCGAGCGGCGGGCGCAGCTGCTGGAGTGGGTGGCGCCCGGTCGGCAGCTCGGCGAGCTGCGACTGGCCGAGACGGCCGGGATCATCGGCCAGGTGATCGGACGTCTGGCCGTCGAGGCGCCGGTCGACACCCCGAGCACCGGCGAGATCGTCGCGGCGGACCTACCCGGTTGGCCGAGCCGGTGGTCGGCGGTGGGCCGGCCCGGCCCGGATCACTTCCTGGACGCTGCGCTCGCGGCCGGCGCGGCCGTACGGGATCCGACGACCCCGTTGCTCGCGGTCAACGGTGATCTGCACTTCGGTCAGATCCTGAGTGCCGAACGCGAATCCTGGCTGGTGGTCGATCCGGTGCTGCTGCGCGGCGACATCGGCTACGACCTCGGCCGGTTGCTGTGGAGTCGCCTCGACGAGCTGCCCGAGGACCGGCAGGTGCGCGCCTATCTCGCGGCGGTGGTCGAGGCGGCCGATCTGGAGCCCGGCCGTGCCCAGCAGCTGGTCGTGGTGCGGGCCATGTCCTACCTGCTCTGGGGGCTCGAGCACGGTCTCACCGAAGACCCGCCGCGCTGCCTGCGGCTGCTGCAGATCTTCGCCGGGTAGCTACAGCCGTGGGTCGCTGGCCGGGTCAGGGGTGAGATCGCCCTGGGGCTGCTGCTCCTCGGCCGGCGGGTCGGCCTCGGCGTACCGGGTGCTGAGCTGGCGGTAGAAGCGGCTGTTCAGGGCGTACACCGTGAGCAGCACCCCCAGCACCCCGGTGAGCACGAAGACCAGGGCGATGCCCCGGGCCGGTCCGGTGCCGAACCAGTCGCCGATCAGCTCGGCGCCGAGGCCGTCGGTCATGAACGGGATGAAGAACAGCTGGGTCAGCGGGCCCATCAGGAACGCGGTCAGCGGCGACGCGGCCAGCTCCACACTCTGCGCGAAACCGAACACCCGACCCTGCCGCTCGTACGGCACCACGCGCTGCAGGATGGTCTGCTCGGCGGCCTCCGCGTACGGGACCAGGAACATGTAGACGGCCATGCCGATCACCAGCATCACGATCGAGGCCTGCAGCGGGAACAGCGCGGTGACCGACCAGAGCACCACGTTCACCAGGAGCAGCAGGCGGAGGGGCTTGCGACCGAGACCGGTTCTCGCCACCATCAGCCCGCCGACGATGAACAAGGCGCTGAGGGCGCCCCACATCAGCCCCCAGGACTGCACCGACACCATCGACAGCCCGTACGCGTCCATCAGGGCCATGAACGCGCCGCCGAGGAAGTTGTTCAGGCAGGAGAACGCGATCAGCGCCAGCAGACCCGGCACCTGGCGGACCTGGCGGATGGTGCCCTTGAGGTCGACCTTGTTGGACGAGGGCTGGGCGGAATCGGCGCCGCGGTCGTCGGAGGTCTGGTCGGAGCCCGGCTCGGCGGCTCGGCTCTCGTCCACCGTGACCAGCCCGAGGTGGATCAGCCCGGCCACCAGCAGGGTCATGGTGAGCAGCAGCACCGAGAACATGCCGTCCCGGGCCACCAACAGGCCGCTGATCACCGACGTGGCCAGCATGGTGACGCCGGTGGTCGTGCCGACCAGGCCGTTGGCCCGGTCTCGGCGCTCCGGCGCGATCAGCAGGGTGACCATGGTCATCATGGCGATGCCGCGGACGTTGCCGGCGATCACCCCGAACATCGCCAGCACGACGAACACCCACAACCAGATGCTGGATGCTCGCGTGAAGGCGCCCTCCGGAGCCAGCTGGTAGCACGCGAACGCCAGACCGTAGAACGCGAGCGAGGCGATGACCGAGCCCTGCATCACCAGCTTCTTGCGGTAGTGGTCCACCAGGCTGCCGAACCAGATGCCGCTGGCCGCCGTGCAGACCAGGAAGATGCCGGCCACCATGCCGGTGGCCAGCACCGACTGCGTCTCGATGAAGATCCAGAACGTGATGGCGAACCAGACGGTGAAGTTCATCACCGACACGATCAAGACGTTGAGCAACAGGTGCAGGAACGTGCGGTCGCCGCGCTGGGACAGGTCCAGGACCGGTGCCTTGGGCGTGCTCATGGTTCGTCCTCCCTGCGCGTTCTCACACGGTACGTACAGGGACTGACAGCCGCGAAGCCGTCAACTCATCGGCGCCGGTGAGAAGCGGGCTACAGGGCCTTGACTTCGGCCAGCACCTTGGCCAGCGAGTCCTTGGCGTCGCCGAACAGCAGCGTGGTGTGCGGCTCGTAGAGGAGCTCGTTCTCGATGCCGGCGAACCCGGGGCGCATGGACCGCTTCAGGAAGACCACCTGGCGGGCCTGGAGGGCGTGCAGGATCGGCATCCCGTAGATCGGTGCACCGGGGGTCGTCTCCGCGGCCGGGTTGACCACGTCGTTGGCGCCGACCACCAGGGCGACGTCGGCGTTGCGGAACTCGGGGTCGACGTCGTCGGCCTCCCGCAGCTGTCCGTACGGCACCTGGGCCTCGGCCAGCAGCACGTTCATGTGCCCCGGCATCCGGCCGGCGACCGGGTGGATCGCGTAGTCGACCTTGACCCCCTTCTCGGTCAATACGTCGACCAGCTGACGCAGCGTGTGCTGGGCCTGGGCCACCGCCAGTCCGTAGCCGGGGACGATGATCACCCGGCTCGCATACGCCAGCAGGATGGCCACGTCCGCGGGACCGGTGGACTTGACCGGACGGTCGCTGACCTCACCGCCGCCCAGGGTGGAGCCGCCCTTCAGCGCACCGAACAGGGTGCTGCCCAGCGAGCGCCCCATCGCCGTGGCCATCAGCTTGGTCAGCAGGGTGCCGGCCGCGCCGACCAGGGTGCCGGCCACCAGCAGCAGCGGGTTGTCCAGCACGTACCCGCTGGCCGCCACGCTGAGACCGGTGAACGCGTTCAGCAGGGAGATGACGATCGGTACGTCGGCGCCGCCGACCGGCAGCACCAGCAGCACCCCGACCCCGGCCCCGATCACGGCCAGCGCGAGGCCGGCGACCATGGTCGGGAACAGGGCCAGGAAGACCCCGAACCCGAGGGCCGACAGCAGCGCGAGGCCGTACAGGATCGGGTACCCGGCGAAGGTGACCGGCCGGGTGGTCATCAGCTCCTGCAGCTTGAGGAACGTGACGATGGATCCGGTGAAGCTGATCGAGCCGATCACGATGGTGAACGCGGTGGCGATCAGCTGGAACGTGGACGACCCGCCGGTGGTGGCGATCTCGTGCAGCTCGACCAGGGCAACGATGGCCGCTGCGCCGCCGCCGACCCCGTTGAACAGGGCGACCAGCTGGGGCATCTGCGTCATCTGCACCCGGTACGCCCCGAGAGCTCCGATCCCGACGCCCACGACGATGGCGATGCCGATCGGCAGCAGGTGGTCGAGGTCGCCGGAGATCAGCACGGTCGCGGTGGCCAGGACGGCGCCGGCGGCACCGATCAGGTTGCCGCGGCGCGCGGTCCTGGGGGAGGACAGACCCTTCAGGGCGAGGACGAAGCAGACGGCGGCGACCAGGTAGATCAGCTGCGCCCAGACCGGTGGCACCAGGCCGGTCACCGCTCGACCTCCGGCCGCTGCTCGCCACTGATCGGCTTCTTGCGGACGAACATCTGCAGCATCCGGTCGGTGACCACGAACCCGCCGGCCAGGTTGATCGCGGCGAGCACCACCGCGACCAGACTGAGCGCCAGGATCGGGGTGCTGTCCGCGTGCCCGGCGACCAGGATCGCCCCCACCAGGATGATGCCGTGGATGGCGTTGGCGCCCGACATCAGCGGGGTGTGCAGGGTCGAGGACACCTTGGAGATCACCTCGATGCCGACGAACGCCGCCAGCACGAAGATGGTCAGCCAGGTGATCGCTTCACTCATACAGCGGTCTCCGGATCGACAGCGGGAGCCTCGGTCGTCAGGCTCGGATGGGTCACGCGCATCCCGGCCACGATCTCGTCGGCGAAGTCGGGGTCGAACATGGCTTCCCGAGTCATCAGCAGCACGACGTTGAGGACGTTCTGGGCGTACAGCCGACTGGCCGGGCCGGGCATCTGACTGGGCACGTTGGCGCCACCCCAGAGCTGCACGGTGCCCAGCCCGTCGGCCGTCGGGACGTTCACCACGCCGCCCGCCGTCACCCCTTCGACGTTGCCGCCCGAGTCGGCGGCCAGATCGACCACCACCGAGCCGGGTCGCATCCCGGCCACCATCGACGTGGTGACCAGCACCGGTGCCTGGCGGCCGGGCACCGCGGCGGTGGTGATCACCGCGTGCGCGGCGGCGACGTGCGGGGCGAGACGCTCACGCTGCAGCTCGGCGCGCTCGTCGGTCATCTCGCGGGCGTAGCCGCCGGCCCCGTCCAGGGTGGGCAGGTCCAGGTCGATCGGGGCGGCTCCCAGGGAGGCGATCTCCTCGGCAGCGGCGGCGCGGACGTCGTACCCCTTCACGACGGCTCCGAGCCGTCGGCAGGTGGCGATGGCCTGGAGACCGGCGACACCGGCGCCCAGCACCAGGATCTCGGCGGGGCGGACCGTGCCGGCCGCGGTCATGCTCAGCGGGAAGAACTCGCGCAGTCGCCCGGCGGCCACGATCGCGCACCGGTAGCCCGACACCAGGGCCTGCGAGCTGAGTGCGTCCATCGACTGCGCCCGCGAGATCCGAGGGACCTGCTCCATCGCGAAGGTGGTGATCCCGGCGGTCTGTCGGGCCGCGACGTCGTCGGCCCGCTGGCCGGCGAACAGGAAGGACACGGTGGCTGCGCGGGGGGCGCAGAAGCGCAGGGCCTCGAGGCCGACCGGCTGCACGCTGAGCACCAGGCCGGCGCCGTGCAACGCGTTCTCGCTGACCGTGGCACCCGCTGCGGCGTACGCCTGGTCGTCGATCAGCGCCCCCCGACCGGCACCCGGCTCGACCGCCACCTCGTAGCCCGCGCCGGTCAACCGGCCGACAAGCTCCGGGACCAGCGCGACCCTGGTCTCACCCGGCTCGGTCTCCCGAGCGACCGCAATCCGCACGCGTCGAACCTAGTGCACGGGGCCTACCGAACCCGGACGTCGACACCAGTAGGGGCCCCTATTCCAGCCTGACCTTGACCGGCACGGTGTGCAACCCGCTGGCCGCGCTGGGGAACGGCGGTACGTCCTTGTCGGTCTGCACCCGTCCGTCGGCGTCGGTGGCCCGCACCCGGATCTCGTAGTCACCGGGCTCGGCCGGCCACTTGTACTCCCACTGCCGCCAGGTGTCCGGCCCGACCGTCTCGGCGAGCTCGGTGTCCTGCCAGGGTCCGTCGTCCACCTGCACCTCCACCTTGGAGATGCCGGTCGTCTGGGCCCAGGCGACGCCGGCCACGACCACGGTGCCGGGCTCGACCACCGAGCGGGTCGGGATGTCGATCCGGGACGCGATCTTGATCGGCCCCCGCTCGGACCACCCCTTCTGCGCCCAGTAACCGGTGTCCTCCTCGAAGGTGGTCACCCTCAGCTCGGTGACCCACTTCGTGGCCGAGACGTCGCCGTACAGGCCCGGGACGATCATCCGCACCGGGAAGCCGTGTTCAGGGGCGAGCGGCACGCCGTTCATCCCGACGGCCAACAGCGCCGCGACGTCGGTGTCGATCAGCATGCTCAGCGGGGTCGCCGCCGTCCAGCCGTCCTGGCTGACCGACAGCACCATGTCCGCGCCGGTCTTCGGGCCCGCCTCGGCCAGCACCTGGTGCACCGGCAGACCGAGCCACACGGCGTTACCGGCGAGGTCGCCGCCCACCTGGTTGGACATGCAGGTCAACGTGGTCAGGTGCTCGGTGAGTGGCCGGGCCAGGAGCTCGGCGTACGTCAGGGTCACCGGTGTCTCGACCAGCCCGGTCACCTTCAGCGTCCACGTCTCCGGGTCGATCGCGGGCAGCTGGAGTGCGGTGTCGATCCGGTAGAAGGACTCGTTCGGGGTGATGTAACGGGTCAGACCGGCGATGTCGAAGTCCGTGCCGGCGGGCACCGTGGGGGCCGGGTTCGCCGCCGGCGGCAGGGTGATCTTGGTCCGCACCTCGGCGACCTTGTTGGACGCTTGGACCAGCATCCGTCCCGCACCGGCGACCACGATCCCGCCCAGGGTCACGAGTCCGGCGGTCTTGAGGAAGTTCCTGCGCTCCGCGGCGATCATCTCGTGGGCCCCCGGCGGTCGCCGCAGCTCGGCGATCAGCAGCCGCAGGGTGAGATAGCCGGCGGACAGGCCGAGCACGGCGGGCAGGTAGCCCAGTGCACCGGGACCGACCTGGGTGCTGACGGCGAGCAGGGTGACCACGCCGGCGGGGACGTAGACGGCCAGGCTCAGCTGTTTGCGCTTCAGCTCGAGCTGACCGGCGATCACGGCGAGCAGCAGGGCCACCACGACGACGGCGGCCATCATGAAGACCTGAACCCCGGTCCCCAGAGCGTCTTCCAGATCGTTGATCCAGGCGTCCGGCAGGACGGTGGTCACTGCCTTGGCGAGGTCGGACACCGGCGAACCGTCTCGGGCTATCAGCCCCGCGCCGAGCTCGGCCACGGCCAGACCGACCACCCCGGCGACCCCGCCGGCGATCCTCCCCATCCGGATCGAGCTGACCTGTTGCACCCGACAATCTTGCTGGGTCCGGGCAAGCGGCACAACGCGGCGGATCGCAGCGGGCGGGTCGACCCGGCGGACGCGGACGTCGGGGACGGCGGTGGTGCGCAATGATCGGGGCGTGGGGGCCGGTACGGGTGTCGATGCGCAGATGGTCGAGGCGGCGGCGGCCGCGCTGAACGGGGTGGTCACGCGGACCGCTCTGCAGCCGAGCCCGCGGCTGTCTGAGCGGTTCGGGGTCGAGGTGTTCGTCAAGCGCGAGGACCTGCAGGTGGTCAGGTCGTACAAGGTCAGGGGCGCCTACACGGTGCTCGACCGGCTCGACCCCGAAGCCCGGGCCCGGGGTGTGGTGTGCGCCAGCGCCGGCAACCACGGCCAGGGGCTCGCGTACGCGTGCGCCACCCTCGGTGTCCACGGCCGGGTCTTCCTGCCGCGCAACACCCCCCGGCAGAAGCGCACCCGGATCGCGGCCATCGGGGGCGACAACATCGAGGTCATCGTGGTGGGGGACACCTACGACGACGCCAACGCGGCCGCCCTGGCCGATGCCCGGCGGACCGGAGCGACCCTCGTCCCGGCCTTCGATGACCCGTACACGATCGCCGGCCAGGGGACCGTGGCCATCGAGATCCTCGAGCAGCTCGGCCGGGTGCCCGACGTCCTCGTCGTCCCGGTGGGCGGCGGTGGGCTGATCGCCGGCTGCGCCGCCTGGCTGCGGGAACGCCACTCCGGCGTACGGATCGTCGGCGTCGAACCGTCCGGGGCCGCCGAGGTGGCCGCCGGACTGGCCGCCGGCCACCCCGTCGATCTGCCCGACCTGGACACCTTCGTCGACGGAGCGGCGGTCCGACGAGCGGGTGCGCTGACCCTGCCGGTGATCGCGGCCGCCGGCGTCGACATGATCACCGCACCGGAGGGCCAGGTGTGCGTGGAGATGCTCGACTTCTACGGCAGCGACGGGATCGTGTTGGAGCCGGCCGGGGCACTGTCGACGGCCGGTCTCGACGAGCTGGCCCGCCGCGGGGACCTCGTCCCGGGATCGACAGTGGTCTGCATCCTGTCCGGCGGCAACAACGACGTCAGCCGGTACGCCGAGGTGGTCGAGCGGGCGCTGGTCCACGAGGGCCGCAAGCACTACTTCCTGGTCGAGTTCCCCCAGGAACCGGGCGCCCTGCGCCGGTTCCTGGACGAGGTGCTGGGACCGGAGGACGACATCACCGTGTTCGAGTATGTGAAGCGCAGCAATCGGGAGACCGGCCCGGCGATCGTGGGCATCGAGCAGGCCCGGGCCGACGACCTGACCGGGCTGCTCGTGCGGATGGCCGCGTCGCCGGCCAAGTGCGAGCAGATCGCGGCCGACAGCCCGCTGTTCCGCTTCCTCCTCTAGGCCGCCCTGGCCTCTGGTGAGCGGACAGGCATCCGGAAGAGGGCTTGGACGGCTTCGTGGCGGTCGTGGCGTTCGCCACGCCAGCGGGGTTGGATGCGTTGGGCGTCGGGATGGTGGAAGCCGGTCACGTTGGTGATCATGGCGGTGCGTCGGCGCGGACTTGGTCGGCGTGTGTCGGTCGGCGTGGTGGGTGAGGAACGCCAGCAGGCCCTCAGCGGTGTACCAGTCGCGGTGGGGTTTGCCGTCGGGCATCACGAACTCCCAGGTCGGTGCCGTGGACGGGTTGGGCGGGGTGCGGCGGATGGTCATCTGGCCTTCGTGGACGGCGGTGTGGTGGAACTGGCAGAGCAGGATCAGGTTGTCCAGGTCGGTGGGGCCGCCGTCGGCCCAGTGGACCAGGTGGTGGGCTTTCAGGTGGTGGGTCTGGTGGCAGCCGGTGAACTGGCAGCGTGCTTGGTCGCGGATCATCAGGGCGCGGCGGAGGGCGCGGGTGACCAGGCGTCGGGTGCGGCCGAGGGCGAGGACGCCGCGGTGGGTGTCGAGGATGGCGCCGAGCAGGTCGGTGTCGCAGGCGTGCTTGCGGGCGGTCTCGGGTTCGATCCCGCCGACGCCTTGGAGATGGCAGGTCGGATCGACCGGGAGTTGCACGGGCTGGTGGTCGGACGTTCCCGCGGGAACGTTGTCGTCGGTGCTGGTGAGTTGGTCGGCGTGGACCTGGACGACGACGAGGGACCGGTCTTCGCCGGAGCGGTCTTCGGGGGTGGTGTTCACGAAGACGCGGGCGATGTCGAGGATCGCGTCGGCGGACGTGTACGCCGGGGTGGTGTCGGTGGTGTCTGGTGATGCGTCGACTTGCGGGGGTGTGCCGTACTGGTCCTTGGCGGCGTTGAGGGCGGCGAGCAGGATCGCGGCGTCCTCGGTGGGGAGGCGGAGGCGGATGTCGACGGTGCCGTTCTCGCGGGTGGTCCAGGTGAGTCCGCGGTTGCGTTCTTGTCTGATCCGGGTGCCGGCGGCGGTGCGGTAGCCGGCGATGGTGGTGGCGAGCTGGGCGGCGGTGGCGGTGAGGGCGAGTTCGCAGAGCTCGGCGTCGTCGACCAGGTCGACGACGCGGGTGGCTTCGCGGACCTTGGAGTACGACAGGCGTCCGTCACGGAAGGCGGTGCGGATGGTGGGCATGCGGCGGAGGGCGCGGGCGACGCGGACGTGCTCGCGGGCGGTGCCCGGTGACATGGAGCAGGCCCAGGACAGCCAGTGCGCGAGGGACTTCACGCCGTCCCACCAGCGGACGGCGTTGCCGGCGTCGAACTCGCCGATCAGCTCCAGCAGCTGGCATTCCGACTGGGCCGCGAGACCGGCAGCCGTGCAGATCCTGCCACCGAGCACCTCCGCCGTCGCACAGTCCACCTCGATCATGTCGGCCACGTCCATCCCCACTTTCCCGCCGGATCCCCTGCTGACAAGGAAACTACGGGAAGTCACTGACAGTCCGCCCTGGCTCGAGGACCTGACGCCGTTCGGTCGGTCTGCCTCGCTACTGCTGCCGTTGCAGCTTCGGGATCTGCAGCAGCTCGATCTCCATCGTCGCCGCCTTGTCGCCGCCGCCGGCGAAGGTGACCGCCGAGACCGGGTCACCGTTGCCGCCGGGAGCCAGCCAGCTGAACGTGTCCCCGTCGTAGTGGGTCAGCGGTGCCGTCAGCTTCTTCGGACCGATCGTCACCGACAGCTTGTTCCCGCTGCGAGTGACGAGCACCTCGCCGATGTAGGGATTGCGGTAGCTGCCCACGTAGTCATCCAACGACCTGGCGGGCTTCGCGGCGGCCGGGGGCGGCTCGGCGACCGCGCTGCGATTGACGAACAGTCCACCGAAGATCGCGCCGAAGAAGTCCAGCCAGTCCCGTTCCATCGCCCCCGTGCGGACCAGGTCGGTGAACCCGGTGGTGATCGCCTCGGCCGCACCGACCGGTGACCCGTTGGTCAGCACGACGATGCCGACGTCGGCAGCGGGCAGCAGCGCGTACGCGGTGCCGGCACCGACGTAGAAGGCTCCGGAGTGGCCGAGCTTCACGTGCCCGGTCGAGGTGGTCTCCACGTTGAACCCGTAGCCGTACGAGCGGCTGCGAGAATCCGGTGTCTCCGCCGGCCCGTTGATGATCTGGGTGGTGTGCGACTCCTGCAGCACCTCGGGCTTGATCAGCTGCTCGCTGCCGACCTTGCCCTGGGCCAGGTTCATGATCATCCAGCTGGCCAGGTCGTTGACGGTGGAGCTGACCCCGCCGGCCGGGGACTGGGCGTCCGGGTCGCGGACGTACAACGGCTCGAACGTCTTCTCGCCGGACCGGAAGTGCAACGTGGCCTTGTTCTCGCGGGCTTGGAAGTCGGCATAGGTGGAGCTGGTCGAGGTCATCTTCAGCGGCGCGTACAGCTCGTCCGCGCACAGCTTCTCCCACGGTGTCTTGGCCGCCGCGGCCGCTGCCTCGGCGCCGGTGGTGAGCCCGAAGTTGCTGTAGCCGTAGGAGATGCGGAACGGCTTGAGGGGGAACTCGTGCAGTCGCGACAGGATGTAGTCGCGGTCGTAACCGAAGGCCTCGAGATCGTCGCCGGCCTCGGGCGGCAGCCCGCTGCGGTGGGCGAACATGTCTGCAACGGTCAGCTGCGGCGTCACCCGCGGATCCGACAGCTCGAACTCGGGAAGGTACTTCGTGACCGGATCGGACCAGGCCAGCTGACCCTTGCTGACCGCGGCGGACACGCAGGTGCTGCCGATCGACTTCGACAGCGAGGCCAGTTGGAACACGGTGTCCGGATCGATCTTGTCGGGCTCGCCCAGCTTCTTCACCCCGAACCCCTTGGCGTAGACGGTCTTCCCGCCGTGGACCACCGCGACCGACATGCCGGGCACCGCGCTGCGCTCCATCACGTCGGCCACCATGGCGTCGAGTCCCGCGACGGCGGCATCGATCTGGGCCGGCGGGATCGGCCGGGCGGCGTACGCGTCGGGTGGGGTGTCGCCGACGGTCTGCAGCGGACCGGAGGCGGGCTGCGCGGTGGGTCCTGGGCCGACGGTGGATCCACCCGAACCGGACGGCTGGTCCGAGGCGCCGGCCCCCGCCGTGCAGGCAGTCAGCGCGAACGCCAGCAGCACGATCGTCGGCGGGAGAAGTCGGGTCATGGCCAGCCACCTTGTCCACGGGAGTGTTGGGCGCCGATCGACTCAGGACTCAGCCATGGTTCGCCCGCCGTACGAGGTCATCACAGCAGACCAGGGCGCGGTCTGCTAGACCAGTCCCGGAGACCCGACCACTCGCTCGCCTGAAGGAGTCCGCCCATGCCCGACGCGTTCGACGTCGACGAAGTCGTCGCCCAGCTCACCCTGGAGGAGAAGGCCGCTCTGACCATCGGCTCCGGGTTCTGGTACACCGCCGCGGTGGAGCGCCTGGGCGTCGGCCGGATCCTGGTGTCCGACGGACCGCACGGGCTGCGGGCCCAACCCGACGGACCGAGTGCCGGCTCCGGTTCGGGGGACGGGGGCGACCACGTCGGCATCGGCGGAAGCGTGCCGGCCACCTGCTTCCCGACGGCGTCCGGGCTCGCCTCGTCCTGGGACCCGGAGGCATTCCGGACGGTCGGTCAGGCCATCGCCCGGGAGGCGCGGGCCGGTGGGGTGTCGGTGGCTCTCGGCCCAGGCGTCAACATCAAGCGCTCACCGTTGTGTGGCCGCAACTTCGAGTACCTGTCGGAGGACCCCTACCTGGCCGGTGCGCTCGCCACTGCCACCGTCCAGGGAACCCAGAGCCTCGGCGTCGGCACCTCGCTCAAACACTATGCGGCCAACAACCAGGAGGACGACCGACTCCGGGTGAGTGCCGAGGTCGACGACCGTACGCTGCGGGAGATCTACCTGCCGGCGTTCGAGGCGGTGGTCAAGAACGCCCAGCCGTGGACGGTCATGTGCGCCTACAACAAGATCAACGGCACCTACGCCTCCGAGCACCACTGGCTGCTCACCGAGGTGCTGCGGGACGAGTGGGGCTTCGAGGGCCTGGTCGTGTCCGACTGGGGTGCGGTGCACGACCGGGTGGCCGCACTGGCCGCCGGACTGGATCTGGAGATGCCGCCCGCCCTGGGCTACAGCGACGTCGCCGTGGTCGAGGCGGTCAAGGCAGGCACCCTGGACGAGGCGGTGCTGGACGAGGGCGTACGCCGGGTGCTGCGATTGGTGCTGCAGGCGCAGCCGGCGCTCACCGAGGGCGGCTCCTTCGACCCCGATGAGCATCACGCGCTGGCCCGGCGCATCGCCCACCAGTCGGCCGTGCTGCTCAAGAACGACGGCGCCGTGCTGCCGTTGCGGCCGTCCGTCGGGCAACGGGTGGCGGTGATCGGCGAGTTCGCTCGCACCCCGCGCTACCAGGGCGCCGGCAGCTCTCAGGTCAACCCGACCCGGGTCGACATCCCCCTGGAGGAGCTGACCGCGGCGTTCGGCGGCGACGTGACGGTGGACTTCGCCGCGGGCTTCCGGCTGGACACTGCCGATGAGGACGCCGCCCTGCTGGACGAGGCCATCCGCATGGCGACCGAGGCCGATCACGTGGTGGTCTTCCTCGGGCTGCCGGTGCAGGCGGAGTCCGAGGGTTTCGACCGGACCACGATGGACCTGCCGGCCAACCAGATCTCCCTGCTGCAGCGGGTGAGTGCCGTGCACGACTCCGTCGTGGTGGTGCTGGTCGGCGGCTCGACGGTGCAGATGTCGACCTGGGACCACCGGGCGGCGGCGATCTTGAACTGCTGGCTTTCGGGCCAGGCCTCCGGCGGGGCGGTCGCCGACCTGCTCACCGGGGCGGCCAACCCGTCCGGCAAGCTGGCCGAGACCATCCCCCTGCGGCTGGAGGACAACTCCTCGTACCTGAACTTCCCCGGCGACCCGGGCGTGGTGCGCTACGGAGAGGGGGTTTTCGTCGGCTACCGCGGCTACGACAAGTCGGTGATCGACGTCAGCTATCCGTTCGGGTACGGGCTGTCGTACACGTCGTTCAGCATCGGCGACGTCACGGCCGCGGTGTCCGGGTCGGTGGCCGACGGCGATCTGTCCGTCGCGGTCGGCGCCACGGTCACCAACACCGGCGCGGTGGCCGGTGCGGAAGTCGTCCAGGTCTACGTCGGCGACCTCGAGTCCGGGGTCGCGCGCCCGGTCCGGGAGCTGAAGGGGTTCGCCCGCGTCGCCCTGGAGCCGGGTGCCTCGACGACCGTCACCATCGACCTGGACCAGCGGGCCTTCGCCTA
This sequence comes from uncultured Actinomycetota bacterium, assembly GCA_963707005.1. Taxonomy (GTDB): domain Bacteria; phylum Actinomycetota; class Actinomycetes; order Propionibacteriales; family Propionibacteriaceae; genus Microlunatus. The sequence continues at coordinate 589,585 of CAVPPP010000055.1, forward strand.
CTGGTCGGAGCGGCTCGGCCGCTGGGCGGTCGAAGCCGGCGAGTTCGAGATCGCCGTCGGCCCCTCGTCCCGCCACCTCTCCGGCCAGGTGGTGCTGTCGATCGACGCGCCGTCGGTCGCCGGTCCGCTGGGGGTCGACTCGACGCTGCACGAGTGGCTGGCCGACGAGCGCGGACGGGCGCTGCTGTCGAGCGCGCCCGGGGCCGGCACGATCCTGCAGGACCCCGAGCTGGTCAAGATCATCGGCACCTTCCCGATGGCGTCGTTGGCCGCCTTCGGGCAGATGGGCTGGTCCCGGGTCCAGCTCGACCAGCTGGTCGCCGCGCTCTAGCCATGCACCGCTTCTCACAGGTCGACGTGTTCAGCGACCGGCTCACGTCCGGGAACCCGCTGGCGGTCGTGCACGACGCGGACGATCTGACCGACGAGCGGCTGGCGGCGATCGCGAGCTGGACCAACCTCAGCGAGACGACCTTCCTGCTGCGGCCGACCGACCCGGAGGCCGACTACCGGGTGCGGATCTTCACCACCGAGAGCGAGCTGCCGTTCGCGGGACACCCCACCCTGGGGTCGGCGTACGCCTGGTCGACGGCCGGCGGTGAACCGCGGGACCCGGGTCTGCTCGTGCAGCAGTGCGACGCCGGGTTGGTGCCCGTCCGGCTCGAGGGTGAGCGACTGGCCTTCGCGGCACCGCCGCTGTTGAGGTCCGGCCCCGTGGCCGCCGAGGACCTCACCGAGATCATCCGGTTCCTGGGGATCGCGGCGACCGACGTGGTGGACGCCCAGTGGGTCGACAACGGCCCGGGCTGGGTCGGTGTGCTGCTGCGCGACGCGGCCACCGTCCTCGCGGTCCGGCCGATCGGCCAGTGTCGCCTCAGGGACGTCGGGATCGTCGGTCCCTATCCGCCGGGTGCGGAGTCCGATGTGGAGGTTCGCGCCCTGTTCGCGCTCGGTGGCAGCGTGGCCGAGGACCCGGTCACCGGATCCCTGAACGCCTCCCTCGCGCAGTGGCTGATCGGCTCGGGCCGGCTGCCGTCGAGGTACGTGGCGTCGCAGGGCACGGTCTTGGGGCGGCGTGGGCGGGTGCACGTGAGCGCCGAGGGGGACCAGGTGTGGGTGGGCGGCCACGTGTCGGCCGGGGTGTCGGGCACGATCGCGCTCTGAGCCCGATGAAGCTGGTGCCCGTCGTCTTCGTGCTCGCACCCCTGCTGGCGCTGGGGTTCTGGCTGGCATCGCTGTACGAGAGTGACCGGTTCGCCCACCACTCCGCCATCGCCGACGCGCAGATCCTGGACAGCGACCTCGGCTGCATCGGTGCCTACGGCAGCCCGAGCTCGACCGGTGTGGGCTGGCGGAACTCGATCAGCTACCGGATCGAGTTCCCGTACGCCGGTGGTCTGCACACCACCACCGTCCGGCGTCCCTGTGACGTGATCCCGCCGGACTTCGGCCGCGGTCGCGGCGCCATCTGGGTGGAGTACGACGTGAACGCACCCGATCGGGTCCGAGTGCAGGGCGATCGGACGGTCGAGACCCGCGCCGGCTGGCTGTGGCAGCTGCTCGTCACCGTGCTGGCTGCCGAGGGGATCCTGCTGCTCTGGAGGTGGCGGCAGCGCCGCCCCCCGGACCCCGATCGCTAGGTCGCCGCCCCCACCCGGTCGCCGACCTCCTCGTCCTCGATGGCTGCGGCGAACTGGGCGTTGTAGAGCGTCCAGTACGCGCCGCGAGCCTCCAGCAGCTCGTGGTGGCTGCCCTGCTCGACGATCGAGCCGCTCTCCATCACCAAGATCACGTCGGCGTCCCGGATGGTCGACAGCCGGTGCGCGATCACGAAGCTGGTCCGGTCGCTCCGCAGGGCGGCCATGGCGTGCTGGACCAGCACCTCGGTCCGGGTGTCGACCGAGCTGGTGGCCTCGTCCAGGATCAGCAGGGCCGGATCGGCGAGGAAGGCGCGGGCGATGGTCACCAGCTGCTTCTCGCCGGCGCTGATGTTGCTGCCCTCCTCGTCGATCATCGTCTCGTAGCCGTCCGGGAGGGAGTGCACGAAGCGGTCCACGTAGCACGCCTCCGCGGCCGCCTGGATCTCGTCCTCGGAGGCGTCCGGCCGCCCGTACGCGATGTTGTCCCGGATGGTGCCGTGGAACAGCCAGGTGTCCTGCAGCACCATGCCGACCTGGCTGCGCAGGGCGGCCCGGGGGACCGCGGAGATGTCCACGTCGTCCAACAGGATCCGGCCGCCGTTCAGCTCGTAGAACCGCAGGATCAGGTTGACCAGGGTGGTCTTCCCGGCTCCGGTGGGTCCGACGATCGCCACCGTCTGGCCCGGCCGCACGTGCAGCGTGAGGTCGGTGATCAAGGGCTTGTCCGGCGTGTACGAGAACGCCACGTGGTCGAAGTCGACCTGGCCGCGCACCGGGTTCAGGGCGCCGGCGGCATCCGGCTCGTGCTCGGGGGCGTCCAGCACCTCGAACACCCGCTCCGCCGAGGCCACCCCGGACTGCAGCAGGTTGGCCATCGACGCGACCTGGGTGAGGGGTTGGGTGAACATCCGGGTGTACTGGATGAAGGCCTGCACGTCGCCGAGGTTCATGGTGCCGCTGGCCACCCGCAGCCCGCCGACCACCGCGATGATCACGTAGTTCAGGTTCCCGATGAACATCATCGTCGGCATGATCATGCCGGAGATGAACTGCGCGGCGAACGAGGAGCTGTAGAGACCCTCGTTGCGCTGCCGGAAGACCTCCTCCACCTCGGCCCGCCGACCGAACACCTTGACCAGCGACTGACCCGTGAAAGCCTCCTCGACGTGGCCGTTGAGCTCTCCGGTGGTCCGCCACTGCGCGACGAACTGCTTCTGGGCCCGCTTCCCGATCACACCGGTCACCAGCACCGAGATCGGGATCGTGACCAGGGCGATCAGGGCCAGCAAAGGCGAGACCACGAACATCATGATCACCACGCCGACCACCGTGAGCAGCGACGTGAGCAGCTGGGACAGCGTCTGCTGCAGGGCCTGGGAGATGTTGTCGATGTCGTTGGTGACGCGGCTCAGCAGCTCACCGCGCGGCGAGCGGTCGAAGTACGACAGCGGCAACCGGTTGATCTTGGTCTGCACCTCGTTGCGCATCCGGTAGATCGAGCGCTGCACGGCTGCGTTCAGCAGATAGCCCTGCCACCACAGCAGCAGGGAGCTGACCACGTAGAGGCCCAGGGCGATCAGCAGGATCTGGCTGAGCAGGCTGAAGTCGATGCCGACCCCCGGGGTGACGTCGAGACGCTGCACCAGGTCGGCGAACGTGTTGTTGCCCTCCGCCCGGAGGCCGGCGACCGCCTGCTCCTTGGTGGCTCCGGCCGGCAGCTGCTTGCCGATGAACCCGGTGAAGATCACGTCGGTCGCCCAGCCGAGGATCCTGGGGCCGATCACGCTGAGGACGATGCCGGCCACCGCCAGCACGATCGAGAAGATGATCACCACCCGCTCGGGCACCAGATGACCGAGCAGCCGCTTCAGCGACGGTCCGAAGTTGAGCGACTTCTCCACCGCGATGGCGGAGCCGGGCGGCCGGGGCCCGGCCGGTGGCGCGTACTTGGGGCGCACGGGCGCCTTGGTCAGCGGGGCGGGCTCGTCGTCGGCGCCGGCCACCACATCGGCCGGGACGAGCGTCTCGCCGGCGGTGGGGAAGTCGATGAGGGCATCTGGGATCTCGCTGTCGGGCCGACCCCGGTGCTCTCCGTTGCGCTCGCTCATGCCGCCGCCTCCTCTGCGCTGAGCTGGGAGTCGACGATCTCCGCGTAGGTGGGACAGGTGAGCAGCAGCTCGTCATGGCTGCCGCTGCCGATCAGCTGGCCGTCGTCGAGCACCAGGATCTTGTCGGCGTCGCGGATCGTGGCGACGCGCTGCGCGACGATGATCACGCAGGCGCCGGTGGTCTCGGCTCGCAGGGCAGCGCGCAGCCGCGCGTCGGTGGACACGTCCAGGGCGGAGAAGGAGTCGTCGAACACGTAGATCTCCGGCCGTTTGACCAGCGCTCGGGCGATCGACAGTCGTTGTCGCTGACCGCCGGAGACGTTGGCGCCGCCCTGGGCGATCGCGGCGTCCAGCTGCCCGTCCATCGCCTTCACGAAGTCCTCGGCCTGCGCGATCCGCAGCGCGTGCCAGAGCTCGTCCTCGGTCGCGTCAGGCTTGCCGTAGCGGAGGTTGGACGCCACCGTGCCGGTGAACAGGAACGGCTTCTGCGGCACCAGACCGATCCGGCTCCACAGCAGCTCGGGATCTATGTCGCGGACGTCCACCCCGTCGACCAGGACGGCTCCGCCGGTCGCGTCGAACAAGCGCGGCAGCAGCGAGACCAGGGTCGTCTTGCCGGCGCCGGTCGAGCCGACCACAGCGGTCGTCTGGCCCGCCCGGGCGGTGAAGGAGATGCCCCGCAGCACCGGCGACTCCGCGCCGGGATAGGTGAACTCGGCATCGGCCAGCTCCACCACCGAGGCCTGCGGCAGCCTGACGACCGGGTTCTCCGCCGTCACGACCGACGAGTCGGTGTCCAGCACCTCGCCGATCCGCTCGGCACAGACGATCGAGCGGGGCAGCAGCATCATCAAGAACGTGGCCATCATCACCGACATCAGGATCTGGATCAGGTAGGTGAGGAAGGCGGTCAGCGAGCCGATCTGCATGGTGCCCGCGTTGACTCGCTGGGCACCGAACCAGAGCACCGCGACGCTGCTCACGTTCAGCACCAGCATCACGATCGGAAACATCATCGCGAACCGCTGGCCGACCAGGGTCTGGCTCTCGGTCAGCTCACCGCTGGCCTTCTCGAACCGGGCCGTCTCGTACGGTTCGCGCACGAACGCGCGGACCACCCGGATGCCGGTGATCTGCTCGCGCAGGATGCGGTTGACGACGTCGATCCGGCCCTGCATCGTGCGGAACAGCGGTGGCAGCTTCCTGACCACCAGCCAGATGGAGCCGGCCAGCACGGGCACGGCCACCACCACCAGCCAGGACAGGCCGACGTCCTCGCGCATGGCCATGATGATGCCGCCGATCATGGTGATCGGCGCCGACAGCAGCACCGTCGCCGACATCACCACCAGCATCTGCACCTGCTGCACGTCGTTGGTGTTGCGGGTGATCAGCGACGGGGCGCCGAAGCGGTTGAGCTCGCGGGCGGAGAAGGTCAGCACCCGGCCGAAGATGGCCTCGCGCAGATCCCGGCCGAACGCCATGGCGGTCTTGGCGCCGAAGTAGACCGAGCCGATCGAGCAGACGATCTGGACCGCACTGACCGCGAGCATGATCACGCCGGTACGCCAGATGAAGGCGGTGTCCCCGGTGGCCACACCGTCGTCGATGATCGCTGCGTTCAGGCTGGGCAGATAGAGGGCGCCGATGGTGCCGAGGGTGGCCAGCACGATGGTGGCGATGATCATGGACCGGTACGGCTGCAGGTACGTGCGCAGCAGGCGCATCAGCATGGGTGGGTCTCCTGACGGGTGGGGGTCGCGATGCCGTGCAGCAGGGTGTCGACGATGACGCGGGGCTCACTGGAGAACGTGGCCCCGATCAACGGGTGGGTGACGGTGAAGACCAGCCCGCGGATCAGGTCGGCCACCTGCTCGACGGGCAACCGCAGCCGGTCGGCGTCGTCGCCGATCACCTCGATGAGGGCGGCGTTCAGGCGGCTGTTGTCGGCTCGGCGCCGTTGCTGGTGGTCGGCGTGTGCGGGGTCGCTCGGTGGCGGTGGGTCGTGGCGGAAGGCCGCGAACAGGCTGATGACCCGGCGCAGCCGAGCCTCGAGGATGGCGATCGCCCGCTCGAGCCGGACGGTCAGGTCGAGGTCCGGATCGATCTCGGACAGGGCGACGAAGGTGGGTTCCGCTTCGAAGGCGTCCTCCAAGATGGCGTCGATCAGGGCGTCCTTGTTCGGGAAGACCCGGAAGATGGTGCCCTCGGCGATCCCGGCCGCCTCCGCGATCTGGCGGGTGCTGACTTCGCGCCCGTACTGCATCAGCAGCGGCTCGGTCGCCGCCATGATCGCCGCGCGCCGTTCGTCGGCGGGAAGGGGAGTTGCTCGGACCACGCCAGAGATCTTAGTGAGTGAGTGCTCACTCAACAAGCGACTTCTTCCGGAATACTGACGGTGCCGTCGGACGCTGCGCCAGTGAGTGATCGACGGGTGCGCAACCGCGCGCCGCACCATCGCAGACATCGGGAGTGGGATCGTGGGCCTGAGCAAGCTGGCCGAGCTGGACTTCGACGCCGTCATCTTCGACATGGACGGCACCCTGATCGACTCGACGCCGGCCGTCGCCCGGGCCTGGACGACCTGGGCGGCGGAGCACGGGGTCACCGCCGAGGAGCTGGCCGGACACCACGGGATGCCCTCGGCCGGAGTGGTCCGCAAGCTGCTGCCCGACCACCGGCACGACTCCGCCATCGAACGGATCAACGCGCTCGAGATCGACGACGTGCACGACATCGTGGTGCTGCCCGGTGCAGCCGACGCGCTGGCCGCCCTCAGCGCGGCCCGCAACGCCATCGCCACCTCGTGCACGTTGCCGCTGGCCAGGGCCCGGATCGCCGCGGCCCAGCTGGTGGCACCGTCGGTGCTGGTGACCGCCGACCAGGTCGAGCACGGCAAGCCCGCTCCCGATCCGTTCCTGCTGGCCGCCGAGCGACTCGGGGTGGCCCCGGAGCGCTGCCTGGTGGTGGAGGACGCTCCCGCCGGACTGACGGCGGCGGAGGCGGCGGGCTGCTATCGGCTCGCGGTGATCACCACCACGCCGGAGGACGAGCTGGAGGCCGACGGCATCGTCCGCAACCTGGGCGACGTGGAGTTCGTGGTCACCGACGAGGGCACCATCCGGGTCCGGGAACTCTCTGTCATCACCCCTTGAGCGCCCCGGACATGACGCCCTGGATGAACTGACGCTGGAAGAACATGTACAGGATCAGCACGGGCAGCGCCACCAGCACCGCGGCGGCGGCCATCAGGTTGAGCTGCTGGGTGTAGCGGGTGGAGAACGACCCGAGCGCCAGCGTCACCGGCATCCGGGACTCGTCGTTGATCAGCACGAAGGCCAGGAAGTAGTCGTTCCAGGTCCACATGAACATCAGCAGCACCATGGTGATCAGAGCGGGCCGGATCACCGGCAGCACGATCGACCAGAGCAACCGCAACCGCCCGGCGCCGTCCAGCTCGGCCGACTCGACCAGCTCGCGCGGCACCGCCTGCAGGGTCGCCCGCATCCAGAACACGCCGAAGGACACCCCGAGACCGGCGTGCGCGATCACCAGGCCGAACAGGCTCGAGGTCAGGCCGACCGCGCGGAGGTTGAAGTAGAGAGGGACGAGGATCCCCTCCAGCGGGATCATGATGCCGGCCAGGATGATCGGGAAGACGATCCGGCTGCCCGGCATGGCCAGGATGGTGAGCCCGTAGCCGGCCAGGATGGACACCGACGAGGTGATCACCACCGCGCCGACGCAGATGATCAGGCTGTTGAGCAGGTGGGTGGCGAAGTCGGCCTGCACCCAGGCGTCGGCGAAGTTCGCGAGTCGGAGGTGACCGAGATCCACCCCGGCGTTGGCCTTGGGGCTGGTGGCCGCGAGCAGCAACCAGCCCACCGGCAGCACCACGGCCAGCGAGAACAGCGCCAGGATCGCGTACGAGAAGACGGTCTCGAGCCGGGTGCCGGCCATCAGGCGTCCCGCTCCACCAGTCGCACGATGACCAGGGCCACGAGCAGGCAGGTCACCGCCATCACGACCCCGATGGCCGCAGCGGCGCCGACGTCCCCGACCGAGAACGCCTTGGTGTAGAGCAGGAACGACGGCGTGACGGTCGAGGTGCCGGGACCACCGCGGGTGGTCAGCCAGACCAGGTCGAAGGTCCGCAGGGCCCCGGTCACGGTCAGAGTGAGGGCCACCGCGATCTGCGGGCGCAGCCCGGGCAGGGTGACGGCGAAGAACTCCCGGACCAGACCGGCCCCGTCCACCCGGGCGGCGTCGTACAGGCTGGTGGAGATGGACGCGGAGCCCGAGACGAAGAGCACCATGCACAGGCCGAAGGTGGTCCAGGTCCCGACCAGACCGAGGGCCGGCAGGGCCAGGGCGAAGTCGCCCAACCAGTCCCGGGCCAGGGCCCCGAGCCCGATCGCCTGCAGCGCGGTGTTGATCGGGCCCTCGGGGCCGTACAGCTGCTTCCAGAGCACGGCCACCACGACAGAGGTGAGCACCTGGGGCAGGAAGATCACCCAGCGGAACACGGCGAAGCCGGGCCGCCGGAATCTCGCCAACAGCGCCGCGCTGAGCAGCCCGAGCGTGATCGGCAGCACGGAGTAGAAGATCACCAGCACGCCGATGTGCGCGATGGCCTCGGCCAGCAGGGGATCGTCGAAGAACGCCAGGTAGTTGTCGAGACCGACCCACACCGCCGTCGACACCCCGTCCCAGCGGTACAGGGAGTAGTTGATGCTCTGCACCGAAGGGAGCAGGACGACGAAGGCGTACAGCAGCAGGGCGGGCAGCACGTAGAGCCAACCCACCCAGCGCCGTCGCCCGCGACGCGAGCCGCGGGAGGCCGGCCGCCCGCGCTTTCCCGCCCGGCGGACCTGGGCGAGCTGGCTGGCTGCCGACACCGTCGGTTCGGCCACGGTCCTACTTGCCCTGCGACTTCCGGAAGGCGTCGTAGTCCTTCTGACAGGCCTCGACGAGCTGATCCGGGGTGATCTTCCCGGCCAGCAGCAGCTGGGTCTGGGCCCCCAGGGTGTCCAGCATGGTCGGCGACGCCCAGTCGAAGTAGGGCACGAAGCCGTCGGTCTCCTGCACCGCGTTCAGCTCGGCCAGCTCGTCGGCCAGCAGCGCGCCCGCGCCGGCCGGCTTCTCGAACGTGCCGTTGAACGGCATCACGCCGGTCTTCAACGCGATGTCCCCGGCCTCCTGACTGGAGACGAAGTCCAGGTACGCGGCGGCCGCGTCCGGGCTCTTGCTCTTGGTCGCGATCGAGAAGTTCTGGTTGGAGGCACCGGTGGCCTGCAGCGGCATGCCCTCGGTGGGCAGCAGGAAGGTGCCGAACTTGTCGGCCGTCGCGACGTTGTTGAAGGGCAGCGAGTCGCTGTAGTAGAAGTAGTAGAGCCCGGTGCCCTCCACGAAGGCCTGGCCGGAGTCGGAGCCCGGGGTGCCGGCGAAGTTCTTCGGCAGGTAGCTGTCGGCGGCCCACTGCTGGTAGATCGCCCCGGCCTCCTTCATCCCGATGTCGCCCGCGGTGCCGCCGGTGCCGTAGACGAAGTCGGCGATCTTCTGCTTCTCGGCGAACACGTTCATCAGCGCGAACAGTGTGGTGGTGCTGAGCCACTGGTCCTGGGTGCCGATCATCATGGGCACCTCCCCGGCCGACTTGGCCGCGCTCAGGCTCTGCTTGAACTCGTCGAAGGTCGTGGGCACCGACGCCCCCAGCTTCTCCAGCTTGGCCCGGTTGTAGTAGACGGTGATGAAGCCGCCCTGGGCGATCGGCGCTCCGAACCAGGAACCGGTGCCGATCTGGCTGCCGTCGGCGGCGACCTGGTGCATCTTGGCGATGGTGGCGGGGATCCGCTTGTCCCAGCCGTAGCCCTTGGCGTACGCGTCCAGGTTCAAGATCAACCCGGCCTTGGCGAAGGTGCCGATGCCCTGCCAGCCGTTGTTGGCCGGGACGACGTCGGGTGTCGAGGCGTCGGACAGCTTCAGCTTCAGGGTCTTGTTGATGTCGTCGAAGGTGGCGCTGGTCCGTTTCACCTTCAGCTTCGGGTACTTCGCCGTGAAGGCGGCGTTGACCGCGGTCACCCACTGCGCCTGCATCGACGCCTTGTCGGTCCAGGTGTCCAGGGTGGTGATGGTGGCTTCGGGCAGCGACCCGGGGTCGGTGTTCACGTCGGAGGGTGCCGTCGACTCCGCCGGCGCCGAGCCGCCCGGTGCGCAGCCCGCGATCGGGATGGTGACTGCCGCGGCCGCGAGGCCGAGGAAGGTCCGGCGGGTGGTCATCATGGTGTCTCCTCGTCGAGTGGCCGCGGGCGCGGTCGAGCAGGTGGGCGTACGGGTTCTACTGTGCGTCCTCGTGCACCCGGTCGTGGATCAGGTGCTGGGGTCCGATGTCTCGCGTCGACATCGGGGCCGGGGGCTCGAAGGTGCTGCTGATCTGCTGCGTGGTCCCGGTCGCGGAGGCCTCCATCGCGGCCAGCATCACCTCCAGCACGTGGTACGCGTGGTCGGGCCGAGTGTAGGGCTGCCGGCCGGTCCGGATGCAGTCGATCATGTGCCGGAGCCCGTCGGTCCACGGCCAGTACCGCGACCTGCTGTGGTAGGTCTGCCAGGCCCCGACAGAGTTCTGCCACAGCTGGAGCCCGTCCGGTGCCCAGTCGTCGCCGAGCATCTGCACCGTGCCGTCCAGCCCGTACACCTCGACCGCCGGTCCCAGGTACTGCTGCATGCCGAAGGCGGTGGTCACGGTGGCCAGCACGCTGCCGGTGTCCCCGCCGAGCTCGAGCAGGATCTGGAAGGTGTCGTCGGTCTGGACCTCGATCTCCTCGCCGTCGACCACGCGGCGTGACCGGGTCAGGGTGGTCATGGCCGTCACCGAGCGGCAGGGTCCGAGCAGTCCCGTCAGGGTGGTCACGTTGTAGACGCCGAGATCGAACAGCGGTCCTCCACCGGGCTCGTAGAACCACTGCCCCCAGTCCGGCCCGTTCCACCCGTACCGGGCCCGGGCCAGCAACGGGCGGCCGATCAGCCCGTCGGCCATCATCGTGGCCATCCGCTGGTAGTCGGGACTGAGCAGCACGTGCGGTGCGCAGAGGAGGTTCGCCGGTCCCGTGCGGTCGAGCTCGACCAACCGGGCCGCCTGCCCCAACGACAGAGACATCGGCTTCTCGACCAGCACGTGGTGACCGGCGGCGAGGGCCTGCTCGGCCAGGTCCCCGTGCGCGGGCATCGAGGTCAGCACGACCATCAGGTCGATCGTGGGGTCGTCGATGATCTGCTGCGGATCGAGGGTGCTGCCCGATGTCGGGTAGGCCGCCTCGACCTCGGCGATCCGGTCGGCCCGCAGGTCGCACACCACGGGTGCGGTGGCATGGCCGCGCGCGATCTCGTTCACCAGCAGCGGCATGTACGCGTGCTGCATCACGCTGCCGCAGCCGATGATCCCGACCGAGACCGCCTCCGCCATGACGCTCCTCGAACTCGACGCGAATGTTCGTGATTCTGCCCGATCAACGTACCGCCAGCAGACCAGTTATGCCAGATTTGACCACATGACCTCTCCGACGGTTCGGCGCGCCACCCCCCGCCCCCATTTCGACGAGCCGCGGCTCATTCGTCGCGCCGACGCCCCTCACCACGTCTGGGGCGACGAGGAGGGCGGCTTCGTCACCGATCGGGTCATCTCGTCCTCCGACCAGCTGCATGTGCTGGAGTTCGAGCTGCCCCCGGGCGGCCGGTTCGGACACACGGCGAGCAACCCGACGCTGTTCGCGGCCGACGTGGCCTACCTGTGCGTGGGCGGCACCTTGTGCCTGGCGGATCCGGAGTCCGGTGAGGTGGTGCTGGTGCCGGAGGGGAGCGGGGTGTACTTCGGGCGCGACACCTGGCACCACGGCTTCGCCGTCGGCCCGCGGACGGCCCGGGTGGTGGAGTTCATGTCCCCGCCGCCGGTGCTCGGCACCGCGTCCACCTACGGCCGGACCCGGCCGCTGCTGGCCGAGACCCGCTATCGAGACCGGCGATGGGAGGGTCGATGGCCGCAGGCGCTGACCGAGCAGCGCGCTGGTCGCCGGTTGGTGCCGCTGGGGCCGGCCGACGGGCTGCTCTCCTTCCGGGACGCCACACCGGGCCATCTGGTCTGGACGTTGTTGGACACCCCGCTGCTGACCGTGGTGCGGGGTGAGGTCCAGCCCGGCACCGTGGACGAGTTCGCCCGCCAGGACAAGGAGACGGTGCTGCGGGTGGTCGAGGGCGAGCTGTGGGTCGACGTCCGTGACCCCGACGCCGCCGAGACCGCGTACACCGTCGGGTGCCTGCAGGCCGGCGACGCCTGCTTCGTCCCGGCCGGGCACGAGCTGCGAACCCTGGTGCGCGCGGATCGACCGGCGGTCTACCTGCAGGGCTTCGCCCGGGTGCCCGACGGGTGGCAGCCGTGATCGGACCGATGGGAGTCGACCCGTGCCGGAACTGACCGTCGCGTTCGACGTCGGTGGCAGCAAGCTGGTCGGGGCACTGCTCGACGACCACGGTGTCCGGCACCGGGTCGAGCGGGTGACACCGGGTCCGCCCGGTGCAGCCGACCCGGGCTCGCGGGCCCTGCGCAGCCTCGCCGCCGAGCTGGCTGTGCTGGCCGAGCAGCCCGAGCGGGCCGGGCAGCCCGAGCGGGCCGCCGGCGCGGAGGACGCGGACCGGGTGACGGCGGTCGGTCTCGGCTGCTGCGAGTACGTCGACGGCGGCCGGCTGACCAGCACCGAGGTGCTGGCCTGGACCGAGCAGCCGTCGGACTGGCTGCCGACGGTGTTCCCCGGAGCCGTCGTGGTGGTCGAGTCCGACGTCCGCTGTGGCCTGTTGGCCGAGCTGCGGCTCGGCGCGGTCCGAGACCTCGACTCGGCGGTCTTCGTGTCCTGGGGGACGGGGCTGTCCTCGGCGCTGCTGGTCGACGGTCGGATCTGGCCGGGCACCCGGGGCCGCGCCATCGCGCTGGGTGAGCTGCCGGGTCCGCTGGGACTGGATCTCGAGGAGTTCTCGTCGGGGGCCGGGATGGCCGCTCGCTGGGGCTCGGCGACCGGGCGGGGCGGTCGTGACGCCCGCGCCCTGCTGGCGGCCGCCGAGAGCGGCGAGCCCACCGCCCTGGCCATCGCCGCCACTGCGGGACAGGCCCTCGCGGACGCGCTGGTCGCCATGGCGAACCTGTTCGACCCCGCCCGGATCGTGCTGGGCGGCGGGCTCGGTTGTGCCGACACCGTCGCGCGTCGGGCCCTGATCCGGCAATGGTCGCGGTCCGGCGTCGCGGCCGAGCTGGTCGTCGCCGAGCTGGGTCCGGACGGACCGCTGCTGGGCGCCGGACTCGCGGCGGGGTGGCGGGGCTGAAGTCTCAGACCGCGCCGCGGAACAGGTCGGCCGTGAAGCGGTACGCGTCCCCGCGGTAGCGGTTGACCGTGATGATCATCGGGGTCCGGTCGACGGTGAAGGTCACGTCCCGGGCCACCAGCACGGCCGCACCGACCGGCAGGTCCAACAGCCCGGCCTCCCAGTCCCCGGCGTTCATCGCCTGCACCGTGTAGGTCGAACGGTGCAGACGGATGTCGTGCTGCTCGAGCACCCCGTACAGAGACTGGTCGGTGAGGTCCTCGGCCTCCAGCCAGGCGACCCTGCGCAACGGCAGCACGGCGCTCTCGACGGTGATCGGAACCCCGTCCATGCCCCGCAACCGGACGATCTCGATCACCGGTGCCGCCGCGGCGATCTGGAGGTCCGCGGCCTCCTCGAAGGTCGCTGGTCGCCGCTGCCGGGACAGCACGGTCGAGGTCGCCCGAAGGCCGCGCTGAGCGGCGAGCTCGGTGAACGAGACGAGCTGACTCGGCGGCTCGCCGAGCACGATCTGCGGGACGAACCAGCCGCGCTGGGCGGACGGCACCAGCCGACCGTCGTCGGCCAGCTGGACCAGGGCCAGGCGCAAGGTGGAGCGGCTGACCTTGATCTCGTCGGCCAGGGCACGCTCCCCGGGGAGCCGGGAACCGGCGGGATAGATGCCGCGGTCGAGCAGTGCCGACAGCTGCTGGTACGCCTGCTCGCGCGCCGGACCTCCGCCCATGGCCAGACCATACCAGTTGTGGCGACTGGCTCATCCGGAGCCCGTACGAAGATCATCTGGAGGCGTCTCGCGCTCGTCTGGTCTGACTGGTATCGTCGCCGCCGTGTCGGTCACTCCCCGCGTGCTCAGCGGTTCCGAGGAGATCGGGGCGGAGGTCGCCGCCCTGATCGTGGACCGCTACCGGGAGCGCACCACGGGTCGACCCTTCCTGCTCGGGTGCCCGGGTGGACGGAGCCTCTCGACCACCTACGAGCACCTGGCCCGGTTGTCCACAGCCGAGGACCTGGACCTGAGCGACCTGGTCATCGTGATGATGGACGAGTACGTCGAGCGCTCCGCCGACGGGTTCCGTGCCGTCGACCCCACGTTGCCGCACTCGTGCCGCCGGTTCGGTCGGGTGGAGATCATGGACCGGCTCAACGCCGAGCGACCGGAGCACCTCCGGATCCCGGCCGACCGGCTCTGGGTGCCGGACCCGGCCGACCCGGACGCGTACGAGGACCGGATCGCGGACGCGGGTGGTGTGGATCTCTTCCTGCTCGCCTCCGGCGCCGGGGACGGTCACGTGGCGTTCAACCCGCCGGGCACCGACACCGGCGCCCGCACCCGGGTGGTGGCGCTGCCGGAGTCGACCCGGCGCGACAACCTGGCCACGTTCCCCAGCTTCGGCGGACACCTGGACGCGGTGCCCCGGTTCGGGGTGACGGTGGGGGTCGCGACGATCCGGGCCCGCTCCGCCGAGGTGGTGATGGTGGTGCACGGTCCGGACAAGACCGCGGCGGCCGAGCGGCTGTCCGCCGCCACCGCGTACGACCCCGCCTGGCCGGCGACCGTGTGGGTGGAGTGCCGGCGCCCGCACCTCTTCCTCGACCGGGCCGCGGCGGCTCAGGCCGCGCCCGCGACCACCAACTGAACCACCCCAGAAAGGTCAACTCATGGCTTCGATCAAGGTCGCGTACGTCGGGGGCGGCTCCTCCCGGGCCGCCGGCACCATGGCCTCGCTGCTGGCGCACGGCAAGGAGTTCGACGGCTCGCACGTGGTGCTGATCGACCGGCGACAGGACCACCTGGACCTGGTGGAACGGATCGCGAAGAAGCTGGTGCGCGCCCAGGGGCTCGACATCACTGTGGAGACGACCACGGACCAGCGGGCCGGACTGACCGACGTCGACGCCGTGCTGTCCAGCTTCCGGCCGGGCGGCTTCGAGCTGCGCCAGGCCGACGAGCTGATCCCGATGCGCCACGGCGTGATCGGCCAGGAGACCCAGGGCCCCGGCGGCATGATGATGTCGTTCCGCTCGATCCAGGTGATCCAGAGCATCCTCGACGACCTGGCCGTTGTCGCGCCGGGAGCGGTGATCTTCAACTACACCAACCCGGTCAACATCGTCTCCCAGGCCGTCACCCTGCACAGCGACCGGTTGATCTACTCGATGTGCGAAGGACCGATGACCTTCTGGCAGCCGATCCTCACGACGGCCGGGCTGGATCCCGACCGGGCCGAGGTGATGATGGCCGGGGTCAACCACAACTGCTGGTCGACCGTGCACACCTACGACGGTGGCGACCTGATCCCGCACCTGGAGGCGGGCTACGCGAAGATCGCCGACGACCCGAGCGTGCCCGTCTGGGACAAGCGGATGCTGCACCTCGCGGTGGCGATGGGCTCGGTCCCGTCGGACTACTTCCGCTACTACTACTTCGGCGAGGAGTACTTCCGCGAGGCCCAGTCGCAGCGGCTGACCCGGGCCGGGGTGCTGCTGGACGCGCTGCCGGGGTACTGGGACCACTACGCGGAGCAGGCGGACGCCGCGGTGCCGGAGCTCGATCCCAACCGGTCCCGGGGCGGCATCCACGAGCTGGAGCTGGCCATCGACGTGATGTCGGCCTACTACAACGACGCCCCCGCCCGGCTGCCGGTGAACCTGCCCAACACCGGCGGCGCCCTGCCCGGATTCGACGAGGACACAGTGGTCGAGGTGTGGTGTGACGTGGACGCCACCGGCGCCCGACCCGTGCCGCAGCAGCCGCTGCCGCACGCGGTCCGCGGGATCACCCAGACCCTGGCGGAGTTCCAGCGGTTGGCCGCCGAGGCGGCCTGGGGTGGCACCCGGGCCGACGCCGTACGGGCGCTGACCGCCCACCCGTTCGTGCGCAACCTGCACGTCGCCGAGGAGCTCTACGACGACCTCGCGTACGCGAACCGCGACTACCTGCCGGAGCGTCTGCTGCGATGAGCGACGACCCGGAGCTGGTGCTCGGGGTCGACGCCGGCAACTCCAAGACCGTGGCCGTGGTGGCCGACCTGACCGGCCGGGTGCTCGGCATCGGTCGCGCCGGCAACGGGGACATCTACGGAGCGGTCACCGAGCAGGCGGCCGTGGACGCGGTGATCGCCGCGGCGGATGCGGCGATGACTGACGCGTACGGACGGGCCGACCACACCCGGCTCGGCCACGCCGCCTTCTGCCTGGCGGGGATGGACTGGATCTCCGACCACGAGTTCTGGAGCGCACGGCTGGATGGTCACTACCCGGGGCTGTCCCGGACCCTGCACAACGACGGCTTCGCGCTGTTGCGGGCGGGCGAGCCCAGCGGCCTGGGGGTGGCCCTGTCGGCGGGCACCGGTGGTGCCGTGGTCGCACGGGGTCCGGAGCGCGAGTGGACCGCCTCGTTCTGGCTGCGGGACCCGTTGGGGGGTGGCGAGCTGGGGCGGGCGGCGTTCGACGCGGTCGTCCGCGCCGACCTCGGGATCGACCCGGCCACCTGTCTGACCGGGGCCCTGCTCAGCCACCTCGGGTACGACGACGTGACGTCCATGCTGGAGGCCGGCACCCGACGTGGCGGTCATCCGCCGGTGTACGCCGGATTGGCCCGCGACGTGCTGGATGCTGCCCGGCGCGGAGACGCGGTGGCCGGGCGGATCGTCCGGGGTCAGGCCCGCTCGCTGGCCCGGTACGCCCGGGCGGCCTGCGTACAGGTGGGTCTGGAGGACACCGCGACCACCGTCGTCCTGGGTGGATCGGTGCTGAGCAGCGAGAACCCGGCCCTGCGAGAGGCCACCGTCGCCGCGCTGGCCGACGAGCTGCCGGCCGCGCGGCCGGTGCTCAGTCCCCGGTCCCCGGTGGTCGGTGCCGCCGCCGAGGCCATCGCCGAGATCCGCGGGGTCGCTGCCCACCGACGTCGTGGACCTGCTGACCGACGCCGCTTCCCGCCGGAGCTTCCTGCTCACCTGAGGGTGGCGGCCTGCGGCCCCCAGGCATCGTGCGTCAAACTCACCCCGACTGTGCTCCCGCACGGCGTGTCGCGCCGTTGTGGGCCCGGTCGCGCTGAGTTCTCCGCAGAGTGCGGCTGCGTCACCATCCTCGTCGGACGCGATGGGCGATGTCGACGGCCAGCCCGATCAGGTGATCGAGGACGGGAGCGCTGCCCCACCATGACGCCGACGTCACGACGAGCCCCTCGCGGGTGATGGCGATCGAGGTGAGCTCGGCGGGCCGCACGATCCCGTCACCATGCAGCGCCGGCGGCCAGCCCTCGATGCGGTGGCGCAGATCGTCGTCCAGGATCCCCGCCGGATCGCTGTAGACGTACCGTCCGACGCCATCGGTGCCCTCGGTACGCGATGACCCCCGTCCCGCCAGCCGCCCGAGACCTCGCAGGATCTTGGCGAGGTCGGACTGGGGCCCGGCCCGTCGCACGTCGATGAGCGGCGTGGCCGAGCTACCGAGTCGCAGCGCGGGGCACACCCACCGGGCGGACGACGCCGGATCGTTCTCCCCGGTCGGCGTGCCGTCGTCGAGGTCGCAGTACCAATCGAGATCAGCTGTACGAGGCTCCAGCCGGCAGGCGTGGTCGTCCGCACGAGTGACGACGAGGTCCCGTACGACCACCACCGTGTCGACGAAGTCGAAGGGCGTAGGCACCGTGCGGATGGAGTGCCGGTTTTGGCCTAGCCGCCGCTCTTGCGGCGGAAGACCCGCTTGGTCTCGATGGGGCCGTGCGGCTGGACGGGGCCGGTGCCCGAGTCGAGGTGGTCCTCACCCTTGCGGCCCTTCTTGGCCTCCAACGCCTCCCGGAACTTCCGCTTGTTGGCTTCCTCCGGTGTCTCTGCCTGATCGGCCGTGTTGTCAGCGGTCATGCCGTCATTCTCACCCAGTCCGGTCCGCGACCTCGCGAGGGGGTCGGGGACGTCGATCGGTCAGCCGTTCGACGGGGACGGCCAGCCCGGTTGCGCCGGCTGGCCCTGCGGTGGGCCCCAGTCCGAGCGCCGCTCCGACCCCTCGTCGACCGCCGGCTCGTTCGTCGCTTCCGTGGCAGAGGCGGCACTCAGCGGGGTCACGGCCGAGTCCTCGGCCGCCTGGTCGGCGTCTCCGGGCAGTGGGATGAGCTTGACGGCCGTGCCGTACGCGACGACCTCGCTCATGTTCTGGGTGATCTCGCTGCAGTCGAAGCGCAGCCCGAGGATCGCGTCGGCGCCGGCGGACTCGGCCATCTCCACGGCCCGGGAGATCGCGTCCTGACGGGACCTGGTCAGCATGCTCACGTAGCCGGCCTCCATCCCGCCGCCGCGCAGCTCCGGTGGCAGGTCACGTCCACGGGCGACCACGCCGACCACGTCACCCACGATCTCGGCGATCTCGCGTCCGGGGAGCGCGTCCAGGGTCACCACCGGGATGGGTCGCGGCGCCACCGTCGGGCGCGACGGGGTCTGGGCGACCCACTGGCCCTGGCCCTGCGGCGGCGGCTGGCGGTACTCGCGCTCGCCGTACGGGTTCGGCGGCAGCGGCTGCTGGCCGTACGGGTTCTGTGGCGGCTGCTGCCCGTACGGGTTGGGCTGACCCTGCTGCGGCGGTTGGCCGTACTGCGGGCGCTGCCCGTACTGCACGGGCTGCCCGTAGGGCCCCTGCTGCGGCTGACCCTGCTGGGGCTGGCCCTGCTGGTACGGATTCGGCTGCTGGTACGGGTTGGGCGGCTGCTGCCCGTAGTTGCTCATGGGAGCAAGATACTCAGCCCGACGGATCAAGTGGTGGGTCTCTCAACCAGCTCACCTGTCAGCGACGCCTGGGCACGCACCTCGCTTCGTTCTCCTCGGTCGCGATACGACTCGGTATCCCTTCCTCGTCGGCCTTGCGATGTACGCACCCAGACGCCGCTGCCTGACAAGCTGGTTGAGAGACCCACCACGAGTCGGATCCACCTCGTTCAGCCGAGCTGGGTCATCTCCACCGTGACGAACATGTCCGAGGCGCCACCGGAGTACGTCCCGCGCAGCGGGGCCACGTCGCCGTAGTCGCGACCGTGGCCGACGCGGACGTAGTGCTCGGACAGCCGCTGCCGCTGGGTCGGGTCGTAGCCCACCCAGCTGCCGCACCACCACTCCACCCACGAGTGCGACTCGCCCTCCACGGTCGAGTTCGGGGTGGTCCCCTCGGAGGGGAAGAGGTAGCCGGACACGTACCGGGCCGGCAGCCCGATCGAGCGCAAGGCGCCGAGGGCGACGTGGCTGTAGTCCTGACAGACGCCGCTGCCGCCCTGCCAGACCTCCCGCGCCGTGCTGGTGACCTCGGTGGATCCGCGCCGGTAGCTGAGCCGGTCGGCCACCAGCTGGCAGACCTCCAGCCCGGCCAGCCGCGGCGCCTGGTCCGACACTCCTCGGGCCAGCTCCAGCAGCTCGTCCGGGGCGGTGGTCCGCTCGTTGACGGTCAGGAACTCCGACATCGAGTCGGTCACCCCCCGGTCCTGCAGGGCGGCCCAACCCAGATCGCTCGCCGGCACCCGACGATCGGTGTCCCAGGGCAGACCGTCACCGCGGGTCTCGACCACTGCCTGCGACCGTACGGTCAGCCGCGAGTGCCGTTCGTGCACCTCGAAGGTGGTCACGGCGGTGCCCCAGTAGTCGGTGTAGGTGATGCTCCAGGCGGCCGGCTCGATGCCCAGCCTGCTGCTCCACACGGTCTGGGTGGAGTTGGCCGCCGGCGTCATCCGCGCTTCGTTGTAGGAGGCGCGGACCGGTGAGGCGTACCGGAAGCCGGTCTTGTGCACGATGTTGAGGCGCATCAGCGGGTCCCCTCGGTGATCCACGCGGTCGGGTCGGCGGCGGCGAAGAAGGTGGTGGCGACCACCTCGCTGACCACCGAGCAGACCCCTTGGACGCCGGTCATCTCGTCGTCGAGGGCGCCGAGGATCTCCTGCATCGGGGTGTACTCCAGCCTGGCCCGCAGCTGTCCGAGCAGCCGGGTCGCCTCCCGGGAGTGCTCGACCCCGCTCGGATTGAGCAGCGTGACCTTTTCCAGGCACTCCTGCGCGGCCACCAGTCCGTGCATCACCGAGCGCGGGAAGCGGGCGTCGACCAGCAGGAACTCGGCGGCCTCGGCGTCGGTGTGCAGACCCTTGTACGTCCGCAGGAACGCGTCGTGCCCGCCGACCCCCCGCAGCACGGACGGCCAGTTGGCGCTGCCGGTGGTCGGTGAGGCCGAGGCGACCATCCGCGACGTCATGTCGACCTGCTCCAGGCAGCGGCCCAGCAGGAAGAACTGCCAGCCGTCGTCGCGGACCATGGTGCTCCGGGCCAGCCCGCTGACCAAGGCGCTGCGGTCGCGGGCCCAGTCGAGGAAGGAGTAGGCGCGCACGGTGTTGAACCGTCCGGTGGGCAGCTTCTGCCAGGTCGTGTTGATGCACTCCCACACCTCGAGCGGGATCACCTCCCGGGCCCGCCGGGCGTTGTCCCGGGCGGCCGCCCAGGCGTAGAAGATCGAGGTGGACTCGCGCGCGTCCCAGCAGAGCAGCCGCAGCAGGTCGGCGGCATCGGGTTCTGGATAGTCCTCCTCGTCGATGCTCATCAGCGCGAGCAGGTTGCGGCAGGAGTCGGACTCGCCGCGCGAGGTGTCCTCGGCGATCAGACGGAGCTGGGTCTGCACCATCCGGGCCGTGTTGTCGCCGCGCTCCACGTACCGGCCGATCCAGAACATCGACTCCGCGATCCGGCTCAGCATCGCCGACCTCCACGTACGACCAGCGGTCTCCGGGCCGGACTGCTGCTGCTGCTCGACCTGCTGGTGGAGCACCTCGGGTCGCCCGCCGATCGTGCCCGGAGCGCCGCCGACCAGCAGCGGTACGGCCGACGGGGTGACTCTCGGTCCGCCCGACCGGGTCGCGGTCGCCGCCGCAGCGGCCGTGGCGGGCACGGCGGGGGCCGCACCCGGTGGAGCCGCCGGGGGCGGGGGAGGGGCCGGTGTGCTCGGCGTGGTGTCGACCTCGCTCTCGGACTCCTCGTCGTCCTGCTCGTCGTCCTCGTCGGGCAGCGACTCGGGCGCATGCAGCCGCAACGGCTGGCTGAGCACCCAGGTGTCCTTGCTGCCGCCGCCCTGGCTGCTGTTCACCACGATCTCGCCCTTGGGCAGGGCCACCCGGGTCAGACCACCGGGCAGCACCCAGATGTCGTCGCCGCTGTTCACCGCGAACGGTCGCAGGTCGACGTGCCGCGGCTCCAGCCCCGAACCGATCAACGTGGGCACGGTGGAGAGCTGGACCAGCGGCTGGGCGATCCAGCCGCGCGGGTCGGCCAGCACCCGCACCCGCAGGGCGTCCAGCTCCTCCGGTGTCGCGGCCGGTCCGATCACGATGCCCTTGCCGCCGGAGCCGTCGACCGGCTTCACCACGAGCTCGGCCAACCGGTCCATCACCTCTTCGCGGGCGGCATCCTCCTCCAGCCGCCAGGTGTCGACGTTGCGGATGATCGGCTCCTCGCGCAGGTAGTAGCGGATCAGGTCGGGCACGTAGGTGTAGATGAGCTTGTCGTCGGCCACGCCGTTGCCGATCGCGTTGGCCAGCGCCACCCCGCCGCTCCGCACCGCGTTGACCAGGCCGGGGACACCGAGCATCGAGTCCTGCCGGAAGTGCACCGGGTCGATGAAGTCGTCGTCGATCCGCCGGTAGATCACGTCGACCCGCCGCAGTCCTGAGGTGGTGCGCATGAACACCCGGCCACGACGGCACTCGAGGTCGCGCCCCTCGACCAGCTCGACCCCCATGGTGCGGGCCAGCAGGGTGTGCTCGAAGTAGGCGGAGTTGTAGACCCCGGGAGTCAGCACGACCACTGTCGGGTCGTCCATCCCGCTCGGTGCGGCCTTGCGCAGCGCGGCCAGCAGTCGCTGCGGGTAGCCGTTCACCGGCCGGATCCGCTGGGTGCCGAACGCCTCCGGCATGGCGGTCACCATGGCGCTGCGGTTCGTCATCACGTACGAGACGCCGCTGGGCACCCGGACGTTGTCCTCGAGCACCCGGACGTCACCCTCGGGGGTGCGGATCAGGTCGATGCCACCCACGTGCACCCGGACGCCGTTGGGCGGCTCGATCCCCCAGACCGCGCGGTGGTAGTGGCTGGAGGAGGTGATCAGCTGGCGCGGGATGACTCCGTCGGTGATCACCCGGCCGTCGGAGTAGACGTCGGCCAGGAACGCCTCCAGGGCACGGATCCGCTGCGAGACACCGGAGTCGATGATGTCCCAGTCGTCGGCCGGGATCACCCGGGGCACGAGGTCCAACGGGAACGGACGTTCGACACCGCCGACGTCGAAGGTGACCCCGGCCTGGGAGTAGTTGTTCGCGAGTGACTCGGCGATCGACCGCAGCTCGTCAGGGGCAGCCCGCCGCAGCGTCTCGTACACCGCTGCGTACGACGGACGGACAGCACCGTCGGAGTCGATCATCTCGTCGAACGCGGCACCCGTTTCGTAACTCGCGAGGACGTCCTCCATGGGTGGAGCGTACTGAACCCCTCGTTACCGCGCGGTAAACGCCTCCGGCACCGATCATGAGCGCTCCGCGGACCCTGGATCCCTGTTCTTCGGGCCGCACTCCGGTGGCCCGCGGAACGAAAAACTCGGGGAGGTTCGGAGCTGCTCCACTACCCTGGGCCGGTGCCCACGCCCACCACCGATCCCGACGTCCCCGAGCAGATCCGGGTCCGTCAGGAGAAGCGCGCCCAGCTGCTGGCGGCCGAGCGCGAGCCGTACCCGGTCTCCGTCCCCCGGACCCACGCCCTGCGTGACGTCCGCGCCGGGTGGGCGCACCTGGCCACCGGCGAGGAGACCGAGGACGTGGTCTCGGTCGCGGGCCGGGTGGTGTTCATCCGCAACACCGGCAAGCTGTGCTTCGCCACCCTGCAGGAGGGCCTGTCGCTGGCCGACTCGGGCACCCGGCTGCAGGTGATGCTGTCGTTGGCCGAGGTGGGTGAGGACTCCCTGGCGGACTGGAAGGCCGTGGTCGACCTCGGCGACTTCGTCAGCGTGACCGGGCGGGTCATCTCCTCCCGACGAGGTGAGCTGTCGGTGTTCGCGAGCGAGTGGACGCTTGCCTCCAAGGCGCTGCGACCGCTGCCGACCCTGCACAACGAGCTGTCCGACGAGAACCGCGTACGGCAGCGTTACGCCGACCTGACCGTCCGCGAGGCCGCTCGGGACATGGTCCGGACCCGGGCCGCGATCACCCGCAGCATCCGGGAGACCCTGCACCGCGACGACTACGTGGAGATCGAGACCCCAGTGCTGCAGCTGGTGCACGGCGGCGCCCACGCACGACCGTTCCACACCCACCTGAACGCGTTCGACACCCCGATGACGCTGCGGATCGCCCTCGAGCTGTTCCTCAAGCGGGCCGTGGTCGGCGGGGTGGACCGGGTCTACGAGATGGGCCGCATCTTCCGCAACGAGGGCATCGACTCCAGCCACAGTGCGGAGTTCACCATGCTCGAGGCGTATCACGCCTGGGGCGATCAGCGGACCATCGCTGCCTTGATGCAGCAGATCATCGTGGACGCCGCGGACGTGCTGGGTTCCCGGCAGATCGAGACCCCGGCCGGGGTGATCGACCTGGATGGTGCCTGGGCCTGGCTCCCGGTCTACCCGGGCCTGTCGTCCAAGGTCGAGCAGGAGATCACCCCGGACACCTCCGTCGAGGCGCTGCGGAAGCTGGCCGAGCGGCACGGGGTCGAGATCGAGCCCGGCTGGGACGCGGAGAAGCTCGTGGTCGAGCTGTTCGGCGAGCTGGTGGAACCCGAGCTGATCCAGCCGACCTTCGTCTACGACTACCCGCCGTCCGCCCAGCCGCTGGCGCGTACCCATCGCAGCGACCCTCGGCTGATCGAGGCCTGGGACCTGATCATCGGCGGGACGGAGCGCGGAACCGGCTTCTCCGAGCTGATCGACCCGGTGGTCCAGCGCGACCGCCTGGTCGCCCAGTCCCTCGCCGCCGCGGCCGGCGACCCGGAGGCCATGCAGCTGGACGAGGACTTCCTGACCGCGCTGGAGTTCGGCGCCCCACCGATGGGCGGGCTCGGGATGGGCGTCGACCGGGTGGTGATGCTGTTCACCAACGCCGGCATCCGGGAGACCATCCTGTTCCCGCTGCTCAAGCCCGGATCCTGACCGACTATCCCGGCAGGTCGCCGCGCTGACGACGAGACGCCGCGATCACCCGGTTCACCGTGGCCAGCGCGACCCGCAGCTCGTCCGCGCCGACCTCCGCGCCGACGGCGTCCGCCCAGGCGTGCTGGGCCTCGCGCAGGCGCAGCAGCGTGCCCCGACCCGCGTCGGTCGGAGCGAGCAGCTTCGCCCGACGGTGCTGGGGGTTGTCCCGGTAGGTCGCCCAGCCCTGATCCACCAGCAGGTCCGCGGTCCGCTGCACGCTCTGCCGGGCCAGGCCCAGACCGACCCGCCGGGCGATCTCGGCCACCGGTAGCGGCTCCGTGAGGGTGGCGCCCAGCACCTGCCACCAGGCGGGGGTCAGGCCGGCCGGCTCGGCGATGCCCTTGGCCGCGGCCAGGAACTCTCCGTTGAGCTCGAACACGGGGAGCACCAGGTCGGTCAGGGCGTCGCCGGCTGCGGATCGGGCGGTGTGGTGCGCCCCGTCCTCGACCACCGATCAGGCCCCGACCAGGGCGTCGTAGAAGCGACGTTCACCGGTCGTGTAGAGGCCGTACCACGCCTCCAGCACCGGCTCCGGGAACACCTGCAGGGCCTCGAACACCGCGCGGGCGAAGTCGACCGGCGCGGTGGCGGGCGCCGTGATCACGCCCCGGTCGTGGACGGCACGGGCCTCGCGGTAGCGGTCGGCGCCGCCGTAGCCGGGTGCTCCGGCCAGGAAGTCGGGGGCGTTGCTGGTGTGGTCGCGGTCGTCCAGCAGCCCGGTGCGGGCCAAGCCGTAGGTGGCTCCGCAGATCGCCGCCACGACGCCGCCGTCGGCCCGTGTCCGGCCGGCCAGAGCCAGCACCCGGTCGTGACCGGTGAACCAGGTGTCGGCACCGGGGAGCAGGAGTGCGCCGATCTCGGCCGGTTCCACTTCAGAGAGTGCGACCTCGGGCGTCACGCGCAGCCCGCCCTTGCTGGTCACCGCCTCCCCCTCCTCGCTGGCCACCAGCACCCGGAACGAGCCCGGCACCTGCTCGGCCGACATCGTGAGCCCGGCCAGCACGTAGCCGTACTCCCAGTCCGCCATCGTGTCGGTCGCGTAGAAGACCACTGTCGTCGTCATGGGTGAGCACCTCCGGAAGATTGACAGGATGCTGTCAATTCTAGAGTGATTGACAGCATGCTGTCAATTGCGGTCGAGGTCGATCACGGTCATGCCGGCGGTCGAGGCGGTGGGCGAGTCCATCGCCATCAGGGCCGCCGGAGCCTCGGCCAGGCTGATGATCCGGCCGACCAGCTCGTGCGGACGCAGCACGCCAGAGGTCACCATGGCCAGCAGGGCGGGGTAGTCGCGGGCGGCCATGCCGTGGGAGCCGTACACCTCGAGCTCGTACGCGACCAGCAGGTCCCAGGGGAGTGGGGCCCGGGCATCGTCGCCGAGCATCAAGCCGATCTGGACGTAGCGACCCCGACGGCGCAGGCTCCGGACGCCGGCCGACGACGTGGCCGCCGACCCGAGCGCATCGATCGCCAGGTGGGCGCCGCCGTCGGTCAGCTCGACGATCCGCTCGATCGCTCCCTCGGTGCCGATGCTGATCGCCCCGAGCTCGGTGGCCCGCTGTCGGGCCGGTTCGGCCACGTCGACGGCGACCACCCGAGCGCCCAGGGCGAGCGCGATCTGGATCGCGGACAGACCGACCCCGCCGCAGCCGTACACCGCGACCCAGTCACCGTCGGCGACCCGGCCGTGGGCGGTGACGGCCCGGTACGCGGTCGCGAACCGACAACCCAGGGAGGCCGCGACGACGGGGTCCATCCCGTCGGGCAGCCGCACCAGGTTGGTGTCGGCGGCGAACAGGGCCACCTGCTCGGCGAACGAGCCGTGGTGGGTGAACCCGGGTTGGGTCTGGGCGGGACAGACCTGGGCGTCGCCGCGGCGACAGAGCGCGCACAGCCCGCAGCCGTTCACGAACGGCGTGGTGACCAGGTCGCCGAGGCCGAAGTCGGTGACGCCCGGGCCGACCTGGCTGATCACGCCGGCCAGCTCGTGACCGGGCACGTGGGGCAGCGACACCGGGTCATGACCGCGCCAGGCGTGCCAGTCCGACCGGCAGACGCCGGTGGCCAGGACGTCGAGCACCACACCGTCGTCGGGACAGACGGGCGAGGGCATCTCGACCAGCTCGGGCGACGAACCGTAGCCGGTGTAGCGGACGGCGAGCATCGCGTCAGTCGGGGTCGCGCAGGTCGGAGAAGTTGTAGTCGTCGTCCTTGGTCCTGGACCGTCGACGCAGGCGGGTCTTCTGCTTGGGCAGCACGGTGGTGGCCTCGTCGTCGCCGCCGCTCGTGGATCCGTCATCGGCGACCGGGTCGGTGGTCGGGTCGGCGGGCGAGCCGGCGGTCGGCGAATCTCCATCCACGGATGACGGATCGCGCTCGGCAGCGGCAGGCTGAGCAGATTCGCCGTCCGTGGATGGCATTTGCCCTGGGCCTGACGACGTCGCGCCCTTCGGTGCTCGCAGGGGCTTCGCGGTCCGCGAGGCCCGTACGACAGCGACCCCGATCGCCGTGGTGAGCGGGACCGCGAGGATCAGACCGATCGAGCCGACCATCGTCCTGATCAGCTCGGCGGCGAACTGCTCGGTCTGCAGCACCTGGAACAGTGGCCGGTTGTAGATGGCGATCAGCAGCAGCACCGGCAATGAGGCGCCCGCCGTCGCGAAGGCGATCGTGTACACGGTGGAGGCGATGTGGTCGCGCCCGATCCGCATGGCCTTGGAGAACAGCCGCTTCTGGTCGGGATCGGCATCGGCCAGCTCCCAGACCGCTGACGCCTGGGTGATGGTGACGTCGTTCAGCACACCCAGACCGGCGACGATGATGCCGACGAGCACCACCGACGACAGCGACAGATCTGGTGCGGCCGCCGCCAGCACGTAGTCGTCCTCCGCGGTGACGCCGGTCAGGTGGGCCCAGTTGGTCGCCCCCCAGCCCAGCAGGGCCGCCGTCACCAGTCCGAACAGGGTGCCGACCAGGGCCGTCGAGGTACGGGCGGAGAACCCGTGGGCGGCGTACAGCACCACGAACATGATCGCCGAGCTGCCGATCAGCCCGATCAGCAGCGGGTTCGTGCCGCTGACCAGCGCCGGGAACATGAACTTGACCAGGATGAAGCCGGCGAAGCCCAGACCGAGCAGGGCGGCGAAGCCCCGCCAGCGGGCGACGAAGATCACCGCGGCCGCGAAGACCAGCGTGATGACCAGCAGCGGCACGCGCCGTTCGAAGTCGGAGAACTGGTACTGCGCCGGCTGCCCGTCCAGCGGCGGGATCCGGATCAGGGTGACCCGCTGGCCCACCTCGGTGCCGCTGTTGTAGAGGGCGTCGGTCAGCGGGATCCCGGCGACCTCCTTGCCGGTGTCGTCACCGTCCAGGACCCGGACGGCGATGGTCGCGCAGGTCTGGTCGGCCACCCCGGGAGTGGAGCCGGCCATCCCCTCGCAGGACACCGGTTGGATGGCGGTGATCTCGGCGGTCGGGTAGGTGACGCCGGCGATGCTGTAGCCGGCGACGTCGGCGTCGATGTGGCTGGAGACGTCCTGCGGCCAGAGTGCGATCAAGCCGGCGAAGGTCCAGATGCCGAGCGGAATGAGCACGACGACCAGGATCCGAAGCGCCCGCTGGTGCCGAGCGGCCTCGTTCCGACCACGCTTGGTCGTCGGAACACGTCGACCTCCGGTGGTGTCGATCGCGTGTGAGTGGGGCATTCTCCGCCTAGGGTTGGTCATCGTGACTCCACGGCCGCGTCGCCACCTGGGTGATCCCGGCTCGCAGAGCGGCCCTCAATCTACCTTCCGTGCCCGGCGACCCGGCCCGCGTCAGCTCCGACGGCCGCTGAACCCACGACGGCCGCCGCGGGCCGGCGCGCTCGCAGGTCACTGGCCCGCCGTGGCGGCCGGGGTCCTCGGTGCTGGTGCGCTGGTCGCCGCGCTGGTCGTCTCCGGGGGATCCGGCGCCGGCGCCCAACCCGCCGCGGTCGCCCCGATGCCGAGTTCGGTCTCGTCGCCGGCCGGCGGGACCGACGGCGCGCCCGGGGTCGGGTCAACCGCGGGGTCGAAGGACGGGGAGGGCGTCCGGGCGACGGCCGAGCGGTCGAAGAAGGTCAAGATCCCCGAGCACGGTTCCGGCAAGTTCGGCCGGGCCGACGTCGACGGACCGAAGGTGGGCGAGCCGGGCGCCCGACTGCTGCGGTACGCCGTCAAGGTGGAGAAGGACCTCCCGTACGACCCCGACGAGACGGCCCGCGCGATCCAGACCACCCTCAGCGACTCGCGGAGCTGGATCGGTGGCGGCGACTGGCGGCTGGAGCTGGTCAGCGATCCGGCGCGAGCCGACTTCACCGTCTTCCTGGCCACCCCGGGCACCGTTGATCGCTACTGCTGGCCACTGCGGACGTACGGGCGGGTCTCCTGCCAGGCCGGCAACCGGGTGATGCTGAACGCCTGGCGCTGGGCTCGCGGGGCGGACGCGTACGGTTCCGATGTCGGTGCCTACCGGCAGTATCTGGTCAACCACGAGGTCGGGCACCGACTCGGCCACAACCACGTGGGTTGTCCAGGCAAGGGGAAGCGGGCTCCGGTGATGATGCAGCAGACCAAGGGCATCGGGTCGTGCGAGCCCAACCCGTGGCCGGCGCCCAAGCGCCGCGGCTGATCGACCGCGCGTGACCGGGCAGGACTTCCGCGAGCGGCGGATCACCTTCGACAGGCCGGTGCTGGTCGATCCGTTGATCCGGGCGCATCGCCGTGGACCGGGCGACCCGACCCACCGCCGGCTGGGCCCGGGGCACTGGCTGCGCGCTTCTCGGACCCCGGAGGGCCCGGTGCTGCTGCGGCTCGCCGGGGTCGGGACGACGGTGTCGGCCCGCGCCTGGGGCGACGGTGCCGACTGGGCCCTGGACCAGCTCCCACGACTGCTCGGGACGGACGACGACCCGGCCGGTTTCCGGCCGCGACCCGAGCACCCGGCGCTGGTGCTGGCCCAGCGGCGCTACGCCGAGATCCTGATCGGTCGGTCCGACCTGGTCTGGGAGGCGCTGGCGCCGGCCTGTCTGGAGCAGGTCGTCACGGGCAAGGAGGCGTTCCGGGCGTTCCGCCTGCTGGTCACCGAGTTCGGCGAGGTCGCTCCCGGGCCGGCCACCGACCGGGAGTCGGCGGCGTACGGGATGCGGGTGCCGCCGGCCGCCGAGGTCTGGGCCAGGATCCCGACCTGGCGGTTCCTGGCGGCCGGCGTGGAGCAGCGCCGCAGCGCGACCCTGGTGCGCGCCGCGGGCCGGGCCCGCGCGCTGGAGCGCACCCTCGGGGGCGAGAACCGGGCCGCGGACCGGGCCCTGCGGAGTCTGCCCGGCATCGGCCCGTGGACCTCGGCGGAGGTCAGGCAGCGGGCCCACGGGGACGCCGACGCCTGGAGCATCCACGACTACCACGTGGCGAAGGACATCACGTACGCGTTGGTCGGGGAGCCGCTGGACGACGCCGCCTGTCTGGAGATCCTGGAGCCCTACCGCGGCCACCGGTACCGGGTGCAGCTGCTGCTGTCCCTGTCCGCGCCGCGGAGACCGCGGCGGGCGCCGCGGATGAGCCTGCCGACCCACACGCCGTACGCCACGAAGGGCCGGTCGTAGTCTGCAGAGGTCAGCCGTGACGACCGCGCTGGCAGAGAAGAGGACGCTCATGACCTCGCGTGCCGCGCGGATCGCCCTGGTGGTGGTGGGTGCGCTCGCCGTGCTCACCGGCGGGATCTGGATCGGTCAGGGTCTCAACCTGATCCCGGGGAGTGTGATGACCGGCGACAAGACCTGGTTCTACATCGGGCTGGTGGTGCTGGCGGTGGGGATCGCCCTGGTGGTGCTCGGCCTGAGACGGGCCGGTCGGACCCGATGAGCGATCCGGCACCGGCCCTGGTGGCCGGCCAGCTGGTCAGGGCACGCCGGGAAGGTCGCAGGCTGACCGGGTTCCCCGGACCGGCGCCGGCCGACATGGCCGAGTCCTACCGGATCCAGGACGCAGCGATCGCCCAGTGGCCGGACGACCTGGTCGGTTGGAAGATCGGCTACATCGCGGCCGACCGGCGGGCACCGGGTGACCCGGACCGGCTCGTCGGCCCGATCTGGAGCCGAGGGCGACGGCAGGGTGGCGAGCACGACTCCCCGATCGAGGTCGGCATCTTCGCCGCCGGGTTCGCGGCCGTCGAGGCCGAGGTCGTGGTGCGGCTGGAGCAGGAGCTGCCGGACCACCCGGACGCGTGGACGGCCGAGGAGGTGGCTGGTCTGGACCAGCGGCTGCTGGTCGGCATCGAGGTGGCCAGCAGCCCGATCCCGGACATCAACGCCCTCGGTCCCGCGGTGATCGCGGCCGACTTCGGAAACAACAACGGGCTGGTGGTCGGCCCGGCCCTGACCGCCCGGGCCGGCGGGGACCCGATCGAGCTGGCCACCTTCATCGACGGGCAGCTGGTGGGCGAAGGGACCTCGGCGAACCTGCCCGGCGGCCTGCACCACGGTCTGGCCACCGCCGTGAACCTCCTGATCGGCCGCGGTCAGCCGGTGCGCGCGGGCATGGTGTTCGCCACCGGGGCCGTCACCGGCATCCACGAGATCGGGCCCGGGCAGCACTGCCGGATCGAGGTGCGCGGCGGGCCGTCGGTGGAGCTGCGGACGGCGGCCCTCGGCGAGTCCGTCAACGTCTGACCGGAGTCAGTCGATCGGGCCGGCAGGGACCGGACGGGGCCGGGCGTTCCGCAGTCGGATCCCGCTGAACCCGACGGTGCTGGCGATGACCTCGTCCCACCAGGGCCACAGGGTCGGCAGCAGTCGGAGCTCGATCCCGGCCTCCTCGTGCAGCGCGAGCAGGTCGCCGACGGGCTCGGGCGGGCCGAGCGGGCGCACCGGACTGCGGGCGACGTGGGCGTGCGAGGTCGGGTCGTCGGCGTACGGCGCGAAGTCCGCGGCGTCGAACGCGTACGCGTAGAGCCGGGCCGTCTGCAGCCGCGAGAGCCAGCCGTACTCGATCGCGTGCACGCGATCGACCGCCGGACCCAGGATCGCGACCCGATCCGCCTCGGTCGTCGTCGCGCTGACCCAGGCCAGCGCGCGCGGGCAGTCCCGCGGGAACCAGTAGTCCGGGGCACGATCGGCGTCGACGGCCCAGACCAGGGCCTCCGGGTTGGTCGAGGTGGGGGCCACGTGCGGCACGAACTCGCGGATCCGCGGGTCCTCGGAGAAGTGCAGCACGGTGCCCGGCAGCGGTCGCATGACGGCAGCGTAGGGCTGGACCCAGACGGCGACAGGCGGGCCGGTGAGCAGCGACAGCCCCTAGCATCTCCCCGTGCCGAGCACCCCGATCCACCACGACGACCACGGCTACCTGCAGGAGTCGCGCCGCCAGGTGCTGCGCTCGGTCGATGGTCTGGACGAGTACCGGCTGCGGCATCCGATGACCGCCACCGGAACCAACCTGCTGGGCGTGGTGAAGCACCTGATCGGCATCGAGGCCGGCTACCTCGGGGTCTGCCTCGACCGTCCGTTCGCGATCGCGTTGCCGTGGATCGCCGAGGACGCGGGTGAACCGAACGCCGACATGTGGGCCACCGCCGAGGAACCGGCCGACCACATCGTCGACCTGTACCGGCAGGCCTGCGCGCACTCCGACACGGTGCTGTCAGCGGTCGGACCGGACGGACCCGGGACCGTGCCGTGGTGGCCGCAGGGCTCGCGCGAGACGACGGCGGGGGCCCTGCTCTCGCGGGTGCTCAAGGACACCGCGATGCACGCCGGGCAGCTGCAGATCCTGCGCGAGCTGATCGACGGCCGGGCCGGGAACGACCAGGACGACGCCGGCGACGCCGCGTGGTGGTCGGCGTACACCGACCGTCTCGAGCAGGTGGCGCGCCGGTTCCGGCCGTAAGGGGCCGTCCGGGCGCGCCAAGGGTCCAGGGCCGACCGTTGACCCGGGCCGAGGCGGGCGATACGTTCCGCAGGTCCGCGATCGGAGGTCGAGCGTGCCCCAGCCGATCGGCCGCGCCCGCCTCGGACGGACCGGCATCGAGGTCAGCGAGCTCTGCCTGGGAACTGACTACTACGGCAGCCGGACCTCGCCCGAGCAGGCCCGGCGGCTGCTCGACGCCTTCGCCGAGGCCGGCGGGACCTTCATCGACACGGCCAACGTCTATGCCGCCTTCCTTCCCGGCTTCGTCGGCGGCGAGAGCGAGTCCGTGATCGGCGACTGGATGGCGGCCCGGGGGAACCGGGACGACGTCGTGGTCGCGACCAAGGTCGCCGGTCCGTACCAGGACGTGCCCGGTGGCCTGCGCGCCGCGGACGTCGCGAGCGAGTGCGAGAAGAGCCTGCGACGGCTGCAGACGCCGACGATCGACGTCTACTACGCCCACATCGATGACTGGACGACACCGTTGGAGGAGATCCTCGACGGGTTCGGCCGGCTGCTGCGATCCGGCCGGATCCGGTCGGTCGGGCTGAGCAACTGGCAGCTGTGGCGCCTGGCCGAGGCGCGGCTGCTCGCCGAGACCGATGGCTGGCCGCTCGCGGCACTGGAGTACCGGCACACCTACCTGCGGCCGACGGCCGCCGCCGACGTGGCGCCCCAGATCGTGGCGAGCCCCGAGCTGTTCGCCTTCGCCCGGGCCCACGGGCTGGCCGTCGTGGCCTACTCGGTGCTGCTGAACGGGGCGTACACCCGCTCCGACCGATCCGTTCCGTGGGGCTACCGCGGACCGGACACCGAGGCACGGTTGGACTGCGTCGGAGAGGTCGCCGCCGAGCTGGGGGCGACCGTCAACCAGGTCGTCCTCGCCTGGCTGCGGAGCACACCTGGCTGCACGGTGATCCCGATCATCGGGGGTAGCCGGCTCGAGCAGCTGCAGGAGAACCTGGGAGCGTCATCCGTCCGGCTGTCCCCCGAGCAGCGTGACCGGCTCGATGCCGCCGGCGCCCCGCGTCCCGCTGACCCCCCGCACCCCGCTGACGGCCCGCACCCCGTTGACCAAGGAGGATCTGCATGACCGAGTCCACCGTGCCCGGACTGCTCGACA
The DNA here is from genome assembly GCA_963707005.1 of uncultured Actinomycetota bacterium. Taxonomy (GTDB): domain Bacteria; phylum Actinomycetota; class Actinomycetes; order Propionibacteriales; family Propionibacteriaceae; genus Microlunatus. Next base: position 622,937 of record CAVPPP010000055.1, read on the forward strand.
CTCGGGGCCACCTGCTCAGGTCGGAGGTCCTCGATCGCGAGGTCGCGCTGACGGTCTGGCTGCCGCCGAGCTACGGGTCGTCGGAGGCGAGATATCCCGTCATCTACGTGCTGGACGCGCCGATGACCTTCGCCTTCGCGGCCCAGGGTGCGCTGATCACCGTCTTCGACGAGGCGATGCCCGAGGTGCTGGTCGTCGGCGTCGGCGAGCCGCTCAGCAGCGCCTACGAGTGGGGCGCCAACCGGGGCCGGGACTACGCGCCCCGGCCGGTGCCGGACGACCCTGCGTCGGGGCAGGCGAGCGCCTTGTTCGACGCACTGCAGACCGAGATCGTGCCGTTGGTCGACGGGGAGTACCGCACGGACCCGGCCGATCGGGTCCTGTGGGGGCACTCGTTGGGCGGAGCCTTCGCCGTCTACGCCCTGCTGGAACGCGGGGGTCTGTTCAACCGGGTGATCGCCACCAGCCCGGCGGCGTACGAGCAGGGGGTGCAGCTGCTCGATCCGGACGCGTGGCCGGAGCCGGGGGCCAGCGTGGCAGCGAGCCTGTTCACCTCGATCGGGTCACGGGACACCGACTACCGAGCGGGGGTCGACTGGCTGTCCGAGCAGCTCGAGGCTCACCGCTACGCCGACCTGCGGTTCGAGCACGTGATCATCCCCGACTGCGGTCACATCGGTGCTTCGACGTTCGGCTACCTGACCGGGCTCAGATCGGTGTTCCGCCCCGACTGACAGGGCGCGGCACGAGCCGTCGCCCCTGGCCTTCGGTCAGGCTGTCGGTGGTGCTCGGCATGATCGGGCCATGCAGCTCACCGAGAGGCAGCTCAACCGGACGCTGCTGCGTCGGCAGCTGCTGGCGGAGCGCGAGCCGATCGGGGTGGTCGCGGCGGTCCGACGGTTGGTGGGACTGCAGGCCCAGCAGGCGGCCGCTCCGTACGTGGCGCTGTGGAACAGGGTCGTCGACTTCGATCCGGCCGATCTCGACGCCGCCTTCGCCGCGCACCGGATCGTCAAGGCGACGCTGCTGAGGATCACCCTGCACGCCGTCGCCGCCGAGGACCGCTACGTGTTCCATCGCGCGATGCTGCGGACCCTGCGCGCGGCTCGGCTGGGCGACTCACGGTTCACCCGGACCGGGCTGACCAGCGCCGACGCCGATGCGAGCATCGACGATCTGCTGACGTTCCTGGCCGAGCCCCGCAGCAACGGGGAGGTGGACGCCTTCTTCGTGGAGCGGTTCGGAGACCTCTCCGACACCAGGATCTGGTGGGCGTTGCGCTCGTACGCCCCGCTGATCCACGCCCCCGGCCCGCACCCGTGGACGTACGGACTCCGACCCACCTACCTGGCGGCGCCGAGCCCACCGATTCCGGCCGAACCACCGGAGGCCGACACCGCGATGGTCGAGCTCGCCCGACGCTATCTGGCGGCCTACGGCCCGGCCACGCCCGCCGACCTGGCCCAGTTCTCGACCTTCTACCGCCCGCCCGCCAAGCAGGCGTTCGCCGACCTGGCCGACGAGCTCGTGCCGCACACCGGTCCGGACGGCAAGCCGATCTTCGACCTGGTCGGGGCGGTCGTCGCGGACGAGGACACGCCGGTGCCGCCGCGACTGCTGGGCATGTGGGACAACGCGTTGCTGGCCCACTCCGACCGCGGCAGGTTGATTCCGGCCGAGTATCGGACCGCGGTGATCCGCCGCAACGGTGACGTGCTGCCGATGCTGCTGGTCGACGGCTACGTGGCCGGGGTCTGGCGACCGGTGGAGCGGGGAATCGAGGCCACGGCTTTCCGCCGGCTGTCGGCGGCGGTGTGGGAGAGCCTCGCCGCCGAGGCGGAGAGTCTGACGGCGATGCTGGCCGACCGGGAACCCCTCGTGTTCGGCCGGTACGGCCACTGGTGGAAGACGATCGACGGCGCGCAGGTGAAGGTGCTGTGACGAACGGTGCTGTGACGGCTGTGACGGCTGTGTTGAATGGAGGAGCGACCATGACGTACGACCTGGAGCCGGACCTGCGTGACTGGCTGCTCAACACCGACCCCGCGCTGCGCTGGCAGGTCGAGCGCGATCTGCTGGACGCACCCGAGGAGGTGTGGGCGGCGACCCGGGCCAGGGTCGCGACGGAGGGGTTCGGGGCGGAGCTGCTGTCGCACCAGGACGCCGACGGTCAGTGGGCCGGCGGCGCCTTCTTCCCGCACGACTTCGCCTTCGACGGTCCCGAGGCGGCCCCGGGAGCCGGCCAGCCGTGGACCGCGACCACCTGGAGTCTCAACAGCCTGCGGGAGTGGGGTCTGGAGCCGTCGGTGCTCGCGGGGACGGCCGAGAAGCTCGCGGCCAACAGCCGCTGGGAGTACGACGACCTGCCCTACTGGGGCGGCGAGGTGGATGCCTGCATCAACGCCTTCACCCTGGACAACGGTGCCTGGCTGGGCGCCGACGTGTCCGCGCTCGCCGGCTGGTTCCCCGAGCACCGGTTGCCCGACGGCGGCTGGAACTGCGAGTGGGTGGAGGGCTCCACCCGCTCCTCGTTCCCGTCCACGCTGAACACGATCAAGGGTCTGCTCTGGTACGAGCAGCACATCGGCGGCGACGACACCCTGCGGGCGGCGCGGCAGGCCGGCGAGGAGTACCTGCTGGAGCGTCGACTGATGTTCCGCAGGACCACTGGGGAGATCGTGGGGCCGTGGGTCACCCGGTTCGCGTACCCGTTCAGAGGGTTCTACGGCGTGCTGAACGCGGCCGAGCACTTCCGCGAGGCGTCCCGGTACGACGGCACCGCCCGCGACGAGCGGATCAGCGACGCGATCGCCGTGATCCGTGAGGCTCGGCAGCCCGACGGCACCTGGCAGCAGGAGCGCCGCCATCCCGGCCGAGTCTGGTTCGAGGTCGACGTGCCGGTCGGGGAGTCCTCGCCGTGGCTCACCTTCCACGCACTGCGGGTGCTCCGTTGGTGGGATGCGGAGTAGTCGTCGGGTCAGAAGATGGGTTCGGTGAGCTCGTCCAGGTCCTCGCGGGTCGTTGCGCCGGGCAGCTGGACGGTGAACTCGGCCCCGCCCTGGGCCGATGGTCCGGCGGTGATCCAGCCACCGTGCCGTTGGACCGTCTGGGCCACGATGGACAGCCCGAGACCCGTCCCGGGGGTGTTGCGGGCCGTGTCCGCGCGGTAGAAGCGGTCGAAGATGTGCGGCAGATCGGCGTCCGCGATGCCAGGTCCCTGATCGGCCACCCGCAGCCGGTCACCCTCGAGGTAGATCCGTACGGTGCCGTCAGGGGGGCTCCACTTCACCGCGTTGTCCAGCAGGTTGGTGATGGCCCGTTCCAGGTCGTCCGACTCGCCCATCACGTAGAGCGGACTCAGCTCGACGTCGAACTCCACGCCCTTCGGGGCCCGCCGGCGGACGCGTTCCAGTGCGGCCGTGATGACGTCCCGCAGGTCGATCGGCTCCGGTGCGGCGGCGACCTGGTCGTCGCGGGCCAGCGACACCAGGTCCTTGATCAGGGCCGTGAACTCGGCGAGCTGGGCGTTGACGTCGCCGAAGATCTCGCGCCGGTCGTTCTCGGGCAACATGTTCGAGGTCGCGTCCAGCGACAGCAGCTCGATGTTGGTCCGCAGGCTGGTCAGCGGGGTCCGCAGCTCGTGGCCCGCGTCGGCGATCAGCCGCTGCTGCCGTTCGCGGGAGGAACCGAGCGAGTCCAGCATCCGGTTGAAGGAGTCGGCCAACCTGGCCACGTCGCCGCTGCCGGTCACCGGGATCGGGGTCAGGTCGTCGGTCTGCGCGACGTACTCGACCGCGGCCGTCAGCTGGCGCACGGGCCGCAGGCCCGACCGGGCCACCGCCGTGCCCGCCGCCCCGGCCAGCACCACGCCGGTCGCGCCGAACAGCACCAGGACGATCCACAGCGAGCTGAGGATGTCGTTGGTGACGTTCAGCGGCCGGCCGAGCACGAGGGCGTAGTTGTCCAGGCCCTCCAGCGGGACGGCCACCATCCGGTACGGGCGTCCGTCGGTGGCGACCCCGGAGCGGGCCGACACCCCGTTGTGCAGCCGAGCGACCGCGAGCTCCTCGTCGCCGACCTGCAGATGCACCTGCTCACCCTGGACGAAGAACACCTGACCGTCGGCGCGAACCACGGCGACACTGAAGTTGCCGGCCTCCAGGGTGAACTCGGTCAACCCCCCGATGTTGCGGATGTTGCGCGCCACCGGGCTGGCCAGTGCCTCCGCGACCTCGGTCAGCTCGCTGTCCAGACTGCGGTAGAGGGCGAGCCGAAGGGTGAAGTAGCCGGCCATGCCGGTCACGGCCACCGCGATCGCGACCGCGAAGCTGGTGAGCAGGGCCACCCGCCGCTGCAGCGGGAAGCTCCGTAGCTTCTCCCGCAGCCGGACCCGCCACGCGCGCAGCAGGGCGGCGGGACGGATCATCAGCCCGCCCCAGCCGAGCACGTCTCGGGTCGAGCGGGCGGGCAGATCACGGGGGCGTCTCGCGGAGGACGTACCCGACCCCGCGAACGGTGTGCAGCAGCCGCGGTTCGCCGTCGGCCTCGGTCTTGCGCCGCAGGTAGCCGATGTAGACCTCGAGCGAGTTGGCGGTGGTGGGGAAGTCGAAGCCCCACACCTCGTTGAGCAGCCAGGACCGCTCGAGCACCCGCCGCGGGTGGTGCATGAAGGCCTCGAGCAGCGCGAACTCGGTCCGGGTCAGGTTGATCGCCCGGGTGCCGCGCAGCACCTCGCGGGTCTGGGTGTTCAGCACCAGATCGGAGAAGGTCAGCGCCTGGGTCGACGGGTCGTTGGAGTCGGCAGTGGTCCCGGCGCGCCGCACCAGGGCGCGCAGCCGGGCCAGCAGCTCATCCAGGGCGAAGGGCTTGGCCATGTAGTCGTCGCCACCGGCGTCCAGTCCGTCGACCCGGTCGTTGACCGCATCGCGGGCGGTGAGCACCAGGATGGGTACGTCGTTGCCGGCCGCTCGCAGCATCCGGGTCGCCTCCAGCCCGTCCAGCCGCGGCATCATCACGTCCATGATCACCGCGTCGGGCCGGTTGGCGGCCAGCCGGGCCAGCGCCTGCAGGCCGTCCTCGGCCGTGCTGACCTCGTACCCGTTGTACTGCAGCGAACGCTGCAACGAGTCCCGAACGGCTTGATCATCGTCGACGACCAGGATCTGCATGACTAGAGACTAGTGGGACCAGGCTGTGACGCTTCTCAGGTGAGTCGTCAGCGGTTCTCAGCCGAGCGGGTGATCGCCCCCAGCAGGGACCCGAGCAGGCTCGGGTCGGCCCGGCGCTGGTCGAACAGACCCATCGTCTGCAGGTGGTTGTGGGTGGCGGCCAGCAGCGGGACCGCGTCCTCGATGGGAACGGTCAGCTCGAGGCCGGCGTGGGCGAGCGCATCGGTGATCAGGGCGGCGACCTGGTCGAGGCAGGTGTCGACGAAGCTCAGGTACGGCTCGCGGAGGTCCGGTTCGCGGGCGGCGTACAGCATCATGGCCCGGTCGGTGATCACGTCCTGGTTGGAGCCGCCGAGGCCGGCGCCGGAGCCGGTCAGGGCCCACATGGCGATCGACACCAGCTCGTCGGTGCCCCTGTCTCCGGCCGCCTTCATGGTGGCGATGGCCTGCTGCGCCGCAGCGAACTGGAGCTGGATGCTCTGCTGGATCATCGCCAGCACCAGCTCGGACCGGTCGGAGAAGTTGGAGTAGAAGGCGCCCCGGGTGAAGCCGGCGGCCTCGCAGATCTCCTCCACGCTGGCCGCCTCGACACTCTGCTCGGCGAAGACGGTCCGGGCGGCGGCCATCAGACGCTCGCGGGTCTGGGCGCGGCGGGCGGTGATCGTCGGCTCGGTCGTGGCCTCGGTGCTCATGTTGCGCCCCTCCTCGCGGGTTCTGGGTGGTTCGGATCGATACAGTACTGTATCGGATACAAGTCTGTATTCATTCCTTCGGAAGGCGGTCCCACCGCGTGTCTTCCTACCTGTACGCCCTCGGGCGCGCCGCCTACCGGCGTCGCGTCCGGGTGCTGCTGATCTGGTTGGCCGTGCTCGCGATCGCCCTCGCGGCGGCCGGGGCGCTGGGTGGCAAGTTCGACGAGAAGTTCACCGTGCCCGGGACGGAGTCGCAGGCGGCGCTGGACTCGCTGAACCGGACCTTCCCGCAGGCCGGCGGGGTCACCGCGCAGGTGGTGGTCGTCGTGCCGGAGGGCTCGAGCGTGCGCGAGGCCGAGAACAAGCGGCAGATCAACGACGCGACGAAGGCCTTCGAGAAGATCGATGACGTCGATTCGGCGATGTCGCCGTTCGACGAGTACGCCAAGGGCGTGATCAACGACGACAACCGAGCGGCGATCATCCAGCTGCAGCTGATCACCGTCGACGGGGCGGTCACCGACGCCACGTTCGCGGCGATCGACGAGGAGACCCGCGCGCTGCAGGCCGCCATCCCGGGTTCGCAGGTCTCGCCGGGCGGCTCGGCCTACAGCGACAGCCGACCCGGGATCACCATCACCGAGGGTCTCGGTGTGGTGATCGCCCTGATCGTGCTGTGGCTCACGCTGGGGTCGCTGCGCGCGGCCGGGATGCCGCTGATCACGGCCCTGCTGGGAGTCGGTCTGACGGTGATGTTGATCTTCGCCGCGACCGGTCTGACCACCGTCTCCTCGACCACGCCGTTGCTGGCGATCATGCTAGGCCTGGCCGTCGGCATCGACTACGCCCTGTTCATCACCTCGCGCCACCGTGACCAGCTGGCCGCCGGGATGGACGCCGAGGAGTCCGTGGCCGAAGCGGTCGCCACCGCCGGGTCGGCCGTCGTGTTCGCGGGCCTGACCGTGATGATCGCCCTCAGCGGGCTGGCCGTGGCCGGCATCCCCTTCCTCACCACGATGGGCGTCGCGGCCTCGGTCGGGGTCGGCATCGCGGTCGTCATCGCACTCACCCTGCTGCCCGCCATGCTCGGCTTCGCCGGCGACAAGCTGCGGCCCAAGCCGCGCAAGGTCCGCGCGCCGAGGGCCGACCCGGAGGATCCGGCGAAGCCGCGCAAGGAGCGCACACCGGTGCCGCGACTCTGGGTGCGCGCTGTCACCAGGTGGCCGGTACTGACCATCCTGCTCGTGGTGGTGGTGCTGGGCGCGTTGGCCTATCCGGCCAAGGACCTGCGGATCGCCCTGCCCAACAACGGCACCGCCGCGGAGGGCACCCCGGCCCGGGTGACCTACGACCTGATCGACGAGCACTTCGGGGTGGGCTACAACGGTCCGTTGATCATCAGCGCGACCATCGTCGGTTCCGACGACCCGCTCGGGGTGATGGACGGCATCGCCGACGAGCTGCGGGCGCTGCCGGGGGTGGCCAGCGTGCCCCTGTCCACCCCGAACGAGAACGCCGAGGTCGGCATCGTCCAGGTCATCCCGACCGGTGCTCCGGACTCGGAGGAGACCAAGGACCTGGTGCTGCGCATCCGGGCCATGCACGACCACTTCCTCGACGAGTACGACGTACCGGTCTACGTCACCGGGTTCACCGCCGTGGCCATCGACGTCTCCGACCGGCTCGGCCAGGCACTGCTGCCGTTCGGCGTCTTGGTGGTCGGGCTGTCGCTGCTGCTGCTGATGATGGTGTTCCGCTCGATCGCGGTGCCGATCAAGGCCACCGTCGGCTATCTGCTGAGTGTGCTGGCCGCCTTCGGTGTGACGGCCCTGGTGTTCGAGCACGGCTGGTTCTCCGGACCGCTGAACGTGGACCAGACCGGGCCGGTGATCAGCTTCCTGCCGATCCTGCTGATGGGCATCCTGTTCGGTCTGGCGATGGACTACGAGGTCTTCCTGGTGTCGCGGATGCGCGAGGAGTACGTGCACGCCGTGGCGAAGGCCGGCTCCAAGGACCTGGTCGATCCGCAGCAGACGATCGAGGACGGGTTCAACGCCTCGGCCCGGGTGGTGGTCGCCGCCGGGATCATCATGTTCGCCGTGTTCGCCGCCTTCGTCCCCGAGGGTGAGGGGCCGATCAAGACCATCTCCTTCGGCCTGGCGGTCGGTGTCTTCGTCGACGCCTTCATCGTCCGGATGACCCTGGTGCCGGCGGTGATGACGCTGCTCGGCCACCGGGCCTGGTGGCTGCCGACCTGGATCGACAAGCGGTTGCCGACGTTCGACGTCGAGGGGGAGGGACTGGCCCACCAGCTGTCCCTGCGCGACTGGCCGACCGCCGACGATGATCATCTGGTCTACGCCGAGGGACTGCGGGTGCCCGGCAACGACGGCGCTCTCGGGATGGCCCTGCGACCCGGCGAGATCGTGGTGGTCGACGGCCGGGTGAGCTCGGGCAAGACCGCCTTCCTGCTCACCCTGGCCGGCCGGATGCGGTTGGCCGCCGGCAGGGCCAAGATCGCCGGACTGGTGCTGCCCGAGCAGGCGGCCGCCGTCCGGGGCCGGGTGGCCCTGATCGACTGCCGCGATCTGTCACCGGCCCGGAACGGGCAGGGTGGTCTGCGCCAGGACCTGAGGACCGCGGAGCGCCGCGATCCGGTGGTGATCATGATCGACCACGCCGACGTGCTGGTCGACGCCGACGACCGGGCCGCCTTGGCCAGCCTGGTCGAGGAGACCGGGGGATCGGCCTCCCGTGCGCTGCTGATGGCGGCCCGCGATCGCGCGCTGATCGACGACATGATCCGCACGCCGTACCGGCACCTGACTCTCGGTCCGGTGCCCGACCTGGCCGACAGCCACCACGAGGTGCGCCCATGACCCGGTGCACGCCAGACAGAGATCGAACGACGACGGGGACTGAGGGAACGAGCACACGATGCTGACACTGGAACGCGCGCGAGCGCCCAAGGTCACCTGGGTGTCACTGGTCGGGTTGGTCCTGGTGCCGCTGCTGGTGGCCGCGGGCTTCCTGTGGGCCACCTGGAACTCCGACACCCGACTGGACCGGGTCCAGGCCGCCATCGTGAACAACGACAAGGGCACCACGCTCAACAAGCAGTTCGTCCCCCTCGGCCGCCAGCTCGCCGGCGGCCTGGTCAACGGTGAGGCCGACGCCAGCAACTTCGACTGGGTGCTGACCGACGACGACGACGCCCGCGACGGGCTCGAGTCGGGGACGTACGCCGCCGTCGTGACCATCCCCGAGGACTTCTCCAAGCAGGCCACGTCGTTCTCCAAGACCGAGGTCGCCGACATCGCGCCCGCCACCATCGAGGTGCAGACCTCGCAGGTCAGCGGCATCACCGACGGCGTGGTCGCCCAGGTGATCACCACGGCGGCCCGGGAGACGTTGAACACCGAGCTGACCGAGCAGTACCTGGACAACATCTACCTGGGCTTCAACTCCACCAAGAAGCAGTTCGAGAGCGTGGCCAAGGGCGCCCGGAAGCTGGCCGACGGCAGCGGCGACCTCAGTGACGGGCTGGACCAGACCTCGACGGGCGGCAAGAAGCTGGCCGACGGACTGGAGCAGCTGGACGATGGGACGCAGCAGCTCTCGGCCGGGATGACGAAGCTGGCCGACGGTACGAAGGAGCTGCCGAGCCAGACCGAGCAGCTGGCCGACGGGGCGCAGAAGTCGGCCGACGGGGCCGATGATCTGGCCGACGGGGTGAAGAAGTTCACCGACGGCCTCACCCAGCTGAACGACGGCACCAAGAAGCAGCCCGGGTTCGGTGAGTTCGCCGACGGAGCGGCGCAGTTCGCCAAGGGAGCCGGGCAGTACGGGACGCTGGGCGCCGGCGTGGGATCGGGTGTGCAGCAGGTCAACACGGCGATGAAGAAGGCCTCGGACGGGATGGCCCAGCTCGCGAAGCTCGGCCAGCAGCCCTACTCGGCCAGGAATCTCGCCATCCTGAAGGCGGGACTCAAGCCGTTCGGGGTTGCCTGTCCGCCCGGAACGCCGGACGAGCAGTGTTTCGGCTATCTCGCTGCCACCGCCGGCGGCATCGCCATCGGCACGGGCGCAGCAAACGCTGCCCTCACCACCGAGCAGAAGGCACCCGACGGCAAGTCCTACAGCCTCGTGGACCTCTCCGAGAACCTGGTCAACGGTGGCCCTGCACTCGCCGAGAACGGACCGTTGATCGCCAAGGGCCTCAACGGGTACGCCGGGGGCATCGACAAGCTCGCCGCGAACGGGCCGAAGCTGGCGAAGGGCACCAGGAGCCTGGCCACGGGTCTCGGCAAGCTGGCCGACGGCACCGACCAGCTGGCCACCGGGCTCAGCACGCTGAGCAGCGGCATCCAGCAGACCGCCACCGGGACCTCCGAGCTGGCCGACGGCACCTCCCAGTCCGCCACCGGTGGCCGCCAGCTGAGCGACGGTCTGGTCAAGCTCGCCGACGGCGGCAGTCAGCTGGCCGACGGAGCCGACGAGCTGGCCACCGGTCTGGAGAAGGGCGCCAAGCAGATCCCCACCTACGACAAGCCGACGCGGACCGCCCTGTCGTCAGTGGTCGCCACCCCGGTGACCGCCGAGCGGCCGTCGTCGTTGTTCGCCGACATCGCCAACACCACCTTCCTGGCCGTCCTCGCGCTCTGGCTGGGTGGCCTGGCCAGCTTCGTGGTGCTGCGCGCCATCCCGGCCCGGGTGCTCACCTCGATGAAGCCGTCCTGGCGCCTGACCGGCGAGGCCCTGCTGCCCGCCGCCGGCATCGCCGCGGTCCAGGCCATCGCGCTGACCGCTGTGCTGCAGATCCTGCTGGGTCTGTCCGCCGGTCAGGTGCTGGCGCTGCTGCCGTTCAGCCTGCTGGCCGGGTTGGCCTTCGTGGCGGTGAACCACGCCCTGGTCGCCTGGTTGGGTGGCGTCGGCCGCTTCGTGTCGATCACAGCTGCGGTGTTGGCCACGGCGTCGGCGATCACCCAGGCCGTACCGCCGTTCCTCGCGCAGATCGTGCCGTTCCTGCCGCTCACGCCCGCGCTGGAGGGTGCCCGGGCGATCGTCACCGACAGTGCCGGCGCCGGCGGGTCGGTCGGTCTGTTGCTGGCCTGGTTGCTGGCCGGTCTGGCGGCGGGGGTGCTCGCGGTCGCCCGGCACCGGATGGCGAAGGTGCCGGAGGCCGTTCCCGTCCGCGCCTGATCCACTCAGCGGTCGGCTCTGCCAGGATGGTCGCTCACGACGCCGCGCGACCAGGAGTGCCCATGCCAGCGGACCGGTTCGTCCAGCAGCTCAACACCCAGATCGGGAACGAGTTCGCCGCTCACCAGCAGTACGTCGCCTGCGCCGTCTACTACGACGCCTTGACCCTGCCGCAGATGGCGGGCTTCTTCTACGCTCAGGCGATCGAGGAGCGCAACCACGCGATGATGATGGTCAACTACCTGGTCGACCAGGACGCCGAGGTGACCATCCCCGGGGTCGCTGCCCCCCAGACGACGTTCGCCGACATCGTCGCCCCGGTCGCCCTGGCCCTCGAGCAGGAGCGGCGGGTCACCGACCAGATCAACCAGCTGACCCGGATCGCCCGCGAGGAGTACGACTACGCGTCCGATCAGTTCATGCAGTGGTTCATCAAGGAGCAGGTCGAGGAGGTCGCGACGATGAGCGATCTGCTGACCGTGGTGAAGCGGGCCCGGAACGACGTCGAGGCGATCGAGGACTACGTGCAGCGGGAGACCGCGAACGAGGCTCCGGATCCGACGGCGCCGACCGTGGCCGGCGCCTGACGCAGCCGTACCGGTCGGCCAGCGCCGGGACGATGAGGTCCAGCTGCTCGGCGAACTTCTCCTCGGCGGGCCGGAAGGTGCGGTGACCCGACGCGATGGCGAGCGGGAAGTCCTCGCCCACCACTGAGTCCCGGGCGGCCAGGTCGTAGCGGTCGGCCGCTGACTGCGCCCGCTCCTGCTCCTCGACCACGAACCCGACCACGTACGCGGTGATGATCTCGAACGCGTCAGTGACCTGCTCCACCGTGTGTCCCTGGGCGACCAGGCGCGCCAGAGAGGTCTCCCGCTCACGGAGCAGATCGGGATCGGTCAGCCGGGTGCCGCTGAAGGTCCGGGCACCGTCTCGGTGCCGGAGGTACTCCACGCGGGTCGCCCGGGCGTAGGCCAGCAACGCGTCGGACAACGTGGCGGTGGCGGCGATGTCGTCCAGGGCGTGCTGGATCCGGCTCGCCACGGCCGTGCCCATCGTCGAGCAGGGCCTGTTCGTCGTTCCAGACTGAGTCGTCGACCTGGCCCGGATGCTGGCTCGTCTCCGTCGTCGAGAACGAGCCAGCACGCCATCATGGTCAGTCCGGTCGCCGGGCCGTGCCGAGCAGGTGCGGGCTGAGACCGAGGAGCTCGGGCACCCGCTCGATCGCCCGGGCGGAGTCGAGCAGCACCTGCCAGTCGGTCGGATCTCCCCGACGGGCGGTCGTCTCCGCCGCCGAGAGCGGCAGGCCCTCCACGCCGACCAGGTCCTCGAGCGTCAGCCCGGCGTCTCGCACCTCGTCGACCAGCTCGGCTGGCCGGTGGGTGTACGCGGCGAAGCCGCCCGGGTGGGCGGGCGGCAGGTCGCCGGTGCTCTCGACGCCGGGCAGCAGGTCGAGCAGCAGGGGCAGCGCCGCGTACAGCCGGTCGGTGACCACGCCGTCGAGCCGGGGCGCCCAGCGAGAGATGACGGCCACGAAGACGACTCCGCCCGGTCGGACGACGCGAGCGGCCTCGGACATGGCGCGCACCCGATCAGCGCGCTCCCGCAGGTGGTAGAGCGGGCCCAGCAGCAGCACGGCATCCACGGAGGCCTCGGCCAGGTCGAGCTCGCGAGCATCGCCCACCGCTGACCGGATCTCCCCGACCCCCCGCGACTGCAGCTCTGCCACGTGCAGCTCCATCAGGTCGCGATGCTCGACCCGGTACCCGAGACCGGCCAGCCAGACCGCGTACCGGCCCGGCCCGCCACCGATGTCAGCCACCACAGCCGGTGCCGGCGGAAGACGACGCAGCAGGATCTCCTGGGTGCGCTGCAGCTCCAACGCACCCTTGGCGGACTCCAGCCGGTCCCGCTCTTCGCGCCGGTCGTAGTAGTCCTTGACCTCATCGCCGTAGCTCACGCTCCGACCCTGCCAAACGGGACGGTCCGAGGCGAACGGATTCCGGGCCTGCGGGACCGGCTCAGAGTCGGCCGGCGCCCAGCTCCGCGGCGATGAACTCCGCTTGCCGGATGGCCAGCGCCACGATGGTCAGGGTCGGGTTGGCCGCGCCGCCGGTGGTCATCACCGAGCCGTCGCTGACGAACAGGTTCGCCACGTCGTGCGCCCGCCCCCAGCCGTCGACCACCCCGTCCTCCGGCCGCGCGCTCATCCGGCAGGTGCCGAGGTTGTGCGTCGACGGGTACGGCGGCGTGTGGTGCACCGACAGGGCGCCGACGCCACCGTAGATCGTGTCCGCGGCGCCGAACCCGTGGGAGCGCATGGCCGTGTCGTTGGCATGGTCGTCGTAGTGGACGTCCGGCACCGGCAGCCCGAGCTGGTCGTTGACGTCGGTGTTCAAGGTCACCCGGTTCGTGGTCTGCGGCATGTCCTCGCCGACGATCCACATCCCCGCGGTGTGGGCGTACGCCTCCATCTTCTCGGTGAACGGTCGGCCCCACTCGCCCGGCTCGATGAACGAGGCCAGGAAGGCCGGGCCCAGCGCGAGGGTCTCCAGGTAGTAGCCACCGGCGAAGCCGCGCGAGGTGTCGTGCTTGGCCTCGTCGGCGATGATCCCGGCCATGGTCTCGCCGCGGTACATCCGCACCGGCTGCTCGAAGGTCGCGTACGCGGACCCGGTCATGTGCCGCATGTAGTTGCGCCCGACCTGGCCCGAGGAGTTCGCCAGCCCGTCCGGGTGCAGGGACGAGGCGCTCATCAGCAGCAGCCGCGGCGACTCGATCGAGTTGCCGGCCACGCACACCACCCGGGCCGACTGCTTGTGCAGGTTGCCGTCCGCGTCCACGTACTCCACCCCGTCGACCTTGCCGGCCGCGTCGTGGGTGATCCTGACCGCCTGGCTGCTGGGCCGCAGGTCGCAGTGGCCGGAAGCCACGGCGCGCGGGATCTCCCGGACCCGGGTCGACCACTTGGACCGGTGCTTGTCGCCCTGGAAGTTGAAGCCGTCCTGGATCGAGCCGGGTCGCCCGTCGTACGGTTCGGCGTTCGTCCCGTACGGTCCGGTCGCGTAGTAGCGGTAGCCGGCCCGCTCGGCGCCGTTGGCGAGCACGAAGTAGTTGTTGCCGGCCGGCTGGGGCGCGCGGCCGTGCCGGTGGGTCGAGCCGATCGCGATCTCGGCCTTGTCGTAGTAGGGAGCAAGATCATCCAGAGTGATCGGCCAGTCCAGCAGGTTGGCGCCGTCGACCTCCCCGTACGTGGTCCGGGTCTTGAACTCGTGGGCCATGAACCGCGGCGTCGCCCCCGACCAGTGGGTGGTGGAGCCGCCGACCGCCTTGACGATCCAGGTCGGCAGGTTGGGGAAGTCCTTCGCCACCCGCCAGGAGCCGCTGGTGGTGCGCAGGTCCAACCAGGCCATCTGGTTGAACGCGGCCCACTCGTCGTTCTCGTAGTCGTCGGCCACCAGGTAGGGGCCCGCTTCCAGCACCACGCAACGGATCCCGCGGGTCGCGAGCTCGTGGGCGACGGTGCCGCCGCCGGCCCCGGAGCCGATGATCACCACCGCGGCCTCGGACTCGGGGATGTCGATGCCCAGGTCGGCGGTCTCGGTGTCCATGATCATCTCGGTCACGACGCGCTCCCCTCGACCAGCTCGACCCGCGGCGGGCCGTCGTACTCCTCGATCCGTGGTCGGGGCAGCCAGTCGAGATCGTCGAAGCCGCGGTGCAGATAGCCGCCCTTCTCGTACGAGGAGCCCTCGTAGCCGAGCAGTTCCCAGACCTCGTGGTCGTCGTACAGCGCGACCACGGTGGTGGCGTGCACCCGACGGAAGAAGTCACCCGTGTCGATCTGCTCCAGCACCGCCGTCGCCGCCGCGTCGTCGAGGGCCAGGAAATCGCCGTCGGCGCGCGCGTCCAGGTCATCCAGACCCTCCGGCAACACGGCGTCGGTCAGGCTCGCTTCCTGCACGGCCTTGGCCGTCCGCTCGTACGGAGCGTCGGGAAAGCTCGGGTGCGGGTAGGCGACCCGGATCATCCGCAGCAGCAGCTTCGACTGGTGCTCCGACAGCCCCGGCGATCCGGTCGACTCGTCCTGGGCGGCATCGGTGGTGCTGGGTTCTCCGCTGACCTTGTCCTCGGGCAACGCTGCCTCCTCGTGATCACGACGGTGGTCCGTCCGCGTCCCCGAAAGGCCGGGCGGTCCGCGGCAGATGTGGTCTGAGTCACACAGTACTATCGGGCGCGTTGCGACAACGCTGCACCGAAGGGCGGAGGACGGATGTACTTCATCGTGGTCAAGTTCCCGGTCAAGCCGGAGCTCGTGGACACCTGGATCGACCGGGTCACACCGTTCACCGAGGCCACCCGCAACGAGCCCGGCAACCTGTGGTTCGAGTGGTCCCGCAGCGTGGCGGACAGCTGCGAGTTCGTGCTCGTCGAGGCGTTCACCGACGACGGGGCCGGACCGCACGTGAACAGCGACCACTTCAAGGCGTTCGTGGCCGAGACGCCGTCGGCCCTCACGGCCACGCCCAAGATCGTCAGCCGGCAGGTCGACGGCGACGGCTGGGACGCGATGGGTGAGCTGAAGGTCGACTGACCTCCCGGAGCAGGCTGCGCGAGCGAGGAGTCGAGATGGAGTGGACGTTCGAGGGCTCGATCATCTACTGGCGGGGGCCGGCGCCGTTCTACTTCGTCCCGCTCAGCGAGGACGTGGTGGCCGACCTCGCACCGGTGGCGAACCAGCTCACCTACGGGTGGGGCTGCATCCCGGTCCAGGCCACGATCGGCGACACAGCGTTCGACACCGCGCTGTTCCCCAAGGACGGGGGCTACCTGCTGCCGGTGAAGGTGGCCATCCGCCGGACCGAGGGGATCGACGAGGGTGACGCGGTGACGGTCCGGATGTCCGTCGCGGCCTGAGATGGCCACGGCGGTTCCACTCGCCCGGCGACTGCTGCGGGTCCGCGACCTGATCGACCGTGCGTACGCGGGCCGACTCGACCTGGCCGCGCTCGCTCGCAGTGCCCACGTGTCCGAGTCGCACTTCAGCCGCTCCTTCGCCGACGCGTTCGGGGTCACGCCGCACCGCTACCTGATGACCACCCGGCTGGAACGGGCGAAGGCCCTGCTGCGGGGTGCTGACCTGTCCGTCACCGAGGTCTGTCTGCAGGTGGGGTTCACCAGCCTCGGCTCGTTCAGCAGCCAGTTCCGGCGGTTCGTGGGAGAGAGTCCCTCGGCCTATCGCGCCCACGGTCACGACGAGCTGGCAGAGATCCCGTCCTGCCTGGTCCGCCGGCGCACCCGCCCGTCATCGATCTCGGGGTGATCCACGGTGCCCGGGCGGCTGGCCAGGGGGCAGACTGATCCCCAGTCGAGCGGCGGCGTCGCGAGGGATGCGCCAGCACGGTTGGAGCACGGAAGGTGGTGGATCAGATGGCGGATGGCCCGCTGAAGCCCGGCGACCTGACGCCGGCCCGGGTCGTGAAGGCCTGGCAGATGCACGCCCAGGTGGTCGCTCGAGATCAGCTGGGCGTCATCTACGGCGGTGGCGCGGGCAAGCTGAGCGCTGGTCAGCACGTCAAGATCCGGATCACCGAGATCAACGGGACCAACGGCTACAAGTTCACCGCGGCCCTGCTCGAGGGGTGATCTCCGGGGGAGGGCTGCTTCCCCGAATCGAGCAGGTTTCGAGAAGCGTCATCCCCGGGTCGGCGCCTAGCGTGATCTCCATGGAGATGATCACGTCGACCGACGGCACCACGCTCGCATTCGACCAGACCGGCGCGGGGCCGCCACTCGTCCTGGTGTCCGGAGCCATCTGCGGTCGGCGTGCCGACGAGGCGATCGCCGCCGCGTTGGCCGACCACTTCACGGTGCTCAACTACGATCGGCGCGGTCGGGGTGACAGCGGGGAGATCGGCCCGTACGCGGTGGAGCGGGAGATCGAGGATCTCGCGGCTGTGCTGGACGCGGCGGGAGGGTCGGCGGTGGTGGTCGGGATCTCGTCGGGCGGTGCGCTCGTGCTGCTGGCCGCCGCGGCCGGGTTGCCGATCAGTGCCGCAATCGGCTGGGAGGTGCCGTACCGGACCGACGACGAGGGCCGACGAGCGTCGGTGACCTACCGAAGCCGGACCGAGGAGCTGCTGGCCGAGGGCAGGCGCGGAGAGGCGCTGGCGCTGTTCCTGCGCACCGTCGGCGTCCCGGAGTCGGCCATCGCCGGGATGGAGCAGTCACCGTTCTGGGCCGAGGGCGAGAAGATCGCTCCCACCCTGGCGTACGACGCGGCCGTGCTGGGCGACGCGGCGGTACCGGTCGATCGGCTGGCGAAGATCACCTGCCCGACTGCGTTGTTCACCGGTGGGGCCAGTCCGGCCCTGTTCGCCCTGGCGGCGGAGGCCGCGGTGGCCGCGCTGACGGATGGGATCCATCGAGTGCTCGACGGTCAGATCCACGACGTCGACCCGACCGTCCTGGCCGACGCGATCGCGGAGTTCGTCGGGGTCGCCCGATGATCGTCGGATTAGCACTGGTGTGCCTGAACGTCACCGACCTCGACGAGGCGAAGGCGTTCTACGTCGACGTGCTCGGCCTGCAGGTGGGCATCGACCAGACGATGGACGGGCAGCGTTGGCTCACCGTGCACGCTGCCGAGGCGCCGGAGCTACCGATCATGCTGGTGGTGCCCGAGCCGCCGCTGGTCGAGGAGCCGGTGGCCGGTCAGCTGCGGAGCCTCATCGCTCGCGGGTACCTGAGCATCGGGGCTTTGCGGACCGACGACTGCCGACGGACCTACGCGGAGCTCGCGGCGAAGGGAGTGGAGATGACCGAGGAGCCGGTGGAGCGCTTCTACGGGGTCGACGCGGGGTTCCGAGATCCGTTCGGCAACCACTGGCGGCTCACCGAGCCGCGGAACCTGGCCGAGATCAGGTCGGTGACCACCGCCGACGGGGACTGAGGCAAGATCGGCGGCATGACCGAGACACTGCCGCCCTCCTCCGCCTACCGGGTCGACTCCGAGGTCGGCAAGCTCCGGAAGGTGCTGGTCTGCGCGCCCGGTCTCGCGCACGAGCGGCTCACCCCCACCAACTGCGACGACCTGCTGTTCGACGACGTCCTCTGGGTGGAGAAGGCGAACAGCGACCACGCCGCCTTCATGGCCTCGATGCGCGAGCGTGGCGTCGAGGTGGTCGAGCTGCACGAGGTGCTGGCCGAGACCCTGGCGCTGCCGACGGGGCGGGCCTGGCTGCTGGACCGACGGATCACCGCCAACCAGGTAGGCATCGGGCTGGTCACCGACACCCGCGCGTTCCTCGACGCGTTGGCGCCGCAGGAGCTGGCCCGTTACCTGATCGGCGGCATGTCCACCCACGACCTGCCGGCCGACCTGCGACCCGGCTACCTCGCGCTGGCTCGGGAGTCGGGCGGGGTGACCGAGTACCTGCTGCCGCCGCTGCCGAACACCCTCTACACCCGGGACACCACCTGCTGGATCTACGGGGGGGTGACGCTGAATCCGCTGTTCTGGCCCGCCCGGCAGAACGAGACGCTGTTGATGAAGGCGATCTACGGTTTCCACCCGGACTTCGTCGGCTCGACCATCTGGTGGGGGGATCCCGAGGCCGACTGGGGCCTGGCCACCATGGAGGGCGGCGACGTGCTCGTCCCCGGCAACGGTGTGGTGCTGATCGGGATGAGCGAGCGGACGTCCCGGCAGGCCATCACCCAGGTCGCCGTCCGGCTCTTCGAGCAGGGCGCGGCGGAGAAGGTGATCGTCGCCGGGATGCCGAAGCTGCGGGCCGCCATGCACCTGGACACCGTCTTCACCTTCGCCGACGTGGACTGCGTGACGAGCTATCCCGACATCGTGGACGGCATCCACACGTTCACGCTCTATCCCTCCGACACCGATCCCGGGGTCGAGGTGGTGGAGGAGCCGAAGCCGTTCACCGAGGTCGTGGCCCACGCCCTCGGACTGCCGAAGCTGCGGGTGGTGGAGACGGGCGGCAGCCGCTACGACGTGCAGCGCCAGCAGTGGGACAGCGGCAACAACCTGGTCGCCATCGAGCCGGGGGTCGTCTACGCGTACGACCGCAACACCTACACGAACACGCTGCTGCGCAACGCGGGCGTCGAGGTGATCACCATCGACGGCGCCGAGCTGGGCCGGGGTCGTGGCGGCGGCCACTGCATGACCTGCCCGCTGATCCGGGACGCCGTGGCGTACTGACCCATCGGGATCTGCTCGGGTTTGTCGGTTCTGCTCGATCTATAGACCGAGCAGAACCGACAAACCCGAGCGACATTGCGTGCGGCGGTGCCTGTGGGTTGGCTGAAGGGCTCGGGTTCGGGTCGCCGGTGCGAGGCACAATGACGCGCATGGCGGCGTCCCGGATCTTGGTGGTGGAGGACTCCGACGCCATCCGCATCTCGGTGGGTACGGTGCTGCGCGCGCAGGGGTACGTGGTGACCGAACGCCGCGACGGCCAGGACCTGGAGGCCGTGCTCGGCCAGACCGCACCTGATGCGGTGGTGCTGGACGTGATGCTGCCGGGTCGTGACGGCTTCGAGCTGCTCGAGGTCGTCCGCCGTACGGGCGACGCCGCGGTGATCATGCTCACCGCTCGGGACACGACCGCCGATCGGGTCCGGGGACTCGGCGCCGGCGCCGACGACTACCTGGTGAAACCGTTCGCGATGGCCGAGCTGGTGGCCCGGATCAAGGCTCTGCTCCGGCGCAGCCGGCCCGACGGCGGAACGGTGCGCGTCGGCGACCTGGAGCTGGACGAGGACCTCGTCCGGGTCTCGTCGGCGGATCATCCGGTCCAGCTGACCGAGACGGAGCGACGCGTGCTCGCCTACCTGGTCGGGCACCGCGAGCAGGTGGTCAGCAAGACCCAGATCCTGACCGCGGTGTGGGGGTACGACGGGTTCGCCGACAACCTGGTCGAGGTCAACGTCTCGACCCTGCGGCGCAAGCTGGAGGCCCAGGGCCAGGCCCGCGTGCTGCACACCGTCCGCGGGCGGGGCTACCGGCTGTCGGCGACCGGGTGAGGACGGGTCCCGGATCGCTGCGCACCAGGGTGACCCTGGCGGTGATCGCCGTCCTCGCCGTGGTGCTGGTGACGCTGGGGATCGCGATCCAGGCCGTCTTCGTCAGTCAGACCGAACGTTCACTGGAGTCGACGCTGGCCAGCCGGGTGCAGCTCGGTCGGCAGCTGGCTCGGGCCGGCGTGGGTCCCCAGCAGATCGTCAACCGGGTCAGCACCGAGGGCGTCACCGCGACCCTGGAGACCAGGAACGGGATGCTGTTCGGCACTGGGCTCACGCCAGGGCCGCTCGCCCGGACCGCGACCGCCAAGCTCAACGGAACGGGTCGGGTCGCCGGAGCCACCCTGACCGTGGCCGTCGACACGACGCTGGTGGATCAGGCCCGGATCCGGCTGCGCCGGGTCCTGGTCGTCGCGTCCGTCGTCGCGCTGCTGGTCAGCGCCGTACTCGTCGCGGTGATCGTCAGCTGGTCCCTCCGCCCGCTGGACGCGGTCTCCGGACTGGCCCGGCGGATCACCGCCGGGCAGCGGGGCGAACGGCTGCGGCCCGACCGGACCGACACCGAGATCGGCCAGACCGCTCAGGCGCTGGACGAGATGCTCGACGAGCTCGAAGGGGCCGAAGCCCGGGCGCGGCAGGCGGACGAGCGCAGCCGGCAGTTCCTGGCCGACGCGGCCCACGAGCTGCGCACGCCGGTGGCCGGGATGCGCGCGGCAGCGGAGTCGTTGTTGCACGCCGGGCCCACCCTGGCGGCGGAGGAGCGGCAGCAGCTGGAGGCACTGGTCGTCCGAGAGGCCGGCCGCACGGGTCGGTTGGTCGGCGACCTGCTGGCTGTCGCCCGCCTGGACGCCGCCGAGACCGCCCGACCGCGGGTCCGTACGGAGCTGAGGGAGGTGGCGGCCCGGGAGCTGGAACGCGTCGGGCTCACCCATCCGGCCGTGGGCCGAACGTTGACCGGACCGGGGGCGGTCGCCCTCGCCGATCCCGAGCAGCTGACCGGCATCGTCGGCAACCTCCTCGACAACGCCGTCCGCGCCGCCGGGCCGACCGGTGCGGTGGAGGTGAGAGTGCACCGGCTCGATGAGTGGGCCTGCGTCGACGTGGTCGACTCGGGTCCGGGGGTGCCGGACGCCGATCGGGAGCGGATCTTCCAGCGGTTGGTCCGGTTGGACCCCGACCGCGGCGACACCGGTGGCGGCTCCGGGCTCGGTCTCGCGATCGCCCGCGGGTACGCCCGAGCCCACGGCGGCGACGTGCGCTGCCTCGAGCCGCCCGTGGGCAGCGGTGCCTTCTTCCGGCTGGCCCTCCCCGCCCTCGAATCCGACACCCCCATCACCCGCTGACGCACGTCTCCGGTGCCTCACGCACGTGGAGCAGCACCCGCGTGAGTGGTGGGAGGAGTGCGTCAGCGGGTCGGGGTCAGGCGAAGAGCCCGTCCACGCGCTGGTCCCAGCCGTCCAGCAACGCACCCGGTTCGGTCCCCAGCACCGAGGAGAGCAGGCTGGCGTACACGCTCCTGAAGTCCAGACCCGCTCGGCTTCAGCAGCGCATCGACCGCAGCCGGCAGCCCGCCGGCCTGCAGCGCCGCCAGCTCCGCGCCGCCGGCGCCGAACCCGAACCGGTGGACCAGTCGGCGTACGGAATCGGCTTCGCTCGGCTCGGCCAGTCCCCCACCTCCGGCGCAGATCTGCTCGGGTTTGTCGGACCTGCTCGATCTATAGACCGAGCAGATCCCACAAACCCGAGCAGATCTAGGCGTCCAGGTGGTCGAGCAGACCCGGGATGGCGGCCTCGACCGAGGCCAGGGTGCGCTCGAAGCCTGCATCGGCTCCGTACCAGGGGTCGGCGATGCCGTAGCCGGGCGGCGCATCGGGGTCGAAGTCGGTGAGCAGCCGCAGGTTGTCGGCGCCGGGGGCGATGGCCAGCATCTTCGTCAGGTGGATGTTCTCCATGGCCAGCACGAGGTCCGCGGACTCGATCTCGGCGCGGGTGATCTGGTGCGCCGCGTGGTCATCCGCCCGGTAGCCGTGCCGCCTCAGCACAGCGTCGGCCCGGTCGTCGATCGGAGCGCCGATCTCCTCCCGACTGGTGGCCGCACTGGTGAACACCAGGTTCTCGAGACCTCGATCGGCGGCCAGCTTCTCGGCCACCCGCTCGGCCATCGGGGAGCGGCAGATGTTGCCCCAGCAGACGAAGACGATGCTCCGGGTCCGGGGGTCAGGCACTCTCGTGCCTGTTGGTGCCGAGGATCGCATTGGCGATGAAGCTGACGATCGACACCACGATGGCTCCGCCGACCGCCGTCCAGAAGGTGTCCACGTGCCAGCCGACGTCGAGCAGACCCGCGACCCAGGAGGTGAGCAGCAGCATCAAGGCGTTGATGACGATCAGGAACAGCCCCAGCGTCAGCAGCACGATCGGGATCGTGACGATCTGGAAGATCGGCTTCAGGATCGCGTTGAAGACACCGAAGATCAGGGCCACGACCAGCATGGTGAGCACCTTCGAGGTCGTGTCCGACCCGCTCAGGCTGATGCCGCTGAAAATCCAGGTGGCCACGGCGAGTGCGGCCATGTTGGCGAGCAGACGGAGAAGGAAACCCATGGTCGCGATCCTTCCACGCGCGCCTCGGGGAACCCGTCAGGTATCACCCGGGGTCGTCCCCGAGGGTCCGGACCGATCGTCAGGAGAGGTTGCTGCGCTCCGCCTCGATGCTGGTGTCGTCGCCGTGCCCGGTCTTGACCACCGTGTCCCCGGGCAGTGCCATCAGCCGCTCGTTGATGGAGGCCACGATCAGATCGGCGTCGCTGAACGACCGACCGGTGGCTCCGGGCCCGCCGTTGAACAGCGTGTCACCGGTGAAGACGACGCCCAGGTCCGAGGAGTAGAAGCAGACGGCGCCGGGCGCGTGGCCTGGGGTGTGGATCACCTGCAGGTCGATGTCGGCGATCGGGATCTGCTGGCCGTCGGCGAGCTCACCGTCCGGCGGGTCGGCGTGGGTCAACCGCCACACCGGCAGGTCCGCCGGATGCAGCAGCACCGGCGCCTCCACCGCCCGGCCCAGCTCCGGGGCGACCCGTACGTGGTCGTCGTGGGCGTGGGTGCACAGCACGGCCACCACCCGGCGGTTCCCGACCACGTCCAGGATGGACTCGACGTCGTGCGGGGCGTCGATCACCACGCACTCGTCGTCGTCGCCCACCACCCAGACGTTGTTGTCCACATCGAAGGTCTGGCCGTCCAGGGAGAAGGTGCCGGAGGTGACGGTGTGGTCGATCCGGGCACGTACGCCGGCGGACTGCTGCTCGCTCACAGCTTCACCACGGACCGCAGGACCTCGCCGCCGTGCATCTTCTCGAACGCGGCGTCGACGTCGCCGATGCCGATGGTCTCGGTGACGAAGGCGTCCAACGGCAACCGGCCCTGCAGGTGGAGGTCGATCAGCAGCGGGAAGTCGCGGGACGGCAGGCAGTCGCCGTACCAGGACGACTTCAGCGAGCCACCGCGGCCGAACACGTCGAGCAACGGCAGCTCGAGCTGCATCTGCGGGGTCGGCACGCCGACCAGCACCACGGTGCCGGCCAGGTCGCGACCGTAGAAGGCCTGCAGCCAGGTCTCGGGTCGCCCGACCGCGTCGATCACGACGTCGGCGCCGTTGCCGTCCGTCAGCGCCTTGATGCCCTCGACGGCGTCGGTCTCCTTGGAGTTGATGGTGTGGGTGGCGCCCAGCTCGGTGGCCTTGGCCAGCTTCCGCTCGTCGATGTCGACAGCGATGATCGTGGCCGCCCCGGCCAGCCGGGCCCCGGCGATCGCCGCCACCCCGACCCCGCCGCAACCGATCACGGCGACCGAGTCCCCACGGCCGACGTTGCCGGTGTTGATCGCGGCCCCCAGACCGGCCATCACGCCACAACCGAGCAGACCTGCGACCTCGGGAGCCGCCGCCGGGTCGACCTTGGTGCACTGACCGGCGGCCACCAGGGTCTTGTCGATGAAGGCGCCGATGCCCAGGGCGGGCGAGAGCTCGGTGCCGTCCTCCAGCGTCATCTTCTGGGTCGCGTTGAAGGTGTTGAAGCAGTACCAGGGCCGGCCGCGCTTGCAGGCCCGGCAGGTGCCGCAGACCGCCCGCCAGTTCAAGATCACGTAGTCGCCCGGCTCCAGATCCCGTACGCCGTCCCCGACCGCCTCGACGATCCCGGCGGCCTCGTGACCGAGCAGGTACGGGTAGTCGTCGCCGATGCCGCCCTGGACGTAGTGCAGGTCGGTGTGGCAGACGCCGCAGGCCTGGACCTTGACCACCGCCTCACCCGGCCCGGGATCGGGCACCGTGATGGTCACCAGCTCGACGGGTGCGTCCTTGGCACGCGAGATGACTCCCTGGACCTGCTGCGGCACGTTGTCCTCCTGATGTGTGTCATCGCTCGGCGATCGATGACGGCTTCAGCTGCATCGTAGTGACTGTGTTCTCATCACTCGCTCGCGACGGGCTCGCCGGCGGCCCGGCCGGCCCGTTCCACAACCGACTGGATTTTAGCGTTGCTAACTAAGTAGTGTTGTGAACGCAACCACAACCCCTCGTCGACCGGAATACCGGTTGGCTGTCGGTGGCTGCTGTTGTTCTATGGACGTGGCCCGCCTGCCGCAGCGGACCCGCCCTTCCAGCTCTCGTACCAACCGTGAGGACGTCGTGACCATGGCCAAGCAGCGCTCTTCCGCCTCGATGTGGCGGCTGCGCGGCTACCTGCTCCCCTATCGCGCCCGCTTCATCGTGATGTTCTTCCTGGCCGGCATCGGGATCGGCGCGGCGATCGTGATCCCGCTGGTCACCAAGGCGGTGATCGACGGGCCGATCGCCAACTCCAACCCCCGCGGGCTGCTCATCCTCGGCCTGTTCGCCATCGGACTGGGGGTGGTCGAGGCGTTGTTGATGTTCCTGCGCCGGTGGATCGTCTCCAAGGGGACGAACGGGGTCGAGACCGGCATCCGGCTGGACCTCTACGACAAGCTGCAACGGCTGCCGACCAGCTTCCACTCGCGCTGGCAGAGCGGGCAGCTGCTCAGCCGGATCATGAACGACCTGGCCACCGTGCGCCGGTTCCTCGGCTTCGGCCTGCTGTTCATCGTGATGAACGTGGTGCAGATCGCCGTGGTGACCGCGCTGCTGATCCACATGTACTGGCCGCTGGGCCTCGTCGTCCTCGGCTCCACCGTGCCCATCACCTTGATGTGCCTGCGGAACGAGCGGGCCTACACCCGTCTCTCCCGCAAGATCCAGGACCAGGTCGGCGACGTCGCCTCGACGGTGGAGGAGGGCGCGTACGGGCTGCGCGTCATCAAGTCGTTCGGCCGGGGCGCGCACATGTTCGACACCTTCGACGCCCGGAGCCGCCAGCTCTACGACACCTCCATGGAGCGGGTCCGGCTGAGCGCGAAGTTCTGGACCTTCCTCGAGGTGATCCCCAGCGCCACCCTGATCATCGTGCTGGGCTTCGGCGCCGTGGCCGCGGGGCAGGGGCAGCTGACCATGGGCTCGCTGGTCGCGTTCATCACCTTGATGCTGTCGCTGGTGTGGCCGGTCGCCGCCCTCGGCTTCCTGCTGGCCATGACCCAGGAGGCCTTCACCGCCGCTGACCGGATCATGGAGATCTTCGACGCCGAGATCGACATCCTCGACGGGACCGAGACGCTCGATCACCCGCGCGGCCGCGTCCGCTTCACCGACGTCGCCTTCCGCTATCCCGACTCCGCCGTGGACGTGCTCCACCACGTGAACCTGGAGATCGAGCCGGGGGAGACGGTGGCCGTGGTCGGCGCCACCGGATCCGGCAAGACGATCCTCACCCAGCTCATTCCTCGGCTGTACGACGTGACGGCCGGGTCGGTCAGCATCGACGGTGTCGATGTCCGCGACCTGAGCCTGAAGCAGCTGCGTACGGTCGTGGCCACCGCTTTCGAGGACCCGACCCTGTTCTCCATGTCGGCTCGGGAGAACCTCACTCTCGGCCGTCCGGACGCGAGCGAGGCCGACATCGCCGAAGCGGTCGAGGTGGCCCAGGCCCAGTTCGTCTACGACCTGCCCTGGGGTCTGGACACCCGGATCGGTGAGCAGGGGATGAGCCTGTCCGGCGGTCAGCGACAGCGCCTGGCCCTGGCCCGGGCGGTGCTGGCGAACCCCCGGGTGCTGGTGCTCGACGACACGATGTCGGCCCTCGACATCCACACCGAGGCGTTGGTCGAAGAGGCGCTGAAGCGGGTGCTGGTCGGCGTCACCGGTCTCGTCGTCGCCCACCGCGCGTCGACCGTGATGCTGGCCGACCGGGTCGCCATGCTCTACGGCGGCACCTTGACCCACATCGGCACGCACGCCGAGCTGTTGGCCACCGTGCCCGAGTACCGCGAGCTGCTGTCCGCCGAGTACGCCGAGGAGGTGTCCGCATGAGTGTCACCGATCGGCAGAGCGCCAGGCAGGACGCCCTCGAGCGCGACCGGGCCGAAGGCCGGCTCACCGGGGTCGAGGAGTGGCGCGGTGTCGCCGCCGAGCACAACGACGAGATGGCGGACCGGGCCAGCGGCTTCCTGAAGAAGCGCAGCCGGGCGCTGCTGGTCGATCTGCTGCGGCCGTACCTCAAGGTCGTCTGGCTGCTGATCGTGGTCGTGGTGATCGAGAACGCGGCCCGGCTGGCCATTCCCTGGCTCGTCCAACGCGGCATCGACTACGGCATCCCACCCCTGCTCGCCGGGGGAAGCGGGACCGCGCTGTACCAGACGATCGGGCTGATGCTCGGTGCCCTGGTGGTGCAGACCATCAGCCGGGTGCTGTTCCTGCGCGAGTCCGGCCGGGTCGGACAGAAGGTGCTGTTGGAGCTCCGGCGGCGGCTGTTCATCCACTTCCAGAAGCTCGACGTCAAGTTCCACGACCGCTACACCACCGGCCGAGTCGTATCGCGGCTGACCAACGACATCGACGCGATCATGGAGCTGCTGTCCGGCGGCTTCGACGGGCTGGTCACGGCGGTGCTCACCATGGTCGGTGTCGGAATCCTGCTGCTGTACATGGACTTCAGGCTCGGCGCGGTCTGCCTGATCGGCTTCCCGATCCTGATGCTGCTGGTGCGCTGGTTCTCGCGCGCCTCGGCGCTCACCTACCGGCGGGTGCGAGAGACCTCGGCTCTGGTGATCGTGCAGTTCATCGAGACGATGACCGGGATCCGTGCGGTGCAGGCGTACCGCCGAGAGCCGCGCAACGCGGAGATCTTCTCCGATGTCGCCCACCGGTACCAGGACGCGAACGTGAAGTCGTTCCGCCTGGTCGCCATCTTCATGCCGGGTGTTCGCCTGGTCGGCAACGTCACCATCGGCATCGTGCTGCTGTACGGCGGCTGGTTGGTGATGCAGGGCGACATGACCATCGGCGTGCTGACCGCGTTCCTGCTCTACCTGCGGATGTTCTTCGAGCCCATGCAGGAGATCAGCCAGTTCTACAACACCTTCCAGTCCGCTTCGGCCGCGCTGGAGAAGCTGTCCGGTGTGCTGGAGGAGGATCCGACCGTCCGCGAGCCGGAGCACCCGGTGCCGCTGCCGCATGCGCGCGGGACCCTGCGCTTCGACCGCGTCGGGTTCTCCTACGTGCCGGAGCGGCAGGTGCTGCCCGGACTCGACCTGTGTGTGCCCGCCGGGCAGACCGTCGCCCTGGTGGGCACCACCGGAGCCGGCAAGACCACGATCGCCAAGCTGATGTCGCGGTTCTACGACCCGACCGACGGCGAGGTGCTGCTCGACGGGGTCGACCTCCGGCAGCTCAGTGACGCCGACCTGCGTCGCGCCGTGGTGATGGTGACCCAGGAGAACTTCATGTTCGACGGCACGATCGGCAGCAACATCGCCTTCGGCAAGCCCGGGGCCGGCCAGGACGAGGTCGAGCGAGCGGCGCGCGCGGTCGGGGCGCACGACTTCATCTCCGTCCTGCCGGAGGGGTACGGCACCGACGTCGGCAAACGCGGCGCCCGCCTCTCGGCTGGTCAGAAGCAGCTCGTCGCCTTCGCCCGGGCCTTCCTGGCCGACCCGGCGGTGCTGATCCTGGACGAGGCCACCTCGAGCCTCGACGTGCCCAGCGAGCGTCTGGTCCAGCAGGCCCTGCGCACGATCCTGGCCGACCGGACCGCGGTGATCATCGCCCATCGGCTGTCGACGGTGGAGATCGCCGATCGGGTGCTCGTGCTGGAGCACGGGCGGGTGATCGAGGACGGCACGCCGGCCGACCTGGTCGACGCCGACGACGGGCACTACGCCTCGCTGCACCGGGCCTGGCGGGACTCGTTGGCCTGACGGTCAGCGCAGGACCGCCGAGGATGGGTGCAGGCCGAGCCAGGTCAGCACGTCGTTCACCGTGGCGACCTGCCTGACGTCGGGCGGGGGAGCAGGCCGGCTGATCACCACCACCGGCACCCCGAGATCGCGCGCCGCGTCCAGCTTGGCCGCGGTGTGGGAGCCTCCCGAGTCCTTGGTCACCAACAGATCCGATCCGGTCTCGCGCATCAGGGCGAGCTCGTCGGCGTAGGCGTACGGGCCGCGGGAGCGGATCAGTCGCCACCGGTCGGGCAGCGTGAACTCTGGCGGGTCGACCACCCGTACGGTCACCTCCCGGTCCGCCCAGGGCAGGAACAGCTCGAGCGACTGGCGCCCGGTGGTCAGGAACGGGCGCTGCGACCCGGCCCCCGCGGAGACGGCGTCGTCGACAGAGTCGACCCAGCTCCAGCGGTCCGCGTCCGGGTGGTCGCGCCAGCCGGGACGTTGTAGCCGGAGGAGTGGCGTGCCTGTGCGTGCGGCGGCGGCGACCGCGTTGGCCGAGATGGTCGCGGCGAAGGGATGGGTGGCGTCGACCACGACACCGATCTGGTGGTCCGACAGGTACGCCGCCAGACCCTCGATGCCGTCCAGGACCGGCGTGCTGAACCCGCCGACCCGGATCTCGCCGTCGGGCAGCGCCGGGTCCCTGACCCGACCGGCGAGGGAGCTGATCACGGGCCGGCCGCCGGCGACCAGCTGGGCCGCCAGGGCCCGCGCCTCCGCCGTCCCGCCGAGGATGAGCACCCGCGGCCCGTGGTCGGCGGGCACCGGTCAGCCCCGGGCGAGGCGGACGACGACCGCGACCACCAGTGCGGCGTCGCCGACCATGATCGCGAGCCGGGTGGAGCGGGCGATGTCTCCGCCTTCGGGTGGCCGGCCGTCGCCGAGGGTGCCCCGGTCGGAGACCTCACCCGCGTACGTGTTGCGCCCGCCCAGCTGCACCCCGAGGGCGCCCGCGAACGCGGCCTCGACGACACCTGCGTTGGGGCTGGGGTGGGCGGCGGCGTCCCGCCGCACGACGGCGGCCGCCTCGGAGGGCGAGCCTCCGACCCAGGAAGCACTGAGCGCCGCGATGGCCCCCGTCACCCGAGCAGGCACCCAGTTGGCGACGTCGTCGAGGCGGGCGGACGCCCAGCCGAACTCCTCGTACCGGGCTGTCCGGTGACCGACCATCGCGTCCAGGGTGTTCAGCGCCCGATAGCCGAGCAGCCCCGGCAGCCCGGCCACCGCGCCCCACAGCAGGGGGGCGACCACCGCGTCCGAGCTGTTCTCGGCCACCGACTCGACCCCGGCCCGGGCCACCCCGGAGGCGTCCAGCGACGTGGTGTCCCGTCCGACCAGCCGGGAGACCTGGCGGCGGGCGGCCGGCAGGTCCTCCGTACCGAGGTGGTCGGCCACCGCCTCCGCCTCGCGCACCAGGGACCGGCCGCCGAGCACCGTCCAGGTGGCGGCCGCAGTCAGCGCCCCGGTCAGCAGCGGATACCGCCGACAGGCGCGTTCGAGCAGCACACCCGCGGTCACCGGCACCCCCACCGCCACCGCGGCGAACACCACGCCCCGGCGGCGCTCGTCGGCGTACAGGCGCTGCTCCAGCCGTCCGGCGGCCCGGCCGAACCCGGCCACCGGATGCCACCGTGGCGGGTCACCGAGCAGCCGGTCGAGGGCGTAGCCGGCGATCAGGCCTCCGGCGGGGGCGAGTCGGTGGGCGGCGCGGGCGAGCGTGGACATCGAGAAACACCGTAGCGGGCCGTCACCGACGTCCCGGGGCCGTCGGGCAGGATGGGCGGGTGAGTCGACGGGTCCTGGTCACCGGTGGGGTCCGCTCCGGCAAGTCGGCGTACGCGGAACGGCTGCTGGCCGGGCGAGCGAACGTGACCTACCTGGCCACCGGTCCGGTGCCGGATCCGGCGAGCGATCCGGAGTGGGCGGCACGGATCGATGCCCATCGGAACCGCCGCAGCCCGCTCGGGTGGACGACCCTCGAGACGGCCGATCCGGCCAGGGCCCTGCGGCGGGCCGACGGTCCGGTCTTGCTGGACTGCCTCGGCACCTGGCTGACCGCCTGTTTGGACGAGCTGGACGCGTGGCAGCGGCCGGCGGGCGACTGGCAGCCCGCCTGGCAGGACCGGTCGGCCGAGCTGGTCCGAGCCTGGCGCGAGGCCGACGTGGTCGGGGTGACGAACGAGGTCGGCTGGGGGGTGGTGTCCGAACACCGGTCGGGGCGGTTGTTCGCTGACCTGCTGGGTCGCCTCAACCAGCAGGTCGCCGCGGCCAGCGACGAGGTCGTGCTGATGGTGATGGGTCGCCCGATCTCTCTGTGAGAAGGGCCGTTCCGGCGAGAACGTACGGTGTGGCCATGGCTCGCCTGCCGCATCACACGCCGACCATCCTCGAGCTCGACCTGACCCAGCCGCTGGTTGATCCCCGGCCGGGGGATCCGTTCGGTCAGCTGCGCAACAGGGGTCGTCGGCTGCTCCGCCCGACCATCAAGGCCCTGCACGAGGCCGCCGCGGATCCGCGGGTCGTCGGGCTCGTGGCCAAGGTCGGTGGACCGCTGAGCTGGTCGACGATGCACGAGCTGCGCCGTGCTCTGCAGCCGTTCCTCGACGCCCGGAAGCCGACCGTCGCCTGGGCCGAGACCTTCCCCGACGGTCCGGCCGGCACCTGCGCCTACGTGCTCGCGTCCGGCTTCGACGAGGTCTGGCTGCAGCCCGGTGGCGGACTGGGGTTGCTCGGAGTGGCGGTGGAGACGACCTTCCTCCGCGGAGCCCTGGACAAGCTGGGGGTCGAACCGCAGCTGGAACAGCGCCACGAGTACAAGAACGCCGCCGACCGGGTGACCCGCACCGAGTTCACGCCGGCCCACCGGGAGTCCCTGGATGCCCTGGCGGCGTCGATCTACACCGACGCCGTGGCGATCATCGCCGCCGGCCGATCCCTGTCGGTGAACCGGGTGCGGGAGCTCGTGGACTCGGGTCCCCGGACGGCGGCGGAGGCCCTGGAGGCGCGCCTGGTCGACCGCCTCGGCTACCGCGACGAGGTGCTCGCCGCGGTGCGGGAGCGAACCGATCCGGCGGCCGAGCTGCTGTTCGCCGACCGATGGCGACCGCGGCCCCAGCTGCGTCTGCCCGGACGGCACCGGCAGCACCTGGCCCTGGTCGAGGTCCGCGGGGGAATCGGTTCCGGCCGCAGCCGGCCCGGGCCGATGGGCGCGCAGGCCGGCAGCGACACCGTCGCCACCGAGCTCCGCGCCGCGCTGGCCGACGACCGCGTCCGTGGCGTCGTGCTGCGCGTCGATTCCCCGGGCGGCTCCGCGGTCGCCTCCGACGTGATCTGGCGTGAGGTGTGCCGGGTCCGCGAGGCGGGCAAGCCGGTGGTCGTGTCGATGGGCGACGTCGCCGCGTCCGGCGGCTACTACGTGGCCTGCCCGGCGGACCGGATCGTCGCGCTGCCGTCGACCCTGACCGGCTCCATCGGCGTGTTCGGTGGCAAGTTCGTCACCAGCGAGCTGTGGGAGAAGGTCGGTCTGACCACCGGGGCGGTCGAGCACGGCGACCGGGCACGCATGTGGTCGGCCCGCCGCGGGTTCACCGACGACGAGCGCGAGCGGCTGAACGCGGAGATCGACGCCATCTACGCCGACTTCGTGGCCAAGGTCGCCGCCGGTCGCGGACGCACCGTCGCCGACATCGAACCGCTCGCCCGCGGCCGTGTCTGGACCGGGCGGGACGCGTACGAGATCGGGCTGGTCGACGAGCTGGGTGGGCTGCGGGACGCCGTCCGGGTAGCCCGCCGGCTGTCCGGGCTGCCGGACGACGCCCCGGTCACCGCACCGATCCACCTGCCGCTGGTGGCGCGGTTGGGCCAGGCCCGCAGCAGCGAGGATCCGCGGGCCCTGACGGCCGCTCCGCTGCCGACCCTGTCCGAGCTGGGCGCCCTGCTCGGTACGGACGGGATCCAGCTGCGGATGCCGGACGTCCGGGTCCGGTGACCGCCCTGCACCCGACGGCCCCCCACCCGACGAACCTGCACAGGGACGCCGTGGAGGTCCTGACGGCCTGGAGTGGCTCCCGGGTGAGCAAGGACCAGCAGAGTCTCGCCGAGGCGTACCTGAGCCTGCTGGCCGCGCGGGACGACGCGATGTGGCGCTCCTGCGAGCCGGGCCACCTCACGGCCAGCGCCCTGGTGCTGTCGGCCGACCGTTCGGCCACCCTGCTGACCCTGCACCCGCGGGTCGGGCAGTGGCTGCAGCTCGGCGGCCACTGCGAGCCCGATGACGCGACGCTGATGGCGTCGGCACTGCGCGAGGCGACCGAGGAGTCCGGCATCGAAGGCCTGGAGATCGACCCGGTCCCGGTCCGGCTCGACGTGCACGCCCTGACCTGCTCGTTGGGCAAGGCGACGCGCCACCTCGACGTCCAGTACCGAGTCTTCGCGCCGCCCGACGCGGTGGCCCGGATCAGCGCGGAGTCCGACGACCTGGCGTGGCACAGGGTGGGCTCCCTGCCCGAGAAGGCCGACCGGTCGGTACGGATTCTCGTCGAGGAGTCGCTGAAGCGTAACTTCTAGGTTACGCTTCGGCTGTGGAGGTGTTCGAGGCGATCAGCGATCCGGTGCGCCGGGAGATCCTGGTCGGCCTCGCCCACGAAGGAGCTCTGAGCGCCGGCGAGATCGCCGGTCGCTTCGCGATCTCCCGTCCGGCCGTCAGCCGACACCTGCGCGTCCTGCGCGAGTCCGGTGTGGTCCGCGACGAGGTGAGCGGCCGACGCCGGATCTACCGCTTGGCGGTCGATGGGCTCGCTCCGCTGCGGGACTGGTTGTCGGAGCTGAGCCCGCTGCCGGCCGACGATGCGGTCTGGTCGACCCGGTTCGACGCCCTCGACACCGAGGTGCGCCGCACCCGGCGCGATCGGTCCGGTCGCGCGACCCCCGAGAAGACGACCACAACCGAGACGAGGGAGACCGCATGAGTACGACACCCACCGGCAAGGTGCGGCGCACCGCGGAGGGTCGCGATCTGGTCCTGGTCCGCGACCTGCCCGGATCGATCGATGACGCCTGGGCGAGCCTGACCGAGTCCGAACGCACCGGTCGCTGGTTCGCCAGCTGGACCGGTGACGGCCGTGTCGGCGGTGCGATCACCCTCACGCTGGTCGCCGAAGAGGGCGCACCGACCTCGGAGGCCACCATCGAGGCGTGCGAGCCGCCGAACCGGCTGGCCGTCCGCACCGTGGACGCGTCTGGCAGCTGGCAGCTCGAGGCGACCCTCGAGGCCCTGGGTGCGGACCGGACCCGGCTCACCTTCGTGCATCATCTGAGCGCCTCCGACCAGCCCGAGCAGATCGGGCCGGGCTGGGAGTTCTATCTGGACCGGCTGGATGCCTCGCGCGCCGACCGGCCGATGCCCGACTTCGGCGACTACTGGCCGTCCATGGGCCCCTACTACGCTGGCCCAGGACCAGGGCGCCTAGGGGAGAACCGTCGCCGAGAGCAGCATGGCCAGCAACGTGAGCTCGACGGTGGCGCCCAACACGTCACCGGTGATGCCGCCGAGCCGGCGCACGGCGAGCCGGACGACCCCGTACGCGACGGCGGCGCCGATCACGGTGGCCAGGAGCCCGATCCACCAGGCCACGCCCGCCAGCATCGCGAGGATGGTGACGACCGCGCCGGTGAGCACCCAGCTGCCGAACAGCACCAGAGGGGTCACCGAACCGGCGACCGCGGAACCGAGACCTCCCGCTCGGGCCGCCGGCACCCCGACTCGACAGCCGACCGACAGGGCCGTACGGGAGGCGGCGATCAGGCCGACCAGCAGCGCAGCCCCGTCGGCGTCGGAGACGAGGAGCGACGCGGCGGCCGTCTGACCGCCCAGCACGAGCAGCAGCGCGATCACCCCCATCGGACCGACGTCGCCCCGCCGCATGATCTCCAGACTGCGCTCGCGGTCCCGACCGGAGCCGAGGCCGTCCACCGTGTCGGCCAGACCGTCGAGGTGCAGTGCCCGGGTGCCGAGCGCGAGCACGGCGACCACCACCAGACCGGCCAGCAGCGTCGGCCAGCCGGTGCGGCCGGCCAGCCAGCCCAGCGCGGCCGCCACCACCGCGAGGGGCAGCACCGCGATCGGCGCCAGGGTCATGGCCCGACCCGCGACCGTACGGTCCACGACGTCGGGTGGGCGGACCGGGATGACCGTCAGCGTGCCGACCGCCAACCGCCAGGCCGATGCCCAGCTCACGCGAGGTCGGTGAGCAGCGCCATGTCCGACAGCAACAAGGCGGCCGACCTGACCAGCGGCACCGCGGCGACGGCACCGCTGCCCTCACCGAGCCGCAGTCCCAGATCGAGCAGCGGCACCAGACCGAGCTTCTCGGTGGCGAGCTGCTGAGCCGGCTCGGTGGAACGGTGGCCCGCCGCCCACCAGGCCACGCAGCCCGGAGCCAGGTCCTCGGCCACGGCGGCTTCGGCCAGGGAGACCACACCGTCGAGCAGCACCGGTACGCCGGCCCGAGCCGCGGCGACCAGGAAGCCGACCCCGGCCGCGATGTCCGCCGAGCCGAGCGCCGCCAGTCGGGTCACCGGATCGGCGACCCGGCTGCCGGCGCGGTCCAGGGCGCGCTGGATCAGTGCGGTCTTGGCGGTCAGCGCCGCGTCGTCGATGCCGGTGCCGCGGCCGGTGACCTCGTCCGCCGGGAGGCCGAAGGTGGCCGCGATCAGCGAGGCCGCCGGGGTCGTGTTGCCGATGCCCATGTCGCCGACGATCAGCAGGTCGGCGCCGGCGGCGATCTCCTCGGCGGCGATGGCCGCACCGGCGGCCAGCGCTCGCTCTGTCTCGGCGGGGGTCAGGGCGTCCTCGCGGTCGATGGCACCGGAGGACCGCCGGATCTTGTACGCCCCCACCGCTGTCGGCAACCCGGTCAGCTCGGCGTCCACCGCGAGGTCCAGCACCCGTACGGACACGTCGTGCTGCCGGGCCAGCACGCTGACCCCCGCCACCCCGGCCACGAAGGCGCCGACCATGGCGGCGGTGACCTCGCGCGGATAGGCGGAGACGCCGGAGCCCCCGGCCGTCACCCCGTGATCACCGGCCAGCACCACAGCCCGTACGTTCGCGGGCGGCGCGGCCGGGCAGGCACCCGAGCAGGCGGCCCACCAGACGGCGAGATCCTCGAGCCGGCCGAGCGCCCCGGTGGGTTTGGCCAGGGCGGCTACCCGCTCCCGCGCCTGGCGAGCGATGTCTGCCGACGGTGGTGCGGGTCGTTGCTGCTGCGTCATCGGTGAGCTCCGACGGTCAGCTGCGGACGTCGGCGAGCTCGCGCTCCGCCGAGGTCCTGCCGGACAGCCGCCCGACGAACTCGGCCAGCACCACCCCGAGCACCGTCCAGAGCGTGAGCTGGGTCAGGAAGCTGGCCCGGCGGAAGTCGTACAGCAGCGAGGCCGGGAACGTGTCCGGCACCTCGTTGTAGTGCGGCATCAGGGCCATCACCACCAGCATCACGACCACGTACCCGGCGATGCCGATGAGGGCGGCGTGCCAGCCACCGACCCGCTCCCGCAGCCGACGTCCGACCAGGACGGCGGTCACCGCGGCGATCAGCGAGATGGCCAGGAAGATGAAGTAGAGCGCGCTGCGCATGCCGATGGTGTCCCCGCTGCCCACCGCCGGCGGATTCGGCGGATAGATCAGGTACGGCACGACGTAGACCGCGACGAAGGCCATGCCGGTGACCGCCAGCGTCGTCGACCGCGGGCTGAGCCGCCCGAACCGTCCCATCGCCATCGCGCTGACCACGCCTACCAGACCGCCCAGGGT
This sequence comes from uncultured Actinomycetota bacterium, assembly GCA_963707005.1. Classification (GTDB taxonomy): domain Bacteria; phylum Actinomycetota; class Actinomycetes; order Propionibacteriales; family Propionibacteriaceae; genus Microlunatus. Next base: position 659,200 of record CAVPPP010000055.1, read on the forward strand.
GACCCCCGCGACGAGCAGACCGGTCAGCAGACCGAGGGTCGACTGGAGGGAGCGTGGCACCTCGACCTCACCGGCCGCCGGAGCGTCCGCCTCGGCGTGCTCGCCTGCGTCCGAGGTCTCGGCACCGTGGCTGTGGCCGCCGGCGGAGTCCTCCAGGGCGATGGCCGCGCGAACCGACGGTTCACCGACCACGTACGCCACGCCGAAGGCTGCGAAGGCAGCGATCAGACCGGCGAGCAGGCCCCGGATCAGGAAGTCACGGGCACTCACGGTCGCGCTCAGTGGCACGGGAAGCCGAGCAGGTGCCGGCTGTCGTGCACCCACTCGTGCACGGCGTTGCCGGCGATCAGGGTGGTGGCGCCCTCTTCGGCCGAGACGAAGTAGAGACCGATGACCGCGAGCAGCGCGGCGAACAGCAGCCACGGCAGGATCTGCCGGACGGACAGGGTCGGGATGGCGACGGTGCCCGGCGCGCTGAGCGGCGACAGGGCTTCGGTGGTGTTGGTCATCATGTCCTCCTGGGTTGCGGCGACCCGGTGTCGGGAGCTGGTCGGAGGTGGGTCTGACTCGGTCCCTCAGCAGCGGTGACAGCTGCGGGACCATACAGTGGCGCGACCGTGTCGGATTCTCACCGACTTCCTTCTCCTCCGTCGAACTCGTGCACTCTATCGGCTCCGCGGCAGTTGTGGAGAGGTAGCCTCTCGCGACGCTGCGGCCACATCGCCTCCCGGCCGGCTCATCCTCCAGCACCCATCAGCGATCCTGCTGGCCGTCCAGCTGGTCGGAGTGCTCCTCGACCCGTTCTGGGAGGACAGCGGGGCCGCCGGGCGCCGCGGACTGGACGGCCCCGGCGTCGAAGCCGGCGACGGCCCCGATCACGGTGATGGCGGGTGGCGCGATGTCGGCCGCCGACGTGGATGCCGCGATGGTGGCCAACGTCGCCCGGACACTGCGCTGGGAGGGCAGCCCGGCGTCGGCGATGGTGGCGGCGGGGGTGGCCGGATCCATCCCCCGGGCGACCAGCTCGACCGCCACCGCGGACAGGGTGGCCACGCCCATCATGATCACCAGCGTGGTGTTGGCCCGGGCCAGCGCTGACCAGTCCAGGGTGCTGCCAGGGTGGTCGGGGGGCAGGTGGGCGGAGACGATCGTGACGCCCTGGGTGAGGCTGCGATGGGTCAGCGGGATGCCCGCCAGCGCCGGCGCGGCGATCGCAGAGCTGACCCCGGGGATGACGGTGACCGGGACCCCGGCCGCCGCGCAGGCCAGCAGCTCCTCCCCGCCCCGACCGAAGATGAAGCTGTCGCCGCCCTTGAGCCGGACGACTCGTCGCCCCGCCCGTCCGTGCTCGACCAGCAGCTCGTTGATCCGCTCCTGCGACGTGTACTCGCCTCGCGGGATCTTGGCCACGTCGATCACCTCGACGCCGGCCGCCGCCTGGGAGAGCACGGCGAGGGGGGCCAGCCGGTCACAGATGATCACGTCGGCCTGCTGGATCGCCGCCAGTCCGGCCACCGTGAGCAGCCCGGGGTCCCCGGGACCCCCACCGACCAGGGTGACGTGGCCGACGCCCGACGTGGCGGCGGCGAGATCCTGGTCGGTCACGACGGGGGCCAGGCACAGCCGACCGGCGATGCGGGCGGCCCCGGTGATGCGGTCGTTCTCGCTGCTCTCCGACGCGGCCGGCACGACGAGGGCGGCGGCCGCGAGATCGGATTCCGTCCAAGCGCGTCGGTGCCAGGTGATCAACGACCGGTCGGCGAGATCTCGCACAGTGGTGGGGACGCCGACGGCGTAGACGGTGATCACCGCGCCGGCGGCGTGCAGGTCGGTGATCGCCCCGAGAGCGGCCGGCGATCCGCCGCAGACGACGACATCGCGACCGGCGACGTCGAGGTCGTTCACGAGCCTCACGCCTCCTCCCGGATGGCCCGCAGGGTCTTGATCAGGGTGTCGGTGGTCTCCTCGTCGCGGACCGCGAGCCGGAGCCAGTCCGCCCCCAGACCGGGGAACGTCTCGCCGCGGCGCGCCGCGAACCCGCGCTCGCGCAGCCGGACCCGCAAGGTCCCGGGCGGTTGGTCACCGGGGAGCCAGCCGTGGGAATCCACCAGCACGAAGGGCGCCCGGGACTCGGGCACGATCACCAGGCCGAGATCGACGAGCCCGGCCAGCAGATGATCACGATGTCCCGAGATCTCCTCGGCTGCTGCCGCGGCGATCGCGCGCGCGGTCGGGGACAGGCAGGCGACCATGGCGTCGGCGGCCGGGGTGGACACCGACCACGGCGCCTGCTGCCCCGCCAGCGCGGTGATCACCACGGGATCGCCGACGGCGTACCCGGCACGAAGACCCGCCAGTCCCCAGGTCTTGGTCAGGGACCGCAGCACCAGCACACCGGCCATCGCAGCTGCGGTGATCAGCGACTCCGGTTCTCCCGGCACCGCGTCCATGAACGCCTCGTCGATCACCAGCAGCCGGCCGGGCCGGGCCAACCGGTGCAGCAGCTCGCCCGGGTGCAGCACCCCGGTCGGGTTGGTCGGGTTGCCGATGATCACCAGATCGGCCTCGGCCGGCACCTGCCCGGGGTCGAGGCGGAACCCGTGCTCGGCGGCGAGGATCAGCCGGCGCGGGTGGTACCCGGCGGAGCGCAGCGCGGCTTCGGGCTCGGTGAACTGCGGGTGGACGACCACGGGGGCCGTCCACCGCCGGGCCCGGGCCAGCAGGGTGAACAGCTCCGCGCCACCGGCCGACGGCAGCACCCGCTCGACCGGCACGCCGTGTGCGTCGGCGATCGCCGCGCGTGCCCGTCCAGGATCGGGATAGGCCGCCAGGTCGTCGACACTGGCTCGGAGGACGCCGGCCAGCCACTCCGGCGGGGCCGGGATCCGTACGTTGACGGCGAGGTCGACCAGTCCCTCGCCGACGTCCGCGTCCCCGTGGTGGTCCAGGTCCTCGTGCTTGTGGTCCCCGCCCGGCCCCCCCACCGACTTTTGTGCCGGCGGCGTGCCCAGTTCATGCTGCCGCTCCAGAAGTCGAGCCGGTCCGCGACTCGCGTACGCGTGGACGGCGTCGGCGAACCGAGCCGCCAGGGTCGGGTGTCCCGCCCAGTGGGTGTGCAGGTAGGACGCGTGCAGCGTCGGGGCGCCGGTGCCGGCCGGATCCAGGGAGAAGCCGTCGGGGGCGCCGTCCAGCAGCCAACCGGGCCGGCTTCCCGCGGCGGGCGTCACCGCGGTTCGGTGGAACTCGTGGCCAGTCACCCGGCGCCCGGTCACCCCCAGAAGATGATCATGGTCGGCCACGGCCGTGCGGTAGCTCAGGGTCAACCGCGGAGCCATGGCCGCGTCGGCGTCGATCGCTCCCACCATCGGTACGCCGTCGACCGTGCGGCACAGATAGAGCAGCCCGGCGCACTCGGCCACCGTCGGCACCCCCGCCGAGATCGCCCGTCGCATCGACGCGATCATGGCGGTGTTGCCCGCGAGCTCGGGGGCGTGCACCTCCGGGAACCCACCGCCGAGGTAGATCCCGGCCGTCCCCACCGGCAGCGCCTCATCGGCGACGGGGTCGAAGATCACCGGCCGCAACCCGGCCGCGGCCAGCAGCTCGGTCGTCTCGGCGTACCGGAAGGTGAAGGCGCGTCCGCCGGCCACCGCGACCACCGGTCGGTCTGCGCCCCGGGTGCGCTCGGTGCCGAAGCCGGACAGCCGGGACGGGTCCCAGGCGGTGCCGACGAGCGGCGGAGCCGAGTACGCGATGGACAGCACCCGGGTCAGGTCGATGTGGGTCGCGATCTGGCCGGCCAGCCGATCCAGTGCGGCGGACGCCTCGGGCCGCTCGGCCACCGGCACGAGACCGAGGTGCCGTGAGGGTGCCTCGATGCCGGCGTCCCGCGGCAGCACTCCGAGGACCGGGATGCCGGTCGCCTCCAGAGCCGCGACGACCTCGTCGGAGTGGCGTACGGAGCCGGCCTTGTTCACGATCACCCCGGAGATCCGGGTGTCCGGCTCGAAGGTGTGCAGGCCGTGCACCCAGGCGGCAGCCGTCCGCGACACCTGCGAGATGTCCAGCACCAGCACCACCGGGGCCGCGATCACCCGGGCGACGTGCGCGGTCGAGGCCCAGCCGTCGGCGCCGATCCGACCGTCGAAGAGTCCCATCACGCCCTCCACCACCGCCACGTCGGCCGGCGTCGGGACCTGGCAGCCGTGCAGCAGCAGCGGCACCAGCTGGTCCTCCCCACACAGGAACGGATCCAGGTTCCGACCGGGGCGTCCGGTGGCCAGCGCGTGGTAGCCGGGATCGATGAAGTCGGGGCCGATCTTGAAGCCGGCCGGCTCCAGCCCGTCGGCGCGCAACGCGGCCAGCAGTCCGGTGGCCACAGTGGTCTTGCCGTGCCCTGACGCGGGAGCCGCGATCACCAGTCGCGGCAGCCGGTGCTCGGTCGTGAGGGACTGGGTGGTCACCATTCGATGCCCCGTTGGCCCTTCTGTCCCTGCTCGAACGGGTGGCGGATCGGGGTCATCTCGGTCACCAGGTCGGCGATCTCGATGATCTTGGGATCGGCCCGTCGGCCGGTGATGATCACGTGCTGGCGGCCGGGTCGCTGAGCCAGCGTGGTGACCACGTCCTGCACGTCGATCCAGCCCCAGGCGATCGGGTAGGTGAACTCGTCCAGCACGTAGAGGGTGTGGGCTTCGGCCGCCAAGCGCCGCTTGATCTCCGCCCAGCCCTCGGCGGCTGCCGCCGCGTGATCATCATCGGACCCGCTCTTGCGCGACCAGGACCAGCCGGAGCCCATCTTGTGCCACTCGATCGGCCCACCGGCCCCGGTCGTGGCGTGCACCTCCGCGAGCGTCTCCAGCGCCGTCTGCTCCCCGATCCGCCACTTGGCCGACTTGACGAACTGGAACACCCCGATCGGCCAGCCCTGGTTCCAGCCCCGTAACGCCAGCCCGAACGCGGCGGTCGACTTCCCCTTGCCGTCGCCGGTGTGCACGATCAGCAGCGGCCGGTTGCGGCGCTGCCGGGTGGTCAGCCCGTCCGCGGGGACGACCTCGACCTCGCCCTTCACGCCGCGCTCCGCCGGCTGCCCGTACGAGTGGGAACGTCCCGTCCCGTGGCAGCCACCCCGGCCAGCGACTCGGCGTTGACCTCGGCCAGCTTCACGTACTGCGCCTGCAGGTCCTCGGCCAGCCCCAGCGCCAGTCCAAGACTCATCCGCCCCGACTCGCAGTCCACCACCACCGCGTCGATCCCCAAGCCACTGAGATAGGTGGCCGCCTGCCGGGATCGCGCCAGCGCGTCCGGCCCCGCGGTGGCCCGCCCGTCGGTGACCACGACCAGCAGCGGCCGCCGGCGCGGGTCGCGGATCCGCTCCCAACGCAGCGTGTCCGCCGCGCACAGCAGACCTTCGGCCAGCGGGGTCCGGCCCCCGCTGGGCACCTCCTCCAGTCGCCGGGCCGCCACCTCGACCGACGAGGTGGGCGGCAGCGCCAGCGTCGCACCGCTGCCACGGAAGATGACCAGACCGACCTTGTCGCGTCGTTGGTAGGCGTCCAGCAGCAGAGACAGCACTGCGGTCTTCACCTCGGACATCCGCTTCCGGGCGGCCATCGAACCGGAGGCGTCGACGCAGAAGAGCACCAGGTTGGACTCGCGCCCCTCGGTCACCGCGGTCCGCAGATCCCCGCGGGCGAACTGCAACCGGTCTCCGGGCTGTCGGCCGCGGCGCTGCTGCTCGACCGCGGCCGCCCGGACGGTGGCCGGGAAGTGCAGCCGGCTGCCGGCGGTCGGCGTGGCGCCGACGGTCCGGCCGACCGTGGTCAGGGCCCGACTTCGTCGGCCGGCTTCGCCCTCGCCGGTGCCGCGGACGCTCAGCAACCGGGCCCGGTACGGCTGGCCCGCCGACGCAACACCCACCGGGGCAGGCTGCGCCGGCAGTTCGTCGGGTTGGTCGACCGGATCGCTCCGGTCCGGAGCGTCCGCGCTGGTCTGGACCGACTCACCACCCTCGGGGGGCGCGTCCCCGTCGCCGTCGTCCGGCGACGGCCGGTCGGGTTGGTCGGTGGGATCCGGCGTCGGTGGCTCGGGCTCGGGCTCCGGCTCGAGGTCGTCGTCGCCGAGCAGCCGGTCGAGCAGGTCCTCGTCCAACCCGGGGGCGTCGAACGGGTTCCGACGGCGGCGGTGGGGGAGGGCCAGTCGGGCTGCCGCCCGGATGTCGGCCCGGGTCACCTCGGTCCGGTCGTGCCAGGCCGCGTGCGCCACCGCGGCCCGCGCGGTGACGATGTCGGCCCGCATGCCGTCCACCTCGAAGCCGGCGCACACGGCCGCGATCTTGGTCAGCGCCCAGTCCGACAGCTGCACCCGACCGAGCCGCTGCTGAGCGGCCGCCAGCCGCGACCGCAGCGCGTCCTCCTGGTCGGCGAACCGCGCCACCAGGGCGGCCGGGTCCGCGTCGTACGCCAGCCGCCGGCGGACCACCTCCGAGCGCAGCGCGGGGTCCCGCGGGGCGGCCACCTCGACGGTCAGACCGAACCGGTCCAGCAGCTGCGGACGCAGCTCGCCCTCTTCCGGGTTCATGGTGCCGACCAGCACGAGCCGGGCCGCGTGGGCCACCGACACCCCGTCGCGTTCCACGGTCGAGCGACCCATCGCCGCCGCGTCCAGCAGCAGGTCGACCAGGTGGTCGTGCAGCAGGTTCACCTCGTCGACGTACAGGATGCCGCGGTGGGCCGCCGCCAACAGACCCGGCTCATAGCTGACCCGACCGGTGCCGAGGGCCTGCTGGAGGTCGAGCGAACCGATCACCCGGTCCTCGGTGGCACCGACCGGCAGCTCGATCAGTCGGGCCGGCCGGCGGACGGCGACGACATCGGCGTGCGGGCCGTCCGGGCAGGACGGGTCGGGATCGGCCGGATCGCAGGAGAAGCGGCAGCCCTGGACGACGAGCTGGTCGGGCTGCACGGCGGCCAGCGCCCGCACCATCGTCGACTTCGCCGTTCCCTTCTCGCCGCGTACCAGCACGCCGCCGACCTCGGGTGAGATCGAGGTCAGCACCAGGGCCAGGGCCATGTCGTCGGAGCCGACGACGGCGGAGAACGGAAAGGTACGCACGATCGGTGGAGGCCTCCTCGCGGGTGTCCACGCCCGCAGTCGTCGGGGTCACCGCCGGCATCGGCGGCGAGCGACAGGGATGTTCTGACTGACCGCTCCGTCGGCCGACGGAGGGCTTCACAGTGGCGGGACCGCTCCAGATCTCCCCTGGATTCCTCGCCTGTCGCCGTCGCCGATCCTCCCACACGTCGGCTGTTCGTTGGCCGGCCGGAGACCGGGGGGTCACGTAGGGTCGTGGTCGTGCTGACTGGGCTGGACGTCGTCGGGGTCCCGGCCGGAGGCTGGTCCGAGCTGGGCGCGGCGGCCCGCGCGCTGATCGCCGGTGCCGAGGTCCTGATCGGCGGCCGGCGTCACCTGGACCTGGTTCCCGTCGACGCGGCCGCGGCCGAGCGACTGAGCTGGCCGAGCCCGCTGCGTCCGGCGCTGCCGGGATTGCTGGAGAGCTGTGCCGGTCGACGGACAGTGGTGCTGGCCAGCGGAGACCCCTTGGTCTCCGGCATCGGCAGCACGCTGATCGACCTGCTGGGGTCCGACGCCGTACGGGTTCATCCGGCCGTCTCCTCGGTCGCCCTGGCCCGTGCCCGGATGGGCTGGGCCAGCGAGACCGTACGGGTGGTCAGTCTGGTCGGCCGGGACCTGGACCTGGTCCGTCGGCACCTCGGTCCGGGGCAGCGGCTGATCGTGCTGTCGTCGGGTGCCGAGACCCCGCCGGCGCTCGCCGGGTTGCTGGCGGAGGCCGGCTACGGGCCGAGTGTGCTGACCGTGCTGGGTGATCTCGGCGCCCCGACCGAGAGCCGACTCCGGACCGTCGCCGCCGACGTCGCCGCCGACGCTGACCGGCTGGGCGAGCTCCCGGCGCTCAACCTGGTCGCGGTCGAGTGCGTCGCCGAGCCGACGACCCGAGCACTCGGATTCGGCTCCGGGCTGCCCGACGACGCGTACCGCCACGACGGTCAGCTGACCAAGCGCGACCTGCGGGCCTCGGCCCTGTCCCGGCTGGCCCCGGTGCCCGGTGAGCTGCTCTGGGACCTGGGCGCGGGAGCCGGGTCCATCGCCATCGAGTGGTCACGGACCGATCCCCGCTGCCGCGCGCTCGCCGTCGACCGCACCCCGGATCGGGCCGCGCGGATCACCGCCAACGCGGCCCGGCTGGGCGTTCCGGGCGTCCAGGTGATCACCGCCGACGTGATCGAGGCGCTGGACTGGCTGCCGCCACCGGACGCGGTCTTCGTCGGCGGCGGCGCCGATCTGGACCTGATCCGCCGGTGCTGGCACCTGCTGCCGCCCGGCGGCCGGTTGGTCGCGCACGCCGTCACCGTGGAGACCGAGCAGATCCTGCTCGAGGCCTGGCGTGGGTTCGGTGGCGAGCTGGTCCGGATCGGGGTGGAGAAGCTGGAGGCCCTGGGTGGCCTGCACGGCTGGAAACCGGCCCGAGCAGTGGTCCAGTGGAGCGCGGTGCACCCGTGACCGTGCACTTCATCGGGGCCGGCCCCGGGGCCGCGGACCTGCTGACCGTACGAGCGGTGCGGTTGCTCGCGGCGTCGCCGATCTGCGTGTACGCCGGCACCTACCTGGACGCCGAGGTGCTGTCCCACTGTCCGCCGGACGCCACGTTGATCGACTCGTCGGGGCTCTCGCTGGACGAGATCACCGCGCACCTGGTCGCCGCCCACCGGGCGGGCGAGGACGTCGCCCGACTCTGCTCGGGTGACCCGTCGCTCTACTCGGCGTTGGCCGAGCAGGCGCGTCGGCTGGACCGGGCCTCAGTGCCGTGGGACGTGACCCCGGGGGTTCCCGCCTACGCGGCCGCGGCGGCCATCCTCGGCCGGGAGCTGACCGTCCCGGGGCTCGCGCAGACGGTGATCCTGACCCGTACCCAGGCGGCCTCGACGGCGATGCCGGAGTCGGAGTCGCTCGAGCGGCTGGCGGCGACCGGGGCCACGCTCGTACTGCACCTGGCCATCCGGCGCACCCGCGAGCTGGCCCAGCGACTGGCGACCCACTACGGGCCGGAGTGTCCGGTCGCGGTGGTCTCGCGAGCGACCCAGCCGGACGAGCTGGTGCTGCGCGGCACCCTGGCCGACATCGGCGACCAGGTCGAGACCGCCGGGCTCCGACTGGCCGCGGTGATCATCGTCGGTCCGGCGCTGGCCGCCGAGGGCTTCGTGGACTCACACCTCTACGGCACCCGGATCGCCGGTGTCAGTGGCCCACGCGATAGCACTGCAGGGTGACGCCCGAGCGGAACGCCCGGTTCTCGATCAGCTCGAGCGACGGGAAGGCCACGCCCTCGGGGATCAGCCGGCGCCCGCGCCCGACCACCACCGGGTAGACGAACAGCCGGAGCTCGTCCACCAGTCCGGCCCGGAGCAGCTCGTGGGTCAGCGTGATGCTGCCGGTGCACACGATGTCGTGGCCGTCGGACTCCTTGAGGGCGGCGACCTCCTCGACCACCGATCCCGACAGGATCACCGAGTTCTCCCAGGCCGGGTCGGTCAGGGTGCCACTGACCACGTACTTCGTGACCTGGTTGAGGTAGGCGGTGATCCCGGTCCGGTCCTCGGTCTGCAACGGCCAGTAGCTGCGGAAGTCCTCGAACGTCCGTCGGCCGAGCAGGGTGGCGTCGGCCCTGGTGTCCTGGTCCCGGAGCGCCTCGAGCACGTCGCTCTGGTCGTCACCGGAGGCGGGGGAGAACCAGTCGTCGGCCAGGTCGATGACACCGTCGACGGTGATGTTCTGGGTGAGGGCGAGGGTACGCATACGAAGGAAGACCCGTCCCGGATCTCGAACTCATCGAGTCCGTTGCGCTTGCACGCATGGGCTTCGTGGACTCGCACCTCTACGGGACCCGGATCACCCGAAGGTCAGGAGGAGGTCGCCACAGCCTTGCCGACAGGTGAGTCCAGGAAGTCCACCCGAGCACTGCTGACGTAGGGATCCTTGGCGGCGAGGAAGCGGGCGGTGTGCGGCGCCGCCTCGTGGTCCCGATGCGCGTCCCGGTCGGTGTAGACCTCGTAGAAGACCCGAGCCAGCGGTTCGTCCTCCACCGCGTGCGTGGCGTAGACCAGCGTCCCTGGCTCGTGCGCGGTGATCTGGGGGAGGACCTCGGCCACCAGCGCGTCGAAGGCGGCTGCAGCGTCGGTGTCGTGGAGGTCGAAGCGGACGACGAGGGCGAACACGTCCCCAGTGTCGCACCGCGCCACCCGGTTTGCGCTCGGCGGCTCTCGTCCGCTCAGCCCGCCGGGGGGAGCAGAGCCAGACCGGCGAGGTAGCTGATGCCCAACGTGCCCAGGCCGACGATCAGGGTCCGGATGATCGTCCTCCGAGCCGACAGGTAGGACGACCGGGCGGCGATGATCGAGGTGATGATCAGCGACACCACCACGGCGATCAGCACGGCGATCGCGTCCAGGGAGATCGGGGCCACGAAGGTGATCAGCAGCGGGATGCTGGAGCCGACCGCGAAGGAGATGCCGGCCCCGAGGCCGGTGAGGACCGGAGCCCGCGCCGACGGGATCTCGCCGATCCCGTACTCGGTCTCGAGCTGGGCGGCGAGCGGGTCGGCCTCGTGCAGCTGCTCGGCGACCTCGCGAGCAAGATCAGGAGTGAGCCCACGACCCGTGTAGTGCTCGACGAGCTCGGCCAGCTCGTCGTCCGGGTTGGCCGCGAGCAGCCGCTGCTCGTAGGCGACGGTGGCCAGCTTGGCGTCCCGCTCGGTGGCCTCCTCCGCCCACTTCGCTCCTCCCACACTGAGGGCACCGGCGATGGTGGCGGCCAGGGCGGCGGTGATCAACAGCTGATCACCGGCCCCGGCCCCGGCGAAGCCCTCGAGCAGACCGGCGGTGGCGATGATGCCGTCGTTGGCCTCGACGACCCAACCCTGGATGGTCGGACCCGTCAGGCGGGCACGCAGACCGCGCCGCACCGACTCCTCGGACCCCGCCATTCGCCCCTCCACCGGCCGACCTCCACCGACGGTCAGTGTGGCACGGACCCTCGGCTCAATCGCCCTTCACGTTGATCAGCCGGTGCAGGGTGTGGCGCACCTCGACCAGGTCCGCGGCATCGGCCATCACCTGGTCGATGTCCTTGTACGCCGCCGGGATCTCGTCCACGAGGGCTGCGGTGTCGCGGTACTCGATGCCGACCATCGCCGCCCGCCCACAGCCGATGTCCACCCCGACCGCGGCCGGGATGATCGCGCCGAGGGTGGGGATGACCGAGCCGACAGTCGCGCCCTTGCCCAGGTGCGCGTCCGGCATCAGGGCGAGGTGCGGGTGGATGAAGGGCATGCCGGACGCCGTCTCCGCCTGCGCGCGGGTCTGCTCGTCCAGGATCGACGCCCAGCTCAGCAGCTGGGGCGCCAAGCGCTTCACCATGATCAACTCTTCCTCTCGGGTCGTCGAGGACGATAGCCGCGCCAGGGACCCGGAGCACCTGGATTACCGCACGCAAGGGCCGTTTCGACCGGACATTCAGATCCGCATTGCGGAAAACACTTTTCACAGGGGTCTAGCGCTCGCAACATTCCTCCACTACATTGCCTTCAACGCTCCACCCGTCGTTCGCATGGATAACCGACGGAATGGGGTCACGACCAGGCCGTTCGAACCATGCACCCGTTCTCCATGGCGGAGGACGGCGCCCGTCGGGGCGCTTTGGTGTGTCGTGGATTGGAGCGTGATGACAGTGTCCCGCGTATGTGTCAACGGTGAGTTCCGTGCCCTCGGTGAGGTCGGCGGAGAGACCACTCTGCTCGACTGGTTGCGTGCTGGCGGGCTGACCGGCACCAAGGAAGGCTGCGCCGAGGGCGAGTGCGGCGCCTGTGCCGTGGTGGTGCTCCGACCCGACGGCGAGGGCGAGCGCAGCACCTGGACGGCGATCAACTCGTGCCTGGTCCCTGCGGCGGCCCTGGACGGCCAGGAGGTCGTCACCGCTGAAGGACTGGGGACGCCCACGGCCCTGCATCCGGTCCAGCGGGAGATGGCGGTCCGGGGCGGGTCCCAGTGCGGCTACTGCACGCCGGGTTTCGTCTGCTCGATGGCGGCCGAGTTCTATCGCCGCGGCCGCCTCGGGACCCACGCCGGGGCTGAGACCGAGCACTCTCGGGAGGCGCCGGCGGCCGACCACGAGCACGGCCCCAACGGCTTCGACCTGCACGCCCTGAGCGGCAACCTGTGCCGTTGCACCGGCTACCGACCCATCCGGGACGCGGCGTACGCGCTGGAGGATCCGGCGCCGACCGATCCGTTGCTCGCCCGCACGGCCGAGGCCGCCCCGGCCCCGGTGCAGGGCACCACCACGGGTCCGTTCGGGGACTACGTCCGGCCGGGAACCCTGGCCGAGGCCCTCGACCTGCTGTCCCGGCATCCCGACGCGAAGCTGGTCGCGGGCTCCACCGACTGGGGCGTCGACCTGAACCTCAAGCACGCACGGGCAGAGCTCAGCATCGGCATCGACCGGCTGGCCGACCTGCGGGGGTACGAGATCACCGACTCCGCCATCACCCTCGGCGCGGCCCTGACGCTGTCCGAGATCGAGATCCGGCTGGCCGGGGGAGTGCCGCTGCTGGCGGCGCTGTTCCCGCAGTTCGCGTCCCGACTGATCCGCAACTCCGCCACCCTGGGAGGGAATCTGGGCACCGGATCCCCCATCGGGGACGCCCCGCCCGCCCTGCTCGCCCTGGACGCGTCGCTGGTGCTGGCCTCGAGCGCCGGGGAGCGGACCGTCCGGTTGGCCGACTACTTCGTCGGCTACCGGCAGACGCTGCGCCGACCGGACGAGCTGATCAAGAACGTGGTCATCCCGCAGCCGCTGGCCCCCTTGACGACCTTCCACAAGATCGCCAAGCGCCGCTTCGACGACATCTCCAGCATCGCGGTGGCGTACGCGCTCGGCCTCGCCGACGACGGCACGATCGCCGAGATCATGATCGGGATCGGCGGCGCCGCGGCCACCCCGCTGCGGGCGACGGCGACCGAGGACTTCCTGCGGGGCCGGGCCTGGACCTCGGAGACGGCCGACGCCGCGGCCGCCGTGCTGGCCACCGAGGGGACGCCGATGGACGACCATCGCGCATCGTCGGCCTTCCGCACGGCGATGCTCGGCCAGTCGGTGCGCAAGTTCTTCGTCGAGACGCAGCAGTCCCAGCAGCTCGGAGGTGTGGCATGACGGCCCTCGATCAGCGGCAAGCAGGGGTGGAAGAGCGGGCCGCGCACGCGACGGGATCGCTGGCCGACCGGCCATCCGGCTCCAAGGTCGGACTCGAGCTGCCGCACGAGGCGGCCAACCTGCACGTCACGGGCGCCGCTCTCTACACCGATGACCTGATCATGCGGACCAGCGGGGTGCTGCACGCCTGGCCGGTGCAGGCACCCCACGCCCGCGCGCTGATCACCGATCTGCGGGTGAAGCCCGCCTACGACGTCGACGGCGTCGTCCGGGTGCTGACCGCCGAGGACGTGCCCGGGGTCAACGACGCCGGCATCAAGCACGACGAGCCGCTCTTCCCGTCCGAGGTGATGTTCCACGGGCACGCGGTCTGCTGGGTGCTCGGGGAGACGTTGGACGCGGCGCGTCGCGGAGCTGAGGCGATCGAGGTCGACTACGAGCCGCTGCCCAGCCTGATGACTCTCACCGAGGCCATCGAACGCGAGTCGTTCCAGGGTCACCAGCGCACCGTCTCCCGCGGAGATGCCGCGGCCGGCTTGGCGGCCGCCACCCACCGGTTCACCGGTGAGTTCGAGTTCGGCGGTCAGGAGCACTTCTACCTGGAGACCCACTGCTCGCTGGCCCTGGTCGACGAGAACGGGCAGATCTTCGTCCAGTGCTCCACCCAGCACCCGTCCGAGACCCAGGAGATCGTCGCCCACGTGCTGGGGCTGGACTCCCACGCGGTGACCGTCCAGTGCCTGCGGATGGGTGGCGGCTTCGGTGGCAAGGAGATGCAGCCCCACGGTTTCGCCGCCATCGCTGCACTCGGCGCCACGCTCACCGGCCGACCCGTGCGACTGCGGCTGAACCGAACCCAGGACATGACCATGTCCGGCAAGCGACATCCCTTTCACGCCAGCTGGGAGATCGGCTTCGACGACGACGGGATGATCACCGGCCTGCAGGCCACGCTGACCAGCGACGGCGGCTGGAGTCTCGATCTGTCCGAGCCGGTGCTGGCGCGCGCGCTGTGCCACATCGACAACGCCTACTGGATCCCGAACATCGAGGCGCACGGGCGGATCGCCAAGACCAACAAGACGTCCCAGACCGCGTTCCGCGGGTTCGGCGGCCCGCAGGGCATGATCGTGATCGAGGACATCCTGGGTCGCTGCGCCCCGCTGCTGGGCCTCCCCGCCGAGGAGCTGCGCCGACGCAACCTCTACACCGCCGGGCACTCGACCCCGTACGGCCAGCCGGTCCGCCACCCCGAGCGGCTGGCCGACATCTGGGCCCAGCTGCTGGACAAGGCGGACTACCCGAGCCGGCTCGCCGCCCTGGAGACGTACAACGCCGAGCACCCGCACACCAAGCGTGGTCTGGCCATCACGCCGGTGAAGTTCGGCATCTCGTTCAACCTGACGGCGTTCAACCAGGCCGGTGCTCTCGTGCACGTCTACAAGGACGGCTCGGTGCTGATCAACCACGGCGGCACCGAGATGGGGCAGGGCCTGCACACCAAGATGATCCAGGTCGCGGCGACCGCGTTGGGGGTGCCGCTGTCGGCGGTGCGACTGGCGCCGACCCGGACCGACAAGGTGCCGAACACCTCCGCCACCGCGGCGTCCTCGGGTGCCGACCTCAACGGCGGGGCGATCAAGAACGCCTGTGACCAGATCCGCGATCGGCTGGCCGAGGTGGCGGGCCGGAAGCTGAACATCCACCCGGCCGACGTGCGCTTCCACGACGGGGTGGTCACCGGCATCGGCTTCCATGATCGCGAGATCAGCTTCGCCGAGCTGGCGCACGCCGCCTACTTCCAGCGGGTCTCCTTGTGGGCGGCCGGCTTCTACCGCACCGAGGGTCTGCACTGGGACGCGGAGCGGATGCAGGGCGAGCCGTTCAAGTACTTCGCGTACGGGGCGGCGCTGGCCGAGGTCGAGGTCGACGGCTTCACCGGCGCCTACCGGTTCCTGCGTACCGACATCGTGCACGACGTCGGCGACAGCCTGTCCCCGTTGATCGATGTCGGGCAGATCGAGGGCGGCTTCGTCCAGGGCGCCGGTTGGCTCACCCTCGAGCAGCTGCGCTGGGACACCGGCGAGGGGCCGAACCGGGGTCGGCTGAACACCCAGGCGGCGTCGACGTACAAGCTGCCCAGCTTCTCGGAGATGCCCGAGGTCTTCCACGTCCACCTGTACGAGAAGGCCACCGAGTCCGGTGTGGTGTACGGGTCCAAGGCAGTCGGGGAACCGCCCCTGATGCTCGCCTTCTGCGTTCGGGAGGCCCTGCGGCAGGCGGCGGCGTCGTTCGGACCGCCCGGGACGTCGGTCGATCTGGCCAGCCCGGCCACCCCGGAGGCGGTCTACTGGGCCCTCGACGCCGCCCGCTCCGCGGCCGCCCTCGCCGACAGCACCGCGGGAGTCTGATCATGGACTGGTTACGTGCAGCAACGGAGCTGCGGGACACCGGCCAGCCCGGTGTGCTGGTCACGGTGATCGCCGTCAGCGGGCACGCACCCCGCGACGCCGGCGCCAAGATGGTGGTCGGACCGGCGCGGACCTGGGGCAGCATCGGCGGCGGCAACCTCGAGGAGGTGGCCATCGCCCGCGCCCGGACCATGATCACCGAGTCGTCGGCCGACGTGTCCACCGTGACCACCCGGCTCAACCCGCACGAGAAGACCGAGTTCGGCCGACAGTGCTGCGGTGGCGAGGTGACCGTGCTGTTCGAGCCGCTGCCCGCCCGGCCGACCATCGCGATCTTCGGGGTGGGCCACGTCGGCTACGAGATCGCCCGGATCGTGTCCCGCTGGGACGTGCGACTGCTGCTGGTCGACTCCCGCGCCGAGGAGCTGGAGGCGCTGCGGCTGGTGGACATCGTCGACGGGACCGCCGACGTGGAGGTCCATCGGACCGTGCTCGGCGAGACCGTGCTGGAGCGGCTGCCGGTCGGCTCCCACGTGTTGATCATGACCCACGACCACGCCGAGGACTTCGCGCTCTGCGACGCCGCGCTGCGGCTGCCCGAAGGCCAGCTGGCCGACGTCGGCCTGATCGGCTCGTCGGCGAAGTGGTCGCGGTTCCGCACCAACCTGACCGAGCACGGCCACGCGGCGGACCGGATCGCCACCATCAGCTGCCCGATCGGTCTGCCCGAGATCGCCGGCAAGGAACCGGCCGTGATCGCGGTCTCGGTGGCTGCGGCCCTGATGCAGTCCCTGCAGTCCCCCGTGGGGGCGACGTCATGACCCTGTTCAATGGTCGCGCTGCGCGCTCCGTGGTCATGAGCTCCGCGATGTCTCGCTCGTTCGTTCACGATTCACGCCGCCACAGCTTCGCGCGACCCGAGTCCACATGTCGTCCAGAATCGCTTCTCACTCCCGAGAGGCTCCGCTCATGACCCTGTACCGATCGACCATCGTCGACGTCGTCCAGAACCCGTTCCGCAGCGTCGATCCTGCCGGCACCCTGCGGGCCGAGGACGACGGGGCCCTGCTGGTGAGGGACGGCGTGATCGCGGCCCGCGGCCCGTACGCGCGGCTGCACGCCGAGCACCCGGACGAGGAGACCGAGGACCTGACCGGCGGGCTGCTGGTGCCGGGTTTCGTCGACACCCACGTCCACTACCCCCAGGTCCGGGCGATCGCCGGGCTGGGGATGCCGCTGCTGGACTGGCTGGAACGCTGCGCGCTCCCCGAAGAGGCGCGGCTCGCCGACCAGGCGTACGCGGTGGCGGTGGCCGACGAGCTGATGACCTGTCTGGTGGCGGCCGGCACCACCACGGCCCTGGTCTTCGGCTCCCACTTCGCCACTGCCGTGGACGCCTTGTTCACCGCGGCCGAGCAGACAGGACTGCGGATCACCGCGGGTCAGGTGCTGAGCGACCGGATCCTGCGCGACGACCTGCTGACCACCCCGGCGCGGGCGCTCGAGGAGGGACGTGTGCTGCTGGATCGCTGGCACGGCAGGGGCAAGCTCCGGTACGCCGTCACCCCGCGGTTCTCGTTGTCGGCCTCGGAACCGATGTTGGATGCCTGCGCCGAGCTGCTGACCGCCGCCGACGACGTGTGGTTGACCAGCCACATCAACGAGAACGGGGCCGAGGTCGACCAGGTCGCGGCTCACTTCCCGCAGCGGGCCCACTATCTCGACACCTATCACCACCACGGCCTGGTCGGCGGCCGGACCGTGCTGGCTCACAACGTCCATCCCACCGACCACGAGTTGGAGATGATGGCGGACACCGGGTGCTGGGTCGCCCACTGCCCCACCAGCAACGCCGCCCTGGGCAGCGGGCTGTTTCCCTTCCGGCGCCACGACGCGTACGGCGTCGGTGTGGCGTTGGGATCCGACGTCGGAGCCGGCACCGGATTCTGCCTGATCAAGGAGGGACTGCAGGCCTACTTCGCCCAGCAGCTCCTCGGACCCGACGGGCTGCCGTTGACGCCGGCCCACCTGCTCTACCTGGCCACCCGGGCGGGCGCTCTCGCGCTCGGGCTGGGCGATCAGGTGGGCGACTTCGAGGTCGGTCGGCGCTTCGACGCCGTCTGGCTGCGTCCGACCCCGCGCAGCACGCTCGACATCGTCCTGCGTCATGCGCGGGACACCTCCGAGGCTTTGGCCAAGGTGTTCGCCCTCGCCGGCCCGACCGACATCGCCGGAGTCTGGGTGGACGGCCGGAACCTGACCACAGAGACATCCGGCATCGCCCGTCCCACACTCGTCCCGTCCACACTCACCGCCTGACGCCCGAGAGGCTCCACCCATGACCCAGTCCAATGGTCGCGCTCCGCGCTCCGGGGTCATGCGCTCCGCAATGTCTCGCTCGTTCGGTCGTGTTTCCGAACGACGAAAAGCGTGTCGTTCTGAAACACTCCTCACTCCCGAGAGGCTCCACCCATGACCCAGACCAAGGCCACCGAGCCCGTCACCGCCGGCAAACCGATCAGCGGTTTCGACCGCTACTTCGGGATCACTGCGCACGGCTCGAACATCCCGCGCGAGCTCCGGGCCGGATTCACCACCTGGCTCACCATGAGCTACATCCTGTTCGTCAACCCGCAGGTGCTGTCCAGCGCGATCGACGTGCCGAACGCGTTCAACCAGCTGCTCACCACCACCTGTCTGGCGGCCGCCTTCGGCTCGCTGGCCATGGGCATCGTCGCTCGCTATCCGTTCGCGCAGGCGCCCGGCATGGGTCTCAACGCCTTCTTCGCCTACTCCGTGGTCGGGGCGATGGGCTACAGCTGGCAGACCGCGCTGGGTGCGGTCTTCATCTCCGGTGCCCTGTTCGTCGTGCTCAGCGTGGCCGGCGCCCGGCAGGCGATCGTCAAGGCGATCCCGTTGAGTCTGAAGTTCGCGATCACCGCGGGCATCGGAGCCTTCCTCGCCTTCCTCGGGTTCAAGTCCGCCGGCATCGTGGTGGCCAACGAGGCCACCCTGGTCGGTCTGGGCTCGCTGACCGCCCCGACCGCCTGGCTGGCCATCCTCGGACTGATCGGCACCGCCGTCTTGATGTACAAGAAGGTCAAGGGCGCGATCCTGTACGGCATCATCGGCACCTCGTTGATCGCGATCATCACCCGGATCCCGGTCTACGCCGGAGCCGACGGCAATCTCGGGTCCTTCGCCGGGTTCTCCAACGGCATCATCGGTCTGCCGGTCTGGCCCACCGACCTGATCGGTCAGCTGGACATCGGAGCGGCCCTCGGACTGGGTCTGTTCAGCGTGGTGTTCACGTTCTTCTTCGTCGACTTCTTCGACGCCACCGGCACCCTGACCGGTCTGGCCCAGCGGTCCGGCTACCTCGACGCCAACGGCGACATGCCGCGGGCCCGCCTGACCTTCTCGATGGACGGGCTGGCGGCCATGTTCGGGGCCTTCGTCGGCACCTCCACCACCACCGCGTACGTGGAGAGTGCCTCCGGCATCGAGGAGGGCGGCAAGACCGGTGTCACGGCCAGCACCGTCGGCGTGCTGTTCGTGCTCTCGACCTTCCTGTGGCCCATCGCCGGTGCGGTGCCGGGCGCCGCGACCGCACCCGCCCTGATCCTGGTGGGGGCGCTGATGATGCAGGCGGCCAAGGACATCGACTGGGTCGACCTGTCCGAAGGCGTACCGGCCTTCCTCACCGTGATCTTGATGCCGCTGACCTTCTCGATCGCCAACGGAGTCAGCTTCGGTGTGATCACCTACTGCGCGATCAAGCTGCTCAGCGGTGAGGGCAAGAAGGTCAGCCCGATCCTGTACGTGGTGGCGCTGCTGCTGGTCGCGCGGTACGTGTTCCTCGCCGCCGGGTAGCCGACCAGCCTGCGGAACACGGCGCTCGTACGCACAGCTGCACCCTCCGCCCGGACCTGCACCGCCTGTTGCGGGTGCACCTCCGGGCAGGGGGTGCAGCTGTGCGAGAGGGGTGCAGGCGGCGACTCCCGACCGCTCGCGCTCAGGCGGCCGGCGCCTTCACCACGAGCACGGGTACGTCGGCGTGCAGGATGATGCTCTGCGTCACGCTGCCCAGGAAGAGCTTGCCCACCGGGCTGCGCCGACGGGCGCCGATGACCAGCAGCTCGGAGTCCAGGGAGGACACCACGTCCAGCACGGCCTCGGCCACGTCCTCGCCGGTGGTCACCTGCAGGGTCCACTCGACATCGTCGAGCCCGACCTCGGACAGCACCTTGGCGATCTCGTCGCCGACTCCGGCCTTGTGCGCCTCCACCACATCGAGGTCGACACCCTCGGCCACGTGGATGACGGCCAGCGGGGCCTTGCGCAGATTCGCTTCCTTGGCGGCCTCCTGCAAGGTCAGGTGCCCGATCGCTGATGCCTGGTGGGCGACGACGACGCTCATCTCAACTCACTCCTGTGCCGGCTGCGGCCAACCCTGCGCTGGCTCCGGGGGCCGACTCTAGTGGTAAATGTCAAGACAAACTAGTCCTCAGCCTCGAGAACGCCGGGTCCAGACCCGTCCGCCGGTCACCGAGGTGCCGGACGCTCCGACGATCACCAGGCACCGCATGTCCACGACCGCAGGATCCAGATCGCCCAAGGTGGTCACCAGCAGCTCTTCGCCCGGCCGGCCGACGTCACGGCCGATCACCACCGGGGTGGCGGCGGAACGGTGCTCGAGCAGCAGCGTCCGCGCCTCGGCCACCTGCGTCGTCCGGCTGCGCGAGGCCGGGTTGTAGAGCGCGAGCACCAGGTCGGCGGATGCCGCCGCGCGCAACCGGGCTTCGATCACCTCCCACGACTTCAGCCGGTCCGACAGCGACATGACCACGTAGTCGCCGCCGAGCGGCGCCCCGGCCCGGGCCGCGACGGCCTGGGCCGCGGTCACGCCGGGCAGCACGGTCACTCGCACGCTCCCGTACGCCGAGTCGTCCGCCACGGCCTCGAACGCCGCGGACGCCATCCCGAACACGCCGGCGTCACCGCCGGACACCAGGGCGACCTTCTCCCCCCGTAGCGCGAGATCCAGCGCCAGCCGGGCCCGGTCGAGCTCGACGGTGTTGCCGCTCGTGTGCCGTTGCAGACCCGGTCGTGGGGGCACCCGGTCAACGTACGGTCCGTAGCCGACGACGTGGTCCACCAGGGCGAGCGCATCGGTCACCTCGGGGGTGAGCCAGCGGTCCGGTCCGGGACCCAGGCCGATGACCAGCAGCTCGGCGGGCGTCCGGTCGGCCGAGAGCGGCGCGGTCGGTTCGGCCGGCGCCGGTGTGACCCGGCCGCCGCTGTCGGCCCGACGATCGACACCCGGGACGACGATCGAGGAGAAGTACGGCACCGCGTCGGGATCGACGTCGGCGACCGGCCGAACCACCTCCCGCCCCGTGCTGGCCCGTTCCACGTAGACCGCATCGTCGAGACGGCCGGTCTGCCGGAGCGCCTCCCGGACCCCGGCGAAGGTGCGGCCCAGCTTCATGATCACCACCGCGTCGCTGCCGGCCAGCCGGCGGGCGAGCTCGGGCACCGGGAGGGTGCCGGGGAGCACGGTCAGCACGTCCTCGTGCCGCACCAGCGGCACTCCGACCGCGGCGGAAGAGGCGCTGACCGAGGTCACACCGGGCACGATCTCGCAGGCGAAGCGGTCGGCCAGCCGATCGTGCAGGTACATGTACGAGGAGTAGAAGAGCGGATCGCCCTCGGCCAGCACGACGACCGAGCGACCGGCCGCCAGGTGCTCGGCCAGCCGTCCTGCGGAAGCGTCGTAGAACGCCTCGATCTCGCCGTAGTACCCGTCCGCGTGATCGGTCGGCCCGACCGTGACCGGATACGCCAAGAGCTCCTCGATCACGCCGGCCGGGATGAGCTCGGCCACGATCGACCGCGCGATCGAGGTGCCCTTGGTCCCCGAGTGGTACGCGATCACGTCCGCCGCGGCGATCAGCCGGGCCGCCTTCACCGTCAGCAGCTCCGGGTCCCCCGGGCCGACGCCGACCGCGTACAGGATGCCGCCGGTCACAGCTCGTCCTCCCGGGCCAGGGCGTTCAGGGCCGACGCGCACAGGGCCGAGCCGCCCCGCCGACCGTGCACCACCAGATACGGGATCTGGTCGGGATGCTGGACCAGCGCGAGCTTGGACTCCGCCGACCCCACGAAGCCGACCGGGATCCCGACGATCGCGGCCGGACGCGGACCACCGTCGCTGATCAGCTCCAGCAGGGCGAACAGCGCGGTCGGGGCGTTGCCGATCGCCACCACGGCACCCTCGAGATCGTCGCCCCACAAGGACACGGCGGCCGCCGAGCGGGTGGTTCCCCACTGGGTGGCCAGCTCGGTCACCCGCGGGTCGTGCAGCAGGCAGCGCACCTGGTTGCCCGCCGGCAGGCGACGCCGGGTCACTCCCGAGGCGATCATCTCCGCGTCGGTGAAGATCGGCGCGCCGGCGCGCAGCGCCAGCTGGGCCGACGAGACGAGCAGCGGATGCACCTCCACGTCGCTGACCAGCCCGGGATCGCCACTGGCGTGGATCATCCGTACCACGACCTTCTCCGCATCGGCCGGCACCGTGGACAGGTCGGCCTCGGCGCGGATGGTCGCGAAGGAGGCTCGGTAGATCGCTGTCGGGTCGTCCAGGTAGTCGTACCGCCTGGTGGGCCGTCTCACACTGTGCTCGCTTCGCTCGCGGCCAGGGCCTCCGCAATGGTCGGAGCCACCAGATCCCGGTGCTCACCGGTGGGGGCCCCGCAGCGACGTTCGCAGCCGGACACGTGGGTGCGTGGCAGCGGACCGCCGGCGGTGACCAGCGCCTCGGCGACCTCGGTGGTGTCGATTCGGGCCCGAGCGCAGAAGGGTGCTCCGACACAGGCGCTGACCTGCGCCCACGCCGTCTCGTCATCGACCACGAAGCCGGCCACCGCGAGATCGTCGAGGCGACCCGCGGAGTCCGGGAGCACCAGTCCGCGCCACGGGGTGATCACCACCGACCCGCCGCCCACCACGTCCTCGACCACCCCGGCCTGGGACAGGGTCAACCGGGCCAGCGGCACCGACACCGAGGCGGCGGTGCCGATCCGGCCGAGTCGCGTCGCCGCCGGACCCCGTACCGGTGTCACCGGGCCGAGTCCGAGCGAGTCGACCCAGGCGGGCAGCTCGGCCACGTGCCACGCCCCGGTGTCCCCGCGGGCCGCGGCGAACGCCAGCGCCAGCCGCAGCAGCGTGGGGACCACGTCCTCCGTCCGCACCGGAAGTCCGCGCAGCGGTGAACCGACCAGGACGTACCCGCCGTCGGTCCCGGTGGCTTGGTAGCCGAGATCGAACCTCAGGTCGACCACGTCACCGCGGCCGTCGTCGAGCACGAACAGGAAGCGGCCCGGCAGCTCCGCCAGCGCCGACTCGGCCACCAGTCCGGCGTCCAGTGCCGCGGTCAGCGGACCGACGTCCGCCCGACCGCCGGAGAGCCCGGTCAGCGGCGAGGCGACGATGTTGCGGACCCGCTCGTGGCTCAGGGTGGGCAGCACCCCGGCGGCGACCACCGCGTCGACGAAGGCGGCCGGCAGCGGATCGGGCAGACCGCGCAGCTGCACTCCCGCCCGCGAGGTCAGCTGCAGGATGCCGTTGCCGTACGCCGCGGCCAGCTCGGCCAGCCGACGGAGCGCACCGGCGGGGACGCGCCCTCCGGGCAGCCGCAGACGGACCATGGCGCCGTCCTCGGCCCGGTGGGGGCGGAGAACGCCGGGACACGCGTCGGCTGCTCGCACCCGGACATCCTAAGGAGCGATGTCACTCCCTCGACGCTCGACTAAACTCGGCCGAACTATGGACGACCCCGCGCCGCCCGATCCCCACCCTCGAAGTCCCCGGCCCCGGGCACTCGTGCTCGGTGCGGTCCACCATGGCGACTGATCTGCTCTGGGTGCTGGTCGGCCTGATCCTCACCGTCGGCACCGGCCTGTTCGTCGCCTCCGAGTTCGCCCTGGTGAACCTGGATCGCAACGACCTCGAAGCGCGGCAGGCGCGCGGCGAGAGCGGTCTCGGGATGACCATCAACGCTCTCAAGATCACGTCCACGCACCTGTCCGGAGCCCAGCTGGGGATCACCTTGACCACCCTGCTGACCGGCTACACGATGGAGCCGGCCATCAGCCGGCTGCTGACCGCACCGCTGACCTCGCTCGGCCTGCCCGAGGCGAGCATCCCGTGGATCGGCCGCGTGGTCGGTGTCGCGATCGCCACCCTGCTGTCGATGGTGCTGGGCGAGCTCGTGCCGAAGAACTTCGCCCTGGCGCTGCCGCTGCGTACGGCCAAGGCCGTGGTGCCGTTCCAGACGGTCTTCACCATCGTGTTCAGACCGCTGATCGCGTTGTTCAACAACACCGCCAACGCGGTGATCAGGTCGCTGGGCATCGAGCCGAAGGAGGAGCTGTCCGGGGCCCGTTCGGCCGAGGAGCTCAGCTCGCTGGTCCGTCGGTCGGCGCTGGAGGGACTTCTCGATCAGGACCACGCCACGCTGCTCAGCCGGACGCTGCGCTTCTCCGACCACTCCGCGGAGGACGTGATGACGCCGAGGGTCCGGATGACCAAGGTGCACCACGACGACACCGCCACGGAGATCGTCGCCCTCTCCCAGCGTTCCGGCTTCTCCCGCTTCCCGGTCATCGGCGAGGACTCCGACGACATCCGGGGCGTCGTCCACGTGAAGCAGGCCTTTGCGTTGCCGGCGGCCGACCGGGACGGTGCGACAGCCGAGGAGCTGTCCGTCCAACCCCTGTTCGTGCCGCGGTCGATGGGCGCCGACACCCTGCTGGGGCTGTTGCGCCGGGGCGGGTTCCAGATCGCCATCGTCACCGACGAGTACGGCGGCACCGACGGGGTGGTCACCCTGGAGGACCTGGTCGAGGAGCTCGTCGGTGATCTTCGCGACGAGCACGATCGGTCCCGCACCGAGACGGTCCGCGACGGCCGGGCGGTGATCTTCGACGCCTCGCTGCGACCGGACGAGCTGATCGAGCGGACCGGGATCAAGGTGCCGGCCGACGGGGAGTACGAGACAGTTGCCGGCTTCGTCACCGACGAGCTGGACCGGATCCCCGAGGTCGGCGACGAGGTCGAGGTCGACCACGGCACGCTGCGCGTCGAGCGGGTGGACGGCAACCGCGTCGACCGGCTCCGGTTCACCCCGATGGAGGTCGAGCCCGGGGAGAGCGAGCACGACGTGATCATCGACCAGCTGCGGGGCGACGAGCGGAAGGGGATCGACCATGGGTGAGTACGCCCCGGGACTGATCGCCCTCGTCGTCCTGCTGGCCTTCAACGCCTTCTTCGTCGGCGCGGAGTTCGCCGTCATCTCGGCCCGCCGGTCGCAGATCGAGCCACGTGCCGAGGCGGGCAGCCAGGCTGCCCAGACCTCGCTGTACGCGATGGAGCACGCCACCTTGATGCTGGCCACCAGCCAGCTCGGCATCACCATCTGCTCGCTGTTGATCTTGAACGTGTCCGAGCCGGCGATCCACCACCTGCTGGAGGTCCCACTCGGGCTGACGCCACTGACCGCCGACGTGATCAGCGTGCTCGCCTTCGTCATCGCCTTGGTGCTGGTGACCTTCCTGCACGTGGTGTTCGGCGAGATGGTGCCGAAGAACCTCTCGTTCTCGGTACCGGACCGGGCCGTGCTGATGCTGGCGCCGCCGCTCGTCTTCGTGTCGCGCGTGTTCCGGCCGATCATCTGGGCCCTCAACGCGTTGGCCAACGCCGTGCTGCGCCTGTTCAGGGTGGAACCCAAGGACGAGGCGACCAGCACCTACACCCTCGATGAGGTCGCGGCGATCGTGGAGCAGTCGACCCGCGAGGGGGTGTTGACCGACACCACCGGGGCGCTGACCAACGCCTTCGAGTTCACCGCCAAGAAGGTGCGCGACGTCGAGGTGCCGATGGCTCAGATCGTCGCCCTGCCGAGAACCTCGACCCCGGACCAGGTGCAGCTGGCCCTGGCCGAGCACGGCTACTCCCGCTACATCCTGCTGGACACCGACGGTGAACCGATGGGCTACGTGCACCTCAAGGACGTGATGGACCTGTCCACCGGCGAGGCTGCCGGCGAGCCGTTCTCCGCCAAGCGGATCCGGCGGCTGACCGCGGTGCTGCAGGATGCCGACCTGGAGGACGGGCTCGCGTCGATGCGACGCAGCGGGTCCCACGTCGCGCGCTCGGTGGACCGGCAGGGCCGGGTGACCGGGATCTTGTTCCTGGAGGACATCATCGAGGAGCTGGTCGGACAGGTCGACGACGCCACCAGCGCCTCCTGACTCGGCCGGCGGCTCAGGAAGTCTGGATCGACTTCTTGAAGTAGGTGGCCGATTCCCGGTAGCCCAGTGCGGTGTAGAAGTCGGCGGCCCGCCGGGTCGCGAGGGCGACGTACGCCGCGCCGCTCGCGCGGGCACGTTCCTCGACGGCTTCCATCAGGGCTCGGCCGACCCCGGCGCCGCGTCGAGCTTCGGCGACCATCACCTCCTCGACCCAGATCACCGGTCCGCCGGCGTGGAAGGTGGCGTGGCGTTGGCCGAGCAGGTAGCCGACGACGGCGCCGTCGTCGGTGGCCACCAGCAGCACGACGGTGGGCTCGCGGACCAACCGGGTGAGGATCGTCGCGTACGTGTCGTGGTCGACCTCGTACGAGGTGGCCAGGTCTCGGGCGAGGGGCCAGACGGCGTCCACGTCCTCGGCTGCCGCCTCTCTGATCGTGATCATCGCGCCGGCGCCGGAGCCGGACCGCTCGACTCGCGGGGGATCAGGGTGTGCAGCGAGCTGGTCTCGGGTTCCGGCGACTGCTCGCCGCGGACCAGGGCGAGCAGCTGGTGCATCGCCTGGGCACCCTGGCGCTCGAGATCGATGGTGACGGTGGACAGGGTCGGGGTCGCGTAGCGACCGAGCTCCTCGTCGTCCCAGCCGAACACGCTGACGTCCTCGGGCACCCGCCGTCCGCGTTCCAGGCAGCCGCGGATGGCGCCCATCGCTACCTTGTCGTTGGCCGCCACGATCGCGGTGACGTCGGTGTCGGCGGGCAGGTCGCGCACCGCCCGGTACGCGGTCTCGGCCTGCCAGTCGCCGTCGATGACCTGACCGCGCAGGCCCAGCTCGGCCACCGTGTCCACGAAGATCCGGCGGCGGTTCCGGGCCGAGGTGAACCCGAGGTCGCCGGTCAGGTGCAGCAGACTCCGGTGACCGAGGTCGGCCAGGTGCCGGACGACGTCTCCGCAGGCCCGGGCGTCGGCCAGAGCGCCGATCCCGCGCATGCTCTCGTCGTAGTCGGCGACGGTCACGACCGCGGTCGAGGAGTCATCGCTCGCGTGGGGACCCCAGGACGCCAGCGCCAGGATCCCCTCGAACTCGCCGGAGTCGGTCAGCTCGTCGGCCCGCGCCGACCGGGTGGCCGCGTCGCCTTCCAGGGCGACCAGGTCCACCGCGTACCCGGCGTCGTGGGCGACGGTCGCGGCGGCGGTCAGCAGCCGCAGTGGCAGGAACTGGATGGCGCCGGGCAACAGGATGGCGAGCCGGCCCGTCCGCCGGGTCCGCATGGAGCGGGCGATCCGGTTGGGTCGGTAGTGCAGCTCGGCGATGGCGGCCTCGACGCGCGCGAGGGTGGCCGGCTTCAGTCCACCGTTGTGCCGCAGGTAGCGGGAGACGGTCTGGTGGGAGACGCCGGCGTGATCGGCCACCTCGTAGATGGTCGCCCGCTTGGTCGGCATCGGTCCTCCGGAAAGATCTGCCCAGACTGTTGACACGAATAGTGATCGATAACTACGTTACTGGTCAAGCGAGAAAGTGATCGATCACTATTCGTCGTCGACACGCCATCGAGCACGAAGGACGGTTCACCGTGAGTACCGGAGAAGATCCCCGCCCGCTGCGGTTCGCGGTGGTCGGGTTGGACCACGCCCACGCCTTCGGGCAGACCGAGGGACTCCTGGCGCAGGGCTGCGAGCTCGTCGGCCTCAGCTCCGACGACCCCGAGGCGGCCGTCGCCCAGGCCGCCCGGGTCCGGTGGCCCGACGCTCCCTGGGTTGCCGAGGGCAGTGAGCTGCTCCGGGATCCGACCATCGACCTGATCGTGACCGCGGCCGTGCCCGACCGGCGGGGTCCGATCGCCCTCGAAGCGCTTCGTCACGGCAAGGACGTCGTCGCCGACAAGCCGGGCTGCGTGACCCTCGACGAGCTCGCCGAGATCGAGCGGACCGTGGCCGAGACCGGCCGGTTCTGGTCCGTGACGTTCTCCGAGCGCTTCGAGGTGCGCTGCGCGATCAAAGCCGGCGAGCTCGTCCGGTCCGGTCGCATCGGTCGGGTGGTCCAGACGCTGGGGCTGGGACCTCACCGCGAGGGCGACCGCGCTCACCTGGCCGGCGGCGCGGGCCGGCCCGACTGGTTCTACGACGCCGCCCGCACCGGGGGCATCCTGACCGACATCGCCAGCCACCAGATCGACCAGTTCCTCTGGTTCACCGGCTCCGACACCGCCGAGGTCGTGTCCAGCACCGTGGCCAACTACACCCATCCGGACTCGCCCGACATGCAGGACTTCGGCGAGGCCACGCTGCGGAACGACCACGCCCACGGCTACGTCCGGGTCGACTGGTACACCCCGCAGGGGCTGCCGACCTGGGGCGACGGTCGACTCGTCATCCTGGGCACGGAGGGCTACATCGAGCTGCGCAAGTACGTCGACATCGAGGGCCGTTCCGGTCGCGACCACCTGTTCGTCGCCGACGGGACCGGCACCGAGTACGTCGACTGCTCCGACGTCCAGCTCAGCTACTACCCGGACCTGGTGCACGACGTCGCCCACCGCACCGAGACCGCCTGTCCGCAGGCGCACACCTTCGAGGTGATGCGGCTCGCCCTGCTGGCCCAGCGGGACGCGACGGCCAGCGGTTTCGCCCGATGACCGCCGGCCAGGACCACGACCGCCTGCGGGTCGGCATCGTCGGCTGCGGCGGCATCGGCAACTCCCACGCCCGTGCCTATGTCGCCGACCCGAGGGTCGAGCTGGTCGGTGTGGTCGACGTGATCCCCGAGCGTGCGGAGACCTACGCCCGGGACTACGCGACGACGGCGTACGGCTCGATCGCCGAGCTGGCCGATCGACAACCCGACCTGGTCTCGGTCGCCACTCCGCCCGGCAGCCACGTGGGGCCGACGCTGGAGCTGCTGGGGCGGGGGATATCCGTGCTGCTGGAGAAGCCCCCCACCGTCAACCTGGTGGACCTGGACGCGCTGATCGCCGCCGACGAGGCGAGCGCAGGCAGGGTCTACGGGGTCTTCCAGCACCGGCACGGATCGGGCGCCAGACGGGCGCACGCGTTGCTGCACGACGGCGCGCTGGGCCGGCCGCAGGTCGCGGTCTGCGAGACGCTCTGGTATCGACCCGACAGCTACTTCCTGCCGGACTGGCGCGGCAACTGGGCCGGCGAGGGCGGCGGACCCACCCTCGGCCACGGGATCCACCAGATCGACCTGCTGCTGCACCTGATGGGTCAGTGGGTCTCGGTGCAGGCGCAGTCCGCCCGGCTCGCCCGTCCGGTGGAGTTCGAGGACGTGTCACTGGCCATGATCACGTTCGCCAACGGCGCGGTCGGCACCATCGTGACGAGTCTGCTGTCCCCGCGCGAGCTCAGCCGCATCCGGATCGACACCACCACCGGGACGCTGGAGGTCGATCATCTGTACGGCTACCGCGACACCGACTGGTCCTGGAGCACCGCCCCGGACGCCTCGACAGCGGTCCGGAACGGGCGCGACCCGGGCGAGCGGACGACAGTCGATCCGACTCCTCCGGCGGGCGACGTGTGGAGCGACAGCGGATCGGTCGACGTGCCCAGCAACCACGCCGCCCAGATCGACCGGCTGGTCGACGACCTGCTGGCCGGTCGGCAGCACGAGACCACCCTGAGCACCGTCCGTCCCACGATGGAGCTCGTCACCGCCCTGTACGCGTCCTCGCTGACCGGCGAGGCGGTGCTCCGCACTGATCTCGTGCCGGGGCATCCCCATTACGCCCGGCTCGACGGCGGACTGACCGCCGACGCCGTCACCGCCCGGCTCGTCGGTCCCCCAGTGTGAGCCCGAACCACCACCCGGCCAGAGAAAGCAGCTGGTCATGAACCCTCCCACTCGACCGCAGCGTGGCGGTCGCCGTCAGGTCGTGCACGCCTTCGAGGCGGCCAATCCCGGCATCGACGTGGTGGAGAACAGCGACTGGACCGCGTACTGGGAGGCATGCATCGCCGCGTACGGATCCCGCACCGCGCTGACCGACCTGGATCCGCAGGCGAAGGTCGCGCTGGACTTCTCGCAGGCCGTGACCCCGGAGCTGGTGGCGCCACCCCAGGTGACACCGCCGAACGCGTCCGGTTTCGGCACCGAGTTCACCGCGACGGCCACCGAGGTGATCTTCGGCCGGACGAGTCCGGCCGACGGCGCGACCAAGACGTTGGACATCATCGCGTCGATGAAGTGGCGACATCCGGATCGATCCTGGTGGCGATCACCAGTGCGATCGCCGCCAGGATGACGACCACCGCCACGGTGGCCGGCCAGCCGAAGGCCACCCAGCCGAAGCCGGCCAGCCAGCCGATGACGGCCGAACCGGTGTAGAGCGACACGTTGTAGAGCGCGGTGGCCTGGGCGCGCCCGACGTGGGCGTGGTGTCCGACCCAGGCCGAGGCGACGGCATGGACCACGAATGCTCCCGCGGTCAAGATCAACAAGCCGATGATCACCAGAGGCAGTCGGCCGCCGAGCGTCAGCAGGGTCCCGGTGATCATGGCCAGGGTGCCGGTGGTCAGCACCCGGCGCCGGCCGAACCGCGGCACCCAGCGACCGACCAGCCGGGACGAGACCGTGCCGGCTCCGTACGCGGCGAAGATCAGGGACGCGGCGATCACCGGCAGACCGAACGCCGGGCCCTCCAGCCGGAAGCCGAGGTAGTTGTAGATCGCCACCAGCCCGCCCATGATCAACAACGGCTGGGCGTAGAGGGCCAGCAGAGTGCGGTCCGACAGGCAGTGGCGGACGTTGCCGACCAGCCCGGACCAGTCCGTCTTCCTCGTGGGCGTGAAGGATCGGGCCGGTGGCATCAGCCGGAGGAAGATCAGGGCGGCACCCAGGCAGACCACGGCAACCGCGGCCAGCGCGAGTCGCCAACCGACGTGCTCGGTCAGCGGGCCGGCGATCAGGCGGCCGCTGGCCCCGCCGATGGTGGTGCCCGAGATGTAGGCCGCCGCGGCTGCGGCGGTGGAGCGCGGGTGGACCTCGTCGTGCAGGTACGTCATCGCCAGCGCGGGCAGCCCGCCGAGGGCTACACCCTCGAAGAACCGGATCACGAGCAGCGACTCGATGCCCGGGCTCAGGGCGACCAGCAGACCGGCCACGGCGGCGGTCGAGATCGCGACCTTCATCGCGCGCAAGCGACCGATCCGGTCGGACAGCCACGACCACGGCAGGACCGCAAGAGCGACACCCCAGGTGGCGACCGACAGAGACAGGGCCGCCTGGGAGGCATCGATCTCCAGGTCGGCGGCCAGCGAGGGCAGCAGACCCTGGGGTGCGTAGAGCTGGGCGAATGTGGCCACGCCGGCCGCGCCGAGACCGATGAGCATCCGCCGGTACGCCGGGGTGTAGGCCCGATAGCCGCCCCAGGGCTGAGTGGCCGTCGCGGTGTACCCGATGGTGGCTTCCGTCACCGAGCCGACGCTAGATTCGAGCCAACCAGAGCACAAATGCATGTTTGATCAATCACCGATACGTTTGCTACATGCAAACGATTGAGCTGCAACGGGTGCTCCGGCTGCTGCCGGTCTTCGTCACCGTGGCCGAGACGGAGCAGGTGACGGTCGCCGCCGCCATCCTGCGGATGCCTCAGCCGACCGTCAGCCGGGCGCTCGGCACCCTGGCCGAGCTCATCGGCACCCCGCTGATCGAGCGGCACGGACGCGGGATCGTGCTCACGGCGGCCGGTCGGGAGCTGCTCCCGTACGCTCGTGCCGGTCTGGACACCGTGGCCGCCGGGGTCGCCGCCGTCGCCCAGGACCAGGTGGTCGGTCACGGCGAGGTGCCCATCGCCTTCCAGACGGTGCTGGGCGAGACGGTCGTCCCGGCCCTCATCCGTCGATTCCGGGAGCGGTATCCCGGCATCCGGTTCGCCCTGACCCAGGGATCCCGGCAGCGGTGCCTGGACGAGCTCGAGCGGGGAACCTCGGCCGTGGCCCTGGTCTCGTCGCCGCCCGAGGCACCCGACACCGAGGTGATCGCCCTCTACGAGGAGCCGATGGTGCTGGTGGTGCCGCGTGGTCACCGACTCGCCGCGGCGCCGCAGGTCACGGTCGAGGAGATGGCCAAGGAGGACCTGATCGTTCTCAAGAGCGGTTACGGGCTGCGCGACCTGATCGAGCAGCTGTACGCAGACTCGGGGGAGCGGCCGCGGATCTCTTTCGAGGCCGACGACGCCCACACAGCCCGCGGTCTGGTCTCGGCCGGACTCGGGGTGACGGTGGTGCCGTCGTACCTGCCGGACGCCGAGACCGTCCAGCTGCGGATCGACCATCCGGAAGCGCGCCGGACCATCGGCGCCGTCGCCCGACGTGGCGCCTTCGCTCCGTCGGTGGGCGCCTTCCTGGACTTCCTGCGCAGCTCCGGACCGGTCATCTCGGCCGGGGCGCTCGGGCCCTACGCACGGCCCGCACCGGTCGGGTTCAGCCCCGACCGCTGACGAACGCGTAGGCCCGATCGACCCGGCGGGCGGCAGCACCGTCGAACGGCAGCAGCACCCACTCCCGCATCGGTCGCTGTCCCGGCTTGGCGAGCGGTCGTCCGAGGCCGGTGCCGATCAGTCGATCCACCTCGTCGACGGGGAGCTTGACCATCAGCTGGTCCCGGTGGGTGCAGGCGAACACCTGGTTGCGCACCCGCATCCCGTCCGCACCGAAGCCACGGCGGGTGCCATCGGGAAGCTCCACGTCGTCGTGCCCGACGAATCGCTCGGTGAGGCGGGCGTAACCGGCGACGGGGTCGGGGGCCCAGCCCGGGTCGCGTCCGAACGCGGCCACCAGGCGCTCCACACCGCCGACGTCCTCGCCGATCGGCACAGACGACGCGAACGGCCGGCGCTCGGTCAGGGCCCGGTCACCGACAGCTGTGAGCAGCTGCCGGGCCGGCCCGTCGAGCGCGGTCGCCACCGGTTCGAGGGCGATCGTCGGGGCGCCGCCGGCCTTGGCCAGATCCCAACCGTGCAGGAGGTGCTCGACCGAGCGCAGCACGATCACCTGGTTGCCGCTGAGCCGACCAGCCGGGACCTCGAAGGTCCCGGCCCGGACCTCGGGGTCGGCCAGGACGCCGGCCAGTCTCGTACTAGCGGCGCGATAGTCAGCCGGCGACGGCGGTGGTTGATCGGGATCGGGAGCCATGCGCGCGCCCGTCGGGAAGGTCGCGTGGCCAGTGAGGACACCAGCGAACAGGCGGTCGCCGCCGACCAGGTGCCAGAGCAGCTGCGCATAGTTCCACTCCGAGCAGGGGGTCTCGCAGAGTGGCTCGGGCTCGGTGTCGACGATCGCGGCAACCGTGTCGGTGACGGTGCGGAAGATCTCCAGAGGGTCGTGCATACTTGAGAATCTAAAGTAGCAGCTTGAGAGCGTCAAGTGTGTTGGCGCTGGGTTGGAGGGGTCAGGTGTCACGGTCGTACCGGCAGTTGTGCGGGTTGGCGCTCGCGCTCGATGTCGTCGGCGACCGCTGGAACCTGCTGGTCATCCGCGAGCTCCTGGTCCGGCCGGACGGTGCCCGCTACACCGACCTCCGGGATGGTCTGCCCGGGATCGCCACGAATCTGCTGGCGGACCGCCTGCGCGACCTGGAGACCTCGGGGGTGCTCCGCCGAGAGGAGCCCCGCCCACCGGTGGCGACGCAGCTGTTCCGGTTGACCGAGCTGGGCGCGGGCCTGCGGCCGGCCGTCGAAGCCCTGGCCGTCTGGGGCGGCGAGCAGGTCCCCGCGGCGGCCCACGACGACGAGTTCCGCAGCCGCTGGCTGATCATCCCCATCGAGGCGATGCTGCACGACAGCACACCGGGCGCGCCGGAGATGATCATGGAGGTGGTCACCGGCGACGAGCCGGTGATCATCGAGATCGGTGGTGGCGAGGTGCGCGCCCGGATCGGGTCCGAGCTTCGTGCCAGCGCCTCGGAGCGACAGTCGGACCTCGTGGTCACCGGCCCGCCCAAAGCCGTCCTCGGGATGCTGTCGGGCAAGCTGCCGCTGTCGGTGGCGATCACGCTCGGGGTGGGCGTCGAGGGTGACCGGGGTGTGCTGACTCGCGTCGGGCTGCAGGGCTGACGGTCGACGTCAGGATGTCGCGGATCTCCATCCGGTGATGGTGCGGTTGATGTAGGTCGCCGTGCTGGTGACGACGTCGGTGCCGGGGTCGAGGAGCCATTGCAGGCCGATGCCGTCGAGGATGGCAGTGACGAGTCGGACTTCGATGATGATCTCGGCCGGGGTGAGCGCCGCCACGTCGCCGGTGTCGACCGCCTGCTGGAGGTGATCGGCCAAGGTGGCGAGGTTGTCGGTGTAGCGGCGCTGGATGAAGGCGTGGGCCGGGTGGGTAGGGCTGGACGCTTCGGCGGCCATGGTGATGAAGAGCTCGAGCAGGCCACGGTTGCCGACGTTGGCGGCCATGACGTCGGGCAGCCGACGGAAGTAGTCCAGGCCGGTGACGTCAGTCAGCTGCGCTTCGACCGTGCGACGGTCCCAGTCCTCCAGAACGGCCAACAGGAGCCCTTCCTTGCTGCCGAAGTGCTGGAGCAGGGAGGCCGGTGACACGCCGATGCGGTCGGCGATGGTGCGCACGGATCCGCCGGCATAGCCGTACTCGGCGAAGACGGCTGCCGCGGCGCCGATGATCTGCTCGCGCCGGCGGACCCCGGTGCGGTATGGCCCGCGGCTGCGGACGGCTGGGCTGGCACTCGACAACGACGGATCCGTTCTGACGATCTGGTTGACGGAACCTTATCACTCGTTTACAGTTCAGTCCGTGAACGAGTGTTCATAGTTGACGCTCCCGGGAAGTGAAGGAAACGCTGATGAGGTACTCAGTCCTCGGTTCGACCGGGGTGAAGGTGTCACGGATCTGTCTGGGCACCGCCACCTTCGGGGTCGCCCCCACCGCTCAGGACGCCGACAGGCTCGTCGGCGCCGCGCTCGACCTCGGCATCAACTTCGTCGACACCGCCGACGTGTACGGCAACATGCCGGTCTTCGACCGACCGGGCGCCCCGGCCGCGGCCGAGCGTGAACCGGCCGAGCGGATCCTCGGTCGTGCCCTTCGGGGCCGCCGCGACGGGCTCGTGATCGCGACCAAGTCCAACGGGATCGTCGGGCACGACGTCAACGACCGTGGGCTGTCCCGTCGTCACATCATCCGTCAGGTCGAGACGAGCCTGCGCCGTCTGGAGACCGACTACATCGACCTCTACTACGCCCACGATCCCGACCCGGACACGCCGCTGGAGCAGACCCTGGCGGCCTACGACGATCTGGTCCGGCAGGGCAAGATCCGCTACGTCGGGCTGTCCAACCACCCCGCCTGGCAGGTCACCCAGGCTCTGTGGATCGCCGACGACCGGCGCCTGCAGGCGCCGGTCGCCACCCAGGTCAAGTACAACCTGATCGACCGCGCCGCCGAACGGGAGCTCGGTCCCGCCAGCGAGCGGTTCGGGCTGTCGATCGTCCCGTACGCGCCGCTGCACGGTGGTCTGCTCGCCGACCTGGGGGTCCTCGATCGTGAGGTCTCCGGCGACCAGCGCTTCTCCGGTGTCGGGTTCAGCGAGGCCGAGATCGCCACCGGCCGGGAGGTCGACCGGCTCAGCCGCGACTGGGGGCTGCGGCCCTATCAGGTGTCGCTGGCGTGGCTGCTGTCCCGCCCGGCGGTCGCCTCCGTCATCGTCGGCGCCGAGACCGTCGACGAGCTCCGGGCCAACGCCACCGCCGCCGACATCGACCTCGACGCCACACAGCTCGACACCCTCACCGCTCTCGCCGCGGAACCCGGTGCCTTCCACCACGGGGCCGGGGACGGACCCGAGACGCCATCCACCGCAGCGAGCTCCGCCTGACTGCTCCGGCACCCCGTCGCCGGCAGTCCCGTCTGCTGGCATCGTCAGCAAAGGAACACCCACGTGCCTCGACCCGATCAGGCCACCATCGACCTTCTGTCCGACTACTTCCAGGCCATGGAGGCCAAGGATTTCGACCGCCTCGGCGCCTACTACGCCGACGACATCACCCAGACCTTCGCCAACGCCCCCACCATCACCGGACGCGACACGATGCTCGCGCGCATGGTCGACCTGCTCGGCAAGGTCACGTCCCTGGCTCATCCGCTGCTCAACGTCTGGCAGGAGGACGACGGCGTGGTGATCTTCGAAGTCACCAGCGTCTGGCGCTTCCACGACGACACGGAGGTGAAGATCAACGCCTGCTCGATCTTCACCATCCTCGATGGCACGTTCACCGACCAGCGGATCTACGTCGACAATGCCCCCATCGACCGCTACCTCGTCTGAGACGGGTTGACACACCAGCGCTGCGGACAGACAACGTCGGTGCGATCTCCTTGTCTGGCAGAGAAATCGTGAATCCACCCTGGTATTAGAACAAGGATTCGACTAGAATCGCACCATGGATTCCACCGCGGGCACTGAGCCGAAGATCACTCCGCTCGCGCGCGCGGTCGACCACCTGTCGGTGGCTCTTGATCACCTGATCGACGAGGTCGACGGCGGTGCGCTCGGTGATCTCGACGCAAACGGATTGGTCGGTTTCCTGCAGGCCTTCGAGACCATCCGCAACAAGATCCCGGTCGTCGATCACGTCGCGATCCAGACATCGACAGACCTGGGTGTGCCGCACACCCTGTGCCAGCGGACGATGACACGGGTCCTCACCCAGGCGCTCCACCTGTCGGCGGCCGACGCCGCCCGCCGGGTGCGGGCGGCCAGGCAGCTCGGCGTGCGTCGGGCGATGACGGGGCCGAGCCTGCCACCCCTGAGACCGCACCTGGCAGCTGCCCAACGCCGTGGCGAGATCACACCGGAGCAGGTCGGGGTGATCGACTGTGGTCTGCAGGCCGTCGATCACCCGGGTTTCGATCCCGGTGACGTCGAGGCTGGCGAGCAGATCCTTGCCCACCAGGGAAAGAGTCTCGGTCCAGCCGAGCTGAAGATCGCCACCCAGGCGGTCGTGGACCGGATCGACCCCGACGGCACTCTCCCGGACGATGAACGGGTCCGGCAGGCTCGACACTTTCGGATGAGCCGTCAGGCCGACGGATCCGTCACAGGAGAGTTCCGGCTCACGCCCGAGGTCGGGGAGAAGCTCAAGGCCGTGCTCGATCCGCTGGCTGGGCCGAGGTCGACCTGCGTGATCACCGGCCAGCTGAGCGACACCGGTGAGCCGGCCGGGACGTCGGTGATCGAGCCCGACGAGCGGACCCGCGGGCAACGACTGCACGATGCTCTGGAGCAGGTCTGTGATCGGTTGCTGCGATCGACGGGCGTGCCGGACTCCGGTGGGACCCCCGCCACCGCGATCGTGCACATCAACCTGGACGACCTGCTCGACCACACCGGAGCCGGGCACTTCGGTGACGGCACGGCGATCTCGCTGACGCGGGTCGCCGAGCTGCTCGACCAGGCCGAGGTCGCCTGGTGCCTGGAGGATGCGAGAGGCGCCGTTCTCGAGCTCGGTCGAACCCGCCGGATCGCGAGCCCGGCCCAGACGCTCGCGCTGATCGCCAGAGACGGTGGCTGCACCTTCCCCGGTTGCGATGTGCCGCCGGAGTGGGCCGAACGACACCACATCGTTCCGTGGCTCGAGGGCGGGCCGACCGACCTGGACAACCTCACGCTCCTCTGCCGCTATCACCACCACAACTTCGAGCAGCGCGGCTGGATCTGTCGGATGACCGCGGACCGGCTCCCCGCCTGGAGCCCACCCCGATGGATCGATTCCGAACAGCTGCCGATCATCCATCCGCGGATCCTGCTTCGCCGCTGGCGTCCGCAGGATCCACTTCCCGACGCCGCCTGATCATCAACCCGGCCGCCTGATTCACAGCAGCGCACGACTGCGGGCCCACGGCGAGGTCCTCGGTGGAGACTCAGGTCCGATGTGCGGGTCCTGTCGCCGCCGTACGGTCGACGTCATGACGGAGATCACTACCCGAGACACGCGCCTCGCGAACGTCCACACCCTCCAAGGGCGGAGGGCGGGGGACATCGAGCGGACGGCCACCTGCGAAGCACTGGCCGAGCACTACGGCGCGGGTCGCCTCAGCCGGGACGAGTTGGAGGACCGGCTGGCTTGGGCGGTACGCGCCGTCACCGAAGACGAGCTGCGGCGACTCACCGCCGACCTCCCGCTGGCCACGCCAGAACCAGAACCAGGGCCCGGCCCGCAACCGGTGCGCGGGACCCTGGGCAGCCCGACCTGGCCGGCCTCCGTCGTGGTGGCCGTCATCGCGCTGGTCATCTCGGCCTTCGTGGCCGGCGGGATGCTGCTGGTGCTGGGGGCGGTCAACCCGCTGCTGTTCATCGGTGCGTGCCTCGGGGGCGGGGCGGCTGTCGTCGTCGGCGCCAGCGGCAGCTACCTGCTCGCCCGCGCCACCCGGCGTCCGTGAGGCGAGCACGCCGATGCCCGTTCGGCGTAACGGATCACCACTCTCGGCGGAACAGCGTGAGCTGGGCCTGCCAGTGTCTGGTGACCCGTCGGTCTGGGCGATGGGAGATCAGCCGGCGGACCTCGGCATAGAGGTGGTCTCGCTTGACCGGATCCATCCGGATGTGGTTGGAGAAGGTGCTGAGGAGGGCGAGGTAGCTGTCGGTGTCGTAGTCCAGGGACCACACGTACAGGTGCTGCTGAGCCAGGCCGAACAGTCCAGACGAGAGGCCTTCGGCGACCAGGTCGGCGTTTCCGACGCGTGGTGGTGGCGGCGGCCAGTCGGCAGTGCCCTCTCCGATCTCGGTGTACACCGCCTGGATCTCGGTGAAGAACTGATCGAACCCCTCGGGGAAGGCGTGGCTGGCGCCGAAGACGGCCAGGTGGCCGCCGTCGTCCAACAGGGCCGCGGTCTTCGACCACCGCGTGTCCCGGTCGAGCCAGTGCCAGGAGTTCGCCGCATAGGCGAACGGGTAGCTGACTCCTCGCGGCGGCTGCCACTCCTCGAAGGCGGTCGTGATCACCGACACCGCTGGGAAGTCCGCGAGCTGCCGCCGGGCCTGGTCGGCGAGGGCGGGTCCCAGCTCGAGGGCAGTGATCGCGAAGCCACGACGCGCCAGATCGATCGTGGCGGTGCCGGGTCCGGCGCCGATCTCGAGTGCCGTCGACCCGGGGACGATCCCGGTGTCGGCGATCAGGTCCTCGTACAGCTCGGGTGGGTAGGCCGGTCGGGCCGACGGGTAGGTCGACGCGGACTCGTCGAATGCGTCTCGCTGGCTGACGTCGTTCACAGACCGAGCCTGCCACCCTCGAGTTGTCGCCGATCGGTCTACGGTGAGGTGTGCAGCCAGCGGAGATCGCGCGCGCCCAGGCTGCCGCGATCTCGATCGCCTCGGCACTCGGACTCACCACCGACGACGCGATCGCGCTGCACAACTCGAACAAGCTGACGTTGCGGCTGCTGCCGTGTGACGTCCTGGCCCGAGTGGCGCCGGCGGCCGAGCAGGTCGCGCTGTTCGAGGTCCAGCTGGCCCAACGGCTGGCCGAAGCCGGGTGCCCGGTGGCCGCGCTCGAGCCAGGGGTGGTGCCGGACGCGTACGAGCGTGACGGTTTCGTGGTCACGCTGTGGACGCACTACCCGCCGACCGAGCGGGAGATCCCGCCGGCCGACTACGCCGCCGCACTCGCCCGGCTGCACGCCGGCATGCGCGCGGTCGAGTTCACGACACCGCACTGCACGGATCGGGTCGACTCGGCCCTGCGGCTGCTGGCGAGCCGGGAGCTCACCCCGGCATTGGCCGACGGTGACCGGGAGCTGCTCGCGGACACGCTGCACCGTCTGAGACGCGTCGTCGCCACCCACAGTGAGGAGCAGCTGATCCACGGCGAGCCGCACCCCGGCAACCTGCTCGCCACCACCGATGGTCCGGTGTTCATCGATCTCGAGACGTGCTGTCGTGGACCGAGGGAGTTCGACCTCGCGTACGCACCGGACGAGGTGGCCGATCACTATCCGGGTGTCGATCGCACCCTGCTCCACCAGTGCCGGATCCTGATGCTGGCCATGATCACGACCTGGCGCTGGGACCGGGACGACCAGTTCCCCGACGGCCTGCGACGGGGTGCGGAGTGGCTCGGCCAGCTCCGGGTGGCGCTCGACCAGGCAACGGCGAAATCTGGTGGAACTGATCCTGGGGCGTCGGCTAGCGTCCGCGGGTGATCTATCAGCATCCGCTCGCCTACCTGCTGGGGTTGGAGGGTCTGGCGCTGTTGCGCGCCTGGGCGGGGGACGAGGACTACGACGAGCGCTTCGTCAACGAACGGCTGGCGGCGGTGCGCTCCCTGCTCGATGACCCCGAGCTGGCTTCGCACCCGGGTGTGCTGATCGAGAGAGGGATGACGGAGACGGCGTACGCGCAGTGGGCCGGCACCTACGACGGCGAGGACAACGGCTTGTTCGAGCTCGACGAGCCGCTGATCACCGCTCTCATCGCCGACCTGCCGAGGGGCCGAGCGATCGACGCCGCCTGTGGGACCGGTCGCCTCGCCTTCCGGCTGGCTGCGCTCGGCTTCGAGGTGACCGGGGTGGACAGCTCACCGGCGATGCTGGAGCGAGGCCGGGCCCGCGCCACCGACGTCGCCTTCATCGCCGGGGAGCTCACCACGCTGCCGTTCGCGGCGGGCGATGCCGGCCTGGTCGTCAC
Source organism: uncultured Actinomycetota bacterium (assembly GCA_963707005.1). Taxonomy (GTDB): domain Bacteria; phylum Actinomycetota; class Actinomycetes; order Propionibacteriales; family Propionibacteriaceae; genus Microlunatus. The sequence goes on from CAVPPP010000055.1 coordinate 699,861, forward strand.
GGGTCTCGCCTTGACCCACGTCGCCGACCTGGCACCCGTCTACGCGGAGTTCGCCCGCGTTCTCGGGGCCGGCGGTGATCTCGTGGTCTCCGACGTGCACGAGGACCTGATCTTCCTCGGGTCGGTCGTCAAGGCCACCGGTCCGCAGGGACGGCCCCAGCTGGCCAGCACCACCCGACACTCCACGGCCGATCATCTGGTGGCTGCCTTGGCCGCCGGGTTCACCGTCCTCGGCTACCAGGAGACCCCCCGGCCGACCACGCCGTCGGAGCCGCTGCCGGAACCCGCGCGGGAGATCGGCGACTGGAGGCTCTGGCCGTGGACGCTCCTCGGCTTCGACCCCGCGGCCACCCGCGCCGCCTGGCACCACCCGGCCATCGCCGTCTGGCACTTCCGACTTCCTCGCTGACGGGACATGTCCCGGTGACTTCGCGCCGTTGACCGAGTCAGACCGTGGAGAGCTATGCGGAGCACCGAGCGAGAGGCACTCGGGCGCAAGCCGAGAAGGAGACGCTGATGGGAACGCTCACGGTCGATTTCATCACCTCGCTCGACGGCTACGGAGCCGCCGAGGGATGGCCGGGATACTGGGGCATGGAGAGCCCCGACTACCTCCACTGGCTGGACGAGCAACCGGACCACACGGTCCTGATGGGGGCCACCACCTATCGGCTGATGTCCTCCTTCGCCGCGGGCGGCGAAGGACTGGGCGAGCTCGACCGACTGAACAAGGTCGTCTTCTCCTCGACCCTGAGCGAGCCGCTGGAGTGGGCCAACACCCGACTGGTCGCCGGCGACGCGGTGGAGACGGTGCGGAGGATGAAGGAGCAGGACGCCTCCGAGCTGAGCACGCTCGGGAGCGTGAGCCTGTGTCGGTCGTTGCTCGTGGCCGGTCTGGTGGATCGCTTCCGGGTGGTGGTGTTCCCGGTCGTCACCGGCGCGACCGGTCAGGACCGGATCTACGACGGGTATCCCGACGTCAGCCTCGCGCTGATCGAGAGCCGGACCTTCGACGGCGGACTCCAGCTGCTGGAGTACCGGCCGACGGTGCTCGACGGCCCACCGGGTTCCTGACGCCTGGCGACCCAGTCGGCTCGCCGTCCGACGTGGTGCAGGTCGGGACTAGCGTGGCCCTAGGGGGCGCTGATCACTTCCTGCCCAGCGCCCGACGACGAGAGGACCACCATGACCATCATCGTTGTCGGAGCCGGCCTGGCCGGCGGCACGGCCGTCACCGAGCTCCGTGAGCAGGGCTACGACGGTCGTCTGATCCTGATCGGGTCGGAGCCCCATCTGCCGTACGAGCGGCCGCCGCTGTCCAAGGGGTACCTGCTCGGCAACGACCCGATCGCCGATGCCTTCGTGCACGAGCCGAGCTGGTACGCCGAGCACGAGGTGGAGCTGCGGCTGTCCACCCGGGCCACGGCGCTGGACCTGGCCGAGCGGCAGATCGTCGCGGGAGAGACGCTGACGTACGACCGGCTGCTGCTGGCGACCGGCTCGACGCCCCGGCGATTCCGGCTGGCCGAGGAGTCTGGCACGCCGACCGCGTACCTGCGCAGCATCGAGGACAGTGACCGGCTGAAGGTGGCGTTCGCCGCCGGAGCCAGGATCGCCGTGGTCGGTGCGGGCTGGATCGGGCTCGAGGTGACCGCAGCGGCCCGGGCGGCGGGCTGCGAGGTGACCGTCTACGAGCAGGCCGAGCTCCCGCTGCTCGGGGTGCTCGGACCCGAGGTCGCCCAGGTGTTCGCCGATCTGCATCGTGCTCACGGCGTCGATCTCCGGCTGGGGGCGCCGGTGACGGCCGAGGACCTGGCAGCCGCGGACCTCGTGGTGGTCGGCATCGGCGCTGCGCCGGTGACCGAGCTGGCCGAGTCGGCCGGGCTGGCGGTGGACGACGGGGTGCTGGTCGATGCGCAGCTGCGCACCTCGGACGCCTCCGTGTACGCGATCGGGGACATCGCCAACCATGATCATCCGGTGCTCGGTCGGCGGGTCCGGGTCGAGCACTGGGAGACCGCGATCGAGCAGGGCAAGACGGCTGCCCACAACCTGGCCGGCGGCGACGAGGCCTACGAGCGGATGCCGTACTTCTTCACCGACCAGTACGACCTGGGCATGGAGTACGTGGGCAGCGTCGGTCCACGCGGGTACGACCGGGTGGACATCGACGGCGACCTCCAGGCGGCGTTCCGGGCGTACTGGGTCGAGCAGGGCACGGTCGTCGCCGCGATGCACGTCAACGACTGGGACGCCTCTGACGCGATCCGGGAGAGCATCGGCACGGCTCGCTGATCCCGCTCGTCGGGTGACCGCTCAGTCGCCGAACCGCAGCAGCACCTTCGACGACCGGGAGGCGTCCTTGGCGACGGCAAAGGCCTCCAGCGCGTCGGCCACCTGGTACTCGTGGGTGAGCACCGGGTCGACGACCAGGCTGCCGTCGGCCAGCGCCGCGATCACCTCGTCGATCTCGTCGTTGAAACGGAACGAGCCGACCAGCTCGAGCTCACGGGTGATCGCGAGCGACATGGGCACCGGTTGATCGCCGGTCGGGAGCAGCCCGACCATCACCACCCGGCCGCCCCGCGCCGTGCCGCGGATGGCGCTGGCCAGACCCCGTGGGCTGCCGCTGGAATCGAGCGCCACGTCCGCCTGGACCGCGGCGATCGCGTCGCCGTCGCTGGCGTTCAGGGTTCGGGTCGCGCCCAGCGCCCGGGCCACGGCCAGCGGATGATCATGCAGGTCGACCGCGATGATCTCGGCCGCCCCGGCGCGCACGAGCACGGCGACGATCAGCGCTCCGATCGGTCCGGCGCCGATCACCAGGACGGTCTTGCCCCGCACGTCGCCGGCCCGGGACACGCCGTGCCAGGCCACCGACGCGGGCTCGATGGCCGCGGCGGTCCGCAGGTCGAGAGTGTCCGGCAGGTCCCGCAGCATCCGCGACGGCAGCGTCGCGTACCGGACGAAGGCACCGTCGGTGTGCGGGAACCGGGCCGCGGATCCGAGGTAGGTGCAGCCGGGTGACAGGTTCGGCCGGTCCGCGGGCCAGCGGGTGACCCCGTCGCCGGCCGGTGAGGCCGGGTGCACGGCGACCGGGGTGCCGGTGCGCGGACCGGTACCGTCGGCGGCCGCCGCGATGACCGTGCCGACCACCTCGTGGCCCAGCACCATCGGCGCCCGCAGGATCGACTCACCCGCCGCGCCGTGGGTCCAGTAGTGCAGATCCGAGCCGCAGATGCCGCCGTACGCGATCTCCACCACTGCCTCGTCGGGGCCGGGGGACCGCAGCCGTACGTCGTCGATCCGCAGGTCGTCGGTGGCGTGCACGACAACGGCACGAGAGGTCTCGGGCAACACGGTCATCATCACACCACCGCCGTCATGCCGCCGTCGACGTAGATCGTCTGACCGTTGACGAAGTCGGATGCGCTGGAGGCCAGGAACACCAGGGCCCCGACCAGCTCGTGCACCCGACCCCAACGACCGGCCGGAGTCCGCTGGGCCACCCAGGCACTGAACTCGACGTCGTCGACCAGGGCCTTGGTCAGCTCGGTGGCGAAGTAGCCGGGCGCCAGCGCGTTGGCCTGGACGCCGTGTGGCCCGAGGTCGGCACACATGCCCTGGGTCAGCATCACGATGCCACCCTTGGTGGCGCTGTAGGGAGTGATGTTGGGCCGAGCCAGCCGGCTCTGCACCGAGCCGATGTTGATGATCTTGCCGCTGCCGCGGGTGACCATCCCCCGGGCCACCCGCTGGCCGACCAGGAAGGCGCTGGTCAGGTTGGTCGCCAGCAGGTCGTGCCAGTCGGCCGCCGCGAACTCGGTGAACGGGGCTCGGCGTTGGATGCCGGCGTTGTTCACGCAGATGTCGGGGGTGCCCCAGTGTCGCTCGATCCGGCCGACACCGGCGTCGACGGCGTCGGGGTCGGTGACGTCGAAGGTCTGCACCAGCACCTCGCCGCCGGTGATCTCCCGCAGTCGGGCGGCCGACGCCTCGGCGACGGCCGGGTCACGCCCGTGCACCACCACGCGGGCCCCGGCCTCCAGCAGGCCCTGCGCGAGGGCGCAGCCGATACCCCGGCTGGAACCGGTGACCAGCGCGCTGCGGCCGGTCAGGTCGAAGACGCTCATCGGGTGACCCTCTCACCCCGTCGGACCCGGACAACACCCGGACAGCCGTCCGACGATGGCCTTCGAGCCTTCGCAAGGCGTACCAATTGTCCCTAGCATGGGGAGGTCGGGTCGCTGGCGGGGCGTTTCGGGTATCTGGGCACCTTCTCGGTTCTCTTCGCGTCATGGCCCGTCTGCCAACCGAGCGAGAGCCGATGGACGATCTGCGCAGCACCCTGGATCCGGTCATCTTCCTGGAGAAGGTCCGGCGTCCGATGCTGCGCGGGTTGGTCCGGGAGCGGCTCGATCGGCGACTGGCCGGACTGTCGGACCTGGGTCAGGACTGCTCGTGCCTGCTGGTGCTCGCACCGCCGGGGTCCGGCAAGACGACGTTGCTCGCTCAGCTGGTGGAGAGCGACGGGCTGCCCGCGGCCTGGTACCGGGCGGGACCCGAGGACGCCGAAGAGGTCGCCCTGACCCGACACCTCGGCTTCGCGCTCGGTTCGGCGCTGGCCGATCCCGGCATCATCGAGGCCGCCGGCTCAGGCCGGGTCGCCGACCTCGTCCGCCGGCTCGATCGACCCGACGTCGGCCCGGTCCGGCTGGTCGTCGATGACCTCCACGAGATCGCCGGTACGCCCGCCGAGGCCGCGTTGGAGACCTTTCTCCGGTTGCGTCCCCGGACCGTCACGGTCGCCCTGGCCAGCCGGCGGCAGCCGGGCCTGAACACGTCCAGGCTGCTGGTGTCCGGTGAGCTGATCATGGTCGACAGCGAGGACCTGCGCTTCCGCTCGTGGGAGGTCGAGCAGCTCTTCCGCTCGGTCTACGACGCCCCGCTGACCCCCGAATCCGCCGCCGCCCTGACCCGCCGTACGGGTGGTTGGGCGGCGGGCCTGCAGCTGTTCCACCTCGCCACCACCCAGCTCGGTCGGGTCGAGCGCGAACGAGCCGTCACCGAGCTGTCGGGTCGGTCCCGGCTGATCCGGTCCTACCTGGCGCGCAACGTGCTGGACGGCCTGCCCAGCGAGCGGCGCGGGTTCCTGCTGCACACGGCGGCCCTCGGCGTGCTGACCGGGAACCTCTGCGACGCGCTGCTCGAGACCCAGGGCAGCGCGGGGCTGCTGGCCGAGCTCGAACGGGAGCAGTTCTTCACCACCACCTCCGACGAGGGGCTCACCTACCACTACCACCAGGTGCTGCAGACTCACCTGGAGGTGCTGTTGATCGACGAGCTCGGCGGTTCGGCGGCCCGCGAGCTGTACGCCCGCAGCGGGCGACTGCTGGAGGAGGCCGGCCGACCGGCCGAGGCCGTCCGTGCCCACGCTCGTGCCGAGGACTGGGGCGCTGTCGCGCGGCTGATGCGACCGGACACCACAGTGGTCGACGGGGACGACACGCTCTGGCGGATGCTGGCCCTGCCCGGCGCACCGACCGACGACCCCGGGCTGGTGCTGGCCGGCGCGCGACGACTCGCTCGTGACGGCCAGGTGGACCAGGCGCTGGCGGCCTATCGGGAGGCCGAGCGGCTGCTGGACGACCCCGGCTTCGGCCGGCGATGCGCTGCCGAGCGACAGGCGATCGGCGTCTGGTTGCCGCAGTCGGCCACCAGTGCCCTGCCCCCGGTGCCACCCGGCGCGGATGCGGAGTCGGCCCTGTTGCGGCTGTCGATCGAGCTGCGCCGGCTGACTCGGGACGTGCGTCGTCCGGACTCGTACCAGCGGGGATGGCTGCAGGGTCTGGCCCACCTGCTTTCCGGCGATCTGGCCTCCGCCGAGCGGCTGCTCGCCGTGCCGTGGAAGCCCGGCTCCGAGGCGATCGGCTGGGAGGGTCTGGCGGCCGAGCTGGCCGGGTGCCTGGCGCAGGCGATCCGAGCCGGCGAGGACCATCTGGTCGGCCAGATCGAGACGATCACCCTGACGGCGGAGATGGATGGCTGGCCCTGGCTCGCGCGGCTCGGCCGGTGTCTGCAGATGGTCGTGCAGCTGGATGTCGGTGCCGCGGGAGGACGGGTGGAGGCCGCCGCCGATCTGCTGGCGTCGCTGGCGCGGGGTAGCGACCGGTGGTCGCTGCTGGTGGCGGCGGTCGGCGTGGCGGTCACGGCGCAACGGGCCGGTGCCGAGTCCTTGGCCACCGACGCGGGCGCGCAGGTCGTCCGGTTGACCGCCGAGCTCGGTGCTCCCGCTCTGGCCGGGGTGATCGACCGGCTGAGTGAGTCGCGTACCGTCCCCGCGCGGGGACCATCGCCGTCGCCTCGACGGTCCGCGCCCACCGATCCACCGACTGTCGAGCTGCGCTGCCTCGGCGCCTTCAGCCTGCGGGTGGACGGGGTGGAGACCGACTGGCGCGCGTTGCGTCCGAAGGCACGCTGCCTGTTGATGCTGCTGGCCCTGCACCAGGGCCGTCCGCAGCACCGGGAGCTGCTGGTCGAGGCACTCTGGCCGGAGGCGACGTTGAGCTCGGGCGTCCGCAGTCTGCAGGTGGCGGTGTCCAGCATCCGGCAGTGCCTGGCGGTGGGCGGGGTGCCGGGTGACCCGATCCGCCGGCAGGGTGACGCGTACGAGCTGGTGCTACCGGGAGCGGTGATCGACGTGACCGCGTTCGAGCGGACCATCGAGGGGGCACGACACCTTCCCCGGGAGGACGCGCTGAGGGCGCGTCGGGCCGCCCTCGATCTCTACCTGGGTGAGCTGCTGCCCGAGGTCGGCCCGGCGGACTGGGTGGTCGAGGACCGCGATCGGGTGCGACTGCTGGCCGCCGGCGTCGCCGCCGCTGCCGCGGCGGACGCGATCGCGGTGGCCGATCACGGAACCGCGATCGACCTCGCTCGTCGATCGGTGACCCTGGACGCCTGCCACGACCCGGCCTGGCGGCTGCTGATCGAGACGTACGAACGCATCGGCGACCTCAGCGCCGCCGCCGTCGCCCGGGCCGATCACCGGCGGGTGTGGGACGACCTCGGCGTCGTGCTCCCGCTGTCGGGTGATCCCACCCGTACGTCCGTCTAGACCCGACCGGGCGACCTCGTCTCAGCGGTAGCTCCAGGTCGGTGTGGTGATCTCGTCGGCCTCCAGCTTGAAGTTGTTCAGCACCTCACCGTCGCTCACCCGCGTCAACCAGAGGTCCCAGGTCTTGCCCGCGTTCCCGAACGCGGACTTCCGGTTGGAGACGATCACCAGGTTCTTCCCGTCCGGAGACCAGACGGGCTTGACGTCCGCCGCCTTGGTCTCGGCGACCGCGCGCTGAGCGGAACCGTCGGCATTCATCACGTAGACGTCGGCGTTGCCGCCGGCACCGCCGACCAGCCGACGGAACGCGATCTGGCTGCCGTCGGGGGACCAGGACGCATCGCCGTCGAGTCCGTCCGCACCCGAGGTGATCTTCTTCGGCGAGCCGGTGCCGACCAGGGGCAACGTGTAGATGGACCCGCCGTCCCCGGTGGAGGACTCGCTCGCCCAGTAGAGCACCGTCTGCCCGTCCGGCGAGATCGTCACGTCATCGAAGCGCTTCGCGCCGGCATCCAGTCGCCGGATCAACCGACCCTCGGTGTCGACCACCAGCATCCGGAAGCTGCCCTTGCCGAGCCGGCAGGAGATCACCATGGTCGACGGGTCCGCCTGACTCCAGCTGGCTCCGGCGACGTCGTCGCAGCCGGCGGGTTCGCGGTCGGTCAGGTCCCCTTCGTCCTTGCTGTCCGAGGCCATCACGTGCAGCGTGCCGTCCTCCAGGAAGATGATCGAGGTCCGGCTCTTCTGCAGCAGGGGGTTCGAGAGCTTGCCGTCCGGCCCGTCCAGCTTCTGGGGCGCACCGTCACCGGCCGCGTCGACCAGGTAGAGCGGCCGGGTGTCCTCGTCGTCGTCGTCGGTGCGCATCGGCACCACCATCAGGTTCGGCGCCAGCGGCGGTCCCGCCGGCAGCGCGGCGGGGGCGGTCGAACCGCCACTCGCCGAGGACGAGGACGAGGGTGAGGGTGTTGGTGAGCCGGACGGGGTGCCGCTTGCCGACGAGGTCGGCGGCGTCGTCGCGGAGGCGGGCGGGGGGCTGACCTGCCCGACGGGCGGCGGCGTGGCCGTGGTGTCCGGCTTGGCCAACCAGAACCCGATGCCGATCGCCGCACCGACCAGCACCACCCCGCCGACGATCGCCAGGATCAGGTTGCGGCGGGAGCCGAACGGACCGCCGTCACCACCGGACTGGGGCGGGTAGCCGCCCGGTCCGCCGGGACCGCGGCCGCCGGGCCCGTACGGAGGGTTCGGCGGGCCGTGCCGTTGCCCAGGTGGCCCCGGGGGACCAGGGGGCCCGGGACGCTGACCGGGCACCGGGGGCCGTTGGCCGGGCTGGTAGGGACCGGTCGGCGGCTGTGGCGGTGCACTGGCGGCCACCAGCGGACCGACGACCGCAGCCGAACCGGTCGGCCCGGCCGGGAGCGGCTCGATCCGCAACGAGGCGAAGAAGTCGAGGATCAGGTGCTCGGGCATCGGCTGCTCCGTCGTCGGGACTGCGGTACGACAACAGACCCTAGCGATCCGGCGACGTCGGCAGGGTCGGGCCGCCGCATCGGCAGCTCGCCGCCAAGATGATCATGCACCAGCCGTGCCCTCCAGCGTGAGCGATCCGGGTGGACCCACCCTGATCGAACTGTCGCACGACGAACCGCCGACCGCCAGGTCAGCCCGAGCAGATCCCTCTTCCCGATGGGGCAGCGATCCCGCCCGGGTGGCCGGGATCTCTGGTGATCCAGGAATGCCGGGCTTCGTGCGACGCCCCTGCCGTACGATGGCAGGGGTCGTCACGTACGTGGTGGCGGCCGCACGAGGGGATAGCCGATGTCAACCACCCTGACGATCCGCGAGATCTACGATGCCGCGCGCTCGGCCGGGTTCACTCCCCACCAGGCGGTGACCTGGACCGCGATCGCGATGGCGGAGTCGGGTGGCCGGACCGGGGCCCTCAACGACAAGGGTGAGCACTCCGTCGGCCTGTGGCAGATCAACGTCAACGCCGACTCGTCCAGGGCGAGCAAGTGGGGCGACCTCGCCAGCCCGGAGGGCAACGCGCGGGCGGCCTACGCGATCAGCCTGCAGGGCCGGGACATGCGGCCGTGGACGACGACCCATGATCGCAACGAGGACTCCCAGGCGGACTACCGAACCTATCTGGGCAAGGTGGAGAAGGAGATCGGCGTCGCCGGCGATCCCCGCGGGGTGCGTGGTTACGGGTCGAAGATGCTCTCGCCGCTCGCCGAGAGCCAGTACGACAAGATCGACAGCGGCACGCCGCTGGCCGGCACCGTTGACAGTGCGGTCGACCCGCCCGAGGCGGCCGGGTCGTCTCTCACCACCGGGGCGGCTGACTCGTCCGTGGCGCCGGCACCGGCACCGGCGGCCGTACCCGCGCAGCAGGACTCCGACAACGACGGGTTGACCGACGAGTTCGAGCGGTTGGCGGGCACCGACGTGAGCAAGGTGGACAGCGATGCGGATGGGCTGTCCGACGCGTACGAGGCGATGGTGTCCCACACGGATCCGTTGCTCGCCGACACCGACCAGGACACGATCGCCGATGCGACCGAGGTCGCGCAGGGTGGCGACGCGGGCAAGGTGCCCGGAAACGCCTACGTGGTCGGCGAGGGTCTGTTCGCCGAGAACGTTCGCGGGGGAGCCAAGGACGCCGACGCGGACGGTCTGTCGGACCACACCGAGCAGCTGGTGGGCACGAAGGCGGACAAGGCCGACAGTGACGCGGACGGTCTGTCGGATGCGTCCGAGGCGTCGCTCGGCACCGATCCCACCGTGGCCGACTCCGATGTCGACGGGGTCACCGACGGTCTGGAGGTGAGTTCCGGGGGCGACCCGCTGGGCCCGAGCGGCGGCCCGTTCGATCACACCGCCACCCCGGCCTGGACGCTCGAGGGTGCCGCTCAGACCAGGGTCGCAGCCGCTCAGCAGGCGTCCGCCGCGCACCAGGCCGAACAGGCCCCGGCCCAGCAGGTGCCGGCCCAGGCGGCCGGGACCGAGCAGCCGGCCGACGACAAGCTCTCGATCTTCCTGTCCGCGGCCAAGGACCAGATCGGTGACCGCTACGTGTACGGGGCGCCGCGGACGCCGACCGCTGCGGACCCGAAGACGTTCGACTGCTCGTCGTTCACCCAGTGGAGCGCCCGCCAGGCCGGGGTGAAGCTGGAGGGCACCGCGGAGTACCAGTACATGGAGCTCAAGCGGATGAACCACGACATCCCGGTGGAGCAGGCTCTGCGGACGAAGGGCGCGCTGCTGTTCTACTTCTCCAGCGAGCCGTCGGGCGGACTCCCGGCCGGACAGGCGCACGTGGCCATCAGCCTCGGCGACGGTCGTACGGTCGAGGCCAAGGGCACCAAGTACGGCGTCGGCGAGTGGTCGGCCAAGCACCGGTTCAACTTCGCGGCCACCGTGCCCGGGATCTCCGACGAGTCGGGCCTCAAGGCACACCGGGAGGCGACGTCCGGGACAGCAGCCGGCGACGACGGAGCCGCCGGCACGAGCCCGGCTGGAGACGATGCGGCGGCGGGGTCCGGAGCCGGGGTCTACGGGTCCACGGGCTCCGTCGACGGTGACGATCCGGCGCCGACCGCCGGACCGGCGCCCGCGTCGACCGCGACGTCCGATCCCGGAACCGCGCCGGTGAACGGAACCGGCCCGATGAACGGAACCGGCCCGATGAACGGAACCGGCCCGATGAACGGAACCGCGCCGGTGAACGGAACCGCGCCGGTGAACGGAACCGCCCCAGTGAACGGGGCGGCCGGGCACGCGAGCACCGCGGGGGCGTACCAGATCGATCCGGGCCGGCCGGTGGCCAAGCTCCCCGGCGCCGGGGAGACCGATCCCGACAGCGACTCCGACGGGCTGACCGATGCCTTCGAGAAGCTGGCCGGGACCGATGCCGCCAAGGCCGACAGCGATTCCGACGGACTCGCCGACGGCTACGAGGCGGTGGTCGCGCACACCGACCCGTTGGCGGGCGACACCGACGGCGACGGTGTGTTCGATGCGCAGGAGGTCTCGCTGGGAACTGACGCCGGCCGGCTGCCGGGGGTGGCCGGGGTGATCGGCTCCGGCAGGTTCGCGGAGAACGTGCGCAACGGCGTGACCGACGCCGACGGAGACGGCCTGTCGGACCACACGGAGGAGCTGGCAGGAACGAACGCGAAGCTGGCCGACACCGACGGCGATCAGCTGTCGGACTCCGCCGAGGCCTCGCTCGGTACCGACCCGAACAAGGCCGACACGGACGCGGACGGCGTCTTCGATGGCGTGGAGGTCCAGTTCGGCGCTGATCCGCTGAACGCCTCGTCGACGATCGGTCCCGCCGCAGCGGGTGCGGCAGGTGGTCTCGGCGCCGATCCCCTGGGCCAGCAGGGCGATCCGTCGGGTGTCGGGATCCAGAGCGGCATCGGCGGCGACCTCGGCCAGGGCCTGGGACAGGCACCGGGCACGGGACTCGGCGATGACGGGATGGACCTCGATCCGGTCGGTGCCTCACCCCACGGCGACGCCACCGAGTCACTGGATCTCAGCTGACCGACGGCGACGACCACCGAGGAGGACGCATGACCGAGAAGATTCCCGCGACCGGCTCCATCACCATCACGCCGGTCCTGGTGGCCGACCTGTTCGCCGCAGGTGCGCGGATGCCGGTCTACGTGCACGTCATCGACCACCCCGACGGGCGCGTCGTCGTCGACACCGGGCTGACCGAGCTGCACCCGGCGGTGTCCGATCTCGATCCTCGCCTCGACCCGCCGGGGAAGCAGGATCTCGACCCTGCCGGGATCGACATGGTCGTCAACACCCACCTGCACTTCGACCACTGCGGCGGCAACCACCTCTTCGCGGGCAAGCCGATCTACGTGCAACGCCGAGAGCTCGACGACGCACGCAACCTGGACGACTACACGATCCGCGAGTGGGTCGACGCTCCCGGAGTGCGCTACGTCCCCGTCGACGGAGAGCTCGAGCTGCTGCCCGGCGTACGGCTCGTCCCGGCGCCGGGCCACACTCCCGGCACACAGGTGGTCGTCGTCGACACCGGTGACCGTCCGATCGTCATCGGCGGCGATGTGGCTGTCTGGTTCGGTGAGCTGGAGGAGCCCAGCACCGAGGGCCAGCGCCTGGTGCGAGCTCTCGATCCCGAGCAGGTCTGGCTCACCCACGAGCACGAGCCGTGGCGGCCCCGGTGAGAGAGGACGTCACTTCCTGGGTCGCTCGGCGGACCCGCGCAGCTACCCCTCGTTGATCTGGAGGCGGTGCAGCACGTGCGCCGGCTTGAGCTGACTCACCAGGGCGTCCAGCCGCTCGGCGTCGATCGGGTCGTCGTCGCTTGACTCGACGATCACCACCAGGGCGGGTCGCTGCTCACCGGGTAGCCCGGCCGCCGGATCGGTCGACCAGGACGACGCCCCGGACTCCTGCACCTCGACGTCGACGCCGAGCGCGGCTTCCAGAGCGAGCTCGATCCCTCGGCGGGTGCCGCGGATGGCGTGCAGCTCGCCGGCCGAGGCCAGCAGCTTGCGCTGGAGGTCCAGGTCGCCGCCCGGATCGACATCCATGCCCAGCCAGTGGCCGAGCCACGGCAGCATGTCGTCCGGCGTCGTGGCCAGATCCAGGTAGGAGGCGAAGGCGTCGAGACTCATCAGCACCGGCGCGAGCACCTCGTCCAGGCCCGCGCACAGCTGCTGGGCGAAGGGGTCCTCGCGGAGCATCGTGGGCAGCGTCGGGGCCAGCGGCAGGGCGCTCAACGCCCCGTCGATCGTTCCTCTCACCGTCTCGCCTCCCCGGGAGTCGGGCCCTGGCGGGTCACTTGCGCACCCGGACCTGGTGCTCGAAGGAGTAGACCAGGGCGGTCGGATCGATATCGATCCGCTGGGTGGCTGCGCCCCGGCGGCCGGTGAACGGCTCGGCGGGGAACAGGGCGACACTCACCTCGCGGGCCATGTCGACGCCCGGGATGCGCGCGAGCGCCGCGTGCACCTCGTGGGACTGGACCGAGCGACCGAAGGGCCACCCGTCGCCGTCGGGTCCGCCGACCAGAGGGTGATAGAGCCGGTAGAGAGCTCGCAGCACCTCGGTACGCACCTCACCGGGCTCGTACAGCGGTCGGCAGCTCAGGCTCACCACCGCCGTCAGCCAGCTGTAGTCGGGTGGCTGGACCAGCAGGCGGGTGCCCACCAGCCGTCGGGCGTCCAGGCTGTCGGCGATCCGCTCCAGGGTGGCCGCCGGCGGATCCAGATCGACCCGGTCGATCCGGCCGAGCTCGTCGCTGGCCACGTGCGGCACCACCAGCATCCGGATCCCTGCGCCGCCCTCGGAGGCGTCGGTCGCACAGTGCACCCGGGCCGCGTCGGGTGCGACGTCGCGGGCCAGCTGCTCGAAGTCCTCGGCGGTCACCGCGCGGCCGCGCGATCGCAGCAGCAGGGGACCGCGGGTCTTCGCATCCGCCAGGGTCTCGGACTCGGCTCCGCCGATGGCCGGCACCCGGTTCTCGACCCTGCTGACGTAGGGCACCGAGGTCTTCAGCACCCGGACCAGTCCACGGCCGACGTTGCCCGACTGACCGCCGCCGGTCCGGTACGTCTCCAGCCGCAGCACCGCCCCCGGCTGGGGGATGGCACCGTAGTACAGCAGGTCGTTGTCGGCGGACCGTACGGCAGGACCGAACTGGATCTCGCCGGCGAACCGGTCGATCCGGAAGTGCTGGTCGCCCGGGCCGGAGAGTGCGAAGTGGGGTACCTCGGTCCAGGTCTGCGTGCGGTCGCCGTGGATCGCGGTGATCGTCGCAGGCTCCTCCGACGGCAGCACCGGGCGCTGCTGGAGCGTGAAGTGCTGCGCCGGGGTGCCGTCGGAGCGTCCGAGGACCTCCCCGCGGACCACCTCGGCGTGCACCGTGGGGGCGGTGCCGCCGATGGTGAACGCCGTCACGGACAGGATCTGCGGGGAGGCGGTGTACGTCGGCTGGTCGGGCTCGGCCTCGATCAGCCGGCACCGCAGCCAGCCGCCACGCTGCCGGGCGATGATCGACGCCTGATGACCACCGGGCACGTGCAGGATCACGTCGCCGGGCTTGTTGAGACCGCCGGTGTCGTCGGAGTCGACCTCACAGGCGACCCACCCTTCCTCGGTCCAGGCCTCCCACAGCACCGGTGGGCGGCGGGGATCCACACCTCGGCCGGACACCTGGCAGCCCATTCTCAGCACGACCGCGCAATGGGGCACCGCGTCCGACAGCCCGATCAGGAGCGCGTCGCCGACGGCGGGGGCGGCAGAGAAGCAGCGGAAGCCTGCCGGGCCGGACAGCGCCGCCGTCATGTCGGCCGGCGCCTCGCCGACCGGGTGCATACCCGCGCGGGCGAACGAGCACGGCACGATCTCGAGCTCGCGGGTGGTGCTGAACACGATCGGGTCGGCCACGTCGGTGCGCGCCGTCGCGACCTGGGTCTCGGTCCGGACGATCACCGGCTGCGGCTGGGGGGCGGACAGCCAGAACGTCGCCTCGCCCCGGGCCGCGGCCGGCGGCCGCAGCTCGACACCGATCAGCTCCAGGAACTTCACGTAGTGCAGATCCGGCACCCGGTTGAGCCGGTAGATCAGCTGGTCGACCATCTGGGCGAAAGCCTCGATCAGCGTGACCCCGGGATCGGACACGTTGTGGTCCGTCCAGGTCGGGCAACGCTGCTGCACCAGCCTCTTGGCGTCGTCCACCAGGTCCTGAAAGCGTCGGTCGTCCAGGTTCGGGGCGGGGAGCATGTCAGTGACCTCCGGTTGCTTGCGTGACGGTCGTCGACGATGACGGCGTGGCTGGGGGGTAGTACGCGGACGCCGCCAACGCCAGGGGTCCAGTCGTGCCGAGGGCGGCAGCGCCGGGGCCGGGCCGCGTCGGACCGACCGCCGGCCGACTCGGGTCACCGTCCTCGGGGATCACGTAGAACGGGAAGACGAGGTTGCGTGGATCGTTCAGACCGCGAACCGAGTAACCGATGTCGATGTACAGGCGTCCTTCGCTGATCCGATCGAAGCTGACCTTGACGTCGGTGATGTCGATCCGGGTCTCCCACCGCTCCAGGGCGTCCCGGACGTCGTAGGCGATCTGCCCGGCGGTGGCGGAGTTGGCCGGTCCGAAGACGTGGTCGTGGATGCGGCAACCGAAATCGGGTCGCATCGGCCGCTCGCCCATCGAGGTGCCCAGGATCAGTCGGATGGATTGCTCGATCTCCCGCTCGCGGGTCACCAGGGCCACGCGACCGCTCGGATCCGCACCCAGGGGATAGGACCAGCCGGCACCGACGAAGTCGACCTCGTACACGTCTCAATCTCCGATCATCAGTTGATCTTGACCAGGGCGCCGCTGACGGTGGTCATCGCCCCGCCCTTGAGCTCGGCCGTGGTCTGGCCCTTGACGCTGACGCTCATCCCCTCGACACTCACCGCGCCGTTCGACTTCACCTGGACCGCGCCGCTGCCGCCGTCCAGCTGCACACCGTTGGTGGCGTTCATCTTGACCGAGGCGGCCTTCATGGTCAGATCGGAGTTCTTGGCGTCCAGGGTGATGCCCTTGGACCCCTCGATCAGGACCGTCCCGTCGGACTGCACGGTGATCGTCGTGTTGGTCTTGTCGATGAAGATCAGGAACTTGTCGTCCTTGGTGGCCAACCTGACCCCCTCCTTGCCCCCGGCCTCGTCGAGGAGATCGATGCGATGACCGGCCCGGGACACCAACGACCTGCGGTTGATCGCGCCGGAGCCGCCGTCGACGAGCTCGTTCGGCCCGGCCGGCATCGTGTCCACCCCGTTGAACAGGCCGCCGAGCACCACCGGGCGGTCGAAGTCCTGCAGCTCGAAGCCGATCAGCACCTCGTCCCCGACCTCGGGCAAGGCGATCCAGCCCCGGTCCTTGCCGGCACCCTGGCACACGACCCGGGCCCAGTCGCTGACGTAGTCGTCGGACAGCCACGGGTACTTGATCTTGACCCGGCCCATCTTGTCGGGGTCGTTGACGTCGGTGACCACCGCGATCACCACCCCCGGCGGGGTCTGCCGGGAGCGGGCTCCGCCGGACGCCAGACCGAGCAGGCTCCGGTCCTGCTTGCCGGTCACCGTGATCGCTGTGGTGTACCCGGTCGTCGGGTCGAATCGGTGCCGGGCGCTGGTGATGGTGTAGAGGCCTTCGAAGGGGGCCCCGAGACCATCGAGCGAGACCTTGCTGCCTGCCTTGAGATCCGGGTTGCCGCGGGCGACACCCTCGAACTCGGCGAAGGCGGAGGCCTTCTCGTCCGCCAGCGCCTTGGCGGCCTGGTCGACCTCGTTCTGCGTGCGGTACGGGACATCGGTCGAGACGTAGGTGGGATTGCCGAAGGCGTTGGCCATGTCGGTCGGTTTGACCGTGGGCAGCTCGATGGTCGAGGCCTTCGCGGGCGCGGTACCGACCAGTGCCCGCTTCTCCGCGACGTTCCAGCCGCGGACGTCCACCTGGCCGACCTGCTGGGCCGAGGTGAGCACCGAGCGGAAGCGGAGCAGCTGCTCACCGAACTTCAGCGAGGTAGGTGATCCGGCGGCTGCCGCGGTGACGAACGAGAAGGAGCCGTTGCGGACGGTCAGATCCGATCCGGTGTCGCGCGCCAGCTGGGTCAAGATCTCCCAGTCGCTCTGTCCGGCCTGGCTGACCACCGGGAAGACGGTGCTCGTGCTGTCCACCTTCCCCACCTTGAGACTCGCCCGCTTCGCCACCTGGGTGGCGATGTCCGAGGCGGTCATCTGCACGTAGCTGACGGTTCGGCGATCACGGAACAGCCGGTGCGCGGGGTCGTACCCGCGGATGACCGTGAAGGTGCCGCCGGTGTCGAACTCCAGCTCCAGCGCGGTGATCTCGGCCTCGATCAAGGTCTTCGACGTCGACGACGCGGCCATGTTCACCTTGATCGTGATCTTGCCGCCGACCTTGGCGTTGCTCTTGGTCAGCACGATCCGCTCGGGATCGCGGAACCGCAGCGCGAACATGTCGGGGAGCCGTTGACTGTCCTCGACCAGCGCCGAGACCAGCAGCGGCTCCAGACCGACCGGCATCGGTGATCCGTCGATCTCCACCAAGCACATGTTGCCGGTCATCCGGTCACCCCCATCTCCTCCAGCGAGGGCAGCAGGATCGTCCGTCCGAGCGGCAGCCGCAGCGGGTCGTCGACCCCGTTGTAGGCGGCCAGCGGCCGCCAGTGGGCGGGGTCGCCGTACTCCGCGTACGCGATGGAGGCCAGGTTGTCACCGACGATCGTGCGGTGCACGCGGCGGATGGTGTCGCTACCCGACGTCGGGTTCTGTCGCGGCGGGGAGCCGGGCATCTCCTCCATCGTCACGCTGCAGATGGCCCGGATCGGTGTTCCGTCGGAGCGGAAGAGGGTGTACTTGGCGCTCACCGAGGTGATCACCGCCGGGAAGGTCGAGATGCCGCCCCACTGCAGCACGACGAGCGGGGGCGTCGGCTTCTTCTGACCGGCGCTCTTCTCGGTGGGGACGCAGCACCCGAACAGCTTCTCCACGATCTCCAGCACCGAGCCGTCCTGGGCGCCGGTGGCGTCGAAGAACATCTCGACGGTCAGCTTGCAGGGATCGGAACCCGTGAACTCCACCGGAGGTGCACCCTTGGCCGCCTTGGTCGGCTTCCAGTTCCACTTGGCCGACTTCGCGATCGTGACTTCCTTCGGGTTGAACTGGAAGCCGATCGTGTCCTTGATCGCGCCCGGCTTGTAGCCGTCGTCGGTCGCGGCGGGCGTGTAGACCGTCAGCTTGGCCTTGTCCATGGTCGGTCGCCCGACCACGGCCTTGCCGCCCGACCCGGCATCGCCGGGGACGCCGACCGGGCCGGAGCTGCCCGCGAGGGCGACCGCAACGGTCATTGCCCGGCCCCCTCGGGGAGGAACCCGTGGTGGGCGAGCTCCAGCGTCTCCATGGCCACTTTCGGCGAGTCCAGGTTGAGGCTGGGTCCCGACCAGCGGACCGGCATCACACCGTCGAGGTTCCAGCTCGCCACGACCTGACGGTCGCCGGTCATCGCCGTGATGCAGGCAGTCTTGCGGGTCACCTGGGTGGCGAAGCCGATCAACCACTCGGTGATCTTGTAGCTGTCCCGGCCGACGGCTCGGGACAGCTTGACGTTGGTGTACTTGATCCGGCTGGGCAGCTGCCAGACGAAGCTGTTGTTGCCGCCCTCCTCCCGCTGCTCCATCACGACCTCGGCACCGAGCCCTTCGCAGCTGCTGAAGTAGCCGAGGTTCTCGCCGTCCACGGTGACGGTGAAGCACACGCTGACCGCCGGGTCGGTGGTGGCGTCCAGCGGATCGGTGATGCCTTTTGCGGCGGCCATGGTGTGTGCTCCTCGTTCGAGATCAGGGTCGAAGATCGGTGAGTAGGCCGGATCGTTCTCGGTCCTGCCACAGCTCGGCGCGGAGGCGGGCCGTCAACGGCTCGTAGAGTCGGCGGGCCATCTCCTCGAGCTCGGCACCGCTCAGCGGGGCCGCCGGTGCGGCCGGACCGGCCGGCGCCGCCGATCCCCCTGCCGGCGGCGGTGCCGGCGGGTCGTCGGCCGCCGGCTGGACCTCGGTCTCCGCGCTGCGCTGGACTGTGGCGCCGCCGTCCGAGGGCTGCGCGGCGGCCAGCGCGAACATCTCGGCGAGCCCGACGGTTCGGCTCGAGACGGCCATGGTCGGCTGGTCGGGCGACACCGGCGGAGCGACGGCGGTGCCCGGAGTCGGTGCGTCGAGGCGCCGCTGGATCAGCAGGGGCCGGTCGGACGCAGCGGGTGCCGGCGAGACCATCGGAGCCGCCGGCTCGCCGACGCGCGGGTACCCCGAGGGCCCGGCGACCAGGGCACTCGTCGCCGCCGCGGTGCGCTGCACAGCAGCCAGCGGTGTGCTGGAGCGCGGTGCCGCCGAGCCGCCACCAGCGACCGAGGACCAGCCGGCGTTGCCGCTGCCGGCGGGGGTCACGCTCGTCAGCGGCGACCACGCGGCCGAGGCCGGGGCTGGGGGCATCGCCGGGGCCGTGTCACCTGACTCGGCGACGATGATGCCCTCCGCGACGGAGCCGACCGGCTCAGCCACCAGCTGAGTCTCGGTCGGGCCGGCCACGTCCTCGTACCGGAGCCGCTGTACCGCGGGCGTCGACGCGGACGCCGCAGCGCTGCCGGTCGCCGGTGGTGCGGCGTGGGGAGTCGTGCCGGCGATCAGGCTGCGTTGGACCAGGACCGGTCGGGGTGCGGGCTGCGGCGCGGACTGGCGTTCCGCCTGCACCGCCCGCTGCAGCCGTACGCCCGGCGCGGGCAGCTGGCCGGTCTCGTCCGGGGCCACGCGTCGGGCCACCACGAGCGACGGCTCCTGGCTCGCCGCGTGACTGACCACCGGCTCGGCGACGTCGCTGCCGGACCGAGCGTCGAACGGGGAGTCCCGCAGGGCCGAGATCGCCGCGCTGAACCCGCTGAGCGGCGCCTCGCGCGCCGGCGACGAGGTGTCCGGGTCCGCCCTCGGTGCGGCGTCGACGGGCGTGCCGGCGCGCCCGGTCTGGGCGGCATCGACGGCGCTGCGTTGCACGGAGTGGGCGATCAGCGGCGGGTAGCCCAGCTCGTCGAGCCCAGGCCCCGAGGAACCCACCGACCCCGTCGCGCCGTCCGGTGGTGACCCGCGGGTGGACGCGGGTTCCGCGAACTGGCGCTGGACCGCCGGGCCCGACACCGGGGACGGGTTCGGGCCGCCCACCACCGTCAGCGGAGCGGTGCCGCCGTCCGCCGCTGCCGTGGGGCGCTGCTCGTGGACATCGGTCGGGGACGATTCCACGAGTGGTGGTCCGCTGGCCAGCAGTCCCGTCACGGCGACGTCCGCCGGAGGCTCCGCCGAGGTCTGCTCGGGCACGTCCGCCGCCGTGCCCTCGTCACCTGTCGATCGGTGGGGCTGCTGGTCCGCCGGGGCCACCGCCGACCGGGCCACCACGAGCTCGCCGTCGGCGGCGGGCGGCGTGATCAACGGCTCGGGCCGGACCGCCGTCGCCGCCGGCTCGGGCCGCACGGCCTCGGTCGGAGTCGGCGACATCGGCCTGAGCGTGGGCGCCGGGGTGCCGTCGCCGACCCGCCCCGTCGCTCCCCTCAGAGCAGAACCCGATGCCGGCGGGTTCGTGCTGCGCTGCACCGGAACGGTCAAGGCAGGCGAGGCCGCCGCCGGGGCACTCGTCGCTTCCTGGGCGGCCGGCGTCCCGGGGGCCGGAGAGGCGGCGGTGGCGACTGTGCCCAGGGTTGCGGTCTGGCCCGCCCTGTCTTCGCTGCCGGAATCACCGGGGTCCGGCTGACTCGCTCGCGTCGGCTGACCTGACTCCGCCAGGCGGGCCACGACCAAGGGAGGCTGGTCCGGCACCTCCGGCACCTCCGGCACCTCCGGCAGACGGTCGGGGCTGTCGGCCGCTTCGACGGTGGGCGTCTCCCTCGTGCCGGTCTCGGTCGTGCCGGTCTCGATCGTGCCGGTCTCGATCGTGCCGGTCTCGATCGTGCCGGTCTCGGTCGCGACGGGCGCATCACCCGGGTTCTGCGTGACCGGGTGGTCGGGCCTGAGTGTCGCGATCCGCCGCTGGACGGCGGGAGCCGGGCGGGTTTCCGGCCGGTCGGGGACCCGCAGCTCGTCCATGCCCTGGTACGGGATCGGGCCTCCGACCGACGACGCCAGTCCGCCGACGACGCCGCCCGGACCGTCGGGATCGACCAGGTGCCCCAGCGGAGCGAGGAAGCTCGGGTTCTGGTGCGTGGTCAGCGAGGACCGGAAGGCGGCCGGCGGAGCGACAGCGGTGGTGTCCGCGACGCTGCGTTGCAGAGCGGGCAGCCGGGTCCACGCGGCCGGCGCCCCGGTCGGCGCGGCCCGGAACGGCTCGGCGGACGGAGGATCGGCGGAGCCGGGCGACGGGCCGACGGCATCCCCTGCAGCCGTGCCCGACGCGTCGGCTCCGCGACCCCGCCCCCAAGGCACCCGCTCCCAAGGCCACCGCATGGTCGACTCTCTTCCGGACAGATCGATGCCCGCTGCTCAGTCGCCTGAGATGCGGGAGTTGAGGGCACCGATCTCGCGAACGAACCGTTGACGCTCCGCGTGCTCGAGGTCGAGGATCTCTTCGCGAGACCAGTGCAGGTAGTAGGCGACGTACGCGATCTCGGAGTAGAGCCGGTCGGTCGCGTACGTCAGGATTCCCCCAGGCGCCCCCCGGAGACGTCGACCGCGAAGTGGTGCTCGCACGAGGGGCAGGTCACGGTCGCCCGTGTGTGACCCTCGGTGTTCACCCGTCGGTAGAGGTCCTGGAGGAACGCCAGGTCGGTGGCGAACAGGTCCTCGACGATGCCGGGATGGATGTCGTCGATGGTGCCGATCCGCTCGATCACCCGCGACAGCAGCACGACCGTGAGATAGGCCGGGTTCTCGCGCACCCGGTCGTCGCGCAGCGGCACCAGCTCGTCGCGGGCCGTCGCCAGCCGCATCACACCGTCCCGGTGAACCGTGCCGGAGCGGTCGACGTAACCCCGCGGGAGCAGGAAGCTGAACTCCGTGACCAGGGTCTCCCGGCGCGGCTGGGTCTCACCCGCAGGCGAGGCCTCCGTCGAGGTGATCGGCTCCGGGATGATCAACGTCCCACGTCGCATGGTCAGCCGGCCTGGACTTCGATCGACTCGCAGGTGAGGGTCAGCTTCTCCGACAGGTACGAGGTGTCACCCGCCTTGAGCGTGCCGACCTCCAGGCTCTTCGGCCAGGCGTTGGTGAGCTTGTAGCGCTTGACCTCGGCTCCCTCGTAGTCGAAGACGATGACCGAGCCGCCCTTGCGGGAGTCCGACATCTTGCCGAACCGGCTGCTCTCGATCCACTTGTCGAAGCTGTTGTCCCCGGTCAGACCGCGGGTCAGCGTGATGTCCGGAGCCTTGGGTCGGCCCGGGAGACGCCGGAGCTGGTACTTGCCGTCCGGTCCGTTCTCCTTGAACTCGACGACGTCCTGTTCGATCTTGAGCCCGCTGATCTCGGTGATGCTCTTGATCATCACCCCGTCGAACTCCAGCCCGAACGAGTGGCCGACTGAGCTGTCGCCATCGGGAAGTGGCATCTGATTTCCTTTCTGTGGTCAAGATGAGGTGGAGGAACTACTCGCTGACGAGGCTGGTGCCGCCGGAGAACTGCGCCAGGCGGAAGATCACGAACTCGGCCGGCTTCACCGGGGCGACCCCGATCTCGCAGACCACCTGACCGGCGTCGATTCCCTCGGCCGGGTTGGTCTCGTCGTCGCACTTGACGTAGAAGGCCTCGCCCGGGGTCGAACCGAAGAGGGCACCGGCTCGCCACTCCATCACCAGGAAGGCGGCGATGGTGCGCCGGATCTTGGCCCACAGAGCCCGGTCGTTCGGCTCGAACACGACCCAGTTGGTCCCGTTCAAGATCGACTTCTCGAGGTAGTTGAACAGCCGCCGGATGTTGAGGTAGCGCCAAGCCGGATCGGAGGAGAGGGTGCGGGCACCCCAGACCCGGATGCCGCGACCGGGGAACGCTCGGATGACGTTGATCCCCTCGGGGTTGAGCAGGTCGTGCTCGTTGCGGGTGATGTTGATCTCGAGGTCGATGGCCCCCCGGACGATCTCGTTGGCCGGCGCCTTGTGCACACCACGGGTGGCGTCGTTGCGACCCCAGATGCCGGCGATGTGGCCGGAGGGGGGCATGAAGGACAGCTGGCCGGTGGCCGGGCTCATGGTCTGGACCCAGGGCCAGTAGAGGGCCGCGTACATCGAGTCGTAGCGGGCCTTGTCGACGCGCCATTCCTTGATCTGCTGAGCGTTCATCCCGGGGGGCGCATCCAGGATGGCCACCCGGTCGCCCATCAGCTCGCAGTGGGTGATCATGGCGCTCTGCACGGCCTGGACCTGGTCGAGGTCGATGGCGCCCTGCTGGTAGGCGCTCATCAGATCCGGCACGCACAGCATGGTGATGTCCTCGATCGCCTCCAGCCCACCGAAGCCGGTCCGCTCGGCGACGTCGCCGACGTAGTCGTCGGCACTGAGCCGGGTCGAGGGGATGGCAGCGGGCGAGGCCGGGGCGACCAGCGTGGTCTCGCCGTTGGCCAGGCGCACGACGGCGCCGCTGCTGGTGTCCTCGAGCTGGACGACCTTGGAGACGGCGTTGACCATCGTCACCACGTTCTGCTTGCCTCGGGAGAAGTTCGCCCGGTCGAACTCCTCGACCACCTCGCCCTTGACCTTGATCACCAGGCGGAACATGTCCTCGGTCACGGCGTCGCCGCCGGCGTCGGTCACCTCCACGCTGACGTCGCCGGGGGCGGCGGCGGGATCCAGCGCGGTGACCTTCAACCGACCGATCTGCGCACTCGGACTGGCGGCCAGCTCCTTGGCCCGGGCACTGCGCGGAGCCGGCCCGCTGGCGTCGCCCTGGCCCACCCGGACGACGTAGGCGTTGCCCCCGCCGTTCTGGAAGTAGGCGTAGACGGACTGGGCCAGATAGGACCCGGCGACGAAGCCGCCGAAGGTGGACGTGAACTGTGTCCAGTTGCTGACGAGGGTCGGCGCGTTGAACGGCCCCTCTTCGGCAAGGCCGATGAAGGCGGCGATGGCGGTGCCTGCGCCTTCCAGGGGGCGGGCTCCCGCTGCGACCTCCTCGACATAGACACCGGGTGACTGATACGGCGGCATGCTGGGCTCCTTGGGTGTGAACGTGGCCTAATGCAGCCTGTGCCGAGCGCGCTCCGGCCGGTACGTCCCCGCGGACGCGGCGAAGGGCAGTCTCGGCTGCCCGAAAGGGAAGGTGCCGGCGACGACGACCAGCGCCAAGACGGACGATGTGGCACCTGCGTCGCCGGCGACGGTGGGAAGGTCTGCCGCAGGTCGCTCGGTTGTACGCCGTCAGGACGGACCGCGGGCTCAGGAGGAGGCCGCACGTGCCCTACGGGGGCGGCAGCCAGTCAGGCCCAGCAGGTGGGTCCGGCGTCAGGCCGGTAGCTCTTCTTCTTCCTCGCCCTCGCGCTGCACGAAGAGGCCCTGCAGGGGCTCTTCCTCCTCCTCGGGCGCCTCGCCCTCGCGCTGCACGAACAGGCCCTGCACCGGCTCCTCGTCATGATCATGGCCGGCATGCCGCTGGACGAAGAGCCCCTGGACCGCTTCCTCTCCCTCGGCCTCCCGCTGGACCGCCGGCCCGGACGTGCTCAGGGTCTGCACCGGAGCGGGGGATGACATCACCCGGTCCGCGTTGGACGACGCCTCCTGCTCGAAGCGGTCGGACGGGTCGCTGACCTTGATCCCGCCGGGGGCCGACGTGCCGTCGACCGGTCCGCTGCGCTGCTGCACCACGTGGGTGAGCTCGTGGGCCAGCGTCGTCCGGCCATCGTTGGAACCGGGGTTGTAGGTGTCGCGCTGGAAGACGATGTTGGACCCCACCGTGTACGCGTGCGCGTTCACCGCGGACGCCGACGCTGCGGCGGCCGAGTCGTCGTGCACCCGTACGTCGCTGAAGTCGTGCCCCATCCGCGCTTCCATGTCGGTACGCACGTCCGGCTCCAGCGGACGCCCACCGGAGGAGATGACGTCGTGCACCGGCGAGCGCTCCTCCTCGAGCATCGAGGACACACCGGCGTTGCCGATGCTGCGCTGCAGACCGAGGATCTCCTCGGCACCCAGCGCATCGGTCCGACCGGTGGCCGCGGCCTTGCCGGTGTGGCCGCTGACCTCCTGCTGGTCGATCCGGGACGCCGCGGGACGCAGTGTCTCGATGCGCTCGTCGTACCGGTGTTCGTGCATGGCCACAACCTCCGCGTGTCGGCGACCCTCCCACTGTGGCACGGGTTCGGCACGGCCACCAGGTCCCTCGGTGGGGCCGCGGGCGCAGCGCCGGTTGCCCGAAAGGGCAGCACGACCGCTCAGGCCGAT
The DNA here is from genome assembly GCA_963707005.1 of uncultured Actinomycetota bacterium. Taxonomy (GTDB): domain Bacteria; phylum Actinomycetota; class Actinomycetes; order Propionibacteriales; family Propionibacteriaceae; genus Microlunatus. The sequence continues at coordinate 724,931 of CAVPPP010000055.1, forward strand.
AGGGCAGACCGTCGCTCAGGCGATCATCGAGTAGTAGCGCCCGAACTCCCGCTCGAGGACGAGCCGCCCCATCTTGCGATATTCCTGCTCCACCGCGGCGACCAGGTGCAGCATGCCGACCGGCGAGGCCTCGGCGGCGGCCAGGTAGGCGGCCGTGGTGGAGGCGGATCGGATGTTGCCGCCGGCGAAGTCGAACGACGCGGCCAGGAAGTCGTAGTCGATGTCGTTCCCGAGCGGGAGCGGCGGAGCCAGGCAGCGCTGCCACAGCGAGTGCCGGAGCTCCTCGGTCGGCTCGGGGAAGTCGATGATCGCGTCCAGTCGCCGGGTGAACGCGTCGTCGATGTTGGCTCGCAGGTTCGTCGCCAGGATCGCCAGCCCGTCGAACGTCTCCAGCCGCTGCAGCAGGTAGGCGCTCTCGATGTTGGCGTACCGGTCGTGGGCGTCGCGGACGTCGCTGCGCTTCCCGAAGATCGCGTCCGCCTCGTCGAAGAACAGCACGGCGTTCACCCCGCCTGCCTCGGTGAAGATCCGCTCGAGGTTCTTCTCGGTCTCGCCGATGTACTTGTCGACCACTGTGGCGAGGTTGACCGTGTAGAGGTCGAGTCCGAGATCGGAGGCGATCACCTCGGCCGACATCGTCTTGCCGGTGCCGGAGTCGCCGGCGAACAGTGCTGTCACCCCGTGCCCGCGGCCGCCGCCGCGCCGCATCCGCCAATCGGTCAGCACCGTGTCGCGATGTCGAGCCCGCGCGGCGACCTCCTTCAGACCCCGCGTGACAGTGGGCGCCAGCACGAGATCGGCCCACGCCACCTCGGGCACGATCCGCCGGGCCAGGCGCTCGAGTCCGGCCGCGTTCTGTGCACGCACACCACGGCGCAGGTCGTCGGCCGACACGGGGCCGCCGGTCATCCGGGCGGACGCCTCGGCGGCGCGGACGGCCTTGGTGACCTGGCCGGGACCCAGCGCCAGGTGGACGGCCAGCGACGCCGGATCCAGGGACGGGTCGTGCGCCCCGAGCTCCCGCTCCCACAGCGCCAGCCGCTCTCGTCCGCCGAGCACCGGGGCATCGGCGAGCAGCGGGCTCTCCGTCGACCACTGCGGGTCCCAGGTGGTCGAACCGACCAGCAGCACCGGTACGTCCGCCGCCGTCAGACGGTGCATCGGCTCCGCACCGGCTTCCGCGAGCACCTCCACCGGTCCGGCCACGAGTCCGGCACCGGTCAACAACGCCTCACGGATCGCGAGGTCGGCGAGGGCGGCTGCTTCGCTCGGCGACACACTTCCCAGTCGGGTCAGGTCGAGGGTCAAGGCGCCCATCGAGGCCGCCGACAGCGCCGCGACCCCGACCGCCGACCCGGTGCCGATGACGCGTTCGCGCAGGTGCACCAGCCGCACCCCGGCCGAGAGCGCCCGGCCCAGCTGATCGGCCACGGGTGCCCAGTAGGGGCCGACCTCGTCGATCAGGCCGGCCAGGCCCGCGGCCGGGGCGTCATCCCCCAGCAGGTGAGCGCCGACCCGGTCGGGCACCCGCAGACCGCGGGTGAGGAAAGGACGGTCGGGTTCCTCGACCACGACCAGACCCCGGCTGACCAGGGGTCGGCTCAGCTCCAGGCGGGCTCGGGTGCTCGCGGTCATGGCCGACTCCCCGGCCAGCTGCAGGGCCAGCCCGACCGACGCGCGGCGCCGGGTGACGTCGTCGTTGAGGTAGCCGTACAGGCGCTCGAACCGGTTGTCGAGATCCGGCAGCAGAGCGATCATCAGCAGCTCGAGGTCGAGCGGGGTCAGACCCGCCGTCCGGGCGAGTCGTCTGAGCCGCAAGGGTGTTCCGGCCGCCTCGGTCGCATCGGCCTCCGCCTCGAGATCGACCCGGGCCTGACTGTGCAGGGGGTGGAGGGCCGCCGTGTCCGTGCTGAGCAGCTGCTCGACCGTCTCCTCGCTCACGTACAGGCCGCGGAACGGGTCGTCAGGAGCCGGGTCGCCGGCGCGGCGGAGCGCCACCAGCTCCCGTACCCGCCCCTCGACGAGCTGGGCCCGGCCGAGGAGGTACGCGAGGTCGGGTGTGCTCACGAACGCCGCCCCGACCCCGGGGCCGCGGGGCGGTGGCGCCGGCCCGGCTGTCGGGTCACGGCTTCTTCTTGGTCTGCCGCGTCCGGGTGATCGCCACCCGTGGACCCGGTCGGCCGGCGGACTTGCTCGCCGCCTTCTTGGCCGGGCCGCCGATCGACTCTTCCGTCGGGTCCGCTCCGCCTCGACCGCTCTCGTCACCAGCGCTCGCGCCCGAGCCGAAGCGGCCGGTGCCGCCCCCCGGCCGGCCGGCAGCACGCCCGGGCAGCAGCTCGGACGACTCGGGGGAGCCCGGTGGCGCCATCGCGTTGGCCCAACCGGTGGCCAGGTCCCACCCGCTCGACGCCGAGGATCCGGTCGTGGATCCGGCCGCATCGGCCGAGGTGGCACCGGCGTCGGCACCACTCCCGGCCGCGTCCGACGTGGCTTTTCCGCGGCCCGTCCGCGTACGGGAGGACCGTTTGCCTCCCGCTGCCGGGGTGTCGACGTCCTCGTGCTCGGACGCCGTCCCGGGCGTCGGACCGGTGGTGCCCACTGGCCACTTCTCGACCCCGTTACGGCTCTTGGTCTCCCGCGTGGGCCAGCCGTACGAGCCACCGAGGCTGACGCGCGGCGGCACCTCGACCGGCGGTCCGGTGTGGAAGCTCTGCCCGGTGTCCAGCGGGGTGCTCACGACCACGTCGATCGACGGCTTGAGCTCGCCGCCCAGGGCCGACCAGACGTCGGCGAAGGCCCGGTCCTCCGGTGGCGGCAACGCGATCGTGATCGGGATCGGCAACCCGAGCTCGGTCAACGGTCCGGTCAGCACATCGGCCGGCAGCGCGTCGTACTTCAGGAAGCACAGCAGCAGCGACGACAGCAACCGGTGCTCGTCCTCGGGTCGCTGGGTCCAGGCCGTGACGAGGTAGGACAGCTTGAAGTGCCGCGGTGGCAGCCGCCGGGACACGACGAGGTTGGACTCGTCGTACACGTTGTGCATGCCGCGCTCGCGGCGGCGCAGGTCCTCGCGGATGTCGTAGAGGTAGACGTCGACCGTGGGCGAGTTGCGCCGCCCGGCCCACTCCCGGGTCGGGGCGTCGAAGACGATCTCGACATCGCGCATACCGGCCGCTTCACGTTCGATCAACGTGCGCAGCGCGGAGTCCACCTCGTGGATCACGTCAGCAGCATGCCCTCTTCGTCCTCGGGCAGGCAGGGCGAGGGCGCCGACTCGGGGGCACTGGTTGCTGCCCGATCGCGCACCCGCTCCACTGCGTCTTCGCCCTCGTCCTTCGGGTCTGCCGCCCGGCGATGCGCCGCTCTATGCTGACGGCTGTGACCGATCCCATCGTCTCGCTGGACGTCGACCGGATCGCGGTCGAGCCCGGCGGCCAGGTGTCGATCACGATCAAGATCGTCAATCCTGGCACCATCGTCGAGGGCTACCGGGTCGAGGTCATCGGCGAGGGCGTATCGGACTGGGGCGAGGCGCTGCCGCCCGAGATCTCGGTCTACCCGCAGCAGGATGCCAGTGCGGTCGTCGTGTTCAGCCCGCCCGGGGGGACCGGTGCTCCCGGTGGCACCTGGCCGTTCGGTGTCCGGGTGCGGTCCACGGAGGACGCCGATGCCAGCGCGGTCGTCGAGGGTGATCTCGAGATCGGCAAGGTGTTCGGGCTGCAGGCCAAGCTCCTCCCGGTGAACTCCACCGGACGGTGGCGCGGTCGCCACGTCGTCCAGCTGAGCAACTGGGGCAATGCGCCCGCCAAGCTCAGGCTGACCGCGGCCAACCAGGACGACGCACTCGGGTTCTTGATCAGACCCGACGTGGTCGAGCTGGCGCTGGGCGGCACGGGCACGGCGATGATCTGGGCCAGGACCAAGAAGCCGACGCTGCGCGGCACCCAGACCCGGCACGCTTTCACCGTCACGGGTGAGCAGGTCGACGCACCGGCTCAGCAGGGCCCGCCATCCCCGTACGGCGGCACCCCCGACCGACCCACCGTCGACGGTGCGTTCAACCAGAAGCCGATCTTGACCGCAGGGGCGGTGATGGCGCTCGCCCTCCTCCTGCTGGTGGTCGGCGGCGGTGTGGCCTGGGCGCTGACCCGTCCGCCGCCCGCCCAGGCGTCGTTCCAGGAGCTGGGCCCGCCCGAGCCGCCGCTGAACGTGAAGATCGAGCCGGTGGGTCCGGACTCGGTTCGCGTCAGCTGGGCGGCGGTGCCCAACATCGAGGGCTACACGGTGGCCGAGGTCCTGGCGGACAACTCGCAGTCGGGTTCGGTCGACGTGCCCCTGACCGACACCGCGAAGACGATCGGCGAGCTCGCCCCGGCGTCGAACGTGTGCTTCGCGGTGCAGGCCCGGCGTGGCAAGCTGCGCGGACCGTTCTCGGAGAAGGCCTGTGCCGAGACCCCGGCCGCGCAGCCGACCGTCAGTCCGTCACCGACCGGCGGAGCGCCGACCTCCGCACCGGGGACGACGTCACCGTCGGCGGGGGAGGGCTCTTCTTCCGGTGGCGGCGGTGGTGCCGGCGGGGACGGCGGTGGTGGCGGAGGGACCTCGCCCGAGACCTCGGCCAGCTCGGGTGCACCGACCGGCACCTCCTCCACGTCGCTCGGCCCGTCCACGGGCGGGGACACCGCGCCGGATGCCGGTTTCAAGGGGAAGTGGTTCGCGGTCGGGGTCTGGCCGGTGCAGGGATCCGTCTACGATCCGGCGGACAAGCTGGCCAAGCTGAAGGCCCTGGATCAGGGCGCGAACATCGTCAAGAGCACGGTGTACCCGAACACGGTGCCCAGGATCCAGGTGGAGAGCTGGGTGCTGTACCTCGGACCGTTCGACACCCAGGCCGACGCCAACACCGCCTGCGGCACGGTGCGCAAGGTCCATCCGGACTGCCTGGTGGCTCAGCTCGACCCGTGACGGGCACAGGTCGCCGCGTCAGCGGGTCGGCGGGCGGGACCGCAGGGTGATCTCGGTGAACCCCAGCACCTGCTGCGCGCCGGTGGGCTGATCCGGCGGGAAGGCGGTCTGGACCCCGATCCGAAGCGAGTCGACGCCGACCTCGGTGTCGAGAGGCACGGGTTGTCGGGCCACGTCCTGCAACGTCACCTCCTGGCAGGTGTCGGCGTACGCGACCCAGATCTTCTGCGGCCGGAACTGCAGCAGACGATTCGGGTTGTCGTCGAGCAACCCCGCTCGTAGGTCGATCTCGCGGATCCGGGTCCGGGCGAACGAGAGCTGGATCACCGGTGTCGTGGGAGTCGCGTTGCACGGGCTGCCCTGGGTCGAGGCGGTCCAGTTCATCTGCCACGCCTTGGCCGTGGCGTCCACCAGCGCGTCCGGGGTCGTATCGGGGGCGGAGGCCTCCGGCGGGATGATCGTCGCCGTGACGCCCGACACCGGGACGAGGGTGTGGCGTAGGTCGTAGTAGCGGGCCTGGAAGAAGGCTTTCGGTGATCGCCCGACGACGGCCAGGCCGCCGCCGATCAGACCGAGGGCCAGCACCGCGATGATCACCCGACGCCAGCGGTAGAGCGGCGGGAGGCTACGTCGGTACGCGCGTCGGGCGACCCTGTCCTTGCTGTCCCACAGCCGGGTCCACCAGGTGTTCCTCCTGGTGGTGGGGCGGGTGACCGGGGCGGTGGTGCCCGGCCAGACGAACTGCTCACCGCAGTGTGCGCAGAAGCGTCGGCTCGCATCGATCGCCCGGCCACAGGTGGGGCAGCCGCTCGGCGCCGGTGGGGGCGGCGGTGCGGCCACCGTGGCCGCGGGAGGAGGTGGCGGCGCGGGTCGGACCGTGTCGGGGGCGCGTGCCGCGGGCTGGGGCCGGGGCTCGGGTCGTACCGGAGCCGGTGCCGTTGCGGCGGTCGTCTGGGCGGCTCGAGCCGGTGGCGCCTCCGCCGAGGCCCGTACCGGAGCCGGCGGCTGGGCCGGCAGCACCTGTGTCGCGTCGTTCGCCCCGGCGGGGTTCTCCTGCTCCTGCCAACCCAGGTAGGCGCCACAGAACATGCAGAACTCGGTGCCGGGCTTGTTCGTCTCCCCGCAGTCCCCGCAGATCACGTCGCCGATGCCACCCTTCTTGTGCAGTCAGTGTCCAGCACGGCGGCGGCCCTCGTCGAGGGTGATCGGGTCCGCGCCGCTCGAGGGGTCACCGTGCCTCGTGACCGGGGATCGCGGCGCGATAACCTGCGGATGCCTGTCCGGCACGGGCTCGCGCTCCTGCACGCTCGACATCCGACCTTCGGGATGGGGAAGTGATCACCTGCGTCAACTGTGGCACCGAGAACGAGGCCGACTCGGTGTTCTGCAGTGCGTGCAACCACTTCCTCCAGTGGGAGGAGCCGGTACGACAGCCGCGCAGCCGTCGCTCCCGTAGGTCGTCGGATCTGGCTGCGGCCCTGGGCGCCGGTTCGGCTGCCGACGAGCCCGATCCTGCCCCGCCGGAGCCCGAGCCGACATCACCGGAGCCCGAGCCGATCACGGTCGAGCCCGAGCCGATCCCGGTCGAGCCCGAGCCGATCCCGGTGGCGCCCGAGCCGATCACGGTGGTGCCGGCCCCGCCGCAGCCGCCGCAGCGGCCGCAGCGGCCGCCCCCGCCGATGCCCGTGACCCGGCCGGGAGACCCGGCTGCGGGGGTCAATGAGATCATCGCGGCGATCGACACGGGTCGCGAGATCGCCAGCAGCCAAGGGCGTACCGACCTCGATCAGCACCTGCACGAGACCAGGGAGCGCCTCTCGACCGAGCAGATCCAGGTCGTCTTCTGCGGTCAGTTCAAGGTCGGCAAGTCGACCATGATCAACGCGTTGCTGCAACGTGCGGTCTGCCCCGTCGACGCCGACGTGGTGACAGCGGTGCCGACGATCGTGAAGTACTCGGCGCGACCCAGGGTCACCACCTACGTGCGGACCGAGGACGAGACCAAGATCGAGGAGCAGGAGCGCCCGCTCGACGAGATCGACCTGCTGGTCACCGAGGAGGCCGATCCGTCCGACCCGGAACGGGATCGGGTGGTCGAGGTCGGCCTACCCCACCGGATGCTGCGGACCGGCCTGGCGCTGGTGGACACCCCCGGCGTCGGCGGGCTGGACTCTGCTCACGGCTTCCTCACCCTCGGCGCGCTCCGTTACGCCAAGGGCGTCGTCTTCGTCACCGATGCGGCCCAGGAGCTGACCGCCCCCGAGCTCTCCTTCCTGAAGACAGCTGTCGAACGGTGCCCGACCACCGCTGTGGTGGTGACCAAGATCGATCTCTACCCGCACTGGCGACGGATCTTCGAGCTCGATCGACAACACCTGGCCGACGCGGGTCTCGACCTGCCGATGATCGCGGTGTCGTCGTTCCTGCGGTTGCGCGCCGCCAAGAACCCGGAGCTGAACGCCGAGTCCGGGTTCTCCGAGCTGGTGGCGTTCCTGGCCCGCGACGTGGTGGCCAGGACCCGGGAGACGGCCGCCAAGAACGCCGCCGTCGAGGTCGACTTCGTGGCCAGTCAGCTCGAGCAGCAGTCCCAGGCCGAGCGTGCCGTCCTCGACGCTCCACAGTCGACCGAGGACGTCGTCCAGGAGCTCGATCGGGTGCAGGAGCAGGCGAAACGCCTGATCCACCCGACGGCGACCTGGCAGCAGACGCTCTCCGACGGCATCCAGGATCTGGTGGCCGACATCGAGCACGACCTGCAGGCACGTCTGCGGACGGTGATCCACGACGTGGAGGAGGTGATCGACTCCGGCGACCCGCGGGACACCTGGACCGACACCGAGGTCTGGCTGCGTCGACAGATCGCCATCGTCACGATGGCCAACCGGGATCTGCTGACCGAGCGGACCGAGCAGCTGGCCCAGGATGTCGCTGATCATTTCGAGCTGCCGGAAGGGTCTGCGCTGAAGCTGCCGATGGCCGGGAGCACGGACGTCGAGGCGGTTGTGCTGGCCCCCGCGTCCAGCCTCGCGATGCCCGGCGGCAAGCTCGCCCCGCTGCTCGTGGCGGCCCGCAGCAGCTACTACCTGCCGATGATGCTCGGCACCGTTGCCGCGGGCCTGCTCGGCGGCGGACCGGTGATCCATCTCGCCATGGCCGGATTCTCCCTGGTGCTGGGCACCGGGATCGGCAAGAAGATCATCGGCGACGAGAAGAAGCGGCAGCAGACGTACCGTCAGCAGCAGGCCAAGGGAGCCGTCCGCCGGTTCATCGACGAGGTGGCCTTCGTGCTGAACAAGGAGACCCGGGACGTGCTGCGCACCGCGCAGCGTCATCTGCGGGATGACTTCCAGGCCCGCGCCAAGCAGCTCGAGCGGTCCGCGTACGAGGCGATGGAGGCGGCACGTCGCCTGGGCGGATTGGACGAGACCCAGCTCGCGGCCCGGGAACGGGAGCTGCACGCCCGGGAGGGTCAGCTGGAGTCGGTCCGGGCCGCGGCCCGCGAGGTGGCGGGCGGCGTTCGCCCGTCGGTGGACAGCCGTGGCTGATCCGCTGGTCGACAACCTCGGGGCACTGTTGGATCGGGCCCTGTCGAGTGCCCGCACCGACGAGGCGCGAGCCCGGCTCGGCGATGCCCGCGTACGGCTGACGGGACCCCTCCGGCTGGCGATCGCCGGCAAGGTCAAGGCGGGCAAGTCCACCCTGCTGAACGCGATCCTGGGCGAAGAGCTGGCACCGACCGACGCCGGGGAGTGCACCAAGATCGTCACCTGGTACCACGAGGGGACCTCCCCGCAGGTGACGGTCTACCCGCTGGTCGGCGAGGGCATCGTCCGTCCGTGGTCGCGTGACTCCGGCGCCCTGGACGTCGACCTCGGCGAGCTGCCGGCGGCCGACGTGGACCGGATCGACGTCAGCTGGCCGACCAGCAAGCTGCGTGAGCTGACGATCTTGGACACGCCGGGGATCGCCTCCATCTCGGCCGACATCTCGGCCCGGACCCAGCGGGTGCTGGCCGCCGAGGACGGGCGGGTGCCGGTGGCCGACGCCGTGCTCTACCTGATGCGCCACACGCACGCCAGCGACGTCCGGTTCCTCGAGTCGTTCCACGACGACGAGCTGGCGCACGGGACGCCGATGAACTCGGTCGGGGTGTTGTCCCGGGCCGACGAGATCGGCGCCTGCCGGTTGGACGCGATGGAGGTCGCCGATCGGATCGCCCTCCGCTACGAGGCCGACCCCCGGTTGCGCCGACTCTGCCCGGTGATCGTTCCGGTGAACGGTCTGCTGGCCTTCGCGGCGACCACGCTGCGGGAGGTGGAGTACGCCATGCTGGCGACGCTGGCCCGGGCCGAACGCGCCGAGGTGGAGCTGTTGTTGTTGACCGCTGACCGTTTCCTGCACCGGACGAGCGGCGTGATGTTGACCGAGATCGAGCGCGAGCACCTGATCGAGCGGATGGGTCTGTTCGGCGTCCGTCTGTCGGTCGAGCTGATCCGGGCCGGGCTCGTCACCTCCGCCGTGGAGCTGTCCGACGAGCTGGTGGAGCGCAGCGGCCTGAACCGTCTGCGGCTGGTGCTGACCCGTCAGTTCGAACAGCGCAGCCGGGTGCTCAAGGCCCGGTCGTCGATGGCGGTGCTGTTCGACGTGCTGCGGGGTGGCGGTTGCACCGACAGCGACGTGCTGCTCACCGCGGCCGAGCAGCTGTCGGCCAGCACGCACGAGTTCGAGGAGGTCCGGCTGCTCAGCGCACTGCGGTCGGGGTCGATCGAGGTCCGGCCGGACCGGGTGGCCGAGCTGGATCGACTGCTCGGCGGCAACGGCCACAGCGCGGCGGCGCGTCTCGGCCTGGCCGAGGACGCGACGGCCGACGAGATCCGCGAGGCCGCCCTGGACTCGTTGGTGACCTGGCAGCGGTTGGCCGAGCACCCACTGTCCGGCAGACAGCTCAAGGTGGCTGCGCGGGCGGCCACCCGGACGCTCGAGGGTATGGTCGCCGCTCACGGCTCGGTGGCCACCTGAACATCCCGCTCCTCCACGCGTCTGAAAGGAGCCCATGCCACTCGTCAGCGTGATCATCCCGGTGCACGACGCGGGGGGATACCTGGACTCCTGCCTGGAGGCCGTGCGACGCCAGACCCACCATGACCTGCAGGTGATCTGCATCGACGACGGCTCCGGCGACCAGAGCGCGGCGGTGCTCGAGCGGCACACCGACATCGACGCCCGACTGCAGACGATCCGGCAGCCGAACGGGGGACCAGGATCCGCACGCAATGTCGGGCTGGCGCACGCGGTCGGTGACTACCTCATGTTCGTCGACGCCGACGACCTCGTTCCGGCGGACGCGGCGCAGAGACATCTCGAAGCACTGGTTTCCAGCACCTCCGACTTCTCGACGGGTCGGGTGGTCCGGATGGCCGGGTCCTATCACTGGCCCTCCGCCATGCACGAACGCGCCCTGACCCGCCCGGCGGCCGCGAGTCACGTCTTTCGGGACCCGGGTCTCCTCTTCGACACCACGTCGTGGAACAAGCTTTTCCGCCGTGAGTACTGGACCTCCCACCGCTTCGCGTTCCCGGAGCAGGTGCTGTTCGAGGACGTCGCCTTGATGACGGAGGCGCACTGCCGTGCCGCGTCCGTCGACGTCCTGGACGACGTCGTCTACTGGTGGCGTCGGCGAGATGACGGACACCTGTCGATCACCATGCGGAGGGACGATCCGGACCTGCTGCGGGATCGGGTCGCCAGTCTGCAGCGGGTCCGCCGACTGCTGTCCGAGGTGGCCCCGGCGGCTGTGCGGCGGGCCGCCGAGGACAAGTTCCTCCGACACGATCTCGGGAGCTACTTCCGCGAGCTCGAGGCGACGACGCCGGCGTTCCAGCGGGACTTCGTGCGCGTCGTCGGGGAGTTCCTCGACGGGTCACCGGCCGAGGTCGTCGACCAGCTGCCGACCCAGCTGCGCGTCGGGTACGAGCTGGTCCGTCTCGACCGACCGGCCGAGCTGGTGGAGTTCCAGAGCTTCCTGCGTGAGCACGACTGGAGACTCCCGGTTCGACGGCGTGGCCTCTCGGTCCGCACCGACCTGGGCCCGGCGGCCGGGACGGTCCCGCACAGACTGAGCAGCGCGGCGCGACGACTGCCGGTGCGGATCAGCGTCGACCGCCTCAGCTGGCGGGAGGAGACCCTCGTGATCGAGGGGCACGGCTTCATCGACGGCGTGGGTCTCGGCCACCCCGCAGCGGCGGCACGACGACTCCGGCTGGTGGATGCGGCCCGCGGCGAGGAACGACAGGTGTGGATCGCGCCGCGGCGCCTGCCACCGGGGAGTCGGATCCGGATGACTCCCTCGTACGAGTGGTCCGGGTTCCGTGCCGAGATCCCGTTGGCGCTGCTCGATCCCGGTCCCGAGGTCGATTCCGCACGCTGGCAGGTGAATCTGCAGGTGCTCGCCCTGGGCGCCGCCAGCGGCAGCGCGCTCGGACCGCCGGTGCCAGGGTCGGCGTTCGCCGAGGTCAGGCGTGGCCCGGCGGGAACCCTCGTCCGGGTCCACTGGGTCGCCGGCAAGTGGCTGGTCATCGAGACCGTACGGGTGGCGTGTGCGCTGGTCGACGCGACCAGCGTGGACGGGCTGATCGCGCTCTCGCTCAGGCTGACCCGCGCAGCCGGGACCGGCCCGCCCGTGCTGCGGTTGAGCTCGTCCGGCCGCGGGTCGGATCTCGAGGTTCCCCTGCGGCCGACGGGGTCGACGGAGGACAGCGCGCTCGTCCAGGCCCGGCTCGACCCGGCCGAGCTGCTGGCCCGCGGGAACGCCCTTCGCCCGCACAGCTTCCGACTGTCGGTCGCCAGCGCCTCCGGTGAGGTCGAGGTGATCGCCGAGCTGAGGAACGAGTTCACCGTCGCCCGGCCGGACGGCGACGTCACCGTCGCCCCGGACGATCGGGGCGGGGTGGAGATCATCCTGGCGGCAGCTCGGGTGGCGGTGTCAGCCCTGTCATGGCACGGGGATCGGCTGAGGGTCACGGCGTCCACGTCCTCGGCCCTGGACGACCTCCCCGTGCTCGCCTGGTCGAACGGGGAGGGCGACCTGGTTCTCGGCACGTCGCATCGGACCGGCGGTGGTTTCGAGACGACGTTCGACCTGACCGCGATCCCGGGTCCCGACGGCGTGCATCCGGTGGCCGCCGGGGTCTGGACGCTGATGCAGGGGGCCGCCGACGGGTCCTTCCGGCCTGCTGTCACCGCCGGGAGTGGGTCGCTGGCCACCGAGTGGTCACTGGCATCCGGCGTGGAGAGCATCCGCACCGGGTTGGACCGCCGTCGGGGGTTGATGATGTCGGTCAGCGTGTTGCCGGCCTCCCAACGCAGTGTTCTCGGCCAGCAGCGACTGCAGCAGGGGGTCTACCGACGGGCCCTTCGGTCGCCGCTGGCGGACGTCGTCCTGGTGGAGAGCTGGGGCGGGAAGACGTTCTCCGACAACCCCCGCGCGCTGGCCGAGGTCGCGTCGTCGGACGACGACGTGGCGTCGGTCGTCGTGGCGGTCGCCGATTGCGCCGTTCCCGTGCCGGCCGGGATCACTGCCGTGCTGGCAGGAAGCCGGGAGCACCACGAGCTGCGCGCTCGGGCGCGCATGATCATCTCCAACGACGTCCTGCCGCGGCACTACGTGAAGAAGCCGGGACAGCGGTACCTGCAGACCTGGCACGGGACGCCACTGAAGCGCATCGGGTTGGACATCGAACGGATCAGATTCCGGAGCGCCACCTACCGGGAGGAGCTGAGGGCCGAGTCCCTGAACTGGGACTGGCTGATCTCGCAGAACCCCCACAGCACGGAGATCTTCCGCAGTGCCTTCGCCTTCGACGGGCCGATCATCGAAACGGGCTACCCACGCGACGACCTGCTGGCCGAGGCCGATGCCCGCAGGCGCACCGGTCGCCGTGACCACGTCCGTCGGTGGCTCGGCATCCGGCCCGATCAGACCGTCGTCCTCTGGGCACCGACCTGGCGAGATGACACGTACGCCGCCGGCGGACGGTACGGCGCCTCGATGCTGGTCGATCCCGCGGTCCTGGACGCGCAGCTGCCGGCCGATCTGGTCGTGCTCTTCCGCGGCCATCACCTGCTGAGCTCGGTGACGGGATACCTCGGTGACGGGGGTCGGGTGCGCAACCTGTCGGGGTACCCCCAGGTCGCGGACCTGATCCTCGCCTCGGACGCCTTGGTGAGCGACTACTCCTCGATCATGGTCGACTACGCCCTCACCGGGCGGCCGATCATCTCCTTCGTGCCGGACCTCCTGCACTACGAGCGGACTCGTGGGCTCTACCTCGACCTGCCCTCCATCGCCCCGGGCCCGGTGGTGTCGACCGTCTCCGACCTGACCGAGGTGTTGCGGTCCCTGCCCGGGGTGGGGGCCGAGTTCGACGTTGCCCGGCAGGTATTCCGGGAGCGGTTCTGCCCTCTGGATGACGGCGGTGCCGCCGAACGGGTGTGGGCGATCGTGAACGGTTGATCATGTCCCTTCGAACGCCCGGTCGGCGACACGCTGCGGGTTATCATCATGACTCGTCGCGGCTTGGGCCCAGGGGGTGAGATGGCGTACCGGCTCGGAGTGGATCTCGGCACGACCTTCACCGCTGCGGCCGTGTCCAACGGCATGCCGCCGACGATGGTCGGTCTGGGCAACCGGGCGCTGCAGATCCCGTCCGTCGTGTTCCTCACCCCCGAGGGCGAGTTCGTCGTCGGTGAGTCCGCCGAACGCCGGGGTCTCGTGCAGCCCGATCGTGTGGTGCGAGAGTTCAAGCGGCGCATCGGCGACGCGGTGCCCATCCTGGTGGCCGGTTCGCCCTACTCGCCACAGAACCTCACCGCGAAGGTGCTGCGACACGTCTGTCAGACCACCACCGAGAGGCTGGGCTCGGCGCCGGAGCAGATCGTGCTCACCCACCCGGCGAACTGGGGACCGTACAAGCTGGAGCTGCTGGACCAGATCGCGAGTCTCGCCGACCTGCGGTCGATGGTGCGGTGTCCGGAGCCGGTGGCCGCCGCCAACCAGTACGCCTCGCAGAACCGTCTCGACGTCGGCGACACGATCGCCGTGTACGACCTGGGCGGTGGCACCTTCGACACCTGCGTGCTGCGCAGGACGTCGGCAGGATTCGAGCTGCTGGGTCAACCTGAGGGGATCGAGCACCTCGGCGGGATCGACTTCGACGAGGCGCTGTTCCAGCACGCGCTCGGCCTGCTGGGTGATCATCTCGACGGGCTCGATCCCGATGATCCCGAGACCACCCGAGGACTGGCCCGACTGCGACGCGACTGCGTCGAGGTCAAGGAAGCGCTGTCCACGGACACCGACGCCATGCTGTCGGTGGCACTGCCGGGTCTGTCAACGGTGCTGCGGCTCAACCGGGCGGAGCTCGAGGGGTTGATCGGACCGGCTCTGAGCGAGACGGTCGACGCCCTGCATCGGTCGCTGCGATCGGCTGATGTGCGCCCGGAGTCGCTGTCCGCCATCGTGCTCGTCGGTGGCAGCAGCCGCATCCCCCTGGTGGGCGAGCTGCTGCACCGGACCTTCGGCGCCCCGACAGCCCTGGACACCCATCCCAAGCACGACGTGGCCCTGGGCGCCGTGCGGAACCTGGCGGCGACGACACCCGTCCCGGCCGCGCAGCCATCGGCGCGGGTCGCGCCCCCGCCGGAGAGCCCGGCGACCCCGAGCCCGGCGACCGCGAGCCCGGTGCCGCCGAGCACGGCTTCGACAGCGCCGGGCACGGAGATCGCCGACGCGCCGCCGCCGCTGGCCCCAGCCGGTGCCCCCGGCGGCCGAGGGGGCGGCCGCCGCCGACCACTGCTGATCGGCGTTGCGGCGGCCGTCGTGATCGGGGCCGTCGTGACCGGTGTGGCTCTGGCCAACCGGCCCGATCCGGGCGCAGAGCAGCTCGGCGCCGGCGGCCTCGGACCCGCGACGGAGTCGCCGCCCGCCACCACCACCGCGACCGCACCGACGGTTGCCGAGGAGAGCGGGCGGCCGGTGTCCACCGCCCTGGGACCGAACCAGCTCGTGGTCACCATGCTCAGCGGCAACAACTGGGACCTGTGGCTGGCCGACACCAGTCAGTCTTCGGTCGGGGCGCGGCTGACCACGGACCGAGCACCCGACACGACTCCGGCGATCTCGCCCGACCGGCGTTCGATCATCTACACCCACGACCTCGACTCCGACGGCAAGCGCGCCCTGATGATCAAGGGCGCCGCGACGCCGGGTGACGGACGGGCCCTGTTCGACCAGGTGCCGGAGGAGTGCCAGGGCACGATGTTCCGCCCCGCCTGGAATCCCGCAGATCCCGACGAGCTGGCGGTTCCGTGCATCAGCGCGGGCGGCAAGAACGCGCTGTTCCGCATCTCCCTCGAGGGCAAGGTGCTGGGCGCGGTGCCGTTGCCCCCGGGAACCGGTCGGGTCGACGATCCCGCGTACTCACCGGACGGGAAGCGTCTGGCGTACTGGGCCTCGCCGCCCTCGACCTGGGACGGCGGCACGCTGTACGTGGTCTCCATGAGCGGCGGAGAACCGACCCAGCTGGTGAAGAGCACCCGCCGGGGCGAGGACGCGGACCCCGTCTGGGCTCCTGACGGCGAGCACATCGCCTTCCGCCGCCGCGTCCCCGACGACACCACCAGTGGGAACTTCGACATCTTCCGCGTCGCGACCGACGGCTCGGGCGATCTCGACCGGCTGACTGACGACCCGGCGGACGAGCAGGACCCGACCTACTCCCCGACAGGTGACTCGATCGGGTACAAGAGCGCGGCCAAAGACCCGGCTCGTCCGGACAACGCGGTCACGCGGACCTGGGTGATGGACGCGGACGGCAAGAACCAGCGCGTGCTCTGGTCACAGGGAGCCGACCAGCCTCAGACCAGTGCGGCGTGGGGCCGTCGGTGAGGGCTGATGCCCTGCCCCATCACCACGAGCTCGGGCCGTCCTACACTTGTCCAACCCGCGTCGGATGCTCATTCTGAGGCGCTGCGGGACGAATGACCTCGGAGGCCCGGATGCCCGTGCTGACGATTCGCGAGATCTACGAGACCGCCCGTGCGGCCGGGTTCGGAGAGCGCGAGGCCGTCACCTGGACGGCGATCGCCATGGCCGAGTCCGGCGGGCGGACCGGTGGGCCGAATGCTCGCGGAGAGTCCGGCGGCGGACTGTGGCGGATCAACGCTGTCTCCGGCGCCGACGCCCAGCGGTGGGGCGACCTGGATGACCCGAGGAACAACGCCCGGGCGGCGTTCGAGATCAGTCGGCACGGCACGGACATGGGTCCCTGGACCACCACGCACGACACCGCCAAGGGCACCCAGACCGACTACCGGATGCAGCTGGGGAAGGTCGAGCAGGAGATCGGGGTCGCCGGTGACGACCGCGGGATCTCCGGCAACGGGTCGACGCTTCCGCCCGCGAGCCAGGGCGCACCGGGTGGGTCGTACGACCAGATCGATCGGGGCAGTCAGCTCGGCTCGGGAGCGACACCCTGGACCCAGCCCGGGTCACTGCCCACCATCGGCGGCACGGCCGGCGACTCCGATCACGACGGGTTGTCCGACGTGTTCGAGCGGTTGGTGGGAACCGATGCCGCCCGGGTGGACTCCGACGGTGACGGTCTCACCGACGGCTACGAGGCGAGTACCGGAACCGATCCGTTGTCGACGGACACCGACCGGGACGGTTTCACGGACGGACTGGAGGTCGGTCAGCGGGGTGACCCGTTGACGGCGGACGCTGCGGGCGCGGTGCCGCGCTGGACCATCGAGTCCGGCTCCCAGCGACGGCTCGCCGCCCTGTCGACGACGCCGCAACCGGCTCAGCCGGGTGCGCTCGCCCAACAACCCGGACCGACGACCCAGGTGCCGGCGCCGGCGCCGAGCCGGGACCTGAACGGCGGTCGGGTCTCCGCCGACGGCGCGGAGCCGAAGCTGGTGGCGTCGCTGGACGCAGCGGGCCATGGCAACTGGCAGGGCGCGGTCAAGGCGGGCGACCACTGGTACATCGGTCAGGCCACCACCGGGGACAAGTCGCAGATCTTCCATCGGCTGGACAGCAGCGGCAAGGCGCTCGACCAGATGACGGTGGTCGGAGCGGCGCACGTCACGTCGTTCGCCGTGATCGGGAACACCGTGTACGCCACCTACGACGGCGAGGTCGTCACCTTCCCCTACCAACCCGGTGCCACCATCGGCGGCGAGGACACCACGCCGACGGGTTGGAAGGGCTACATCAGCATCGACCCGACCAACCGGCTCGCGGTCATCCGCAAGGGAAACCACTACCGCGCGTACGACCTGGAGACCCGGGAACCGGTCGGCAAGGAGGTGATCACCCCGACAGGACAACGGCAGGGCTTCTCGATCGTGGGCGACGCCCTCTACGTCCTGACCGGGAAGACGAACTCTCCGGGCCGGGTCGACTCGTTCTCCTTCACCACCGGCGAGCACACGGGCACGCAGGACGTCACCGGGGTGGGTCCTGGCCGCCACCGCGAGCCGGAGGGCATGTTCGGTGACCTGATGGGGGTGAAGACCGGTCTGGGCTCGGCCAGGCGGTTGAACATCTACCAGCTGGACACCGGGATCGCGCCGGCCACCGAGGCGCCCCCGGTCACCGATCAGCCACCACCCGCTGATCCCGCTCCGGCGGTCGCCGCCGACGACGGTGGTTCTGCGGCAGACCTCGGTCCCGTGGCGGAGTCGGACCACGGTGGAGGCGGCGAGCACGCCGACGACGCGGGAGACGACGGCGACCACGTGACGTTCGGCGGCAAGACGGTCGACCGCCGTACGGCGTCGATGCTGGCGGAGGCCGAGCGGCTGGCCAACGAGGAGGATCCCTCGATCGGACGCTTCAACCTGACCCAGGGCTCGTTCTCGCACTCGGTCGGGGCCTCCGCCGGCACCCACGACGGACCGGGGGCCTTCGACATGTACACCAGGAGCTACAGCGCGACGCAGAAGGAGACGATCGGGCTGGCCCTGCGGCAGGTCGGCTTCGCCAGCTGGTTGCGCCGGAAGAGCCAGGGACCCTGGGACGAGCACTGGCACGGGATCGCCATCGGCACCAAGGGTCTGCCGACTGTCGCCGAGAGCCAGGTCCAGAACTATCTCGACGGCCTCAACGGGCTGCGCGGGAACGGCAAGGACACCGATCGGCGGCCGGACGAGATCAGGACCTGGGAGGAGTACCAGGAGCAGCAGGGTTCGGTCGACCACAACCCGGCGACTCCGGAGGCGACTCAGCCGACGATGGACCCGAGCGGCAACCGGTTCGACATCGCCGGGGGGCAGCAGCTCGACCCCGGTCTGGATTCCGACGCGGACGGGCTCACCGACGTGTTCGAACGGTTGGCCCAGACCGACTCAGGCCGGGCCGACACCGACGGCGACGGCCTGCTGGACGGCTACGAGGTGGCCACGTCGAGGTCCGACCCGTTGTTGATCGACAGTGATCTGGACGGCTTCACCGATGCCGCCGAGCTGCGGTTCGGAGGCAACCCACTCGGTTCGACGACCAGCGGCACGCCGGCCCTCGGCTCGGACCCGCTCGGCTCGGACCCGCTCGGCACCGACCCGGTCGGTGCGGGCGAGCCGCAGCACTCCTCCGGCGGTCTCCTGGACCCGTGAGCGGTCGGTGGCCGCACGGCCGCGACCACGCTCATCGGCCAGGGCACGGCTCGCTGCCCGATGGGGCACCTGCGTCGCAGTCCGTCCCGCCCGGCCCTAGCATTCGATCATGGCGGACCCGCTGATCAGGCTGGACACCGAGCATGCCGCCGTGCAGCCCGGTGGCCAGGTCCGGGTCACCGTCACGATCACCAACACCGGGAACCTGGTCGAGGGGTTCTGGCTGCAGGTGCTCGGACCGGCCGCGGCGTGGGCCGAGGTGGTGCCACCCGAGGTCTCGGTCTATCCCCAGCAGGACGCCACGGCGGCGGTGATCCTCTCCCCGCCGTCCGACGGGAGCGCCCTGAGCGGGCTGCTCCCCTTCGCCGTGCTGGCCTCCTCGACCCTGGACGCCACCTCGAGCGCCGCCGCCGAGGCTGACCTCGAGATCGGTGAGCTGCACAGTCTGCAGGCGAAGATCATCCCGGTCACCTCCACCGGCCGCTGGCGAGGCAGACACGTCGTCCAGCTCAACAACTGGGGCAACTCCCAGGCCCAGCTGCAGATGGTGGCCCGCGATCCCGATGACGCGCTGGGCTTCTACGTGAGTCCGTCCTACGTCGATCTCCCCCCGGGGGGTCAGGCGACCGTGCGGTTGTCGGCCCGGACCAAGCGCCCGTTCCTGCGCGGGACTCCCGTACGCATCCCCTTCCAGGTGATCGGCGAACCCCTGGACGGTGGCGGCCAGCCGCCGCCGGCCGTGCCGTACGGGGATCCGTCCCGGCCGGTGATCGACGCCGCGTTGAACCAGAAGCCGATCCTGTCCCGCGGAGTCTTGACCCTGCTCGTCCTGCTGGTCGCCGGAGTGGCGGCGCTGGTGGCGTTCGCCCTGACTCGGCAGGAGACTCCCGTGCCCGACCTCTACCCGCGGGGGGCGCCGCCGAAGGGCGTGCTCCGAGTGGTCGGGGTGACGCCGAGCAGCATCTCGCTGGCCTGGGATCCCGTCGCGTTGGCGGAGCGCTACGACCTGCAGCAGGTCGACCCCGCGACCAACAACGTGATCAAGAACGACCCGTTGGACGCTGCCCTGACCGGCACCGACGTGGTCGGTCTGCCACCGGAGAAGGACGTCTGCTTCCGCCTCACCGTCACCCGGGCGAAGACGACCGGACCGCCGTCGGACCTGGTCTGCGCCAAGACGGCCGCCGCGCCGGTCACCCCCACCCCGGCCCCGACACCGACCGACCCGGCGACGACAGCCGCGCCGACGCCGACCCCCACGCCCACCACCTCGGCGCCGTCGCCCACCCCCACGTTCAGCCCGGGTGACCCCGCCACCGACCCGATCATGAAGCAGCAGTGGATCACGGTCGCCGCCGTCCTGCCCAAGACGGTGGCCGAGTCGGACGTGCAGCTGCACGTGCAGCAGCTGACCGCTGCGGGGCTGCCGGCGAAGTACCTCGATTCCGTCAACTACCCGCGCCTGGTGCTCTACTCCACGACGCCACCGCCCGTGTCGACCCCGAGCCCGGAGGGCTCGTGGGTGGTGTTCCTCGGGCCCTTCGCGAGCCAGGGGGACGCCGATGTCCAGTGCCCGCAGGTCATCGCCGCCCAGGGCAGCGCGACCTGCTTCACCGGGCAGCCCGACCCGCCGTGATCAGTCGCCCTGGATGATCACTCGGGGTAGGAGCGGATGGTCACCTCGGTCAGACTGATCAACGGCTTCATCTCCGGCGTCGCCGGATAGGTCGAGGCGATGCCCAGCCGCAGCTGGGTGACCGGCCCGCCGCTGTCGACCGAGATGCGCTGGGGATCCGCGCTGTTGGCCAACGGTGCCGGGTGGCACGAACCGTCGGGGAAGCCGATCCCGATCACCTTCGGCTGCGGCTGGAGAGTGCGCTGCGGGTTGTCCGCGTCCAGCCCGGGCCAGATCACCAGCTGCCGAACCCGCGTGGCCGGGAAGGTGAAGATCAGCGTCCCGGTCCCCGGGGCGGCGCCGCAGCTCGGCGACTCTCCGGTCGGCGCCCACGCCATCGTCCACTCCTGGCGCGAGCTGTCGACCAGGGCCTGGGGGTTCGAGTCCGGCGCCGACGCCGTCGTCGGGTTGACCATCACCTGGACGCCGGAGACGGTCACGTACTCCTTGGTCAGCCGGTACCAGCCGCTCGTGGCCAGCGCGACCGGACCGATCTGGACGAGGGCTCCGAGGCCGATGAACAGGGCGAAGACGATCACCGCGATGATCACCCGGCGCCAGCGGTAGAGCGGCGGTAGCGAGCGCCGGTACGCCCGTGCCGCCTCGCGATCCCGGGCGGCCATCGCCTGCGGGGTCCAGGCGCTCCAGTCGACGTACGGGTCGGTGCCGTGGGCGGCGACGAAGCTGTAGCCGCAGTGCGAGCAGAACCGCCGGGTCGGCGGGTTCACGGTGCCGCAGGTCGGGCAGGCGATCTCGGTGTACGCCTGCTCCACGTAGCCCTGGTCCGGGTACCCCTGGTCGGCGTACGTCTGATCGACGTAGGTCTGATCCGGGTACCCCTGGTCGGTGTAGGACTGGTCGACGGAGGTCTGGTCCACCGGCACCGGAGTGGGCACGGTCTGCTGCTGGGCGATCGGCACCGTCTGCTCCGTCACCGGCATGACCGGCACGGTGGACGCGGTGACGCTGGTGCTGGTCGGCTGAGGATCGGCCGGCGCCTTGTCCCAGGCCAGGAACTCGTTGCAGTTGCGGCAGAACTCCGTGCCCGGTGGGTTCGGCTCACCGCACGACTCGCAGATGAGGTCGATCGCGTTCACCTCCCGCCGGCGACGTCGCCGCTGTTGGCTCCGTCCTGAGTCAGATCAGACCCTCTCGCACCGCGTACGCCACCGCATGGGTGCGGTTCTTCAGCTGCAGCCGGGTGGTCAGGTCGTGCAGCACATTCTTCACCGTCCGCTCGCTGTAGCACATCCGGGAGGCGATCTCGCTCGTGTCGAGTCCGTCGGCGACCAGTCGCAGCACGTCGGTCTCCCGCGGTGTGAGGCCGGTGAAGGTCAGCCCGCGCGGCGCGAGGACCTGCCGCTGCAGGCGCCCGACCTGCTCCAGCAGTCGGCCCAGCAGGTCGGCCGGCACCTCACCGTTGCCGGAGGCGACCTTGACGATGGTGCGCACCATCGTGTCGGCACTGGCGTCGCCGCGCCGGAGGAGCCCGGCGACCCCGGCTTCGGCGGCGGCCACCAGGGCGGCGTCGTCGATGGTCGTGGCCACCAGCATCAGCCGCGGGTGCCCGTCCTTGCGCAGCGACCGCAGCTCACGGGTGGTGGACTCGTCGACCACGTCGGTGATCATCACGGCCACGGCTGACTGCGGCGCGCTCTCGACGATCTTGATCTCCGGCTGCATCCGGAGCTGGGCGACGACGCCGGCCTGGGAGATCGGATCGCGGGCGTGGACGTAGGTGGCGACGGCGGTGGACATAGTGGACCCCCAGAGCTGCTGTCTCGCCGCCGAGGGCGACGAGAAGGGAACTTCCCGTTGCCCCAAGGGTCCAGATCGGACTCACGATCGGCTCAACGCGCGCTCATCGTCGGCTCATCGCCCAACCCTCCCCGACCGGGTACCGTCGGGACCTCGGGGAGCGATGAGGCACCAGGAGCTGAGGCATGCGGGTCGGGATCAAACAGGGCGGCGACGGGGTCGCCTGCTGGAACGCCGAGCCGATCGCGGCGTACGCCGCAGCCGTCGACGCCCGGGAGACCGCGCTCGCCGCAGCGAACCCAGATCTGGTGGTCACTCCCGGACTGGTCAAGTGCTACGGCTGCGAGACGCTGGAGTTCGACATGGGGTTCGGCTGCACGGCCAGGCTGACCCGGACGCTCTACGCGGTGGCCGACGAGGTGGCCCCGCGTCCCGCCGATGCGGCCGGCTCGTTGGCCGACATCCCACACCTGCGGGGCCGGATCGATGCCGACGACGCGGTCCAGCAGCTACCGCCAGTCGACCCGGTCGACCCGGTCGACCCGGTCGGCGCGGAGAGGTCGGCGGCGCCGGTGGCCGCGGCCCCGAGGGCGCCCGTACCACCGAGTGCACCGCCCCGCCGTTCCGGGCTGAAAGGCCTTCTCGGCCGGCGGGGCTAGCGGCTTGACCTAGGCTGCACCGGTGACCCGGATCGCCCTCCTCTCGACGTCCGACACCGATCTGCTCTCGGCCCGCGCCTGTGGTGCGGACTACCTGTGGGCCAACCCGAGCAAACCCGGTCACACCGAGCTGGCGGCGGTCCTGGCGGCCTGCGACCTCATCGTGGTCCGGCTGCTCGGCTCTCCGAAGGACCTGTGCAGCGGGTTCGAGCGGTTCCGGGCGGCCGGCAAGCCGATGGTGGTGGTCGGGGGCGAGCAGACCCCGGACGCCGCCTTGATGGAGATGTCCACGGTGCCGATCGGGGTGGCCGCCGACGCTCACGTCTACCTGGCCCAGGGTGGTCCGGAGAACCTCCGCCAGCTGCACGCCTTCTTGTCCGACACCGTGCTGCTGACCGGGGTCGGGTTCGAGCCGCCGGTGGAGCAGCCGAGCTGGGGTGTGCTGCCGCGCCCCACTCCTCGGGAGGCGGCGAAGCGACCGAAGGTGGGCATCCTGTTCTACCGGGCCCAGCAGACCGCCGGGAACACCTCCTACGTCGAGGCTCTGGCCGACGCCGTCGACGCGGCCGGGGGAGTCGGCGAGCCGATCTTCGCCGCCTCGTTGCGCGATGCCCCGACCGAGCTGCTGGACCATCTGGGCACCCTCGACGCGCTGGTCACCACGGTGCTCGCGGCCGGCGGCACCAAGCCGGCCACCGCAAGCGCCGGTGGTGACGACGAGGCGTGGGACGTCCGTGCCCTGGCCGCCCTCGACATCCCGATCCTGCAGGGACTGTGCCTGACCTGGGGCCGCGCGGCCTGGACCGACTCGGACGAGGGCATGTCGCCGCTCGACGTGGCCACCCAGGTGGCGGTGCCCGAGTTCGACGGCCGGATCATCACGGTGCCCTTCTCGTTCAAGGAGACCGACGCCGACGGCCTGCCCCACTACGTCCCCGACCTCGAGCGCTGCCGGCGGGTCGCCGAGATCGCGGTCAACCACGCCCGGCTGCGGCACATCCCGCCGTCGCAGCGGCGGATCGCGCTGGTGCTGTCGGCGTACCCGACCAAGCAC
The DNA here is from genome assembly GCA_963707005.1 of uncultured Actinomycetota bacterium. Lineage (GTDB taxonomy): Bacteria > Actinomycetota > Actinomycetes > Propionibacteriales > Propionibacteriaceae > Microlunatus. The sequence goes on from CAVPPP010000055.1 coordinate 748,716, forward strand.
TCGCGGATCGGCAACGCCGTCGGTCTGGACACGCCGGTCTCGGTGATCCGGTTGCTGCGAGCGATGCGCGAGGAGGGCTACGACCTCGGCGCCCCGGGGGAGATCCCCGGCACCGGCGAGCTGGAGCCGGTCGAGGGTGAGCAGCCCGACACCACGGCCGGCAACGCCTTGATCCACGCACTGATCGCTGCCGGCGGCCAGGACCCGGAATGGCTGACCAGCGAGCAGCTGGCCGGGCAGCGGGTCCGGATCGGGGCGGCGACCTACGCCCGCTGGCTGGCCGACCTGCCCACCGACCTGGTCGAGGCGGTCACCGAAGCCTGGGGCCCGGCCCCGGGCGAGCTGTTCGTCGACACCAGCCGGGACGCCGCCGGCGAGATCGTCGCGGCGACGCTGCAGGCCGGGAACGTGGTGATCCTGGTCCAGCCGCCGCGCGGCTTCGGGGAGAACCCGATCGCCATCTACCACGACCCCGACCTCGCCCCGTCGCACCACTACCTGGCCGTCTACCGCTGGATCGAGCGCGAGTTCGGTGCTCACGCGGTCGTCCACGTCGGCAAGCACGGCAACCTCGAGTGGCTGCCCGGCAAGACGCTCGGCATGTCGGCCTCGTGCGGCACCGACGCGGCGATCGGCTCGTTGCCCCTGATCTATCCCTTCCTGGTCAACGATCCCGGCGAGGGCACCCAGGCCAAGCGCCGGGCCCACGCGACGATCATCGACCACCTGGTGCCGCCGATGGCCCGGGCGGAGAGCTACGGCGACATCGCCCGGCTGGAGCAGCTGCTGGACGAGTACGGCAACGTCTCGGTGATGGACCCGGCCAAGGCGCCGGCCCTGCGCGGCGAGATCTGGACGCTGATCCAAGCCGCTCAGCTGCACCAGGACCTCGGCCTGGAGGAGCGGCCGGGCGACGAGCAGTTCGACGAGTTCGTGATGCACGTCGACGGCTGGCTGTGCGAGATCAAGGACGTCCAGATCCGCGACGGCCTGCACGTGCTCGGTCAGGCTCCGGCCGGTGACGAGCTGATCAACCTGGTGCTGGCGGTGCTGCGCTCGAACCAGATCTTCGGCGGTCAGGTCAGCGGCGTCCCGGGGCTGCGCACGGCGCTCGGACTGACCGAGGACGCCCCGATCGCCGAGGTCGACCGGATCGAGGCGGAGGCCAAGGCCCTGGTCACCGCGCTGGCCGAGTCCGGGTGGGATCCGGCGATCTGCCCGAGCCTGACCGAGAACGTCGGCGCCCAGGCGGCGTTGCGGTTCGCCGCCGTCGAGGTGGTGCCGCGGTTGCGCCGCACCACCGACGAGCTGACTGCGACCCTGCACGCGCTGGCCGGGGGGTACGTGCCGGCCGGGCCCTCCGGTTCGCCGCTCCGCGGACTGGTCAACGTGCTGCCCACCGGGCGCAACTTCTACTCGGTCGACCCCAAGGCCATCCCGTCGCGGCTGGCCTTCCAGACGGGGCAGGCGATGGCCGATTCGCTGCTGCGTCGCCATCTCGACGACACGGGCGAGTATCCGCGCTCGGTCGGTCTGTCGGTCTGGGGCACCTCGGCCATGCGGACCAGCGGCGACGACATCGCCGAGGTGCTCGCGCTGCTCGGGGTGCTGCCGGTCTGGGACGACGCCTCCCGGCGGGTGGTCGGTCTCGAAGCCGTCGGACTCGACGAGCTCGGTCGTCCCCGGATCGACGTCACCGTACGGATCTCGGGCTTCTTCCGCGACGCGTTCCCGCACGTGGTCGCGATGATCGACGACGCCGTACGGCTGGTCGCCGAGCGGGACGAGCCGCTCGAGCTCAACTACGTCCGCGCCCACGCACAGGCCGATCTGGCCGAGCACGGTGATCAGCGGCGGGCCACCACCAGGATCTTCGGTTCCAAGCCGGGCTCGTACGGTGCGGGCATCCTGCCGTTGATGGAGGCGGGCAACTGGCGCGACGACCAGGACCTGGCCGAGGTCTACAGCACCTGGGGCGGCTTCGCGTACGGGCGGGATCTCGACGGGGTACCTGCCCGCGGGGACATGGAGGCCAACTACCGGCGGATCGCCGTCGCGGCCAAGAACATCGACATCCGCGAGAGCGACATCCTCGACTCCGACGACTACTTCCAGTACCACGGCGGGATGGTGGCCACGGTGCGCGCGCTGACCGGGACCACCCCGCGGGCCTACGTGGGGGACTCGACCAACGCGGATGCGGTCAAGACCCGGTCGCTCAGCGAGGAGACCTCGCGGGTGTTCCGGGCCCGGGTGGTCAACCCGCGCTGGATCGCCGCGATGCAGCGGCACGGCTACAAGGGCGCGTTCGAGCTCGCGGCAACGGTGGACTACCTGTTCGGCTTCGACGCCACGGCGGGTGTCGTGCACGACTGGATGTACGAGCAGCTGGCGAGCTCGTACGTGCTCGACAAGCAGAACCAGGACTTCCTGCGACACGCCAACCCGTGGGCGCTGACCGGGATCATCGAGAAGCTCAGCGAGGCGGCCGAGCGCGGGTTGTGGGCCGAACCGGATCCCGACACGATGACGGCGCTGCAGCAGGTCTACCTGGACGTCGAGGGCGATCTCGAGGACCGGGGATGAGCCTCGACCCCGGTGCCCTCCCGCCCCCGGTCCTCGACTTCCTGTCCGAGCGGCACCTGGCCACGCTGACCACCCTGCGTCGGGACGGGACGCCGCACGTGGTGCCGGTCGGCTTCACCTACGACCCGGCGACCGGCATCGCCCGGGTGATCACCAGCGGTGCCTCGGTCAAGGCCCGTAACGCCGGCCGTCCGGGTGCGGTCGCGGCGATCTGCCAGGTGGACGGAGCGCGCTGGCTGACTGTCAGCGGACCCATCCGGGTGGAGGACGATCCCGAGGTGGTGGCCGACGCCGTCGCCCGCTATGCCCGGCGCTACCGGCAACCGCGGGTGAACCCGCTGCGGGTGGCGTTGATCATCGAGGTGGATCGGGTGCTGGGCTCCAGCCGGCTCGGCTGATCACCGACGATCGGCGGTCACGTCAGCGATCGTAGGCCTGGGCGACCCGCAGCTCATGCAAGTAGGTCTTCGTGATCTTCCCCCCGTGCTGGTCCTCGATCAGGGTGCGCAGGCAGGCGAGCAGTCCGCGGCGTCGTTCGGCGGACAGGGCCCGGTGACCGGAGTAGGTCTGCAGCACGGCCAGGTAGTCGTCGGCGTTGTAGGTGATGTCGCGAACGTAGCGCCGGCGAACGGCCGGGGCGAACCGCGGATCGGTGTCGATCTCGTCGGTGATCTCCGGCAGCTCCGCCGGGGACCGGAACACCTCGTCCGGATCGGTGGCCGGATCCCAGCGCAGGTAGCACTCCTGAGCCTGCGCGAAGAACTCCACCGTGTCGCCACGGACGTGTGCGGTCGTCACCGTCGCCAGCCGGCCGCCCGGGGCGAGCGCTGCGAGCACCCGATCCGCCCGGGTGGCGTGGTCGACCCAGTGCCAGGCCGTGAACGACGCCACCAGGTCGACCCGGTGCTGTGGGGTCCAGTCCTCGAACGCGCTGGTCACCACCTCGACGTCGGTCCCGCGGACGTTCGCCGCCAGCACGGCGGCCAGCTCCGGGCCCAGCTCGACGGCTGTGACACGCGCGCCGGTGGCTGCGAGACTCCGCGTCGCCTGACCCGTGCCCGGCCCGATCTCGATCACCCGAGAGCCGGGACCCAGGCCGGTCAGCTCGACCAGGTCGGTGAACAGGGCGGCCGGGTAGTCGGGTCGTGCGCGATCGTAGAGTGCGGCGTCCTCGTCGAAGATGCTGCGCAGGTCTGAGCCGGTCATCCGACCAGCATGGCCGATGTCGGTGGTCCCCGGAAGACTGCCGCTCGTGGTTGCCGATCCTCCCCGCCGTCCACCGCTGTCATCGGACCTCCGGGGCCCGGACCTGCTCCGGTGGTACTGGCTGAAGAGCGAGCTGGTCGAGCTGGCGCGGCAGCTGGACGTGGCCAGGTCCGGCAGCAAGGCGGTGCTGACGGCCAGGCTGGCCGCAGTGCTGGACGGAGAGCCGGTGCCGACTTCGCCGTCCGTGTCGCATCGACCGGGCGCGAGGCTGACCGGTCCGCTCAGCCGAGACACGCTGATCCCCGTCGGACAGCGGTCCGACCAGGTCCTGCGGGCGTGGTTCGTCGAGCAGATCGGGTCAGGGTTCCGGTTCGACGGGGAGATGCGCGCCTTCATCGCCGACGGTGGCCGGACATTGGGTGACGCTGTTGATCACTGGTACGCCACCCGGCAGCGCGGTCCGCAGGAGATCGAGCCGCAGTTCGAGCTCAACCGCTTCGGCCGCGCCTGGCGCGTTGCCCACCCGGGCTCGACGCACACCGAGATGCTGGCCGCCTGGGCCGATCACCGAGCACTACCCCAGGAGCTGAGAATCGCAGATCTTCCTGCACTGTAACGGATTGCGGGCGTCCTTGCTCTGGTCTCGGCGGCTCCGCTGGACTATAATCGTCTGTATGTTCGAAGACAGGTTGGAGGAGTCGCTCGGGGATCCGGGTGCGCTGCTCAGCCTGGCTGCGGACAATCATGCGACCGAACGGCGGGCGGGGTGCCGCAAGCTGGTGTTGGCGGCGGCGTGGGCGGACTGCCACGGTGAGACCACTGATCCTGAGGTGGCTGGTGCGGGGTCGTCGGTGTTGGTGGACCGGTTCGTGCGGATGGGTCCGCTCGGGACTCCGTTGGTGGCGGAGACGTGTCTGTCGTCGTTGGCTCTGGCACTGCAGTCGAGTGTGGTCGCGGCCCGGTTGTTGATCGGGGACGCGTTGGCCATCCGGCATCGTCTGCCGCAGCTGTGGGAACGGGTCAAGGCCGGTGAGGTGATGGCGTGGAAGGCCCGGGAGGTGGCCCGCCGCACCTCGGAGCTGACGATGGTGTCGGCGCGGGTCGTGGACCGGATGGTGACCGGGCAGGTCGAGCTGTTGGCCTGGGGCCGGTTCGAGAAGCTGCTCGATGCCACGTTGTTGCAGGTGGATGAGAAGACCTACCAGCAACGTGCCGCCCGGGCGGCGGCGCAACGGGATGTGCGGGCCACCCAGTCCGGTGACGGGCTGCGGACGTTGGTGGCCAGGGTCGACGCCGGGGATGCGTCGGCGTTCTTGGCGTTGGTGAACCGGGTCGCTGACTGTCTGGCCGACGACGGGGATGAGGACCCGGTCGCGGTCCGCCGGTCGAAGGCGGTCGGGATCATCGCCTACCAGGCCAGGTTGCGGGACCTGCTGGCCCGCCACGCCGACCAGCCGGACGTGCGCCAGACCCCGGAGGAGCAGGTGGCCGCGCACCTCGCGGATCCGACCGACCCGTGGGCGGCGGACCTGCCCACCGCCGGGTGGGAGACCGACCGGCACGGCAACGTCCATCAACCCTGCTTCGATGATCTCGACGACGACTGCTGGACCAGCCAACAACCGTCTGCGGTTGAGGATCCGGACGAGGAGAATCCGGTCGACGACACGGACCTGGCTTGGTATCTCCGACAGCGCGCCGACGGCGACGGCGACGGCGACGGTTCAGAGGACTTGCCGCCCGCCGAGCCTGCCGGCGACGCGGCGCCGACACGCGGATCGGCTCGTGATCATGAACCAGCATCGACAGATCGCGTGCCGTCCGCGTTCCGGCGACAGCGGGCATGCTCCGCGTTCGACCTCCGCCCGCTCACCCCGGCCGACCAGGACGGATGTGGTCCTCGAGTGGTGATCCATGTTCATGTCACCGATCAGACCCTGATCGAGCAGCATGGGGTGGTCCGCACCGAACACGGACCGATCACGTTGGACCAGTTCCGGCAGTGGCTGACCCAGGCCGATCCGACGATCACGATCCGACCCGTTCTGGACCCGGCAGCGACCGCGGCGGTCGACGCCTACGAGATCCCCCAACGACTGCGTCAGGCCATCACGGTCAGGCATCCCGGATCGGTGTGGCCGTTCAGCCCCGCCACCACCATCAGTACCGGCGGCCGGCTCGACCTGGACCACACCATCCCGCACACCAGCAACGGACCGCCCGGCCAAACCGGGATGGGAAATCTCGGACCACTGACCCGGACCGAGCACCGGGCCAAGACCCTCGGCGGCTGGCAGGCCCGACAACCCGACCCCGGCACCTACCTGTGGCGATCACCCGACGGACTCATCGCCCTCACCACCAACCAAGGCACCCTTCTGCTCGGCGACGAACACTGGGCCCACCAGGTCTGGCACACCGCCGCCCGATGAGTCGGCGGCTGCCAGCTGGTCGGTACGGGTGGGAGAGGAGACCCGATGACCCCCGAACCGATCACCACCCTGGACCAACGCTATGGCGAACCCGACGCCGGCCCCACCGACTGGCCCGACGCCGAGGCGGCGCTGACGACGGCTGAGCTGTTCTGGCTCACCACTGTCCGGCCGGACGGGCGCCCGCACTGCACACCCCTGCTCGCCGTGTGGCACACGGGAGCGTTGCACATCTCCACCGGTCCGGAGGAACAGAAGAGCGTCAACATCGCCACGAACCCGCAGGTGCTGCTGGTCACCGGTCGCAACGAGCTGCACGGCGGCACCGACCTGGTGGTCGAAGGCACCGCCACGCGGGTGGTCGACGACGACCGGCTGCGCGACCTCGCCGGGGCCTGGGAGGACAAGTACGGTCCGGAGTGGCACTACGACGTCGGCGATGGCGCGTTCGTCCAGCGCGGCCAACCCGGGGTGCTGGTCTTCCGGGTCGAGCCGACCACCGCGTACGGGTTCGGCAAGGCGCCCTACAGCCAGACCCGCTGGCGGTTCTGACGCAACGGCGTCAGTCGCCGGTGCGCAGGGCGTAGACGTCCATCACCCAGCCGCGCCGGGCCCGGATCTGGGCCCGCCGCTCGGTGATCTCGGCCAGCACGGACCTCAGCCGACCCCGCACCAGGGCCTCGTCCGGCAGCCCGAGCTGGGCACCCCAGGCGATCTGCAGCTCCGGGTAGCTGTCGGCCAGCCGGGCGCAGGTCAGGTCGCCGTCCAGCATCACCACAACGGTGCCCAGGGCCGGGTCGTACTCGTCGAGGAGCCGGCGTCCCGTGGTCAGGTGGATCGGACCGCCGACCGTGTTCAAGATCATCCGGTGCCGGGCGGCCAGCAGCTGGACGCTGCTGATCCCCGGGAACACCTCCACCGCGAGCTCGAGACCGGCACCACCGATCTGCTCGACGATCCGCAGCGTGCTGTCGTACAGCGCGGGATCGCCCCAGACCAGGAAGCCGAGGGTGCCGCCGTTCGGCAGCTCCCTGCCGATCACCTCGGCGTACGCGGTGGCGCGCCGGGCGTGCCAGTCGACGACGGCCTCGCGGTAGCCGGCCGCGTCGCGGTCCCGGGGTGGGTCGGCCACCTCGATCACCCGGTAGCCCTCCCGAGTGATCACGGCCCGGCAGAGGTCGGTCCGGATCGCCGCAAGATCACTGGTGTCGGCCCGCTTGTCGGCCACCAGGAACACGTCGACCCGGTTGAGGGCGGCGACCGCCTCCGCGGTCAGGTGGGCCGGGCTGCCGCTGCCGATCCCGACCACCAGCACGGTGATCACGACCCGGCCCTGGTCCAGCTCAGCAGCGTGTCGAGATCGAGGTGCTCCTCGACCGCGTCGGCCATGATCGTGATCATCGACTCCCGACGGTCACCGAACGCGGCAGCCGCCGGATCGGGTCGCCAGTCGGCTCCGCCGGCGGTCGCGATCTCGGCGAGCCAGGCCCGGCGGAAGGTGTCGTTCTCCAGCGTGCCGTGCCACATGGTCCCCCAGACCGAGCCGGCCCGCCAGCCATCCAGGAACGCCTCCGCCTCGCTGTCGGGTTCCCGCGCGGCCACGCCGTGGTGGATCTCGTACGCCTGCACGGAGTGCCCACGCCAGTCGCCGAGCGGACGGCCCAAGGTCTTGATCTCCTCGAAGCGGACCGACACCGGTAGCAGCGCCAGACCCTGGATCGATCCGGCGCCGCTCTCGACCTCATCCTCGATGGTGCGGGCGAGCATCTGGAACCCGCCGCAGATGCCCAGCACCGGCTGCTGGTTCGCCGCCCGCACCAGGATCGCGTCGGCCAGACCGGTCCGGCGCAGCCAGGCGAGGTCGGACCCGGTGGTGCGGGTGCCCGGGATGACCACCAGATCGGCATCCACCAGGACGCGGGGGTCGGTGGTGACCAGCACGTCGACCCCTGGTTCCGCCGCCAGCGCCTCGACGTCGGTGAGGTTGGAGACCCGGGGCAGGCGCACCACCGCGACCCGCAGCCGGTCATGATCACGGGAGCCACGCGTCGACGATCGCCAGGCGCCGACCTCGAGGGTGTCCTCGGCGTCCAACCAGACCCCGGGCAACCAGGGCAGCACGCCGAGGCACCGCAGTCCCGTTCGATCCGTCAGCATCTCCAGCCCCGGTTCCAGGACGCTGCGGTCGCCGCGGAACTTGTTGATCAGGTAGCCCTTGATCGCGGCCCGGTCGTCCTTCTCCAGCAGGGCGACGGTGCCGTACAGGGACGCGAAGACGCCGCCCCGGTCGATGTCGCCCACCACCACCATCGGCAGGTCGAAGCGGCGGGCGAGCCCCAGGTTCACGTAGTCCCCGGCCCGGAGGTTGATCTCCGCCGGTGATCCGGCGCCCTCGGCGACGATCAGGTCGTGGCTCGCGGCGAGCTCCTCGTACGCGGCGAAGGCCGCCTCGGCCAGGGCCGCCCGCCCGGTCGCGTACTGGCCGGCCTCCAAGGTGCCGGCGGGCCGGCCACGCAGCACCACGAAGCTGCGCCGGTCCGAGCCGGGCTTGAGCAGCACGGGGTTCATCGCCGATGTCGGCTCGACCTGTGCGGCCTGGGCCTGCAGGTACTGCGCCCGCCCGATCTCGGCGCCGTCGGCGCAGACCATCGAGTTGTTGGACATGTTCTGCGCCTTGAACGGCGCCACGTCGAGCCCTCGTCGCCGCAGCGCCCGGCAGAGTCCCGTCACCACCAGCGACTTCCCCGCATCCGAGGACGTGCCCGCGACCAGTACGCCGCTGGCTCGGGGTCGGTCGGGCACCGGGGGAGTCTAGTGGTCACGCGGACGCACTCGCCGCGGACTTGAAAAGGTCTCTTTCGAAAGGTATCTTTCGATTGTGCCCGCACGACAGAGTGTCCGCCCGGAGATCGTCGACGACCAAGGCCTGCCGGTCAGGCAGCTGCAGCGCGCCGACCAGCTGCGGGCCCTGGCCCACCCACGCCGGATGGAGATCCTCGATCTGCTGATCGCGGACGGACCCTTGACCGCGAGCCAGTGCGCCACCCGACTGCACGACTCGGCGGCCTCCTGCTCCTACCACCTCCGCCAGCTGGCGCGGTTCGGCTTCGTCGAGGAGGCCGAGGGTGGTCAGGGGCGCAACCGCCCGTGGCGCTGGGTCCCCGTGGGTAACCACTTCGAGACCACCGGGTCGCCCGCGGAGAGGTCGGCGGCGGAGGCCCTGGGTGCTGTGATCGATAACCGCAACATCGATCGCATCCGTCGCTTCACCGCGCAGCGAGCCGGCGACCCGTGGGGGGACTCGGCCACGTTCTCGGACTGGTCGATCCGGATGACCGAGGCGGAGCTGCAGGAGCTCGGCTCGGCCATCGCGGCCTTGCTCGTCCCCCTGCAGCGGCGCACGTTCGCCGGCGAGGCGCCGCCGGACTCCCGGCTGGTGGACGTGCTCACCTACCTGATGCCCCGGCCCGGCGAGCGGGGTGACCAGTCCGATGCGTGAGCTCTTCCGGCATCGCGACTTCCGCCTGCTGTTGGCCGGTCAGACGCTGGCGATGTTCGGTGACTGGACGCTGCTGCTGGTCTTCGGCATCTGGGCCAAGACCCTGACGGGCAGCAACGCCATCGCCGGCCTGACCGTCTTCGCGATGGTCGCCCCGGGGCTGCTCGCCCCGTTCGCCGGGGTCGTCGTCGACCGACTGCCCCGCCGGGCGGTGATGATCGGACTGAACCTGCTCAGTGCGGCCGTCGTGTCGACGCTGTGGTTCGTCGAGGACCGTGACCAGCTGTGGATGCTGTTCGCGGTGGCCGTCTGGTACGGGTTCAGCAGCGTGATGTTCAACGCCGCCATCTCCGGGCTGGTCCAGGCCATGCTGCCGATGGACCTGGTCGGACCGGCGAACGGGCTGCTGGCCACGGTCCGGCAGGGACTGCGGCTGATCGGTCCGCTGGCCGGCGCGGGGTTGTTCGCTGTCGCGGGCGGGCGCTGGGTCGCCACCCTGGACGCGCTCACCCTGGTGCTGGCCGCCGTCGTGTTGATGTTCCTCCGACACCGTGAGGTTCGGGCGCCGCGATCGGTGGTCCCGTTCGGTGTCGAGCTGACCGCCGGTCTGCTGCACCTGTGGCGATCTCCGTTGCTGCGCCGGCTCGCCTTCACCACGATCCTCTTCTCGGTGGCCATCGGCATGGTCGAGCCGACGGTGTACGCGCTGGTCGGCGACGGCCTGCACCGACCGCCGGAGTTCGTCGGGGTGCTGGTCAGCGTGCAGGGAGCCGGGGCGATCCTGGGTGGGATCGCGGTGAGCGGCGCCATCCGCCGGGTCAGCGAGCCGTCGCTGATCGTCATCGGCCTGCTGGTGATCGCCGCGGGCGCCGGATTCTGCGCGATCCCGGCCCTGCCGACCGCCGTCCTCGGCTTCGGGCTGGTGGGTGTCGGGATCCCGACGCTCGGTGTGGCCATCGCCACGCTGTTGCAACGGTGCACCCCGAACGAGGTGATGGGCCGGGTGGCGGCCGGCTACGACATGATCGGCACCGTGCCCACGACGGCGTCCATAGCGCTCGGCGCCGTGCTGGTCGGCGTCTGGCCCTATCAGGTCATCCTCGGCCTGACGGCCGTCGGGAGCGTGGCCGCGGCGCTGTCCATGCTCCCCGCCCGCCGGGTGCTCAGCGAGACCGCCGAGCCAGACGCCAGGCACCCGGTTGCGCCTGCACCGTAGCGATGCCGGCCAGGATCAGGACCCCGCCGACCGCCTGGACGGCCGTCGGGATCTGGCCGAGCAGCAGGGCCGCGAAGATCACGGCCAAGATCACTTCCGACAGGGCCACGAACGAGGCGATCGAGCTGCCGAGCCGACGGACCGCCTCGATCCCGGTCACGTACGCCAGGGCGGCCGAGACCAGTGCGAGAGCGATGATCGGCACCCACCACGGCATGGTTCGGGCGGCGATGGTGACCGGCTCCGAAGCGACGGCGAGGGGCACGATGCCGATGGCGCCGGCGAGCAGCAGCACCGCCGCGCCGACACCGGTGCCGACGGTGGTCAGCAGCAGGGCCGGGGAGGACGAGGAGCTGCTCTCGGACAGGACGAAGTAGACGCACAGGCAGAGCGCGGCACCCAGGCCCCAGGCCACCCCGACCAGACTGATCCGCACGTCGCCGGTCAGATCCAGCACGAGCACCAGTCCGGCCATGGCCAGCGCGGCGCCCACCAGCTTGGCGGCCGTCGGCCGCTGGCCGCGGCGCCACCAGAAGAAGCCGATCAGCAGCACGGGGGCGAGGTACTCCAGCAACAGCGCCACCCCGACCGACAGGTGCTGCACGGCGCTGAAGTAGCAGAGCTGGGCGCCCGCGACCGCCACGACCCCGTACGCCACCATCCGGCCGGTGGCTCGACCGGTCGGCAGTCCGGTCCGCCGGAGCAGCAGCAGGCAGGGGATCAGCAGGGCCAGGAAGGCACCGCCGACCCGCGCCGCGACCACCGCCGCCGGCGACCAGCCGGTGACCAGCAGACTGCTGGCCAGCGAGCCCGACAAGGCGAAGGCCGCGGCCGAGCACAGCGCGATCGGCAGTCCGGTCCGCACGTCTACGGTGGTGCTGCCGGCGACGGGCTGAGTCGCCGGCTCGGTGGTGGTCACGATGCACGTCCTGTCATTGGCTAAGTGCGGTTATGCTTATGACACTACGGGGAGGAGGTGTCACGAGTCAAGATGATTTTCACTCATGACACGGAGGTGTCGCTGGCCGAGGCGGCCGCCCTGGTCAACACCGTCGACAGCGACGGGGTCGACGATCTGGCGCAGCCGGCCGGACTGCGCAGCTACCTGGACCGGCATCCCTTCACCGGCGTCGTCCTGGGCACCGAGGCGGAGGTGGCCGAGGTGCGGGAGGTCCGCAGTCAGCTCGGCCGACTCTGGCAGGTCGCCGACCGCGACGCGGCCGTGCCGATCATCAACGAGATCCTGGCCGCCTGCGACGCCCGGCCGTTCCTGACCCGGCACGACGAGTGGGACTGGCACCTGCACGTGACCCCGCCGGAGGCGCCGCTTGCTCAGCGGATGGCCGCCGAGGCGGCGATGGCCTTTCTCGAGCTGATCCGGGCCGATGACTGGGCTCGGCTGAAGAGCTGCGCGGCGGACGACTGCCACGACGTGCTGGTCGATCTCTCCAAGAACCGGTCCAAGCGCTTCTGCGACGACGGCAACTGCGGCAACCGGGCCGCGGTCGCGGCGTACCGCGCGCGGAAGCGGGCCCGATGAGCGGTCGGGCCGGCGCCTCGCGGCGGTCCGCTGTGCCGCCGTTCGCGGTGATGACCGTGCTGCAGCGGGTCGCCGAGGCGCGTGCCGCCGGTCGGGAGGTCATCTCGCTGTGTGCCGGTGAACCGTCCCAGGGGGCGCCGTCCGATGTCCGCCGCCGGCTCGCCGAGCTGATGATCGACCGGACGCCGCTCGGCTACAGCGAGACCTTCGGGCTGACGAGTCTGCGGGAGGCGATCGCCGAGCACTACCGCCGCTGGTACGACCTCGACGTCCCGGTCGCCCAGATCGCCGTCACCACCGGGTCTTCGGGGGCCTTCCTGGTCAGCTTCCTGGCCGCCTTCGACGCCGGTGACCGGGTGCTGCTCGCCCGGCCCGGCTACCCGGCGTACCGCAACATCTTGAGCAGTCTGGGCTGCGAGGTGGTGGAGCTCCCGTGCGGACCCGCCGAACGGTTCCAGCCGACCCGGGAGCTGCTCGACGCGGCCCTGCGCGACGGACCGGTCGCGGGGCTGGTGCTCGCCTCGCCGGCCAACCCGACCGGCACCATGGTCGACCATGATCAGCTCGCCGACCTGTCCGGCTGGTGTCGCGATCATGGAGTCCGGCTGGTCAGCGACGAGATCTACCACGGCATCGTCGACGCCTCGCACGCCGAGCGGGTGGGCGTCGGTTGCTGTGCCTGGCAGCACGACCGTTCCGCTGTGGTCATCTCCTCGTTCTCCAAGTACGCCGGCATGACGGGCTGGCGGCTCGGCTGGGCGCTGGTGCCCGACGATCTCGTCGTGGCGGTCGACGCCCTGGCCGGCAACTACGCCCTGTGCGCCCCGGTACCCGCCCAGCACGCCGCGATCGAGGCCTTCACCGAGACCTCGTACGCCGAGGCCGAAGCCGCCGTCCGGGAGTTCGCGGCCGCCCGCTCGCTGGTGCTCGACTCGGTCGAGGATCTCGGCTGGACCAAGGTCGCTCCGGCCGACGGCGCCTTCTACGTCTGGGCCGACATCGCCGACCGGTTGGGTCCCTACCCCGACTCGGTCGCGTGGTGCGGGGCGCTGCTGGAGGCCGAGGACGTCGCCGTCACCCCGGGACCGGACTTCGACACCGTCGACGGCGGCACCGCGATCCGGCTGTCGCTGGCCGCCGGCCCCGAGGCGATCGCCGCTGCGCTGCTGCGGATCAGGCGGTTCCAGCAAGCGATCGGGCGATCTGACCCGACTCGATCCCGGCCTCCCGCAGCAACCCGGTCAGCTCGACCTTGATGGCGATGAAGTGCAGCCGGGGCGCCTGCGGCAGGGTTCGTCCACCGGAGACCTGCGGCATGTCCCGCTCGTCCAGCACCCCGAGGTGCCCGACCAGCGGCGCCAGACCGGTGCGGTAGCCCGTCGCCGCCAGCACGGTGTCGACCTCGATCTGACTCCCGTCGGCCAGTCGGACCGCGCCGTCGCTGAAGCCGGTGACGGCCGGCACGATCCGGACCCGCCCGGAGGTGACCGCGTCGACGAAGCCACAGTCGATGATGGGCACGGTCCGGGAGCGCTGGAACTGGCTGAAGCCGTCCTTGGTGGGGGCCGGCAACCCGTAGCCGCCGAGGTCCGGGACGGTGAGCCTGCGCAGCAGACCCGACATCGGGTTCTTGAGCATCGTCGGCAGCGGGTCCGACGCGATGCCGATCAGCTGACTCGGCACGCCGCGGGTGTCGCGGCGGACGATGTTCGGTGGGCTGCGCACGGCCATGATCACCTCGCCGGCCACGCCGGCCAGGTCCGTGACCAGATCGCCGGCGGAGTTGCCCGAACCCACCACCAGCACCCGCTTGCCGGCGTACGGCGACGGCTCGCGATAGGCCGACGAATGGAGGACCTCGCCCGCGAACGAGTCCCGGCCGGGCCAGTCGGGGACGTACGGCGTGTGGCTGTAGCCGCTGGCCACGACCACCGCGCCGGCCGACAGCGGACCGGCCGAGGTCTCCACCCGCCAACCGGATCCGTCGGCCTCGACCCGGGTGGCCCGCACCCCGAGCTCGGGCTGGAGGTCGAGCTCTACCGCGTAGTCCTGCAGGTAGCGCACCAGGTCGTCGCGGCGCACCCACGGCCCGTACGCCTGGGGGATCGGCTTGCCGGGCAGTGCCGAGAGCCAACGCACCGTGTGCAGCTTCAGGCTGTCGTAGCGGTCCCGCCAGGACGCGCCCACGGCGTCACCAGCATCGATCAACCGGTACGGCAGACCGCGCCGCCGCAGCCGGGCCGCGGTCGCCAGTCCGGCCGCCCCGGCGCCGATGATGATCGTCATCAGGTCAGGTGGTCGAAGTCGCCCCGCACCCAGGCCGCGTGCCGGTCGGCGGAGAAGCGGACCATCGCCCGGGCGTCGGCGTCGATGATGCCGCCGAAGTTGTTGTAGAGCCGGTCGAACTCGAGTCCGTCGGTGGCGTCGGCCAGCCGCAGCACGACGGCCGCGGACAGCGGGATCCGGTTGGGGTAGCTGCGCATGAACGACGCCGTGCCATCCGGGTTGGCGAAGATCGTGTCGCCGGCCAGCAGGACACCCCGCCCGGCTGCTCCGGCGCTCCACAGCGCCACACCGCTGCCGGGGAAGTGCCCGCCCAGCTCGTACAGGGTGATCGTCGACGTCACGCGACGCTCCCCGGACCACAGCTGGATCGCGTCGCCGCGACGCTGCAGCCACTCCGCGTCCTTGGCACTGACCAGCACGGGCGCGTTCAGCACCTCGGCCCAGGCCAGCTGGACCCCGAACATGTGGGGGTGGCTGGCGGCGATCGCCACCACCGGACCGAGCCGACGGACGTGGTCGATGGCCTCGTCGGTGATCAGGCCGGGCGGATCCCAGAGCAGGTTGCCCTCCTCGGTGCGGACGATCATCGTCTGCTGGCCGATGCCGACACCCGGTTTGGTGATCAACCCGATCAGATCGGGCTCGACCTCGAACCACTCGAGCGCGTGCCCGTCGGCGATCAGCGCCTCGACGGTGGTCCAGCGCTGCCCACCCTTCGGCAGGTACTGCCGTTCGTCGGCGCAGATCGGGCAGATCCGGTCGGCGGAGTGGGCATTCTCGGTCTCGACCGCGCAGGTCGCACACAGGTGGATGGTCATCGGTCACGCCTCCTCGGGGTCATGCTGCCACCCGGCCACCGCCACTGTCCCGTCCGGAGGTGGGTGGGCGGAGGTGCCGGCGACGATCAGGTCGGCGCGCTCCCACGGGCGGTCGCGCTCGAAGAAGGGCAGCTCCTCGGCCATCCAGGTGTGCCAGAAGGCGACAGTCGTGTCGGCGTCACCGTTGACGCCCGAGGCGACATCGCGGGCGATGCCGCGTCGCTCGGCCTCCGCGAAGTCGGACTGGACCCACAGCGAGGCGTCCAGCCACTCGGTCAGCTCGCTCCGGGAGGCGCCCACCCCCTCGACGAGCAGCACCCGCACGGTGTCGGCCACCTCGACAGCTCCCTCCCGCCCGTGACGCACCCAACCCGGTGGACGGTAGGCCACCGCCGAGCCGGTCCGGTAGGGACGGAGCACGCCGTCGATCAGCGGGTCGGCCCAGTCGAAGATCGAGTGGTTCCAGGCGATGTCGTCGGTGCTCACGACCGCGGAGTCCGGCACGCAGCCGGCCAGCCGCCCCGCCAGGGTCGTCTTGCCGCCCCCGCCACGTCCGTCCACAGCCACCACCCGTCGCCCGGTTCCGAGCCTGTCGAGCAGCTCGGCGGCGACCGTCTCGATGGGTCGGGTGTGCCAGGACGCGACCGGGGGTTCGCCGGTCGCCGGAGTGATCGTCACGGTCGTCATCATGCCCGCGGTCACCGACACTTCCGTCGTCGCTATCGTCGGCGAGGTGACGAACTCACTGCTGGTCGTGCACGTCGACATCGCTGTCGCGCCGGAGCACCGGGAGGCTTTCCTCGCGGCCACGGAGGCCAACGCGAGCGCCAGCCGCCAGGAGCCGGGCATCCTCCGGTTCGACGTGCTCACCGACCGCTCCGACGCCGACCACGTCGTGCTGGTGGAGGTCTACGCCGACGAGGCGGCCGCGGCGGCGCACAAGGAGACCTCGCACTACGCCACCTGGCGGGACGCCGTCGCGCCGATGATGGCCCGGCCGCGGGTCGGCACCCGGTACGTCAACACCTCCCCAGACGACGCCGACTGGTGAGCGCCGCGTCGTTCGACCTGACCCTGCCGACCGACATCCGGGTCGGGGCCGGCCGGGTCGCAGAGGCGCCGGACCTGCTGGCCGGCTGGGCCGTGCGCCGCGTCCTCCTGGTCACCGGTCGCTCCGCCGACCGGGCGGCGGCCCTAGTCGCGGCGCTGCACGACCGCGGCATCGAGACGTCCAGCTACGCCGTGACGGGGGAGCCGGACCTCCAGGTCGTCCGCGACGGGGTCGCGGCCGCCGCCGACGGCGAGGCGGTGATCGGCTTCGGGGGTGGCAGCGCCCTGGACGTGGCCAAGGCGGTGGCCGTGCTGGCCGTCAGCGGCGCTGATCCGCTGGAGCACCTCGAGGTGATCGGGGAAGGTCGACCGATCACCCGACCCGGTCTGCCCTGTGTCGCCATCCCGACCACCGCCGGTACGGGCTCGGAGGTGACCCGGAACTCGGTGCTGTCCGGGGACGGCGTGAAAGCCAGTCTGCGCAGTCAGCTGATGCTGCCGCGGGTGGCGATCGTCGACCCCGACCTGCTGGTGGGCGTGCCGGCCGACACCGTCGCCGCCAGCGGGATGGACGCCCTGGCGCAGCTGATCGAGCCCTTCCTGTCCCGCAAGGCGAATCCGTTCACCGACGCGCTGGCTCGAGACGGCATCGTGCGGTCGGCTCGCTCGCTGCGCCGGGCGTTCGCCGACGGGATGATCGATCCCGGCGTGCGGTCCGACCTGGCGGTCGCCAGCCTGTTCGGCGGGTTGTGCCTGGCCAACTCCGGGCTCGGTGCCGTGCACGGTTTCGCCGCCGCCCTGGGGGCCCGGTTGGGCGCTCCGCACGGCGCCGTCTGCGCGGCCGTGCTGGCGCCGGCCATGGCGGTGAACCTGCGCGCCGTACGCGATCGTGCCGGCGCCGATGCACTCCTGCGGCTGACCGAGCTGGCGGTGCTGCTGACCGGCTCGGTCGACGCGGAGCCCGAGGACGTCACGCTCTGGCTGAGCGACCTCGCTGCGGCCCTGGAGATCCCGGGTCTCGCCGGCTACGGACTGAACGACGCCGACACCGCCGATGTCGTCGCCGCGACGCAGCGGGCCAGCAGCATGCGCGGCAACCCGGTCGAGCTCACCGACGACGAGGTCGCGGAGATCCTCACGCGCTCGCGCTGATCGGTGTCACCAGGCGGTCGAGGCCCACAGCTGGAACACGGCGTACGAGCGCTCGGGACGCCAGCGCTCCATCGCCGTCGGCACCTCGCGGTCCTTGGCCACCCCGAGGGCGCGGCGCAGCACCAGATCGCCGACGGGCACCGCGTCGGGGTCGCCGAACAGGCGCATCCGCAGATAGGCGACGGTCCATGGTCCGATACCCGGCAGGGCCAGCAGCGTCGCGGCCCGCTCGTCCCACTGCTCCCGCGGCAGCGGCACCGGCCAGTCCCCACTGCCGGCGAAGAGCTCGGCCACGGCCAGCACCGTCCGGGCGCGAGAGCCGGTGATCCCCACGGCCGACCGCAGCTCCTCGAGCTCGGTCGCGGCCAGCCGCTCCGGTGCCGGGAAGCCCGTCAAGCCACCGGGGCCGGCTGCGCCGTACGCCGCCACCAACCGACCGGCGAAGGTGCGCGCCGCGGCCAGTGACACCTGCTGCCCCAGCACCGTGGAGATCGCGGCCTCGAACGACTCGGGGTAGCGGATCCGCCGCAGACCGGGGCGGTCCCGGACCAACGGACCCAACGTCGAGTCATCGCCGAAGCGGGTCACCAGCGTCGCTGGGTCCAGATCCAGATCGAGCCAGTGCCGCAGCCGGCGGGTGAGGTCGGCGACCTCGGCCGCTGTCACGTCATCGCCGTCGATCTGCACCGCGATCGCGTCGTCGTCCCTCCGGACGGTGACGGCCAGCGGGCGGGTGGCTCCCGGCAGCAGCCGCCGATGCGTCTGGGCGACCGGATCGGTGACCTCGCCGCCCGGCACCGCATGCGCACCGATCATCCGCAGGGCGAGCGACCAGTCGTACGCGCCGACGAACGGCAACTCCAGGAGCACGCCCCGTTCCTACCAGGCTGCCTGTTCGAGACGCCCTACCAGGCGTACGCGATCACCTCACCGAACAGCGTCTCCGCATCGACGTCTCGACCTCGGGCGGTGAACCAGGTCGCGACGTTGCGGCAGTCCCGGGCCAGGAACTCCGGCCCCTGGGGATTGCCGACGATGTTCACGGCCTGCGGGACGTCGATGATCACCAGCCGGTCCCCGGTGGCCAGGATGTTGAACGCCGACAGGTCACCATGGGTGAGCCCCATCCCGGCCATCGTGCACATGGCCGTGCGGAGCTGCTCGAAGTAGACCTCCAGCAGCTCCCGGGACGGACGGGTCTGGGCCAGCCGCGGCGCCCCGGAACCGTCCTCGGCGGTGATGAGCTCCATCAGCAGCTCGGTGCCGTCGAGCTGCACCGGATAGGGGACCGGGAGACCGGCGCTCCACAGGGCCGACAGGTAGCCGAACTCGGCCATCGCCCACTCGCCGGCCTGGATCTGGCGACCCCACCTCGAGCCCTTGGCCACGGCCCGGCGGTCTCGGCTCCGGCGGATCTTGCGTCCCTCGGTGTAGCCGCTGTCGCGGTGGAACATCCGGTGGTCGTTGCCGCGGTAGCGCTTGGCGGCCATGATCACCGACGTGTCGTCGGTGGCCCGCTCCAGCAGGAAGACGTCGGCTTCCTTGCCGGTCTTGAGGATGCCGAGATCGGTGTCGATGGCGGCATCCGCCGTGATCAGCCAGTCCGGCCAGGGCTCGGGGCCGGCGACGATGCCGATGTCGTCCCAGGTGGACCAGCGCTGGCCCGCCGGCAGCTCGTCGGGAAGGGGTGTGTAGTCGAAGTCAGAGGTGCGGGTGAGCTCGGTGTCGTCCGGCGCCGCAGAAGGTGAAACAGACATGAGAGGTGATGACTCCAGGAGAGAGAACGGATGAGGGCGCACTGAACGCCCGGACGCTGATGGACATCTCGACGCCTCCTCTGCTCTGGGTCCCGTCGGCTCAGCCGACGCGAACTGTCATACCGCTGTCGGGACAACTGTGGACACGACAACTAGGACATGCAAGTTGTTTTCCATAGACCACAACGAGGGCGGTACGTTGACTCCACCTTCGTTACAGCACGACCCGACACGCGGCGATCCCGCACCCGGGGCCGGCGGCGCACCCGCCGGGAAACAGTCGGACGCAACCCGTGCGTCCCACGGCGAGAGGATGCATGAGTGAGCAATGGCGACCCCGAACTCGTTCAGCTCCTGACTCCCGAAGGCACCCGGATCGACCATCCGGAGTACGCCTTCGACGGGGACGACGAGCAGGTCAAGGGCTTCTACCGCGACATGGTGATGACCCGTCGCCTGGACTCCGAGGCGACCTCTCTGCAGCGTCAGGGTGAGCTCGGCCTCTGGGCCTCCTGCCTGGGTCAGGAGGGCGCGCAGATCGGTTCCGGTCGCGCGATGAGCGATCAGGACGTGGTCTTCCCGACCTACCGCGAGCACGGTGTGGCCTGGACCCTGGGCGTGGACCCACTTCAGCTGCTCGGTCTGTTCCGCGGGGTCGACCTCGGCGGCTGGGATGCGGAGAAGACCCGGTTCCACCTCTACACGATCGTCATCGGCGCTCAGGCGCTGCACGCCACCGGCTACGCGATGGGCATCGAGCGGGACGGTCTCGTCGGCACCGGCGACCCGGCCCGCGACGCCGCGGTGATCGGCTACTTCGGTGACGGGGCGACGAGCCAGGGTGACGTCAACGAGGCCTTCATCTTCGCGAGCTCCTACAACGCTCCCATCGTCTTCTTCTGCCAGAACAACCAGTGGGCGATCTCGGAGCCGATCGAGCGTCAGTCGCGGATCCCGTTGTACCGCCGCGCCTCCGGCTTCGGCTTCCCCGGCGTGCGGGTCGACGGCAACGACGTACTGGCCGTGCACGCCGTCACCTCCAAGGCCCTGGAGCGCGCCCGCTCGGGCAACGGCCCGACCTTCATCGAGGCGTACACGTACCGGATGGGCGCGCACACCACCTCCGACGACCCGACCAAGTACCGGCTGGCCGACGAGCTGGAGCACTGGAGGTTGAAGGACCCGATCGAGCGGGTACGCGCCTATCTCACTCGCGGCGGCGCGGCCGACGAGGCGTTCTTCGCGGACGTCGATGCCGGTGCCGACGAGCTGGCCGCCCGGATCCGATCGGGCCTGCTGTCGCTGCCCGATCCCGACCTGGTGCAGCTGTTCGACAACGTGTACGAGGAGCAGACTCCGCACCTGATCGACCAACAGCGCTGGTACGCCGACTACTCGTCCAGCTTCGAGTCCGGCGAAGGTGCCGTCGCAGGGAGGCCGTGATGACCGTTGATTCGAGCAAGCCGGGCGATCCCAGCAAGACCAGCAAGATCACCCTGGCCAAGGCGCTCAACGCCGGACTGCGGCGGGCGCTGGAGGCCGACCCCAAGGTGCTTCTGGCCGGTGAGGACATCGGCAAGCTCGGTGGCGTCTTCCGGGTCACCGAGGGACTGCAGAAGGACTTCGGCGAGCACCGGGTGATCGACTCGCCGTTGGCCGAGTCCGGCATCGTGGGGACAGCCGTGGGGCTGGCTCTGCGGGGATACCGGCCGGTGTGCGAGATCCAGTTCGACGGCTTCGTCTACCCGGCCTTCGACCAGATCGTCAGCCAGGTCGCGAAGTTCCACAACCGGTCGGCCGGTCGACAGAAGATGCCGATCGTGATCAGGATCCCCTCCGGTGGCGGCATCGGAGCGGTCGAGCACCACAGTGAGTCCCCGGAGACGTACTTCGCGCACACCCCGGGACTCAAGGTGGTCACCTGCTCCAACCCGGTCGATGCCTACTGGATGATCCAGCAGGCCGTCGCCTCCGACGACCCGGTGATCTTCTTCGAGCCCAAGCGGCGCTACCACGAGAAGGCCGAGCTCGACACCTCCATCCCGCCGATTCCCTTGCACAGTGCGAGAGTCGTCCGCCCGGGCACCGACGTGACGGTGCTCTGCTACGGCCCGATGGTGAAGACCTGCCTGGACGCCGCCGGCGCGGCCGCCGAGGAGGGTCGGTCGCTGGAGGTGATCGACCTGCGGACCCTCTCACCGATCGACATGGCCACCGTCGTCACCTCGGTCCGCAAGACCGGGCACGCCGTGGTGGTGCACGAAGCGGTGATCAACCTGGGGATGGGTGCCGAGCTCTCCGCCCGGATCACCGAGCAGTGCTTCTACTCGTTGGAGGCGCCGGTGCTGCGGGTGGGCGGCTTCGACATCCCCTATCCGCCGAGCCGGGTCGAGGACGAGTACCTCCCCGATCTCGACCGGGTGCTCGACGCCGTCGACCGTTCCCTGGCGTACTGAGTTCGGGCTACTGATTCTCGAGGAGGAGAGCAACGCGTGGCGATCATGGAGTTCCGGCTGCCCGACCCCGGCGAGGGTCTCGTCGAGGCCGACATCGTCACCTGGCGGGTGGCCGTCGGGGACGAGATCAAGATCAACGACATCCTGGTGGAGATCGAGACCAGCAAGTCGCTGGTCGAGCTGCCGAGCCCCTTTCGCGGCACGGTGACCGGGCTGCTGGTCTCCGAGGGTGACACCGTCGACGTCGGCGTACCGATCATCGCCATCGACGACGGTGCCGACGAGCCGACGGCCGTCCCGGCCGCGGCGGCCGAGGCGGATGGCGAGCGGGTCGCCAACCTGGTCGGCTACGGAGCCAAGTCGACCGACACCCGCCGGCGGCCCCGCAAGCCCGCGGCCGGGGAGTCGCCGCAGGTGGAGGCGCACGAGCAGGTGAACAGCACCTTCGCCACCGACGGGCCGGTGTCGCGGCCCGCCGACCATCGCGAGGCCCTGCAGCCGGTGCCCGCCCAACCGCAGGGCGGACCGCTGCCCGCCCCCGGACCCACGGCGCCGGAGACGGTTCCGCCGTCGGCCGGTGCCGTGCTCGCCAAGCCGCCGGTCCGCAAGCTCGCCCGCGATCTCGGGGTCGACCTCGGCGCCCTGACCGGCACCGGCACGGGTGGGGTGATCACCCGAACCGACGTCGAATCCGCCGCTCAGCTGTCCGCCGCACCCACGACGGGACCTGCGGTCTCGACGGCGGACGTCGTGGTCGAGGACCGCCGCATCCCGATCAAGGGGGTGCGCAAGGCCACAGCTGCGGCGATGGTGCAGTCGGCGTTCACCGCCCCGCACGTGACCGTGTGGGTGGAGGCCGACGTCACCGCGACGATGGAGCTGGTGAGCACGATCCGGGCCCGGCGCGACTTCGCCGACGTCAAGGTCTCGCCGCTGCTGGTCGTCGCCAAGGCGGTGCTGATCGCACTGAAGCGCAACCCCGAGCTCAACTCGTCCTGGGACGAGGCCGCCCAGGAGATCGTGCTCAAGGGTGGAGTGAACCTGGGCATCGCCGCCGCCACCCCGCGCGGACTCATCGTGCCCAACATCAAGGACGCCGACCGGTTGTCGCTGCTGGAGCTGGCCCAGGCGTTCGGCACCCTGGTCGCCCTGGCCCGTTCCGGCAGGACCCCGCCGGCAGATCTGGCCCGGGGCAGCTTCACGATCACCAACATCGGGGTGTTCGGGGTGGACGGTGGTCTGCCCATCCTCAACCCGGGCGAGGCGGGGATCCTGGCCATCGGCCAGATCGTCCGCAAGCCGTGGGTGGTCGGGACCGGGCCGGACGAGCGGATCGAACCGCGCTGGGTGACCACGGTGGCCGTGTCCTTCGACCACCGGCTGGCCGACGGTCAGCAGGGTTCGACCTTCCTCGCCGACGTCGCACAGATCCTCTCGGACCCGGGGCTGGCCCTGGTCCTGTCCTAGGGGGCTACGCCACCGAGGCGGTGTGCCGGCGCACGAACGGCGCCATCTGCTCCGACATGGCCGCCGCCCAGCGACTGCGGTGGGGGAGCTGAGGGTCGACGGGTCGCCGCGCCAGTCGGTGCAGCGCGGCAGCCAGGCCGGACACCGCGCAGATCAACAGCTCGGGATCGTACTGGGAGCCGATCCGGTGCCGGCGCCAGATGCCCAGCACGTCGATCGGTCCACCCGTGCTCGCGTCGGCGCCCGAGCCGACGACGTCGGCCAGCACCAGGGCGAGGTCGATCCACCGGGCCGCGAGGCCCGGGTGGGCCCAGTCGACGAACCACGCCTCCTGGCCTGCGGGGGCGTCGGTCAGCAGGATGTTGTCGGCCCGCAGGTCGAGATGGGACAGGACCGGCGGGTCGTGTGACGAGCCGCAGGAGAGGTCGATCAGCCGTGCCTCCCGATCGAGCCAGGACGTGACCAGCGGCTGCCACGGATCGGCCCGGTCGGCGGCGAGCGCACGCCAGCCGGTGAAGAAAGGTGGCGGCCGGGAGGTGAGCTCCCAGGGTGTGCCGGCCAGGACGCGCGCGACCGGGTCCCAGGCCTGCAGCGCCCTGGCCAGATCGCCGGGCCGCCAGGGATGCGGGACGGCACGGCCGGGCACGGCGGGGGTGATCATGGCCCACCAGCGGTCATCCCTGACCGGCACCTCACCGGCGTCGAGCACCCGGGGCACGCCGGGCAGCTGCGGCAGCCGAGCCGACAGCTCGGCCTCCCGGGTCAAGAGCTGGAGGGCGAACGGGTTCTCGGAGCCGTCGACGGCCTTGACGAACAGGGACCGGCCGTCCTCGCCGGTCACCACGCACGCGATCCCGGTGGACATCCCGCCGGACCGGTCGTCCCAGCGCGCCACCCGACTCCCCAGACGCACCTCGATCCAGGCCGTCAGCTCGGCCGGCGCCTGCCCCCAGGACATCCGCACGCCGTGCAGGAACGTGCTCGGGAGGGCCTCGGACACCATGGCCACCATGCTCGGGAGGGTGCGGGGTCGCCGCAACCGGATTCCTACTTGTCAAGACAAACTGACAAGGCTAGCGTGGGCAATCGGACCTGAGGAGGGCTTCTGTGAGTGTGCGCATCGGCGTGATCGGCACCGGCAACATGGGTGCGGACCACATCCGCAACCTGCAACGCTTCGTGGCCGGTTCCGAGGTCACGGTCGTCGCGGACTACGACCGGGCCACCGCCGAGGCCGTGGCCGCCGAGTCCGGTGCCCGAGTCGCGGCCGACGGCCACGCCCTGATCGCCGATCCCGAGGTCGACGCGGTGATCATCGCGTCACACGACTCCACCCACGCCACGTACGCGCTGGCGGCCATCGAGGCCGGCAAGCCGACGCTGTGCGAGAAGCCACTGGCTCCGACGCCGGCCGCGTGCGAGGAGATCGTCGCGGCCGAGGCCGCCGCCGGCGGGAACCTGCTGTCTTTGGGCTTCATGCGGCGCTTCGACCCGGCCCACACCGAGCTGAAGGCGGCCATCGACGCCGGAACCATCGGTCCCGTGCTGCGGGTGACCGGCGCGAGCCGCAACGTGGTCAGCTACCCCGACACCACGTCGGAGTCGATCATCACCAACTCGGTGATCCACGAGCTCGACTCGATCCCGTGGCTGCTGGGCTCACCGGTCACCTCGGTGGCCTGGCTCGCCGGTCGCGCGACCAGCAAGGTGCCGGAGGGGGTGGCTGATCCGTCGCTGACCCTGCTGCGGACCGCCGACGGTGTGCTCACCTCGGTCGACATGTACGTGAACGCCGAGTACGGCTACGACCTGCGCACCGAGGTGCTGGGGGAGAAGGGCGCCCTGTCGCTCACCGATCCGGCGCTGGTGGCGGTGGATCTGGCCCGGCTCCGGTCCACCGGCTACCCGCTGGACTGGCGGCCCCGGTTCGCCGACGCGTACCGGCTGGAGCTGGGAGCCTGGGTCGCGTCGGTGGCCGACGGATCCCCCAGTCCGCTGGCCAGTGCGGCGGACGGGCTGGCCGCGAGCCGGGTGGCGGCCGCTGTCATCACCTCCATGCACGAGGACGGTCGCTGGGTCGAGGTCGATCGGTGACCCAGCTGTCGACGATGCCGGAAGCCCGGACCCCGGACCCGCTGGCGGCTCCGTCCCTGCGGTGGGGTGTGCTCGGCACCGGATGGATCGCCGACCGGTTCGTGGCGTCACTGCAGCATCACTCCAGCCAGCGGGTGGTGGCGGTCGGCTCCCGTACGCCGGAGTCGGCACGTTCGTTCGCGGACCGGCACGCGATCGCGGCGGCGTACGGGTCGTACGAGGAGCTGGTCGCCGACGCGGACGTGGACGTGGTCTACGTCGCGACGCCGCACAACACCCACCTGCCGGTGGCCCTGCTCTCGCTGTCCGCCGGCCGGCACACCCTGGTGGAGAAGCCGCTCGGGGCCACCGCCGCAGAGGCTCGGCAGATCGCCGCTGCGGCCTCCGCGGCCGGGGTGTTCTGCATGGAAGCGATGTGGACCGCGTTCCTGCCCAAGTTCGACGTTCTGCGGCAGGTTCAGGAATCCGGGGCCCTGGGCGAACCGCTCAGCGTGGTGGCCGACTTCGGTGAGTGGTTCGCCGAGGGTCACCGGATCCTGAAGCCCGAGCTGGCCGGTGGGCCACTGCTGGATCTCGGGACCTACCTGGTGGCCTTCGCGTTGGACGTCCTGGGACCGGTCGAGGCCACCCAGGCGACCGGCCAGCGGATCCCCAGCGGCGTGCTGGGGCAGGTCGGTGCGCTGCTGGCCCACCACGCCGCCCGGCAGTCGGTGCTGCACACCACGCTGCTGAGCAACACCCCGACCACCGCGGTCATCGCCGGCACCGAGGCCACCCTGGTGATCGACGGGCCGTTCTACCAGCCGGGTGGCTTCACGCTCGAGGCCACTGACGGATCGACTCTGCGCTACGACGAGGAACCGGTCGCCCACGAAGCCCTGCACTTCCAGGCCGCCGAGGTGGCACGGCGGATCACGGCCGGCGAGACGGGGTCGCCGCTCCGGCCACTGACTGCCTCCATCGCCACACTGGAGGTGCTGGACGCGATCGCTGCCGCCTGTTCGTAGGTGACTGATCTGAAAATCAACCGACTGTTGCCGCGACCACGCGGTCTTCGACCGGCACGGTGAATTTGCCAGGTAGATTTCCAGCATGCACCCGTCCGTCGAGAGTCTCTTCGATCGCGTCGATGTGATCGCTCGTCGAGCGCATCCGGACCTGGTGACCGTTCTCGATCGGGCGATCCGCGTTGGTGAGATCGAGGCCGTGCTGCCCGGCGTCTACGCCCGAACCGGCCACCAGGCATTCCCGGCCGTGCGAGTGCAGGCGCTTCAGCTGTACGAGCCGTCGGCGATCCTGGTCGAGCACGCGGCCGCCCGGATGTCCTTCTGGCCCACCATCGAGGTGGACGCGGTCGCGGCGGCGGTGTCGCGCAAGCTGACGTCTCAGGCGGGCTACCGCTTCCGACGACGGACGATCCCGAACCACCTGGTGCAGGAGATCGACGGCGTACGGATGACGACGGCCGCGCTGACGGCGATCGACCTCGGGGCTGACGCGATCGACGTCGCCCTACGGACCGGCGCCGCCACCCTGGCCGACATGCGAGAAGCGCTGGCGGCCATCCCCTGGCAGCCGGGGAACGCCGCACGCCGCCTCGTGCTGCAGGAGTCGAGCGAGGATCCGTGGTCGACCGCCGAGCGCCGCTTCCACGGGCTGCTCCGAGGTGCCGGCATCGAGGGCTGGCGTGGCAACGTCGAGGCGGCCGGGACCGGCTACACCGTCGACGTGCTGTTCAGTGCCGAGCGACTGGTGATCGAGATCGACGGTCACGCCTATCACGGCGACGCCAACTTCGAGCACGACCGATGGCGTCAGAACGCGATCGTCCTGGCCGGTTGGCGGGTGCTGCGCTTCACCTGGACCATGATCGACACCTATCCCGAGCGGGTGATCGAGACCGTACGGGCCGCTCTCGGTCAGCGGCGACGGAAGCCGACCACCACCGGGTCGTGATCCGAAGACCGCTTCGGGTCGGGGGAGTAGAGGTCGGTCGTCGTGGTCTTGTAGGTCGAGTACTCCAGGGCCGGGGACTCGCCCGCGTTGATGTTCCACAGATCGGCCCGCGTCAGCCGGGCCCGAGCGGGCCCGTTGAGCAGCACGTGGTCCAAGGAGCCGGCCAGGCCGCCGAACGAGTAGGACCACTCGTCGTCCGGGGCCGCGTTGCGGTAGCCGGCGGTGTAGAGCACCTGCAGCGGATCCTCCTGGCCGTACGAGTTGAAGTCACCGATCAGCGCGACAGCAGCCGTTCCGGCTCGCTGCTGCAACGACGGGACCCAGTCCCGCAGCGCCGTGGCCTGCCGGACTCGGGCGCCGTTGAACGCGCCCTGACCGTCGCCCACATCGGCGTTGTCGCCGGTCGCGTCCGGCCCACCGTTCTTCGACTTCAGGTGATTCACCGCGACGAGCACCGACTCCCCGCCCGCCCACGCGGCGAACGAGGCCGCAATCGGGGTCCGGGCGTTGGCGAAGGGACCGTCCGGACCGGCGGCGGCGCCCAGCGCGTACGCCGGGCCGTCGAGCCGGACCCAGCGGGGCTGGTAGATCAGGGCGTTGGTGATCACGTCCTGCTCGCTCACTGCTTGCAGCTCGGCCGAGGACGGCACGTACGCCCACTTGCGGAAACCGGCCGCCCGGTTGAGGGCTGCCACCAGCGAGGCGAGAGCCTCATCCGGCTGCTCGCCCAGCACCACCGAGTTCTCGATCTCCATCAGCCCGACGACGTCGGCGTCCAGCGCATTCAGGGCCGCGACGATCTTGGCCTGCTGGCGGCCGAGATCGGACCCGTCCCAGGCACCGCGGGCATCGCAGTCGAAGGTCACGTTGAAGGTGTCCTCCGTGTCGAGGTTGCCGCCGGTGCACCCGGCTCGACCCTGCCCGGTGGTGGTGAAGTAGTTGAGCACGTTGAAGGAGGCCACCGACACGGCACCACCCACCCGCGGGGCGGGATCGTCCGCCACCTGTCGGATGGTGGCGGGTTCGGCCCCGGGTTCGGTCGGCGTCGTCGGGTTGAACTTCCAGATCCCGTTGCGGAAGTCGACGATCACGGGCTCGGTCAGCCGGAGCCGGTCACCGATGGCCACCTCCACCCCGACGGACAGGTACGGCAGCGGGTGGGCCGCCAGGGTCGCCGTGCGGGTGAAGCCGCGGTTGGAACCGTCGTCCAGGTTGACCCGGACCGCCAGGTTGCGCGCCGCCTGCTCGCTCGCTCCGGTGCTGCCCGGTCGAGCGACCTCGGTCGGCTGCAGCGGCAGCTCGTCGCTGGTCAGACCCAGCTCGCCGAAGCGGAGCAGCGGGAAGGTGTCGGCGATCGTGAACCGCTCGCTGCTGGCGTACAGCATGGACTCGAGGTTCTCCCGCTGGGCGACGGTGTCGGCCCAGCGCAGTCCGGTCAACGGCGTGACCGTCGGGAAGCTGCCGAGCACCTTGGTGACCGTGACGGCGCCGCCGATCTGGGTCAGCCCGGAGAACTCACCGGCGGTCCCGGTGACACTGACGACGTCGCCGATCGCGACGGCGGCCTTGGCCGTACCCAGGAACACGAACACGGCGTCGGAGGCCCTGGCCAGATCTCGGCCCGCACCGCCGGTGCCGGGCGTCTGGATGACGAAGCCGCGGAACTCCGCCGTCGACTCCTGCCCGTAGACCGCGGTCACCCGGGAGGGCGTGGTGGTGACCACCTGACCGGCCCTGGGCGTCGAGGCCCCCGTGCCCTGGATCTCGGCGATCGGGATCGGATCCGCTGCGTGCGCCTGCTCGGGTGCGGCCACCAGGCCCGCCGCCAGCAGCGTGAAACCCACGGCGTACGCACTCAGTCGTCGAAGCCTCATCCCAGCAGCATCGCCGACGGCACCGACACAAGGGAAGGGCTCAGGTGAAGAGCGGCTGAAGCCCGAAAGAATCCTCCAGCGACCGCATCTCGGCGGCCTCGGGCCGTCCGGTCACCTTGGCCGCGGCCGCCAGCACCGAGGGCAGGATGGTGACGTCGCCGACGGTGTTCAGGAACAGTCCGTCGCGGCCGAGCACCCAGGCCACGGCGGTGTCGATGGCGCCCTGGTCGGTGAGCGGCTCGTACCAGGTGCTGGCGGTCTGCTCCCGGTCTCCCCACGGCGCCCGGGTGATCGACTTGATCGTCTGCACGGCGACGTTCCGTTCGGCGCAGACCGCGACCAGCGCCTCGAAGTCGTCCAGGTACGCGGTGTTGTTGGACATCGCGAAGTTGTACGGCAGCAGCACCGAGTCGAAGGGGTAGCGCTCCAGCGACCGGAGGTGCTGCGCAGCCACTGTCACCCCGTGACCGGTGACGCCGATGTGGCTCACCAGGCCCTGCTCCTTGGCCTCGATCACCGCTTCCAGGGCACCGCCGGGCGCGAAGGCAGTCTCCCACTCCTCGGGCTCGACCAGGTTGTGCAGCTGGATGTGGTCGATGTGGTCGGTCCGCAGTCGCTCCAACGACTCCCCGATCTCCCGGGCGGCCCCGTCCCTGGTCCGCTCGCCGGTTTTGGTGGCCAGGAAGAAGGTGTCGCGGTGGGTCTCCATCCAGGGCCCGAGGCGCAGCTCGGCGTCGCCGTAGGAGCGCGCGGTGTCGATGTGGTTGATCCCGTACGACAGGATCAGGTTCATCGTCTCGTCGGCCTGATCCTGACTGACGTCGCCCAGGGCGGCGGCGCCGAACAGGACGCGGGTGCTGTCGTGGCCGGTGCGGCCGAAGGGCAGGGTGGGGATCGCGGCGGGGGTCATACCGCCATTCTGCGCCCGGTTCAGAAGCTCTCCTCCGGCAGGTCCATGATCGCCAGGTCGGTCGCCTCGGCGATCTGCACCTCGGCGGCCAGCTTCGGCAGCACGGTCCGGGTGAACCAGCGGGCCGAGGCCACCTTCCCCTCGTAGAACGCCGTGTCCGCGGCCGACAGCTCACCACCGAGCCGCTGCAGGGCGACCTCGGCGCCGCGCAGCAGCAGCCAGGCGCAGATGACGTCACCCAGGGCCATCAGCAGCCGGGTCGTGTTCAGCCCGACCTTGTAGACGTTGCGGACGTCGCCCTCGGGAGCCTGGGGGGCCGACGACTGCAGGGTGGTGATCATGGTGGCGACGAGCTCGCCGACGTTCTCCAGACCCTGCTCCAGCAGATCGCGCTCCTCCTTGAGCTGGCCGTTCCCGGCCTGAGAGGCGATCAACGCGCCGATCTGCGTGGACAGGTCGGTCATCGCCCGGCCCTGGTCCTTGACGATCTTGCGGAAGAACAGGTCCTGACCCTGGATGGCGGTGGTGCCCTCGTACAGGGTGTCGATCTTGGCGTCACGGACGTACTGCTCCAACGGGTAGTCGGCCAGGAAACCCGAGCCGCCGAAGGTCTGCAGCGACTCGGTCCCCAGCAGCACCCAGGACCGTTCCGAGCCGTAGCCCTTGACGATCGGCAGCAGCAGGTCGTTGAGCCGTACGGCGGCCTCGTCGGTGCGGCCCTCGGCCGCGGCCATCGCCACCCGGTCCTGCACGCTCGCGGTGAACAGCACCAGGGAGCGGAGGCCTTCGGCGTACGCCTTCTGGTTCATCAGCGAGCGCCGGACATCCGCGTGGTGGGTGATGGTGACGCGCGGAGCGGTCCGGTCGCCGCCGGAGGCCAGATCGGCCCCCTGCACCCGGGTCTTGGCGTACTCCAGGGCGTTCAGGTAGCCGGTGGAGAGGGTGGCGATGGCCTTGGTGCCGACCAGCATCCGGGCGTGCTCGATCACCTGGAACATCTGGGCGATGCCGTCGTGCACCTCACCCAGCAGCCACCCTCGGGCCGGGGTGCCGTCCCCGAAGGTGAGCTCGCAGGTCGTCGAGGCCTTGATGCCCATCTTCTTCTCCACGTTGGTGGCGTAGACGCCGTTGCGCTCCCCGGTCAGCTCGCCGGTGGTGTGATCGAAGTGGAGCTTCGGCACGATGAACAGCGACAGGCCCTTGGTGCCAGGTCCGCCCGCACCCTCGACCCCGACCGGGCGGGCGAGCACCAGGTGCACGATGTTCTCGGTCATGTCCTGCTCACCGGAGGTGATGAACCGCTTGACGCCCTCGAGGTGCCAGGAGCCGTCGGGCTGGGGAACGGCCCGGGTCCGGCCGGCGCCCACGTCGGAGCCGGCGTCCGGCTCGGTCAGCACCATGGTGGCGCCCCACCGGCGGTCGATCATGATCTGGGCGATCCGACGGTCCCGCTCGGTGCCGTTGTGCCAGAGCACCGTGGCGAACTTCGGTCCGGCGGCGTACAGCAGCAGCGCCGGGTTGGCTCCCAGGTTCAGCTCGTTGGCGGCCCACTGCAGCGACGGCGGACTCGGCTGCCCACCCAGCTCGGCAGGCAGCTCGAGGGTGTAGAAGCCGGAGTCCAGCAGGGTCGCGTACGACGCCTTGAACGCCTCGGGCAGCACGACGGTCCTGGTCTGCGGGTCGTAGACCGGCGGGTGGCGGTCGCTGTCGACGTAGGAGGAGGCCAGCTTGGTGGTGGCCAGGTGCTCGATCTCGGTCAGCACCGCGACCGCGGTGTCATGGTCCATGTCCTCGTACGGCCCGTGGCCCAGCACCTCGTCGCGGCCCAGGAGCTCGAACAGGTTGAAGAAGATGTCCCGCAGGTTCGACCGGTAGTGGCTCATGACTGGATCCCCTCGTTCAAGTTACCGCCCAGTAACTTCCATGATGCTACTGGCCAGTAACTTAGGCAAGCCCGAGTGGTTTCTGTGACTGATGGGGAAATCGTGACCCTGAGGGTCTTGTGGGGATTTGCTCAGCAGCGAATACTGCGGCGTGGACGGCCGCTTCCCCGATCGCCGTCCGAGGAGGCTCCGATGACGCAGCTCGATGTCAACCTGTTCGACTACGGGTTGCTGTTCGTCTACTTCGGTCTGGTGGTGACGATCGGCATCCTGGCCCGCCGGGCCATCGCAACGTCCGAGGACTTCCTCCTGTCGGGACGATCGCTCCCGGCGTGGGTGACGGGCATCGCCTTCATCTCGGCCAACCTGGGCGCGATCGAGATCCTCGGCATGGCCGCCAACGGCGCGCAGTACGGCACCTCGACGGTGCACTTCTACTGGATCGGCGCCGTACCCGCCATGGTCTTCCTCGGCCTGGTGATGATGCCGTTCTACTACGGCTCGCGGGTCCGCAGCGTTCCCGAGTACCTCCGGCGCCGGTACAACCGGCCCACCCACCTGTGGAACGCGCTGAGCTTCGCCGCGGCCAGCGTGCTGACCGCGGGAGTCAACCTGTACGCACTCTCGCTGGTCATCCAGGCCCTGCTCGGCTGGCCCCAGTGGCTGTCGATCCTGCTCTCCGCGGTCTTCGTGCTCGCCTACATCACCCTCGGCGGACTTTCCGGTGCCATCTACAACGAGGTGCTGCAGTTCTTCGTGATCATCGCCGGCCTGATCCCGCTGGTGATCATCGGCCTCAAGGACGTCGGGGGCTGGGCCGGGCTGGAGGCCAAGGTCTCGGCCCAGGCCGGCACCGAGAACTTCTTCTCACCCTGGGGCGGCACCCAGGTCGGCAACTGGACCAACCCGCTCGGTGACTGGATCGGCATCGTGATGGGCCTTGGCTTCGTGCTGTCCTTCGGCTACTGGACCACCAACTTCACCGAGGTCCAGCGCGCCCTGTCGGCCAAGAACCTGTCCGCAGCCGAGCGGACGCCGCTGATCGGGGCCTTCCCCAAGATCTTCATCCCCGCGCTGACCATCATCCCCGGCCTGATCGTGATCGCGATCTTCCCGGGCTTCGGCAAGGAGGGTTCGGGCACCACCTACAACGACGCCATCCCGGCGTTGATGAACCACTACCTGCCCAACGGCACCCTCGGTATCGCGGTGGCCGGTCTGCTGGCCGCCTTCATGGCCGGCATGGCGGCCAACGTCAGCTCCTTCAACACGGTCTTCACCTACGACATCTGGCAGACCTACATCAAGAAGGACAAGACGGACCACTACTACCTGAACGTCGGCCGGATCGTCACCGTCGTCGGCATCGTCGTGGGTATCGGTACCGCCTTCATCGCGTCCCAGTTCAGCAACATCATGAACTACATCCAGACGCTGTTCTCCTTCTTCAACGCGCCGGTCTTCGCCACCTTCATCATCGGCATGTTCTGGAAACGGACGACTCCCTGGGCCGGCTTCTTCGGGCTCGTCTCCGGCTTCGTGGCCGCGGTCAGCTTCCAGTACCTGATCGGTCCGAAGATCGCGTACTTCTACGCCGGTCAGACCTTCGAGGGTGACATCAACGCCCAGATGCTCAACTTCTACGGAGCGATGGTGGCCTTCGGGGTGGATGCCGTGGTCACGATCGTGGTCACCCTGTTCACCACCTCCAAGCCGGTGGGTGAGCTCAAGGGTCTGGTCTGGGGCGTGCCCGATCCGGACGCCGGAGATCCGCACGAAGGCTACGTCCGCAAGTGGTACGAGTCGCCCAAGCTCCTCGGCTTCACCGCCCTGGGCATCGTCCTCGTTCTGTCGATCCTCTTCATCTGAGGGAGGGAAAGCACATGTCACACCACGAACTGACTTCCGACGAGCTCGAGCCGAAGGACGCCCCGGCGTCGGCGGCCTCCAAGCTGTTCGACCTGCGGATCCTGATCGGGGCCCTGTTCACCTTCTACGGCGTCGCCTTGACCATCTACAGCTTCTTCACCACACCCGAGGAGATCGCCAAGGCTGCCGGCATCAACATCAACCTCTGGCTCGGCCTCGGCATGTTGGCCCTCGGCCTGGTGTTCCTGCTCTGGGCCAGGCTGGCGCCGGTGGTGCACGACCCTGCCGCGGCGGCCTCCGACCGCCCGCCGATGCACTGACGTGATCACCTCGCCTCAGACGGAGGCCGCCACCACGATCCCGAGGTGAGCGGCCAGGGCCCCGGACAGGTCGTGCAGCTGTTCGGGGCTGATGGTGCAGCCGCCCAGCCCCGCGAGACCACTGATCTCGCGGAGCTCGGCGGACCGTAGATCCACGTCCCGGCAGGTCGTCCCGGTGAGCTCCAGCGAGCGGATCTGGCAGTTCTCGAAACGGACCCGGGTGAGCTTGGCGCCGACCAGATCGAGCTCGTCGATCACGCAGCGCTGCAGCAGCACGTCCTTCCAGGTGCCCGACCGCGCGTTCAGGAACGAGATCTTGGTGTCGGCGACGACCAGCCCGTCGAGGCTTCCCTCGTACGCCACGACGGCTCCCAGCCGGGAACGCGACACGGTGCTGTGGCGCCACAGGCTGCGGGGAGCGGTGAGGTGGGCCGACTCCACCTCGGTGAGGTCGGACTCGACCAGGTGCGCCCCCGTCAGGTCCACGTCGGTGAGGTTGGAGCCGGCGAAGGAGCACTCGGAGAAGGTCGAGTGGCGCAGGTCCCGACCGGTCAGATCGACCTGGTCGTAGAGCTCGGCCGCGTAGCTGTCGCCGTCCAGCAGCGCCCGGCCGTCGGCCGGGGTCTGAGCGGTGCGCTTCCGGGTCGGGATCTTCGGCGGTCGGGGACTGGTGGGGGTCGGCACGTCGACGAGAGTAGACGTACGGTGACGGTGTCGTCGTCGATCGAAGGAGCCAGCCGTGAGCAAGCGTGACCGCCGGGCCATCGAGTCCGACGACGACCTGCGGGTGCGCCACCAGGACGAGCACGCCGCCGGGGTGAAGGCCGTCGCCATCTCGATGAAGCGGTCGCTGACGGAGATGGGTCCGCGGCGGACGACATCGACCCTGCTCCGGCTCAATCAGGCCGAGGGTTTCGACTGCCCGAGCTGCGCCTGGCCCGATCCCGAGGTCGGCCATCGACACACCGCCGAGTTCTGTGAGAACGGAGCGAAGGCGGTCTCGGAGGAGGCGACCAGGACGCGGGCCACACCGGCGTTCTTCGCCCGCCACAGCATCGCCGAGCTCGACGCCCAGACCGAGCAGTGGCTGGGCCAGCAGGGTCGGATCACCGAGCCGATGATCAAGCGGCCGGGGGCCGAGCACTACGCGCCGGTCTCCTGGGATGCCGCGTTCGGGATCATCGCCGAGCACCTGAACGCGTTGGCCAGCCCCGACGAGGCGATCTTCTACACCTCCGGGCGGACCTCCAACGAGGCGGCCTTCGCCTACCAGCTGTTCATCCGGGCGTACGGCACCAACAACCTGCCCGACTGCTCCAACATGTGCCATGAGTCGACGTCGGTCGCCTTGGCCGAGACGATCGGCATCGGCAAGGCCAGCGTGAGCCTGGAGGACGTGCACGCCGCGTCGCTGATCGTGCTGGCCGGGCAGAACCCGGGCACCAACCACCCGCGGATGCTGTCGGCGCTGGAGGAGGCCAAGGACCGCGGCGCCAAGATCATCTCGATCAACCCGCTGCGGGAGGCCGGCCTGGTCAACTTCCGCAACCCGCAGCGCCCCCGCGGGATCGTCGGCCGGGGCACGGCGCTGGCCGACCTGCACCTGCCGGTCAAGATCAACGGCGATCTCGCGCTGTTCCAGGCGATCGGCTCGCTGCTGGTGCAGTGGGACGCGATCGACCACGATTTCGTGGCCGCGTACACGCACGGGTTCGACGCCTGGCGCGAGCACGTCCTCGCGGTCGACTGGGCCCAGGTCGAGCGGGCCACCGGGCTGTCCCGGGAGCTGATCACCCAGGCAGCCCAGCTGATCGCCGACTCCGGCGCGACCGTCTACTGCTGGGCGATGGGGTTGACCCAGCACCGCAACGCGGTGGCCACCATCAAGGAGATCGCGAACCTCGCCTTCGCCCGTGGTGACATCGGCAGACCGGGGGCAGGGCTGCTGCCGGTGCGCGGGCACTCGAACGTCCAGGGCGATCGGACGATGGGCATCTGGGAGCGGCCGCCCCAGCACTTCCTCGATCGGCTGCAGGCCGAGTTCGGGTTCGACCCGCCGCGGGAGCACGGCTACGACACCGTCGACTCGATCCGGGCCCTGCGGGACGGCAAGGCGCACGTCTTCGTCGGGCTGGGCGGCAACTTCGTCCAGGCGGCGCCGGACACCGCGGTGACCGCCGACGCGCTGCGCCGGGCCCGGCTGACCGTGCACGTCTCGACCAAGATCAACCGCTCGCACCTGGTGTGCGGCGAGACCGCCCTCATCCTGCCCACCCTGGGGCGGACCGAGAAGGACGTCCAGGCCAGCGGCGAGCAGTTCGTGTCGGTGGAGGACTCGACCTGCTCGGTGCACGCCTCACGGGGGCCGCTGGAACCGGCGAGTGCGCAGCTGCGCTCCGAGGTCGCCATCGTGACCGGCATCGCCGAGCGAACGCTGGGCGACCGCTACGGCCTGAACTGGCGCGGCATGCGGGATGACTACCGCACGATCCGCACTCACATCTCCCGGGTGGTGCCGGGCTGCGAGACGTATGAGGTGTCGGTCGACCGACCCGGTGGCTTCGTGCTGCCCCACCCGCCGCGGGACAGCCGCACGTTCCACACCCCCTCCGGACGGGCCGAGTTCACCGCCTCACCGATCGAGCTGCTGCAGGTCGCCGACGGTCAGCTGGTGCTGCAGACCCTGCGCAGCCACGACCAGTTCAACACCACCATCTACGGACTCGACGACCGCTACCGCGGCATCCTGGGCGGCCGGCGGGTGGTGTTCGTGAACGCCGACGATCTCGCCGACCTGGGACTGGCGGCCAACCAGCAGGTCGACCTGATCGGCCACTGGGCCGACGACGACGTGGAGCGCCGGGCGAACGGGTTCCGGGTCGTCGCGTACGACACCCCGCGGGGGTGTGCGGCGGCCTACTACCCCGAGACCAACTCGCTGGTTCCGTTGGACTCCACCGCCGAGGGAAGCAACACACCCACCTCGAAGTCGGTGATCGTCTCGGTCGTCCCGGCCGGCGCCGACGCAGCGGACGGCGGGTCGGCGGCCCCGTCCGACGCGATGGACGAGACCGGCGCCGACGACAGTCACAAGAGCCGTCCCGAGCCGGTCCACCTGTCGTAGCGACGAGAGCCCGTCCGGGTCGGCGAGTAGCCTCTCGACGGTGACTGACATCGACGCCGCACGCAGCCTTCTGGTGGACGGATTCGACCGGGTCCGGGAGGGTGTCGCCGAGCTGACCACCGGGTTGACCGATGAGACGGCCTGGTGGCGCCCCGACGCCGAGGCCAACTCGATCGCCTGGCTGCTCTGGCACCTGAGCCGGGTCCAGGACGACCACGTCGCGGGGGTGGCGGGCACCGAGCAGACCTGGCCACGCTTTCGCGACGAAGCGGGTCTGCCGCTGGAGCCCGACGACACCGGGTACGGGCACACCCCCGAGCAGGTGGGGTCCGTACGGGTCTCCGCCGACCTGCTGAACCGCTACCAGGGTGAGGTGCACACGGCGACAATCGGCTACCTGGACCGACTCACCGAGGCCGAGCTCGCCCGCGTGGTGGACGAGCGCTGGGATCCCCCGGTGACTGCCGCCGTGCGGCTGGTCAGTGTGATCGACGACTGTGCCAAGCACCTCGGCCAGGCCGACTACGTCCGCGGTCTGGCCGACCGCCGCAACGCGGCCTGGGACCACCCGGAGGCCGGGCGATGACCCAGGCGACCTCGGGCCCCACCGATCGGATCGACCATCGGTTCTACGGCGACCTGGCGCCGTGGTGGCCGCTGATCTCCCCGCCGGCGGAGTACGCCGAGGAGGCCGCCTTCGCGGCCGGCCTGCTGGCGGCCGACGGCGGGACGTCGACCGTGCTGGAGCTGGGCAGCGGTGGCGGGCACGTGGCCAGCCACCTGGCGGATCGCTTCGTCCTCACCCTGGTCGACCTGTCGGAGCCGATGCTCGCCGTGTCCCGTGCCCTCAATCCCACCGCCGGCCACCATCAGGGCGACATGCGGACGGTTCGGCTGGACGAGCAGTTCGACGCGGTGCTGATCCACGACGCGATCGACTACATGACCACCGAGGACGACCTGCGGCAGGC
Organism: uncultured Actinomycetota bacterium; assembly: GCA_963707005.1. Taxonomy (GTDB): domain Bacteria; phylum Actinomycetota; class Actinomycetes; order Propionibacteriales; family Propionibacteriaceae; genus Microlunatus. Next base: position 787,182 of record CAVPPP010000055.1, read on the forward strand.
GATCGAGACCGCGTACGCCCACGTCCGGCCCGGTGGCATCGCCGTGCTGGTGCCCGACGACGTCGCGGAGAGCTTCGAGCAGCGCACCGATCACGGGGGTTCGGACGCCCCGGACGGGCGCGCGGCCCGCTACCTGGAGTGGTCGTGGGATCCCGATCCCGCCGACACCTGGACCATCACGAACTACACGTTCGTGCTCCGGGAAGCGAACGGGACGGTCGAGACCGCCCACGAGACCCACCGCCTCGGGCTGTTCCCGCGCGACACCTGGTTGCGCCTGCTGACCGACGCCGGCTTCGCCGCCAGTGCCCACAACGAGCTGCCCACCGGTGACGACCACCCGCGGACCTGGTTCGTGGGCCGACGAGCGGGCTAGGGCGCGTACGGCTGGTAGCGGAACCGCACCTTCACCAGGCCGTGGTCGGTGGAGCCACTCGCTCGGTGGTCCTCGTCGTCCACGGCCGCTGGTTCGGGTTCATGGCGGCGCCGGGGAGCTGCAGGTTGTAGAGGTTGATGGTCGCGACGCTGAACTGCCTACGTTTCATGTCGACCCCCGGGGTCTGGGCGTCCGACGGGGCTGGGATGCACTCCGAGTTCCGGTGTGGGGTGGTGTGCTCCCCGAGCAGGAGCACCCGGTTCACCTTGCCAGTACGGCGGCGAGGTCGCGCGCGGACAGCACCGCTGCGTTCTCCGGTCCACTCACCAGATACAGCCGGTTGCCGACCAGCGCGGCGGCCCGGACGACGCCGTCGGGGGCGGTGAACAGCTGCCAGTCGCCGTCGTGACCGACCAGCAGGCGGCCCTGGCCGTTCGTGCTGACCGCGGCGACCACCCGATCGTCGTGGCGGGTGATGACACCCATGTCGTCGTCGCCGACGGGCAGCTCCGGCAGGCCGGCGCGGGCACCGTCCGACCACACGGCCACCGCTCCGTCCCGTGAGCCGACGGTCCAGCACCCTGTCGACTGAGGTCCGGCGCAGCTGGTCGACCAGGCCTCGCTCCGCTTGCCCGGGTCGTCCAGCAGCGACAGCCGCCAGTCGGTCCCCGAACCTCGCCAGACGGCTGCCGACTGGCGTACGCCGTCGCTCAGGTCGACCACCGACCCGTTGATCGTCACCGAACCGTCCGGCTGACCGGCGGCGGTCCGGGGAGCCACCTGCCGGGCCGCGGTGTTCCTCAGCGACGTCGGGGCCGGTTGCCGCAGCCAGCGCTCACCCGACGGCCGCCAGAGCGCGCCGTCGGGCCCGTGATCTCCCTGCCAGGTCCCGACGATCAAGGGTCCCTCCCGGTCCTGCGTGACGGCCAGCAGCGTGCCGGCCTCCTGACCGCCGAAGGTCTCGAAAGTCTGCGGGCGGTCCACCACAACGGCGGGGGTTCCGGTCCAGATCGTCCAACGGAAGTTGGCGTGGGCACCGCCGTGCGCCGCCCCGATGGCGACGATCGACCGTCCGTCACCGGCCAGTGAGACCAGGGACGCGACCTTGCCGTACGGGGTGGACGGCCGCAGGGACACCGGCTGCCAGGCAGGCGAGCTGTCGTCGGCGGACCCACGTGCCAGGGCGGGCACGCGCGCGGCGCCGGATCCGACGAAGCCGCCGACCAGCACGTCGCCGCCGCCCGACGCCACCGTCGCCGGGCTCAGGTCGCCCGGGAGGTGAACGGTCTCCCAACCGGCCAGCACGGTGGGCACGTCGGGGCCCTGGGTCGGCTGCTCAGGCGCGCGAGTGCACGCCGACAGCACCAACAGGGCGAGCGCGAGTGCGAGGACTGCCGGTGACCGTCGAGAGCTGGGACGTGCCGTCGCTGCGACGAACCTGCTGCTGCAGATCACTCCGCCACGGTAGACCGGCGCCCGTACGCCACCGCGGTGACCGTGGACCGATGGAGCCTGACATCCGACGCCAGGTCGCAAGAAGTAGTCCGTGGATGGAGATTGGGGGGCCGGGGAAGGCCCTGGTCCCGGAAAAGTCGTCTGTGGATGGATATTGCCGCGCGGGCGGGCCTGGTCCCGGAAATGCCGTCCGTGGATGGAAATTGCCAGTAAGGGCGCGGAGACCGACCGCATCCGAGTGGGTAGCGAACGATTGCCCGCCGGGACGGCTTCAGGGGCGAGCCACTAGCGTTGTCCGGGTGAATGAGCGAGCCGAGAAGCCGGACCCGTCGGTCGACCCCGAGGACTCGGCGACCCACGAACCGAGTGAGGTCAGCTACGACGAGCAGTTCTACCCGGCGCGGCCGCGCCGGCTGCGACCTCGGGCCCGGCTGCGCCTGTTCGCCCGTCGACCCAAGGAGCAGATCGGCAGACCGTCCGGCGACAACGAGCACTACGTGTCCTGGCTGGTCGACCAGTCGATGCTGGCCGACGCGACCGAGTTCGCCCGCAAGCTGTCCGGCCAGGGCAGCATGTGGCAGAACCCGTTCGCCAACCCCGATGCCCGGGCGGCGATCGAGAAGACGTCCGTCTGGTTCACCGCGTACCCGATCTCGATGATCACCAAGCCCGGGTCCTCGTTCCTGGGGTCGCTCGGGGATCCGGAGCTGTGGAAGGCGTTCCAGGCGATCGGCATCGACGGCCTGCACACCGGTCCGGTGAAGAAGGCCGGCGGGCTCGACGGCTGGGACGCCACCCCGAGCGTGGACGGGCACTTCGACCGGATCAGCACCCAGCTCGACGACGAGTTCGGGACCGAGGAGGAGTTCCGGGCCATGTGCGAGGTGGCCTCGGCCCACGACGGCACCGTGATCGACGACATCGTCCCCGGCCACACCGGCAAGGGGGCGGACTTCCGCCTGGCCGAGATGAAGGTCGGCGACTACCCGGGCATCTTCCACATGGTCGAGATCCCCGAGTCCGACTGGCACCTGCTGCCGCGGGTGGCGCGTGGCCGGGACTCGGTCAACCTGGACCTGGAGGCCGAGAACCAGCTGCAGAAGGCCGGCTACATCATCGGCCGGCTGCAGCGGGTGATCTTCTGGGAGCCGGGGATCAAGGACACCAACTGGAGCGCCACCGCACCGGTGCTCGGTCCGGACGGCGTGGAGCGGCGCTGGGTCTACCTGCACTACTTCAAGGAGGGCCAGCCCTCGATCAACTGGCTGGATCCCTCCTTCGCCGGCATGCGGCTGGTGATCGGCGACGCCCTGCACTCCCTCGGCGACCTGGGCAGTGGCGCGCTGCGGCTGGACGCCAACGGGTTCCTCGGGGTGGAGCGCAACACCGACGACTCCCCGGCCTGGTCAGAGGGCCATCCGCTGTCGGAGGCCTCCAACCAGTTCATCTCCAGCATGGTGCGCAAGGTCGGTGGCTTCACCTTCCAGGAGCTCAACCTGTCCATCGACGACATCGCCCGCAGCTCGGCCCGCGGTGCCGATCTGTCGTACGACTTCGTCACCCGCCCCGCGTACCACCACGCGATGGCCACCGGTGACACCGAGTTCCTGCGGCTCACCCTGCACCTGGCCGCCGACCTCGGGGTCGAGCCGGTGTCGCTGGTGCACGCCCTGCAGAACCACGACGAGATGACGTACGAGCTGGTGCACTTCGCCACCGTGCACGGGGACGAGTCGTTCACCTTCAGGGGCGAGGAGCTGCCGGGCAGCGAGCTCGCGGTGCTGATCCGGACCGAGCTCACCGACCGGCTCACCGGCGAGGCCGGACCGTACAACTCGACCTTCACCCAGAACGGCATCGCCTCGACCTGCGCGACCATCATCGCCGCCTCGCTGGGGATGACCGAGATCGACAACCTGTCGGTCGACCAGGTCGAGTCGATCAAGGACGCGCACCTGCTGCTGGCCATGTTCAACGCCTGGCAGCCGGGCGTGTTCGCCCTGTCCGGTTGGGATCTGGTCGGGGCGCTCACCCTCGAACGCAAGCAGGTCGCCGCTCTACTTGCCTCCGGTGACACCCGCTGGATCCACCGCTCGGCCTACGACCTGATGGACTACCGGCCGGACGCGACGGAGTCGACCTCGAAGATGCCGCGGGGAAAGAGCCTGTACGGCACCCTGCCGGACCAGCTGGCCGACCCACGGTCATTCGCTTCTCGGCTGGCCACCATCCTGCGGGTCCGCAACCAGTTCGGACTGGCCACCGGCACCCAGCTGGACGTTCCGCAGGTCTCCAACCGGGCCATGCTGGTGATGGTGCACCAGCTCGACATCGGCCGGCAGATCACGGTGCTCAACTTCGCCGCCCAGCCGATCTCCGGCACCGTACGGTCGGAGCACCTGCCGCCACGTTCGGTGGTGGTGGACATGACCACCGGGATCCAGGTGGGCGAGGTCGACGACCTGCACAGCTTCGCGATCTCACTGGAACCGCACGAGGGTCTGACCCTGCTGGTCGGTGAGCCTCAGGACGCCTGAGCGCCGACCAGGTGCCCCAACAGGGCTCGGGCGGCCGGGCTGGGGGAGGACCGCCAGACCAGGCCGAACCGGGAGCGGGCACTCGGGTCGTCGATCGGGATCGCGACGACCCCGTCCCAGTCCTGAGCGGTGGTGGCACTGACCACCCCCACGCCGAGCCCGCGGGCGGCCAGCATCTCCACGTAGTCGGGGGTGGCCACCTCCCAGCGCGGGTCGCGGGGCCGCCCGGCCCGGCGGGAGAGGAGCGCGTCCAGGGCGGCTCGGGACCCGGTCCCACGCGGCAGGGTGATGAGGTCCGTGCCGGCCAGCTCGTCCGGCCGGAGACGGTCCCGCCCCGCCCAGGGATGATCTCGTCCGACCACCGCGACCAGCGGGTCGTCGACCACCACCGACACCTCGACCCCGGCCGGCTCGTCGTCGGCCCAGGCGGCCGCGGCGACGTCGACGGTCCCGTCCCGGACCGCCGTGACGTGATCCTCCGAGACGCCCTCGCGGAGGCGGATGTCGATGCCCGGATGCTGGGCGTGGACGGCCGCCAGGGCGTCGAACAGACGAGGCCACACCAGTCCGGTCACGGTGGCGACCCTCAGAGAGCCGACGACGAGCCCCCGGATCTCCTGCGCGGCGGTGGTGACGCCCTCGACGGCCGCGACGGCCTGGCGGGCGTGCGGCACCAGCGTGGCGCCGGCGTCGGTGAGGGCCACCCGGCGCGCCGACCGGTCGATGAGGGACAGGCCCAGCTCGCGTTCCAGCTTCTGGATCTGGGTGCTGATGCCGGACTGGCTGATCTGCACGGCCTCGGCGGCCGCCGTGAACGAGCCCTCGTCGACGACGGCCAGGAAGTACCTCAGCTGATGCAGTTCCATATCTGCTGAGCATAGGTCTCATCGGCAACTGCTGTTGGACGGATGGGAGGGGGCCGAGCAGACTGGCCACAGATCCGAACGAGAGGAACGAGCCGATGAACCCGACAGAGACCACCCGAGTCGCCGCGACCACCTACTTCGACGCCTGGCGGGAACGCGACTTCGACCGGCTGCGGACGGTGCTCGCTCCCGACGTCGAGTTCGTCGGCGTGATGGGGACGGCGAACGGCATCGACGACTGCATCGCCGGGCTGCGGGGGATGGCCGAGTCGATCATGACCGACCTGGTGCTGCAGGCCCGCGTGGTCGAGGGCCCCGACGCCATGACCTGGTTCGACCTGATCACCGCGACCACGCCGCCGATCCCGACCGTCAACTGGAGCCACGTGGAGGACGGCTTGATCACCCGAATCCGGGTCACCTTCGACCCACGCCCGCTCTTCGCTTGATCACCGCACCAGACAGGGTCGCTTGGGGTCGAACGTCCAGCCGGGGACCAGGTACTGCATGGCGGCGGCGTCGTCGCGAGCGCCCAGGCCCTTGTCCAGGTACAGCCGATGAGCCGCCTCGACCCGGCCGAAGTCGACCTCGATGCCCAGTCCCGGCCGGTCCGGCACCCGGACCTCACCGCCGACGATCCGCAACGGGTCGGTGGTCAGCCGATCGATGCCCTCCTGCCAGATCCAGTGGGTGTCGAGGGGTGTGTAGTCGCCGACGGCGGCCGCCCCCACCTGGGTGATCATGGCCAGCGAGACGTCGAAGTGGTTGTTGGAGTGTGATCCCCAGACCAGCCCGTGGTCGGCGCACACCTGGGACACCCGGACCGAGCCCTGCATGGTCCAGAAGTGCGGATCGGCGAGCGGGATGTCCACGCTGCGTAGCGCCAGCGCGTGGTGCAGCTGGCGCCAGTCGGTGGCGACCATGTTCGTCGCGGTCGGCATGCCGGTGGCCCGACGGAACTCGGCCATGATCTCGCGACCGGAGAAGCCGTCCTCGGCCCCGCAGGGGTCCTCGGCGTACGCGAGCACATCCCGCAGCCCGTCGGCCAGCTCGATCGCCTCGGCCAGGGACCAGGCCCCGTTGGGATCCAGCGTGATCCGTGCCGCGGGAAAGCGCCGTTTCAACGCTCCGACCGCCTGGGCCTCCTCGGCGCCCGCGAGCACGCCGCCCTTCAGCTTGAAGTCCTGGAAGCCGTACCGTGCCTGAGCGGCCTCGGCCAGTGCCACGATCGCGTCAGCGGTGAGCGCTTCCTCGTGCCGCAGTCGGTGCCAGTCGTCGGGCGCACCGGGGTCGGATCGGTAGTCCAGGTCGGTCCGGGTGCGGTCTCCGAGGTAGAACAGGTAGCCGAGCATCCGGACCGCGTCGCGCTGCTGGCCGGCGGGGCCGAGCAGCGCTGCGACGGGGAGCTCGAGCTGCTGACCGAGCAGATCGAGCAGGGCGGCCTCGACCGCGGTGGCCGCGTGGATGGTGGTGCGTAGGTCGTACGTCTGCAGACCACGACCGCCGGCATCCCGCCCGGCGAAGGTGGTCCGGACCCGTTGCAGGGTCGCGCGGTAGTCAGCTGTGCGGGTGCCGACGACCAGCACCTCGCTGTCCTGAAGTGTGGCGGTGATCTTCTGCCCGCCCGGCACCTCGCCGACACCGATCCGACCCGCCGAGTCCTCGAGCACGAGCAGGTTGCGGGTGAAGTACGGCGCGTGCGCGCCGCTCAGGTTGAGCTCCATGCTGTCGTGCCCGGCCACCGGGTAGACAGCCATCCTCACCACACGGGGAACGGTCATGACCGGGTCAGGGACGCTGACCGAACTCCGCGGTGCCCACGGTCCAGGCCGCGGCCTGCTCGCTGAGGGTGAAGCCGAGTCCCGGGCGGTCGGACACCCACATCCGACCGTCGCGGGTTTCCAGGTGCTCGTTGAACAGCGGGTCCAGCCAGTCGAAGTGCTCGACCCAGGGCTCGATCGGGTACGCGGCCGCGAGGTGGCAGTGGATCTCCATGGCGAAGTGCGGGGCGATCTCGAGCTGCTTGGACTCGGCCAGCGCGGCGAGCTTGAGGAACTGGGTGATGCCACCGATCCGCGGGGCATCGGGCTGCACGATGTCGGCCGCCCCGATCTCGATCAGCCGGGCGTGCTCGGCCAGGCTGGCCAGCATCTCGCCGGTGGCGATGGAGGTGTCCAGGGCGCGGGCCAGCTGGGCGTGGCCCTCGGCGTCGTACGCGTCCAGCGGTTCCTCGATCCAGACCAGGCCGAACTCCTCGAAGATGCGGCCCATCCGCATCGCCGATGCCCGGTCCCACTGCTGGTTGGCGTCCACCATCAGCGGGACGTCGTCGTCCAGGTACTCCCGCACCGCGGTCACCCGGGCCACGTCCGTACGCCAGTCCGGCTGCCCGACCTTCAGCTTGATGCCGCCGATGCCGCTCTCCAGGGCGGCCGCCGAGTTCTCCAGGACCTGCTCGATCGGGGTGTGCAGGAACCCGCCGGAGGTGTTGTACGTCCGGACCGAGTCGCGATAGCTGCCGAGCAGCTTGCTCAGCGGCAGGGAGGCCCGCTTGGCCTTGAGGTCCCACAGCGCCACGTCGAAGGCGGCGATGGCCTGGGTGGCCAGCCCGCTGCGACCGACCGAGGCGCCGGCCCAGCACAGCTTGACCCACAGCTTGCCGATGTCGCTCGGGTCCTCACCGATCAGCACATCCGCGATCTCCTTGGCGTGCGCGAACTGCCCCGGGCCGCCGGCGCGCTTGGAGTAGGAGAAGCCGATCCCGGTGTGCCCGTTCCGGGTGGTCACCTCGACGAACAGGAACGCCACCTCGGTCATCGGCTTCTGCCGACCGGTCAGCACCTTGGCGTCGCTGATCGGCGTGGCCAGCGGCAGGGTGATCGAGGAGAGCTTCAGGTGGGCGATCCGGTCCACGGTGGAGCTACCGGGCGCGGCGGCGAGCAACGTGGCGTCCTTCGCCGACAGCGCACTGGCCGGGGAGGGTGCGGCGGTGGTGGTGGCGGTCATGGGTGGGTGGTTCCTCTCGAGACGTTCGCGGGCGGGGGAGGAGATCAGGACCGGCGGACGCCGTCGACGAGCCGGGGCACGTGCTCGGCGCTGCGGAGCTCCGGGGGCAGCAGGGCCTCGGGCACATCCTGGTAGACGACCGGACGGAGGAACCGCTCGATCGCCCGGGCGCCGACCGAGGTGCTGGCCGGGGCGGAGGTGGCGGGGAACGGTCCGCCGTGCACCATGGCGTACCCGACCTCGACCCCGGTCGGCCAGCCGTTGACGACCACGCGTCCGGCTTTCAGCTCGAGCTGGTCGATCAGCTCGGCGGCCACTGCGTGATCGGCCTCGGTCAGGTGCACGGTGGCGGTCAGCTGGCCCTCCAGCCCGGTCACGATCTGTCGGAGCTGATCGAGGTCGCGGACGCGTACCACCAGGGAGGTGGGTCCGAACACCTCACCGGCCAGCCCGGGAGATTCGAGGAACGTGTCGCCGTCGGTGACGAACAGTCGCGGCAGACCCGGGAAGGCGAGCGACGGATCGGCCGACCCCGTGCCGGCCGTGGTGACCCCGTCGGTCGTGGCCATCGCGTCGGCCCCCCGGTCGAGCGCCGCGGCCATGCCCGGGGTCAGCATGGGCGACTCCGTCACCTCGCCGATCGCCGCGGCGGCGGCCGCGACGAAGGTGTCGGTGTCCGCGCCGTCGAGTGCGAAGACCAGACCGGGTTGCGTGCACAGCTGCCCCGCCGAACCGGTCACCGACGTGACGTACGCGGCCGCGGTCGCTTCCGCCCGCGTCCCCAGGACACCCGGCAGCAGGAACACGGGGTTGACCGAGGACATCTCCGCGTAGACGGGGATGGGCTCGGGCCGCCGCTGGGCAGCCGCGACCAGAGCCAGTCCGCCGCCGCGAGAACCGGTGAAGCCGACCGCCTGGATGCGCGGGTCGGTGACCAGGGCCGTACCCAGCTCGTGCGTGGTGCCGTGCAGCAGCGAGAACGTGCCCTCCGGCAGACCGTGCTCGACCACGGCCTCCCGGATGGCGCGGCCGACGAGCTCGGACGTCCCCGGATGAGCCGGGTGACCCTTGACCACCACCGGGCAGCCGGCGGCCAACGCGGAGGCGGTGTCCCCGCCGGCCACCGAGAACGCCAGCGGGAAGTTGCTGGCCCCGAACACCGCCACCGGTCCCACCGGTACGGACCGCTGACGCAGATCCGAGCGGGGCAGCGGACTGCGGTCGGGCAGCGGCGTGTCCACCCGGACCCCACGCCAGCCGCCGTCGCGGACGACTGTGGCGAACAGCCGCAGCTGACCGACCGTACGGGCGGTCTCGCCGGTGATCCGGCCGGCGGGCAGGCCGGTCTCGGCCGTGACCCGGTCGGTGAGGACCGCGCCGAGAGCCTCGATGTTGGCGGCGATGCTGTCCAGGAAGGCGGCCCGCTGCTCGGCGGTGGTCCGCCGGTAACCGGGGAAGGCCGCCGCGGCCAGGGCGGCCGCCTGGGCCACCTCGACCGGTCCGGCCTCGCCGTAGGCGGGTTCCAGGTCGGCGCCGGTGGCCGGATCGACGGCGTGGAACCCGGCCCCGGCGGGCCGGACGTCGGCCGACCCGATCAACGAGCTACCGGTCAGCGCTTCGGCGCCAGCCGTGAGATCGAACACAGTCAGGAGACCCTGGCCACGAGGGCGGCGAGCTCGGCCACCTCGGCCTCGGTCAGATCGGTCAGCGGTGAGCGGACCGGCCCGGCTGGGCGGCCGATCACCTGCATGCCGGCCTTGACGATGCTGACCGCATATCCGGCGGTCCGGTTGCGCAGGTCGCAGTAGGGGATGACGAAGTCGTTCAGGGCGGCGAACACATGGGCGTCGTCGCCGCCGCGGACCGCTGCGTAGAAGTCCAGCGCCCATTGCGGGAGGAAGTTGAAGATCGCTGACGAGTAGGTGGTCAGCCCGAGCTTCAGGTACGGCAGCGCGTACAGCTCGGCCGTGGGCAGGCCCCCGACGTAGAGCAGCCGATCGCCCAGCCGGGAGTAGATCCGGGTCATCTGCTCGATGTCGCCGACGCCGTCCTTGAAGCCGATCAGGTTCGGGCAGTCGACGGCGAGCCGCTCCACGGTGTCGGCGTCGTACCGGGCGTTCGCCCGGTTGTAGATGATCACGCCCAGCTCGGTCGAGCGGCAGACCGCCCGCACGTGGTCCTCCAGCCCGCGCTGGCCGGCCTCCGACAGGTAGTGCGGCAGCAGCAGGATGCCGTCAGCGCCGGAGCGCTCGGCGGACTGCGCCAGCTCGACGGCCATGGCCGTGCCGTAGCCGGCCGGGGCGATGACCGGGAGCTCGACCGGGGTCTCCTTGACCGCGGCCGAGACCACCTGCTCCACCTCGGCCAGGGTGAGGGAGAAGAACTCACCGGTGCCACCGGCCGCGAACAGGCCCGACGCGTCGTAGCCGGACAGCCAGGCGATGTTCTCCCGGTACGCCGTCTCGTCGAACGACTGGTCTGCGGTGAAGTGCGTGACCGGGAAGGAGAGCAGACCGGAGCCGAGCTGCTGGGCGACGTCGGTGGGGCTGAAGGCGGTCACGGTGCTCGGGTCTCCTGAGGTGTTCGGCGGTGGGATCAGACTACGAAGCGAGTGTGATTCACGTCCAACACTTGTTCTGGATCGATTGATACCCTCAGAGCATTGACGGATGGGAGGGCATCATGTTCACCCTCGACCAGCTGCGCGGGTTCGTCGCGGTAGCGGAAGAGCTGCACTTCGGCCGGGCCGCCGAGCGCCTGCGGATGACCCAGCCACCCTTGAGTCGACAGATCCAGAAGCTGGAGCGGTCCGTCGGGGTGCAGCTGCTGGACCGGGACAACCGGAACGTGGAGCTGACCACAGCGGGCGCGGCCTTCCTGATCGAGGCCCGGCGGCTGCTGGGTCTGGCCGACGGTGCCCTCGACCACGTCCGGCGGATCCATGCCGGGTCGGCCGGCACGGTCCGGATCGGCTTCACCGCCACCGCCGCGTTCGGTGTGCTGCCGTCCCTGCTCAACCGGTTCGGGGCCGCGTACCCCGAGATCGATCTCGATCTGTACGAGCTGGTGACCAGGGAGCAGCTCGACGGGCTCCTCACCGGTGATCTGGACCTGGGTCTGGCCCGGCCCCCGTTCGACACCTCGACGTTCGCGTCCCGGCTGCTGCACCGGGAGGCGCTGCTGCTCGCGGTGCCGTCCCAGCACCGACTCGCCGGGCCGGACCGGCCGGTCGCCGCCGAGGAGCTGGCGAGCGAGCCGCTGATCATGCACGCCCCGACCCGGGCCCGCTACTTCTACGATCTCGTGGTCCGGCTGGTCCCGGTGGCGGACCAGCACATCGTGCACTCGGTGAGCCAGGTCCTCACCATGCTCTGTTTGGTGGCCGCCGGTCGAGGAGTCGCCTTCGTTCCGGCCTCCGCCACCGGCTTGGGGATCTCCGGGGTGAGCTACCGGGAGATCGAGGGCCTGCCGGCCGCCCCGGTCGAGCTGCACCTGCTCTGGTTGCGTGAATCCGGCAACCCGGCTCTGCGGATGCTGCTGAACGCCATGCAGGTCGCCGGACCCTGAGTCGTCATGGCAGGGTTGTCCACATGCACACCTCCTGGGGGCTGACGTTCGACGCCGAGGACCCAGCCAGACTCGCGGCGTTCTGGGCCGATGCCCTCGGCTACGTCGAAGCGGACCCGCCGGATGGCTTCGAGACCTGGAACGCCTGGCTGAAGCACACCGGTGTGCCCAAGAAGGAATGGAACGACGCTGCCTACTTGGAGGATCCCGCCGGCCAAGGCCCGACGCTGTCGTTCCTGAAGGTGCCGGAGTCGAAGACGGTGAAGAACCGGGTGCACCCGGACCTCAAGGTGAGCGGCGGCCGACACCTGTCCCCGAAGAAGCGACGGTCCAGGATCGACAAGGCCGTCGATCGACTCACCGCGGCCGGGGCGCGGGTCCAGCTGGAGATCGAGCAGGACGGCAACCTCGACCACGTGATCATGACCGACCCGGAGGGCAACGAGTTCTGCGTGGTCTAGCCGGAGCTCTGTGCGGTCCTAGTCGGCGACCGCGTCGAGCAGCAGGTCGATGTCGGCGAGCAGGAGCGGCCCGTCGGTGAACTCGGTGACCCGGCCGGCGGCCCGACGACGGGCCAGGTCACCCGAGGCGGCCAGCCACTGCCGGGCGCCCAGCTCCACCAGGTGGTGCAGCACGGCGACCGGCATGCCGAAGTCGCTCCGCCGGGTGACCCGAGCCGGGCCGCCGGCCTCCACGTACGCGGCATGGAGATCGCGAGCCCGGGTCGGGGTGGTGCCGAACTCGACCAGCACCATGGCCAGCTCGCCGGCCATCGGGGCCGGTCCGCAGTTGTCCCAGTCGATCACCACCGGCGAGCCGTCGGCGCCCGTACGCAGGTTGTCGGCCCACAGATCGCGGTGACACACGATCAGGTCCCGCGGCTGTTCCAGAATCGCCTCGGTGGCACACAGCTCGTCGACGAGGTCGGCGAGGACGGCCGAGAACGGCGCCCCGGCCAGTCGCAGCTCGGCCACCAGCTCGACCCAGTGGTCCCGGCCGACCGGCTCGACGAACCAGGGATCGACCTCAGCCGTGGTCGAACCGCCGGCGACATGGAGGGCAGCCAGCAGCCGACCCAGGCCGGCGGGTTCCATGGTGCGATCGGGAGGAGCCAGCTCCAGCCAGTCGAACACCCGCAGCGTCTCGCCGTCGACGTAGGCGGCCGGCTCGCCGGCGACCGTCAGCAGCTGCCGCGGGGCCACCACACCCTTCGCCTCGGCCCGCCGCTGCAGCGCGTACGCGGCCACGACCTGATCGTGATCGAGCGGGACCAGGGCCTCCTTCACCGCGTACGCCCGCGTGCCGCAGGTCAGGCGCCACACCTGGCCCTGGAAACCGCGATCCACCGGCCCCTCCAGGCTGGCCGGACCACCGAGCCCGAAGCGCTCGGCGAACCAGCCGGCCGCCTTCACGCGTCCCCACCCGCCGCGGTCAGCATCGCCCACAGCTCGGCCTTGGCCTCGAACGTGTCCAGGTCCAACCGGACCAGGCCGCCGGCCCGCCGTACCTGGGACTTGAGGGTGTGCCGGTGCATCCCCAGCTCCCGGGCGGCCGGATCCCAGGCCGCGTTGTGCCGCAACCAGGTCTCCAGCACCCGGCGGAGATCGGTTCCGTCGGGCGCCGCCAGCAGCGGAGCGAGTCGCTCCCTGGCCAGGGTCTCGATCTCGTCCCGCGACAGCAACCCGAGGATCGCGCTCGTCTCCAGCTCGATGACTCCGGCGTCGGCCGACGCGGCGTCCAGCGCATCCCGGGTCTCGTGCAGCGCGGCGACGAGGTCCGGCCAACCGACGGGTCGTGACATCACCACAGGGGTCTGGCGCGCACCGATGACCTCCGCTGCTTCCCGGGCGGCTGCCGTCGCCACGACGGCGGCGAACCGGCCCTGCCAGCGGGTGGCCAGCACCCACTGCTGGGACCGGGCCATCCGGACGGTCAGGGCGTGCTCCAGCTCGCCCGCCTCGCTGTCACCCGGGAGCCGGGTCAGCAGCAGCCGCAGGGGCGCCTCGGGCAGCTGACGACCGGCGGCCACCAGCACGTCCCGGGCGGCGTCGACGTGGCCGACCAGCGCGAGCTGGAAGAGCTGCGCGTTCAAGGCCAGCGTGGACTCCTCGCGACGAGCGGCGTCCTCGACGGCGAACTCGGCCAGCGCGACCGCACTGGTGATCACCGCGGTGGCCGAGGCATCGGGTCGCTCGGGCGGTGCGACCGCGAGCACGCCACGGAGCTCGTCCCGGCGACCGAGCGTCTGCATGGTGACCAGCCGCCCGGGGACACCGGGCCGACTCGGCAGGTCGAGGGACGATCCGGACCGCAGCCGGCGGTGCAGCAGCCGTCGGGCCTCGGCCCGGACGGCCGCGGTCTCGGCATCGACGAGGTGGGGCCGACCGTGCTCGGACAGCACCTCACCGCGGGCATCGAGCAGCAGCACGACGGCGCCGAGCCGTCGACTCAGCTCCTCCAGCACGCCGGCGATCCGCTCGGCGGAGAGGGCGGCCAGCGACAGGGCCCGCTGGGCGTCCAGGGCCCACAGGTCGCGGGCGTGGTCCTGCTCGGCGCGGGCGTCGGCGATCCGGCGGGCCAGGGCCAGGAACGGGGTCCGGTAGGGCACCTCCAGCAGCGGCAGGTCCTGCGCCACGCAGGCGGCCACCAGCGGTTCGGGCGTGACCCGGACCACCTCGGTGCCGAAGCCGAGAGCGGCCACCCCGACCGCGACGAGTCGCCCGACGTAGTCGTCGTACGCGCTCGCCGGGGCGTCGGCAGCGAACTGGGTGCCGGTGGTGAGCAGCAGGTTGTCCACCTCGAGGAAGGGCGTCGGGTCGAGCAGATCCGAGCTGTGCGCCCACCCCACCTCGGTGACCTCGCGGCCGGCGAGCAGCCGCAACCCGAGTGGCCGATCGGCCAGCAGGGTGGCGAGAGGGGTGGTCATGATCGGCAGCCTAGCCGCCCGATCGTGCCAATCTGGCACAGAGGCGACCGATCTGGCAATGCCTGGCGGGCATACCTTCGGCATCGAGCGACGAACCCGAAGGAGACCTCTCATGACTGTCGTACCCGAGATCCTCACCGGTGGACCCACCCTGCCCCAGGAGCGTCGGCTGGTGACCGCCCTGCCGGGTCCGCGGACCGCCGAGCTCCAGGCGCGCAAGTCCGCCGCGGTCGCGACCGGGGTCGGCGTGACCATGCCCGTGTACGCCGCCGCCGCCGGCGGTGGCGTGGTGGTCGACGTCGACGGCAACTCGTTGATCGACCTCGGCTCCGGCATCGCCGTCACCACGATCGGCAACGCCGATCCCGCCGTGGCCGCCGCGGTGGCCGAGCAGGTCTCCCTGTTCACCCACACCTGTTTCATGATCACCGGCTACGAGGCGTACGTCGAGGTGGCCGAGCGGCTGAACCGACTGACCCCCGGTGATCATGACAAGCGCACCGCGCTGTTCAACTCCGGCGCCGAGGCCGTCGAGAACGCCATCAAGATCGCCCGGGTGGCCACCAAGAAGCAGGCGGTGGTGGCGTTCGACCACGCGTACCACGGTCGTACCAACCTGACCATGAGCCTGACCGCGAAGTCCATGCCGTACAAGAGCGGCTTCGGTCCGTTCGCGGGCGAGGTCTACCGCGCGCCGATGTCGTACCCGTACCGGGACGGGCTGTCCGGTCCCGACGCCGCCAAGGCCGCCTTGCTGCAGATCGAGAAGCAGGTCGGCGCCGACAACCTGGCCGCGATCATCATCGAGCCGATCCAGGGCGAGGGCGGCTTCATCGTGCCCGCGCCCGGCTTCCTGGCCGAGCTGAGCGCCTGGTGCACGGCCAACGGTGTCGTCTTCATCGCCGACGAGATCCAGACCGGGTTCGCCCGGACCGGTGCGATGTTCGCCTGCGAGCACGACGGTGTGGTGCCGGATCTGATCACCCTCGCCAAGGGCATCGCCGGCGGTCTGCCGCTCGCGGCGGTCACCGGTCGGGCCGAGATCATGGACGCCACCCACGTCGGCGGACTCGGCGGCACCTACGGCGGCAACCCGGTTGCCTGCGCGGCGGCCATTGCGGCCCTCGACGCGTTCGAGCACGGCGGTCTGATCGAGCGGGCCCAGCAGATCGAGGCGATCGCCGTCGAGCGGCTGACCGCGGCCAAGGCCGCCGATCCCCGGATCGGTGAGGTCCGTGGCCGGGGCGCCATGATCGCCATCGAGCTGGTCGACCCGACCACCGGCGATCCCGACGCGCGGCTGACCGGCGCGGTGGCCAAGGCCGCCCACGCCGAGGGTGTGATCATCTTGACCTGTGGCACGTACGGCAACGTGATCCGGCTGCTGCCGCCGCTGTCCATTCCCGACCACCTGCTGATCGAGGGCCTCGACGTGCTGCTCGCCGGCCTGGCGAAGAACTGAGGACGAAACGATGAGCGACGACCGACTCCCGCAGGACCTGCCCACCGGCCTGTTGATCAACGGAGAGTGGACGAGCGCGGCCGACGGCAAGACCGTCGCCGTCGTCGACCCCGCGACCGGTGAGGAGCTGACCAGCATCGCCGACGCCGCCCCGGCCGACGCGAAGGCGGCGCTCGATGCTGCCTCGACCGCCGGTCCGGCCTGGGCCGCGACCCCGCCGAGGCAGCGGGCCGAGATCCTCCGCAAGGCCTTCGACGAGGTGACCCGGCGCAAGGACGAGTTCGCCCGGCTGATGACGCTGGAGATGGGCAAGCCGCTCGCCGAGGCGTACGGCGAGGTGACCTACGGCTCGGAGTTCCTGCGCTGGTTCAGCGAGGAGGCGGTCCGGATCGGTGGCCGTTACGGGCTCAACCCCGAGGGCACCGGCCGGATGGTGGTCTCGCAGCGCCCGGTCGGACCGGCGTACCTGATCACACCCTGGAACTTCCCGCTGGCCATGGCCACCCGCAAGATCGCTCCGGCGCTGGCCGCCGGCTGCCCGGTGATCATCAAGCCGGCCGCCAACACCCCGCTCACCACGCTGCTGTTCGCCCAGCTGCTGACCGAGGTCGGCGTGCCCGCCGGGGTGGTCAACGTGATCGCGTCCTCCCGACCGGCCGAGATCACCGAACCACTGCTGGCCGATCCGCGGCTGCGCAAGCTGTCCTTCACCGGCTCGACCCAGGTGGGGCGGACGCTGTTGGCCCAGGCGGCCCAGAACGTACTGCGGACCTCGATGGAGCTGGGCGGCAACGCGCCGTTCCTGATCTTCGACGACGCGGACCTGGACGCGGCCGTCGACGGCGCGATGATCGCCAAGTTCCGCAACATCGGCCAGGCCTGCACCGCGGCCAACCGGTTCATCGTGCACGCCTCGCTGGCCGAGGAGTTCACCGCCCGGGTGACCGAGCGGGTGCAGAAGATGACTGTCGGCTCCGGGCTGACCGATGGCGTCACCATCGGTCCGCTGATCGATGCGAAAGCCGTCGACAGCACCGACGCGATGGTGGCCGACGCCCTTGACCTCGGGGCCAGCGTCACCACCGGTGGCGAGCGGATCGAGGGGCGCGGCTACTTCTACGCCCCGACGGTGCTGCGCGACGTGCAGCCGGGCTCCCGGCTGCTGCGCGAGGAGATCTTCGGGCCGGTGCTCGGGGTCACCACCTTCGAGACCGACGCCGAGGCGGTGGCCGCGGCCAACGACACCGAGTACGGGCTGGTCTCCTACGCCTACACCCGCGACCTGTCGCGGGCCCATCGGCTGATCGACGAGCTGGAGACCGGGATGATGGGGCTGAACACCGGCTTGGTCTCCAACGCCGCCGCCCCCTTCGGTGGCGTCAAGGCCTCTGGTCTCGGTCGCGAAGGCGCGCAGGAGGGGATCGCGGAGTACCTGGAGACCAAGTACACGCTGATCCCGGCCACGTGATCGGCCCCGAGTCGACCGTCGAGCTGCGCACCTTCCGCTACTTCGTCGCGGTGGCCGACGCCGGATCGGTCAACGCGGCCGCTCACGCGCTGCACCTGACCCAGCCGTCGTTGGCTCGGCAGCTCCGCCGGCTGGAGCGGCGGCTGGCCCTGCCGCTGCTCGAGCTGCAGGGCGGCCGGATGGTCCTGACCACGGTCGGACACCAGTTCCTGCCGTACGCGCGCGAGCTGCTGGCCACCGCTCACGCGACCCTGGCGGTGGCCAGCAGCCTGGCCGACGGGCTTCCGGAGGACGAGACCGCCGCCTGAGAGCCGGTCAGTCGCCGATCGAGGCGGCCGCGGCCAGGATCGCGTCGATGGTCACCTGCGGGTGCGACACCATCGAGACGTGTGACCCGTCGACCTCGGTGATCGTGGACCCGGCGCGTTCGGCCATCCGGCGCTGGGTCTGCGGTGGGATCACCAGGTCCTGGGTGCCGACCACGGCCCAGCTCGGCAGCGTCTTCCACGCCCCCGGTCCCGAGGGTGCGAGATTGGCACCGAGGGTGATCGGTCGCTGGCTCGCCACGATCAGCGAGCGGGCCTCCTCCGAGAGGTCCTGGGCGAAGGACCGGTGCACGGTGTCCGCCTTGAGGAACGCCTCGACGTCTCCCTCGGGGGCGCCCGGGTAACCCGCCAGATCGAGGACGGTGGTCGGGTCGGGAACATCGAGAGCCGAGCCGGACCCACCGAGGATCTGGAACACCGTCTCGCCCTCGTCGGGGATGAACGCGTCCACGTACACGAGTGCGCGTACGTCACCCCCGCCGGTCGCGGCGTTGCTGATCACGACACCGCCGTAGGAGTGGCCCACCAGGACGACAGGCCCGCTGGTGCGCTGCGACAGCACCGAGGCGATGTACGGGGCGTCGACCCCGACACCGCGCAGCAGGTTCGGCGGGGTCAGCACCGTGAACCCCTGCGTCTGCAGCTCGGACGCCACGGCGTTCCAGCTGGACCCGTCGGCCCACGCTCCGTGGACCAGGACGATCGTCGGCTTCGGCACAGCTGTGTCTCCCATCGGTTGGTCGATCTACTTGATCGTGCTGTTCGTGGCCAGGGGCGGCGGGTTGACGTCGCGCAGCGGGATCCCGGCGTACTGGTCGCGGATGGCGGTGATCAGGTGCTTGGCCCGGATGGTCAGGGAGAAGGGTCCGTCGCCGACCGCGTGCTGCATCCGGCCCTTGGTGACGATCACCCCGAGGTCGGCGCCCTTCCACCGGTAGTCGCCGGCGCCGTAGATCCGCAGGAAGAACGCCTCGTTCTCGTTCTGCAGCTGGTGCCAGTCGAGGGCCGCCCGCTTGAAGATCAGCGAGCCCGAGCGGTCGACGGTGTACTGCCCGGTCGGCGCGGACTCCGTGATCAGCTGCACGACCGATGAGGTCTCCTTGACGATCATGTGGCTCCACAGGTCGACGGCCGCGAGCTCACGCCAGCGCTCGTTGATCTCGTCGATGTCGAGGTCGAACTCGACGTCGGAGAACTCCAGCAGGTGGAAGGCGAACAGCGGTACGTCCGCGTACGCGCCGGCGGTCACGTTGGTGATGGCCGAAGCGCCGCTGATCCGGGGGTTGAGCTCGCCCAGGTAGCACTCGTTGTCGTCCACGTCGACCAGCACGTCGACCTCGAAGAACCCGCGGTAGCCCTCCTCGCCGAGGCGGTCACCCAGCCGGCGGACCAGATCGGCGGCCCGACGCCGCAGGTCGTCATCGAGGACGTCGGGGAACATCTCGTTCCCGCACCATCCGCCCCGGTAGGGGGTCAGCTCCGGGTGCCCGGTCAGCTCGGTCATGAACGGTCCGACGATGGTGCCGTTGCGGGTGAGGACCGCCTCGACGGCGATGGGGCGGTTGTTGATCCGCTTCATCACCTTGACCTCCTGGCCGACGATGTCCTTGACGTTCTTCTTCCAGCCGGCCTCGTCGTCGATGAAGAAGGTGGTCTTGCCGGAATCGCCGTAGGCGGACTGCACGACGAGGTCGGTGCCCAGTCCGGCCTCGGTCGACTGCCGGACCAGATCCTCGTAGTCCGCCACAGTGGTGAGGATGTTGGGCACGCTCGGCGCGCCGACGTCGTTGCCCAACCGGGTGGTGACCAGCTTCGAGTCCAGGTGCTCGCGCAGGTCCGCCGACGGCAGGATCAGGTCGTAGCCGAGCTCGGAGCAGATCCGCTCCGTCTCGGCGTCGAAGAACACCATCACGATCTTGGGCCGGACCCCGGGCGGTCGGCGGCTGGCGATGAAGGCCAGCACCTCCGGGTTCGACAGCAGCCAGTTGTTGATCTCCTCGCCCGACTCGAACTCGATGTAGGGCTTGCGCTTCGGGGTGAACACCCGCGGGTGGGCACCGTCCCACCCGTCGTAGTAGGCGATGTAGGTGAAGTTGCGGACCCAGCGGTCCAGCCCGAGCAGGTTGAACGGGGTGGCGCCCACGAAGTAGATCGGCACCTCGTTGGTACGGAAGTAGTGCCGCACCTCGGACATGTTGCGCAACGGCCGTCGCTGCGGGCTGTTGCCCGGCCCGTACGCGGCGTCGTTGCTGAGCGGGATCTCGGCGGTCACGGCCTCGATCTCGGGATCGCTGGTCATCAGTGTTCTTCCTGGTCGGGGTGGTGAGAGAGGTGCGTGGCGTGGTGGTGTCCGTGGATCTCGCCCTCCGGGATCGGAGCGTTCCGCTCGCTCAGCAACGGCAGCGCCGGATCCCACCGGGTGCCGTCCCGCTCGTCGCGTCGCTTGCGGGCGATGGCCGACAACGCCTCCAGCACGACCCTGTTGGCCAGGGCCGCGGTGATGTCGGCGTGGTCGTACGGAGGTGAGACCTCGACCACGTCCATCCCGACCACCGGCAGCTCGAGGCAGATCCGGCGGACGGCGTCGAGGAGCTGACGGGACGACAGACCACCCGGTTCCGGGGTGCCGGTGCCCGGGGCCGCGCCGGGGTCGACGACGTCGATGTCCACCGACAGGAACACGCCGTCGCACTCGTCGGTCGCGATGGTGAACGCCTCGGTCAGGCACTCGGTCAGGCCGCGGTGGACGATCTCGGTCATCTCGTACGAGCGCATGTTCTGCGCCGCCATCCAGTCCAGCGTCTCCGGCGGCGGCCAGTAGCCCCGCAGCCCCATCTGCAGGAACCGGTCACCGCGCAGCGCGCCGGACTCGATCAGTCGGCGCATCGGCTGGCCGTGTCCCCAGAGCGAGCCGAACTCGATGTCGCCGGTGTCGGCGTGGGCGTCGAAGTGGATCATCGACACCCGCCCCTGGCCGAGCACGTTCGCGCAGCCCTTGGCGTCGGGATAGGCGATCGAGTGATCACCGCCGAGGGACACCGGGATGGCGCCCGCCTCGACCACCTTCTGCACCGCCGCCTCCAGGGCGGGCAGCGCCACCTCGATGTCGCCGGAGTACATCTCGACGTCGCCGGCGTCGTAGACGTTGAGGTCGGTCAGCCCGTCGGTACGCAGAGCCAGCGAGGGCCGCGACCCGTCGTGCGGGAGGTAGTCGGTCATCCGGATCGCCTGCGGGCCGAAGCGGGTGCCGGCCCGGTAGGAGGCGCCACCGTCGAACGGTGCCCCCAAGATCACCACGTCGGCGTCGGCGTACGACTCCGGATCGTCCAGGTCGCAGCGCCGGACACCGAGGAAGGTGATGTCGGGCCCGAACTGCGGTCCGTATCTCGTCATGATCAGAACTCCAGGTGCTCGTGCTGCTTCATGTTGTGAGCCGCCTCGTGCTTCAGCGTCTCGCCCCGGAAGAACGCTGGCTGTCGTGCCCGCAGCACCAGCATGAAGACGATGCCGATCAGGATCAGGCCCAGACCGAGGACCAGGACCAGCCCGATGCCGAAGACGCTGGCCCCACTGCCGTACGCGGGGTCGGCGCTGTCGTGCAACGTGATGATCAGCACGAAGAACAGACCCAGTCCGCCCAGCAGCGGGAACAGGAACTTGAAGATGATGTTGAAGCTGTTGTCGAACAGGGTCTTGCGGAAGAACCAGATGCAGCCGAACGCGACCAGGCCGTAGTAGAAGCAGATCATGATGCCGAGCGACAGGATGGTGTCGGTCAGCACGCGCTCGCTGAGGATCGTCATCACCGTGTAGAAGGCGGCGGCGGCGATGCCGGCCAGGATCGTCGCCGTGCTCGGCGACTTGAACCGCGGGTGGATGTGGGCGAACCGCTTCGGCATCGCGCCGTACGCGCCCATGGCCAGCAGGGTACGGGTGGTGGGCAGGAAGGTGGTGATCAGACTGGCGGCCGAGGAGGCCAGCACGGCCAGGTAGAGGGTCAGACTCAACGGGAAGCCCATCACCGGCTCGGCGAGGTTGCCGAACACGTTGTCCGACACCTCTTCGTTCCTCAGACCCAGACCCGTGTCGCCCAGACCCGCGAACATCTGCATGGCGATGCAGACGATCAGGTACGTGATCAGGATGGACACCACGCAGAGCAGAGCGGCCAGACCGGGTCCGTGATCGGAGTCCTTCGACTCCTCGTTGACGGTGAGGGCGGTGTCCCAGCCCCAGAAGCCGAAGATCGAGCCGGACAGACCGACGATGAACGCCGACAGGCCGATCCCGGCGGGCGAGAACCACGCCCAGCTGAAGTCCGTGCCGACCCCGGCGGTCTCGTGCTTGACGAAGGCCATGATCGCGAAGAGCAGCAGCACCACCATCTGGAACGACACCAGGACGATCTGCACCTTCTCGGTGGCGTCGATGCCGCGGTACGCCACCCAGGTGGCGATGGCCAGGAAGGCCAGGCAGGTGATCACGTTGATCGGCTTGTTCTCCCACAGGGCGCTGATCGACTCCGAGCGCGCCACGGCACCGATGAACTGGTAGAGGAACTGCACCGCGACGCCGGCCAGGTTGGACAGCACGATGATCGTCGCGACCACGGCGGTCCAGCCCCCGAGCCAGCCGATGTAGGGACCGAAGGCCTTGCTCGTCCAGGTGAAGGACGTGCCGCTGTCCGGCATCACCTTGTTGAACTCGCGGTACGCGTACGCCGCGAAGAACATCGGCAGGAAGCCCGCGATGATCACCACCGGCGTCTGCTCGCCCACTGCCACCGCGAGGATGCCAACGGTCGCCGTGAGCACGTACGCCGGTGCCACCGACGAGATGCCGAGCAGCGTCCCCCCGAACAGACCGACAGAATCCGCCTTGAGCCCTTTGTCTGCCATTCCCAACCCTTCCGCCGAGGGCGTTCGAAGGTCCTGACTAGACCTCGTACCCGTGGTACTGCCTGACGTGCCCGCTGTCGCTGATCATGACGTGTGGTGATCCGGGTGGCAATGGGCACCGCCCGCCTTGCTCGTCGCCGGAGCATCCAGTGACGGGTTGGCGTCGAAGAACCCGAACGGTTTGAGCCAGAACGAGATGATGTCGACCGGCATCATCGGCCAGTCCTCGACCCGGGTGATGTGGTGGATGCCGAAGACGTACCAGAGAACCACGTCGGTGGCCACCAGCGGGGCGTCCTCGGCGACCCACCGTGCGATGCCCTGCTGGTGCGGTTCCGGCCCGCTGTCGGCGCCACCGTCGGACTGGGTGGGATAGTCGCCGGCCGGCCAACGCTCCCGGTCGTCGTGCGCGGTCACCCACAGCGTGTGCCCGACCACCGGTGCTCGCTGGATCACCGCGGAGGCGGGATCCAGCAGCGGCGGGATCGCGGCGCCCGGTACGAGCTTGTACGCCGTGTTCGTGCCGTGCCGGTTCTTCTTGGTGGCGTTCATCACCTTCCAGGCCCGTTGGGTCTCCCACTTGAAGTCCCGGGCGGACTCGCTCTCCGAGGCGATCGTGGTGGCCTGGGTGGTGAGCGCCAGCCCGTACGGGTTCTCCGCGGAGATCGGCGGGACGACCGCATCGACCTCGACCACTGTGTTGTCCTCGCCGTCGATGTCGAGATCGAGCTTGGCCACGAGGAAGTGCTGGTGGAACGGGGCGTACGTCCTGGTGTCCACCAGCGTCCCGTACGGCGAGCTGTCCTGGTCGGACTCCAGCGGGGTCGTCACCATCAGGCCGGTGGCCCGGACCTCGCACTCGATGTTGCCGTCGGCGTAGAACCGCCAGTAGATCAGGTACTCGTAGTTCGCCACCGTCGCGTGCACCGAGACCACCATCCGACGCATCCGCCGGACCTCCGCCCCGGTCTCGGGATCGACGTGCTTCCAGAGCACGGCGTTGTCCTCCTCGTGCAGGCAGATCGCCTGCGGGATGACCTGGGGCTCGCCCTGGGAGTCGGGCACCACGGCATCGAGGTAGACGATCTCACCCAGACAGTCGCAGCCGAGCTCGAGCGAGGTGGTCATGTAACCGAGACCCCACTCGCCGATGTCGTAGGCGGTCCGGCGGTAGTGGTCGAAGCCCGGGTCCCGGTACGGCACCACCATCTCCGCGAACGACATCCGGTAGGCGATGTCGCGGGTGCTGCTGCCCTCACCGCTGTGTCGGGGATCGTCGAAGGCCACCTGGTAGATGACAGGTCCCTCGCGGAAGTTGAAGCCGAGCCGCATCGTCCAGTTCTGCCACCGCAGCTCGTTGCCGTCGAGGGTGAAGGACACGCCCTCGGGCTGGGTGATCTCCAGCGGTTTCAGGTCGGTGCGGGGGGCGATGCCGGTGAGCTGGGGGTCGTACTCACCGGCGACGTCGGGGAAGCCGTAGTCGTGGTGGTCCTCGATGTCGAGCACCTCGAGGGTGTTCATGTCGACGATGATCTTGAGACCGGACACCGGGTGCGCGTACGGGTTGCCGGCCGGCGTGGCCCGCATCCAGATGTCGCACCAGCCGAGCCGGCGATCCCGCCACTGCTCCGGCATCACCTGCTTGCCGTAGGTCCACACGTCGAACAGGACCAGGGACGGGTCGTTGATCCCGCGGGCGGCCAGGGCGGCGAGCACCTCGGCGTGCTCGTGCAGGGCGTGGTCGATGTCGTGGTACTCGTCGACGGTGAAGTTCGGGCAGACGCCGGGCATGTGCGTCCAGGAGACGACCGCATCGGCGACCAGATCGACGACCGCCTCGTAGGTGTCGTTGGTGGCCTTCTCCCACAGCACCGACAGGGACTTCCGTGGCACCGGGTCACCGCTCGCCCACGCCTTGACATCCGCCTTCGCCGGCTCGGCCAGCTCGATCGAGGCGAATCGCCACTCCTGCGACACGCCCCGGTCCCGCCGGAGGATGGCCGCCGTGGTGCGGAACTCGTCCTCGGAAAGTGGATCGAGCGGGTGTGCGGGCATGTTCGAGCGCCTCCTCAACGGCTGAGAGTAGGCCTCATCGTGTCAACGCAGGTGGTGCCGGTCAATGGCGGGGCGGGAGGAATGATCATGCCTGTCAGGCTCAGCCGGGCATCACCCGAGGAAGACAGCCCGGCTATGCGAGGGTGAGGTCGGCGCTGATCGCGTCGAAGGCCGCGACCGTGGAGAACAGCTTCCAGGCGTGCTGGGGTGTCGGCCAGCTGGACAGCTTGGCGGCGACCACGCCTGCCCCCCGGTTGACGTAGATCATCTGACCGTGGATGCCCAGGCAGAGCAGCACGGGCCGCTGTGCGTCGGGGATCCAGAACTGGTTGCGGTAGAAACCGCCAGGCATCCGGTTGTCCCCGGGGGAGTCGGCAAAGGCCCGGAGGGAGTCGGAACCGCCGGCGAAGCTGTCCTCGATCCACCAGGACGGCACCACCTGATCACCGGTCAGCGAGGTGCCGTTCCGCAAGATCATCAGACCGAAGCGGGCCAGATCGCCCAGGGTCGCCGACATGCCGCCGTCGTACATGGCGCTGCCCTCGGCGTCGACGCCGATGTTCGCGTCGAACTCGGCCCCGATCCGGGACCAGACCAGCTCGGCCGCGACCTCGGCGAAGCGGCGGCCGGTCGCGGCCTCGATCACCCAGCCCAGCACGTCGGTCTCGCAGCTGCGGTAGTCGAACGGTCCACCGTGCGGCCCGCCCTGGCTGAGGCCGACGAGGAAGTCGCGCAGTGTGCCCGGGACGTCCGGGATCAGCTTCGGCGCCCAGCCGAACGCCTGCTCGAGCACCCGCACCTCCGCCATCGGGTTGAGGTAGTCCTCGGAGAAGCGGATGCCGGACCGCATGTCCAGCAGGTTCCGTACGGTCGCGCCGGCGTAGCCGGAGTCGTACAGGGCCGGGACGTAGTGGGTGACCAGGGCCTCGGTCTCGATCACGCCCTGGCCGACGAGCACACCCAGCGTGCTTCCGACGACCGACTTCGTGACCGACATCAGCAGGTGCAGCGTCGACGGCTCCATCCCGGTCGGGTAGCGCTCCACCATCAGCTGCGGGCCCCAGCTCGGGTGATCGTGCAGCACCAGCCAGCCGTCGGTGTCGGTGCCGGCCATCACCGAGTGCACCGAGGAGGTCTGCCCGTCGTGGGTCCGCACCGGCAGCGCGTCGGGAACGTAGGCGACCCGCGGCAGACTCGGCGCGTGGTCGGATCCGCGGGAGATCGGGACGGTCGGGAAGATCTCGGCCATGTGCTGGAAGGTCCAGTTCAGCTGACCCGCCGACTGCCAGTTGTCGAGCGTGACCGGGAACGGCGGGCGACCCGACCCTGATCCGATCATCGCCCCACTCCTGGCTGCCCGGCACACACGAGGCGCCAGGTTAGCGCGTCGTCACGCCTGTGCTGTCGGAACCGTGGTCCACCATGAGGAGATGGACCTCACACGCAGGCAGGTCATCGGTCACCGGATCGCCGCGCAGCAGCTGGACCGTGCGACGGCGCCCCGGACCGCGACCGATGCGGCCGTCCTCGATCTCGGCGTCCAGGATTCCGGACGGGACGGGGCCAGCTGGGCCCTGGCCAACCGGGGGGTGCCCATCGCGTCGCCGGACGCGCTGGTCGACGCCGACGAACTCGGTCTGGTCTGGAGTCTGCGGGTCTCGCCGCACTACTACCGGCGGTCCGAGCTGGTGCACGTGATGACCGCGATCTCCCCGTTCGACGACACGGACGCGGGCCGCAGGATGATCGGCGCCGCCAAGCCGCTCACCGCGACGGGGGTCGGGCCACGCGAGGCGATCGCCGAGGTGGCTCGGGCGATGCGTCGCCTGGTGCCCGATCCGATGGTGAAGGGCGACCTGTCGACGGCCCTGACCGATGACCTACCGGACGCCTACGCCAGCTGGTGCCGAGGCTGCCAGGCCACCCACGTGCCGGAGTCGCTGTTCCGGATCGCCGCCGTGTTCGGTGGTCTGGAGATCGAACCGGCCACCTCGCCGCCGGTGCTCCGGCGCATCCCGGGCTGGCCGCGCCGACCGGCCGGGGTCGCCGCCGACCCTGCCTCCGCCCCAGAGCACCTCCAGGTCATCCGCGGCTACCTGCGGCTGCTCGGACCCGCGACGCCGTCCGAGGTCGCGGGCTTCCTGGACACGACCGCGACCGTGATCAAGCAGCACTGGCCGGAGGACGCGACCGAGGTCAGGGTCGGCGGCACGAAGAAGTGGCTGCTCGGCGATCTGCAGGAGGCAGAGCCCGTGGCCCGGTTGCTCGGACCGTACGATCTGCTGGTCCAGGGCAAGGACCGCGATCTGCTGGTGCCGGAGGCAGCGCAGCGCAAGCAGCTCTGGCCCGCCCTCGGACGTCCCGGGCCGCTGCTGGCCGGCGGCGAGATCGTGGGGTGCTGGCGGCCCCGGGCCAAGGGCGCGAAGCTGGACCTCGAGGTCGAGGTGTGGCAGCCCAAGGCCGTGACGAAGAAGGCGATCGGCGAGCAGGCCGAGCAGCTGGCCGCGCACCGCGGGCTGACGTTGGGCTCGGTCAGCTCGGCCAGCTGACCCCTTCCCAGATGACGTCGGCGGGTGTCTTGTCGGCCCGCAGTCCCTTCCACACCGGGTGCCGCAGCCGACCGGGCCCGGTCAGCTCGCTGTAGGTGACCTCGCCGACCAGCTCCGGTTCGACCCAGTGCGCGTCGCGCGTGTCTTCCCGGGGCACCTCGATCATCGGGTTGTCCCGGCGGGCCAGGGGGGTGAGCATCCGCTCCAGCTCGGTGAGCTGACGGCCGTTGAGGCCGGAGCCGACCCGGCCCACGTAGAGCAGTCCAGCCTCGGTCGGCACCCCCAGCAGCAGAGACCCGATGCCACCGTCGCGGCGACCCTGCCCCGGTCGCCAGCCGGCGATCACCACCTCTTGGCTGTGGTGCAGCTTGATCTTCAGCCAGGTGTGGCCGCGCCGGCCCGGCTGGTAGACCGAGCCGAGTCGTTTGGCGACGATCCCCTCGAGGTCGAGCGCCTTGCTGGTGTCGAGGGCGGCCTGGAGGTCGCCGTCGAAGACCGGCGGCACCTGGACCCGGCCGCCGATGACGCCGGGGATGGTGGTGCCGAGGATCTCGCGGCGCCGCTCGTACGGCTCCCGCACCAGCGTGCGTCCGTTCAGCTCGAGGATGTCGAACACCATCAGCTGGGCCGGCCAGGTGGCCGCGGCGCGCTGGATGTCGGCGGGTCGGGTCAGGTTGATCCGGTTCTGCAGCAGCCCGAAGCGGGGGCGACCGGTCTCGTCGGTCACCACGATCTCACCGTCCAGCACCGCGGTCTCGACCTCGACGCCGGTCAACGCCTCGACCACGTCCGGATACGCCGGGGTGTCGTCCCGGCCGCGACGGCTGACCAGCTTGGCCCGGCCGCCGGCCAGGTAGACCACGGATCGGACGCCGTCCCACTTCATCTCGTACGCGTACTCATCCTGGCTGGCCTCGACCTCGGCCGGGGTGGACGGGGTGGCGAGCATCGGCTGCACCTCGGGCGGGAACGGGAGCTCGTCGCCGGCGGGACCGTACGCCGGCTTCTCGGTCATCAGGTGCATCAGCCAGTTCTTCTCCGGCTGGCTGCTGCCGCCGGTGTGGATGAGGGCGTACGACCGCACCTGGCCGCCCAGCCCGCCGTCGGGCTGACCGTGCAGCGTGACGATCACCTCCTTGCCGTCCCGCCACTTGTGCAGCTCGTAGGTGCCGGAGTCCCAGATCGCGACCGAGCCACCGCCGTACTCGCCGCGGGGGATGGAGCCGGCGAAGGTGGCGTACTCCAGCGGGTGGTCCTCGGTCTGGACGGCGAGCCGGTTGTCACCGGTGTCGCTCGGCGGACCCTTCGGCACGGCCCAGCTGACCAGCACGCCGTCGTGCTCCAGCCGGAAGTCGTAGTGCAGGCGACGCGCGTGGTGCTCCTGGATGACGAACGTGTTGCCTCTCCCCCCACTGGGCGGGGTGGCCGGCACCGGCTCGGGGGTCTTGGCCGGATCGCGCATGCTGCGGTAGGTGGTCAGCCGGTCGACGACGGCGGGTGACGTTCCGGCCATGGCCGCGAGGGGGTCGAGACCGTCGGTGACGCGCTGCAGCACCTCGGCGTACTCGAGCTGATCGAGGTCGGGATCCGCGAGCTCGTCCCAGGTGCGGGGCGCGGCGACTGTGGGGCGCAGCCGACCTCGCAACGAGTACGGCGCCACGGTCGTCTTGGCGCCGTTGTTCTGACTCCAGTCGATGAACACCTTGCCGGTCCGCAGGGCCCGCTTCATGGTGGCCGTGACCGTGTCGGGATGGTCGGCCTCCAGGGCCCGGGCCAGCTCGCGCGCGACGTCGGTGGCCTGCTCGGGGTTGAGACTGCCGTCCAGCGGTGCGTACAGGTGGATCCCCTTGCTGCCGCTGGTCACCGGGACGGGAGCGTGACCGATGTCGGTCAGGATCTCTTGCGCCCAGCGCGCCACCTCGGCGCACTGGGCGAGGCTGACACCCTCTCCCGGGTCGAGATCGAGGACGAGCCGATCAGGGTTGCGCGGTTGGCCGTTCTGCCCGAACTGCCACTGCGGCACGTGGATCTCCAGGGCCGCGAGCTGGCCCAGCCAGGTCAGGGTCGCGAGGTCGTTGACCGCCGGGTAGTAGTTGTCGTGATCACGGTGCGCGATCTTGAACCGGGTGACCCAGTCGGGTGTGCCCTTGGCCAGGTCCTTGTTGAAGAACACCGTCGGCTCGCTGCTGCCGTCGCCCACCCCGTCCGGCCAGCGCTTGCGGGTCGCCGGGCGGTCGATCACGTGCGGCAGCATGATCGCCGCGATCTCGGCGTAGTAACCGATCACGTCGGCCTTGGTGGTGCCGGTGACCGGGTAGAGGACCTTGTCGAGGTTGGTCAGCTTGATCACGTGACCGTCGACGGTCACGCTCTGCTCGGTGCCCGGTGAGGCCATGTGCAGACCCTAGATCAGGTCGGTGAGCGCCTTCTCGATGATCTCCCGTTGGTTGTCCAGCACGTGCTCGGTGGTGTCGCGCAGATCGTCGAGACTCCACCACCGGTACCCGATTGTTGTTGCTATCACCCGGACCGCCTGCCGGATCAGTCTGCGCCGTTCATGATCATCGGTCATGATCGCGCTCCATCCGTCTGCGTCGGTTTCCCGCCGAGGATGAGCTCGCTTGACGCGTACTCGCCGAGACAGCCAGTGATGGACGGATTCGCGCAGCTGCACTCGCTGACGGTAGCGGTCCGACAGCTACCGATGTGCCGCGGCGAGCTCGATGGTGGGGCACCCGGTGGTGGTGTTGCCGGTGTCGGGGAGGGGTCCGAGGTGTTGGGTGCCGTGGTTGGTGGACAGGAACCAGTGGCCGTGGGGCGAACGCCAGAGGAACACGCCGGGATGCGGCGAGGTGACGGTCCACATCCCGTGGGTCTTGGCATTGTGTTCGCCGCGGGTGAGGGGTCCGAGGTTGGGGGGTCCGGTCTGGCCGGGGGTGCCGTCCCACCGGTACGGGTTCGTGTGGTCCAGATCCATGCCGGGGCTGGTTGCTCCGGAGTAGGGGAACACGGAGGCGACGTGGCGGAGGCGAACGGCGTCGCGGATCCGGTGGGGGATCTCGTAGGCGTCCACGGACGGGATCTGGTCGAGGTCCAGGACTGGTCGGACGGTGATGTGGCAGTTGTTGGTGTTCAGGAACTCTCGGAGCTGTCCGGCGAGGATGGCTCCGATGGTGGTGTGGTCGGTGCGGACGACACCGGTGCCGGTGGCGAGGGTCTGGTCGGTCAGATGCACGTTGAGCACCACCCGCGGGCGGGCAGCCTTCAGGCCCTGCTGGGAGAGCAGGTCGGTGAGTCCGGGCAGGTCAAGACGGAGTCCTGATCTGTCGGGCAGATCGGGTGGGTCGGGATCGTCGGGTTCTCGGTTCCAGACCGGGGCGGCTGGTTCCGGCGCGGGTCTCGGTCGGAGGCGTTGTTGCCAGTAGTCGGGAACGTTGGGGTGATCGACGGGTGCCGGATCCTCCGGTTCGTCGTAGTCGTCGGCGGTCCAGGCGGGCGGATCCACCCGCGGATCGGCGGGGGCTGGTGTCGTGCCAACGCCCGCCTCCCGATCCGGAGCCGGACCCTGTGGCTGGTCAGCGGCGTGGGTGCCGTCGTCTCTGTGGCGGAGCAGGAGCTGCAGGATCATCGCCGGTTGGGCGAGGAGCCCGAAGGCGGTCGCCCGGCGTTCGTCGGCGGTTTCGACGTTGCCCTCCAGCGTCAGGATGTCGGCGAGGCGGTCGACGAGGGCATAGACCATGACCAGGTCACCGGCGTCGGCGCGGACGATCATGGTGTTGATGCCGTCCTCGGATCGGCACAGCTGCACGAACCGGGCTGACTTCGCCTGCTGCCGCTTCTTCTCGGCCAGGGCAGGGTCGGCGGCCATGATCGCCGCCCCCAACCGGGTCAGGATCCGGCTCCACGGCAGCCCGGCCGCAACGGCGGCCATCTCGACATCCACCAGCGCAGCTGCATCCTTGGAGAGCTCGCGGCAGGCGGCGACGATCTTGCGGGCCTGCCAGACGGGCAGCCACAAAGCCTGCACCGCTGCCCAGAGCTTCGGGAAGCGGTGTTCCAAGTCGGCGACATCGGTCAGGAACGCCCGGGCGGTCGGCTCCGACTGGTGCCGGAGGGCCGCGTACTCCCGGACTGCGAACTCATCCACCAGCGGGGTCCCGTCCGAACCCGACTGTCGGCCGGCACCGCCGGCGATCCCGGTGGCCAGCGGGTCGGTCGGATCCACCGAGTGCAGGGCCAGCCAGGCCTGCAGATCGAGCACGGTGCCGAGCTCCTCGGCCCGGATCCGGGTGTCGCGGGCCACGATCCGGTCGGCCAGCACCCGACCCGGGGTCCGGCCTCCACCACCGGACCCCGTATCGCCGGCCTGACCTCTTTCGAACATGTAGCCGATTCTAGATCGGGGGTCTGACAGTCCCACCCCAGATCGCCATCGGGCTCAGGTCAGGTCCAGCTCCAGCTCGGAACCGATGTCGGGGTTGTCGGTGAAGTAGCCGTCCATCCCGGCCGCCAGGAAGGTGCGGATCTCGCCCTGCAGGTCGCCGTGGGCGGCGGGGTCGGTGCCGACTCTGAAGTCCGCGGGCAGGAAGCTGTTCTCCTGGCGGAAGGTCCAGCCGATCACTGTCAGCCCGACGGTGTGGGCGTCGGCGATGGCGGTGGTGGGCTGCTTGAGGTAGCCCTGGCTGGTGCGCGGGATCATCAGGTTCTTGCAGAGGCCCACCGCGTCGGCGTACTGGGCGATCTCCGCCAGTCCGGCGGCCTTGGCCATGGACGCATAGGTCCGGGGGTCGCCGGCGACCTCGAAGTCGTACGGTGCGCCACTGCAGTTGACGAGCTGGGAGAGCCCCACCGGGGTCAGCTCGTTCAGGCGCCGCAGGTTGCCCACCTCGAAGCTCTGGATGACCACCGGGGAGCGTCGGCGGTTCAGGTCGGCCGCCGTGAGCGCGTCCAACAGGGGTGTCTCCAGCGGTTTCCCGATGCTGGCGAAGTACGTCGGATGCTTGGTCTCCGGCGTCACCCCGACCCGTCGGCCGCTGCAGGTCCGTGAGTGCCGGGCGAGATCGAGCACCTCGGCGAGGGTGGGGATCGGGTACAACCCGTTGAAGGCGGTGTTCGCCGGCCTCAGATCGGGAATGCGTTCCCTGGTGCGCAGCGTCCGCAGCTCCGCCAGCGTGAAGTCCTCGGTGAACCAGCCCCGTACGGATTCCCCGTCGATGATCTTCCTGACCCGGCGGTCGGCGAACTCGGGATGCGTCGCCACGTCGGTGGTGCCGCCGATCTCGTTCTCGTGCCGGGCGACCGGGACGTCGTCCTTGGTCAGCACGACATCGGGCTCGATCACGTCCGCGCACTGGCGGATGGCCAGCGCGTACGACGCCAGCGTGTGCTCGGGGCGATAGCCACTGGCACCGCGGTGGGCGATCACCGTGCCCTCGGCCTCGCGAGCGGTCACGGTGGCCTCGGGATCGATGATGATCAGCTCCGCGTCGTCCGGTGTGCCGGGCCGGCGGACCGCACGGTCGGGATCGTCGTTGTCGCTGGCCAGCAGGAGGTTGCCGTTCGGTAGCGACACCAGTGCCTCGACGGACCGCAGACCGAAGCTGAACGGATCCCCGGTGCCCCAACCGTCGCCGTCGGCGAGGCGCGACGGGTTGTCGAGCTTGAGCAGATCGACCACCAGGGTCTTCGCCAGCATGCCGGAGCGATCGGTCCGGTCGAGATCGATCCGGTACACGCGCTTGCTGACCGCCGCCTCACCGTCGAGGTCGTCGCGTTCGAGGACCAGCAGCGTGTGAGGCTCCACCAGCTGGGCGTCGGCCACCAGGTTGGCGTCGGTGTCGACCCGGTAGTCCCAGGTGCGTCCGGTGTAGCGACCGCGCCGCGTGTCGAACTGGGAGATGACCCGCCGTCGGCCGTCCTCCTCGCCGGGCAGGGCCTTCTCCAGGACGGGGTAGAGATACCGTCCCTTCCGCGACATCGCCAGGGCCGCGAAACCGCCGGCCTGCGTGGGCCCAGAGACCTGCGTGGGCCCAGAGAACGGCACGGGAGGGTCGAGCACGCGGCCGCGGGCGTCGATGTGCAGGAGGTACGGGCCTCGCTCCTCACCGATCCAGAAGGTGCCGTCCCGCATCCGCTGGAGTGACTCGATGTCGAAGTCGGCGGCCGTGAGGCGTCGCGTGTCGGTGTTCTCCTGCGCGATCGGGAACGGGATCTGCCGGTACGGGTCGGACAGGGCGAGGTCACGCAGGACCCGTACGCCGCCGGTGCCGCCACCGGCACGCTCCCAGCGGGGTCGGATCAGGTGGAGTCGCAACGGGACGTCGCTCGAGCCCGGCTGAGTGCCGGAGTCCTCGTCGGTCAGTGCCCAGAAGGTGCCGTCGCCGTTCGCCGTCGCCGCGGAGAAGCCGGGCCCGGCCGGCATCGTCGCCCGGGCCACCAGGCGAGGCAGGACGACCGACCGACCTGGATCGCCGACCGGGTCATCGGGCGGATCCGCCGCTGCCGGCACGACCACGGCGGCGGCCAGAGCCAGACCGGTGGCGAGAGCCAGGATCCCGGCGAGCAGTCGTCGCGGACGGCGGTGGCTCGGACGGGGGTGTGGGGATGACCGAGCGGGACATGGGCAACTCCGGGTCGAGGGGCGAATTAAATCCTCAGACACGGCACCGGACCACCGCAATGCGTAGATTCACGTACGGGACTCGCTCGTTTACGGTGTAGGCATGCGTTCGATCTGGAAAGGTGCGATCAGCTTCGGGCTGGTCAACGTACCGGTCAGGCTCTACGGCGCGACCGAGGACCACGATCTCAGCCTGCATCAGGTGCACGACGCCGACGGCGGCCGGATCCGCTACCAGCGACGCTGTGAGGTGTGCGGCAAGGTGGTCGACTACGCCCACATCGACAAGGCGTACGACGACGGCAACACCACCGTCGTGCTGACCGACGACGACCTGAAGTCGCTGCCGGAGGAGCGCAGCCGGGAGATCGAGGTGGTCGAGTTCGTCCCCTCGTCGCAGGTCGACCCGATCATGTTCGATCGCAGCTACTTCCTGGAGCCCGACAAGACCGCCGTCAAGGCGTACGCGCTGCTGCGTCGGGCGTTGGCGGACACCGACCGAACGGCGATCGTCCAGTACTCGCTGCGACAGAAGACGCGGCTGGGTGCGCTCCGGGTCCGTGACAAGGTGCTGATGCTGCAGTCCCTGCTCTGGGACGACGAGGTGCGCGAGGCCGACTTCCCGAGTCTCAGCGAGGACGTCCGCGTGTCGGCGAAGGAGGCCGAGATGGCGTCGTCGTTGGTGGAGAACATGAGTGCTGACTTCAAGCCGGACAAGTTCTCCGACGACTACCAGGCCCAGCTGCGCGAGCTGATCGCCGCGAAGCTGGAGCAGGGCGATGCGTTGGACACCGCAGCCACGTTCGGCGAGGAAGACGCCGGAGAGCCCGCCGGGGCCCAGGTCGTGGACCTGATGGAAGCGCTGCGCCGCAGCGTCGAGGAGAACCGGTCCAAGCGGAGCTCGGCCGCGGCCAAGACGTCGAAGTCCCCGACCAAGAAGGCGACGGCCAAGAAAACGACGGCCAAGAAGAAGGCCGCCAAGAAGACGACCGCCAAGAAGGCCCCGGCCAAGAGGACCGCCGCGAAGAAGTCTGCCTGAGGGTCAGCCGACGATCACCCGGGAAAGATCAACGGCAACAGGAAGAGCATGGCCGTCGACCAGGTGACGTGGGTCAGGATCGGCCCCAGCACGCCTCCGCTGGCCCGTCGCTCCAGCCCGACCACCGTGCCCAGCAGGGCAGCGGCGAAGACGAGCACCACGTTTCCCGACCCCACGGTCGCCAAGGTGTAGAGGATCGTCGAGATGGTCACCGGATGTCGGACCCCGATCCCGGCGAAGAGCGCGCCGCGGAAGAAGAGCTCCTCGGCGATGCCGTTCATGATCGTGATGATCACCACCACCGGCAGGATCCCGTACCGGGCATAGCCGATCACGTCCTCGGTCAGGCCGGTGAGGAACGGCACCTCGCGGAAGACGAGTGCGCCGAGCACGAACACCCCGGCCAGCAGCAGGCCCACCGCGATCGGCTCCAGGATCGGTCGGCGCAGCATGCCGCGGAACTCGATGTGACCCAGGTGCAGCGGACCGGAGATCAGGCTGCCGAGCAT
The DNA here is from genome assembly GCA_963707005.1 of uncultured Actinomycetota bacterium. Taxonomy (GTDB): domain Bacteria; phylum Actinomycetota; class Actinomycetes; order Propionibacteriales; family Propionibacteriaceae; genus Microlunatus. The sequence goes on from CAVPPP010000055.1 coordinate 822,840, forward strand.
CCAGGTGGCGGCGAGGCCGATGGTCAGGGGATAGAACGCCGGCTCGCCCGGCGCGGTGGAGAAGGACAGGCCGAGCAGAGTCGCCCCGACGACCAGGGTGGCCGCGACCACGATCCGGCGGCGCCGGAACTCCGCGTCGGACTGGCGGTGGTCGCGCTCGACCCGGTCCACGAACACCGGCCTGACCACCTTGGCGGCCTGGCTGGTCCACCGTGACCGCGTGGGCTGACGCGGTTCGACAGGCGGTTGGGTGTCGGTCACGTGTGCGCCTTCCGGGCCTTCGGGGTCTCCTGCGCCTCCCGACTCAGTCGAGCCTTGCGAGCCGCGAGCGCCCGCCCGACCGCCTCGTCGTAGCCGATCGGCTCACCCGGCACGACCTGCCGGATCGAGTCGTCCTTGACCACCACCTCGTTGCTCATCGAGTCGACCAGGTTGCGGGCGGTAGCGGTGTCGACGTCGGTCACGAACGACAGCCAGTGAGACGACAGGCGCGGCGTCAGCAGGGGCACGATCAAGATCGGCAACGGTCGGCCGAAGTGGTTCCGGGCGACCAGCTGCATCATCTCCGCGTACGTCAGCACGTCCGGTCCGCCCACCTCGAAGGTCCGGCCGAGAGCCTCGCTGGGCTGCAGCACACCGACCAGGTAGCGGACGATGTCGTCCAGGGCGATCGGCTGCGTCTTGGTCATCACCCACCGCGGTCCGACCATGGCCGGCAGGTGCTTGACCAGCTGGCGGGTCATCTCCCACGAGATGCCGCCGTCGCCGATCACGATGGCCGCCCGCAGCACGGTCACCGGCACCCCGTCGGCACCCAGCAGCTGCTCGACCTCGCGGCGGGACCGCAAGTGGTCGGAGAGCTCGTCGTCCTCGCTGCCCAGACCGCCCAGGTAGATGATCCGTTCGAGTCCGGCCTCGGCCGCCGACGAGCTGAAGGCCCTGGCTGAGTCCGCGTCCCGCTGCACGAAGTCGTCGGAATCGAGCGCGTGCACCAGGTAGTAGGCGGCCTGAACCCCCTGCATGACCGCGCGCAATGACTCCGGATCGGCCACATCGGCGTACACCGGCTCGCCTGCCCCGTCGTAGTCGTCCGGGTGCCGGGTCATCGCCAGCACCTCGTGACCGGCCTCGGTCAGGGCCTGGGCCAGGTGGGAGCCGACAAAGCCGGACGCGCCGGTCACCAGCACTCGGGTCATGGTTCTCCTCGGGATCAGCTCGTGGTGAGCTCGGCCATCCGGAGCACCATCGCTCCCAGGTTGTGGTTCTGCTGCAGCCAGCGTCGCTGATGCACCGCACCGGTGCCGCGGTCCAGGACCGTCTCGAGCAGGTCGGCGACCACTGTGCCGTCGCCGCTGGCGGCGAGGGCCTCACCGACGTGCTCGACCAGCTCCGCCAGCACCTGTCGGGCGGGCAGGGGGGTCCCGTGCACCGGGTCCAGCAGGTCTCCCGCCAGCCCCGACCGGCCGGCCCGCCAGGTCGCCAGCCGCAGCACCGAGGTCTCGACCGGGGGTACCGGCGCACCGGCCCGCCACTCGCGTGCGGCGGTGTCCACCAGGGCCCGGACCAGGGCGGCCACCAACAGGGCGTCGTCGCGGAACAGGCACACGTCGGCGATCCGGATCTCCACCGTCGGCAGGTGGTGCGAGAGCCGGGCGTCGAAGTAGATCATCCCGAGGTCGAGCGCGACACCGGTGCGCAGCAGCCGGTCGACCTCGCTGTGGTAAGCCTCGGCCGACCCGAACGCGTCGGTCGGCCCGGCGGTGGGCAGCCGGGTCCAGGCCTGGGAGCGGAAGCTCGCGTAGCCGCTGTCCTCGCCCTGCCAGTAGGGCGAGTTCACCGTCAGCGCCAAGATCACCGGCAGCCAGCTCCGGATCCGGTCGAGGACGGCCACGCCCTCCTCGGCCGAGTCGATGCCCACGTGCACGTGGCACCCGCAGGTGAGCTGCTCGGCGGTGGTCAGACCGAACGTCTCCACCATCGCCCGATAGCGGGGTGTCACGGTCAGCTCGGGCACCACGGGCACCGGCGAGGTGCCGGTCGCCACGATCAGGGCGCCGGCCCGCTCGGCCGCTGCGCCCGCCTCGGAGCGCCAGTGCCGCAGCTGGTCGGCGAGCTCGGTGAGGGAGTCGCAGGGTTCGGTGCCGATCTCGATCTGCTGCTGCTGCAGCTCGGCGTCCAAGCCGTCGGAGCCGGCCAGCACGGAGCCCGCCACCGCCACCGGCGCCCCGGTCTCCGGGTCCACCAGCAGCAGCTCTTCCTCGACGCCGACGGTACGCACGATCGACGCTATCGGCCGAGCTCGGTGGGGCGCACGTTTACAACGTACAGGTGTCGCCCGGGCCGGTCAGAGCGCCTCGTACGCCTCCCGCGCCGACCGAACTTCGTCCTCCAGCTCCGACACCTTCTTCCGGGCCGCGCGCGCTTGCCGCTGCGCATCGGTCTCCGCCTGCTCCGCCTCGGCGATCTCGGCCCGCAGGGCTTCGACCCGGTCGGCCAGCTCGTCGGCCTGCGAGGTCGCCGCGTCGGCGTCCTCGGCGGCCTCGCTCAGCGCCGCTTCGGCCGTCTGGAGCCGGCTCTCGGCCTCGGCCCGGCGCGTGTCGGCCTCGTCGTCGGCTGTCTCGGTTTCTGGCGTCTCGGTCTGCGACGCCTCGGGCTCCAGCGCTGCCGGCGCCGCCGGGGAGGTGAGAGCGAACGGGCCGAAGCCTCCGTACGCCTGCGCCTGGGTCACGGTGCCGGTGCGTACCTGCTCGGCCACCTCCGGGTCGGCCAGAGCCGCCTGGAGGGTCTGGCTCACCTCCAGTCGGGCGGCCTCGGGCGCGTCGTAGCCCTGGTCGTGGCCGAGGTCGACGGCCCGGCGGGTGGCCGCGGCGAGCGCCTTGCCGCGATCCACCGACAGTCGGCGCAGGTCGGGCCCGGACAGCTCCCGCTGCGCAGCCTGCAGCGCCTCGCCCAGGTCGAGCAGCGCGCCCAGGTCGTCGGGCGCCTCGCGGGCGTACAGGTTGACCAACCAGGCGGAGCGCGTGGGTCGTCGCAGGGCTCCGATGGCGGTGGCCAGCGGCCGGTCCTTGTCAGCGCGAGCCTGCGTGACCAACGCCTTGCGCCGTTCGATGAAGTCGTCGGGCGAGCCGGCGTAGAGCTCCTGCGCCGCCGACTCCAGATCCACCATCAGTCCGCGGCGGGGTCGGACTCGGGGAAGGTGAGCTCGGTGTTGTCGATCAGGCGCGTGGTGCCGACCACGGCGGCGACCACGGCCAGCGCGGGGCCGCGATGGGCGGTCGGGACCGGGGTCATCGTCGCGGCATTCACCACCGTCACGTAGTCCAGCTCGATCTCGCCAGTGCTGACCGGTTTGGCCAGCACCCGCTCGGCCGCCGCGAGGGCGTCGGCGGGGGTCGTCTCCAGCTCGGCGGCCCGGAGAGCCGCGTGCAGACTGAGCGCCGAGGTCCGTTCGGCCGGGCTCAGGAACCGGTTCCGACTCGACATGGCCAGTCCGTCGGGCTCACGCACGATCGGGGCCCCGACGATGTCGGCGTCCAGGTTGAGGTCCAGCACCATCCGTCGGATGCAGGCCAGCTGCTGGGCGTCCTTGCGCCCGAGCACTGCGATGTCGGGGCGAACGATGTTCAGCAGCTTGAGCACGACGGTCAGCACCCCGTCGAAGTGCCCGGGCCTGGCCGCCCCCTCCAGCACGGCCCCGATCGCCCCGGCGTTGATGCTGATCTGCCGGCCCGCCGGGTAGATCTCGGCCACGCTCGGGGTGAACACGATGTCGACGCCGGCCGCCTCGGCCTTGGCCAGGTCGACCTCGAGAGTGCGGGGGTAGCGGGCGTAGTCCTCGTTCGGACCGAACTGCAGCGGATTCACGAAGATGCTCATGATCACCACGTCGGCCACGCTCCGAGCCAGCTTGACCAGCGACAGGTGGCCCTCGTGCAGGGCCCCCATGGTGGGCACGAAGGCCACGGTGGGCGGCGTGATCCCGCTCGACAGCTCGGCGCGCCGGAGCTCCAGCTCGGCGACGCTGGTCGCGACCCTCACGACCAGCCTCCGCTGAAGGTGTGCTCCTCAGCCGGGAACGCGCCCGTGCGCACGTCGTCCACGTACCGCCCGACCGCCTCGCCCATCACCGCGTCGAGGTCGGCGTAGCGGCGGACGAAGCGCGGCAGCTTGCCGGTCCGCAGGCCGAGCATGTCCTGCCAGACCAGCACCTGGGCGTCGCAGTCGGAGCCCGCTCCGATGCCCACGGTGGGCACGTCGACCTCGGCGGTGATCCGCTTGGAGACCTCGACCGGCACCATCTCCAGCACGATCGCGAAGGCCCCGGCATCGGCCACGGCGTGGGCGTCCGCCAGCACCTCGTCGGCGGTGTCCCCACGGCCCTGCACCCGGTAGCCACCGAGGGCGTGCTCGCTCTGCGGGGTGAAGCCGATGTGTCCCATCACCGGGATGCCGGCGGACACCAGCTTGCGGATCTGGTCGACCACCCGCACCCCACCCTCCAGCTTGACCGCATGGCTGCCGGCCTCCTTCATGAAACGGGTGGCCGTGCCGAGCGCCTGGTTGGGGCCCTCCTCGTACGAGCCGAACGGCAGGTCGGCGACCACCAGGGCCCGGTGGGTGCTGCGCACCACGGCGCGGGCCAACGGGATCAGCTCGTCGACGGTGATCGGCAGGGTGGAGTCGTAGCCGTAGACGGTGTTCGCGGCCGAGTCGCCGACCAGCAGCGCCCAGACACCCGCGCGCTCGAACAGCGCTGCGGTGTAGGTGTCGTAACTGGTCAACATCGCCCAGCGCTCACCACGGTCCTTGGCCTGCTGGAGGTCGGGGATCCGGATCCGGCGCTGGGGGATCGTCTCCCGGTTCGGTGCCGGGGTCTCGGTCATCGGTGCGGTGTACGCCCTCCGTCGGGGCCCGCGGCGGGTGCGGGCCGGAATGCCAACGACGAACTTAACGCATCCGCCACGCGGGTGATTCCGTCACGGCCGGGGATGACGGGCGTCGTAGGCCCAGAACCCGGGTTGGGTGCTGGCCACCGCCACGACGAGCAGGGCGCAGAGCAGCCCGCCGCCGAGCGCGGCCCAGCTCTCCGCGGTCCAGGTGGCCGCCGTCCCGAGGACGAGATCACCGAGCCGTGGTCCGCCGGCCACCACGACGATGAAGATGCCCTGCAGGCGTCCGCGCATGTCGTCCGGGGTCGCCGACTGCAGGATGGTCTGGCGGAACACCGAGCTGACCGAGTCGGCACCCCCGGCCAGGGCCAGGAACACCCCGGCCGCGACCAGCGGAAGCCAGAGCACCGTCGGGGGCGTCCCGGCCCCGGTGCCGAGGAGCACGGCCCCGAACCCCGCCACCGCCAGCCCGAACGCGGTGATCGAGGCGATGATGACCCGACCCTGGTGCACCACCCGGACCAGGCCTCCCGAGAAGAGCCCGGCGAGCACCGCCCCCGCGGCGTACGTCGCACTGAGCACCCCGGTGGTGAAGGCGCCGCCGCCCAGGAACAGGACCCCGACGGCGGGGAACAGCACCCGGGGCATGGCCGTGATCATCGCGATCAGGTCCACCACGAAGGTCATCCGGACGTTCGGCCGGGTGGCGAGGTAACGGAAGCCGTCGACCACGGCGGACAGGCCCAGCCGCAACGGCTTGTCGCCCGGGCCGACCACCGGCGGCAGATCCGGCAACCGCCACAGAGCCCACAACGCGGCGGTGAAGAGGACGGCGTCCACCGCGTACGCGGCCGCGAACCCGGGTCCGGCGACCAGGAAGGCGGCGAGCAACGGACCGACGGTGAGGGCGATGTTCCAGGCCACGGTCTGCAGCACGTTGGCCGCGGGCAGCAGCCGAGGCTCGACCAACCGCGGGATGATCGCCGTCCGGGCGGGGTTGTTGATCGCGAAGCCGGCGGACTGCAGCGCCACCAGACCGTAGAGCAGCTCGACCGAATCCAGCCCGAGCAGGGCCTGGGTGACCAGTCCGAGCACCACGACCCACAACCCGAGGGCCGAGAACAAGGCGACTCGGCGTCGGTCGTACGCGTCCACGAGGGCGCCGCCGTACAGGCCGAGCAGCACCAGGGGGACCAGCGCGAAGATGCCGAGCAGGCCGACCGAGAAGGTGGATCGGGTGATGTCGTAGATCTGCAGCCCGACCGCCACCACGCTGAGCTGGGTGCCGAGATTGGACAGGCTGAGACCCGCCCACAGGCGTCGGAAAGCGGGCCTGACCCGCAGCGGGGTCAGGTCCAGCAGGAGGGGCAGATCAGGCTCCCGCGGCGGGCCGCGTGGTGACGATGTGCTCGATGATCGCCGTGGTCGACACCGAGGGGGTGCGGGGCAGGTAGATGACCTCGCAGACGTCGGACACCCAGTCGAACTTGCCGGTCCAGTCGTCGCCCATCACCAACACGTCGGCGCCGTGGGACGTGATGTAGTCCTTCTTCAGATCGAGGCTCTCCTCGACGAAGACCTCGTCGACGACCTTCATGTTCGAGACCAGCTCGACCCGCTCGTCCTGGGAGAAGACGGGATTGCGGCCCTTCTTGGAGAAGTTGAGGGCGTCCGAGGAGACTCCGACCACGAGCCGGTCGCCGAAGTCGGCCGCCCGGTTGAGGACCCGGACATGACCCACGTGCAACACGTCGAAAGTGCCGAACGTGATCACGGTCTTCGCCATCGTGCGTTTCCTCCACCAGGTCTCGCCGCCGGTGCCGTCCACCAGCTGCTCGGCTCAGCCTATCCAGCAGGCCCCGGACAGAGTGCGGCCCACCTGACCGGCGGGAACAGGTGGGCCACGTTGGGGGAGCGACGCGCTGCGTCACTCGGATCTCTGGGTCGAGCTAGCGGGTGATGTCCTCGCCGGCCTGCTTGATGTCGGCAGCAGCCTGCTTGGCCTTGCCGGACGCCTGGTCGCCGACTCCCTCGGCCTGGAGGCTCTGGTTGTCGGTCGCGTCGCCGACCTTCTCCTTGACCTCGCCCTTCAGCTCTTCCGCCTTGGCCTTGGCCTTGTCGAATCCACTCATGTCGAGACCTTTCCTCCGGCCCGTCCGTTCTCACTACGATGCGTAGAAGAAGAAATGCGGACCATGGACTTCCCTAGCGTAGTCACAACAGTTTACATTGTAAATACCTGAGCGGCGGGCCGGGGTCCTCACACCGATCGTTGGTGCCTTCACGCAGTCGAAGCGCACCCGGGGGCGCGACATCAGCCGAGCGCAAGGGAAGAGGAATGGACGAGACCGAGGGTCCCACCAGGACGGACGAGTCCGAGGCGGTTGACGGAGCGACCCGTTCTGCTGTTCCGCGACGGCCACTGGATCAGATGCGCATCCTGCGCGCCGCCGTCGGGTTCATCGACACCAACGGCCTGGGCAAGTTGACGATGCGCCGCCTGGGCGCCCACCTCGGGGTGGAGGCGATGGCTCTCTACCGCTACGTGCCGGGACGTGAGCAGCTGCTGGACGGTGTGGTCGAGGTGGTGATGGACGAGCTGTACGAGACCACCCACGCCGGCCTGTCCACCAGCTGGCAGGAGTACCTGCAGATGCAGGCGCACGCGGTGCGCAGCCTGGCCATCGACCACCCGCGGATCTTCCCGCTGGTGGCGACCCGGCCGCCCTCGGCGCCGTGGCTGCGGCCACCGCTGCGGAGTCTGCGCTGGGTGGAGTCCTTCCTGCAGGGGCTACGGGGGTACGGCTTCGACCCCGTCACCAGCGTCGTCGTGTACCGCTCGTTCGCGACCTTCCTGCTGGGCGCTCTGCTGCTCGAGGCGGGCACCCTGGAGGACCTGACCATCACCGACAAGGTGAACCTGGCCTTCATCGAGAGCGATGACCTCTCGTCCTACCCGCTCATCTCGGAGATGGCCGACGAGCTCAAGGAGGGCGGGTTCGAGATCGAGTTCGAGGCCGCGCTGGAGGATCTGATCGAGCGGGTCGCGGTGTTGCGCCTCTAGCTCGACGCGAGCACGACCCGCAGGGCACCCGGTACGACCTCCGCGGTCAGGCGGGTGAACTCACCCTCGACGTCGCCGTCCAGCTGGTAGGTCTCCGGCTTCTTGAGGGCGATCTCGACCCGCCTGCCCCGGTGCAGCTCGAGCGCATCGTCCTTGCGCTGCCGTCGGATGATCATCCGCCCCACGATCTTGAGCCAGTCCCGGAGCCGGCGAGGCGAGGCCACCATCACGTCGAGCAGGCCGTCGTCGTACGAAGCACCGGGGATCAGGTCGATGTTCGGCGGGATGCCGCCCACGTTCCCGATCAGCACCATCATCGCCTTGTGGTGCTTGATCGGCCGGTCGTCGACCTTGACCCGCACGGACATGGGCAGCCGTCCGAGCGCCTTGCCGGCGGCGATGAAGTAGGCAGCGGTGCCGATCGACTTCTTCAGGTCGCTGCTCACCTCGTCCATGATCATCGCGTCGAGTCCGGCGCCGGCCATCACGGCGAACTGCTGGGTCTTGCCGCCGTCCACGGTGATCTTGACCAGATCGATGTCCCGGACGGTGCCGTCGGCGGCGACCTCGATGGCCGGTTCCTCGGTGCGCGGCAGCCCGAGGTTGTAGTCGAGCAGGTTGGCCGTGCCCGCTGGCACGATGCCTAGTGGGGTTCCGGACCCGGACAGCGCCTCGGCCACCGCACGGACCGTGCCGTCACCGCCGGCGACGATGACTCGGTCCACGTTCGCGGCCAGGGCCTCGGCGGTACGTCCCTGACCGGGATCGTCCTCGCTGGTCTCGAGCCACAGCACGTCTGACCAGCCGGCCCGGTCCAGGATCGTGCTCGCGCGCTCGCGGAACTGGGGACTCACCTTGACCGGATTGAAGATCACGGCACAGCGACGGGGGTCAGGGGACACGGGCGTCAGTGTCGCAGACTGGTGGCGTGCAGAACCCGTTCGAGCGCAACACCCTGGCCGACCTGGTCGGACGTCGGACCTTGAAGTGGCAGGCCTATCCGCCGGAGGTGCTGCCGCTCTGGGTCGCCGAGATGGACACCGACCTGGCCGAGCCGGTCCGCGACGCGATCATCAGTGCGGTGCGCCGAGGAGAGGTCGGCTACCCCTGGGGGCGCGCCTACCCGGAGGCCCTCGCGTCGTACGCGGCCGATGCCTGGCACTGGTCGCTCGACCCGGACACGGTGCGCCACACCGCCGACGTGATGACCGGGATGGCGCACACGGTGCGGCTGGTGACCCCGCCGGACGGCGTGCTGGTGCTGACGACACCGGTCTACCCGCCCTTCCTCGACCTGCCGGAGATCACCGGGCGGCAGGTGAGGCACGTCGGGTTGACCGCAGCCGGACGACTCGACCTCGACGCCCTGGAAACCGCCTTCGCCACGATCCGCGCCGACGGACGGCCGGCCACCCTGGCGCTGTGCAACCCGCACAACCCGACGGGTGTGGCGCACACCCGGACGGAGCTCGAACGCCTCGCCGGACTCGCCGAGGAGCTCGGGGTGCGGGTCGTGGTCGACGAGATCCACGGTCCGCTGGTGCACCCGGGGGCGTCGTTCACCCCCTACCTGACGGTCACCGGGGCCGAGCGCGCGTACGCGATCCACTCGGCGTCGAAGGCCTTCAACCTGCCCGGGCTGAAGGCCGCCCTGATCGTCCCCGGACCCGCGGTGGTCGACGAGATCACCGCCGGGCTACCCGCGACGCTGGACCACAGCGCCAGCTCGATCGGCGTGCTCGCCCACGCCGTCGCGCTGACCGAGGGTCGCGCGTGGCTCGCCGCCCATCTCGCCGGCCTGGTCGAGAACCGCGCGCAGCTCGGCGCGCTGCTGGCCGCCGAGGTGCCGACGATCCGGTGGTCGCCTCCGGAGGCGACCTACCTCGCGTGGTTGGACTGCCGTGCGCTCGGTCTGGGGGAGGACCCGGCGGAGGTCTTCCTGACCCGCGGGAAGGTCGCGCTGAACAGCGGACCGGCCTTCGGCCCGGGTGGTGAGGGGCACGTCCGGCTCAACTTCGCCACCGCGCCGCAGGTTCTGAGCGAGGCGGTGGCACGCATCCGCGACGCCCTGAGCGGCTGAACACCGGGTATGCGCTCACCGGACAGGACCACGGCCGCTGTCGGCACCCTCGCCGTCGGCACGGCGGTCGCGGCGTCGCTGCGGCTCGGCTTCGGCTCCCGCTCGCAGCTGTTCGGTGCGTTCCCGTACGCAGGCCCGACCGCGGAGCGGGTCGTCGCCCTGACCTTCGACGACGGCCCCAACGAGCCGTGGACCTCGACGATCCTCGACACCCTGGCCGACCGCGGGGTGCCGGGCACCTTCTTCCAGGTCGGGCGCTGCGCCCAGCGCCACCCCGACGTCACCCGGCGAGTCGTCGACGAGGGCCACGTGCTCGGCAACCACAGCCTCACCCACGAGCTGAGCAGCTATCTGCGCGACACCGACCAGCGGGCCGAGGTGACCCTGGGCCGGATGGCCCTGGCCGAGATCGCCGGCGTGTCCCCCCTGCTGTACCGGCCGCCGTGGCTGTGTCACTGGCCCTGGGTGCTCCGCGGTATCCGCGGCACCGGTTCGCAGGTCGTCTCCGGCACCTTCGTGCATCCGCTGGAGGTGTTCCAGCCGGCGGTCGACAGCCTGGTGGCCGGCGCCGTCCGGGCCGCGGCGCCGGGGGCGATGATCATCGTGCACGACGGGCGCGAGTCACGGGGCGGCTTCCGCGGCCAGAGCGCGGCGGCAGTCGGGCCGATGATCGACCGGCTGCGGCGTCTCGGCTACGGCTTCACCACCGTCGACCGGCTGCTCGGGGTCGACGCCTATGCCTGAGGACCGCTCAGGGCTGCGCCGACTGCTGCCGGATCCTCGGCTCGCCCCGCTGCTGGCGGCCCTGATGGCCGGCCTGCTGCTCTCCGAGCTCGACCAGTCGATGGTGGCGGCCGCCCTGCCGACCATCGTCGACGAGCTGGACGGCGTCGGCGACCTGATGTGGGTGAACACCGCCTATCTGCTGGCGGCCACCAGCGTGCTGCCGCTGTACGGCGCCCTCGGCGATCGGTGGGGTCGTCGCCCGGTGATCCTGGCCGCCCTGGCGCTGATCATGATCGGGTCGGTGGTCGGTGCGCTGGCCTCGTCGATGTCGGTGCTGATCCTGGCTCGGGTGATCCAGGGCCTCGGGGCGGGCGGGATGCTGGTGCTCGTGCAGGCGGCCGTCGCCGACGTGCTGCCGGTCCGCGACCGGCCGCCGGTGATGAGCGCGGTCGGAGCGGTGTTCGCCGCCGCGGCCGTCGGCGGCCCACTGCTCGGCGGCTGGCTGGCCGAGGGGCCCGGTTGGCGCTGGACCTTCTGGATCAACCTGCCCGTCGGCGGGCTCGCCCTGATCGCCGGGTGCTGGCTGCTGCCCCGCCGCCCGGCGGGCACCCCACGGCGGCGCTGGCGAGCAAGCGACCTGCTGCCCATCGGGCTCTTCGGGACCCGGACGTTCGCGCTGGTCGCCCTGGCCGGCCTGGTGCTGGGGGCCGCGCTGTTCGGTGCGATCGGGTATCTGCCCACCTATCTGCAGCTCGGGCTGGGGCTGCGCCCGGCGTCCGCAGGCCTGTGGATGCTCACGCTGGTCGGCGGTCTGGCGATCGGCACCGTGGTCTCGGCCCAGGTGGTCGGCCGGACCGGGGTGCACCGTCCTCTTCCGATCATCGGCGCCGGGATCGCCGGCGCAGCGCTGGCTCTGCTGGCCCTGGTGGGTCCCGATCCGGCGCCCGCAGCTGTCGGGGTGGGGCTGGCGGTGCTGGGACTGGGGATCGGCAGTGCCTGGGAGGTGCTGGTGGTGATGGTGCAGAACGCCGTGGACGCCACCCGGGTGGGTGCGGCGACGGCCATGAACGGGTTCACCCGGGAGATCGGTGTGCTCGTGGGGTCGGCCTACGCTGGCGGCATGATCACCACCCGGTTGGGCGACGGTGGGCCGGCCGGGGCCGCCTTCGCGCCGGTGTTCGCGGTGCTGGCGGTCGTGGCCGTGGCCGGGGGAGCCATGCTGCTGGCCGTGCCGAGGCGTCCCCTCTCGACGGCGCGCCCGGCGGCCGCCCGCGAGCTGGCTGAGCGATGAGGTTCTCGGTGGTGGTGCCGGCCTACAACGAGGCGCACGACCTGCCGGCCGCGATGGCCTCGCTCCGCCGGCAAGACCTCGCCGAGGCCGCCTTCGAGGTCATCGTGGTCGACAACGGCAGTGACGACGCCACGGCGGAGATCGCCAGGGCGTACGGGGCGCGGGTCGTGGTCGAGCCCCGCCGCGGTGTGTGCGACGCCCGGCAGGCGGGGGTCGACGCAGCGCGGGGCGAGTTCGTCGTCTCCACCGACGCCGACACCACGCACCCGCGCGACTGGCTGCGCCGGATGGACGCCGGTCTGCGGTCGCGCCCGGACGCGGTGGCGATCGCCGGCCCCTGTCGCTACGCGGATCCCCCGTGGTGGGGCCGGGTCTTCCCGATGATCGGTTTCGGGCTGGTCGCCGGGGTCGCCCGCCTTCGCGGTCGGCCGTCCCATCTCACCGCGACCAACGTGGCGTTCCGGCGGGTCGGCTTCCCGGGCTACGACACCCGGCTCACCCAGGGCGGAGACGAGGTCGACCTGCTCCGCCGGTTGGTGTCGCAGGGACCGGTGGTCTGGGACGCCGGCAACGAGGTCGTCACGTCGGCCCGCCGCTTCCGGCAGGGGCTGCTGCACACCCTCGTCGTCTCGTACGGCTACTACTACGCCCTCTCGTCCGTGGTGAACCGGATCGCCGGGCAACGGGTGATCGGTGTCGCGCCGGCGGTGCGGTCCGAACCCAGCGTCTTTGCTCGTCGAGGTCAGTGGGAGGTCGGGTCGTAGACCTCGCGCCGCCCACCGTGGTCGGGGCGTAGGTGGCTTCGGCCCACGCGGCGCCGATCAGCACGGCGGCCACCCGAACCCGGCCAACCGTCGGGTGGACGTGAGCCCGACAGCGGAGAGAATGCCGCCATGACTGGACCCCAGCTGCCCGACCACCCCGGCCGCGAGCCATCGGCCGCCGAGCTGGCGACCGGCACGGATCCGCGCCTGGGCATCGCCTACGCGGTCAACGTCCGCAACGAGGGCGGTGGGGAGAACAGCGTGACGCAGGTGATCCTGTCCTACCGACTGCACCGCCGCGGACCGGACGGCAGCACCCTGCCGGCCCTGCAGGTGGAGATGCGCGGACGACAGCTGCAGGGAATGGTGGCCGAGGGCGATCTGATCCAGGCTCCGGCGCCGCTGCCCCTGGCCGGCGTGGTCCAGCTCGAATCCGTCGCCAACCTGACCACCGGGGCTCCGGTCGTCCTGAGCCGGCCGCGCACCTCGGGCTGCGTGGTGGTCAGTCTGGTCGTCTTGCTGACGCTGACAGTGCTCTTCGTGCTGGCCATCGTCATCTCGTTGCTCGCCGGGTCCTGAGGCAGAGCCGGATCAGCCGGCCGCCCACGCGGCCATAGGGTGAGGTCATTGGCCTGGAGGATGAGGAGTCCGACCTTGACCGTCACCGTGCACACCAGCTACGTCCACCCGTTGAGCCGGCCGGGTGGCGACGTGGCCGGGCTCGGTGGCAAGGGTGCGTCCTTGGTCCGGCTCACCGAGGCCGGCTTCAACGTGCCGGACGGGTTCTGCCTGACCACCGACGCGTACGCCGCCTTCGTGGCCGCGAACGGTCTCGGTCCGGTGATCACCGAGCTGACCCGGCGGCTCGATCACCGCGACGTCGCCGCCGCGGAGCGGGTCTCGGGCATCATCACCACCGGCTTCGAGGCGGGCGACCTGCCGTCCAGCGTGATCAACCAGCTCCGGGAGGGGTACGCGGCGCTCGGCTTCGGCCGGGTCGCGGTCCGGTCCTCGGCCACCGCCGAGGACCTGCCCACCGGCTCGTTCGCCGGGCAGCAGGACAGCTTCCTGGACATCGGCGACACCGCCTCCCTGGTGGAGGCGGTCCGTCGCTGCTGGGCGTCCGGCTGGTCGCCGCGCGCGCTGGTCTACCGGGCCCGGCAGGGGTTCGCCACCGCCGACGTCGCGGTCGCGGTCGTCGTGCAGCGGATGGTCAACGCGCAGGCGTCCGGGGTGATGTTCACCGTCGACCCGGTCAGCGGCCTGGACAGTGCCATCACGATCAACTCGGCCTGGGGACTGGGCGAGGCGGTCGTCGGCGGCGACGTCACTCCCGACTCGATCGTGATCGACCGACGCAGCGGCCGGGTGACCAAGCAGCGCACCGGGGCCAAGACCGTGATGACCGTACGGTCGACCGGGGGGACCAGCCTCGCCCCGGTGCCGGAGAAGCTCCGCCACCGGCCCAGCCTGTCCAAGGCGCAGGCGCTGCGGCTGGCCCGGCTCGGCCGGCGGATCGAGGCAGTCTTCCAGCAGCCGGTGGACATCGAGTGGTGCCGGACCGACGCGGAGCTGTTCATCCTGCAGGCGCGGCCGGTGACCACCGGGCGCCGTGCCGATCCCTGGAACGACAGCCACCGGGGCGACTTCCTGTGGACGAACACCAACGTCGGCGAGGCGATCCCGGACGTGATGACCCCGGCCACCTGGTCCATGGTCCAGGTCTTCCTGCACGACGCGATGGCCACGGCCTCCATCCCGCCGTACGTCGGGTACGGCCGGATCGGGGGGCACATCTACCTGAACGTCAGCGTGATGAAGACCCTGAGCGGGATCGTCGGGGTCAACGAGCGCAGCTTCCGCACCCTGACCGAGGAGGTGTTCGGGCACCTGCCCGACGACGTGGAGATCCCGCCCGTGCCGGCGAGCTGGGCGAAGGTGATGCGGTCGGTCGTCCCGGTCGGCCTGCACGTCCTCTCGGAGGCGCACCGCGACGTGCGCAAGCTGCACGGCTACCTGGCGTCCCACCCGGCCCTCTGCCTCCTGCGGCGGCAGCAGATCGCCGAGGTCGACGATCCCGCGGTGCTGGCGAAGCTGTGGTCCTCGACCCTGGAGCCGGAGTTCCACCGGGTCAGCAAGATGCTCTCCGCCGCCACCCGCAGCAGCGGGGCGTCGTTCGTCACCACCCGCAAGCGGCTGCAGGAGATGGTCGGGCCGGCCGGGGCCAACGCGGTCACCGCCGATCTGGGTGGCGGTTCGCAACAGCTGGCCAGCCTGGACCTGCTCAAGGGGCTCGACCAGCTCGACGCCGGCACGATCGACGAGACCACCTTCAACCAGCGGTACGGGCACCGCGGGCCGCACGAGTTCGAGATCTCGCGGCCGCGGTCGGGCGAGGACCCGGCGTGGCTGGCGAGTCAGCGGGCGCAGCGCAGCCCTGAGATCAAGGCCGAGCTCGACGCGAAGAGACAGAAGCAGGGCCAGATCCGGGAGCTGGCCTGGATCCGGCTCGGCCACCGCTTCCCGCTGCAGGCCTGGCTGCTGCGACGTCAGGTCCAGCAGTGGGGCCGGATCGCGCGCAACCGCGAGCTCGCCCGAAGTGAGGTCATCAGGTACTTCTGGGTGCTGCGGGCCTTCGTGCTCCGGGCCGGCGAGCTGACCGGGTTGGGTGACGACATCTTCTTCCTCGATCTCGACGAGATCCTGGAAGCACTCGGTGGCGAGCTGCTCGACGCCGACGAGATCGCCCACCGCCGCCGGGTGCATGCCCGCTACGCGGCCCTGCCCCCGCTGCCGGGACTGATCCGGGGCCGGTTCGACCCGGCCGCCTGGGCGGCCGACCCCGAGGACCGGGTGAACCCACGGGCATCGACAGCGGTCACACCGATGGTGGACAGCGCCGAGGGTGGCGGGGCCACGGTCACCGGCTTTCCCGGCTCGGCCGGGGTGGTGGAGGGCACCGCTCGAGTGATCCTGGTCGCGGCCGACGGAGCGCGGCTGCGGCCGGGTGAGGTGCTGGTCACCAACGTCACGAACGTCGGCTGGACGCCCCTGTTCCCGCGCGCCGCGGCGGTCGTCACCAACGTCGGTGCACCGCTGTCGCATGCAGCGATCGTGGCCCGCGAGCTCGGCATCCCGGCCGTGGTCGGCTGCGGCACGGCGACCGAGGTGATCCGCGACGGCGACCGGGTCCGGGTGGACGGCTCCGCCGGCGTCGTCCAGGTGCTGCGGTCCTGACCGGCCCGGCCCGCACCGATCCCCGGGAGCGTCTGGCCGGAGCTGTCGAGCTGGTGGCTCCCACGCTCCTCGGCGCGACCCTGACCCACGGCGGGGTGACGGTGCGGATCACCGAGGTGGAGGCGTACGCGGGGGAGCGGGACCCGGCCTCGCACGCCTTCCGCGGGCGGACGGCGCGGACCGCGGTCATGTTCGGACCGCCGGGGCATCTCTACGTCTACTTCTCCTACGGCATGCACCATGCCGCGAACATCGTCTGCGGGCCGGAGGGGACCGCGTCCGGTGTGCTGGTGCGCGCCGGCGAGGTGGTTGGCGGACTGGACCTCGCCCGGCTGCGTCGTGGGCCGCGGGTACGCGATCGCGACCTCGCCCGCGGGCCGGGCCGACTGGCGCAGGCCCTGGATCTCACCCTGGCCGACGGCGGTGCCGACGTGTTCGGCGACGGTCCCGTCCGGCTGGTGTTGGACGCGTACCCGGTCGGGCAGCGATCCACCGGACCCCGGGTGGGGGTCAGTCTCGCGGCCGACGTGCCGTGGCGGTTCTGGGTCAGCGACGACCCGTACGTGTCGAGCTACCAGCGGAGTCCGCGGGCGCCGCGGCCGTGAGCGATCACCGTTCGAGCGCCCCTCGCCAGTGGGCCTGACTGGCGAGGGCGATCGCGGCTGCGAGGGCGGCGCCGACGGCGGCGCCGGCGAAGGCGGCGCTCAGGCCCCAGCCGTCGATCACGAAGCCGGCGATCGCCGTACCGGCAGCCCCACCGGTGGTGGTGGCGGCCGACAAGAAGGCCTGGGCCTCGTTCAGCCGGTGGGCCGGCGACAGCTGGTCCAGGAGGGACTGCTGCATGATCAGCGTCGGCGCGATGGTGCAGCCGGTGAGGAAGAGCAGGGGGAACATCAGCCAGAGCGGTGACGCCGGGAACGAGACCAGGATCGCCATCGCTGAGAGGAAGACGGCGAACAGGCCCAGCAGGACGGCCACCGCGCGCCGCTCGTCGAAGGGCCACCGCCGGCTGCCGAAGGCGAGTCCGCCGACCGTGCTGCCACCCGCGATCGCGGCGAACAGGAGTCCGACCTTGTCGGTGCCGCCGAGCCGCTCGCCGGCCGTGGCGGCCATCGAGGTGTCGAGCTGTCCGAAGCCGATGCTCAGGGTGAGCATGACGGCCAGCACCGCGGCGACCCCGGGTGCGGTGACCGCGGAGCGACGACCGACGTCGCGATGGCGGGGCCGACCGAGCTCGGGCGAGTCCGGGCGCCACCGGCGGGCCGCGTCGGTGCGGCAGTAGGCGACTCCACCCCCGGCCATGAACCCGGCGGTGACCAGCAGCGGGGCCACTGGAGGAGTCAGGGCGAGCAGCACCGACAGCAGCAGCGGTCCGCCGACGAAGAGCAGCTCCACCGAGGTGGCGTCCAGCGCGAAGGCGACTCGCCGAGCGGCCGGATCGGGGAGGATGATCCGGTACGCCGACCGGATCGCCGGGCTCATCGGCGGATAGGTCAGCCCCGCCGCCGCCGAACAGACCAGCAGCACGGCCGTCGGTGCGCCGGTGACCGTGGACACGGCCAGCGTGGCCAACAACGCGGCGCTGCCCAGTGAGGTGGGGAGCAGCACCGGCACCTGCCCGAACCTGTCCATCAGCCGGCCCCACAGCGGCGTTCCCGCCGCCGATCCCAGCGCGTACGCGCCGGTCACCAGACCGGCTACCGCGTAGGCGCCTCGGTCGTGCTCGATCAGCAGCAGGATGCCGAGCGGCGCCATGGAGATCGGCAGCCGGGCGAGGAACGCGGCGATGAACGGGCGTCCGGCGGGGCCGTACCGCAGCAGCCGGATGTAGGCACCCAGCCCGTCCCCCAGCTGGGGTCCGGTGGTGACCGTCTCCCGACCCGTTGGCTGCACCCGCCGAGGTTAGCCGCCCGTCGAACCGGGCGAACGGCTCAGTCCAGCGGCACCAGGGAACCCAGGATCGAGGGCAGGAACTCCGCGACCGTCGGGTGGATCGGCAGCACGTCGCGCAGGGTCGGGTAGCTGATGCCCGCCTGGACGGCCAGACCGACGATCTGCACCACGTCGTCGGCCTGCAGCCCGAGGATGGTCGCCCCGAGGATCTCCTCGGAGTCGCCGTCGACCAGCACCCTCATCAACCCGCCGGTCTCCCCCTCCAGCTGGGCACGACTGACCGACGACATGGGCACCTCGGCCTTGAGCACGCGGCGTCCCGAGGCCCGCGCCTCGGCCAAACCCATCCCGACGCGGCCGAGCGGCGGGTCGGTGAACATCGCGTACGTGGTCACCCGGTCGGTGACCGTACGGGGTGGGCTGAGCAGGATCTGGCTGTCCTGGTATGCGGTGTGGGTGAACGCGCCGTGCCCGTTGACGTCGCCCAGCGCCCAGACACCCGGTAGCGAGGTCTCGAACCGCGGTCCGATGGTCACGAAGCCGCGCTCGTCGGCCTCCAGCCCGTGGTCGGGTCCGAGCAGATCCAGGTTGGAGTGGCGGCCGGCTGCCACCAGCAGGTGCGAGCCGACGACCGGCTCGCTGCCGTCGGCGAGCTCGACCCGGATCCCGTCGTCTCCGGGGGCGACCCGCAGCGGCCGGGTGTTGCGGATCGCGACGCCCTCGCCGGTCAGGATCTCGGTCAGGGCATCGACCACGTCGGCGTCCTCCCGGGCGGCGATGCCGCCGCCCGCGAGGATGGTCACCTCCGCGCCGAACCGGCGGAACATCTGGCCGAACTCCAACCCGATGTAGCCGCCCCCCACCACGATCAGGTGGCGCGGCAGCTCCGTCAGCTGCAGCAGCTCGACCTCGGTCAGGTACTCGACGGTGTCCAGCCCCTCGATCGTCGGGACCGCCGCCCGCCCGCCCACGTCGAGATAGACCTTGCCCGTCTGATGGGTCTCGCCGTCGACGGTGACCCGGTGCGCGCGGCCCTCGGGATCGCCGACCAGGGTCGCGGTGCCGGTGACCAGATCGAGCCCTTCGACGCCGACGAGCCAGTCGCGCAGACCCTGCCGCATCCCGTCGATCAGGGTGTGCACCCGCTGGATCGCGACCGGGAAGTCGACGGTCACCTCTCCGGTGCGGACGCCGTACGCGGCCGCCCGGCGGGCCTGGTGGGCGATGACGGCACTGGCGCGCAGCGCCTTGGTCGGTCGGCAGCCGTGGTTCAAGCAGGTGCCGCCGACCTGTTCCATCTCCACCACCAGGGTGCGCTGGCCGTCGCCGGCGAGGGCCGCGGCCACCCCCGGCCCAGCCTGACCAGCCCCGATGACGATGGCGTCGTACTCACTCATTACTGCTCCCGGGGATACGAATTCGAGACCTCGAAGGGCTCCAAAGGTAGCGCTGTGACGAAGATCTCTCGATTTGAGTCCCCCCGGTGACCTGTGTTTCCCTTGCTCGTCTTTGGTAACGAATTGATCTCGGAGGATGCAGCGTGCGCGTACGACCCCGTCGGGCCATGCCGGCACCGATCGCCGTTCGCGTGGCCCGGGTGGCCGGTCCGGCCGTCGCCGCCGGCGCACTGATCACCACTGTGGCGGTGACCGCCTGGCCCAGCAGCACCGGTGCGCTGCAGGCAGTGCCGCTCGACTCCTCGGCCTCGGTGGTGCCGGCGGCCGTGACCCCGGCGGCAACGCCGTCTCCGGGGGCCGAGGCCGCTCGCGCGGCCAAAGCCGCCCGTGGCAACCGCAGCGAGACCCGTGCGGCCCTGACCGGTGCGGACGAGAAAGCCGCCATGGTGGAGGGGGCGAAGGAGCGGACCGCTGAGGACGAGGCCGCGGAGGCGAAGGCCGCGAAGAAGAAGGCGGCCGAGAAGAAGGCCGCCGAGCTCGACGAGAGCGTGATCGGCTCGCGCTACACGACGGCCGCCGTGAAGCTGCGGAAGTCGCCCAGCAAGGATGCGAAGTCCGTCGACATCGTCGACGAGGCGAAGAAGCTCAAGGTCACCGAGACGGTCCGCAAGGGCTACCGGCTGGTCGTCGTGGACGGCAAGGGTCGTTGGGTCACCGACGACTACCTGAGCAAGAAGAAGCCGTCCGCCGAGGACGCGGCCGGGATCTCGAACGCCCCCTGCAGCAAGAGCAGCGGCATCGAGTCCGGCCTGGTGGCGAACGGGGTCAAGGTCTACCGCGCCATCTGCGCCGCCTTCCCGGAGGTGACGTCCTTCGGCGGTCGTCGGGGCGGGGACGGCGGCTTCCACGGCAGCGGTCAGGCCGTCGACAACATGATCTCCGACTCGACCGCCGGCTGGCGGCTGGCCAACTGGCTCCGGGCCAACGCCTCGAAGCTGGGGGTCAGCGAGGTCATCTACTCGCAGAAGATCTGGACGATGCAGCGTTCCGGCGAGGGCTGGCGGGGCATGTCCGACCGCGGATCGTCCACCGCCAACCACTACGACCACGTGCACGTGTCCGTCTACTGAGCGACCCCGGCCGAACGTGCTGACGGCCGGGACCGGCGCGCCCTTGTGAAGGCTCTGGCGCCCACCTAGTGTGCTGGTATGGCGGACGCGTACCAGGTGGTCCTCGGCATGATTGCCGTGTCGGTCATCGTGCTGGTCCCCATCGGCTTCGTGGTGGCCTACGACGCGCTGGCCGGGCGCTGGGACGCGCAGCTCAAGTCGCTCAAGGCCTGGCTGGGGGAGGGCGCCGAGCGTCGCCAGAACCTCCGCGCGCTGCGTCGCCAGCAGGGCGCACCGCTGGAGCGACTCGTCACCGACCTGCGGCGACTCCGGCTCGCCGTCACCACCGACGAGCACCGGTCTGCGGCCCACCAGCTCGGCAACCGTCTCGCCTACGACCGGGTGCTGATAGAAATCTGCGCGATGCTCGACATCGAGCACGACCTGGACACCGAGCTGTCCGGACTGGATCGCGACATCGAGCGGTTCCGGGTCGAAGCGGATCTGGAGCGGGCGGGTGTCATGCTGACCGACCGTCGCTACGGACAGGCCGCCTGACCCTCACCGGCCGGCTGATCTCGTTCGGGCTGCCGTTCGTGACTTCCCGGCGCGATCCGGCTGGAGCTGCCCGCGCACCGGCCCGCCGTTCGTGACTTCCTGGCGGCTTCCGGTTGGGGCCGCCCGCGCACCGGTCCGCCGGACGTGACTTCCCGGCGGGATCCGACCGCCACGGGCCGCCGATCCGGCTCTGCTCCCATCCGTCTGTGTCGGAGATCTCGTCACCGGAATAGATCCCGCGGGCGCCTGGTTACTATGATTGATTCGAAACCGAAGGTTTCGAACAAGAAGTAGTTCACCACACCCAAAGGAATGATCAGCATGTCGTTCGTGTCCTCGCTCCGCTCGCGCAGCAAGGTCCGCCGCAACCGTCGGGCCCTCGCGCGGGCCATCGCCGATGCTCCGACCACGTCGATGCGGGACGAGATCCTGCTGGCCGCCCAGCGGTCAGGTCTCGGTTCGCACTTCTGATCGAACCGGCTCACCCGAGCCGGCGCATCACGCACCTTCGAGCTCCCGTCAACGGCGACGGGGGCTCTTGTCGTCTCCGGAGCCTCAGTCCAGCGGGGCGGTCCCCGACACCAGCAGATCGGCTCGCCCGCGGGTCGACTCGATCAGCAGCGCGTTGGCACCGTCGACCTCCGTCGCCCACGCGGTTGCCGCCGCAGGTGTCCGTCCGTGCTCGGTGTGGCGGCTGACCAACCGCGACAGCCGTTCCTCCGCCGCCGTCACGCAGAACCACGACTCGTCGAGCAACGCCTTGACCTGGTCCCAGGGCTCGCTGTCGACCAGCAGGTAGTTGCCCTCCACCACCACCAGAGCGGTGCCCGCCGGGATCGCGATCTCGCCCGCGACCGGCTCGTCGACCGCGCGGTGGAAGCTGGGAGCGTAGACCGCGTGATCGGTCTCCACGCGGAGCCGCCGGAGCAACCCGACGAAACCCCAGCCGTCGAAGGTGTCCAGCGAGCCCTTGCGGCCGCGCCGGCCGAGGTGGTCCAGGGTCGCGTTCGCCAGGTGGTAGCCGTCCATCGGCAGGTGGACCGCGATGCCGGCACCGGACTCGGCGTTCACGCGTGCGACCAGGGCCTCGGCCAGGGTGGTCTTGCCGGCGCCGGGGCTGCCGGTGATACCGAGCAGAGTCCGGCCGCCGGGTTCGATCAGCGTGTGGGCACGGGCGGTCAGCCGGTCGAGACCGGCCAGCACCGCGCTCACCTACGGCCGAGGCGGCGTTCGCCGTTCGCTCCGAGGAGGTAGTCCAACCCGTAGTGGCTGTAGATCGCAGGCTCGCCGGCCGCCTCCAGCTCGCCGTCGGTGCCGATCGAGGGTGCGTCCTTGGCCGTCTTCTTGTCGGTCATCACCCGGACGCTCTGCGGGGAGACCCGAGCGCCGGCGAGGGGGACGAAGACCAGCCGGCCGCCACCCGGCAGACCCACCTTCACGGTCGCGAAGGTCGGCTCCTCGGTCGCGGTGTCGAAGTAGACGGCCTCCAGCTTGCCGATCTTGCCACCGTCCTGGTCGACCACGGGGAGACCCCGCCAGTCGCGGATGTCATCGACGTCGAACATGGCCCCTCACTTCCTGTCCGGCGGCGCTGAGGTCCAGCGCTGCCGTGCCGTCAGTCAAGCAGACCAGGAGAAGCCCGCCACCACCGATGGCAGCAGCACGAAGACGCCCACCACCAGCCCGGCGAGATTGGCCAGCAGGAAGAGCAGCTCCCAGAGCACGGCGGGGATTCGCGTCAGCCGGGTGAGCTGGTCGACGTCGGAGCCGCGCGCCCGGCCCCTTCGGCGCTGCCTCATCAGCTCCAGCACCGGTTTGGGCGCCGCCAGCAGCAGCAACCAGGTCAGCAGGTAGGCGAGCAGCGACAGGGTGGTGCCGGCGAGGTACCAGCTGGCCAGGCCCGCCCCGACCCCGCAGACCAGCAGCACCAGCACCCCGTACGCGTTCCTGATCTGCAGCAGCATCAGAGCCAGCCAGCCGACGGCCAGCCAGAGCAGCGCGAGACTGTGCCCGGAGGCCAGCAGGAGGGCGGCCCCCAGTCCGGCGACCGCGGGCGCGAGATAGCCGGCGGCCAGCATGGCGACCATGCCCGGACCGCTCGGTCGGCCGCGGGAGAGGGTCAGACCCGAGGTGTCGGCGTGCAGCCTGATGCCCAGCAGGCGCCGACCGGTGAGGACGGCCACCAGGGCGTGACCGCCCTCGTGGCTGACGGTGACCACGTGCCGGGTGATCGACCAGGCCCGGGGAATGACCACCAGCGCCAGGGCCACCAGGGCGACGGCGACCACCACCACCGGCTCCGGGGCCGGCTGGGTCGCGGTCGCCCGCTCCCAGATCTGGTTCAGGACCTCACGCACACGCGGACCAACGTGGGCCGGCGCGGGTGCGTTCCCGTACGGTCACACCCCGGTGGTCCAGAGCAGCTCCCGAGCTCCGCCGAGCCGGTCGGCGAAGGCCACCGCCTGCTGGTCGGTCAGGCTGCTGACGAAGTCCGCGATGCCGCGGCCACGGCCCATCCGGGCGAGCTCCGCCGCAGAGGTCGCGCCGGCGAACCAGTCGGGGTGATCGCGGGTCACGCGCTCGTACCCCTCGGTCGCGATCCGGACCAGGTCGATCAACCGCCGAGGTGCCTTCGGGGCATCCAGTCGGTCGGACAGCCAGTCGTCGAACCCGATCACCAGGGCCTCGATGGTCCGGGTCTGACCGCGCTGGAACATGGCCAGGTCGGGGCGGTCGAGGATGAAGTACTGGTGCACGAACTTGAGCACCGACACCTCGTGCCACGAGTCGGGCGACAGGGTCACCCAGGCGGACCGCACCGGCGGGTCACGCTGCAGCACGACCGAGGTGATGAAGTGGTCGATCCAGCGGGAGACGAAACCGGAGATGGCCCGGTCGGCCATCATCGAGCCGTCGTACGGGGCCGCGAGCACCCCGTCCACGAACTCGTCCCCGATGATCGTCACGGCGTCGGCGAAGGTGTCCTCGTCGAACATCCAGTCGTCCTTGTCGATCAGCCGCCGCCGCAGCTGCTCCAGACCCGCTCCCGGCCACCGGCCCATCAGGACCAGCTCCGAGTCGCTCATCGCGGCCAGGGCGCGCCGCTCGGCCACCCAGGACCGGAACTCCCCCGAGACGGGGGAGAACTGCAGCACTCCCGAGCGGTGGAAGTCCTCGACGTCGTGCAGCGAGTAGGCGATGTCGTCGGCCAGGTCCATGATCGAGCACTCCAGCGTCTGCCGGCCCGGTGGCAGGTCCGGGAAGGCCGTCAGCGCGGCCAGCATCTCATCGAGGTCCAGCGTGTACGCGGAGAACTTGCCCGAACCCGGACCGGTCAGCCCGAAGCCGGCGCCCCGCGGTGGCTCGGACCAGCCCGAGGGATGGGGATCGGGTACCACGAACCGGCCCCACGGGTACTTCAGCACGGCCGCGCGGCTGGCGGCGGTGAGGTTCAGACCCTCGTCGCCGGGACCGTGCACCTCGAGCTCGGTGAGGATCCGGAAGGTCTGCGCGTTCCCCTCGAACCCGTCGGAGAGCCCGAACCGGTCGCGCAGCAGCTGGTCCAGAACCCGCTCACCCAGGTGACCGAACGGCGGGTGCCCGAGGTCGTGGGCTCCTGCCGCCGCCTGCACCACGACGTGGTCCAGACCGCCGAGCTCCCGCAGCAGCTCGCGATCGGAGATCCGCAGCAGCCGGACCGCGACGGCGCGGGCCACCGCGGTCACCTTGATCGAGTGCGTGAGGCGGTTGTGGACCACCCCGCCGGTGGCGCCGGCCGGGATCACCTGGGTCACCTCGGCCAGGCGCGAGAACGACTGGGCGAACCGGATCCGCTCGAGGTCGGTACGGAACTCCGACTCCCCGCCCGCGTACGGTGTCCCGGCCTCGGGCTGCGCCCGCTGCAACCGTGGGTCCATGGCAGCCCACCCTAGAGGCGTCCGCCTACGACTTCTCGCTAGTGTCGACCGCATGAGTGCACCCGTCGATGCCACCACCACCGCCGCCTGGCGCACGCTGACCGGTTTGAAGGCGGGACTGGAGCCGGATCTGCGCGGCTGGTTCGCCGCCGACCCGGCTCGGGCCCAGGCCTTCACCCTGACCGCCGGTGATCTGCACGTGGACCTGTCCAAGAACCTGATCGACGACGCGGTGCTGACCGCCCTGGTCGAGCTGGCCGACCAAGTCGGTCTGGCCGAGCGTCGCGACGCCATGTTCGCCGGCGAGAAGATCAACGTCACCGAGGGCCGGGCCGTGCTGCACACCGCACTGCGCGACCCCGACGACGCCGAGGTCGTGGTGGACGGGACCAACGTGGTGCCCGAGGTGCACCACGTGCTCGAGAAGGTCTACGGCTTCGCCGACCGGGTGCGGAACGGGGAGTGGAAGGGCGTCACCGGGAAGCCGATCGCGACAGTGGTCAACATCGGCATCGGTGGCTCCGACCTGGGTCCGGTGATGGTCTACGAGGCCCTGCAGCCGTACGTCAAGAAGGGGCTGACCGCCCGCTTCGTCTCCAACATCGATCCGACCGACGTGGCGTTGAAGACCGCCGACCTCGATCCCGAGACCACGTTGTTCATCGTCGCCTCCAAGACGTTCACCACCCTGGAGACCCTGACCAACGCTCGGCTGGCCCGGTCCTGGCTGCTGCACGCGCTGAAGCGGTCCGGAGCCATCGGTGACGCCGAGAGCGACGAGTCCGAGGCCATCGCCAAGCACTTCGTGGCCGTCTCCACCGCGTTGGACAAGGTCGCCGACTTCGGCATCGACCCGGCCAACGCGTTCGGGTTCTGGGACTGGGTGGGCGGCCGCTACTCGGTCGACTCCGCCATCGGCACGTCGCTGGTGGTGGCCCTGGGATCCGACAACTTCGCCGACTTCCTGGCCGGCTTCCACGCCATCGACCGGCATTTCGCCGAGACGCCGATCGCGTCCAACGTGCCGGCGCTGATGGGCCTGCTGAACGTCTGGTACCGCAACTTCTTCGGTGCCGCGACACACGCGGTGCTCCCGTACGCCCAGCTGCTGCACCGGTTCCCGGCCTACCTGCAGCAGCTGACCATGGAGTCCAACGGCAAGAGCGTGCGCTGGGACGGGTCGCCGGTGACCACGGACACCGGCGAGGTGTTCTGGGGCGAACCCGGCACCAACGGCCAGCACGCCTTCTACCAGCTGATCCACCAGGGGACCCAGCTGATCCCGGCCGACTTCATCGCCGTGGCCAAGCCGCCGTACGAGCTGCGGGACGGTGACCAGGATGTGCACGACCTGTTCCTGGCCAACTTCTTCGCCCAGACCGCCGCCCTGGCCTTCGGCAAGACCGCCGACGAGGTGCGCGCCGAGGGAACAGCGGAGGAGATCGTGCCGGCCCGGGTGTTCTCCGGGAACCGGCCGACCACCTCGATCATGGCTCCGGCGCTGACCCCGTCGGTGGTCGGGCAGCTGATCGCGCTCTACGAGCACATCACCTTCACCCAAGGAATCGTCTGGGGGATCGACAGCTTCGACCAGTGGGGCGTGGAGCTGGGCAAGCAGCTGGCGTTGAAGGTGACCCCCGCCGTGGGCGGCGACGAGGCCGCCCTGGCCGAGCAGGACCCGTCGACTCAGGGTCTGATCCGCTACTACAGGTCACACCGGGGCTGAGCTTCTGCCGACCTGTCAGCCGCGGTGGTGGCTCTGGCCACCACACGCGCTGACAACTCGGCGACTTGTCACAGCTCCGGGCCCTGGGACCTGAGCTTGTCGACCTCGGACATGGCGTCCCGAAGACCTGACAGCCAGGTCTCGGTGTGCTCGCCGACCAGGGTGACGGCCCAGGCCAGTGCCTCCGAGCGGGAGCGGGCCACACCGGCGTCGACCAGGGTGTCGAGCACCTGACGCTCGGGCTGGCGCAACCGCGTCATCACCGGCACCGACAGGTGCGTGAACAGCTCGCCGACCTCGCCGGAGCGGGCGCCCCAGGAGACCTTCCGGCCGTACCGTGTCTGAGCCTCTTCGGCGATCTGCATCCTGGTCTCGCGGGTCTCCTCGCGGAACCGGCTGATCCGTCCCTCGGCCTGAGCGGCGTCGGCGGCCTCACCGGTCAGCGTGCCGAAGACCACGATCTCCTCGCGGTCGGCGCTGACGTCGACCGCGGAGAACCAGTCCTCCGGCAGCCGGCCCTCGAACCAGGACTGGGCGTCATCGGCCGCCGGCAGATCGGCGTTCTGCCATCCGCCCGGCCGGCCGAAGCCGTGACGGCCGCCGCGCCCGCGACCCCGTCCTTCGCCGCGCGGACCACGTCCGCCGTCCTCACCGCGCGCTCCGCCACGCCGGCCTCCGCCGCGAGGACCGCTGTCCTCGCCGGCATCGTCGGGGCCCATCCCGCGTCCACGCGGGTGTCCACCGAACTCCTCGCCACCACGGAAGTGGCGGCGTCCCCGAGGTCCGACCTCGGGTCGATCTGAGTTGAATGCGTTCGTCTTCATGACGTGCACCCCTTTCTCTGTATGTGTGATTACAAGATTACACACAGCTACCGATATATCGCAAGCGGCTGGTTCGAGATCGTTAGGGTGGCGCCATGGACGCCCCGCACGCCCGGTTCCTGGCGCTCGTCCGCGCCGGTGTGCTCGATCCGGTCGGTCAGCCGGAGCTGCTGACCTCCTACTCGAACGACGCCTGGTACGTGCGGTCGGCCTCGGCCGGGGACGTCGTGCTCCGGGTGTGTTGGATCGGTGACCGGCAGCGCCTGCTGCGCGAGGCAGTCATGGGTCGTGGGCTGCCGATCGAGGTCGGCTACCCGGAGGTCCTGGCCTGGGGTGAACTGACGGTCGACGGCGTGGCGATCACCTGGATGACCAGTCGCCGGCTGTCAGGGGCGACGCTGCTGAAGGTCTGGGGCGATCTCGGCGAGCGGCAGCGCGACCAGGCCCTGCGTGACGTCGTACGCCCGCTTCGCGCGCTGCACGACTGGCGGCCGCCGGCGGAGGTGGCGGCGGTACTCGGTCCGCCCCAGCCGGGTACCGATCCGCAGACCATCATCGGCGCGACCATCCTGCCGCTGCCCCTGGATCGGGTCCGCCACCTTCTCGCACCGGCCCGGGTACGCGCCCCCGAGCACCGGATCACGATCGACGAGGCCTGGAGCTGGCTGATCGACCACGCCGATCTGCTTCCTCGGCTGGACGACCCCGCCGACGTGGTGACCCACGGGGATCTGCACCTGGACAACATCTGGTGGGACGGCGATCGCGTGACCGGGCTACTCGATCTGGAGTGGGCCAGGTGGGGACCCGCGTGGACCGATCTGGTGCCCGCTCGCGACAACGCGCTGGCCGGCGACGAGTTCAGCGAGCCGCACGCGCGGCTGTTCGAGACGCTGCGTACGCACGATCCCGGGCTGGCCGTTCCCGATCTCGATCGGCGGTTGACCGCGATCGAGCTGGCGTTCCAGCTGCGCCAGATCCTGGTCTGGCCGCCCCCGGGGCCCGATCCGGCGGTCGACCACCCGGTGCGGCTGCTGCGGCGGCTGCTCGACCTCAGTGCGTGATGCCGGCCGGACGACGGCGGGTGCCGACGTCGACCAGCGTCTTCACGCAGGCGACCTGATCGCGCGCCCAGCCACGTACCCACGGCTCGTTGAGCCGGTCACCCTCCTCTCGCAGCCGGACGGTCCGGTCGCCGACCCCCACCGCATCCAGGCCGACCAGCCGAGCGGTGCCGACGGCCCGCGGCAGGTGGTAGGTCTGGGTGACCACCACGACGCGGTCGACCCCGTACACGTCTCGGGCCCGGACGCAGGAGTCGTACGTGTCCAGGCCGCCCGGATCGAGGACCAGCCGGTCGTCGGCCGCGCCGGCCGCGAGCAGGTGCGCCCGCATGGCCGCCGGCTCGTCGTACTCGGGCGCCCGGGCGTCCCCGGACAGCAGCAGCCGGTCGACCGTGCCCCGCTGGAGGAGCAGCAGGGCCAGGTCGAGCCGCGCCCGCAGGAACCTCGACGGCATCCCGCTGGGATAGACCTGCGCGCCCAGAACCAGGGCGACAGGGGCGTACGGCACCTGGTCGAGAGGGTAGAGATGACCGGACGCCGCGGCCCGGACGACCCCGACCGAGACCCCGAGGGCCGCGGTCAGGCCGACGGCTCCGGCCCCGAGCAGACCTGCGCTGACCGAGAGGGGGGAAGGCACTCGCCGAGCCTAGATCGCTCCCGGTCACCGGGTGTCAGACCCAGGGGCCACGATGGCGGGATGACGACGACGACTTCGCACCTGCCGCTGCGCGGTCCGTACGACCTGCGCGAGGTGGCGCTGATGGGCTTCGGGCACCGCGAGGAGGACAGCTTCGACGGGGTGATGCGGCTGGGGTTCTGCGTGGACGGGGACCACGAGAGCCAGGTCGGGGTGGCGCTCCGCCAGGACGGTGACCTCCTCACCGTCACCGTCGAGCAGTCCGCGGGTCCGTCGTTCGATGCCGATCGGGTGGCGGCCCAGGCGGCGCGGGTCGTCTCGGCGGACCAGGACGGGCAGGCGTACGCGGACCTCTGCCGGGCCGATCCGGTGCTGGCGCCGATCTTCGCCCGAGCTCCCGGCTTCCGGCCGGCGAACTTCTACTCCCCGTACGAGGCGGCCATCTGGTCGATCGTCAGCGCCCGCCGCCCGCGCAGTCAGGGCATCGCTCTCCGACAGCGACTCGCGGAGACGTACGGGACGGTGCTCACGGTGGCCGGGCAGCCGGTGCCGGTGGTGCCCACGCCGTCGCGGCTGCTGGAGGTCGACCAGCTGCCGGGGCTGCCGGCCGACCGGATCCCCCGACTGCACGCCATCGCCGAGGCCGCCCAGCGCGGCGATCTCGCGGTCGATCGCCTGACCGCCCTCGGGGTGGACGCCGCGAAGTCCGAGCTGCAGCGCTTGCCCGGCATCGGCCCGTTCTACAGCGCGCTGATCACGGTGCGGGCGTGCGGCCTGACCGATGTGCTGGCCACCGAACCCCAGGTGCTGAAGCACCTGGAGGCGACCTACGGTCGTCCGGTGGACGCGGACGAGCTCCAGCAGCTGGCCGAAGCGTGGCGACCCTGGCGCACCTGGGTGACGGTGATGCTGCGGGCCCTCGGCGGCCGCCCCGACGCTGAGGGCCACCGTGCCGGAGGGTGACACCGTCTGGCGCGCGTGCCGCCGGCTGCACGAACTCCTGGCCGGCGAGCAGCTGACCCGTGCCGAGTTCCGGGTACCGCAACTGGCCGTCACCGATCTGACCGGCGTGACCGTGCTCGACGTGACGCCGCGCGGGAAGCACCAGCTCTTCCGGTTCGACAACGGCTGGACCCTGCACACCCACTTCCGGATGGAGGGAGCCTGGCGGACGTACCCGTCCGGCCGCCGCTGGAGCGGTGGTCCCGACCACGAGATCCGCGCCGTCCTGGGCACGGCGGCCACCGATGCGGTGGGCTATCGGCTGCCGGTGGTCGAGCTGCTGCCGACGGCGGACGAGGACGACGTGGTCGGGCACCTCGGTCCGGACCTGCTCGGCCCGGACTGGGATCGGGAGGAGGCGCTGCGTCGGATCCGTGCCCAGCCGGACACCTCGATCGGCGAGGCACTGCTCGACCAACGCAACCTGGCCGGCCTGGGCACGTTCTACCGGGCCGAGCTGCTCTTCCTGCAGGGCCTGCACCCGCGCACCCCGGTGTCGCAGGTGGCGACGCTGCCGCGGGTCGTGCAGCGTGCGCACCTGCTGCTGAACGCCAACAAGGTCCGGGCCGAGCAGTCCACCACAGGTGACCTGCGCCAGGGCCGCCGCGCCTACGTGTTCGAACGGCCCGGTCAGCCCTGTCGGCGCTGCGGGACGACGATCCGGACGGAGGAGTTCGGCCCGGCCGGCCGCGAGCGGCGCAGCTACTGGTGCCCGCGCTGTCAGCCGGAGCGGTGAGCCAGGCTCACCGCTCCCGCCGACGATCGGAGGCGTTCAGTCAGAGCCAGGTGATCCGGACGCTGCCGTCGCCCCCGGCGTTGGCCTGGTTCATCGTCGTGGCCTGCCCGTCGGAGCTCACGTAGGAGCCGCCGGCTGCGCCGCCCGCGACGCCGGCACCCCAGCTGCCGCCGTCCCCACCCCCGTCGCTGCCGCCGGCCTTGCCGCCGCTGGCGGCATACAGCGACAGCCTGATCGGCGACTTCTACCTGACCGCCACCTACCGGCTGCCCGACGGGACGTACATCCCCTGCAGCGTCGACTCCGGTAGCGACAGCTACAACGGGCTGGTGTTCACCGCGAGCGGGATGAGCGGCGTCAGCACCGGCGGGATGTCCGGCCAGCAGGACTTCGACTGGGTGATCGACAACCCGACTCACAGCGGCACCATGCACGTGCACTACACGCTCGTGGCGCAGCCCGCCACGACCCCGTCATGACGACGTCCGGGTCCTAGCAGTAGGGCAGGGCCCGGACCTGGTACCCGCGAGCGTGCAGGTCGGCGATCACCCTGGGCAGGGCCGCGACCGTCTGCGTCCGGTCACCGCCACCGTCGTGCATCAACACGATCGTGCCGTTGCCGATGCTCTTCAGCCGTCCGGTCTTGGCCAGGGTCGTCACCCCGGGCTTCGTCCAGTCGAGCGTGTCAACACTCCACAGCACCTCTCGCAGGCCGGCGTGCGAGATGGCCTTGCGGACGGCGGCGTTCGTGGCTCCGTACGGGGGCCGGAAGCACTTGGCCTTCGGGCCGTGCTTGATCTGCCACTTCAGCTGAGCTGCCGTCCGCGTGGTCAGGTCCGGGTGGTCGTAGGAGTGGCTGGCCACCTTGCTGCCCTGGGCCCGGATCCTCGCGTCGGCGTGCGGGAACCCGCCCTCGTTGACACCGAGGTGGAAGAACGTGGCGGTCGACCCGGTGCGATCGAGGGTGCTGAGGATCGACGACGTGTACGGACTCGGGCCGTCGTCGAAGGTGAGGTAGACCGTGCCACCTGGGCCCTTCTTCAGCGGGCCCTTCAGGTACTTGTCGCCCGACGACTTCTTCGCGGGGACCGTGGGCTTGGAGCCGCTGGTCGACTTCGGCTTGGCCGGGGTCGGCTTCGCCTTCGGCTTGGCGGGCACCGTCGGCTTGGCGGTGGGCTTGGCGGGCACCGTCGGCTTGGCGGTGGGTTTGGCGGTGACGGGGGGCTTCGCCGCCGTGGTGACCTTCTGGGTGGGCGTGGTCGCTGGGGTCGGTGCGGTCCTCGGGGTCGCCGCCGTGGCACGCGGCTTCGGCGTGGCCCCCTTCTTCGGCGGGCTCGAGGTGCTCTCCTCAGCGGTCGTCGGCACCGCCGACGGCGACCCGACGAGCTCACCGACGATGGCGCTCCGGGCCGACGAGTCGAGACCGACGATCACCCCGATCGTGACGGTGGCGAAGAGGACGAGAACCAGCAGGAGGATGGCACGACGAATGATCACGACACGGCGCCCACGTGGCGGAAGGACACGGCGAAACTCTTTCGGAGGAAGTGACTACCTCGCCATTATCGACAGGGACCGGTTCGCTTCCGGCGTTCGACGCGGTGGAGTCGTCATCTCGATTCGGTTGCGTCACTGGCTGTTCACGGTCGACTCGGCAGTCGGGCGACTACCGGGACGTCGCCATGGACGCGACCACGACCGCTGCGGCGGCCGACCACGCCTGTGGGCGGCAGGCCGCCGGATACGGCACCGGCCGGCCTTCGCCGGACCACAGCTCGGGCAGCCGCCGGTCGAAGGCCAGTGAGGCCCGGAGCAGACCTTCGGCCAGGCCGTCGGCGAGATCGGCGTGACCCGAGCGGACCAGGCCGGCGATGACGATCGCCGTGTCGTGCGGCCAGACCGTGCCGCAGTGGTAGCTGAGTGGGTTGTAGCCGCCGTCGCGGTCGGACATGGTTCGCAGGCCCAGCCCGGAGTCGAGATCGGCGGCGACCACCCGGCGCGCCACCAGGAGCTCTTCCTCGGCATCCAGCAGCCCCGTGCCCAGCAGGTGGCCGATGTTGCTGGTGACGGAGTCGACCCGTTGCTTGCTGCCGTCCAACGCCAGCGCCGGGAACCGTTGCTCGCCCTCGCCGCACCAGAACGCCGACCGGAACTTCTCGGCCAGCGCGGCGGCCCACGCGCGGTATCCGTCCGCCCCGTCACGACCGAACGCGTCCAGCAGCGCCGCCCCGCCGACGGCGGCCTCGTAGGCGTACCCCTGCACCTCACAGAGCGCTACCGGCCCCTCGGCGATCCGCCCGTCGGCGAACCGCACGGAGTCGTCGGAGTCCTTCCACCCCTGGTTGGCCAAGCCGTGCCCACTGGCGTCGATGTACTCGCAGAAGCCGTCGCCGTCGGCATCTCCGTAGGTCACCAGCCAGTGCAGAGCGCCCTCCAGAACCGGCAGCAGCGCCACCACCTCGGCTTCGGCCAGACCGGCCCGCCAGGCGTCGTGCAGCAGGCAGATCCACAACGGGGTGGCGTCGATGGTCCCGTAGTAGAGCGGCGGCAGCGAGGTCTCGTTGAACGCGAACGTCCCGCGCCGCAGCTCGTGCATGATCTTGCCCGGTTCCTGGGCGGTGGCCACGTCGACCTCGGTGCCGGCCAGCCGACCCAGGGCACGGAGCGTCCCGCCGGCCTGACGGACGTCGACGGGCAGCAGCAGCCGCGAAGTCCACAGGCTGTCCCGACCGAAGAGGGTGAAGTACCACGGCGAGCCGGCGGCGAAGAAGGCGTCGTCAGGTGCCTCACTGGTTGCCATCCGGAGACCGTTGAGGTCGTGCAGCGACTGCCGCAGCCACGGCGCCAGGCGGGGGTCCGCGCCCGACCGGCGACCGGCCAGTCGATCGGTGACGGCATCGGCCGCGAGACCTGGCCCGCGGGCCGGGCCCACCACGGCGCCGGTGTCGGTCACCCCGACCAGCCAGCCGACCTCGATCGACCCGCCCGCGGGGATCGTCAGCAGCCACCTCAGCACCAGCCGGGTCTCGTCGTCGCTGCGGGTGATCTCGGCGCCCGGCGCGTGCAGCCGGGCGGTCACCTCGGAGCCGCCGAAGGTGACTGTCTCCCCGCTCGGGTCGCCGCCGAACCGGACCGGTTCGTTGCGCCTCCCGACCTTGATCGACTCCATCGCGGTCAGGTCGCTGGTCAGCTCGATCCGCGCCTCGGTGGTCACCGACGTCGCGAGCTCGGAGGTGAACAGCAGCGTCTCGGCCAGCATCCCGGGCGAGACGGCACGGGTCAGATCCAACCGGAGCAACCGGTCGACACCGCCGCTCGCGATGGCGTCGGCCAGATAGGTGAAGACCACCTCGCCACCACCCACGAGGTCGGTGGCCAGGTGAGCGGGAGCGCCACCACCGATCTCCACGCCCCAACCACTGAGCACCCGGAGGTCGGCGTGGAACAGACCGTGTGCGGTGCTGCGACCGCCGACCTCGGCCAGGATCGCACCGTCTCGGCCCGACAGGACCTGGGTGGGCGCGGCACACACCGTCACGAGGTCGTGCAGCAGTGGTTGGGTCGGTTGCGGCATGGGCCGCATCCTAGAGACAGCGCGGGGACACCGACCACGCCGAGATCGGGGATACTTGGTCCTCGTGTCTTCCTTGCCGTACGAGTTGAGTGCCCGGGTGCAGTCCGTGGCCGGGATCGACCCCGAGCTGCGCCCCTCGACCAAGCCCCAGTTCGGTCACTTCCAGAGCAACGTCGCGCTCCGGCTGGCCAAGTCCCAGGGTCGCCCGCCGCGGGAGGTGGCGCAGGGAATCGTCGAGGCGCTGGACGTGTCGGACCTGTGCGAGCC
This sequence comes from uncultured Actinomycetota bacterium, assembly GCA_963707005.1. GTDB lineage: Bacteria > Actinomycetota > Actinomycetes > Propionibacteriales > Propionibacteriaceae > Microlunatus. Next base: position 857,595 of record CAVPPP010000055.1, read on the forward strand.
GCTGGAGATCGCCGGCCCCGGCTTCATCAACTTCCGGCTGCGCTCCGACGTGCTGGCGCGAGCGATCACCGACCAGCTGGCCGAGCCGGCCGTCGGTGTCCAGGCGACGGACTCCCCCAAGACGGTGGTGATCGACTACTCGGCTCCGAACGTGGCCAAGCAGATGCACGTCGGGCACCTGCGGACCACGATCATCGGCGACTGCTTCAACCGGGTGCTGACCGCCGTCGGGCACCAGGTGCTGCCGCAGAACCACATCGGTGACTGGGGCACCCAGTTCGGGATGCTGGTCGAGCAGGTGCTGGAGGACGGCATCGATGCGTCCGCCCTGACCCTGCCGGAGGCCGAGAGTCTGTACAAGCGGGGCTCGTTCCGGTTCCGCGAGGACAGCGACTTCGCCGACCGCGCCCGGCAGCGGGTCGTGGCCCTGCAGTCCGGGGACGAGCAGACCCGAGCCATCTGGCGGGACCTGATCGACATCTCGCTGACCGGGTTCAACGCCGCCTACGACCGGCTGAACGTCAAGCTGACCGACGAGCACCTGGCGGGTGAGTCGATCTACAACGACGACCTGGCTTCGGTGGCCGCCGAGCTGGAGGCCTCCGGCGCCGCGGTGATCGACCAGGGCGCGCTGGTCGTCTTCGTGCCGGGCTTCAACGCACCGATGATCGTCCGCAAGACCGACGGCGGGTACGGCTACTCGATCACCGATCTGGCTGCCGTCAGGCACCGGGTCCGCGACCTGCACGCCGACCGGATCATCTACGTGACCGACGCCCGCCAGGGTGACCACTTCGCCCAGGTGTTCGCGGTCTGCCGGCTGGCCGGCTGGCTGCCCGACGACGTGATCGCCCAGCACGTCGGCTACGGCATGGTGCTCGGCCCGGACGGGAAGCCGTACAAGACCCGCGAGGGCAAGGCCATGCTGCTGGCCGACCTGCTGGACATGGCCGAGGAGCACGCGGCCCCGCCGATCGCCCTGGCCGCGATCAAGTACGCGGATCTGTCCAACGGACTGAACAAGGACTACGTCTTCGACGTCGACCGGATGGTGCAGACCACCGGTAACACCGGGCCCTACCTGCAGTACGCCCACGCCCGGCTGTCCCAGCTGCTGCGCCGCGCCGAGGCCGAGGGCCTGATCGTGGAGGAGAAGATCGCCGTCCTGGACGAGCCGGCCGAGCAGACGCTGGCGCTGCTGCTCACCCGCTTCGGTGAGGTCGTCACCGAGGTGGCCGACACGCTGCAGCCGCACCGGCTGTGCGGCTACCTCTACGAGGTGGCGGGCGCGCTGTCGGTGTTCTACGAGCAGTGCCCGGTGCTCAAGTCCGACGGCGAGGTCAGGGCGTCCCGGCTCGCACTCTGCACGCTGACCAAGAAGGTGCTGGCCAGCGGCCTGGACATGCTCGGCATCGAGGCCCCCGACCGCATGTGAAACGTCCAGCGCAGCGGAAGGCCTAAAGCGCGGCCGAGCAGCGCCAGGGTACTCAGTGCATCGGGTCGGGGTGCACCTGGCGGTCGGCGGCCAGCCAGGCTGCGCCGACGATCCCGGCCGTGTTCAACAGCTTGGCGGGGACGATCTCGCTCTTGAGCTTGAGCTTGGGCAGGAACTTCTCCGCCTTCTTGCTGACCCCGCCGCCGACCACGATGAGGTCGGGCCAGAACAGGGCCTCGACGCACTCGTAGTACCGCTGCAGCCGAGGCACCCACTCGCTGTAGGACCAGCCGTTCTTCTCCTTGACCCCGGAGGAGGCTCGGGACTCGGCATCGTGGCCGTCGACCTCGATGTGGCCGAGCTCGGAGTTGGGCACCAGCACCCCGCGGTAGATCAGGGCGCTGCCGATGCCGGTGCCCAGGGTCGTCACGAGCACCAGGCCCGGGTGGTCCTTGGCGGCGCCGTAGTGCACCTCGGCGACGCCGGCGGCATCCGCGTCGTTCATCAGGTAGATGTCGCGCTGCAGCACGTCCTCGAAGATCTTCTCGGCCGGCGCGTCGATCCACGAGTGGTCGATGTTGGCGGCGGAGCGGGTCTGACCGTGGGTGACCACGGCGGGGATGGTGACCCCGATGGGCCCGTCGCCGACATCGTCGGAGAAGTGCTGGACGATCTCGGCCACCACCTTCGCCACGGCTTCGGGGGTGGACTTCGCCGGCGTGTCGATCCGCAGCCGCTCCTTGGCGAACAGCCCCGAGGCGAGGTCGACCGGAGCGCCCTTGATGCCGCTGCCGCCGATGTCGATGCCGAGGACGGAACGGCCGGGGGCGCCAGCGACGGGTGTCTCAGTCATGGCTGGCAGCCTATCCACGGGCCTGTCCGCCCGGCACCCGGCCCGGAGACCGACCAGGTCTCGGCGACACTGGGCCCCATGAGCTCCGACATCGTCTCCGCGACCCGCACGGTGGCCGCGCCCGCGGCCGACATCTTCGACCTGCTGGCCACGCCCACCCGGCACAGCGAGATCGACGGCTCCGGCAGCGTCCGCGGGGTGCAGGACCGGACCCCCGAGCGACTGTCGGCCGGAGCGAAGTTCGGGATGAAGATGCGGATCGGGCTGCCGTACAAGATCTTGAACGAGGTGGTCGAGTTCGATGAGCCGACCAGGATCGCCTGGCGGCACTTCGGCGGCCACGTGTGGCGCTACCTGCTGGAGCCGATCGACGAGCAGCACACCCGGGTGACCGAGCAGTTCGACACGACCGGCTCGCGGGCGCCGGCGGTGCTCGCCGTCATCAGGGCCAAGCGACGCAACGCGAAGGCGATCAACGCGACGCTGGACCGACTGCAGCGATGGGCGCGAGACCGACCCTGACCGGACGATCGCCGAGCAGGCGCTCAGGCAGTCAGCTGGCGCCGGCACCAGCCGTACAGCACCGGATCGAACTCGTGTGCGTTGGAGAAGTAGAAGCCGTAGTAGCGGCGGTACATGGCCAACGCCTGCTGCAGGTCCGGACCGAACCGCTCGTACGCCTGCCCCGCCAGCCAGTAGGCATCGTCGGCGGCCCCGGGGTACGACTCCAGCTCGAGGAACATCACGGCACCGGCGATGTCCATCATCGGGTCGGCGTGCAGGGTGTGCGGACTGAAGTCGCCGACCCCGGTGATCACCGGCCGGCCGTCGGGCAGCATCGCGATGTAGGTGTTGGGCGGACAGAAGTCGCCGTGGACCATCCGCGGCTGCCCCCGCCGGGCGGCGAGCCACTCCTGCAGCTCGTCCCAGACCCGGCCGATGCCGGGGACGTCGTGCTCGAGACGCGCCTGGCTCTGCGGCAGGATCCTCAGCAGCTGGTCGGTGAGCAGGGCGGCGAGGCTGTCGAACTCACGTGGTGCGTCGGCTCCGAGCAGCCGCGCGTGGCCGGGCACCGGGGAGGGGAGCTGTTGCAGCCGGCCGGCGGCGTCGAGGTAGCCCAGCAGCGCCTGGCGGCGCACGTCGACCTCGGCACCGGCCAGCCAGGTCGACAGACTGATCCCGGACATCCGTCGGTCCACGCTGAACCAGCGTCCACCGATCTCGCCATTGTCCAGGATCTGGGGCAGCTCGAGCCCGGTCCGCTGCCCCCGCCAACCCGCGTAGAGCGGACCCAGCTGGGAGATCAGCGCGGCCGGGGCCTCATGGCCCGACCGGTACACCCGGAGCACCCGGTCGGTGCCCAGGGCGTACACCTCGGACTCGCCGCCGCTGCCGATCAGGTCGCGGTCGCCGAGCCCGAACCGCTCCAGAACGTGTCGTCGACCCTGCTGATCAGCGGTCGGGTCGCTCAGATCGACCGGCAGCCGCCTCCGGTCGGCGGCCCGGGCGAGGCGCGCCCGGTCCAGCTGGGACAGTGACAGCTCGCGAGCGGCGGTCGCATCCAGCTGGTGCGCGATCGGCGTCACCGGCCCGTGGGTGATGTCGAGGTGGACGTCGGCCAGACCGAGCCGCCGCTGCCACGGACCCTGGCTCAGACGGACGGACTGGGTCTTGGCGTGCGGGACGAGGTTGCGGACGTGGGTCAGCCAGCCGTGCTCGGTGATCACCACCCGGTCGTCGGTCCCGTACCGGAGGGTCCAGAAGTCGAACGGCCGCAGCCACCGGGCCCGTCGGGGCGAGGCGTGCAGCTCGACGCGATCGGGATCGAAGCCCGGGAGGATCCGGCTCAAGGTCGTGGCCACGTCGCGTCTGTCGGCGACCGGGACCAGCACGCTGGTGGCCGAGGTGTCGTTGTCACTGCCCTCGCGGCTGCCGTAGCCGAGGACGTTGACGTCGATGCGGTACCAGCCGAGCCGCCGCCAGAGGATGGGCTGGAGCACCCGGATGCCCTGGATCCGGTTGACCGGCACCGACTGACTGGTCAGGTTGAACAGACCCCGGGTGACCCGGACGCCCCGCGCGGACTGCGCCAGGGTGAAGTTGAACATCTGGAACACCCGACGACCGATCATCGACGCCAGACCGATGGCCAGCGGGATCAGACCGGCCAACGCGAAGGCCATCACGTCGAAGCCGGCCGTGATCACCAGCGCGATCACCAGCATCGCGGCCGAGACCAGGAACTCGCTGGAGAGCAGGAAGCCGACGATCAGGCGCTGCGGCGGCACGGTCACCAATGCCTGATCGGCGACCGTGAGATCGGTCAGCACGCTCGCGCGGTCAGCCACCGGATCGCCGATCCGTACGCGGTCACCGTGGGCGCGACTGAGCAGGTAGTCCCGCAGCGTCGAGGCCTGGTTCCGGGTGAGGTAGCGCAGCTTGATGGTGGAGTCGCCGGTGCCGACCTCGATCCGCAGCTCGGCGAGACCGAAGATCCGCGCCGCGAACTGCTGGATGATGTCGACCGACTGGACCCGCTCGAACGGCACCCGCTTGGAGTTCTTGAACACGGCCCCGGTCTCGATCCGGAGCTCCTCGTCGTCGATCACGTAGCGGGTGAAGTACCAGGACGCGAGGCCGGCGGCCGCGGCCAGCACGACGATGCCGAGGATGCCGAGCAGGATCCAGCGCAGGCCCAGACCGACGATGCCCGGCTCCTCACCGGAGCCGTCCGGGATGAACTCCCGCCCGAAGCCCACCACGATGGCCAACAGCACGACCCAGCCGCGGATCAGCGGGGTCAGCGGGTGCGGGCGCTCGGTCTGCTTGACCGGGCGGGGTGCGGCCTCGGGGGCAGGCGCCGGCGGGACCGGCGGCACCGGTCGACTCGTCTCGCTCATAGCCCCGAGGCGTGCGCCTCGCCCAGCTCGGTGAGCTGATCCCGCAGCCGCGCCGCCTCGGTCGGATCGAGACCGGGGATCCTGGCGTCGGTGCCCGGGCTCGCGGTCTTCAGCGTCACCGAGGCCAGCGTGAACAGGCGCTCCAGCGGTCCCGACTCCACCTCGACCAGCTGCATCCGACCGTACGGGACCGCCGTCAGCGACCGGAACCAGACGCCGTGCGTGAGGTAGAGGTCGTCCTCGCGCTCGACGTACCCCCAGGAGGCGCACGACCTGCGCAGGAAGTGGAACCGCAGCCCGATCGTCACCAGGCAGGCGACCCAGAGCAGCACCGGCAGCCACCACAGGTCGGTGAAGATCAGCACCAGGACCGCCGGGATCGAGAACAGGATCAGCCAGAAGATCGCGTCGCCGAGTCGCCTCAGCTTCAAGAAGCCGGGCGCCAGGCGCTTCCAGTCGTATGCGGGCGGTGCGAAGAGATCATCCATCAGGCAGTCAGGGTAGGGCCTTGCGCCAACGCGACGGCCTCTTGGGGCCGCGCACCTTGATGTCGCTCATGATGTTGGTGCCCTTCAACACGATCGTCGGCATGGACGGATCGGGCTCACCGAGACCAGAGATCGAGGTCTCGCCGAGCACGTTGGTCACCTCGTCGACGATGGTCACACCGAGTGGCACCCGCAGCACCAAGCTGCCCATCAGCTGCGTGCCGGTCACCTCGACCACCGGAGCGTCGAAGGTGGCCTGGGTCAGGTCGAGCTTGATGTCGCCCATCACGTTGTTGGCCACGCTGTGGGCCCGCACCCGCCAGCTGCCCTCGCGCTTCACGGTCGACATCACCGTGGACATCGTGTCCGCCTCCGGGTTGGCGCCGTCACTCACGACCAGCCGCCGGCCCGTCGCGTTCGCGTGCACCGGCAGCGACTGCAGCGGCACCAGGTCGGCGGTCAGCGCGGTCAGGTCGTCGAAGGTCTTCGCCTGCAGCGCGGTCTGGGTCCGCTCCTGGTGCTCGTCGAGGGTGAGACGGCCCTCCGCGTACGCGGAGTTCAAGACCTCGGCGACCTGGTCGCGGTCGGCGTCGGACGCGCGGTAGCTGCCTGGCGTCATCGTTACCTCTCTGGAGCCTGCATCGGGCGGCGGGTCAGTGGAGCTCGTGCTTCTTCCGCTTCTTCTTCGATGGCACCGGACCCGTCACTGATACACCGCCGAACAGTGAGACTCCCTTGATGGTGATCACCGGTGCGCCGGGGATCGGGTCGCCGAGTCCCTTGATGTCGGTGCCGCCGAAGATCCCCGCCGTACGGTCGCGGACCTCGATCCCAGCCGGGGCCTTGATCTCCATGCCACCGAAGCACCAGAAGCCGGTGATCTCGATCTCGGTGGACTCGAAGACGGCCTCGGTCAGATCGATGTCCACGCCACCGAACAGCGCCACCGCGTTGGACTGCTTCGGTACGCGCCAGCGTCCCTTGCGGGTGGCGCCGCCGAAGATCGCGATCATCTGGTCGCCGCCGGAGTCTCGGGAGGTGTCGACGGAGAAGGTCGTGGCGGGCGTCGCCGACACGGCGGCGGGGGCAGTCGGGGGGCTCACCGGAAGGGGAACCAGATCGGTGGTGATGGGAACCAGATCGTCGAACGTCCTGGCCCGCATCACCTGGTCGAGGCGCTCGTCGTGCTCCTCGCGGGTGATCCGGCCCTCGGCGTACGCGGTGCTCAGCACCGTCGCCACCTTGTCCCGGTCGGTGTCGGATGCACGCAAGTTGCCGCCCGCAAGCGGGCCCACGCCCGAGGGCTCGGTGAAGCTGTCAGCCATGGGGTCCAACCTACGTCGGCCGGGTGGGACTCTTCGAGGGGCGAGCGGCCCAGTCAGGGGTGATCACCGGAAGAATCAGGGGAGGACCCTGAGCCCCGATGGCTCAGTGCGGGGCGGCGACGTCGAACAGGTTCCCCTCCGGGTCCGCGAGCGTGGTCCAGACCGTGTCGTACTCGTCGTAGTCACCGTGCCGACTCGCGCCCAGGCCGATCGCGCGCTCGATCTCCGCAGCCGGGTCGTCGGCGAACAAGTCGAGGTGCCACTTGTTCTTGCCGGCCGTGGGGTTCTCGACCTGCAGGAACATCAGCGCCGGCAGGCTCTTGTCCTCCGGTGCCGCGATCATCGCCCAGAACTGGCTGGCCCCCTCGGCGAGTGGTCGCCCGAGCAGCTGGGACCAGAACGAGGCGAGCTTCTCGGCGTCGACGCAGTCGACGACGACCTGACCGAGGGCGATGGGCATGACCTCGATGCTAGCCGGGCGTCAGTGCGGCGACTCCTCGTGCCGGCCGCTGACCGGCACCTCTTTGCCGTCCGCGTCGATCAGCCGGCCGCCGACGAAGGAGTCCCCGTCGACCAGGGCCGCGAGCTCGTCCTCCCGGACCATCCGCGCCGGCGAGGCCGCGAGCACCGAGGCTCGCTCCGAGTTGCCGACGGCGAGGTGGTTGAACAGGATGTTGAGCAGGATCGCGACCAGTGCCGCCGAGCTGATGCCGGAGTCGAAGATGGTCCGGAACCAGGACGGGAAGTCCTCGTAGATCTCCGGGGCGACGACGGGCAGCATCCCGACCCCGATGGAGGAGGCGACGATCAGCAGGTTCATCGTGTCGTCGTAGCGGACCTTCGACAGGGTACGGATGCCGCTGGCCGCGACGGAGCCGAACAGCACGATGCCGGCGCCGCCCAGGACGGGCGACGGGACCGCGGCCACCACGCGGCCGAGGATGGGCAGCAGTCCCAGCACGACCAGGATGCCGCCGCCGGCCGCGACCACGTACCGGCTCTTGATCTTGGTGATGGCCACCAGACCGACGTTCTGGGCGAAGGCGCTCTGGGTGAAGGAGCCGAACACGGGGGAGACGGCGCTGGAGGCCATGTCGGCGCGCAGCCCGGCGGCGATCCGCTTGCGGTCCACCTTGGTGCCCACGATCTCGCCGACGGCCAGGATGTCGGCGGTGGTCTCGGTCAGCGTCACCAAGATCACGATCAGCATCGAGACGATCGCCGCGACGTGGAACGTCGGCGCGCCGAACGCGAACGGCGTCGGGAAGGCGACCACCGGACCCTGACCCACGGTGGAGAAGTCGGCCACGCCCAGGACGGCGGCGACGACGGTCCCGAGCACGATGGCCAGCAGGATCGACAGCCGGGAGATCGTGGCGTTGCCCAGCTTCGAGAGGGCGAGCACGATCACGAAGGTGAGCCCGGCCAGCCCGATGTTCTGGGCGGACCCGAACGTCTCGGCGGACGGGTTGCCGCCCATCGCCCACATCGCCGCCACCGGCAGCAGCGTCAGGCCGATGGTGGTGATCACCACCCCGGTGACCACCGGCGGGAAGAACCGGATGATCGTCGCGAACAGGGGCGCGATCGCCAGCCCGATCAGCGAGGCCACGATGACGGCGCCGAACACGGCGGGGAGACCGCCGCCACCGTCGACGATCGCCACCATGGTCGCCACGCCGGCGAAAGAGACCCCCTGCACCAGGGGCAGCTGGGAGCCGAACCACGTGACCCCGAGGGTCTGCAGCAGGGTGGCGAGCCCACCCATGAAGAGGCAGGCGGTGATCAGGGCGCCGATCTCGGTCGGCGACAGCCCGGCGGCCGGACCGATGATCAACGGCGGGGCGATGATGCCGCCGTACATGGTGAGCACGTGCTGGAGCCCGTAGGTGACGGTGCTGCCGACGGGCAGCCGCTCGTCCTCCGGCCGGCTGCTTCCCTGGGTGGTGGCGGATGTGGGGGTGATCGGTTCGGTCATGGCAACGTCCTTGTTGTCCGGGGCACTCGGCGAGTGCCGTCGAGGTGGATGGTCGAGCGAGGTGGTTCAGCGGGTGGAGCCGACGAGCCGTGCGGCGGCGGCCCGGTGGGCGGTGATCAGCTCGGGCAGGTCGAGGCCGACGACGGCCCCGTCGACCACCCGCCACTCGCCGGCGACCAGCACGCGGTCCGCGCGGTCCGCTCCGCAGAGCAGCAGCGCGGACAGCGGGTCGTGGCTGCCGGAGAAACGAAGATCGTCCAGGGTGAAGAGGGCGAGGTCGGCCTGCTGTCCGACCGCGATCGTGCCGACGTCGTCGCGGCCGAGCACCCGTGCAGAGCCGGCCGTTGCCCAGCTCAGGGCACGCTGCGGGGTGACCTGCTCGGCGCCATAGCGGAGCCGTTGCAGATAGAGGGCCTGGCGGGCCTCCAAGATCATGTTGCTGGCGTCGTTGGAGGCCGACCCGTCCACGCCGATCCCCACCGGCACGCCGGCCGCCTCCAGCTCGACGGTGCGGGCGATACCGGACGCGAGCCGCATGTTGGAGCTCGGGCAGTGCGCGACCCCGGTGCCGGCGGCACCGAGGCGGGCGATCTCCGCGTCGTCGAAGTGGATGCCGTGCCCCAGCCACGTACGAGAGGACAACCAGCCGACACTCTCCAGGTAGTCGACCGTACGCAGGCCGAACATCTCGCGGCAGAAGTCCTCCTCGTCGATGGTCTCGGCGAGATGGGTGTGCAGGCGAACATCGTGCTGCTCGGCCAAGGCGGCGGTGTCGCGCATGATCTCCCGGGTGACCGAGAAGGGCGAGCACGGGGCCAGTCCGATCTGGACCATCGCCCCCGGCCCGCGCTCGTGGTAGGTGGTGATCAGGCGCTCGGAGTCGGCCAGGATCACGTCCGGGTTCTGCACTGTGCTCTGCGGCGGCAGGCCACCATCGCGTTCGCCGAGGGTCATCGAACCTCGGGTCAGCAGCACCCGGACCCCCAGTCGACGGGCGACCTCGACCTGGACGTCGATCGCGTCCTCCATCCCGGCCGGGAACAGGTAGTGGTGGTCGGCCGCGGTGGTGCAGCCGGACAGCAACAGCTCAGCCAGGGCCACGGTGGTGGCGAGCTCGAGATCTCGCGGGGTCAACCGGGCCCAGACGGGGTAGAGGTTGGTGAGCCACGGGAACAGTGGCGTGTTGACCACGGGAGCCCACGCCCGGGTGAGTGTTTGGTAGAAGTGGTGGTGGGTGTTGATCAGGCCCGGCAGGATGACGTGCCGGCCGGCGTCGAAGACCTGGTCGTGTCGGGTCGGTGTCCTGCCCCCGGGCACGATCTCGACGATCTGCGCTCCCTCGACGACCACGCCACCGGCCGCGCCGTCGCCGGTCGCCGTGAACACGGCCAGCGGGTTCTTGAACCAGATGCGGTCCATGCCACCAACTCCGTCAAGCTCGGGTGGGTGGCCTACGGAGCGGCTCCCCACGACATTGGGTGCCAGCTCAGTGGTTGACCTGTCTGCTGATCCAGGTGCTCCGACGCGCGGAATGAGATGCGCGGAGTGGGAGAAGCACACCACGTGAAGGCGGCCTCGGTCAAGGATCCAATTCCACTGAGAGTGTTGTCGCTACCGCATGGCGGAAACTTCGTGTCGGGCGAAACGGGCTCCGCTGACAGGCGGTGTCGATGTCCCCGGGCGGAGCAGAGGGCCCAGAAGTTCGGCTAGACTGCTCCGCGCGCAGTCCCTGGGAGCTCCCAGGAGGGTGCCACGCGGACGTAGTTCAATGGCAGAACATCAGCTTCCCAAGCTGAGAATGCGGGTTCGATTCCCGTCGTCCGCTCCAACCACACAGCCCTAGTCACGCCGTTTGCCTTCGCCTTCAGCCCTCAACTCCCGGTCGGCGGCCCCAACGTGTACAGACATGCTCGAATCTGACGTCCGTCGCCAGCCCCTCGGGCCAGACTCGCTTAGCGATCATGCGCGCGAACCGTCGTCAGCGGCGACCTCGCGCCGGCGATCAGGTGCAACCCGCAAGTCGTCTGAATTGCTAGCAGCGTTGAACATTCCGAAAGTGCGACGAGACGTTGCCAGCATGTCGATCGCACCGACGTCACCTCCGAATGATTGGGTCCAACGACGTGCGACGTTTGATGGTGAGGACCTGCTCGTAGGCGCGGGCCGGGCCCGTTCGAGGTTCTTCTCGCGCAGCGTGAACCGGCGGCAAGGTTGCCCAGGACGACAGCGACCTCGTAGTGATCGTTCCCGTAGCGGCGTTGCCATATGGTCAATGACTCCCCCAACCCGTACACACCCGCACCGCCACAAGGGCATGACGCGCGTCCCGGGACGGCTGCCGACCGATCGCGGTGTGAGCAGACCATCGCCGAATCCGTCGCGCGCTCGGTCTCGCGGTCCGGTCCGCACCGCGATGAGGTTGAGTAGGTGGGGATCGGGCACCGATGAGAAGTAGCGCCGGCGGTGGTCTGATTCAGGGTCTGGTGAACGCGCGCGCATCAAGGGACAGGAACGAGATGAGACCGCTTCGATACTCGATCAACGTCACGCTCGACGGCTGCTGCCATCACGAGGCAGGGCTCCCTCCGGACGAGGAGTCGATGCGTTACTGGACCGCTGAGCTGGAGCGAGCCGATGCCCTGCTGTTCGGCCGGGTGACCTACGAGATGATGGAGTCGGCGTGGCGGCGGCCGGCCACAGGCCCGTGGCCTGACTGGATGGATGAGCAGCAGATCCCGTTCGCCGAGGCCATCGACCGGGCCGAGAAGTACGTCGTGTCGAGCACGCTGACCGAGGTCGATTGGAATGCCGAGCTGGTGCGAGGCGACGTGGGGCAAGCGGTTCAGCGACTCAAGCAGGAGCCAGGCGAAGGCCTGTGGGTGGGTGGTGTGACGCTCCCTCTGGCGTTGGCAGATCTGGGACTGATCGACGAGTACGAGTTCCTCGTGCAGCCGGTCCTTGCGGGTCACGGGCCGACGTTGCTCGCCGGCCTGAGCGAGCGCATCCAGCTCGAGCTCGTGGATCGCCATGAGTTCCGGTCGGGGGCGGTCGCCCTGCGATATCGGCCCGCGCGAGCAACGGCTTGACCTGATCCGTCCGGGCACGTCCGATCGACAGCTGTGTCGGCAGTTGCTGTCCGCGGCTCCGGTCTCTTCGGTGATCTTGCTCAGTCGGCTGGCGAGCCTGGGCCCGGTGGGTCGCCGGTCGTGGGTTCCGCGAGGTCGAGGGGGTCTTGGGGATCCCAGTTGTTGATGGTGATGCGGGCGTTCAGGATCGGTCGTTGGTGTCGGTCGATCCACTGTGGGTGGGATCCAGACCGGGAGGCCGTCGTGGTTGATCTCGCAGTGCCAGCCGCGTTGGGCGAACTGGTGGTGGTGGTAGGAGCAGACCAGGGTCAGGTTGGCGAGGTTGGTGGGGCCGCCGTCGTACCAGGCGATCACGTGATGCCGTTCGCACCATTGGGGTGCCACCTGGCAGCCGGGGAAGGAGCAGCCGGCGTCGCGGGCGATCAGCGCGAGGGTTTGGGCTGGGCTGGCGATCCGGCGGGTCCGGTGCAGGTCCAGGACCGCGCCTTTGGCGTTCTTGAAGCAGATCGCGATGTCGGCTTGGTCGGCCAGGAGCCGGGCGGTGCGGGCGGAGACTGGGGTGCCGTCGGCGTAGCTGCCGATGCCGCGCTCGTTGAGGAAGTCTTCCCAGGACATGGTCAGGAGCAGGGTGGTGGGGGTGCCGCCGGCTGAGGGCAGGTTGTCGGTGCGGAGGGCGGCGTCGAGGACGGCGGCGAGGGCGTCGTGGTGGCGTTGCCCGTGGGTCCGCTCGTCGGCCACCACGTGCTTGCGGCTTGGTTCGTCTGTGTCGGGATCGGACTCCGTGTCGAACCTGGTGGTTTGTGGTGTGGACAGGGGTCCGAGGAGGGCGGCGAGCTTCTGGCCGACGTCGGGGGTCAGCCGGAAGTCTCCGGCCCAGGAGCCGTCTTTGCGGTGTTTGAGGTGGAAGAACCGGCGCAAACGGTGTTCGGCTTCGTCGGCGGGCAGGATGCCGTCGGGGTCGATCGCCTCGATCAGGTTGGCGGCGACCCGGTCGAGGTCCTGGTAGCCGAGCCGGGTGGCCTGTTGCACCAGCAGCAGTTCGCCGGCTTCGACGGCGGCGGGGTCGCAGTGTTGGACCTTGCGGAGGGCGGTGTCGATCAGGGTGACTTGTTCGGGGGTGACCAGACCGTCGCGTTGCGCGGCCGCGAGGTGGGTGCGTACGGGAGCCAGGGGTTCGCCGGTCATGCTGGTGCGGTCGGCGAGGTGGTCGGCGGCTTTGGCCCGGCGGGACGCTTCCCCGATGGAGAGGCGGAGCCCGGTGGTGAGGACCCGGGTCATGGTCCGCTCCGACAGCACGGCGGGGACGCCTTGCTCGGCCCCGTACCGGATCATGGCCCGGTCCACGACGGGCAGCTTGTTCCGGACCCGTTCCACCGACTGCAGCATGTCGACCAGTCCGAATGCTCCGAGATCGGCCAGGGCGCCGTCGTCGACGAGCTTGATCAGGTGCTCGACGGCGACGTCGAGGGAGTCCACCGCAACCTGCAGCGCAGACGCTGCCGGCTGGTCGGTGGAACTTTCGATCATGTCACATTCTAGTCGAACACACGTTCGATAGCCAGACCCGAACCAGAAGTTTTCTGAAGTAGGTAACAGAATCAAGAGGTAAGCGCCCGAGGATCAGAGCTCAGAGATGAGCCGCTCCACCCGACGTCGGATCTCATCGCGAATCGGCCGTACGGCGTCGATGCCGAGCCCTGCCGGCCGTCGAGATACTCCTGCCGGGACAGCGCGCCGGCGACGCAACCGACGTACGCACCGCGCGCTCGGCCCGCTGATCGGGGGAGAGCTCGTCATCGGCGACGACGTCGCTGACACCGATCCGTCCACCCGGGACCAGCACCCGGAACACCTCGCCCAGCGCCGCCGGTTTGTCGGTGGACAGGTTGATCACGCAGTTCGAGATCACCGCGTCGACCGCTGCATCGGGCAGCGGGAGGTCCTCGATGGTGCCCAGCAGGAACTCCAGGTTCGTCGCCCCCGCCTTCGCCGCGTTCGCACGGGCCAGATCCAGCATCTCGGTGGTCATGTCGACGCCGTACGCGAACCCGGTCGGACCGACCCGACGGGCGGAGAGGAGCACGTCGATCCCGCCGCCGGAGCCCAGGTCGAGGACGTGTTCGCCCTCGTTCAAGGCGACGACCGCGGTCGGGTTGCCGCAGCCCAGACTCGCCGCCACAGCCGCTACGGGCAGATCGTCGCGGTCGAGCTGGGTGTAGAGGGCGGACCCGAACGACTCGTCGAGCTCCAGCGTGGTCGCCGTTTCATCGCCGCAGCAGCCTGAGCCGCCGTCGATCACGGTCAGTGCGGCCTCTGCGTAACGGCGACGCACCGACTCTCGGACTTCCTCGGCGATCTCCGTCAATCCAGCTCACCCCTCCGAACTCATAGACGTCTGTCGACATGACGTCCGTCTAGGCGCGATCCATCGACGAATGTCAATGGGTTGCTTGGACTGAGCAGATGACCGTGACGGTGCCGCCTGACACCTCTGTGCTGCCGCTGCTGACGGAGTGCTGCTCACCGATCGCCGGCCAGGTCATCTCCGCGACCGAGGCGGAGGCCCTGGCTTTGAGCCTGAAGGCGCTGGCGGACCCGACCCGGGTGCGGCTGGTGTCGCTGGTCGGAGCCCACGAGGACCAGGAAGCGTGTGTGTGCGACCTGACCGAGCCGGTCGGGCTGTCCCAGCCGACCGTCTCGCACCACCTGAAGATCCTGGTCGACGCCGGCATCCGTCGCGCGAGCAGCGCGGGCGGTGGGCCTACTCCAGGCTCATCCCCGACACGTTGACCGAGCTGGCCCGCCTCATCACGCCCTAGGGTCCGCGGCGGCCGGCTGGTCACGCCGCGAGCGGGCGAAGACGAGCAGCCCGATCATGGAGACCGCCGCTCCGATGATCATGAGCGAGGCCATCGGGACGGCGGTACCCTCTCCGCCGAGGCCGGCGATCGGGGCGATGACGCCGGCGGCGACCCACTGGACGAAGCCGAGGAGGGCGGAGCCGGTGCCCGGGTGCTCGGGAACCTCGGCAGATGCGAGGGCGCCACCGTTCGGCCCGATCAGTCCCTGGGCGGCCATCAGCACGAAGAAGCAGACCAGCGCGACGATCAGCGGGGTGTCGAACCAGAGGGCGCCGATCAACATCGCGACACCGGCCACCAGAGCAGCGATCTGGCCGACGAGGATGACCTTCCGGGTGGCGACACGACCGGCCAGCCGGGCGGCCACGAGAGCGGCGACGGTCATGCCGGCGGCGTTGGCGGCGAAGTCGATCGAGTACGCGATCGGGGACAGCCCGTTCATCGACTGCAGCACGAACGCCGACGTCGCGACATACGCGAACAGGGCGCCCATGGCCGAGCCGGAGACGATGAGATAGCCGACATAGCTGCGGTTTCGCAGCACCTCACGGCCGGCGACCGCGAACGTGCGGAGCCCGCCGCTGTGCCGCTGCCCTGGGGGAAGGGTCTCCGGGACGGCGACCAGCACGGCGACGATCATCACGGCACCGAGCGCGGCCACGGTCCAGAACGAGACCCGCCAGCCCGAGAGCTGCAGGATGACCGCCCCGATCAACGGGCCGACGATGGGCGCGATGCCCCCGACGGCGGCGATCACGTTCAGCACCCGGACCAGCTGGGCGCCGCTCGCGAGATCGACGATCACGGCCCGGCCGATCACCATGGCCCATCCTCCGGCGAAGCCCTGGACGAACCGGGCCGCCATCATGATCGCGATCGTCGGCGCGACGGCACAGGCCATGGACGCGAGAGTCATCACCGCGACAGCTGCGACGAGCAACCGCCGACGGCCGCGCTGATCGGAGATCGGTCCCCCGATCAGCTGACCGAGCGCCATCCCGACGAAGAAGGTCGTCAGCGTGAGTTGGACCTGCGTCGCCGTCGCGGACAGATCGACGGCGACCCGAGGGAACGCCGGCACGTACATGTCGGTGGCCAGCGGCGCGATCGCGGTCAGGAACACCACGGTCGCGACCAGAGCCGAGGTGAGCCGAACCTGCGTCCGATGATCATGAGGCGCAGGGTCGGGTACGTCCGCCAGGAACTCACAGTCCGGGCAGTAGCCCAGCTGCGGCATCGCGGTCGGTGTCGTCTCGGTCATGGCACAGATTCAACCCGACCAGCCGACGCCCGGGGAGTCCCTGTCGAGGGGTGTACCGACAGGCCACCCCACGGGGACTCCTCGAAGTGACGACCGAGACGCGCCGGCCGTACCGAGGTCAGACCGAAGCGCTGCTGGTGGTGAGGATCCGCATCGCCTGGACGACGACACCGACGCCTTCGCGACTCACCACCGTGCCGTGCTCACGACTCTGCCGGTTGTCGCAGCCCGGTCCCCAGCTCAGGCCGGCCTTGGTCGCGATCGCCTCGCCGACCTCGGGCATCGAGCCCGGGGCGACATCGGCCCGGCTCGCAGCAGCGGCGAACACCCGGGACGGCGTGCTGCCGGGACCGGGAAAGTAGCGCGGGATGTCGAGCAGGCCACACAGATCATCGAACAGGAGCTGCGCCGAGCGGCCGC
This sequence comes from uncultured Actinomycetota bacterium, assembly GCA_963707005.1. Taxonomy (GTDB): domain Bacteria; phylum Actinomycetota; class Actinomycetes; order Propionibacteriales; family Propionibacteriaceae; genus Microlunatus. Next base: position 874,202 of record CAVPPP010000055.1, read on the forward strand.
CGTGCGGATCGACCGCGGTGTTGACTAGTTGGGGGGCTCGGCAGACGTCACACCACGCCTGCGTCATGCCATGAATACATTCGTCAGCCACGCTGACACCTACCCGTCTCTCCCCCCCAGCATAGGCGCGACTCAAGGGCTCAGCTGACGAGTCCTTGTGGACACCCCCCCGACGTGGGAGTGTGGCCCTGCCCCCTCCACTAGGGATCGTCGGGCACGTACCTGCCCGTGGAAAGGAAGTGTGGCGTGGCCACAGTCAGTTTCAAGGACGCAACTCGCGTCTACCCCGGAGCGGATCATCCCTCCGTCGACAAGCTCAACCTCGACATCGGCGACGGCGAGTTCATGGTTCTCGTCGGACCGTCGGGGTGCGGCAAGTCCACCTCGCTGCGGATGCTCGCCGGCCTGGAGGAGATCAACGCCGGCAGCATCTTCATCGGTGACCGTGACGTCACCGACCTGCCGCCCAAGGACCGCGACATCGCGATGGTGTTCCAGAACTACGCGCTGTACCCGCACATGACCGTCGGCGACAACATGGGCTTCGCGTTGAAGATGGCCGGTGTGCCGAAGTCGGAGCGGCAGCAGCGGGTCCAGGAGGCAGCGCACCTGCTGGGCCTGGAGGACTTCCTCAACCGCAAGCCCAAGGCCCTCTCGGGTGGTCAGCGTCAGCGCGTCGCGATGGGCCGGGCGATCGTGCGGTCTCCGCAGGTGTTCTTGATGGATGAGCCGTTGTCGAACCTGGACGCCAAGCTGCGGGTCTCCACCCGTACCCAGATCGCGGCGTTGCAGACCCGACTCGGAGTCACCACCGTCTACGTGACCCACGACCAGGTCGAGGCCATGACCATGGGCGACCGGGTCGCGGTGATGAAGGACGGTGTGCTGCAGCAGTGCGACACCCCGCTCAACCTCTACGACAGCCCGAAGAACCTGTTCGTCGCCGGCTTCATCGGTTCGCCGGCCATGAACCTGATGGAGGGTGACGTCGCCGAGGACGGCATCCACATCGGCGACTACGTCGTCGGCGTTCCCCGCGAGGTGCTCGGCAAGGCGTCGAACGAGAAGCGGCTGGTGCTGGGTATCCGGCCCGAGAACTTCTCGCTCGGTGAGGGCAGCGACGGCATCGGCATCGACGTCGCCGTGGTCGAGGAGCTCGGCGCGGACGCCTTCGTGTACGGGACCGTGGCCGGCCTGGCGGACGAGGACAAGCTCACCGCCCAGCAGATCACCGCCCGCATCTCGTCCCGCAACCCACCCGAGCGTGGATCGACCATCCGGCTGAAGATCGACCCGGAGCACGTGCACGTGTTCTCCCAGACCGACGGCCGTCGGCTCTCGGAGAGCTACGCCCGCTAAGTCCTGACGACGAGGGGTTCTTCGTGACCGAAGGGGGCCACGAAGGACCCCTTTGTCGTGCCCGGACCGGGCTCCGTGCCGGCGAGTGGCCGATCTCGGCCGTGGCCTAGATTCGCGGTCGTGCCCGAAGCTGACGGTGGTCCGCGGCTGGTGTCCGTCGTCCCGTTCCTGTTCGGGGTGGCGATGCGGCCGCGGCTGCCGGGAACGGTGCTGGTCAGGCTGCTGATCGACGTGGGGGCCACGGAGAGCGCTGCCCGCAGCGTGCTGGCCCGGCTGCGCAGTGACGGCGCTCTGGCCGGCCACCGCCGAGGGCGCAACACCGACTACGAGCTCGCGGGTCTGGTGGGGGAGGCCTTCCTCCGGGCGCGGGCGGTCGGCAACCCGGACCGGGTGCCCGCCCCACCCCCGGTCGCGCCCTGGGCCGGTGAGTTCCACGGCCTGCTGTTCGGGGTGCCAGAAGAGCTGCGCTCCCATCGCGATCGGCTGCGGAACGCCGCCCGACTGGCCGGTTACGCCCCGCTGCGACCGGGGTTGATGGTGGCGGCTCGGGACGGCTGGTCCGCCCTGGCCGGGGTCGTGTCCGAGCTGCCCGAGGTGGCCACGATCTATCCCCTCACGCTCCGGCTGACCCCCGACGACGCCCGGCGTGCGGCCGCGGAGGCCTGGCGGCTGCCCGGGGTGGCGGCGAACACCGAGGCTCTGATCGCGCGGCTGGTCGCCGCACGTGAGGCCGGGTCGGGAGCCACCCCGAGCGCCGCGGCGCTGCGACGCTACGTCGAGCTGGCCCTGCCGGCGTACCACTTCTTCGTGGGGATCCCGCAGCTGCCGGTCGAGCTGCTGCCGGACGCCTGGCCCGTCCCCAGGTTGGTCGAGGCGCTGGCCGGCGTACGGGACGGCCTGGGTGCCGCGGCCGAGGCGTACGTGGCCGGGGTGCTGGCCGAGGCGGCGATCTCGCCGCGCACAACGTGATTCATATTGGTTCACGGTCTGCAACACTGATGCCATGAATACGACCGGGATCGCCGACCGTGGAACCCTGATCCGTGACGGGATCGTGGCCTTCGTGACCGGCGCCACGATCATGATCCTGCTGCACGAGGCGAGCCACGCGGTGGCCGGCGCTCTGCTGGGGTACGGGGTGGTCCAGCTGCCGTACGCGGTCTCCTACCGGCCCGAGCCGACCGCCGCCGACGCGGCCCTGACCGCCATCGCCGGGCCGTTGTTCAGCCTGGTGAGCGGCTTCCTGCTCTACGCGGTCGACCGGATCGTGCGTCCGTTCCAGCGCCGGCCCTACTGGCGGTTGGTGTGGTTGTGGACGGTGTTCGCCAGTCTGCAGGAGGGTTTCGGCTACTTCCTGATCGCCGGGATGATCCCGGCCGGTGACACGGCCCGCGCCTTCACCCTGTGGGGGCTGCCGACCTGGGCCTTCTTCGCCGCCACCGCGTTCGGCATCGGCGGGCTGTTCCTCACCGCCCGGCTGTTCGCCGACCCGGTCATCGAGCTCAGCTCCTCGATCACCGACCGCCGGGCCATCTCGGTCTGGCCGTGGCTCTACGGCACGATCGTGCTGGTGCTCCTGATGGCCCTGTACGTCGTGGTCAGTGCAGCGCGGGTGCCTGCGGGCGACGTGGTGGCGGTGATGGCCGGCGCAGTCGCGGTCGGGGTCTACGCGCCGATGTCGATGATGTTCCGCAGCGGGCAGGTCGAGGCGACCGAACCGCTCCGGCTGCCGCGGCACCCCGTCGCCGGTTACGTGCTGCTGGGCGTCCTGATCGTGGCGAACCTGGTCCTGACCCGGGGCTGGCTCTGGTCCTGAGCCGCCGCCCCATCAGCCGAGCTGGCGCCACCACGGCAGCGATGCCAGGGTGACCGGTACCTCGATCTCGCTCGGCCCGGTGACCGTGACACCGTCGGCAGCGGTCCAGCGGCCGGGCGGCAGCAGCACCGACCTCGAGGTCGCGCCGCGCTCCAGCACCGGGGCGACCAGCAGGTCCTCGCCGAGCAGGAACTGATCCTGCACGGCCTGATAGCCCCGGTGGTGGTAGGCCAGCGGCCGCAGGATCGGCTCACCGGTGTCGGCCGCATGCCGGACGAGGGCCATGATCTCGGGCAACAGCGATTGACGAAGCTCGACCGCGGCGCTGACTGCGGCCAGGTGCTCGGCGTCCAGCACCCGCCAGGGCGCCAACGAGAACTGCATCATCGGGAACAGCGCCGAGCACTGGGCGAAGCGGACGAACAGCTCCGGGTCGAGCTGCGTGCCCTCGAGCACGTCGGCGACGTCGCCCCCGCCGATCATGTCCGGGCAGTTGAACACGGCGCCGATCAGCCCCTGGGCGATCGACTCCGGGATGAGGGAGCCGAGCCCGCCGGCGCCCCACCGGCACGGCTTGTCGTGCAGGCGCTGGGCGAGCGGTCGGCCGCCCATCTTCCAGCAGGCCCGGAGCTCGTTGAACGCGTACTCGGCGGCGAACCGGGCCCACGCCTCGCACTGCCCGGTCGGGCCGTCGGCCGCCCGGGTCCTGTCGTCGACCAGGTAGTCACGAAGATCACCGGCGTCGAACTTGAAGCCGTCGACGCCGAGGTCCTGCAGCTGCTGCAGCTCGCTGCGGAGCCAGCCCAGTGCCGCCGGATCGGTCAGATCCGGCACCGCGCTGTAGCCGTTCCACCACTTTCGGATCACCGGCTCGCCATCCCCTCCGGTGATCAACCAGCCCTGCCGCACGGCCTGCCGGAAGCTGTCGCCGTCGGGGCTGAGAAACGGCACCAGCCAGAGCATCAACGAGAAGCCCCAGCTGTGCAGCTGGTCGATCATGGCCCGCGGATCCGGGAACTGGGCACCGTCGAACTGCCACGCCCCGTAGTCGCGCGACCAGCGGTCGTCGATCATGATCAGACCCGGTGGGAAGCCGGCGTCGAGGATCCCCCGGGCGTACGCCAGCACGCCCTCCTGGGTGGGCCGGTACGGCATCTCCATCCAGGTGTTGTACTGCGGGGCCGTGAACATCTGCTCGGCCGGAAACGCTCCCGAGGCAGGGAAGTAGCGCCGGGACACCGCTCGGTGGGCCGCTGCGAGCGAGTCGTCGGCCTGCCCGACGACGACGCCCGTCCCGACGACGTCCAGCCCCCCGACGCCGTCGAACGCGAAGGTGAACGGGAGCTCCGACCAGACGTACCGGCCGGTGCTGGAGACGAGCAGCGGCGCGGACTGGTTGGCTCCGTCGTCCGGGTGGTCGAGCAGCCCCGCGTTGGTCGCCAGGTCCCGGCGATGAGGTCGGTCGCCGAACGGCATCGCCTGCCCGTCGGGAACCGCACCGCCCCACCAGTGCTCGTCGGGCTGGACGTCCAGGTGCAGCGGCGCAGGCTCGGTCACGGCTGGATTCTGCCTCAGCCGGAGCGGAGCGGGAAAACCGTCAGCGGGCGGCGGCACCCGCCGACACCGGAGAGCCCCACTGCTGACGCATGGTGCGGCGACCGGTGGCTCCGGCGCGGAGCTGAGCGACGATACCGAGAAGGGCCAGACCGGCGTACAGGACGTACCACCACCAGCCGCGCCCCATCTCGGCGGTCACGCCGTCAACGGTCAGCCGGTTGAGCCCGATGGAGCCGGCGATCACCATCACCCCCGCCACGGTCACGCTGGCCCCGGCCAGTGCGGTCAGGACCACGAGGATGACGGCGGGCAGGTCGGTGGCCACCGCGATCACGGCCAGCAGCGCGCCGGCCACCAGGCCGACGACGATGGTCGCCGTCGGGGAACCGACTCCCACCGCGGCCATCACGGTGGTCCCGATGGTGAAGCCGATCGCGGCCAGGCCGATCACCACGGCGACCTGGTAGGAGAAGTACGCCAGCACACCGAAGATCACCGCGCCGACGATGCCGACCAGCCAGCTCAGGGCCAGCTGCCCGAAGGTGCTGTCGGTGACCCCGGCCACCAGACCGGCGCCGAGCAGGAAGCCGACGAACGCCCCGAACAGGCTGATGATCAACCGCATCGTCACGTAGCCGCGGAAGCACAGCAGCGCTCCGATCAACACGGCGATGATCCCCACCACGATGGTGTCCACTCTGTTGCCTCCTCGTCGGCCGCCGACGGCACGGCCGCGACGTCGTCCATCATGACCAGTGGAGCCAAGAGTCGGGTGGTCGAGGATCCAGACCCGGGGCGGCGGGCGGCGGGCGGCTCAGGTTCTTTCGCGGACCGGCTGATCGAGGGTGGTCGGCTGGTCGCTGGCGATGCGCCAGTGCGCATCTCCGTCCCGGACGAGCCAGTCACCGATCCGTCCCCGCCAGGTGGCGGCGGGGCTGGTGCCGAGGGCACGACGGCGGAAGGTCACCTCGTCGGCGTCCAGGGTGAAGGAGTCGGCGCCGAGCGCCTCCTCGATGTCCATCAGGTTGTGCTCCAGCAGCCGGACAGCGTCCGGATCCCGCGCCAGCGGGTGGGTGGAGTGATCCATGTCGACGCACCTTTGTCGGCCCCGAGGTGTTCCCGAGACAGCTACGTTAGCGTGCCGGGCACGACGGCGCCGACCACGAGGCCGTCGCCGCGGGCGAGGGCCCGGGCCCGATCCAGCACCTCTCGCTCGGACAGACCTGTCTCCGCCGCCACCTTGCGCACGTCGTCGAACTCGGGGTTGACCTGGCGGATGCCTGTGGCGTCGTGGCCGATCTTGATCTGGACGGGGCGGCCCTCGACCTGGATCGGGGTCCAGCCTCGGGCCAACGCGGTCCGGGTCACCGGGTGCTGCCGGACGCCCAGGGTGCTGGTGAGTTCCATGATCACCGCCTGCAGGGCGGGTGCCAGCGCGGACCGGCAGAGCGCGGTGAGGACGTGAGCTGGCCGACCCTTCTTCATCACGATCGGGACCAGCCAGGCGTCCGCCGCACCGCGGCTCAGCAGTCCATCCAGGACGCCCGGCCAGAGGCGCGGATCGAGGTCGTCGACGTTGGCCTCCAGGACCGTCATGGACTCGGTCTCGGCCGCCGGACCCGCTGTGGACACGGGATCCCCCAGCAGCACCCGGGTGATGTTGGGCCGGCCGGGGAAGTCCTTGCTGCCCGCCCCGGCGCCGGAGCCGGTCAAGATCATCGGCGGCAGGTCCTCGCACCGCTCGGCCAAAGCGGACACCAGGGCCATGCCGGTCGGCGTGGTCAGCTCACCGGTGCCGCCGGCGTGCACCCGCCAGCCGGCCGACAACCGGACGACCGCGGGAACGGGCACCGGCAGATCTCCGTGCGCGGCGCGTACCCGGCCGGAGCCGACGGCGACCGAACCCGCACTCAGCGTGGTCACGCCGAGGTCGTCGAGGGCGGCCGCCACGCCGACCACGTCGGCGATCGAGTCCAGTGCACCGACTTCGTGGAAGTGGACCTCGTCGATCGGGATGCCGTGGGCCCGAGCCTCGGCCTCGGCGAGCCGGGCGAAGGTGGCCAGCGCACGCGTGCGTACCGGCTCCGTGATCGACGCAGCTGACAGATCGTCGCGGATCGAGGCCCAACGGCGATGGGGAAGGTCCTCGGTGATCACCTCGACGGTGATCTTGGTGGCCCGCTGGCCGGCGCGGGTGACCTCGGCGGCGGTGAGGCGGACCGAGTCGGGCGCCACCGCGTCCACGGCGGACTGCGCGACGCCGAGGTCCGCTCCCGCATCGACCAGTGCCCCGAGCAGCATGTCGCCGGCGATCCCGGCCGAGGCGTCGATCCAGGCATGCCGACCGGGAGTCACGGCGCGGCGATCTGGGCGGCCAGGTGACCGGCGCCGTACCCGTTGTCGATGTTCACCACGGCGACGCCGGGGGCGCACGCGTTGAGCATGGTGAGCAGGGCGGCCAGCCCCTCGAACGCGGCCCCGTAGCCCACCGAGGTGGGTACGGCGACCACGGGGGCGGCCACCAGTCCGGCGACCACACTGGGCAGCGCACCGTCCATCCCGGCCGCCACCACAATCGCTTTCGCCGCTCGCAGGCGGGGCACCTGGGCCAGGATCCGGTGGAGTCCGGCCACGCCGACGTCGACGACGAGCTCGGCGTTGCGACCGAGGTAGCGCGCGGTGAGCAGGGCCTCCTGCGCGACCGGGAGGTCGGAGGTGCCGGCGGCCAGCACCAGCACCGTCCCGCCGGCCGGGGCGGGCGGGGTCGGCGGCCAGGCGACCAGGCGGGCGGTGGCGTCGTACGCGGCACCGGGCAGCACGGTGTGGATGGCTCGGACGTGCTCCTCGCGGACCCGGGTGAACAGGGAGACCTGTGACTGCTCGGCCAGTGCGGCGGCGATCCGGGCCACCTGGTCGGCGGTCTTGCCTTCGCAGAACACCGCCTCCGGGTAGCCGCGCCGCTCGAGTCGTCCGAGGTCGAGCTGGGCGATCTGGTCCAGACTCCCCGTGTCCAGCTCCACCGAGTCGGCGTGCTCACCCATGGTGGACCGCGACCAGCGGCAACGTGAACGCACCGGACTGCATCCCGGCGAGGTCGAGCGTCACGTACCGGAATCCGGCCCGGCGCACGGCACGCAGAACCTCGCTGCGCAGCGGATCCACCGCGATCCGGGCAAGATCATCGACCGTCAGCTCGAGCCGGGCGATGTCGCCGTGATGACGGACCCGGAGATCTCCCAGGCCGAGATCGTGAAGGGCTTCCTCGGCCCGGTCGATCTGACCCAGCTTCTCCGGGGTGACCTCCTCGAAGTGCGGGATCCGGGAGGCCAGGCAGGGCGAAGCGGGCTTGTCGGCGACGTCCAGCCCGAGCTCGCGCGCGATCGTACGGACGTCGGCCTTGGTCAGTCCGGCCGCGGCCAGCGGACGACGGACATCGTGTTCGGTGGCCGCTCTGGCCCCGGGGCGGTCGGTACGACGGACGTCGTCGGCGTTCTCGCCGTACGCGATCGCGTCCAGCCCCAACGTCTGGGCGACGCCGGCGTCGATGGTGGCGAAGAGCTCGTCCTTGCAGTGGAAACAGCGATCGGGGCCGTTGGCGCGGTAGGCCGCGCGGTCACCCTCGGCGGTCTCGACCTCGACGACCTCGACCCCGATCTCGCGTGCCACCCCATGGGCACCCCGCCGTTCGGCGGCGGCCAGGCTGGGAGAGACACCGAGCACGGCAACCACCTGGTCGTGGCCGAGCACCCGGGCGGCGAGGGCGAGCAGCACGGAGGAGTCGACGCCCCCGGAGAAGGCGACACCGAGCCGGCGGATGCCGACCAGGTCGGCCGCCACCTTCCCGGTCGCCTCGGTCAGCGTTCCTGCTGGTACGGCGAGATCTGTCACGTCTGCCACCCTAACCGCCGGTCGTCGGCGTCGCCGGGGCGTGACAACCTCTGGCAACGTCGTTGTCGGGTGCGGCGAGGACTGCGAGCATCGCAAGCCGGAGAGCCGGTGCTGAGAGTGCCGGCCAGGACGACGGAGGTGTCGGGTGGTCAGGGCTGCCGTGATCGGGTGCGGGGACGTCTCCGTGGTCCATCTGGAGGCCATCGGCCGGATCGAGGGCAGCGAGCTGGTCGCGGTCTGCGACCTGGACGCCGAGGTCGCCCGCACCGCGGGAGAACGCTACGGCGTCCCCGGCTTCACCGATCCGCTGGCGATGATCGAGGCGGTCCGGCCGGACGCGGTCCAGATCAGCACGCCCCACGACCAGCACGTGGACCCCGCGATCGTCTGCCTCGAAGCCGGAGTCGCCGTGCTGTCGGAGAAGCCGGTGGCCGCCACGGTCGCGGAGGCGGAGCGGTTGGTCCGCTGGACGGCCGATCACCCGGACGCCACCGTCGGCATCTGCTTCCAGAACCGCTACAACGCGACCTCGCTGGCCGTCCGCGAGCTGCTGGCCTCGGGTGAGCTCGGGGCGGTGCACGGAGCCTTCGCGACGGTGGCCTGGCACCGCAGCCCGGCCTACTACGAGGCCCGACCGTGGCGCGGCCAGCGGGACCACAGTGGCGGAGGCGCCCTGATCAACCAGGCGATCCACACCATCGACCTGCTGCAGTGGTTCCTCGGTGACGTGACTGCGGTCGGGGGCCGGGCCGGCACCTACCTGCTCGGTGACGTGATCGACGTCGAGGACTCCGCCCAGCTGATCCTCGACCATCCCGGCGGTGTCCGCTCGGTCTGCTTCGCCACCAACACAGCTGCCGTCGACTTCCCGGTCGGCATCGACATCGCCACCGAGAACGCGCAGCTGTCGATCCGCGGCGACCTGACGATCAGCTGGGCCGACGGCCGGGTCGACGTGGTGCCCGAACGACGGGCCGAGTCCGGTGGCCGCTCGTACTGGGGGGTGTCCCACGAGCTGCTGATCGCCGACTTCCATGCGCAGGCGGCGGCCGGCAAGCCCTTCTGGATCGACCCGGCGGAGGGCATCAAGGCGCTGGAGATCATCGAGCAGGTGTACGCGCTGAGCCGCTGAGCTCCGACCTCGGCGGTGATCAGCGGTCCTCGACGAGATCGAGCATCTCCAGCGACCACCCGTGGACGCCGTCGAGCTTCGTGGCGAAGGCGGGATTGACCTGGGCGGTGCCGGTGAACCAGAGGTCGAACGCCACCTGACGCAGGGCGATGAAGTCGTCCAGATGGGTTGCGTCGACCTCTCGGCCGGTGCGGTAGCCGGCCAGCAGGGCGTCGCGGAACACCGCGTGGTCCGGCCGGTCCCGCAGCTCCCACAAGGCGACGGCGAGCTCGTACAGGCGTGGGCCGGTGCCGCAGTCGTCGAAGTCGATCAGCTTGACCTCGCCGCCCTGGAAGAGCGCGTTGCCGAGATGCAGATCGGCGTGGATGAGCCCGACGCCGCCGACCTGGGGCATCACCTCGGCCAGTCGATCGCCGACCGCTTGGAAACGGGCCCGGACCTCGGACGGCAGCAGGGCCCAGCACTCGGCCGCCGGGCTGTTCCCGTAGATCATCACGTCGCCGAAGAACGTCTCGTGGTCCCACCGGATGCGGACGAAGTCGGCTGGCGGGGTCCACGCATCGGCCTGGTCGTGCAGCCGAGCCATCGCCTCGCCGAGTCGGCGCAGGTGCACCGGGCGCGGTGAGGACTCGTGGATGCGTCCGTCCATCCACCGGAGCACCGAGCAGACCCGGGTCTCGCCGGCCGCGGAGGCTTCGACGGTGGCCGATCCGTCGTCTGCCGACAGGGCGTGCGGCACGGCCAGCTCGGTGTCGGCTCGGATGGCCCGGAGCCAGGCGATCTCGGAACGGATGGCCGCGGCGGAGTCGACCCCCCGGCCGTGCCGCTGCGGTCGGTGCACCCGGACGAGGTGCCGCCCGGCGGTGCTGTCGTGTCGGAACGTGGTGTTCTCGCCGTGGGTCACGAACGTGAGACGGCCCGCCGGCAGCGGATATCGATCGAGCGCGGCCACCGCCACCCGGCGTAGGCGTACGAGCTGCGCCTGCCGTGAGGACATGCGGCCACTGTGGCGTACGGGTGGGAGGTGAGCAAGGGTGGTGCAAGAGTGACACCGTGCGACCTCTGCTGCTCACCGGTCCGCCGGCTGCGGGGAAGAGCACCACGGCTCGCGTCCTCGCCGACTCGTTGCCGCTCGCCGCGATGATCGACGTCGACGACATCCGGCAGCTCGTGATCGCCGGTCACGCCGCGCCCTGGGACGGGGAGGCCGGGCTGTTCCAGCAGCGACTCGGGGTCGAGAACGCCTGCGATCTCGCCACGCGCTTCGCCAGCTCGGGGATCGACGTCGTGATCGCCGATGTGCTCACGCCGGGGACTGCGGAGCTCTATCGGGCTCGGCTGCCCTCAGTGCTGATCGTGCAGCTGCGGATCTCGATCGCCGAGGCCCGTCGCCGCGCCGCCCAGCGGCCGGTCTACCTGACCGACGACGAGTTCGACCTCCTGCACCGGCAGCAACTTTCTGACGCGCGGCTGTACGACGACGTGGTCGAGGTGGACGGCTTGGATCTGGCGGCGCAGGTGGCGGCCGTCCGCGGCGTCTGGTCCTGAAACCCGGGCGGGGGCTGTCGACCAGATGGCACCGCGGAGTCAATGACGGCGTCTGGCTGGGCGGGGGGGCCACCGGATGCCGCCGCGGAGCCATGAACGGCCGGCGGTGGGTGGTTTGAGCCCCTACCGCGTTCTCGCCAGACCGTTGATCAGCGGCGGACCGCCAGCTCCGAGCCCGAGGCGGGGTCCAGCCGCCAGGCCTGGACCAGCGGGATGATCATGATCAGGGCCAGCCCACCGAACGCGTACGCGTATGCGGCGGTGGTGGAGGTCGAGGTCGGCACCAGCTGCTCGCCGGTGCGCAGCAGCAGGGCGCCGACCGCCACCCCGAGTCCGCCGGCGAGCTGCTGCAGCGTGGCGGACAACGTGTTGGCGCCGGCCATGCTGGTGCCGGCGATGTCGGCGAACTGCAGCGAGTTGTAGGCGCTGAAGCCGATCGAGCGGAACACGCCGCTGAGCAGCAGCAGCCCACCGAGGACCACCAGCGAGGTGCTGGCCTGCACCAGTCCCAGCACGGCGATCACCACGGCTCCGGCCGCGACGCTGCCGATCAGCACCCACCGGAAGCCGAACCGCCGGATCAGCGGGCTGGTGGCCGGCTTGATCGCCACGTTGCCCAGGAACAGCAGCAGCAGCATCGTGCCGGACAGGACGGGGGAGAAGCCGAAGCCCACCTGCAGCAGCAGCGGCACCAGGAACGGCACCGCGCTGATCACCAGCCGGTAGAGTCCACCGCCGAGGTTGCTGACCGCGAACGTGTGCACGCGGAGGGCATCGAACCGCAGGATCGGGTGCCTGGCCCGGCGCAGCCACCACGCCGTGACGAGGATCGACGCGGCAGCGGCCAGACCGCTGATCAGCACGGCTCCGCGATCCAGACCCCCCTCGGGCTGGAGCAGCTCGATGAAGATCATGAACGTGGCGAGGCTGCTGCCGCACAGGGCGAAGCCCAACCAGTCCAGCGGTGGCGGGTCCTCCGCCCGAGTGGCGGGCACCACCCGCAGCGTGATCACGAAGGCCAGCACACCGAGCGGGACGTTGATCAAGAAGATCCAGTGCCAGCTCGCCACGGTGACGATCCAGCCGCCCAGCGTCGGCGCGATGACCGGGGCGAGCAGCGCCGGCCAGGTGAGATAGGCGATGGCGTCGAGCATGTCCGCCTTGGTGGTCTCCCGCAGCACCACCAGCCGACCGACCGGCACCATCAGGGCGCCGCCGAAGCCCTGCACGATCCGCATCGCCACCAACATCGGCAGGCTCGAGCTGAGGGCGCAGGCGATCGAGGCGAGGGTGAACACCGCGATGGCCACCGCCAGGATCCGCCGCCCGCCGAACCGGTCGGTGAGCCAGCCGCTCACCGGGATCCCCGCGGCCAGCGCGATCAGGTACCCGGTCATCGCCGTGTTGACGTCGACCGGCGCCACGCCCAGGTCCGTGGCGATCGCCGGCGCCGCCGTGGACAGGATGGTTCCGTCCAGGATCTCCATGAAGAAGGTGCCCGCGACGAGCAGAGCCAGCGGCCGGTTGAGCCGCGATCGTGAGGTCACGCAGGCGCGTCCTCGCGCGGTCCGGTCCAGCCGCCACGCTGCAGCCACTCCTCGCACAGTCGACTCCAGCCGGCCACCTCGGGGACGTCTGGAGCCAGGCCCAGACCGTGTCGGCCGTGCGGCAGCACGTGCAGCTCGGTGGACACGCCCTCGTCGACCAGCGCCTGCGCGTAGCGGAGGCTGTTGCTGACCGGGACCGCCTCGTCGTCGGCGGTCGACCAGAGGAAGGTCGGCGGCGTCCGGTCGTCGACCAGGCGCTCCAGCGACAACACGGCTCGGTCCTGCTCAGTCGGGTCCGGTCCGAGCAGGTTCTCGGCCGAGCCGACGTGTGGCTCGTCCAGGAAGGAGATCACCGGGTAGCACAAGATCGCGAAGTCCGGCCGCGGCGCCTCCGTGCCGCTCACCCCGACGCTCAGACAACCCGGCCAGATGCCCGCCGGCCGACGAGCCGATCACCCCGACCCGGGTGGGGTCGACGGCCAGACCATGATCACCGGAGCGCAGGTACGCCAGCGCGGCAGCCGCCACCGTCACGGGCTCGGGATGGCGGGCCGGAGCGACCGGGTAGCGCAGCACGAACGCGTGCAGCCCCTGCCCGCGGAGCCACTCGGCGTAGTCGTGGCCCTCGTGGTCGGCCAGCATCTGGTAGCCGCCGCCGGGCAGCACCAGCACGCCGGCCCGGCTCCCGCCACCCGCGACTGGGTAGGGAGTGATCAACGAGGCGACGTCGCTCATCCGGCCCCGTCCCGGAGCCGGTAGAGGACCTCGCCGGCGTGCGGCTCGACGAAGGTGTCCGGATCGGCTTCGTACGCGGCGACGTCGACCTCGTCCGGGTCGAGGTAGCCCAGGTTGACCGACTCCACCACCTCGCGGGGGATGCCGGTCGCCAGCGTCACCGCCACCCGGTTGCGCTCACCGCGCTCGGCGTCCCAGCTGCCCTGACCGCGCAGATGGGTGGAGTGCGCGAGGTCCCCCCACGGACGTTCCGCGAACCGGTCCCACTGACCCAGGAAGTAGTCGCGGTTGTGGTAGCCGATCTCGCTGATCTGCGGGTGCATCACCGAGATCTCGGTGATGTGCGGGGCGTAGATGATCACCTCGCCGCCGTCGGCCACGATCGGCTCCAGCTTGTAGAACCCCTTGGCCGCGGTCCAGATGTCCTCGTACTTGGTGGGCATGATCGACAACACCCGCCGGTACGACCGGTCCAGGTAGCTGACGTGGGTCTCGGCCGAGATCGCCGCACAGGCCGCCCAGGCATCCTCCGGAGTGCCGAAGGCCGCCGCGTGCAGGGTGTCGGAGCCGGACTCCACCACCAGGCAGAGCGCGAGCCGCTCCGCCGGGATCAGCGACGCCGCCTCGTTGACCAGGGCGCGGACCGGCGTGACCCCGCGGGTGCCGATCATCTCCGCGCTGGTGATCAAGGCGCCCACCCAGTGCGACACGTCGATCAGCTCGGGTCCGGAGACCCCGGGGAAGAAGTACTTGTTGCCGCCGGAGAAGCCCACCACCTCGTGCGGGAACACCGGCCCGACCACGATCGCCACATCGGCCTCGGCCACCCGGCGGTTGATCCGGACGTCGACCTCGAGCTCGGTCATCAGCCCGCCGGTGAGCTCGCTCATCCGTTCCCGTCCGATGGTGCCGAGGGTGGTGAAGGTGTCCGGCGACCAGGACTCGTGGTTGATGACCTCCCAGCCCGGGTACGTCTGGTCGAGCTCGCCGACCCGGTAGCCGAGGTGCGTCCCCAGGGCCTGGTCCGACATGGCCTGGTGGGTGCCCAGGGCGATCAGCACCGTGACCTCCTTGGCCCGGCCGGCGAGCGCCCGGTGCACCGCCGCCAGGATCAACGGCAGCGGGCAGGTGCGGGTCCGGTCGGGCACCACCAGACAGATCCGCTTGTCGTCCAGGTCCGCACCGGCGAGGGCCTGTGCGACGAACGCCGCCACCTCGGCCTCGCTCAGCTGGGCACCGACCCCGCCGAGCAGCCGGGCCCGGGTGGGGTCGCCCGGATCCGTCCCGTACGCCTGATCACTCATGCGAGGCACCCTCTCCACCGGAGGTCCGCTGGTCGTCGACGACCTCGGACAGCTGCCCGAGGACCGCTGCCACTAGATCGTCGTCGCTGCCGAGTCCTTCGGCAACCCCGTTGGGCGGGTCGAGGGAGTCGAGCACCGACCGGACCGCGGTCTCGTCGGCCGCGGCGACGAGCGACAGATACGGTTCGGCGCCGGGATCACTCAGCGGGGCGCCCTGGCCCCGCAGATGCAGGATCCAGGCGGCCACCACGGTGGCACAGCCGAGCGGTACCCGGCCGGACGCCCGCTCCGCACGGATCACCGGCACCGTCCGGACGACGATCTTGGTGGAGCCGTCGGCCGCGATCTGGGCCAGCCGGTGCCGGATCCGCGGGTTCGCGTACCGGTCCAGCAGGGCGGTGCGGTAGGCCGCGACGTCGTCGGCGGGCAGTGGGAGGTGCGGCGCCGCCTCGTCCCACAGGGCCTCGACCCAGCGACGGCACCCGGGGTCGGCGATGGCCTCGTCGATGGACGCATGACCGCGGATGCTGCCGGCGTAGGCGAGCAGCGAGTGCGAGCCGTTGAGCAGCCACAGCTTGCGCTGCTCGAAGGGGGTCACGTCGTCGACGACCCGGGCGCCGGCGTCCTCCCAGCGGGGGCGTCCCGCGGGGAACCGACCGGACATGACCCACTCGTGGAAGGGCTCGGTGGCCACCGGTGACGCGTCGACGTAGCCGCACTGCTCGGCCACCAGGTCGCGGTCGGCGTCCGTCGTGGCGGGGGTGATCCGGTCGACCATCGACGAGGCGAAGTCGACGTGCTCCCCGATCCACTCGGCCAGGGCCGGGTCCACGGCCTGGGCGAGCTGGGTGACCACGGAGGCGGCGACCTCGCCGTTCTCGGGCAGGTTGTCACAGGACAAGATCGTGATCGACCCGGCCCCGGCCGACCGCCGCTCGGCCAGGCCGCCGACCAGGCGGGCCGGTAGCGTGCTCACCACAGCCGCCTGATCCTCCTGCAGGGCGGCGATGTCGGCCGCCACCGCGTCCGTGTGACGCAGCTGGCGAGATGAGTCGGCCAGATAGCCCTGCTCGGTCACCGTGATGGTCACCACGGCGACCTCGGGGCGGCGCAGGTAATCGAGGTAGGCGGCGTGATCACCGGCGGCGTGGACCGCCGTGAGCGACCCGATCAGCTCGAACGAGTCGCCGTCGGACGCCCGGGTGATCAGGGTGGACAAACCGTCCTGGGGTCCGAGCGAATCCGCCGCGTCCGGCCGCCGGCCGGTGAACGCCGCGATGCCCCAGTCGGCCCCGTCGCCGGCGTGACCGGTGTACCAGGCTTGGTGGGCCCGGTGGAAGTTGCCGAGTCCGAGGTGCACGATCCGGACCGGTGCCGCGGCCGGGGCGCCGGGCAGCGCCCGCGACAGGCGCGGCAGGCCGTCTGAGGTGGTCACGCCGCTGCTCACAGCTTGAACGCCCGTCGGGGATTGGTGTCCACCAGCTCGTGCACGACCTCGTACGCCTCGTCCTCGTCCAGTCGGTGCTCGGCGACCAGCCGGGCGACGAAGGAGGCATCGAGTCGACGGGACATGTCGTGCCGCGCGGGGATCGAGCAGAAGGCGCGGGTGTCGTCGATGAAGCCGGACGTCTTGGCGAAGCCCACCGTCTCGGTGACCGCGGCGCGGTAGCGCAGGATCGCCTCCGGGGCGTCCAGGAACCACCACGGGGCGCCGGCGAACACGCTCGGGTAGAAACCCGCGAGCGGAGCGATCTCCCGGGAGAACGTCGTCTCGTCCACCGTGAAGAGGATCAGCTGGAAGTTCGGGTGGGTACCCACCGCGTTCAGCAGGGGTCGCAGCGCGTCGGTGAACTCCACCTGCACGGGCAGATCCGCACCGATGTCACTGCCGTACGCCTGCGAGCTCGGGGTGTGGTGGTTGCGTCGGACGGCCGGGTGCAGGGTCATCACCAGCCCGTCCTCGGCCGACATCAGACCCATCCGGAACAGCAGGTGGCGGCGTAGGGCGACCGCCTCGGTCGGGTTGATCTCACCCTTGCGGGCCAGGGCGTAGAGGTGGGTGGCCGCTGCCTCGTCGAGTGGGTCGGTCCGGGTGTCGAGGTGACTGTGGTCGGCCGACACCGCACCGTGGGCGATGAAGTGCGCGCGCCGCGCCGCCATCGCCGCGAGCCACCCCTCGTAGTCGCCGGTCTCGACACCCGACGTCTCGGCCAGCCGATCGACGTCGGCGTTCCAGGTCGGGTTGAGCGGCTCCAGATAGCGATCCGGGCGGAAGGTGGGCACCACCCGGGCGCTCCAGCTCGGGTCCTCGGCCAACCGCCGGTGAGCGGCGAGGTCGTCGCAGGGATCGTCGGTGGTGGCGAGCAGCTCGATGCCGAACTGTTCGAACAGGGCACGGGGGCGGTACTCCGGGCGGGGAAGCCGGTCGGCGATCTGGTCGTAGATGGCGTCGGCGGTCGCTGCGCTGGGTCTGACCGTGATCCCGAAGATGTCGGAGAGCTGCGCGTCGAGCCAGAAGCGGACCGGGGTGCCTCGGTAGGCGCTCCAGTTCTCGCACAGGATCCGGAAGGCTCGCCGGGATTCCGCGGTGTCGAAGGAGTCCCGGCCCACACCCAGGTCTCCCAGATCAACGCCATGGGCGTGCAGCAGACGCGTCACGTAGTGATCGGGTGTGATCAACAGCGACGTCGGGTCGGCGAAGGGGATGTCATCGGCCAACCACTCGGCCGGTACGTGTCCGTGCGGGGAGATGATCGGCAGGCCCTGCACCCGCTCGTACAGACCGGCCGCCAGCCGCCGGACTCCGGGGTCGGGCGGGAACAGTCGATCGGGATGCAGAGCGAGCGGCGAGGTGGTCACGCACTCATCGTGACGGAGCCTTCTGCAGACCATCCAGCGGTTGCCGGGAGTTGCCGGATCACCCGACGGCCAGGGGTTGTCGGGGCGGTGGCCCGCCGTCAGACTGCCCGGCCGGTGGACCCGCGGACGACCAGCCGACTGGGCAGCAGCAGTGGTGCCTGGTCGGCGGGCTCGGGGTGTCGCGGGCGCACCAGGTGCTGGACCGCCGCCGAGCCCAGGCTGGATAGCGGCGAGGCGATGGTGGTCAGACCCGGGACGATCAGCTCCCCGTCGCGGATGTTGTCGAAGCCGATCACACTGACGTCGGTCGGTACCCGCACGCCGGCCTCGGCGACGGCCTGCTGGAACCCGATGGCGAGCAGGTCGTTGTACGCGATCACCGCGGAGCTCGGTGCCGGCAGCCACTCGGCCGCCGCCTCCCGGCCGCCGGCGATGGTGGGCCGGAACGGGCCGATCCGACGCACCTTGAGACCCAGCTGCTGACCTGCCTCGAGCACTCCGCGCCACCGCATGCCGTCGGACCACGACGCCTCCGGCCCGGCCAGGTAGGTGATCGACGCGTGACCTCGGTCGAGCAGGTGCTGGGCGGCGAAGCGGACCGCCCCGATCGTGTCCGTCGCCACCGACGGCACCTGGTCCACCAGTCGGTTCAGGACCACCACCCGGGTGGACTTGGCCAGGGTGCGGATCGCCGCATCCGACATCCGGGACGAGGTGAGGATCACGGCGTCGACCGCGGGCACGATGCGCTGCAGGGCCTCGTGCTCGGCCGCCGCGGACTCCTGACTCTCGGCCAGCACCATCGTGCAACCGGCGTGCCGGGCTGCCCGTTCGGCACCGCGGATCATGCCGTAGAAGACCGGGTTGGTGATGTCCGCCACCACCATCGCGATCAGCGAGGTGTCCGTCCGCGCATCCCGTTCGGTGTCCTCGGTGCGGTAACCGAGCCTGGCCGCCACCGTACGGACGTGCTCGGCGGTGCGGAAGCTCACCCGCCCCGGCTTGGAGAGGGCCCGGGACACGGTCGACGCAGCGACTCCGGCCGCCTCGGCGACGTCGTAGATCGTCACCGCCCTGACGTCCGGGTCGCCGTCGTCGGAGCCCACATGGACACCTTAGACACACACCGACGAACACACTGTGGGCAAGAACACGTGAAATCGGTTTGGTGCTGGTGCCCGGGTCTTCTTACCGTGGTGCATGCCCCTGCCGCGTCCCCGGTCGAGCTGACCATGCTGATCGCGATCGTCCTGCTGCTCTGCCTGCTGGGAGCGATCGTGCCGCGCTCCGGAGGTCGCGCCGACCGGCCGCCGGGAGGCTGGTTCCAGATGTTCAGCTACCGCAACGGGACGATCGCGCACCTGACCCCGGTCCGGGACCGGGCCCACGCCGAGGACGAGTACGGCGAGTGCGCCTGCAACCCGAGGTCGGGCCCCTACCCGTTGGACGACGGTCGGACCGGCGTGCTCTACGTGCACCGCACGATCTCGCGCTCGATCTTCCACCGCTGAGACACGCGACGACTGGTGTGGACGGGATGTTGACGTTCACATCATGGGGTACAACGATGTAGCAATGTCCACTGCGCGCGCCGTCATCAACCTCGACCTGCCCGGACCGACCATCAGCCGCCATCTGTACGGTCACTTCGCCGAGCATCTGGGCCGCTGCATCTACGGCGGCTTCTGGGTGGGCGAGGACTCGGAGATCCCGCACGAGGGTGGGATCCGACTCGACGTGGTGGAGGCGCTGCGTGCGCTCCGGATCCCCAATCTGCGCTGGCCCGGTGGCTGTTTCGCCGACGACTACCACTGGCGCGACGGGATCGGCCCGCGTGAGCAGCGACCCCGGATGGTCAACTCCCACTGGGGCGACGTGGTCGAGGACAACGCTTTCGGCAGTCACGAGTTCCTGGCGCTGTGCGAGCTGCTGGGTGCCGAGCCGTACGTCAACGGCAACGTCGGTTCGGGCACGGTGCGGGAGATGAGCGAGTGGGTCGAGTACCTGACCCGGGGTGACGACTCGCCGATGGCCACGCTCCGGCGGGCGAACGGCCGGGACGAGCCGTGGCGCGTCCCGTTCTTCGGCATCGGCAACGAGCCATGGGGCTGCGGCGGCAACCTGCGCGCGGAGGCGTACGCCGATCTCGCCCGGCAGTACGCCACCTACGTGCGCGACCACGGTGGCAACGCGGTGTACCGGATCGCCGCCGGTGCGCACGACGATGACGTGGCCTGGACCCGCGCCCTGATGGAGGCACTCACCCCGTTCGGCACGCCGCTGCGGCGACCGGGGGTCTTCCAAGGGGTCTCGTTGCACTACTACACGACGGCAGGACCCTGGCACGCCAAGGGCTCGGCCACCGCCTTCGACGACGACGACTACTGGCGGACGATGGCGGCGTCCCGCCGGGTGGAGTCGATCCTGGGCGCGCACATGACCGTGATGGACGCCTACGACCCGGATCGGCTGGTCGGTCTGGTGCTCGACGAGTGGGGCACCTGGTGGGACGTGGAGCCCGGCACCAACCCAGGATTCCTGTACCAGCAGAACACTCTCCGCGATGCGTTGGTGGCCTCGGTCCACTTCGACGTCTTCCATCGGGCCGCGGAGCGGCTGGTGATGGCCAACATCGCCCAGACGGTCAACGTGCTGCAGGCGATGATCCTGACCGATCCGGACTCGGGCGCGTTGGTGCTCACCCCGACGTACCACGTGTTCGCGATGAACGCCGGACACCAGGATGCCGCGCGGCTGGAGGCCCACCTGCTGGCGCCGGACCACGTCCGTCACGTGGCGGAGGAGGAGGTGCCGACGGTGTCGGTGTCGGCCAGCACCAAGGAGGGTGGCGTGCTGATCTCGGCCTCCAACCTCGAGCTCACCGAGCCGCTGGAGCTGACCCTGGATCTGCGCGGCGGCCGACTCGCCGACCTGTCGGCCCTCGTCTTGACCGCGGACCGGATCGGCACCTTCAACGACGGGGACCGGCCCGACGCGGTGACCCCGCAACCGCTCGACGCGGTGACCGACGGCGGCGTCGTCCGGGTGTCGATCCCGCCGCACGCCTTCGTCACCGTCCGCGGCACCCTGACGTGATCATGGTGGCGTCGACCGTCGCCCGTCCGTGCCGCGGCTGCGGCCCCACCGAGGCGCTGACCCCCGAGCGGGTGCACGAGGACGTGGTCGACCAGCTCCGCTACGAGGCCGACCTGGCCACGGAGGCGGTCCGCGACGCCCGCCTCCGGGTGTGCGCCGGCTGCCCACGACTGGCGACCCACACCTGTCGCGACTGTGGCTGCTACGTGGAGTTCCGGGCCTCGCTCCGGACCAAACGGTGCCCGCGCGGCCACTGGCCGGAGTGAGGACCGACCGATCACGTTGGTCCGTGACGGCAACTTGCGGCAACCCCTACCACCCCGACAGCCTCGGATGACTGAATGGCGGTGACCCCGACCCTCCAGCAAAGGACCGCTGCCCGACCATGTGGACCCTCTCCGGATTCTCCGACGAGATCGACCAGGACTTCGCCACCCAGTGCGAGGTCGTGAGCGGCCTCGGCCTGACGTACATCGAGATCAGGAGTGCGTGGGGCACGAACATCCTCGACCTCGACGCCGACCAGCTGGCCGAGGTCCAACGGCTGCTCGCCGAGCACGGGCTGCGGGTGTCCAGCATCGGCTCGCCGATCGGCAAGATCAAGATCACCGACGACTTCGCTCCGCACCTCGAGCGGATGAGGCACGCGGTCGAGGTGGCCCGGCTGCTGCAGGCGCCGTACCTCCGCCTCTTCTCGTTCTTCATCCCCGAGGGCGACGACCCCGACGACCACCGGGACGAGGTGATCACCCGGATGCGGGCCATCGCCGACGTCGCGGAGCAGGGCGGCGTGATCGCCGTGCACGAGAACGAGAAGGAGATCTTCGGCGACATCCCGCGCCGCTGCCTGGACATCGTCACCACTGTCGACTCCCCGAACCTCAAGCTGGCCTGGGATCCGGCCAACTACGTCCAGTGCGGCGTGAAGCCGTTCAGCGAGGGTTACGCCGACCTGCGGCCGCACACCGTCTACATCCAGATCAAGGACGCCCTGTTCGCCGACTCCTCGGTGGTGGTGGCCGGCGCGGGGGACGGCGAGGTCGCCGAAACCGTTCGTGCCCTTCGGGGGGACGGCTTCGACGGCTTCTTCTCCCTCGAACCGCATCTCGGTACACAGAACGCCCTCGGCGGCTTCTCCGGCGCCGACCTGTGGATCCAGGCCCACACGGCCTTCACCGACATCCTCCGCAGCGAAGGGATCGCGTACGCATGACCACCCAGCAGCAGTCCGGGCGTCGCCGGGTCGCACTGGTCGGCGCCGGTGTCATCGGCCGCCATCACGGCAACGTGCTCGCCCAGCTGTCCGACCGGCTGGAGCTGGTCGCTGTGGTGGACCCACACACCGAGCGGGCACAGCAGATCGTCGACGGCCACGGCGGCACACCGTACGCCAGCCTGGCCGAGGCGCTGGCCGGGACCGAGGTCGACATCGTGGTGGTCTGCACCCCCACCGGCACCCACGGCCAGCTCGCCATCGAGGCCCTGCAGGCGGGCAAGGACGTGATCATCGAGAAGCCGGCGGAGATCACCGTCGAGCGCACCGACGAGATCATCGCCGCCCAGCAGGCTTCGGGTCGGCAGGTCACGGTCATCTCGCAACACCGGTTCGATCCCGCCACCGAGGTCACCGTCGACGCCATCGCCGCCGGCGAGCTCGGCCGGCTGACCAGCGGCATCGCCTCCATCGACTGGTGGCGAGGCCAGACCTACTACGACTCGGGAGACTGGCGCGGCACCTGGGAGCTCGACGGTGGTGGTGCGTTGATGAACCAGGGCGTGCACACCATCGACCTGCTGGTGGCCACCATGGGTCGTCCGGTCGAGGTGTTCGCCTACACCGGCACCCTGGCGCACGAGCGCATCGAGGTGGAGGACGTCGCGGTCGGGGTGGTGCGCTTCTCCAGCGGTGCGCTCGGGGTGCTGCACGCGACCACTGCCGCCTATCCCGGGATGAGCGCCCGGCTGCAGGTGCACGGGGACAAGGGCTCGGTGATCATCGACAGCGACGTGCTCAGCTTCATCCACCGGACGCCGACCACCACGACCGCCACCGAGCGGGCGTACGGCACGTCGGACGACGACTCCATCAACCAGATCGAGGAGTTCCCCGAGGCGTCGGGCGCGAGCCTCAGTGCCGGCGCCGATCCCGGTCAGCTCGGCTCGTCCGCCCACCGCCGCCAGTACGAGAACTTCCTGGCCGCGTTGGACGGTGAGGAGGAGCTCCGGGTGGATCTGCAGACCAACCGCCAGGCGATCGCGATCATCACCGGGGTCTACGAGTCCGCCCGGACCGGTCGCCCCGTGGATCTGACATGAACGGGCGCCTGACATGAGTCGACTGGCGGTCAACCCGATCCAGTACTGGGCCAGGGCGGGGCGGACGCCGGAGGTGCTCGACGCGGCGTTCGCCGAGCTGTCCGCGATCGGGTTCACCGCCGTCAAGGCCGACGTACCCGTGGGGATGAGCGCCGCCGACTACCGGGTGTGGCTGGACGGGTACGGTCTCGCGCCCTCGGTCAGTCTGTTCAGCTCGGCCTTCGACGAGACCGTCGACATCGGGGCGGAGACCGAGCGGGCGCGGAAGTTCGCCGCCGTCCAGGTCGAGCTGGGACTGGACCGGACCATGATCTCCTCGGTTGCGGTGCCGGCCCGGATGGAGCGGCCGGCCGTCGGCGCGGACTTCAGCCGGAGCCGGCTCAACCTGGCGATCGAGAACTGCGGGGTGATCTGCCAGGTGCTTCGCTCAGAGGGCCTCCGCCCTCTGCACCACTCCCACGTCGGCGGCGTCTTCGAGACGGAGCTGGAGATCACCGCCCTGCTCGACGACCTCGGTGCCGACCTGATCGGTATCGGTCCCGACACCGGGCACCTGCGCTGGGCCGGGGTGGACCCGGCGGCGTTCATCACCCGGTACGCCGACCGGATCGGCGCCCTGCACCTGAAGGACGTCTTCGCCGACTTCCTGGACGGCCGAGCGGGCGAGGCCACCTACCGCGAGCAGGCCGACTCGAAACGGCTGTGGGCGGAGCCCGGTCTCGGTGCGATCGACATCGCTGCGGTCCTGGCCGCCCTGCCGAGCGACTACGACGGTGACGTGATGATCGAGGTCGACGAGCCGAGCACCGCGACCAAGCGGGAGTCGCACGAGATCTCGTACGCCTGGGCGCAACGTCATCTGCCGAATCTCGTCTGAGCGAGAAGAGCTGTCAGTGGATCTCGAGCACCTCGACGGGATCGCCCACCCGAACGGTCCCGTACGGCGCCTCCGGCGCCCTCGATCGATGCGGCGCCTCCGGCACCCTTGATCGATGCGGCGCCTCCGGCACCAGGTTCATCGCGAACAGGGTCTTGCCACCGATCTTGCGATGGCGGGCCAGGCTGACCAGCGGCTCCTTGGTGCGGACCGCCGTGTCGGGGTCGATGGTGGTCAGCACACACCGGATGCACGGCGTCAGCACGCGGAACACGACCTCACCGACCCGCACCCGCCGCCAGCCGTCCTCCGCGAACGCCGGCGCTCCGCGCACGATCAGGTTCGGTCGGAACCGGGTCATCGGCACGGGACCGTCGGCGGCCCGTGGTCCCTCGGCGATCCAGTCGTTCAGCTGGGCCAGGGACTCCTCCGTGGCCAGCAGCAACGGGAAGCCGTCGGCGAAGGACACCACGTCGGCGGGATCGGCCACCTCCGGATCGACCGGCCGTCGGCGCGGGTCGTCCAGGTAGACCAGACGCAGGGGCCGGCCGATGGCTTCGGAGAACCAATCGTGGGCGATCGCGTCGGCCGCCCGGGCCTGCAGTCGGTCGTCCCAGATCTTCACGTCCACCAAGGGCCCGGCCGCTGGCCGGTCGACGGCCAGGTCGACGACTCCGGGAGAGCTCAGCCGCAGTCCGCGGTCGGTGATCGCGGGGGTGACCAGCACCAGCCGGTTGGCCTCGCGCGCCGTCACCACCTCACCCGCAGGATCCACCAGCATCCACCGCCGATCACCGGTCAGGCCCCACGGCTCGACCTCGGCGGACGCGAGATCCTCACCACGGCAGGACTTCACCGGGTACCGACGGAGCCCGGTCAGGCGGAGACCGCCGGGCCGCTCGGGATCAGTCAACGATCGAGTTGATGCTGCGCTGGACGATCAGCGGATCGGGCGGGTAGACGACCGAGGTGTCCTTGTTCGCGTAGTCGAACTGGTTCAGGAAGAAGCGCATGGCGTTGATCCGGGCGCGCTTCTTGTCGTTGCTCTTGATCGAGGTCCAGGGTGCCTCGTCGGTGTCGGTCCGCAGCACCATGGCTTCCTTGGCCTCGCTGTAGGCGTCCCACTTGTCGAGGGACTCCAGGTCCATCGGGGACAGCTTCCAGCGGCGTACCGGGTCGATCTGGCGGATCGCGAACCGGGTCCGCTGCTCGGACTGGGTGACCGAGAACCAGAGCTTGGTCAAGGAGAAGCCGCTCTCCACCAGCATCGACTCGAACAGCGGGGCGTGGTTGAGGAACTGCTCGTACTGCTTGTCGGTGCAGAAACCCATCACCCGCTCGACCCCGGCCCGGTTGTACCAGGATCGGTCGAACAGGACGATCTCGCCGGCGGTGGGGAGGTGGCTGATGTAGCGGTGGAAGTACCACTGGCCCCGCTCGGTCTCGGTCGGCTTGGTCAGGGCCACGGTGCGGGCGGCGCGCGGGTTCAGGTGCTCCATGAAGCGCTTGATGGTGCCGCCCTTGCCGGCGGCGTCACGGCCCTCGAACAGAACCACGATCTTGCCGCCGGTGTCCTGCAGCCAGTACTGCAGCTTCAGCAGCTCGATCTGCAGCGCGTACTTCTCGCCCTCGTACTCGTCGCGATCCATCCGCTCGTCGTACGGGTAGTCCTCGCGCCAGGTCTCGACCGGGTCGCCGCCGGGATCGATCAGGTCCGGGTCGGAACCGTGGTCGTCGTGGCTGACGGTGAAGCCGTCCCGGAGCAGGAGGTCGAGGTACTCACGAAAGTTCTCCCGGATGATCACGGTGTCAGTATCGACCCGGTGGGCGAACAGTTGGTGAACGGGGGCCGTGCGGGCCGACTGCCGGACGGCTGCGCGTACGAGGTGGTCGTGAGGTCTTGACCCACGCCGGCTGCGGACGAAGATGTTCCGCACAGGGTCAACGAGGTGCGGAGGTCGTGATGGCGGAGGCAGTACTGCTGGTCGGGACGAAGAAGGGCCTGTGGATCGGACGCAGCGACGAGCGACGTGAGCAGTGGGAGTTCGGCAAGCCGGAGTTCCTGATGGAGGGCATCTACGCCACCTGCATCGACACGCGCGGGGCGAGCCCGCGGGTCTTCGCCAGCGGACACAGCGAGCACTGGGGGCCGGGGGTCTACCGGTCCGACGACCTCGGGCGGACCTGGACCGAGACCCAGGGAGCGGCCGTGCGGTTCCCGACCGAGCTGGGCGCCAGCGTGGAGCGGGTCTGGCAGATCCAGCCCAGTCCCGCCGACCCGGACGTGGTCTGGGTCGGCACACAGCCGTCGGCCCTGTTCCGGTCGACCGATCGGGGTGAGTCGTTCGAGCTCGTCCGCTCGCTGTGGGACCACCCGCACCGCCCGGAGTGGGGTGCCGGCTTCGGCGGCCAGGCGATCCACACGATCGTGCCGGACCCGGCCGATCGGGACCGGGTCACGGTGGCGATGTCCACCGGCGGCGTCTACCGCACCGAGGACGGCGGTCGATCGTGGAGTCCGCACAACACCGGCATCAAGGCCTACTTCTTCCCCGACCCGTGGCCGGAGTTCGGGCAGTGCGTGCACAAGGTGGCCTGCCACCCCGACCGGCCCGAGCTGATGTACGCCCAGAACCACCACGGCGTCTACCGCTCCGACGACGGTGGCACCACCTGGACCTCGATCGCCGACGGGCTGCCGGCCGACTTCGGGTTCCCGATCGTGGTGCACCCGCACGACCCGGAGACCGTCTTCGTGTTCCCGCTGGTCGCCGACGGGGCGCGGATCCCGCCCGACGGCGAGGCGCGGGTGTGGCGCTCCACCGACGCCGGACGGACCTGGACGGCGTCGAGCAGCGGTCTGCCCGACGAGTTCTATGCAGCGGTGATGCGCGACGCGATGTCGGCCGACAACGCCGAGCAGACCGGCCTCTACGTCGGCGCCCGAGACGGCTCGGTGTGGGGCAGCACCGATGACGGCGACTCCTGGTCCGAGATCGCCCGCCACCTCCCCGACGTGCTGAGCGTCCGCGCGGCGGTCGTCTAGCCCAGATCACCCTCGACCGGCGTCGCCGGCGGACGGAACGATGCCGCGAGCTCCGCGCGCGACCGCACCCCCCGCTTCCGGTACACGCTGGTCAGGTGGTGCTCCACGGTCTTCGGACTGAGGAACAGAGCCGCCGCGATGTCCTTGGTGGACCTGCCCTGGGCGGCGCGCAGCGCTACCCGCGTCTCCTGGGCGGTGAGGGCCTCCTCCGTCTGCGCGCGTCGGCTGCGCGCCGTGGCTCCGGTGGCTGAGCGCTCCGCCGCGGCCCGCTGCACCCAGCCGGTCAGGTCCATGCCGGTGAAGGCGTCGAGGGCAGTGTCCAGCTGGACGCGCGCCCGGACGCGCTGCCCGGCCCGCCGCAGCTGGATGCCGTAGAGGAGGCGCGTGCGGGCGGCTTCGAAGTGGTCGGGCGCCTCGGCGTGGGCGGCGAAGGCGGCCTGGAAGGCCAGGTCGGCTCGTGTCTGGTCGGGGGCCGTCAGTCCGCGGCAGCGGGCAGCCAGCGCGCGCAGCCACGGCGCTGCGCCCGCCGGGGTCACGGCGCTGAACCGGTCGGCCAGCGCGATCGCCTCCTCGCGCCGACCCAGGGCGAGGTAGGCCTCGACGAGGTCGGGGGCGACGCCGAGCGGTTCGCCCATGGAGCCGACGCCGTGGTCGGCGGCGAGCCGCGCCTCGAGGATGGTCACGGCGGCGGACGGGTCCGCGCGACAGAGGGCGCAGAAGGCGGCCGTGATCGCCTGGTGAGAGGCGACGGAGGTGGTGCCGGCGCGATCGGTGAGGACGGTCGCCCGCTGGAGAGCGGCCCGGGCCTCGTCGTGCCGACCGCGGGCCGCGGACTGCCAGGCCAGCATCTCCTGGGCCACGGCGACCTCGGCGGCGTACCCCAGCTGCTCGCCCAGCTCGACTGCCTCGCCGGCGTCCGCGAACGCCCCGGCGTGGTCGCCGAGCCAGGCGCGGGCGGTGGCCGACAGGCTCAACGCCGGGACCAGGATCCCCAGGGCACCGCGGGCCCGGGCCCGGTTGAGCTGGTGGGTACCGAGCGACATCACCAGTCCCGGGTCGCCGAGGAAACCGCCGGCGAGGGCCAGATAGAGGAGGGCGCGTGGGTCGTCGCGCAGCGGGGGTCCGGCGATCTGCTCGATGACGTCGCTCAGCAGCGCGCCGCCGGTGGCCGGGTCGCCGGTGAGGGTGGCGGCGAAACCGCTGGTGAAGTCCGCGAGCATCCGTTGGCGGGGATCGAGCGGGTCGGCGGCCGCGACGATCGCCGTCGCGCAGTCGGCCACCCCGGCGAGGTCGTTGAGCCGGAAGCGGGCCAGGGCCAGCTCGGCCAGGGCCTCTGTACGCTGTTCGCCGTCGAGTCGCCCGACCGCCGACGTGAGCAGCTCGACGCCCGCCGGAACCGAGCCTGCGTACTCCTCCAGCATGCCCAGCGTGAGCTGCGCGAGACCTGCGGCCCGGTCCGCACCGGGCGCGTTCAGCACCCGCGCGGCCAGCAACCGGGCCCGACCCGCGTCGCCGGCGGTGAACGCGTCGGCGGCGGCGGTCGCCAGCCAGTCCCCCTGCCGTACGGGATCGTCGGTGAGCCCGGCCGCCCGCTCCATCGCGACGGACGCGGCTGCATACCCCTGGCGGCTGCGGGTGTGGCCCGCGGTGCGTACCAGGTCGAGCGCCAGTGACCGGTCGGGACCGACCACGGCTTCGGCTCGGTGCCAGGTGCCGGCGATCGACTCCGGGTCCGCCGCCAGCACCAGGCTCAGGGTGCGGTGGGCCGACCGCCGGTCGGCGGCCGTGGCCCGGCTCAGCACCGCGGTCCGGAACAGCGGATGGCGGAACTCGACCCCGCCGCCCGCGTGCACCAGGATGCCGAGGTCGGTGGCCTGGTCCAGCGCGGCCGCGACCGCGATCTGCTCGAGCTCCAGGGCCGCGGCCACCGTCGCCTCGCTCCCCGATCGATCGAGCGCGGTCAGCAGCACGGCCCGGCGGGCCGGGGCCGACAGCCCGTTCAGGTGCTCCCCGTACAGGCGCAGCAGGCGGTCACCGACGGCCGGAGCCTCCGGCAGCGGGGCCGCACCGACCCGCTGCGCCTCCGTGAGTCGCTGCGTGATCTCGAGCATCGCCAGCGGGTTGCCGCCCGTGTCGTCCGCCAGCCGATCGGCCACCCGGCCCGACACCCGACCGCGGAGGAGGGCGCGCGCGTCCTGATGGTTCAGGCCCGGAAGCGCCACGACCGGCAGGCCCTGGACGAGCTCTGCCGGGACCTGGCCCGATCGCCCCGCCCAGACGAAGCAGACGGGGTCGTGCCGGAGCCGACGGGCCGCGAACGCCAGTGCAGCGGCCGACTCGCGGTCGAGCCACTGCAGGTCGTCGATGAGGACGACCACCGGACCCCGGGCGGCTTCGGCGGCCAGCAGCGACAGCACGGCTGCGGCGACCAGGAACCGATCGGCCGGAGCCTCCGGTGGCGTCCAGCCGAGCGCGACGGACAGGGCTCCGGCCTGGACGGTGGGGATCTCGGCGAGCACGGCACGCAGCGGACCGAGGGCCTGCAGCAGACCCGCGTGAGCGAGCACCGACTCGGACTCGACGCCTCGGGCCCACAGGCAGCGGCAGTTCGCCGGCCCGCCGGGCGGCCGCCTGCAGCAGGCTCGTCTTGCCGAGGCCCGGCTCGCCCTCGAAGACCACCGACGTCGTGGAACCCGCACGGGTGGCCTCGAGCAGGGCATCCAGCCGGCCGAGCTCGGGCCCGCGCCCGGCCAGCTCTCCCGGCAGCCCGGGAGCCGCGCCCGGCCGAACAGGGGATTCGCCCCATGCGAACGACCGGTGCCGGCTGGGAGGGTCGACCGACGGCACATCATCTACGGGAGGTCTCGATGAGGACATCGATCACGATCCTAGGGACGGGGCGCCCGGCCCGGCCGGCCCGGGGACTCGACCGGCGGGCGGGGTAGCGCAACCATGGTCGCCTTCGCCGGTGTGTCCCACGTGGCGCTCACGGTCACCGACCTGGACGTCAGCCAGCGCTTCTACACCCGGG
>CAVPPP010000056.1:0-25626 GCA_963707005.1 uncultured Actinomycetota bacterium
GGTGCTCATGACCTCCACTTTCGTCGCGACGCCCTGTCGCTGTCGTCGGCCGCCGGGCCGAATCCCGACCGACCTGCTAGCCCGCCCGGTGTACGCCTCGCGGCCGACGCCGAACCCCACCTCGGGTGGCTAGGTTGGCCGCATGGCCCGTCCGCAGTCGATCACCGGTGTAGGCGGGACGCGCGGTGGTTGGGCCGCTACCGTTCGCGCGCCGGTGCTCGACGCGACCGGGGCGGCGCTGCGGCCTGTGGACCGCGATGGCGGTCGACCTCGCGACCCGGCCGCTCGCCACCGGCCAGTCGGCGTCAACCGCGGCCGCGCCACCTACCTGTGGGCGGCCCTGATCGCCGGTCCGTTCGCGGCGCATCGCCGGTTCCCGGTGACCGCGATCGTGGTCTCCGACCTGGCCCTGATCGGCTATGGCCTGGGCCACTACAGCGCTTTCCCCGGGTATGCCACGTTCGCGCTGGTGTTCGCGGTGGCCCTCCACGCCGGTGGCGCCGAGCGTTGGTGGTGTACCTGGCCGGTATGGCGGGGCTGACGGGCGCGTTGCTCCTGCAACCGCCGAGCGTGGCAACGGCATGGTCGTGGATCAGTATCCTGCTCACCGTCACGGTGGCCTGGCTGGCCGGGGAAAATCTGAAGGCCCGCCGCGCCCGACGCCGCCACGAGCTCGACGAGGCCCACCGAAAGGCCGAGCAGGGAGCCGACGAGGCACGTCGCCTCATCCAGCAGCAGGCGGAGGAGGAGCGCCGGGCGATCAGCGCCGAGCGGCTGCGGATCGCCCGCGACCTCCATGACATCGTGGCCCATTCGATGAGCGTCATCGCCGTCCAGGCCGGCGTCGCCCACCACATCATCGACGAGCGGCCCGGAGTGGCCGGCGCCGCGCTGAGCAGCATCGAGGTCACCGCCCGGGAAGGGTTGGTCGAGATGCGCCGGATGCTCGGCATGCTCCGATCCGAGGACGACGCAACCGACCACGCCCCCACGACACCGGCCCAAGGTCTGCGCGACCTTGACCGGCTGATGTCCCAGTTCCGCTCCACCGGCCTCACCGTCGAGGCGACAGACCGCGATCACACGACGGACCTGCCGCCGGCGCTCGACATCTCCGCGTATCGGATCATCCAGGAAGGCCTCACCAACGTGCTGCGCTACGGCGGACCGGTCGCGCACCTGGACATCCAGCGATCACCCACCCAGCTGCGCCTCGAGATCCGCGACGACGGTCGACCGCGGAGCTCCAAACCATCCACACCCGGCTCCGGACACGGCCTCACCGGCATCCGCGAACGGGCCGCCCTGTTCGACGGCACCGTCCAAGCCGAACCGGCGCCCGGCGGCGGATTCCGCCTCACCGTCGAGCTTCCCATCGGACCACCGGCGGCGGCACGATGATCCGCGTCGCGGTCGTCGACGACCTCGCCCTCGTCCGCGCAGGGTTCGAGATGCTGATCGAATCGGCGCCCGACCTGGAAGTCGTCGGCAGCGCCGCCGACGGAGCGCAGGCCATCGACCTCGTGGTCGCGACCCAACCCGACGTCGTGCTGATGGACATCCGGATGCCCGTCATGGACGGACTCGAAGCGAGCCGACGCATCCTCGCCGACGACCGGTGCAGCGACGTCCGGATCCTGATCCTGACCACCTTCGATCTGGACGAATACGTGTACGCGGCCCTGCAGGCCGGGGCCAGCGGATTCCTCCTGAAAGACACCCCGCCGGCCGACCTACTGGCCGGTGTCCGCCTCGTTGCAGCCGGCGAAGCGCTGCTGTCCCCCGGCATCACCCGGCACCTGATCGAATCCTTCCTCCAACGACCAACCGAGACCGAGAAGCCCTACGCGTCCCGCCTCGACGTGCTCACCGACCGGGAGCACGAAGTCCTCGCCCTGGTCGCCAAAGGACTATCCAACGCCGAGATCGGCGCCCAGCTGTACATCAGCCCAGCCACCGTCAAGACCCACGTCACCCGCATCCTGACCAAACTCGACGCACGCGACCGCGCACAGCTGATCGTCATCGCCTACGAGTCCCGGCTCATACGACCCGGCGAAGCCTGACCGGCCTACTCAGTCGTCTCCGATCCACCGGTAGTCCGCCGACGAACAGGCACCACACCGGCCACCACCGTGCGGGTCCGCACGAAGGGCAGGTCCTGCACCTGACAACCGCCTCGCGTTCCTGCTACACAGCCGCCCAGCTGAACAACCCTTTTGGACGCCAGGAACCCGACCACAGTCGAGCCTGAGAATGACCCCACCCCCGCCTCAACGCAAGCGCAGCCGACACTCTGGCTGCGCAAGCGCCGCGTCGTCGTACAGTAATCCGGCTCGGCACAGGAATGTCCGATATGCCATATGTCTGTGGATCGGGATCCCCCGGCGACCACTGGGCATGGACCGCGATGCCGGGTGTGGGCTTTCTACGTTCTCGTACGTACCTACGGCTGGTCTGGGTCGGTGTGGGCGGCGAGCCAGCCAGCCAGCAGCTCGGTGAATCGGTCGGGATGTTCCATGCTGGGTAGGTGTGCTGCGTCCGGCCATTCGATTCGCTGTGCTTGGCGGATCCCTACGGTGAGGCGGTCGGCGGCGTCTTTGGTCGTCTCGAGGTCGTGCTCGCCGAACAGGATGAGCGTCGGCGCCGCAATCTCTTCCAGTCGTTCCAACGCGGGCGGCGTCATCTCGACCCGCTCCATTGCTCCTAGGCTCTTGTCGATCTCGAACGCCCGTCGCTGCATCTGGCGCACCGCGGCGATGACGCCGGGGGCGACGTCGGTGTCGGTCCGGCCGGGACCGACCACCCAGGCGCGGATATTCGCCTCGACCGCCGCGCCCAGGTCGGCTGCTTCCAGCGCCGTGTTCTCCTCCTGGGCGAAGGCCACCAGGTCTTGCGTTCGGGTTGTGAGCAGGCCGCCACCCGGTGGGCACAGACACAGCGACGCAACCCGCTCCGGGGCGGTCAGCGCGACCTCGACCGCGATCCCGGACCCTAGGGAGGCCCCGACCAGATGGACCCGCCCCATCTCCGCCTCCTCCATCGTCGCCATCACATCCTCCACCTCCGACAGCGGACCTTCCGGCGCACGATCGGAGGAACCGAACCCGCGCAGGTCGAGCCGGGCGATATTCCAGGTGGCGGCCAGCGCATCCCACTGCTGGTCCCACATCCGGCGATCCGCGACCCCCGCGTGGAGGAACAACACCGGCACCCCACCGTGGGGTGACGAGTAGTCGTAGGCGATGCCCGACGAGGTGACCGGCACTTCTCTCCTAAAGACTCGTGAAGACGCTATTCCCGCTGATGCCCGCAGGGAACTCGTCGACCCGTGATGACGGAACCCCATTGTCCGCCGCGCATCCTCGACGGATACCCCGCCCCGGTCGCACCGGCGGCCACCGGCCTCGGACGAGGCTCCTCCGCCGCCCTCTCAACCGAACGTCTGGCTAGGGTTCGGGCAGACGCCCGGGTTTGGAGCGGACGCCGGCGACCCTACGCTCACCTCATGAGCGAGAACCTGTCCGACCATGTGGCCGAGAACCGCCGCTACTGGGATGCCATGGCCGATCAATGGGTCAGCGGCGGCGAGCGGGCGTGGGAGCAGGAGGCGCGGTGGGGGGAATGGCAGATCCCGAACACGGAACTGCCGCTCGCCGATGACATGCATGGGCTGCCGGCGATCGAACTCGGATGTGGGACGGGCTGTGTGTCGGCGTGGATGCCGCGGCGCGGCCGTGTACGCCATCGACAACTCCGAAGCCCAACTGGCCACGGCCCGGCGCCTCAGCGAGCGGCACGGACTCGACGACATCGCATGGGTGCACGGCAACGCCGAGACGGTCCTCCAACCGGACGGCTCGTGCTGTGGACCGACCAGATCGACGATGCGCGACTGCTCGGACTCGAAGGCAGAACAGGCCACGCCACCTTCCGGCTGCTGCACGTTCTCGAATTCCGCGACGGCAAGATCAGCCGAGAGAACGTCTGGGCAGACACCGCAGCCATCATCGCGCAAACCCAGCCGAGGCTGGCAGACCGATAAGCCTGACCAGAATCACCGACCGCGAAGTGGCGCTCGCTCCTTGGCCGGCGGCCGCGGCCTGTGGCGTGACGAACGCGTTTGGTCGACGCGGAGAAGCCCGCCGTACCCGCGGTGTCGGCGCTTCAGCTCCTCTGAAAGGGCCTGACCTTTCACGGCAAACACCGGCCTGCCGGAAACCGATTGACTCAGCACGTCTGCTGCGTCAACCATGGCGAGGTGGCCACGTTTCAGCGGAAGAGCGTGCGCGCACCGAGACGTACATGGCGCGGACGTGCTGTCCAAGGAGATGGCGTTGTTCACATGATCCCCGCCTGGGCCGACTCGGTCCTGATGTATTGGGGTAGTTCGGTTGCCTATGAGAACAGCGGGCTCGACGATGGTCTGATCGCCGATCTCCAAGCCTGGGATACGTCCTACTGCGATGGCTGTGAGGACGGTCAACGATGGCGGTCGCAGGCACTACGGGATGCCCATGAAGCCGCAGGCATGCAGCTAGCGCAGCGAGTAGCGGATTCGCTGGGACGTCGGTTCGCGGTCGAACTCGACGAGCGAATCATGGAGTCACACAGTCAAGCGGCAACCCCCTCGGCGGCAGCCGCGTTCGGAGCGCACGCCGAGAGACGCGCTGCCATGCTCGACAAGCTTGCGAGACAGATGGCTGAAGGTGCAGACAATTGTCAGTGCGCAGTCACGCCAGACCTGCGCCCAGATACGACGCCTGGCCAGTGGCTCCGCGAGGTCCGAGCTGGGACGACAAGGAGGGTACGGGTGCGCCTCAGCCCCGACTATTCCGTCGCCTTTCCCGTCGAGGTCGTTGTCGACGGCTCAGCCGCCTACGTCGACGCCGAAATGCTGGGAATCAGCGATTTACTGCAGCGGGACATCGAGAAATTCCAGGAATGGTGGGAGCAACACGCCGACGACGAGACCAACTCCACTAAAGATCCAGAGTTCGCGCAGTGGAGTCAAAACGGGATCCGGCTCGTGAAGCGTCTCCAGTCGGAGCTGGGCGCCGACTACTTCGTGACCTGGAGCTGAACGCTCAACAAGATGTCGGCCAGCCAACGAACAACGCGTGACGTTGCGACCACTCATCCAGGCTGGACGCCACCAGCGGTTCGGCCAACCGGGTGAGCAGTCCTGGCCAGCCTGTGCTCGTCGGGAATGACGTTACGGGCACGGACCTGGTCGTCGTTCAGTTGGTCTGGGCCCGCTGGTAGGCGGTCTCCCACAAGGCGGAGCTGCGGAACTGGAGAGCATCAGCCTCGTCGGTGCTCTTGATGATCTTGATCGACCTGGCGGGCTAGCGGTGCGGGTTCTGACACCGACAGCGACGACTACCCGGCCGGCATCGCACCCCAGCAGCATCTGGACCACCAATGAGATCACCCACTGACGCTCACCGAAATTCCCCACCCGTGTGGCTAACGAGGGCGGGTCTCCTTCGAGGCTGGTGGTCTCTGACCACGCACCAGCTGTTCGAAGGAGACCCGGTTCTCATGATCACACGGGAGGACGACGTGGACATCCACGCCCTTGCCCCTCAGGGCTGGACGATCACGTCTTGCGGTCCCTGCCGACATGGCGGGCGATCGCGGCCACCGGGTTCGGGTCGTCGTATCAGACGTTGACGCGGCAGATCCGGGCCCGCCAGCTCCGCCCATTCTGTGCTGACTGCGGGCGGGCGACGGAGCGGGCGAACGCGGACGCGGTCATCCCGCATCCGGCCGGTGAGGAGACCCAGTGGGACTGGCTGGACCTGCCCGACCCCGCCCAGCTCGTGCCGGTGGGGTGCAGCCGAGAGGACCAACAGCTTGTCCCGTACGCCGTGGTCGACCCTGGCGGCACAAGAACAGCCCGCCTGGCCGAAGCGGGACGGGCTGCTGCTGGTTGGTGCGGTGACTCAGAAGACGGTCAGGTTGCCGCTGGTGACGTCCGCGTGGATGGTGGGGAGGGGCTCCTCGTTCACGAACACCGCGATCTGGTCGCCGTTGGCGCCGGACGTGCTCACGTCCTTGACCACGCCGACGAAGTGGCCGGAGCCGCCGTTGTAGACAGCGCTGGCATCGGTGATGACGCCACGGAAGGTGACGGTGTTGCCATTCTTCACAACCGTGCCCGGCGTGACCGTGCCGTGCAGGTACGAGCCGAGGCTGTTCGTGTAGTCGAGCGTGCCGCCGGTCTTGTCGTTGGCGCTGAACGTGGTGGTCCCGGTGACGATCCCGAGGTCGGCGTAGCTGAGGTCCACGCGGTTCAGACGCCCGGCGGCACTTGCGTTGAAGGACGCGGGCGCCTCGTCGGGTTCAACATCTCGCATAGCCCTCAACGCGGCCAGGTCGTGCCGTGCGACCCAGGTCGGCGGACATGGCGTTAGCCGAGGCTCCTCGTCTTCACCGCCATCCCCCCGCGGCCACCGGGCGAAGCTCTGGTTCACCAACCCGCTCGAGAGTCCGCCGCTAGGACCTCAGCCGCTCGAGCCAGCGATGGTCCGGCACCAGTTCCGACAGGACAGCTTCCAGCCAGTCGCGCCTCTCTTCGGTCAAGAACTGTAATGTCGCCTCGAAGTCGAGGTCGTCCTTCGCTCGACGATTGGTTGCCTTGTACGTCAGCACGATCTCTGGTTTGAGATACAAGATCCCGTCCGCATCCACGCCAGGTCACCTCCTCGACTGGAGCGATGTGTTCGGGCAGCCGCCTGTTGCTCCACAGCCCGTCGACATCGGGTGTCAACGGGATGTCGACGATCCACGGCGAGCGCGCATCGGCCCGCAGCCACAGCTGGCTTTGCGGCTCGTCTACCGTCATCCACCGATCCCCGAGGGGATGGAGGACCCCGCTGACGTTGTTCCAGACGTGCCAGCGGCCGGCCATGAACTCGACGAACGCAGTCACGTCGCAGACCAGGATCGAGATGTCGGTGTCTTCGTGTTCTCGGCGGAAGCCTGTTGCAGCTTCGATAGCCCATCCGCCGACGACCCACCAGGGGTGCTTGAAGCCCACCATTTCCGCAGCGAAGGCGGTGGGTTCCATGGGCGCCCACGCGCCGTAGAGCGCCAGGAAAGCATCTTCGTCGGCTTGCTCCTCAGCGCTGCGTCGCAGCCGGACTCGATCCACCACGATCGCCAACTCTAGGGTGACGATCCGTGCCTGGGCGAGGGTGTGGCGTCGATGAACGGCTTGCGGCACGGGGCTGCTCGCTGAAGGGACGGCTCACGGGCGGCGTTGACCGGGATCAGTGCGGCGCAGCCCGAAAGTCGAACCCTCCTACGTGAATATGCGTAGAGCGTTCCTCTGGACGTTGAGCGCAACCCGTTGAAGACTCGGAGGACAGTGACTGGGGGTCATCGGAGGGCCATCGATGGGTGAACGCAAACCGCCCGGTGTGAGAAAGCCGCGTGCGGGGCGCTTCTGGTCCGCTGTCGTTCTCGCCGGACTGATGTTCGGTACGTCGGTGCCCGCTGACGCCGAGATCGTGCCCGTAACGCCGCCGGGCACATTCACGCGGATCAGTGTGGGCGACTTCTACGGCTGTGCTCTGACGACCGCGGGAATGGCTGGCTGTTGGGGCGACAACTACGGCGGGGCGTCAACTCCGGCCAGGCGGCCCGGGCCGTATCGAGAGATCAGTGTGGACTGGGACACCTCGTGCGCGCTGCGCGAAAACCACACCATCGAATGTTGGGGCGACGACTTCACGGAGTCCGGTTCTCCCCTTCCCGGAAAGTTCCACTCAGTCTCGGTCGGTGGCGGTTCGGTCTGCGGAATTCAGATGAAAGGTGACCTGGCCTGCGCCAATTTCGGGGCGGAGAAGGGAGGCCATCGCCCGGCCCATGTTGGCGGGCCGTTCAGCTCCGTGAGCGCTGGGTGGGAGGTCTGCGCCGTCAATGCCACCCGCGATGTCGTGTGTTGGAACAGTGAAAGGTCCAAGCCCAGGCGCATCAAGGGACCCTTCACGGCAGTAACTGTGGGGTTCGAGCACACGTGTGCCCTTCGCGTCGACCAGAACCTTGCCTGCTGGGGGGAGAACGGCCAGGGCCAGGCTCCGGCCCGAGTCTCTGGACCGTTCACCGCCGTCGACGCCGGTGAACACGCCACGTGCGCCATCAAAGTCAATCAGGACCTGGCGTGCTGGGGCGCCAGCGACCCACCCTCGAGTGTCCGCGGGCCGTTCGTATCGGTGAGCGTGGGCGGATCGAGCTGCGCACTGAAAACCGACGGCCGGATGACCTGCTGGGGTAATCCGGAGATGATGCCGATGCCATCAGCGCCGCTCCCCCTCGACACCAAGGTGGTGCGGGTACGGGTCGGAGACGCGGTCGACCAATACCTTGAGAGGGAAGATTCACCACCGGCGGACTACAGCACCGTCAGTCCGATGCCCGTCGGTTTGAAGTTCTTGTCTGACGCAACGGTCACCGGCACTCCGCGGAAGCTCGGCAGGTCTCGGATCGAGATCCGTGCGACCAACCTGTTCGGATCCATCACGTTCCCGCTCACCATCGAAGTTGCCCCGACGACCGACTTCGACGCAAATGGAGACGGACTGCCGGATCTAGTGGTGGGCGCGCCCGGCGAGGATGTCGGCCCGGCCACCAATGCCGGCGCGGTGAACATCGTCTTCGGTGCCCCGAACGGCCGCTACGGCTCAGCCGGCGGACTCCGGATCACCCAGGAGGACGTCGCCCAGCGGTCGGAACGAAATGACCGATTCGGGGCGACGCTGACCATGGCTGACGTCACCGGCGACGGCATCGTCGACCTGATCGTTGCTGCACCCGGGGAGGATGCCGGCGCGGGCCAGGTCGTGGTCCTGCACGGGTTTACAACCGGCCTGATCCTCGCTTCGCCGACAGTCCTGGCCCAGGGTGCTCACGCGGCCGCCGGCGCAGCCGAGCCCGGGGACGGCTTCGGCAGCTCCCTCTCGGTCGGCGACGGGCTGTGGGTCGGCGCCCCGGGTGAGGACCTGGGCGAAGCGGCCGATGCGGGTGTTGCCACTCGGTTCCCCATCAACCCGCTGACCAGCAGAGGCAGCGTCCAGTACCGGCAGGGCGCCCGGGGCGTCCCGGGGAAACCGGAGCGGGGCGACCGGTTCGGCGCCGCCCTCGGTTACGGCGGGTCGGTGATCGGTGTTCCGGGCGAGGACATCGGTCGCGTGGTCGACGCAGGGGTGGTGGTCTGGAAGCTGAAGAAGTCGATATCGCAGCGAAGTCGGGGCGTTCCCGGCCGGGTCGAGCGCGGTGATCGGTTCGGGGCCGCGGTGACCGCCCGAGAGGTGTTCGGCGATGACGGTAGCGGGGACAATCCGGGTAAGAAGCGCTTCCTCATGGCAGCCGTCGGCGTCCCCGGTGAGGATGTGAAAACCCATAAAGACGCTGGTACGGCGTTGCTGATGGGCGAGACTTACGGTCGCACGTTGGTGTACTCCACCATCCGACCGGCGCTCGGAACTACCGAGACCGGTGATCGGTACGGGTCCGCCGTCGCCTTCCTCAGCCGGCCGCCTCTTGAGCTCGAAAACAACCAGGATCGCCT
Source organism: uncultured Actinomycetota bacterium (assembly GCA_963707005.1). GTDB lineage: Bacteria > Actinomycetota > Actinomycetes > Propionibacteriales > Propionibacteriaceae > Microlunatus. The sequence continues at coordinate 9,578 of CAVPPP010000056.1, forward strand.
CGTGGTCGGTGCACCGGGGAAAGACATCGGGCAGCTCTCCAACGCCGGCGCCGTTCGAACGGTGCCGCTGTATCGGTATTGCATGCATGGCTGCGGTTCGGATGCGTACACCGGGGATGACGAGGCCGTGACAATGATCCAAGGCAAGGGACACACTCCCGGGGCGGCCGGATCCGGAAATCAGTTCGGCGCGGCTGTCAGTCGCCTGTCGGGCGTCGAAGGCGCAATCCTCGTCGGGGCACCCGGTCAACCAGTCGCGGGCAAAGCTGACGCCGGCGCGGTCGCCGTGCTAGACCCCGATCCCACCCACTCCCACCAGGTCCAGGAGCAGTTACCGGGTCAACCCCACGCCCACGACCGGTTCGGAACGCTCCCCAGCCGTTAGCTCGTCCCGGCGTTCGGTGTCATGGGCTTATGTTCGGGGCGTTCGTCACCGAGGAAGATTGTTCGGTAGCTGCTCGTGATGTGGCCGATGTCGATGGCTCTTCGGCCGCGCCGGGCGAGCCGAGCCGCGAGAAACTGTGGCGGTCGGCCCGAGGGACAGCAGGAAGATGTCGGCCGGAACAACGAGGAGTCGCTGCTCGAGGGCGTCGACGTGAGCGTACGCGTCGATCGATGGTGCGTCCTCCCGCGAGACGCTGGCCGCACTGTCGAACAGCTCGATGATCGGTACGAAGCGTGAGCCTGTGCCGGTGACGACACAGACAGACTTGTCGGCCCAGACCTGACGCCAGAGATCGACACCACGCTGCCCGAGGCGACTGAAGAACCGCGGTCGTGTGACGTGGGTGTTTCCGTACGTGATGTCGGTGCGGCAGATTAGCCGCAGGTCGGGCCAGGCGTTGGCCCACACGTCGGACCAGTAAGGGCAATTGATGAGGTCGGGGAAGCCCAACAAGAGGGAGTCGGTGTCGAGGTTCTGCATCGTCCAGATGCTGCGGAGCTCCGCGCTGAGCTCGGGCGTGGTGCGTTGGAAATAGAGTCATAGCCCGGCCGCAACATCGACAAGAGCTCGCCGTCTCCAAAACGGGCCAGGCTGGTGGTGCCGTCGATTACTCGGACCATGGTGTCCTCGAAACCTCAACTGGTGAGCCAACGAGAAGCGGGTGACGTCTTCGTCGGCGAATCGCCGGATGGCGTCGGCAGCTTGTCGTGGGGTGCGACCCCCCGGGCCGAGGACGCGCTCGCGGAGCCGGTACCGGATGGCCACCGGGCGCGGAATCCGCCTCAGGCCGCCGGACACGGTGCCGACTCGACGGACGTGATTCGGACGTGAACTTGATCTGACGGACGGCAGGCACTAGAGCAGGCGCCGAACACATGTCCGAAGATTTCGCTGAGAAGACCTGTCTTGCCCGCATGCGATTAATGCCCGCCGGCGAGCAGATCCCCGCCACCTCCGGAATGGCCGTGCTGACCGAGACTGTTGACCCTCGGCTGCCTCCAGCGGCCTGCTGACCTGTTCACATTCGGCGGTCCTCCGTTGCAGCGGGCGAAGCCAGTGCTTGTGGTCCGATCAGCGTTTCTGCAATCGGTTGAACCGACTAGACCTCAGCACTCCGCGTACGTAGATTCCCGTACATTGCTATCACCGCGCACACAACACGTTGAGCGCCGTACCGTGCATGTTCTGCACGGGATCGAGGGAGAAAGGTCACCAATGTCTGAGCCAGGACCGCGCGTGGCAGCTTGGTTCGGGATTCTCAGCGACCTCCTAGGTGAACCACTCTACGAGATGCCACATCAATTGATCCTGGAGCAGCTCGCGCAGACATTCAGCGTCACAGCCATCGCCCACAACTCGTCGGATTCGGTCGGGCGTCAGCAACTGATCATGCATCCACACGATGTTCTGACTGCATTTGCCGAGCTTGATGAGTGGCTCAACGGACGAGCACACGAACTCCACCCCATCATCCGTTGGCATGCAGTGACGCGAGATCCACGACCCACCACCATGGAACGAGTGCCAACTGCCCTGGTTTCGACGCGCGACCGGCGGCCCCTTCTTTCCGCGTTGACGCGGTACGAGTTGGAGCAACAGGTCGCGATCAGCTACCAGCTCAACGGCGCCTCCCACCAGGCCTACGTTCTGGGCAGAGCTCGCACTGACTTCAGCGACGACGACATGGTCGTGGCACGTCATGTGCAGCGCGCCCTCGTCGGGCTCGATCGGCAGGTTTCGACGATCCGCCAACTCGGCGGCCTCCGGAGTGCCGTCATCGATGTGGGGTTGACGGCACGTGAAGCCAGCGTGCTCGCCTTGCTGGCCGCCGGATTCTCAAGCCGGGGAATTGCCCGGCGACTCGGTTGCGAACCTCGGACCGTCGAGAAACACCTCGAGCGTATGTACCGCAAGCTTGGCGTACGGGACAGAGTCAACGCCGTCCGAGTCGCTCACGCCTGGAGTCTCGTCGCCGAGCCATCCGCCCGCAACACGCCGTAGCGTCCCGCCAATACCCGCGACGTCTCACATCAGGGTCGGCAAGCGACGATCGAGGCGTCGGTCCTCTGGTCACTCCGATTCGGCCAGATTCTGCTTCAGAGCAGGGACGCGTAACTAACACCGTGTAGGGTGACCGATCCTCAGCCCTGTTGATCTTGGTCGCGGCCTGGGCCGTCGGCTGGATATGCGATCCGCCTTCGTAGCGGAGGCGTCGCCAGCTGCTTAGGTCAGGTCCCCCAAGGGGTGCGGGTGGTCAGGCGGCGAAAAGCTCACCGCAACCCCGGGCGGGTGGTCAAAGTCTCGCTCAGTATGCTCAGCACATCCTGAGGATCGAACGGAGCAGGAAATGCTTGAAGCCAACAAGGACGTGGTTCGGCGGTACTTCGACGAGCGCTGGAACAAGCGGAATTACAGCATCGTGGATGAACTCGACGCGACCGGCGGCGATCCAGAGGAACACAAGGCGTGGATCAAGAGTGTTCACGACGGCTTCTCGCAGTTTGAGGTGACGCTCGATGACATGATCGCCGAAGGCGATCGAGTTGCACTGCACTGGACCGTCTCAGGTGTCCTCACCCGGCCATACGACGAATTCGGCGATCGGCCAGATAACGTTGTCGGCTCGGCTGGAGATCGAATCGCCGTCGCGGGTCTTGCGCTACTTCGGATCTCTGACGGGCGTGTCGTCGACGACATTGCCTACCCTGGAAAGCCGACACTCAGCTGATCAAGTGCGTCCCAAGGACTCCATCTTCAGTACACTGCGCCGCCGGCTGAGATCCGCCCCACCATCCGTCGGCCGGTCGCGTGGGTGTCGGTCTGCTCGACCCCCGAGCCTCTGTCGAGCGCCCGGGTTCAACCGCCCGGACCCGGATGCCGCGGATGACCGCGGCCGCAGGCTTGCGCAGCAGGTCAGGGTTCTCGCGCAGATCCTGCTCGTAGGTCACCAGGTCCTCCCCGGAACTGTCACCCAGATACTGCCGGGCGGCGGTGGTCGCCGCGCGCAGCGCTTCGTCCACAGTCAACCCGTACGCGTGCAGCAGACCGACGGCTTGCGAGACAAGGCCGCTCGTTGGTTGGGAGCGAATCCGATGCTTCAGTCTATTCGGCGAGGATCTGCTCGCGCAGGATGTCTGCGTGCCCGCAGTGCTGCGCGAGCTCTCCGAGCACGTGAAGGTACACCCACCGCACGGACAGTGTGCCCCGCCGATTGCCATGCACGGCGTCCTCCAGCGTCAGGGTCGTCATGGTTTGGCGAGAGGATGCGCAGGCTTCGCGGTGGGCTCTCTGCACTGAGGCGATGGTGTCGTCGTCGTCGAGGTCGAAAGAGTCGTCGGCCGTTTCGGGTATTCCCAGCTCCGCCCTTGTTCGGCAGGTGACCGCTTGGTCGAACCACACGCGCTCGACGAAGGTTGCGTGTTTGACCAGGCTCAGCAGTGTGGTCTTCGAGTCCACCAGCGATCGGCGTGCCTGCTCCTCGCTCAGCCCGTCGACGCAGGCGTTGAGCGCACCACGGTAGTCGTCGAGGAGTGCTTCGAGCTGGGCTTGAAGCGGCGGGTCGAGATCGACCGTGGGATCCGCTGAAACAGGGTCCACGCGGGAATGATCCCACCTTCCGGCCGTCGGCGCGTCAGGGTTGTTCGATGTGTGCGATGAGTGCGGGCAGGCATCGATTGATTCGGGTGTGGTGCGTCGTGCTCGGGGTCGCCTGCGAGGATCTCGGCTTCGGCGCCACCGAAGTGGTTGCCGATGATGGTGGTGCATGAGACCCTCCGGGCCCTTCAGAAGCGCTACGACACTGGTTGCGGTCAGGTCATGAATGGCTTGAGCTGGTCGCCGACACTGTCCTGGCGGGAGAGCTCGCGGCCGTACAGCAGTCCGTAGGTAAAGCCGTTGTGTCCGGAGCGGGCGCCGGAACGGACACCCTGGGTGCGAAGGAACTCCGCGGCGACGAAGCTGCCCTGGTATTCGCCGAGAACGTCCTGCAGGGCCTTGCGGTCATCGATGATCTTGCTGGCCTTCTTACCGAGCACTGGCTCGGCGAGCTCGACGGCGTAACGACCCCGCTTGCCGGCCTTGCGAGCCTGATGCAGGAGGTGATCGGCGTCCGGGTCGCTGAGGCGGGCTTCGATGGCACGGTCCAGTCGCTTGTCGAGCTTCTTGGTGGCGCTTCGCATACCTGCTGACCGTCGCGGCGGGATCGTCGGCGTCCTTAGTCAGGGGCGGGTCGCTGCGCCAACGGTGGAGGTCGACTTGCAGCTGCCGGTACCGATCGGTGTCCAAAGCGTCAAGGACGGCGTCCCAGGCGGCCTTGCGGCCGGTGGTCAGCTCGGTCTCGATCTGCGCGGCGACCGGACCGACGACCAGCTCTGCCGGGAGCTCGGCCAGGTCGGCGAGCAGACGCTGTTCGAGGACCTCCCGGTCGCGGACCTCGCCGAGGAGCCCGGCGAACCAGACGAGCTCGGCGGACAGAGCCGCTGCCCGGTCGACGTCGGTGGTTTCCGCGTAGGTGCGCAACGTGCTGCGGAGCAGCCGGGCCGCTACCCGGGTCGAGTGGATCACCGGCTCCCGCGACCGGAGCTGCGCCTCGGCATCAATCAAAACGGTGCACTGTTCGGCCAGATAGGTCCTGACCAGCGTCGCCACGGTTGCCGACTTCTTCGCCACGCTCAGCCTGCTCCTCGCTTGTCGCCACTGAAGCGTCCAAGCATCCCCAGACGAACCCACCAGAACCACCCGCAACCCACCCGACCCCGGACGGTCCGCCGCTGCCAGTTGGGGACAGTGAGGTCGCCCTTCGGGAGGAGTGGTCCCTTCAGCACTCTGGTCTCAGCCGGGAGGGACCCTGCTGGGATGACGGTCAGAGGTGGTCGTCGATGCGTGTTGCTGTCGGGCGATGCTGACGGCTTCGGAGCGGGAGTGTGCGCCGAGTTTGCGGTACACCGAGCCGGTGATGGTTTTCACCGTGTTGTAGGACACCCACAGGTCGCCGGCGATCTCTCGGAGTGTCTGGTGTCCCTGGAGCCGATGCAGGATCTCCCGCTCGCGTGCGGTCAATGACTCGCCGACAACCGGGGAGACGACGGGAGGCTCCCTGGTGATCTGGGGGATGAGGACGCGCGCGGCCGCGACACGCCCATGGGTGGCCGTCATCGACGTGTCGGTCCACGGGGTGAGGGTGTCGACTTCGGCCAGCAGTTGGTCGACTCGATCCTCGGGGTCACCCATCCGCGCGGCTAGGCCGGCCATGACGATCAGGTGGTGGATGAGCGGCCACGGGCTCAGTCCTGGCGCCCGGCGTGACGCGTCGAGCCCCGCCTCGAGTATCGCCATCGCTTCTGGTAGGCGGCCCTGCGTCGCCAGGGCGGCGCCGTGCGCGGTGTAGGCGGGCAAAACCTGCGGGTTGGCCTGCATCGCGTGGTCGGTGACGACGGTCATTGCCAGCTGCGCGTGGCGCCGGCTGGCTGCACAGTCGCCTTGCTCGGCCTCGCACAGCGAGAGGACGGCGTAGGCGAGGATGCAGATCGCACGCGGGGCGAGTGGGGCTGCGGCGGCTGCGGCGAGGTGGTGCCGTGCCAGCCGATGGTCGCCGGTGACGAATGCGGCATGGCCCAGCCCGACCTGCGCCACCGCATGCCAGGGGCTGGCCGGGTTGTTCTCGAGCGCAAGCGCGTGCTGGGCGTCGATGAGCATCCGGTCGGGGCCGTCTGAGCCGACCAACCCGCGGATCATCAACAGACCCGACCGGGGCGACATCGTGCCGTCCGGGAGGGCGGTGGGAGTGATCATGGCCTCCAGGGCGGTCAGCCGCCGTCCGAGCTCGGCCGGGTCACCGGTCCAGGCCGCCATCCATGCCGCGGTGAGCGTCGCCGCCGAGCCTTGGTCGGCGGGGGTGCCGCGCAGCGCCTGCAGCCACCCGGTCACGGTCGCGGATCGACCGGCGTCGACGAAGCGCACCCAGTGCCGCTGCATCATCTGCGCTGCCTCGTCAGTGTCCCCGGCGGCCAGAAGATGCCCGATCGCATCCCCGGTGTGGTCCTGGCTGGCGAACCAGCGGGCGCCGCGTCGATGTAGGTCCACGACCCGTTCGGGATGCACCACCTCGAGCGTGGCCTGGGCGTAGGCCGCGAACAGGTGGTGGAACCGGTACCACCCCGCATCTTGCAGCGGGATGAGGAACAGGTTGTCGCGTTCCAGCCGGTGCAGCAGCCCGGCCGCGGAGCTGATCTGCGCGGCCTCGTTGGCCAGCGCGGCGTTGAAGCGGTCAAAGAACGACATGTCCAGAATGAAGTCCCGAAGATCGTCCTCCTGGCGCCCGAGGACCTCCTCACCCAGATAGTCGGCGACGAACCGGTCACTGCCGCTGAGCCGGCGGACGAACTCCTCGGCTTCGCCCCGGCCAGCCCGGCCGACCATCGACAGGGCGGCCAGCGCAACCGCCGCCGGCCACCCCTCGGTCAGCCGGGACAGCTCCTGCAACGTGTCGCCGGACAGTGTGATGTTGGAGACGGCCAGCACGTCGGCCGTCTCGGCCAGAGTGAAGGCCAGCTCCGAGGCCCGTATCTCGGCGAGTCGGCCCTCCACCCGCAGCCGTCCCAGCCGCAGCCCTGGGTCAGACCGGGACAGCATCACCACCTGGACCACCCGGGACAGCACATCGAGGAACCGGCCCAGCAACTCACGGCCCTCGGTCGACCGCACCACATGGCAGTCCTCCACAACAATCGTCAGACCCCGCTCCCCCTCGGCACGGGCGCTGGCGTTCCGAGGCGCAGACCGGTCGACGGCCGCGGTCGAGGTCGCCGGAGAGAACTCGGTAACGTCTCCGTCGATGCGGCAGCCCACCAGCTCCGACGCGACGACCAGCCGGGACCACAGTCGGGACGGGTCATCGTCGGCGCGCTCCAGCCGGACCCAGACCACCGTGGCCGGATCCCGACCGGCGGCCCACTGACTCACCAAGGTGGTCTTGCCGTACCCGGCCGGGGCAACGACCAACAGCACCTGCGAGTCCGCCATCTCGTCGAGTCGCTGCAGCAGCCGCGGCCGGTCGATCCAAGTCTTCCTCACCATGGGGGGACGCAACGACATCGCCGAGACTGACCATGTGTCGAGGTCGGCCCGTTCCTGACTCTCCCCGGCGACCCTCTCAGTCATCACCGTCAAGATTCCTGCGCGGCGGCGTCTTCGGATGCCCGCCGCAGGTCGGCCGCGATCCGCTGCAAGGCGGCGGCGAGCTGCGGCAGCTCCTCGCCGGAAAACGACTGGAAGGAGGTGGCCAGCCAGCCCCGGCTGCGGGCGAGGACCGCCTCACCCTGCTCGGTCAGACGCACCAGCACCCGACGTCGATCACTCGGATGCGGATACCGCTCCGCAACCCCCTGCCGCTCCAGCCGATCCACCAGCGCCGTCGAGGCACTACTGGTCAGCCCCAAATCGGAACCCAGAGCGTTCTGACCCCGATCACCATGGACCGCGAGATAACTGATGGCCTGCGTCTCAGTCACACCCAGCCCGGTGACCTGGGCGATCACCTGACGGTAGTTCTCCCCAGCCAGAATCACGGCCCGCAGACCGCGAACCGCATCATCCACCGCTGGCGAACCCGCACCAGTCATCACGCGCTCAGGCCGACATTGAACAAGGCTCGCGCGACCCGCTTCTTGAGCCGCGCCAGCCTCGTTCGCATCCCCCACGGCAATCTCAGGCGCCCCACCAACCCACCCTTCGCTGCCACACAACAACAATAAGCGAAAGGACCCTGTCGTCAAGTAACGTCATCGTTGAGCAACGTTACGACTGTAGTACCCTGAGGTAAACACTCGACAAGTTGAGCAGAGCAGCGCACCCGAAGTGCTCACCGACACCTACCAGTAGACGGTGGCTGAGCGTCACGTGTGAGACGCGACCCTCACGCCAAAGACTGCCCGCAGACCGGTCCGCTTACGGACGGCACTCAGGCCGGTACCGGCACCTTCGACAGCGGCCGCTGGTGCCACCACGGGACGTCGCCGGCGGTCAAGTCCACGCCGGTGGCCACGAGTTTCAGACCTTTAGCGTTGGCTTTGGAGGGCTGGCCTTTTCGACGTCCAGGTTCAATCGGGTCTTCTCAGCGATCGCCACTCGTTCGGTGTGAGTCCGTAGGAGGTCCGGAAGACCCTTCCGAAGTGTGAGGGGTCGACGAAACCCCACCGTGATCCGATGGTGGCCACGGCCAGGTGGGCTAGCCGGGGATCTCGCAGGTCACGCCGACACTGTTCGAGGCGCTGTCGCTGAATTGTTTCGTGGATGCTGATGCCAGCGCGCGCCATGGTGGCGTAGAGGTGGCGGACTGAGATGTTGTGGGCTGCGGCGAGCATCGGGGCGGCGAGGTCTCGGTCACTGAGGTGGTTCTGGATGTATTGCTGGATCCGCAGGGTGAGGGAGGCGTCGAGGGGCTCGCTTGCTGTCTCGTGATCGGCGACGTGATTGGCGATGAGGGCTCGGAGAAGCTGGATGCTGGGTTCGGCCACGAGCTCGGCCGCGTGGGGTTCGTCGAGGATGTCGCTGGTGCCGAGCGAGGCGAAGTAGGGTGCGACGATCTGGGCGAGGGAATTGTTGTCGGTTCCGATCCGGACGCCGAGCATTTGGGTGAAGACGCGTTCGGGGAGGGCGAAGGCCGAGCGTGGGATCTGGAAATAGTGCAGCTCGGTCTGGCCGACATTGGTGATCGTGTAGGGCTTGGTGCTGTCGTAGACCACCATGTCACCGCGGGCCAGCTCGGCTTGGTGACCAGACTGCTCAACCCTCGTCGTCCCGCTTTCCTGGATGGCGACGAAGATCCGCGGGTCATGATCGACCTTGGCCAGTCGGTTGGTGCGACGGATTCGGTTGGGTCGTCGTTGGGGAAGTGGCCCGGTTCTTGATGATCTTCCGCAGCTGGTAGTTCAGCGACTCGATGCTGTTGGTGGTGTAGATGATCTTCCGCAGCTGCGGGCGGGAACTCCAGGAACGGGATGAACCGCTCCCACGCGTCCCGCCAGACCTTGACCGCCGCCGGGTACTTGTGGCCCCAGATCGAGTCGGCGAACACGTCCAGCTCCTGCGCCGCGGCCGCGTCGGTCGGGGCGGTGTAGATCGGCCGCAGCGTCGTCGGCGACGGCCTTGCGGTCGGCGTCGGGCACGAACCGCAGCGACGCCCGGATCAGGTGCACCGTGCACGTCTGGACGACCGTGTGCGGCCAGGTCGCCTCGATCGCCTCCGGGAACCCGGTCAGGCCGTCGCAGCAGGCGATCAGCACGTCCCGGACGCCGCGGTTGCGCGAGCTCGGCGCAGCACCCCGGCCCAGAACTTCGCCCCCTCGGTGGCTTGGACCCAGATCCCCAGCACGTGCTTGACGCCGTCGGTGTCGACGCCGACGGCGATGTGGGCGGCCTTGTTCCGCACCGTGGTGGCCGTCGCGGACCTTCACCACCAACGCGTCGAGGTAGACGATCGGATAGACCGGGTCCAGCGGCCGCGCCTGCCAGGCCTTGACCTCCCCGGCGACCGCGTCGGTGATGTTGGAGATCGTCTCGTGGGACAGCTCCGTGCCGATCGTGGACTGCAGATGATGCTGGATGTCGCGGACCGTCATCCCCTTCGCATACAGGCTGATGATCATGTCGGACAGCCCGTCGAGGCGGCGTTGGCCCTTGCCGACCAGCTGCGGGTCGAAGGTGGCGTTACGGTCCCGCGGGGTGGCCAGGTCGACGTCGCCGACCTCGGTGCCCAGCCGTTTCGGCGTGGACCCGTTCCGGGAGTTCCCCGACCCGTGCCCGGCCGGGTCGTGCTTCTCATAGCCGAGATGGTCACGTCAGCTCGGCGCGGCAGCCCGGCCTCCAGAGACCCGTTTCAGCATCTCCGGCAAGAACCCGCCCTCGCCGGTCCGCTGATCGAGCCGATGAGAAGTTCAGCGGTCCAGCCATCGCAATCCGGCAGACCAGATCCAACTCCTCGGCTGACTGCTGCCAGTCGATCTCGACAGGCAGGACTCCGGTCCAGATCGCTTCGCGGATGAACTCGACCCGTTCGTCGGGCGCGACGGCGTCGCTGCGCAGAATGACGGCCACTGTCCACCCCCTCGCGAGCAGCCTAAGGGGCATCGACGACGGTTGGCAGACTCCCAGCGCTCTGGCGCCGGACCGTGCAGAGATGGCCTAGGGGTCTGCACATCCAGGCCACCCGCATCGACCATCCAACTTTCACACTGAGGTCATCCACCTCAGAGGGGAAGGCAGATGAGCGTAGAAACCAGCCTGGCAACAGCGTCGGAGCTGCAAGAGATCGAACGGGCCAACAACTCAGGGAAGCAACCCGTGGTCTTCGTCCACGGTCTGTGGCTGCTCGACTCCAGCTGGGATCGGTGGGCCGCGTTCTTCGAGAATGCAGGCTACGTCGCGGTCACTCCCGGGTGGCCCAACGACCCAGAAGACGTCGCCGCCGCCCGCGCCGATCCGACGGTGTTCGCCGGCAACAGCGTCGGGGACGTCGCCGCCTATCAGCAGATGATCATCGAACAGCTCGACCGCAAACCGGCCATCATCGGGCACTCCTTCGGTGGTGTGCTGGTCCAGATGCTCGCGGGCCGAGGGCTGGCCGCCGCAACCTGTGCGATCTCACCGGCGCCGTCCCGCGGCGTGCTGCCGCTGCCAATCAATGCTCTCAAAGCGTCCTCCGCGGTGTTGTCCAACCCGGCGAACCGGCATCGCGCCATCACCCTCACCTTCGACCAGTTCCGGTTCGGCTTCGCCAACGCCGTCTCCGAAGACGACGCCCACGAGCTGTACGACCAGTTCCATGTCGCCGGCTCGGGGATCCCGCTGTTCCAGGCGGCCTTCGCCAACATCAACCCCGCCACCGAGGTCAAGGCCGACAAGACCAACCCGGACCGTGGACCGATGTTGATCATCGCGGGCGCCGAGGACCATCAGGCACCCCCCGCCATCGCCGAAGCCACGGCGAAGCAGCAGCGCAAGAACAAGGACTCGGTCACCGAGTACGTCGAGATCCCCGGCCGCGGGCACTCCCTCACCATCGACGCGGGCTGGCAAGAAGTCGCCCAGACCTGCCTCGCCTTCATCTCCCGCCTCGTCAACTAGCTCGCTACCGCCAAAGGACCCAACCCATGCCCTTCCTACCCACCTTCACCCGAGCACGACGTCGCCTCGTCGGCGCCGTGGTCACTGCTCTCGCAGTCGCCGCCGCCATAGCGGTGATCCCGACGGCGAGCAGTGCCTCCGGCGTCGGCCCGCACAGCACCAAGCCGACCATGGTCCTCGTCCATGGCGCATTCGCCGACGCCTCAGGGTTCGCCGACGTGACCAACCGACTGCAGCGGCGCGGTTACACGGTCATCGCGCCGGCGAACCCCCTCCGCGGGGTGGCCTCCGACGCCGCCTACCTTGCCAGCGTGCTGGCCACCATCGACGGTCCCCTGATCCTGGCAGGGCACTCCTACGGCGGCGAAGTGATCACCAACGCAGCATTCGGCAACCCGAACGTCAAGGCGCTCGTCTACGTCGCGGCCTTCGCCCCCGCCGAAGGCGAAACCTCCGGCCAGCTGACCGCCATGTTCCCCGGGAGTCAGCTCACCGAAAAGAACCTGGTACCACGCCCGTTCCCCATCTCGGCGACCGAGACCGGCTACGACGCCTACATCCGACCGGCGGTCTTCCGCAGCATCTTCTGCGCCGACCTCCCCGAGAAGACCGCAGCAGCCATGGCCGCGTCTCAACGGCCCGGTGCCGTGTCGACGCTCACCGAGCACTCCGGGCCGGCAGCCTGGACGACCATCCCGTCTTGGTACCTGGTCGCTCGACAGGATCGGGCCATCCCACCAGCCGCTCAACGGTTCATGGCGAACCGGATGAAGGCCCACACGCGGGAGATCAACTCCTCACACGTGGCGATGATCTCCCACCCCGATGTGGTGGCCGAGATGCTCCTCGATGCCGACCGGGGAAGCCGGTGAGCGCGCCACTGGTGGTCCGGCCTGGATCTGTGCGAGGTTCATGACATGCCCACCACCATCACCGTGATCTTCGACAACCCGACCGATCCGCAGACTTTCGAGGAGGACTACCAATCCGGTCACCTCGGTTTGGCTGCTGCCCTGCCCGGCGTACAGCGCGTCGAGGCATCCAAAGTCTGGCCCAAGGAGGATGGGTCACCGACCCCCTGCTACCGGCTGCTATCGCTCTACTTCGCCGACTACGACACTGCCAGCGCGGCAGTGACGACCGCCGAAGCCGGGGCCTGGTTCGCCGATCTGCAGAAGCTCGCCACCGGCGGCCTCCGTGTCGCCTTCGCCGACGTCGAAACAACCTGACCGCACGCGAAGGTGCAACCAAGTGCACCAGGGGCGGGCGGCGTTGCTGCCCGCCCCCTCATCCGGGTTCGGACCGTCGCAGGAACCGGCACCGTTGGAGCGGTGCTGGTCGGACACGGGAACGTAGCTCCCACGCAGACAGTGCGCCAAGTCCACCCGGGATCCCACATGTAGCCGCGCATCCACACCAGCGGGCTGACCCAGACGCGGGGCGCGATTCGTGCACAATCGTCTCCTGAACGACTCGATCGGCATACCGACGGGTCTGGAGCGAAGCTAGCCGGAAGGTGAGGAGCGCCCGGCGGGGCCACAGAGTCTCCGGTAACGCCATCCTCAATGAGGCGCCCCCACAAGCTCATCCTCGTGCCGTGCCGTGCCCTGCCGTGCTGCAGGAGGGTGGTTGAGCGCGGAGTGCGAGACGACGTCCGGATCCTCCGAGGTGCCGGCATGCGGATTCGCGTACGGCGACTGAGCATCTGATCGCAGGCTTCAACGATTCACGCGGACTCTGCTTCGGAGGAGAGACGGCTATCGAAACGCCCGGATCGAGGGAGATCTGAGGGCCGTGTGGAGCGAGCTATCTGCTGGTGCGGATGGCTTCCTCGTCAGCGGTGAGGGCCGGTGAGGCATCGCTACCGGCACGGCGGGGCGGCCACGGGCACGTATGGGTTCGCAGTAGGCGGTGATCATGCGTTGACATCGACACTGTGCCTACTCGCCGAGTCGGGATCGACTCTGCGTGTCTCAAGCATCAAGTTGGTCCATCAGGGCCTTGCTGTCCGACTCGATCCAGCCTTCGACCGCCTTGCCCGACTCCAACCGGAAGATCTCTATCCACGTGATCGTGACCAACCGACCGCTGGCGGCTCTGCCCATGAACTCGGCTTGATGCGTGCCACGATCCGTTCCACGTACGACTACCCGATCTCCCTCCGCGATGACATCGTCAACCGAGGTAACAAGGTCCGGGAAGGCCGTACGGTAAGCGACCACACCCCGGCAATATTCGTCGGAACTCTGTATCGCGAAATTGAGGGAATTGTGGCTCACGAATTCATCCGCAAGGAAAGCCTTCAACTGGGCAGGGTCGCCGGAGTTCCAACCCTCCTCGAAAAAGCGACGAGCAGCGGCTCTGTTTTCCTCGTCAGTCATCGTTGACTCATTTCTGTTCCCCCGCTGGGCCCCTGTGGTCCGGCTGCTCGTCCATCGACAAGCGTAGGACTAACTCGGCTGGCTGCGCCAGGATCCTGCCCCGGCTAAGGTCATCCGACGGAAGTTCCCTGTGCAGATTGGGTCCAGCGGCGGGCCGCGTGAAGTCGGCAGCGCGGCCAGATACGCACACCTGCCCGCCTGGAAGCAAGCACCGACCTCGAAGGCACACATAGCAAGGGATCGCACAGGCCCTCAGCTTCGCTTGCAGGCCGGCCGGCGGTACGCGAAGCGCCAGAGTCATCTGATCGCCCGAACAGGCCATCACCAGTGGGAGTGACCCGGTTTGACGGACATCCGAGATCAGGGGGCGTCGGCCTCTGAAGTATGTTCATCATGGCGAGCATGGGGAGCAAGAAGAGGTCTCGCCCGCGCCGTTCGTTCAGTTCAGCGGCCCACTGTTTCGAACCCAGGGCGCCACTCGGACGGCTTCCCTTTACCGAAATGCCAGCTGGCGACCGAGCAAGTCCCGAGTCAGCGACCGAGGTCGTGCCCGAACCGCGCGCCGGCGGGGTAGCGGTACCTGAGGCTTTTGAGCCCGAACGTGTGCGACTTGCTGGTCGAGAACTCCTTGCCGGACCCGGGCAGTGTCGTGATGACACCGGCCCTCTTGTCCTCGCCGGGCGCGCCGACCGTCAGGTCGAGCCGACCATCACGGTTGTGGTCGAGCAGGGTCAGGCCGGCGCCGAACAAGTCACCCTTCTCTGCCTTGCCGGGAACGCCTTTGGTGTTCTGGCTGTACGTGTAGTTACCTGTCGTCCGCCAGCCGCCTACCGCCCCGTGGATCACCGTCACCTGCCCGCGGTCCTTGTTCTCACCGGGTACGCCCACGACCAGGTCCGCGTACCCATCGCGGTCGATGTCGCCGAGCACCACGCTCTGCCCGAACGCGTCGTCATCTTCATCGCTCCCCGGCACGCCGCGGCTGCTTTGCACAATGTCTGTCACCGACACAACGCTGAGCCCACCGGTCCGACGCAGGTGCAGCACATCGACGAAGCCCGGCCCTGATTCCTCGGTGAACTCTTCGCTGCCGAGCACGATCTCTGGCACGGCGTCGCCGGACATGTTTCCGACCGCGATCGAGGTGTAGCCATAGAGCGGATCCTCGTGGAGGATCCGGCGGCATGCTCCCAGCCGACCGGTTTGGGCTGGGCACGTGGTGACCGAGGCCGGGTACCAGTTGCCCTCGCCGTCGCTTCCGGTGGACAAGATCACAAGATCCGTGTCGCGGTCACCGTCGAGGTCGCCGGTCGCCAGCCCAGCGCCGAACCGCATGTCGCCGTCCTGCAGTCCCATTTCGGGGTCGGACTCAGGCTGCGCGGTGAGCACCGTGACAGCTTTCGCGCTCAGACCCTGCGAACCTCCAGGGAAGATGCTGACCGACCCGCCCAACCAGCTCTGCTCCTCACTTCCAGGTGCACCAACGGCCAGATCCGGATAGCCGTCGACGTTGCTGTCGAACGCCACCAGGGAGTTCCCCCAGCGCGATTGGAACCCGGCGCCACCCGGCTCGGTGAGGACGATCGATCGTGTCGTGTTCAGACCCTTCTTCGAACCGTAGATCACGGTCACGGAGCCGGCGTCCCAATCAGCGCCGAACGCCTCACCGGGCTGCCCCACTGCCAGATCGGCGTACCCGTCCTTGTTGAAGTCAGCACTCGTCACCGCGTACCCGAACTGATCGTTCCGCTCCGACGCGCCCGGCACCCCTTTGCTGGACTGGGTGATGATCTTCTCCCGCCGCGACAGACCCTTCTTGGATGACGGCAGCACGACCACCCCGCCGGCAGCGCGGACACTGCCCACCCGCATCGAGGGTGCCCCGATCGCTAGGTCGACGTAGCCGTTACCGTCGAAGTCGTACGGCTTCGCGAGCGCAGGCGCCGCATCAGCGGGCGGAACGGTCATGCACATGATCACGGCGACGGCGGCCCCCAGAACTGCAAGTCTCCCCATGTGACCGCATCGTCCTCATGATCGGGGACGCTGTCTATACGCACCTTTGCGCACGCCGAGAGTGACCCTTGCAGGTGCGTCGCACG
>CAVPPP010000057.1:0-87675 GCA_963707005.1 uncultured Actinomycetota bacterium
AGCTTCTCCTTGCTCAGCTCTTTCAGGCTCTTGCCCCAGTCCAGTCGCCGTACCCGCACTCGATCAGGCCGGCGTCGACCGCCGTCGGCACGGTCTCCGCGCGCGCGGAGACGAGGGCCTGCTGGGTCTGCCGACACCGGCGCAGGGGCGAGCTGACCAGGGCGGCCAGCGGCACGGCGGACATCCGCTCACCGAGGGTGGCGGCCTGCGTCCGACCGACGTCATCGAGCTCGACTCCCGGGCTGCGGCCCGCGAGGATGCCTGCCGTGTTAGCGGCGGTCCGCCCGTGGCGGACCAGCAAGACCGTGGCCATGGACCGACCCTAGTTGGTCCCGCTTCAGGACAGACCGGCAGATAGCGGCCACGGACGTGCCCCAGCAGATCCTGGTCCGCCACGCCGACCTCCACCTGGTCGATCCGGGCGGTGAGCAGCGTGGACCAACCGACCGTCCGCGCCTCGACCACCGTCGCGCCCAACCAGCCCGGGGCGTCGGCGAGTACCGGTCCGTATGGTGTCTGCTGCCACTCCGCCAGGCGGAACGGACCGCCCGGCGCCGGGGCCAGACCCGCGAAGGCGTCCGGGAGCTGGCGGTGCTGCCAGCCGAGCAGGCTGACCGCCACGGTGCGCGTGGACCCGTCACTTGGCTGGATCGACTCGGTCAGCTCGGCGTCGGGATCGAGCAGGCCGAGCAGCATCGGCTCCGGACCGTCGGCGACCAGCAAGGACGAGACCGTCCAGCCGACGCGGCGCTCGCCGGCGTACGCGGTGCCCACGACTTGACCGGCGCGACCATCCGACCGCGGAGCCGGCGCAGCGGACTGCGCTCCCCTCCGGCGGCAGGAACGGGTGGTCGCTGTGGATGGTCACGAGCTCAGTTCTAGCCGACCAACGGCATTTCCTCACTCCCTTCGCAGGCGTCGCGCCCGAGCCGCGTTCGGGCGCGGGGACGTGAGCGCGATTTTGCTCACACCCCGCAACCGTGGCCCCCGTACTCGACCCCACGCTCTACGGTGGTGCGGGCCCTTCACGAACCGAAGGTGCCGACGAACGATCGAAGGTGGGCAATGGGTTGGCTCGAGGCACTGGTCCTCGGCATCGTGCAGGGACTCACCGAGTTCCTGCCGATCTCCAGCAGTGCGCACATCTCCATCGTCGGACAGTGTTTCGGCGGGGACGACCCCGGTTCGGCCTTCACCGCCGTCACCCCACTCGGCACCGAGACCGCGGTGATCTTGTACTTCGCGAAGGACATCGGCCGCCATCATCAAGGCCTGGTCCCTGTCCCTGCTCGGCCGGGTCCCCCGCCACGACCCCGACGCTCGGATGGGCTGGCTGGTGATCCTGGGCTCGGTCCCGATCGTGATCTTGGGCCTGCTCTTGCAGGACGCGATCGACAGCGCGCTGCGCAACCTCTGGGTCACCGTGGCGATGCTCGCGGGGGTGGGCATCATCATCGGGATCCTTCAACCGGCTGGCCCGCAACACGAAGCCGCTGAGCGCCCTGACCTGGCGCGACGGGATCATCTTCGGCCTCGCCCAGTCCGCGGCCCTGGTCCCCGGCGTCTCCCGCTCGGGCGCGACGATCACCGCCGGGCTGGCGATGGGGTACGAGCGCGAGGCCGCCGCCCGCTACTCCTTCCTGCTGGCGATCCCCGCCGTGCTGGGCTCCGGCCTCTTCAAGCTCGCCGACATCGCCAACGAGCCCGTCGCCCCGGCCTGGGGACCGATCGCCCTGGCGACCGTCGTGGCCTTCGCCATCGGTCTCGTGGTCATCCACTGGCTGCTGCGCTACATCAGCACCCACAACTTCCTGCCGTTCGTGATCTACCGGCTGGCGCTGGCCGTGGTGGTCGCGGTGCTGTTGATCACCGGGGTGCTGAGCCCGACGCCGTAACTGGGTGCGGTGAGGGATCCGCGTCCTTCGAGACGCCCGCACCGAGGGGCAGCCTCGGGTGCGGCCTCCCCACAGGACACGGAGGGTCAGGAGATGGCGTCGAGGGCGTCGGCGGCCACGGTGAGGGCCTGGGCGTCGCCTCGAGGGGCCCAAAAGGGCTGAGGGCCAGGGTCGTGACACCGGCCTCGGCGAAGCGGGTCAGACCGGCGGCGATCCGGTCGCGGTCGCCGAGCAGGGAGGTGTCGTCGATCAGCGCGAACGGCACCGCGGCGGCCGCGTCGCGGGGCCGGCCGCCGAGGAACAGGTCCTGCACCGTGGCGGCCTCCTCGGCGTAGCCCATCCGAACCGCGAGCGCGTTGTAGAAGTTCTGGTCCCGGCTACCCATCCCGCCCACGTAGAGCGCTGCATAGCGGCGTACCGGCTCGGCGGCCCTCTGGGGGTCGGGGTCCACCACGATCGGGACCGTCGCCACGACGTCGAAGCCCTCGTCGGTCCTGCCCGCCTTCGCTCGGCCGGCGGCGACCTCGGCGAGCTGCTCGCCGGCGTAGGACGGGGCCAGGAAGACCGCCAGCCAGCCGTCGGCGATCTCGCCCGCGAGCTGCAGGTTCTTCGGTCCGACCGCCGCGAGGTAGACCGGCAGGTCGTCCCGGGTCGGCCGCAGCGTCAGCTTGAGCGCCTTGCCGGGCCCGTCCGGCAGTGGCAGGGGGAAGTGCCGGCCCTCGTGCGCCACGAGCCACCGGCCAGGGCGGCGCGGACGATCTCGACGTACTCCCGCGTCCGGCCCAGCGGCGCGGTCGAACCGCACGCCGTGCCAGCCCTCTGACACCTGCGGTCCCGAGACTCCCAGCCCGAGCCGGAACCGGCCGCCGCTGAGCACGTCCAGGGTGGCCGCGGTCATCGCCGTCATGGCGGGGGTCCGGCCGGGATCTGCATGACGCCCGAGCCGATCCCGATGGTCGACGTCTGGGCGGCGAGCCAGGCGAGCAGGGTCGGGCTGTCGGAGCCGTACGCCTCCGCCGCCCAGACCGAGTCGAAGCCGAGGCACTCGGCGTGCCGGGCCAGCGTCAGCTGGCCCGCGCCGGTCCGCGCCGACGAGGTACCCGAGATTCAGGCCCAGTCGCAGGCCCGAACCACGGTGAGGAACCACCACCCAGGGCCGACCTGGCGACCGGACGTCGCCGACGCGCCCGATAGCCTCTCCGACCATGGAAACGCGTCGGGTCGGGACCAGCGGGCTGCGGACTCGCGCCTCGGACTCGGCACGTTGACCTGGGCCCGGGACACGACCGAGGAGCAGGCTCGCGGACTGCTGCAGGCCTTCGTGGAGGCGGGCGGCACGCTGCTCGACACGGCCGCCGCGTACGGGGCGGGTGATGCCGAGCGGCTGCTCGGCAAGCTGGTCGGTGAGGTGACCCGACGCGAGGACGTGGTGATCGCCACCAAGGCCGGCTTCGCCGTGCGCGACGGCAAGCGGGTCGTGGACACCTCGCGCCGGGCGCTGCTGCGCGACCTCGCCGGGTCGCTGGAGCGCCTCGGCACCGACTACGTCGACCTGTGGCAGATCCACGCCTGGGGTGAGGCACCGATCGAGGAGACCCTCAGCGCTCTGGACCACGCCGTCCGGCAGGGCATGACCCGCTACGTCGGAGTGAGCAACTTCGTCGGCTGGCAGACGGCCCAGGCGGCCACCTGGCAGAAGGCGGTCCCGGGTCGGGCACCGCTGACGAGCCTGCAGGTGGAGTACTCGCTGCTGGCCCGGCGGGCGGAGCTGGAGCTGGTGCCGGCGGCGGCGGCGTTCGGGCTCGGGCTGTTCCCCTGGTCACCACTGGGCCGTGGGGTGCTGACCGGGCAGTATCGCTCCCGCATCCCGAAGGGCTCCCGGGCCGCGTCGGACCACTTCGCCTGGTTCGTCCAGCCGTACCTGGAGCAGCGCAGCAAGGGAGTCGTCGAGGCGGTGGCGATGGCCGCGGACGGGTTGGATCTGACCCCGCTGCAGGTGGCTCTGCTGTGGGTCCGGGACGCCCCCGGCGTGACTGCCCCGCTGCTCGGCGCCCGGACGGCGGGTCAGCTCGCGCCGGCGTTGGCCACCGAGACGATGAGCCTGCCCGCCGAGATCATCTCGGCGCTGGACGACGTCTCCGGCGGTCCGCACCTCGGTCGACAGCCGGCCCCAGGCGACGAAGGCAGCTGACTCCGGAGTTCACCGACACTCCGACGGTCCAAGGACTCAGACGGTCAGCGGCACCCGGATGATCTTGCGCCGGATCCAGACGTCCCGAGAGCCGTCGCGATACCGCCGCAACCGGGTCAGCTCCCAGTCGCCGTACTCGGCCCGGTCGGTCAGCAGCTTGCGGACCGCACTCCGCGGCAGTGACCGGTCCAGCCGGACCTTGGTCACCTCGTACTCGACAACACGGCTGCTCATCGCGGCCAGCCTAAGGCGTGTCAGCCGCGTCCCGCGGGTGCGACCCGAGGGGTGAGAGCGGTCAGCCGGCCGTACGGATCATCTTCTTGTTGACGAACTCCTCGATGCCGAGGGTGCCGAGCTCCCGACCGAACCCGGAGCGCTTGATGCCACCGAAGGGCAGCTCGGCCGCCTCGAGGCCGACCCCGTTGATGAACACCATGCCCGCCTCGAGACGATCGGCGACGCGGGCGGCCTGGTCGGCGTCGGAGGTGAAGACGTAGGAACCGAGACCGAACGGGGTGTCGTTGGCCAGCGCGATCGCCTCGTCCTCGTCGGCCGCCTTGAACACCATGGCGACCGGGCCGAACAGCTCCTGCCGGAAGATCGAGTTCTCCTCGGTCACCCCGGTCAGCACCCCGGGCGGGAAGTAGGCGCCGCGCCGCGTCCCCGTGCTGGCCAGGTCGGCGCCCTCGGCCACCGCCTGATCGACCTGCTTCGCCAGGGTCTCGGCCGCGGCGACCGAGGACAGCGGGGACAGCTCGTCGCTGCCGGCCAGCATCCGCTCGGTGAACCCGGCGACGAAGTCGTCGTAGATCCCCTCGGCGACGATGAAGCGCTTGGCCGCGTTGCAGGCCTGGCCGGTGTTCTCCAGCCTCGCCTCGACCGCGGCGTCGACGGCAGCACCGAGGTCGTCGGCCGACAGCAGCACGAACGGGTCCGAGCCACCCAGCTCCAGGACGACCTTCTTCAGGTGCCGGCCGGCGATCTCGGCCACCGCGGCCCCGGCACGCTCCGACCCGGTCAGCGACACGCCGGCCACCCGCGGATCACCGATGATGGTCGCCACCTGGTCGTTGGTGGCGTAGAGGTTCACGTACGCGCCGTCGGGGAACCCCGCGTCGCGATACATCTTCTGCAGGGCCGCGGCCGACTCCGGGCACTGCGGGGCGTGCTTGAGGATGATCGGGTTGCCGGTGACGAGGTTGGGCGCCGCGAACCGGGCGACCTGGTAGTAGGGGTAGTTCCACGGCATGATCCCCAGCAGCACGCCGAACGCACTGCGCCGCACGACGGCGCTGCCCGAGCCCTGGAGCTCGACCGGCTTGTCGGCGAGCAGGTCCTCGGCGTGATCGGCGTAGTAGTCGTGGATCTCCCGGCAGAAGTCGACCTCGCCGAGGGCGGCCTCCTTCGCCTTGCCCATCTCCCGACCGATGATGTCGGCGAGCTCCTCGCGTCGCTCGGTGTGCAGCTCGCCCACCCGTCGGACGAGCTGAGCCCGCTCGGCCACGGACGTCTGGCGCGACCAGGTCGCATACACCTCGGCAGCGGCAGCCACCGCGGCGTCGACGTCGGCGTCGGTGGCCGTCGGATAGGCCTGGACCTCGATGCCGGTCGACGGGTCGATGACGGCGTACGTGCTCACAGCGGTGCTCCTTCGTCGGTGTGTCGGCCCGGTGACTTCGTCGGGGTGTCGGCCCAGTGACTTCGTCAGGGTGTCGGCCCAGTGTCGACCACCGTGGCCACCATCGTCCATAGGGGGTCTGCCTCGGTCGCGGTCAGGCCTGGTCGAGGAACCGATCGAGCACGCGGCAGCCGAACTGCAGGGAGCTGATCGGCACCCGCTCGTCCACCCCGTGGAACAGGCTGACGAAGTCGAGGTCGGGCGGCAGTCTGAGCGGGACGAAGCCGAAGCAGCGGATGCCGAGGCGGTCCCAGGCCTTGGCGTCGGTGCCGGCACTGAGCAGGTACGGCACCGCGCGGGCTCCCGGGTCCTCGGCGACCAGGCAAGCCTGCATGGCCTCCACCAGCGACCCGGCGAACTCGGTCTCCACACTCGGGTGGTCGGCCACCACCTCGTAGCGGACCTTCTCGCCCAGCAGCTCGGTGATGGTGGCGTAGAACTCGTCCCGGCCACCGGGCACGAACCGGCCGTCGATCGCCGCGGTGGCCTTGCCCGGGATGACGTTGTGCTTGTAGCCGGCTCGCAGCATCGTCGGGTTCGCCGTGTTGGCCATCGTGGCGCCGACCATCCGGGCGATGCTGCCGAGTCGCGACAGGGTCTCCTCGGCCCGATCCGGGTCGAGCTCGATGCCGAACGCCTCCGAGACGGCGTCCAGGAAGGCCCGCTGGGCGTCGGTGATCTTGTGCGGCCACTCGTAGGCCCCGATCCGGGCCACGGCGGAGGCGAGCTCGGTGACCGCGTTGTCGTCGTGGCGGAACGAGCCGTGGCCCGCCTGGCCGTCGGCGATCAGGTTGAGCCAGGCCATCCCCTTCTCGGCGGTCTGCACCAGATAGAGACGCAGGTCGTCGTGCACCGTCAGGGAGAACCCGCCGACCTCGCCGATCGCCTCGGTGCAGCCCTCCAGCAGATCTGGGCGGTTCTCCACCATCCAGATCGCACCCTTCGCACCGCCGGCCTCCTCGTCGGCGGTGAAGACCATCCGGATCGGTCGCCGAGGGGGCCGCCCCGCACGGGCCCGCGCCCGAACCACACTCAGCAGCATGGCGTCGAAATCCTTCATGTCGACCGCGCCGCGACCCCAGATGCAGTCGTCGACCACCTCGGCGGCGAACGGCGGCACGGACCAGTCGGCGGCATCGGCCGGTACGACGTCGAGGTGGCCGTGGATCAGCAGCGGGCTCAGGCTCGCATCGGTGCCCTCCGGCTGCCAGTGGGCCACCAGCGAGGTCCGCCCGGGCTCGGACTCGACCAGCTCGGAGGAGATACCCACCTCGTCCAGCAGCGCCGCCACGTGCTCGGCGGCCACCCGCTCCCCCGGCCCAGGATCGGGCCCGTAGTTCGAGGTGTCGATCCGGATCAGGTCGCGGAGGATGTCCACGACCTCGGCATCACTAGCAGGTGCGTACGAGGTCGCGGCGCCGGACTCACTCATCGGCCCATCATCGCCCACCCGATCGGGCGGACAGAGAATGGCCCGGTGACGGCAGCTGACACCCCTCGGGGCACCGTCCCTGTGACGAGACGGTCCTGGGCGGTGTGGGGGGTGGCCGTCGCGGCGTACGCGGTGGCGGTCTTCCAGCGCACCTCTCTGGCCGTGGCGGCCGAGGACGCGACGGAGCGCTTCGGGGTCACCGCCGCGGTGCTGTCGCTGTTCGCGGTGGTGCAGCTGCTCACGTACGCCGGTATGCAGATCCCGGTCGGGGTGCTCGTCGACCGGTTCGGGTCGCGGATCATGATCGCCTCCGGCGCCTTGGTGATGGCCGCCGGCCAGGTGGCGCTGGCCCTCGTCGACACCCCGATCGAGGTGATCGGAGCGCGCATCCTCGTCGGTGCGGGCGACGCGATGACCTTCATCTCGGTGCTCCGCCTGATACCCGCCTGGTTCCCGAGCCGCCAGGTGCCGCTGGTCACCCAGCTGACCGGTCTGCTCGGGCAGGTAGGGCAGATCGCCAGCACCATCCCCCTGGTCGCGCTGCTCGACGGTGTGGGCTGGCAGTGGTCCTACCTGGGGGCCGGCGCGATGGGCGTGCTGGTCTCGATCCTGGTCTTCGTCGCCGTCCGGGATCGACCACCCGACGGACCCGCTCGCGTGGCGCACGCGAGCTGGCGTCAGGCGCTGCGCGACCTGCGGGCATCCTTCCGGCAGCCCGGCACCCGGCTGGGGCTGTGGAGCCACTTCGCCACCCAGTTCTCGGGCATGGTGTTCGCGCTGCTCTGGGGCTTTCCGTTCCTGACCCTGGGTCTGGGGTACTCCCCGACTCAGGCGGGCTGGCTGCTGACCCTGATGGTGCTGACGGCCACCGTCATCGGACCTGTGCTGGGTGCGTTGACCGCTCGGTACCCCATGCGGCGCTCCAACCTGATCTTCGGTGTGCTGATCTTGACCATCGCCGTCTGGACCGTGGTGCTGCTCTGGCCGGGAGCGGCGCCGCTGCCGGTGATCGTGGTGCTCGTGCTGACCCTGGCGGCGTACGGTCCGGCGTCGGCGGTCGGCTTCGACTTCGCCCGCACCTTCAACCCGTCGACCCGGCTGGGAGCCGCCACCGGGATCGTCAACATGGGCGGCTTCATCGCGTCCCTGGTGACCATCTTCGCGATCGGCGTGATTCTCGACCTGCTCGCCCCCGACGGTGACTACACCGTGACCGACTTCAAGATCGCGTTCTGCTTCCAGTACGTGGTCTGGGCGTTCGGGCTGCTCAGCCTGCGCCGGACCCGGCGCCTGGCGCGCGCCGAGCTGCGGGCCCAGGGAACGATCATCGACCCGCTTCCGCAGGCGATCGTTCGGCATTGGCACGACCGGCACGACCAGTAGGGAGCCGGCCGACGTGGCCGGAGCCCGGCCGCACGGAATGGTTCGGCGGCCCCTCGCAGGCTTGCTATAGTTCACGTCGCTGTCCGGCCAGGACGGCGGAGTCCGGGTGGCGGAATAGGTAGACGCGCTAGCTTGAGGTGCTAGTGCCCCTTACAGGGCATGGGGGTTCAAGTCCCCCCTCGGACACTCTGTCTAACCCCCTATTAGTAGGGGTCTTTACCAATCAGAGCATCTGCAAGAGGTGTGATCGGTTGCGACTCTTCGAGATCGCTGCACTGGCTGATGCGAATGGGCGGTGGTGGGCCGGCTGGCGACGCCGAGACACAGGTGCAGCCGCGCGAGCTGAATGGTCAGCCGGGCGCCGTGATCCGTGACGCCTCGGGTCGGGTGATCAACGTCCTGGCGCTGGACGTGTTCGACGGTCGGATCCAGGTGATCCGGTCGGCCATCAACCCCGACAAGCTCCGGCACATCGGCCCGGTGGCCGACGCTTGGGCGCTCATGCGCGAGACGTCACCCGACGCCGCCCGCTGAGCCCGGACGGAGCAGCCACCATGCGACTCCGGATCATCATCGCGACCCGAGCTCGAGCCGTGGCAGGAACGAGTCTTCAGGCTCGCGGGCGCGACCTGCTGGTCGCTGAGCCGATCGGCCATTGCGTGGCGATGCGCCAGGCGCGAGCCCTAGGTCCCGGAAACGTATCTAATGCTTGGCCGCCACGAGCCGCCCACGCCCCTTGGTGCAGGGTCGATGAGCACGGCCTGGCGTGGGCCTCACGGGGTGATGACCGCACCTCCGGCGACATCAAGAACCAGCCCGGTCACCCACCCGGCACGGTCGCTGGCGAGGTAGAGGACCGCCTCGGCAACATCCATCGGAGTCCCGAGCCGCCGGATCGGGTGCTGGCCGATCATCTGCTCCTGGACGTCCTGGGGGATCTGCTTGCCGGTGCGTTCGGTGATGATGGTCTCCGGGGCGACGCAGTTCGCCCGGACCCCGTCCGGGCCGGCCTGGAGGGCGACACCCTTGGTGAGCAGCTCGACGCCGGCCTTGGCCGCGGCATATCGATCGGGGAATGCGCTGTCGGCCTGCGCGCGGCAGCCGAGGAGATCGTCACGATGCTTCCTCGGCCACGCTGCTTCATCCCTGGCAGCACCGCCGCCACCAGCCGGTACGTCGCGATCAGGTTCAGCTCGACCGCGGCGACGAAGTCCTCGTCGCGCATCTCCTCGACCAACTGTGGCCGGCTCGGTGACCCACCTGCGTTGGCCACGAGGACGTCGGTGCCGCCGAATCCCGCCTCCGCCTCGCGCACGACTTCTGCGACCTGTACCGCGTCGGTCAGGTCACCGACAACCGCATGGCAGGTACCGCCGTCGGCCTCGATCGCCGCGCACACAGCCGCCAACGCCCGGTGTCCCGTCCGTGCACGCTCACCGGAGCCCCGTGGCTCGCGAGGTGGATCGCGATCACGCGGCCGATGCCACGCGACGCGCCGGTGACAAGCACATGCCGACCCGCGAGCTCCGAGCCGAGCGCCGTCATCCTGCCTCCTGTGCGAGGGTCGCTGTACTGGATCGCGACCAGCTGCCACCAAGTGTGCCTGCCCTCATACACATTGAGGACTCGGAACGGCCCGACGATGCTCTCGCCCTGGAACAGGCACCGGGAGCGGAGCAGGCCACAGCGCGCAGCGAGGTCGTCAGGGACCGTGACTTCGGTGTCCCCACCTCGAGCAGCCCCGCTCGCCGGCGCCCGCGTGGTGGCAGTCGGTCCATTGCTGCCCGCCGATCCGGAACCCCGTGGGCCCCGCGATCCGGCAGCCCCCATCCCGCCGCGCCAACGCTTCGCAGTCCCCTCCCCGAGGTCCATCACCTGCCGATGCGCCGACGATCGCAGTGTCGCTCGCCGGCTGATCCGAACCGACCAGATTCAGCCTCCCCTCAACGGACGCCGTACGGCTCAGTCTGGCTGAGTTGAGAAGGGTGGGAGACGTTCGATGGACCTTGCGCTCATCGAGAGCCTTAGGCGAAGGTCGCGGCCTGCGGCCAGAGGGCTGACCAGGGCTGCCGCCTGCCGGTGCAGTGGTGGATCGGAGTGCCGGTCAGATCGTTGTCCACGCCCGGCGGGGTCTGGACGGTGTCGGCCAACTCGCAGTGTGTGTAGACGGTGGCGAGATCGGCCGGGGAGTAGTCTCCGATGACGATGGCGTCGGTGGCTGATTCCGGGGGTGGCCCCCAGAACCAGAAGCCGTTGTGACCGGAGTACACGGCCGGGATGGTTTCCCTGTTTGCGGGCCGAAGCAGCTCGAGCGCTGACGCCTGCTGGTAGGACTGGGTCAACACGATCGTGTCGGGCCGCTGTGCCGCGGGAATACTGGCCACGACCTCCGCGATCTGATCGACATAGCCAGGCCATCCCACCTCGGAGGCCAGGTCCGGATTGGCATCGACCGCGATGGTGTACACGGGTCCACCGGGACTCCCTACCGGGAGCGTCAGCAGTGGTGTGTTGACCACCGTGAAGAGCATCAGCCCGACCGTCAGCACGCGCCGCCAGACTCGCCCGCGGCACACCCACTCCAGCACCGGCCCGGCACCAGCGGCCAGCACCGCTGGGACCAGGCCAGCCGGGTAGTAGGCCTTGCCGCCGGTGATCAACAGGAACGCGACGAAGATCAGAAAGCCGGCCGCGAGCCATCCGTCGGTGCCTCTGTGCTCAGACCGCAACAAGACGATCAGGCCGACGATCAACACAATGCTGATCACTGGGCCGACGGCCAGCAGCACGCTCGGTACCAGGGCGAGGCGCGGAGTCGACGAGGTTGATCCGCCGGCGGCGATGTTGGCGGCGATCTGCAGCATCGGGAAGCCATGGAACGCCTGCCAGACCAGGTTCGGAGCCGCCATCAGCAGCGCGATCGCAACGGCAACCCACAGCTGTGGCCTTCGCAGGCGACCCCGTGGACCGCAGATCGCGACCCCGAGCAGACAGCACACCAGCAGCGGCGCGGCCAGGACCTTGATCTCCATCGCCACCCCGGTCAACACTCCGGCGAGGATCCAGGGCGTCCACCGCTGCGGTTCGCATCGCATCGCTCGGACCAACCACCACACGGCGGCGGCAGTGGCCAGCATGTCGAACGTCGACGTCTCGAACAGATGCCCGACCGCCAAGGTCAGGGCCGTCATGGCCACCGCCGCAGCGGCCGCCAGCTGATAGCGCGGCGGCGAGCCGAACTCCCGGGCGATCAAACCGCCGAGCAGCACGTAGCCGCCCGCTGCCAACGCCGGCAGAATCCGGAAGGCCCACAACCGGCCACCCACCAACTCGTACCAGCCTGCCGCCAGGTACGGAACCACCATCGGATTGTCCGGCGCAGCAACCTGCAGATGACGCCCAGTCACCACAAAGTAGAACTCGTCACCGTGAAACCCGTACCGGCCAGCGACGAGCAACAGGGCAAGAACCACCACCCCGGCAACCACCCAGACGGCCACCGCCAGCCGCGGCCGATCCGCCCCGCGAGCCAACCGCCAGGAAGGCGACACGATCGCCGTCATGACATCGACCGTACGCCGAATCTCCGACCCCGAACGCGCCCACACAGCTCACTGCTGCGCCTCGGCTGCGGGCCACCGCTCGATTCGGAACCGGCGTCAGGTGGCCTCACTTCCGGCGCGTCGCCGATTTCCAGAGTCTGAACACCGCCGCATCCACCTGGGGACTGGCTGAACGCCGTAGCCAAGCCCGCCGGGTGGCGCAACAGGCTCAACGGGCGACGTGATGGAAGCATCCTCCCAGGCGCGACGGCTAGACAGCGGCGCGGCGAGCACCTCGACTTTGACCGAAGATACCGCCGGGCCGGCACACCGGCCCTCGTCTCGCTGGACGGTCGCTCTCTGACACCGGCAGATGGCGGGCCGAGGATCTGTGCTCGTCCGAACGTGTGCTGGTTCCGACGACCGGGCTCACTACTCGCGGAGTCGTTCGACCCGGGCGCCGGCACGGATTGACTTCGGAATCTCCGCCACGGAGTCCACGCGATCAAGTAGCCGGTCCAGCGCATCCGGAGACGCGGTCGTATCAACCTGCACGCTGTAGCCGATGCCGGTCGACCGCCAGCTGTCACTCTCGAAATCGCCCCTCGCAGACACACGAACACCGCAAACCTCGACCCCGAGACTCTCCGCCTCCCGATAAATGTCATTCAGCACACACCCTGCTGCTGCGAGGTGCAGCAGGTGAGCTCCGGTGAACGAAGCATCGACAGTGACGCCGTCGGCCGTCCATCGATGTGGAAAGACCACAGCGTCGGGTGCTGTGCTGCGCAGGGTGCCGGCTCCGACCACGACGGTGAAATCACCCATGCCGAGGATCGTCGCACAGCAGATCCCACTCTGGCGGTTGGCAAGGCCGGCTCATCGCCGCGGTCACCGACGGTCCCGCTGAAGCTGCCCCGTCAGCCACACCGCTGAACGGACGGCTTGCGAGTCACGTTGTATCTGCTTGCCGACCAGGTGGTGGTTGAGCACGCCGGGACAAAGTCCTTGACTGTGACGTTACGTCACAGGGCAGGCTCGAGGCATGGAAATGCGAGCACTGCGCAGCGCGGCACGTCGGCTGACCCTGGCCCTGTTGGTTGTCGCGGTGCTCTCCGGGGTAGGGATGACGTTCCCGCAGGGCGCGGGCGCGGCGCAGGCGTGGCGCTTCTTGTTGGGTCAGTGGACTGACCTGGCGCATGCGGTGCTCGGCGTGGCAGTGCTGATCGATGCTTCCGTGCTGCTCGCACGGGTAGCCCGTCCGCCCGCCACTCGAGCCTGGGCGTTACCGCTCTTGGGCGTCGCGTCGGTCGCAGTCGCCGTTGGCGCCGGCATCGCGTACGTGTCGCTGCGACAGCCTGGTGCCGCGCTCGGCTGGATGACGGCCGGGTGGCTCGCCGCCCAGACCGTCTATCTCGTCGTCTGGGTGCGCAGCCACCGCGTCCTCACCGTCAAGAAGCGAAGCCGAGTGCGGGTCGACCCCCAGTCGTGACAAGACTTCCTCAGCCAACCCCGCGTCGGCAGCGTCCCCCACCAGCCCGAACAGCGTGATGGCTCGACGGGCAACCTCACCGGCTCCGCCCCAACGCTGCACCAGCGCCGCGACCGCGGCCCCCTGAGCCGCCATGTCCGGCGATCCGGCCGCGGGACGGTTTGCACGCGCAAAGGCTTCGGCACTGCGCCGCACATCCTGCGCCGTCACGGTGTCGAAGAAGGCGGTGGCCTCCGCCGGGAAGTCGCCCCGCAGCCAGGCAAACTCGACGAAGTCACGTTCTCGCCGCACCGCCGCTTGCGCTTCCGAACCGCGAGTCTGCTCCTCCACGTGCGCATAGAACGAGGCCATCGGCGCCGACAACGGCGACAACCGCTCGCCGTCCGCCGTCTGCTGGATCCACCCGAGCAGTTCGGTCAACCGCTCCAGCTGCTCGGCAAGCTCGGCCAGGCGTTCCCTGGCCGTCTCCAACGTTGCCCGCAGGTCCTGCTCGGCGGTGCGGGCGCGGTCCGTCTCCTCGCCCAGCACGGCGTCAATCCGACCCAGCGACACACCGGCATCCGCAAGCCAGCGGATCCGCAGCATCCGAGCCAGGTGACCCACGTCGTAGTCGCGGACACCGCCCCGCACCACCGGCACCGGCAACAACCCGATCTGGTGGTAATACCGCACCGTACGCGGTGTCGTCCCCGCCAACCGAGCCAACGCCGATATCCGCACAGCACTAGCATGCCGAGCGCTGCCCAAGCCGACCCAGACGGTCGTCGTTGGCCGGTCGGCTACCGCGTGCTCGGCGACGGTCGACCTAGGGCTCGTAACTACTGATGCCGGCGGCGGAGTTGAGGGGTGCCGTCGAGTTCGGCGAGCATGCGCAAAGCGGCGTCGTGACGTGCCCGGGCGTAGGCCTGGAGCGTGGGATCGACTCCTGCGGGTTTGCGGATCGGCTCGGCCAGCGGGTAGCTGGAGGACACGGTGTAGGCGCAGCCGATGGCCACTGTGGAGGAGAGATCGTCGTGGGTGATGGAGGGGTTCTCGGCCCGGTAGCTGGCTAGGAGGTCTGGGAGCCGGGCCCTCCATTCGTCGCTGAGCATCACCGTTCGCGGGTCGCAGGCGATCCGGGCGATCTCCCATGACACGAACCGAGGTCGTGGCGGTTGGAAGTCGATGATCGCGGCAACCTGGTCGCCTCGCAGGAGAAGGTTGGGCGAGGCCAGGTCGCCGTGCACGATCTGGGTGGTGAGCTCAGGTAGGGCCTCCAGTACGCCGGCGATGGCAGGCAACAGCGCTCGACGGTGCTGAAGGGCTTGCAGTGCCCACGCCTCGAACTCGGTCAGATCCCCTCGGGCCTGGTACTGGACGATGAGCCAGTCGAAGTGGGTGCGGGTCTGCTCGAGGTCACGCAATCGGGTCGCGGGTTGTTTGGTCGGGGCGGCTGCCGGATGCTCGGCAAGGCAACGGTGGAGCCGGCCCAAGACGGTGCCGACCGCAGTCCAACGGGCGCCTCGAAGTTCGCCTTCGGCGGTCACTGCGTCGTCGACGTAGTCCCACAGCGAGACGGCGGAATCGTTGGTGACGGCAGCCACGAGCTCGCCGTCGAGGGTACGGTGCGCCGCGGGCACCGGCACACCGCCTGCGCGGGCGTACATTGCCAGCTCGATAGCCTTCAGCTCCGACGGCAGCGTGCGCGGATCTCGGTAGACCTTGACGAACCATCGCCGGCCGGTGCGACCCGAGGCGACGTAGTTGTCGGTAGCGGTTCCTGCCTCTATGCGGCCGAGCGAGACGACCTCGATCCCGTACGAGGCGTTCAGCGCGGCCACCAGTCGCTGCTGCTGCACAACGGCCTCCACCAGCCGAGCCTGACACTCGTCGCAAACGCGATCCCGGCAACTCGCCGGTAACGGTCCGCTCTGCGACAACGGAACGTTGGTGCCAACCTGTTAGGGCAGATCTCGGAACTCGGGCCTGAGCCAACTGGTCGCGCCGCCGCCTTGCGTCGGACGGCTTGGACGAGTCGCGACGCGCCCCGCCGAGCTCGAAGTTCGAAGAGTTGCCGCCGAAGGCGATACAAGGCCGCGGTCACAGATCCATGGTCTCAGTGCAGACGCAGGCTCTCCAGACTCCTCTCGCAGGAGGGTGGCTGAGCGTCGCGTCTGAGACGTCGGCCTGGAGTTGGCGGCTGACCGTGCGCCGGTCGTTGAACGCATCGGGTGGGGCAGGCCTCGCTGACTGCGAGGATTCGTGTGTGGGCACAGACTCAGAATGCGACAGTCGCTCCGCTGACGAACGGCGATCTCTCGGGGTGCGCAAACCTCTACGCGGAGAGCTTCAACGGTTCGCCTTGGAACGAGTCTTGGATCGTGGCAGACGCCCGTCAAAGGCTCAGCGACTTCCTCGAGACACCTCGTTCGTTCGGGGTCTGCGCCTGCGACAGCACGGACCAGCTGGTCGGGTTCGCGATTGGACACCTGGAGAGGTCCTGCGGACAGGACCACTTCCTACTTCAAGAGATGTGTGTTCGGCCCGACCTTCAACGTCAAGGCTGTGGCACCGCACTACTTGGCGCGCTCGAGCGACGAGTGCCCGAAGCCACCAACTGGTATTTGCTCACCGCCCACGAGAGCGACGCTGCTCGGTTCTACCAGCGGAATGGCTTCAGGCCGGCGGGACGGATGGGTGTGTACGTGCGCCCGTAACCATCGACAGCCCGATGCAGCCGGGTGCCCGACGAGGGGACGGTTGAACGTCGCGTCTGAGACGACGGTCGAGCTTCAGGCGGTGCCCGCAAGCCGGTCCGCTACCGATCCGCCAGAACTCCGTCGGCGAACTCAGCGATCGCGTCAAATACTGGTACCTGGTCCAGCAGCGATCCCCGCCAATCGTCCCGACGCTGCAGGCCATGATCGGCGCCGAGATGACGGAGGAAATTCGAAGCTTCCTGTCCCAGGTCGACAAGGACACCGGCTACCTTCGCGACGGATTCCGCAGAGCGGTCCGCTCGAGGCGACATTCGATTCTCACCGGACCGGCGGCTTGCGGGCTCGCCAATGAGCCATGATCAGGTGCACGCTAGGTGACCAAGTTGCTGCCGGGGTGTTCGACGACGGCGCGGCCGCGGTGCGGTCATGGTGAAAGGCGCTGTCCCCGCCGAAGGCTGACAGCAACCTGGCCCAGGCCGAAGGCTCAACCGGACTCTAGGCCCCCGGCGTTGCCCGGCGCCGTCAGTTCGAGGTTGCCGCGGGGTTCAGACGTCGATAGAGGCCATGTTTGCTTCGTCGTGGCGGTTGCCGGCGGCCGGTGTGAGGTTGTCCAGTCGTTGCAGCTGGTCCGCGGTCAGCTCAATGGCGTCGGCGGCGGTGTTCTCCTCGACGCGGGCTACCCGTCGGGTGCCGGGGATGGGGGCGATGTCGTCGCCCTGGGCGAGGATCCAGGCGAGCGCGGTTTGGGCGGGAGTAGCGCCGATCTCGGCGCCGATGGCCTTCACCTCGTCCACGATCACCAGGTTCCGGGTGAAGTTCTCACCGGTGAACCGGGGGTTGGTCTTGCGCCAGTCGTCGTCGGGGAAGTCGTCGACGGAGCGGATCTGGCCGGTGAGCAGGCCGTGTCCGAGTGGTGAGTACGGAACTAGACCGATGCCGAGCTCGCGCAGCAGCGGCAGGATGTCGGCCTCCAGGTCACGGGTCCACAGCGAGTACTCGGTCTGCAGGGCGGTGACCGGCTGGACGGCGTGGGCGCGGCGGATGGTGTCGACGCCGGCTTCGGAGAGGCCGAAGTGGAGGACCTTGCCTTCGGCGATCAGTTCTGCGACCGCGCCTGCGGTGTCCTCGATCGGCGTGCCTCGGTCGATGCGGTGCTGGTAGTAGAGGTCGATGTGGTCCGTGCCGAGGCGGGTCAGCGATCCCTCGACGGCGGCACGGATGTTGGCGGGGCTGCTGTCGACCGTGCCGGGGGTGGCGACTCCATCGCGGTGCGCGACGAGGCCGAACTTGGTGGCGGTGACGATCTGGTCGCGGCGGCCCTTCAGTGCCCGGCCGACGACCTCCTCACTGTGGAACGGGCCGTAGACCTCGGCGGTGTCGAGGTGGGTGACGCCGAGGTCGAGGGCACGGTGGATCGTGCGGATGGACTCGGCGTCGTCGACAGCTCCTTCGCTGGTGTAGGTGCCGGCCATGGTCATGGCGCCGAGGCCGATACGGGAGACGTCGAGGCCTCCGAGTGAGACGTGCTGCATGGGTGAGCCTTCCTGGTGGTGGTGAGGCGGTGCTGGTCGGAGGATGGTCAGTGGGCGACGAAGCCGCCGTCGACGGGTAGCGCGACGCCGATGACGAAGCTGGCGGCGGGGCTGCACAGCCACAAGACTGCGGCGGCGATCTCGTCGGCATGGCCGAGGCGGCCGATGGGTTGGTCGCGGAGGATCGCAGCCATGGCCTCGGGATGTTCGCCGGCCATGGCCGCGTTCATGGGGGTGTCGATCACTCCGGGGCAGACCGCGTTGATGCGGATGCCTTGGTGGGCGTAGTCCATGGCTGTGCTGGTGGTGAGGCCGATGACGCCGTGTTTGGTGGCGTGGTAGCTGGCCCGTCCGGGCTGTCCGACGAGTCCGCCGAGGGAGGAGCAGTTCACGATCGCGCCGCTGCCTTGGCTGCGCATCTGACGCAGCTCGTGCTTGAGGCAGGTCCAGGTGCCGCGCAGGTTGATCGCGGTCACCTGGTCGAACGCCGCGATGTCCTCGTCGGCCAGGTCTCCGGAGGGGCCGGCGATGCCGGCGTTGTTGAAGGCCAGGTCGAGCCGGCCGAACTCGGCCACGGTCCGTTCGACCATGGCCGCGACCTGTGTTTCGTCGGAGACGTCGCACAGCACGCCGATCGCCCGGTGGCCGCCGTCGGTCAGTGCCTGGGTCGTAGCGGCGAGCCTGGCCTCGTTGACATCAGCGAGGACCACGGCCGCGCCGGCATCAGCGAATGCCTGGGCGGCGGCGAGTCCGATGCCGGAGCTGGCGCCGGTGACCAACGCCACCTGGCCGCTGAAGTCGTACGTGGGGTTCATGTCGGGGCCTCTCGATGTGTGGATGGGTGGTGTGTCGGTGACAGGCCATGGCAGGACGCGTTCCAGGACGGTTCGTTCGTGTCTCCGTGGAGGTGAGGGCCCGAGCTTGATTGAAGGGATTCGGGGATGGAGCCCATCAGGCACAGGTCAGGCGACGAGGATGTCGAAGTCGGCGGCCAGGTAGTCCAGGAACGCTGGCCCGACGAGTTCGGGGCGGAGGACGTCGCGGGACACCGGCTGTGGCCGGGCCCGGAAGCGGGGATCGGTGAGGGCGCGGTGGGCGAAGTCGTGGTGCAGGATCGCGCCGGTGCCGACGCCGACGACGTCAGCCCCCTTGGTCAGGCACCAGGCCGCGTCGTCGACGGAGAGCACGCGACCGGTGACACTCAGCACCGTGTCCCCGCGCGGAAGACCGGTGAAGGCGTCGATCAGGAGGCTGCCGTCGAGGTCTGCTCCATCGTGGATGGTGGCGTATACGTCCCGCAGAGACATGTCGACGAAGTCAACGACCCCGCCGGTGAGGATCTGCCGGGCCACCTCACGTCCTTCGTCGAGCGGGCTGCCCGTTGCTTCTGGGCTGAGCCGGATCCCGACCTGAAAGTCGTCGCCGGTGGCCGCCCGGATCCCTTCGAGCACCTCGATTACGGCACGCATCCGGTGGTCGAGGGCGCCGCCGTAGCCGTCGCGGCGATCGTTGCGGTGATCGAGGAACTGGGCGAGCAGGAAGCCGTGCGCGCCGTGGAGCTCGACACCGTCGAAGCCGGCGCGCTCGGCCCGCACCGCCGCCGCGACATAGGTGGCGACCAGCTCCTGGACCTGCTCGGTGCTCATCCCGGTGACCCCGGTTCTGCGGTCGTCGAAGGGCCCGACGATCCGACCGGCCAGTCCCGGGTCGGCGCGGAGACCACCATGGTGGAGTTGGACAAGGGATCTGGTGCCGGTCGCCCGTAGTCCTGCCGTCAGCCGGCTGAGCCCCGGCAGGTGGGTGTCGAAGGCGATACCGAGCTGCCCGGCCCAGGTCCGGCCGGTGTCGGCCACGTAGGCGGCGCAGGTCTTGACCACCCCGAACCCGCCCCGACCGCGGGCCACCAGCCACCGGTACTCGTCCTCGGACAAGGTGCCGTCGTGGTGGCTCTGCTTGTTGGTCATCGGCGCCAACGCATACCGGTTGGCCCACGCGGGACCGTGGAGCAGCCGGACCGGTTCGTCGATCCCGGCCATGTCAGGCCTCGTCATGGTCGAGACCACTCGACAGGTCCCGATGCGCGTCGGCCTGAGCGAGCAGCTCGTGGGCTTTCTGCTCCACGGCGGCTACCGCGTCGGCGCCGGCGATCCAGCGCAGTGGTGGCTCGTCGAGGGCGACGATCTGCACCAGAGCCTGCGCGAGCTTGGCGGGGTCGCCGCCCTGCGTGCCGTTCATGCTCTTCCAGCCCTGGATGGTCTCAGCGGTCCGCTCGGCGTAGTCGTCGATCGACAGCTCCGGCCAGATCGACGAAGCTCCTTCGACGAGCAGCTCGGTACGGAAGAAGCCGGGCTCCACCACGGTGGTCGAGATACCGAACGGCTCGAGGTCGAACCGCAGCGACTCCATCCAGCCCTCGAGGGCGAACTTCGACGCCGCATAGGCCGCGCAGAACGCCCCGCCGACGATCCCGGCCGTCGAGGTGATCGTCACGACCTTGCCGGAGCGCTGCGACCGCATCACTGGCAGCACCGCCCGGGTGACGTTCAACGGACCGAAGAAGTTCGTCTCCAACTGCGCCCGGAACTGGGCGTCACTGATCTCCTCGAAGAACCCGGCGTAGAAGTTCCCGGCGTTGTTGACCAGGACGTCGATCCGCCCGAACCGCGCCACGGCAGCATCGACCGCCGCCTGCGCGGCAGCCGGATCGGTGACATCCAGCGACACGGGCAGCAGGTGGTCCTGCTCGCCAAGTGCTGCGGTGACCTTGGCGGCATCCCGAGCCGTGGCGACCACGACGTGGCCGGCCTGCAAGGCGGCCCGCACCAGGTCGACCCCCATGCCACGGGCGGCGCCGGTGATCAACCACACAGAACCGGTGGAGTCAGTCATGAGAACAGTGCCTTTCGCTGGAGTGATGTCACCCAGTCAAGACGGCACCCAGCCCCGGAGGCAGTCCCCGGCTATAGGGTTAATGACAGGCACTCTCTAGATCGCCCGTGGCGCCCTAGATTCGAGCTATGGACCACCGGGACGACATCCGCGAGTTCTTGACCTCGCGGCGGGACCGCCTGACGCCGCAGCAGGCCGGACTGCCCGACTTCGGCGGCCGACGCCGCGTCAAAGGTCTCCGCCGCGAAGAAGTCGCCCTGCTCGCCGGGATGAGCACCGAGTACTACGTGCGCCTCGAACGGGGCAACGCGACCGGCGTCTCCGAGGCCGTCCTCAACGGCATCAGCCGCGCCCTGCAGCTCGACGAGGCCGAACACGCCCATCTCTACGACCTGGCCCGGGCCTGCAACCAAGGTGCTGACCCGGCTCGCCGCCGAGGTCCGACCCGGCCGCAGCAGGTCCGACCGAACGTGCAGCAGCTCATCGACGCCATGACCACCGTGCCCGTGTTCGTCCAGAACGGACGGCTGGACGCAGTCGCCACGAACCGGCTCGGCGCCGCACTGTTCTCCGAGATGCTCATGGCGCCGCAACGCCCGACGAATGCCGCCCGGTTCATGTTCCTCGACCCCCGCGCCCGCACCTACTACCGTGACTGGGAAGGCAACGCCCGCCAGATCGTGGCCCTGCTCCGGGCCGAAGCCGGCCGTGCACCGTACGACCGGATCCTCACCGACCTGATCGGTGAACTCGTCACCCGAGACGACCAGTTCCGCACCTGGTGGGCCGCCCACGACGTCCGCGAACACCGCACCGGCACCAAGAGCGTCCACCACCCCATCGTCGGCGACCTCGACCTCACCTTCGAAGCCATGGACCTCACCTCCGACCGTGGGCTGCAGCTGCTCGCTTTCTCCGCCGTCCCCGGCACTGCGTCCCACGACGGCCTCCAACTCCTCGCCACCTGGGCCGCTACCCAGGACATCAGCTCCGCCAGCGCCAGCGGCACCACGAGCAACGACACCACCGAGCGGTCCTAGACCCGCGCGCCCCCTCCCAAGCAGCACGAGTGGCCGAGTCTCCCTCCGATCCGTCTCGTAAGAGAGTCCACTTACGGCGCCTGATTGCACGGCGCGGAAGTCACCCGCAGAGCATTCGAGACGGTGACAGCGGAACCCGTCCCGCCTAACCTGTCTGTTGTGCGCTTCGGGCTTTCAGTGCCGTGCTTCGGCGTCGGGGTGGACGCTCAGTTGATCAGCGATTGGGCCACAGAGGCCGAGCGGGCAGGCTGGGACGGGTTCTTCGTCTGGGATCACCTGTTCGCGTTTGCCCCGGGTGCCGTTGACGTGGTCGATCCCTGGATCGGTCTCACCGCAGCAGCCTGCGGCACGAGGAGCATCCGGTTGGGCACCCTGGTCACGGCATTGCCGCGCCGTCGCCCACTCGTCGTGGCGCGGCAGACCGCGTCCCTGGACCGGTTGTCAGGTGGCAGGCTGATCTTGGGTGTCGGAACTGGCGGTGGCCCGTTCGAATGGGACTTCTGCGGTGAACAGCCCGACCCGAGGGTTCGCGGAGACATGCTCGACGAGCATCTGGAGCTGTTGACCCGGCTCTGGACTGGTGACCCGGTCCACTTCGAGGGCGTCCACTACCGGGTGGCTGGGCCGGACTGGTCCGGCATATGTCATCCGCCACCCCTACAGGCACCACGAGTGCCGATCTGGGTTGGCGGCGCCTGGCCCGGTGGCCGCCCATTCCGTCGGGCGGCCCGATGGGACGGGGTGGCGCCGATACCTGCCAACGGATCCTGGAGCCTCAAGGACACCATCGGTCTGGTCAGCCGTATCAAGAAGCTCCGCTCCAGCGACACGCCGTTCGACGTGGCGGTACCAGGAGTCAGCGATCCCAACGACGACACCAGGCACGAGGTCGCCGCCGAGCACAGCGCGGCAGGAGCCACCTGGTGGATCGAGGCCCTCGATCCCTGGCGCTACGGATGGACCGAGGGCGCCCCCTGGCCCTTGTCCGCTATACGTGCTCGGATCGAAGCCGGCCCTTGACCGGTCGACGATCGGCTACTGACGATCGAGCAGCTGCTCGCCGACCCACGACGATTCGCCTGCAACGTGCTTCGGTACAAGGTGAGCTATCGGAACGGAGGACACATCGGCGGAATTCTCAACGTTGTCCGGCCAGTACCACCGGGAGATTCTTCTTGCCCATGGTCTCCACGAGGGACATCCTCGGGGAACACGCCCCTGATCTCGAATTTCCGTGAAACCGGGTCACTTCGGCCAGGGCCGCCACATCCAGCAAGGGCCCGGACCTGCGGCGCGGCCTGGATGGTGTCGAGGTCGGCGTTGATCTGATCGGTGCGACTCGTGCTGCTCGTCAGGTCCATGGCGTGGAGCATGGCCCGTACTCGCTGACGTGGACGGCTTGCATCTCCTGGGTCCAGGCGGCCATTCGGATGGTGTCCATCAGGCATGACCCAAGAAGCGCCATGAAATCGGATGCAGGATCCTGCGCTCGACGGCTGTGTTCTTCGCCTCCGGTGACACCGGCGCGGCACTGACCGCGAGACGTGTCATCAGCGATCACTCCCCTGCTCGAGCAGCTGAGTCAGCCAGGACCGCTAGAACTCGGGTCCGGGCGATGACGTGCTCGAAAGTACGACCCTCTCAGAAGGAGGTTCTGACCCCCGAACCTGGCTTGATGCTGGCCACGAGTCGGTCCGGTCGATCTCTGCCTCCCGCCGCAGCAGGTAGCCGTGCCGAGGCCCTCTGCGAAGCGCAACGAGCACGAACAGCTGCACCCATGTATCAGTCAATCATGACTTGATGGCCGCCGCCGACCGATCAGCTCCGGCCACAGAGCGCGGAGTCCGAGCGTGCCCCATCGGGCACCGAGTCGGCCCGTTCGGGCACGCCTTTCCCGGGGACGGGACCTTAGGCTCGAAGAGGCGGAGTCTGACGGCGGTGGCACGATCCGCTGGGAAGGATCGGCCGATGGCTCGCGATCGGGAGCTGACCTCGGACCGCGCAGGCGCCAAGCCGGCCCGGCCCCGGAGTTCGCGGCCACCCAAGCGGCCCGTCGCCCGCAGCGTCCTGGACGGCCCGGAGCCGACCGCAGAGAGCCTGATCGCCCTGCAACGGGCGGCGGGCAATCGCGCCGTCCTCACGCTGTTGTCCCAGCACCGTGCCGTGCAGCGCGACATCGTCGTGACGGGCATGGACACCGAGATCCGGCCGCTGCCCCCCGCGGCCAGGCCCCCCTCCGACATCGATCTCGGGTTCAACGCGCTGGACATCGCCCATCGCCTGATCGAAGCCATCGACCAGTCCCAGCTGAAGGTGCTGAGCAAGGGAGATCCCGGGTTCGTGGCGGGCGTCGTGCCCTTCGCCCGGCAGATCAACTTCGAGGTCGTGCACCAGCAGCTGAGCGGACTGACCACGAGCCAGGTGCAGGAGGTCGAGGCGCGCTATCTGCAGTACGAGCACCGGCCGCTTCAGGTCGACCTGTTCGGCCGCGGGGCGAGCGGTGCCCCGCCCAACCTGTCGAACGAACAGGTCATGCGGCTGCGCGCGCTGTTCGCCGGCACGCGGGCGGAGCTCGGTCAAGATCCCAAGGCTGCCACTCAGCACCAGCGCGAGGCCGACGCGTACGAGCTGCGAGGACTGCTCAAGGGTACGCCGAAGGGCGCCGAGCTCGCCCGGGTGATGGCGTTGCTGAGGCGGCCGGCCGAGGAGGGCCAGCTGCTCGAGCGGTTCTACGACGGCAACTGGAACTTGCGGGCCG
This sequence comes from uncultured Actinomycetota bacterium, assembly GCA_963707005.1. Lineage (GTDB taxonomy): Bacteria > Actinomycetota > Actinomycetes > Propionibacteriales > Propionibacteriaceae > Microlunatus. The sequence goes on from CAVPPP010000057.1 coordinate 24,532, forward strand.
ACCTGCTGCGGCTGGGCTACGTCGAGGGTGTCCGGGCGATGATGCTGTTGTCCGGGTCGACGGTCGCCGCCGACGCGTTCGCGATCATCAACCATCGGCTCGAGATCACCAAGATCGACAAGCAGCTGGCCGAGCTCGACCCACCGGATCCGAGTGCGACGGATCTGATCGTCTTCGCGCTCAAGGCCGGCTTGAGCACCGGACTCGTGGCCACCTATGCCACGTCGGTCAAGGCCTTGAAGGACCTGCGTCGTACGCACGCCGACGCCATCGAGCAGATCGTCAGGATGACCGCCGACGACGCGCGTGCAGAGGCCGAAGCCGGCGGCCAGGACCTGCTCGGGGTCGAGCAGGCGATCCGTGGCCGGGTGACCTCGGTCCTCGGCGGCGACGACACCGCCGAGCGGGCCGTCGGGGGCACCCAGGCCAAGCTGATCAACGCGATCGGCCGGGTGGATCACGCGGAGCAGGCGGCCGCCGAGCTCCGCAAGCTGGACGAACGTGGTCAGCTGACCACCGATGTGCTGGCGCAGGTGCTCCGGAACCTCCGCCAGCAGGCCGAGAACGAGGTGCTGCGGCTTTATCCCGACGCCACCCGCGACGAGCTGGCCGAGCACACCCGCCAGCTGTCCGACCAGTGGTTCATCCACCTCCGGACGACCTGGGACGCCGCCGTCGTGGGATCGGGTCGGACCTTCAGCCAGGTGCTGGATCGGGGCAGTCAGGCCGACGTCGACTACAAACGCACCCTGTACATGGCGTCGGGTCAGCTGTCCGACGTCGATGAGCTCGTGCTGGCGCTGCGCGGCGACCGCAAGGACCTCGAGACCGTCAAACGCGTGCTGCGCAACAAGACCCGGGAGCAGATCGACGAGCTCAAGCGACAGTACAAGATCAAGACGACGACCGCCGACAACAAGTGGGGCGGCTCTCTCGACGAGGACCTCCTCGGGTTCTCCCCATCCGAAGGCAAGGCGAAAGGCACCGACCGGCTGCTGGTCGAGGACTACCTGAGTCGCCCGTATGCCGAAGGAGGCAAAGAAGAAGTCGACTACATCGTCCGCCGAGCCGAGCGAGAGTACTCGTACACGATCGAGAACCGCGGCGCCACCGGATGGTGGCGTGATCACTGGGGCAACGAGGCCCGGTCGCTGCTCGACGCCACGCTGCGGGAGGTGCGAGAGAAGCGCACCCGGTACTACACATTGACCAAGAACGGCTCCGACCGGAGCGCGATGCACTCCCGCGAGGCGGTGCTGCTGATCCGCGACCTGCACCTGGCGCGGGCCACCATCCGGGGCGACCGGGCCGGCTACGAGAAGGCCACGGCCGAGCTCCGGGCGACCTTCCAGTCGATCGCGTCGTTCGTGCTGCAGGCCGTGCTGACCGCGGTGCTCTCTCCCGCGGCGGCGGCGTTGTTCCGTGGCATCAGCGCGGCCGCGGCCGCCACCCGGTACGGGATCTGGCTGAAGAACACCGTCGTCACACTGTCGAGCACCATCGCGGCGAACAAGGCGGTCTACGGGAACGCGTACAACCGGGAGATGTTCTACGCCGACCTGCGCGGCGGGCTGTCGGGGGCCATCGGCTCGGCCGCCGTGGGGCGCCTGGTCGACCCGATCGCCGGTCGGCTGCAGGCCCGGCTCGGCAAGGAGATGACCGGCGAGTTCATCGAGGGCGTGAAGACGTACGGCGGCTTACAGGCCACCGCCGCGCTGGAGGGACAAGGTCTGGTCAGCTTCGACACGTTCGCCCGCGAGCACTTCCTGAACAGGGTCGGCGACAAGATCACGCACACCACGGCCACCGGGTTGGAGAAAGCCGGATACCGGGAGGGCGGTCCGCACCGGCAGCAGGACGAGCAGGAGCGCACGCGGGAGAAGGAGCAGCATCCCCATCAGACAAAGGACAAAGCGACCGACAACGACACCTCGGCAACCAGGGAGAAGAGGTCCACCGAGGACGACTCCGACGCCGAATACGAGCCACCACCGGTGCCGATGACGCTGCCGCCGGACCTGGACCGTCCCGTGCCGTCGACCACGACCGCCAAGAAGACCCAAGTGCCGGAGTCGGTGACGCCGAAGCCGTCAGAGTCCAAGTCGGAGTCTAAGTCCGAGGAGCCGATCGGCTGCTTCGTCGCCGGCACCACCGTGCTGACCCAGCGGGGCCTACGCTCGATCGAGACGATCGTGACCGGCGACCTGGTGGCAGCCACCGACCCCTTCAGCGGCGAGCAGTCGATCGTGCCCGTGATCGCGGTGATGACCTACCCGGACCGAGCGGTGCTGCGGCTGGAGTGGGTCGGCGGTGGGGTGCAGTGCACGAGCCAGCACCCCTTCTGGGTCGACGGGCACGGCTGGCTGACAGCCGGCGAGCTACAGGTCGGGATGTCGCTGCACGACCGTCACGGTGCGGATCGACCGCTGACGGCTGTCGAGGGGCCGGGAGCGATGGACACGGTCCACAACCTCTCAGTCGCCGGACCGCACACCTACCACGTCACCGACGTGGGCGTGCTCGTGCACAACAAGCCCCGACTGGCGACGCCGCTACCGCCGTTGGTCGAGGCGAACCGGGCCGGGCTGGAACAGCGCGTCATCGGCATCCGCGAGCGGGCGCAGCGCATCCTCGACCAGGCGCGGGCGATCCCGGACAACCGGCCGGAAGGCGCCGACCTGGTGACTCGCGCCGAGGACCTGCACGAGCGCTTCGAACAACTGCAGGACGACCTGAACGACACCCCGGAGCAGATCGACGGCCTCCACCGGCCGGCGACGAACCAGGCGGAGGCGATGCTGGGGAACCTGCAAAGCGAGGTGAACGCGGCGTACGTACCGGCTCCGACAGGCACCGAGTGGGCCCAGATCGACGCGTACGACGCTGGCGTCGCCCAGCTCCGGGCCGCTTTGGACGCGGGGAACGTGGCCGCCCAAACCGCCGCGCAGCAGCAGCTCGACCAGATCGAGCAGCTGGCGTTCGACTCCTTGAACGTGGAGGGCACGGACACCCCGCGGCTGTGGGACCACCTGGAGACCTTGATCAACCAACGCGGTCAGATGGAGCGCGGCGAGGCCTACCCGCTGTTCGGGCAGGCGCTGCCGTGCCAGGCCTCCGCGGCCTCCGCAGGACTGCGCGGGCTGACCTACCGCCAGATCGAGGCCCAGCTCGGCATCCCCGTACGCGACGCGAAGAGCGCATCGCCGGGGGAGGACGGCCGAGTCCGGCTGGTCTGGACGTTCCCCGACCGGAGCACGCTGCACGTGGACATCCCGGGGCGGGACACCGTGTCAAGCACGTGGCAGATCAGCCGGGAGGCGCACATCGGTATCAACGCCGCTCCGCCGAACCAGGCGATCCACCTGTCCACGGAGGGCATCGCCGTGCCCGACCGCTCCGCGCCGGCGCATGTGCCCATCGGCTCGGACGACCTGCTGAACGCACGACGGCAGGGCGTCATGACGCCAGTCAACGAGCTGGACGCCGCCGGAAACTGAGTCCGGACTGCTCGCCGCAGTACACCGGACTCCGTCACCCCGCCCGTCACGATGGCTCGCGGTGACGCGCGATGACCATGGTCGCGTTCTCCCGCCAGCTGCAGGACCGGTCCTCCAGCTCCGCGCTTACGCCGCAAACTGCGAATCCGAGACCACCTGGCCAGACCATCGCGGCGTACCACCACACCACCACCGCCCAGGTCCGATAAGCCCTAATGGGGATGCACTGTCGCAACAAGGGCGCCAACGCTGACGGCATAGACCTCAACCAGGCCGGCGCGGGCTGGTAGTTGCTCGGTGCGGAGCGCGGCCACAATCTCGGCGGCACGGGTCTGCAGGTTGCGTTGCCGCCCGGCCGCCTTGAGCAGCGCCTTGACCCGGGACACGGTGAGTCGCCGGCCCCGCTCGGGGTCGGGGGCGACTTTGAGGACCGCGAGAGAGTCTCGGCCTGCCAGATCCTCGTGGAACGCCTCGAGAGCGGCGGGGTAGAACTCGCGCAGCAGTGATCGCAAGGTGTTCGTTGAGCGTTGCCGGGTCCAGATCATGCTCTGATGTGCCCGGGCGGCCAGCCGGGTCGCTTCCGCGATGGTGCTGTCACCTGCTGTGGGTCGGTGATGGGCCCGGTCCAGTCGAACGATCTCGGCGAGCACGTGTGCGTCGCCGGGGTCGGATTTCGCCCCGGCCACACCGTGGCGTTCGCGGTAGCGGGCGACCTGCAGCGGGTTGATCGGATACACCGTGTAGCCGGCCGCGATCAGCGCCTGCACCCATGAGCCGCGGTCGGTTTCGATGCCGACCAGCACCTGGTCGGGTTCGTCGTCTTCACCGAGATGATCGGCGATCCACCCGTGCAGCGTGGCCAGCCCGGTCACCCCTTCCGGCAGCCGTCGCCGGACCAGCATCTTGCCCTGGGCGTCGACCAGCTCTACGTCGTGGTGGGCCTCGGCCCAGTCGTTCCCGACGAACAGCACCCTCGTCTCCTCTCGATCGTGAACCGAACCCCATCTGTGGGAGCCGTTGGAGGAGATCTGGGCGACCTAATGGTTCAGTGCTCGACCGGCACGTCATCCCACCAGCCCTGCAACCTCCTCACCAACCACCGGGGGCACGATCTATGACTAGACCTCGAAGGCCTGTGCCTGGTCGGCTGATCGTGCGCCGCATTCCCGACTTCCAGGCCGAGACCCACCGTGCGGCCGGGCAGGATGGGCTGTTCGATGTCTGGCGGTTCCACGCGTTCTTCACCACCACCGACGCGGCCCTGCTCGACACCGTGGCCGCGGACAAGGTCCACCGTCGTCACGCGATCATCGAACAAGTCCACGCCGACCTGAAGAACTCCGCGCTCGCGCACCTACCATCCGGGGTGTGCACCGCCAACGCGGCCTGGCTCGTCCTCGCCGTGATCGCGTTCAACCTCACCCGCGCAGCCGCCACCCTCGCCGCCCCGAGCGCCTCGGAGCTGGCCCGGACGACTACCGCGACGGTGCGTCGCAAGCTGATCCAGATCCCCTGCCGGATCGCGACCTCAGCACGACGGATGACCCTGCACCTACCCCAGGACTGGCCCTGGCAGGGCGCCTGGACCCAACTCAACGATCGCGTTGCTGATCCACCCTCCACCGTGACCAGCTGACCACCCGGCCGGCACGGGCGCGACCAGGACAACGTGGAACACCACTGGCAGCGAGGCCAGTCACACCACCAAGCCCACCCGCCCTCCGGGCGTCCCCACACCGAAGCAAGATCAACTACCCATGCCGAATCGGTGGATTCTCAATGAAGTTGTCAACCGGTCTGCACGCCGGGTGGGACGCGTTGGAAGACGCGGTTGTCGCGGAGCAGCGCCCACAGCACGTCGACGCGTCGGCGGGCCAGAGCAATGAGCGCTTGGACGTGTTTGAGCCCTTCGCCGCGCTTCTTCAGATAGAAGTCGCGGTTCGGTCCCTCGCGCATCATGGCCGCCGACGCGGACAGGTAGAACACCCGACGCAGCTTGCGTGAGTACCGCCGCGGACGGTGCAGGTTCTGGGTGCGGCGCCCGGAGTCGCGTGGCACCGGCACCAGCCCAGCGGCTGAGGCAAGCCGGCCAGCGGTGGGATAAGCGTTCAGGTCGCCGGCGGCGGCAACGAGCTCGGCGCCAAGGATCGGGCCCATGCCGGGCAGCGATTCGATGATCACCGCCTGTGGGTGGGCACGGAAGGTGGCGGTGATGCGGGCGTCCAAGTCGCTGATCCGCGCGCCGATGGCCAGGATCTGGGTGGCGAGGTCGACCACGATGGACGCGGCAACGTCTTGGCCGGGAACGATCGTGTGCTGGGTCTTGGCCGCCGCCACAGCATCGGTGGCGATCTGATCGGCACTGCGGACCTTCCTGTTGACCAACCAGGCGGCCAGCCGAGCCTGCCCCCGGCCGCGGATGGCGGCCGGGGTCTGATAGCCGGTCAACAAGACCAGGGCGCCACGGCTGTGGGCATAGTCGAAGGCACGCTCCAAACTCGGGAAGTAGCCGCTGAGCACATCACGCAGCCGGTTGACCATCCGCACCCGATCAGCGACCAGATCGCTGCGGTGAGCCACCAGCAGCCGCAACTCGGTCACCAACGCCGTCGAGACCTCGACCTCACTCAGATCGCCCCGGTGCCGCACGGTCTCGGCAATGACATAGGCGTCGCGGGCGTCGGACTTGGCCTCACCACGGTAGGCGGTGGCCATCTGGTTGGCGGTTCGACCGGGCACGTACTTCACCTGCTGACCGTGCGCTGCCAGCAACGCCAGCAACAGCCCGGACATGGTCCCGGTGACATCGACTGCCCAGACCACCAGCTCGGCCCGAGCGAGAACGGCAGTGATCGCCTCCAAGATCGCGCCCTCATCGTTGACCACCTTCGCCGACCACACGGTGGTGCCCGCCTCATCGATCAAGCACACCCAGTGGTGACCCTTCCCGACATCGACACCCGCCCAACCGCAGGACCTCGGTTGCTGCATCAATGACTCCTCCTTCGAAGCGCACGACAGTTCCGTGGCCCGAAGGACTCCCGCCGACAGATCCGTAAACAGCGACCAGAACGCGCATCTCAATCAGCAGTCGAGGCGTCCCGGAGGGCTGGGCGGCCAATCCATCGGAACCATCGAGGGCAATCAAGGCTCAGCCACACCCAGCCCTCCCGGGCCACCAAACAACTTACGGATCGAGGCTAAGGGTATTGAGCACAGACCATGGGACGGCCACCGATCACCAACGGGTGCCTGGCCTAGAGGGTCGGCTACTGCGATTGGGAAGCTCCCGGTGCCTTCATTTGCAAGGGGGCAGCGGCTGACGCTGGTGTAGCGCTTGCAGCCGACGTTATCGGTGACTGAGCCAGCACCCGTGTACTTCCTGGGGGGTGCACCTGCCGTTGAGCATCTCCGCTCCTATGCTCAGGACTTCACGGAGGCCACGGTTGGCTGCAGACTGTATTCATGTTGGCCGACAAGCTCTGCGCAGCGATCAACGAGCACGACATCGACGCATTCATGGCCTGCTTCGACCACGAGTACGACAGCACGCAACCGGTCCACCCCGGGCGAGAGTTTCACGGGCCCGACCAGGTACGAAGGAACTGGACAGCGTTGTTTCGCGAGGTCGCCGATGTCCGGGCCGAATTGCTCGCCAAGACCGAGGACGGCGGTGTGGAGTGGGCCGAGTGGCATTGGCACGGCACACGCTCTGACGGCAGCCTTTTCCAGATGCGCGGGATGACCATCGAGGGAACCCGAAACGGCCGGATCAGCTGGCAGCGGCTCTACATGGAAGAGGTCGAGCAGACCGCCGAGAGCATCGACGCCACCGTCCAAAAGCTGACCCACACCTGAGCGACGAACTGCCGCCGTCCGCGGCGACACTTGAGCTGCTGGCAGAGTCGTTGCCGCCCGCGGTCGCCATCTGACGTGTGACCCATCGACCGCCTGGGCGGGTCGGCACGTCGCGGCTGCTCGCCACCCGCACTCCGTTGATCTTTCAGCGCGTCTCTCAGGGTCGACCCTGGAGGAGGCGGTAGAGCATGCGGAACGGCAGGAGCCGAACCATCGCGGCCATGATCTTGGCGTCGCGTCCGACGACCTGCCGGGGTGGCGGGTTGCGGTCGGTCAATGCTGCTCGGATGACCTCGGCTACCGCCGCCGGTGGCAACCCTTTCTCGGTGCCGTTGCGGGCCATGTCGCGGGCCGCCCGCAACATCGGGGCATACCGTTCGCGTACGTCTGCTGGTGCCACCAGCTCGTCGCCGGCCGCGATGCCCCGGCTCCAGATGGGCGTCGCGATTGCCCCGGGCTCGATCAGGAGCACCTTGACCCCCGCCGGCGCCAGCTCCGCACGCAGACTTCCTGTCATACCAACGAGGCCGTGCTTAGCAGCGGCGTACGCACCCAGCACCGGCCCAGCGACACGACCGCCGATCGACCCGATCATGACAATACGTGCCTCGCCACGCTGTCGCACCCCGGCGAACAACGCGGGCAGCATCACTTGGGTGACCAGCAGCTGCCCCACCAAATTGATCTCCAGCTGCCGACGGAACACCTCAATCGGCAGATACTCCAGCGGGCCGGGCAGGGCCGCTCCGGCGTTGTTCACCAGCCCCATCAACGGACCGGCGGCGGCCACGGCCGCTCCCGCCGCTCGAACCGAGTCAACGTCCTCCAGATCCATCAGCAACGGACGAACAGCTTCACCATGCTCAGCCGTCAGTCGGTCGGCGTCTCCTTGCCGGCGCACCGTCGCCCACACCACCATGCCGTCGCGGACCAGCGCAGCCACAGCTGCCGCACCTATCCCCGTTGACGCCCCGGTCACCACGACCGATCGAGTTTCCGCCATCTCCGCCACCTCCGCACTGTCGTGCTGGGTAGTCTCGCATCGCCGCCGACACCAAGCTGGGCGAGAGCCTGAGTACCCGCTCGTCGATTCGCGCCGGGGGCGCTGGCCGAGGTCTCGCAGAAACGGTCCCTGTGAGCAGGCCGCTACGGAGGGCTTCGACAGTGCCACGAAGCAGTCACGGAATGCCGCCACACACCGATGCGGTTCACACCGAGCCGCGGCGACGACGGCTCACCGGAAACGACCGTTTGCGGTGAGCTGAGTTGACTAGGGTGAAATGGTGCACAGGTGGCAGGCACTCGAGGGCGGCCCGCTGGTGATCGTGATCGGTGAGGTCCTGCTCGTCGTCTGCAGCCTGAGCTACCTCGTCTGGTGGACGATCACGTTCAGACCGTCGGTGCAGACTCCACCCGGCGGCGGCCTCTTCCTCGCCGGAGCGGTCCTCGGCGGCCTCGCCGGCCTGGTTCTGCTGGCCGTCGGCATCGCGGCCCTTCTCCCGAAGGCGTCACCGGCGGCGCTGGCGGCGACGATCGTCGGCGGAGTGTTCGTCGGTGCACTGTTGCTGTACGTCACCGCTGGCGTCGCCCACCGGCCCGTCACCACCGAGCTCCCGCTGATCGTTGTCTGGGCCACCGTGCAACTCGCTGCCGGCATCACGTTGCGGACGGCCGGAGTGCTGGAGGTGCCGGCGGCGTCCGCCTGGATCGTCGCGACAGCGATCGCGACGCTCGTCGGGCTGGCCTGCTACCTCATTTTCTATCGGCTCGATCCGATCCCCGCGTACTGGATCGGCATGGTGCCTCTCGCCGTCGACGGCGTGGTGGCGGCGATCTTGGCTGCAATCGTGACGCTGACGCGAGTCCCGTGAGTGACCGCCTGTCGCTCCGATAGCGGCGCCCCCTGTGCTCACTGAGCGGGGCCCTGGAACGGAACCCCCGCCGCCGGCCAGTCGAGCTTCGGGCCGCGCGGTCTCAGCCGACATTGAGGTCGGCCAAGGCGTCGCCAAGAACTGGGAGTGTCTCTGCTGGAAGCACCTCAGGTTGGGTCTTCGCGATCTCAGATAGGCCCATCCCGGTCGCCAGTGGGTTCTCCTCGACCCAAGCGCGCAGCTGCGGGGCATGGCGGTCGATGATGGCGACCGCGACGGGATCGGCAAGGAGTCGCCCGATTGGTGCGGTCAGCCCGAATCGGCGGCGATCAACTAGCGTCTGGTACGTCTCCGCCTCGCCCGCCGTGTCAAAGTTGCCGAACACAGCCTGCAAGAAACGCACGGAATCGGCCAGCCATTGCGCGGCGGCCGCGTCCACGAACGCTGCGACGCCGTTGGCGGTCAGCGGCTTGGCCAAGCTGATCCCATGCGGGCCCAGCAGGTAGATGTGCGACTCGAACGGCACACCGTGCTCAGCCAGGGCAGCCAGGAACGCCAAGGAGTTCCGGATCGGAACGAGGGTGTCGCCGCTGGTGCTGAACAAGAAGGTAGGCGGTGTTGCGGCGCTGACGGCGGCGGCGACGTCGGCGATGACCTTGCCGATGGGCGGGCCGAACTCGGCCAGCGTGACTGGGTAGCCGAGCACGAGCGCACCGGGCTTGTCGTCGGCGACGGTGCCGAGGCAGGCGGCGAGGTGCCCGCCGGCGGAGAACCCGACCACAGCAGTCCTCTCCGGATCGATGCCGAGTGGGTCGGCGTTCTCACGCAACCAAGCCAGAGCAGCCTGCGCGTCGGCAAGTGACCGCTCGAACGGGGCGTCGGCACCGACGGCGTATCGGAGGACGAACGCGTTGAACCCCTCAGCGAGATATGCCAGAGCGACCGGCTCGGCTTCGCGGTCGGAGGTCATGAAGTAGCCGCCGCCCGGCAAGACCAACACGGCCGGACGGACACGCGCGTTCAGCAGCTCATCACTGTGGTCCAGGACGTATCCGGTAAGGATGGCACTATCCGCGCCAACAGGTTCGGTGAAAACTCTCATCTGGCAGCACCCTCTCGTAGTTGCGAGACAGACTTGCATCGACTAGGTCCTGCCACGCCGGTTTGGGTCAACGAGCTCGCCGGGCTGACGTTCCGCTTCGACGCGGCCGGGCAATTCGTGCAGTGGTCGCAGTGCGTCGCTGGTCACCATTGGGCCGTGATCGTCCTCCTGAGCACACGTCCGAAGCCATCTGGGCGCCACACCCCTCTCCACCGGTGGGCGACGTCGATCACCAGCCGCTGCCCGGTGCCTGGGCCGCCCAGGGCGGGGCGGCACCGCCGCTCAGGTCGCGGCGAAGTCGACGTGGTCCTTCGATGTCCGGCCATACGGTGCGCATGAACGACACCGCCTGCCATTGGAGTGCCGCTGGGAACGTCTGATCCGGCCATCGCCTCACGTTCGTCGCCACACCGGCATTGCAGCCGTCCCTGGGAAATGGGAAGTTGATCGCCGGTACGGTCAGGCGCCGGCGTCCAGCAGGACCGGCAGGAGGTGCGTTCGGACCAGGTCCAGGGCCGGCCGCCAATCCGCCGGCATCTGGTCGGTGGGCGGCGGTCCGGGGTCGAAGCCCGGATCTCCGGTGGTGACGACGACAGCGCCGGCCGCGGGGATCACGAGCAGGTGCTGCCCGGCCCATCCGCCGGCCAGCAGCATCCCGTCAGGGACCCAGAGCAGGAATCCGTAGGGCACCATCTCGGGCGGCCCCCCGCCGACCTGGGCCCGGGTCATCTGCTGAAAGTACGGCGGATGCAGCAGGCTCCGCCCGTTCAGCCGACCGCCGTCCAGCCACAGCTGACCCAGGGAGGCGAGGTCGGCGGCAGTGAGTTGCAGACGATCAGACCCGGCGGGGTAGCCGTCCGGATCGGTCGGCCACTCGTAGTCCACGATTCCCAGTGGATCGAAGAGCTCACGCCCCGCGAAGTCGGCGACCGACTCGCCCAGTACCTCGGTGGCTGCCGCCGACAGCAGGTGCGGACCGCCGTTGTCGTAGACGAACTCCGCGCCGGGAGACCGGAGCTGGGGAGCCTGGGCGAGATGGCCGATGTGGTCGGCCGGCAACGACGCCACCGCGTCGAGCTCCCACCGCACGTCGACGGCGGCGCCGCGGGTCATGGTGAGCAGCTGCCGCCAGGTGTGTGTCACGGCGGGTGTGCCGCGCAACGGCGGCAGGACCTCGGCGACCGGACGGTCCAGGTCCGGAAGCAGTCCCCGAGCGGCCATCACTGCCAGCACCGTCGAGAGCACGCTCTTGGTCACCGAGAACACGTCGGCCCGGAGCGGACCCCGCAGGTGCTCGTCGACGACCACCGCGCCCTTGAGACGGAGATGGAGGTGACTGGTCCGTGCGTAGCGGGGATCGGCCGCGACCTCAGCGAGGACCCGCTGCGCGGCGGCGTGCGCAGCGGCTCGGCGGGACCGGGACATGCTTCCTCCTTCGCTCAGCGCGGCGGATCGGTCAGCTTTCCGGGTCAGCCAGCGGCGGCCGACCGCGTCGGCTCGCTCACGCATGGCGTCCAGGGCCCACGCCAGTGCGAGATGGATTCCATCCACCACGTCACACCGACCGCACCCCGAACCACGGACAAACGATACGAGGTCGCCGATGGCGGCCGGTTGCTGATCCGCAGGCACGGAGAACAACAAGTGGTGCAACGCCGTCGTAGTGTGCCGCCCGACGAACGGTGCCCAGCGGTGGGCCACTCACCGCCCGACCCAGATCGGGACGTGCCGCTGCAGCGGGCCGGCAGCACAGACCTGCAGAATCTCGAGAGCCTAGTCCAGCCTGGCCCCTCGAATGCGCGGTTCAGTCGCCTCGCCGAAGTCGCCGAACTCCAGTCCGGGTGGACCAGCCTCCTGCCCCAGATAGTGGTCGCGCCCGAAACTTTCCGCAGCGCGTCGGCGCCCACACCGGCTGCCTGACTCGGACCAGCGTTGTCGGCCGAGAGGTCCATTGAGCGGTTCACCGATCGGCGGGGCGGCTGAAGCAGTCAGGGTGCCCAGTGGACGGGTCCGGCGCGGAGGGGTGGATCGTCGAACGGACGTATCCGTGACGGCCGGATCGGCTGTGCTTGTGGGCGGGCGGGCGCAGATCGCGGCGTGGTCCGCTGGTCGTAGTCGAAACGGCGGACCGGGTCGCGGAGGACCGCATAGGCGGTGAGGACATGCTGCAGCGCCGCATCGCAGATCGTGCCGGCTGAGATGTCGGCGGACAGTCGGGTGTCAGGATGGTAGCGGCGCAGCAGGGTCCGGTAGGCGACGCTGATCTGGGCCTGGGTGGCGTCGCGGGCCACACCTAGGACGGCGTAACAGTCGATCGGTTCGGTCGTCATGATCACGATGTGGGTCGGTCAGTGGTGCAGGCAGCCGGTGGCCGTGGTCCCGGCCGCGGCCGGGCCGGGACCACGATGGGAGGGACCGTCTCGTCCGGCCCGCTGAAATAGGTGCGCGGGCGGCGCGGGCGTCACTGGTGCAGGGTTGGACGCCGCAGGGTGGAAGGTGCGGGCGGGACGACGGGTCGCCTCGGGGTGGATCGATCACAGACTGGCGATCACCCGCCTTTCTCCTGGTCGGTCTCTTCTCAGTCGTTTGGCGGCGGGGAGCGCTGCCGCGCTGATTCCTCCGCGGCTGGTCGCCGCCCGGCAACAGAACTCTTGGTGGCCGTGGCTCGGGGACGACGTCTCCCGCCGGGGTCTGGGCCGCCGACGACGCGTCGGCGCGGCAGGTTCGGTGGTGGGTCCGGCCACTCCGCGGCGATGATCGCGTCGAACTCGGGCTGCACCAGGTCGTTGTCGGCCAACAGCAGATCGAGGAACCGTGCCTCGACGCTGCCCGTGTCACCGGCGCCGGCCGGTAGCGAGATCTTCGACATCACGATCACCGCGGCGGTCAGGCGTTGATGGCCTGCTGGTCGTTGCTGTCGCTGCTGATGGTGATCTTGCGGGGCTTGGCCTGCTCGGCCACCGGGATCCTCAACGTGAGCACGCCGCCTTTGTAGTCGGCACTGATGTTCTGGGTGTCGAGGTTGTCGCCCAGGATCAGCTGCCGGCTGAACACGCCCCGGGGCCGTTCGGCCGCAATCAGCTCGGCGTCGCTGGCGCGGGCCGGACGTTCGGCCTTGACCGTGACCACGTTGCGCTCGACGTCGAGGTCGATCGAGTCCACGTCGACGCCGGGTAGGTCGAACTCGACCTGGAACGTGTCACCGTCCCGCCAGGCGTCCATCGGCATCACCGACGGGCGGGCCAGGGTGCCGTCGGTGCCCAGCATCTGCTGGGTGAGTCGGTCCAGTTCACGGAAAGGGTCAGTGCGCATCAGCATCGTTGTCACCTCCATCTGCTGTTGTGATGCTCCAGGTAGACCACCGACCACCTGCTGTGATCTGTGGCATGCGCTATAGGTTTTTTCTAGCACCAGTGGCATGCTGAAGCAAGAGGCAAAGCGAGAAAAGTTGGTGTGAAGGGAGGTCTGGAGTGGCCGAAGCGGATAGACCCGACCCGCAGCGGGGGGTGTACGGCATCTCGGTCGCCGCGGAGCTGGTCGGCATGGGTGTGCAGAACCTGCGGGCCTACGAGGCCCGCGGGCTGGTCGAGCCTGGACGCACCGACGGCGGGACCCGCCGCTACAGCGCTGACGACCTCGACCGCCTCCGCCGCATCGGCGACCTCCTCAACGCCGGCCTGAACCTCGCCGGCATCAGCATGGTCCTCGACCTCGAGACACAGAACAGCGAGCTGCGCGCAAAGACGGGGCAGCACGAAGGCTGAACGATTCAACAAACGACAGAGGCACGAGATAGGACCCGTTGCGGAGCGTGTCCCGCGCCCCGGTACCAGGCGCACGACCATCCTCAGCAAGGTCGTCGCGTGGGACGCCGTATTGGACCGAATCCCCAATCTGCGCCCGCGGCCGGATCGGCTGGCCCCGGTCGACGACTACCTTCGGCTCGCGTCGGCGCCGGCGTCGACGCTGCCGCGTGGACGAGGCCTACGTCAGCGCCCGCCAGTGAGGCCCCACGATCGTGCGGCGCCTCCGCTCCCTCACTGCACCTACCAACCCCAGCGCATTGCTACCGACCTCTTCGCGTAACGCCCCCTGACGGCGAATCGCTCGCGGGCAGGTCCCACGACGATCAGGCTCAGCCCGAGCGCGCTATATCAGCACCGTCTGGCGTGCGATCTCACGCCGGCACGGACGGCTTGCGGGACCGGTGTTCCGTGTGGTCGTCCAGGTGCCATCACGGCACGCTCGTGGTGTCGCTGGCCGAGTTTCCCGACCCCGGGTCCGACCTTGACTCAATGGCGGCCAGATCCCGGACGGCGTAGCGGTGATGCTCCCACTCTTCCTCCAAGATCACATGCAGGCAGGAACGAACTGTCTCCTGCTCTTGGGGGGCCCACGGGTTCGCGCGGGTCGCGTCCAACTGGTCTGTAGTGACCGCGGCGAGGTAGTCACCCACCATGGCGACGCGTTCTGCTCGAACCTCGACCACGTCGGCGTAAGAGGGCGTGGTGGCGGTGAAGGTCGACATGTCCAAGCCGTCGTCCTCGGCGCCGGCACCGGCCAATCCGATGGGGTGGAACGGCTGATCCCACTCGAGGATCCCGCGGCCCAGCCAGGTGTCGGTGGCGAGGATCAGGTGCCGGAGCGTCTGCGAGAACGACCATTCGCCGTCCATCGACACGTCGACAGAGCCGGCAGGCATCGTTGCGACGTGGGCCAGGGTCTGTGTCCAGGTGCTCTGTAGGGCGGACCACGCGGCGCGCAAGCCGTCGGGATCGGCGGCTCGTCGATCCGCGCGGCCAGGAAAGCGGTCGTTGAGCGAGGCCTCGACGAGTGGGATGACGTCAACACCGTTGACGAGGAAGCTCGTGCCGTGGACCAGCCAGGGCGCGTCGATATCCGCGCCGGAGACCTCGACGGCACGCATGACGACGCCCGAGAGATCAGCCTCTACGAAGCGCGCGCCCCGTAGATCCACGTCAATGAACTGCGCTTCCTTCAGCTCGCGCGTGTGGGTGAAAGTGACCATCTCTCCTCCTCCTTGTGGGCCAGCTCGGAAATTGGCCAACTCCATTCGCTTCGATGTCGGTCGACGATAGAGCCAGTTCCGGACACTCGACGGCCGGAAGCAGGCGAACAACTGTGGTCCTGATGCCTGCGGTTGTGTTCACCCTCTTCCCGCGGTGGAGACCGAGCCGCTGCCGTTCGGGAGCATCTTCTTCGTCGCGTTGCTGGTCACGTTCGTCGTTCTCCGGAGGGCGGCCTGTGCATCGCGACCTGTATCCAGGTTGACAATTCGCCATGGCCAACATCTTCGGTATCCCGGTCAGCGGCCCCGCTTACGCCACACGACGTTACCGGGGGCTTGCCTCCTGGGACTTCTCGACCTTCGCGGGTTCTTCAGCTTGTTGCTTTTCGCGCTACTGCACCGGTGGCACGCTTCTTACCCTCGACCTTGATCCCGCTCATCGGTCTCCGGCCGAGCCCACTCGCTCAGCGGTCGGCAAGTGAGGATCGAGTCGTTGCTCGCCAGCTCGGATGAATCCGACCCGATTCCCCTCCGCTCACCGGACCCATCGTGAACACCACGGGCGACGGCGGGAATGCTCGGATCCTCCATCGAGCTCTCGGATGCGCCTTCCCCGGCGCGCTGTCGGAATCGTGTGACTTCCTCGGTCACCCCATGACGTCCAGACGCACCTGTTCCTGACCGAGGGTTTCGAGACTCCGACGTGTACAGCGTCCTGGCTCACGAGTGGGATCCGCCTTCCCAACTCCGCTGATTGGAAAACAGGTGACGGTCAAGCGTGAGGTGACCACGGTCAGGCGGCGGCGGTGAGGGTGACGTGGTAGCCGAGGGCTTCGAGCTGGCGGATGTGGCTGCGGGTGCGGCGTTCGGTGTCGATCCGGCGGGTGTGGTAGTCGCCGCCGAGGTCGTGGTAGCGGCTGGTTGGGTTGGCGAGGAGGTGCCAGACGATGGTGAGGATGGATCGGGCGACCGCGACCAGGGCCTTGAGCTTGCCCCGTCGTTTGACCAGGCGTCGGTAGCGGGCGCCGAGGAAGGTGTCGGTCTTGGCCGCGGCCGCGGCCGCTTCGCCGAGCACTCCTTTGAGGTATGGGTTGCCCTTGCCGGTCTTACCGGCCCGCTGACGTGGCCCGGATTGAACGGTTCGTGGGCTCAGTCGTGCCCAGGAGACCAGGTGTGCGGGGGTGGGGAACCGGGACATGTCGAGGCCGATCTCGGCCACGATCACTTGCGCGGTCTTGGCTCCGACGCCGGGGATCTCGTCGAGGCGGGCCAGCGTGGGCAGCACCGGCGCATCCGGGCCGAGGCCCGTGTCCGGGCCGGTGGTGCCGTCGGCGTCGACACCTTGAGCATCGGGCAGGGCGGCGATCAGGGTCTCGATCCGCTGGGTGAGCCGCCGGATCTGGGCGTCGGCGGCGTCGTAGGCATCCAGGATCATCCGGGCGAGTTCGGCATGGTGGGCGTCGAAGCGGCCCGTCAACGCCTCCACCAGGGCGGCACGCTTGACCCGCATCCGGCCCCGCGCCAGCTCGGCCAAGACCTGTGGGTCACGCTCACCGGCGATCAACGCCTCGATCATCGCCCGGCCGGAGACACCCATCAGGTCGGTGGCCACCGACGACACCTTGATCAAGGCGTCCTCGAGCAGTTTCTCCAGCCGTTGCGCATGCCGGGATCGCTCCACGGTCAGATCGGCCCGGAGCCGGGTGTAGTCGCGGAGCACCCGGATCTCGGTCGGTGGCACGAACGAGGGCCGCAGCATTCCTCGCTCGGTCAGCTTGGCCAGCCAGACCGCATCCAGCTTGTCGGTCTTGGGTCGGCCGGGGACGTTCTTCACCTCGCTGGCGTTGACCAGCCACACCGACACCCCGCGGGCTTCCAGCAGGTAGAGGAACGGCCGCCAGTAGTCCGACGTCGACTCCAGCGTGACCAGCTCGACGTCCAGCCCGACCAGATGATCGGCCAGTTCCAAGATCGCGTTGGTCGTCGCCGAGACCGACCACACCCTGGTCACCCGCCGGCCGGCCAGGTCGGGGTGCGGCATCCGGGTGCACACCATGCCGCTGGCCTTGGCGACATCGATCGCCGCCACCCGGGTCAACAGCTGCTCATGCTCGCCGTCGAGCACTTCTTGGGGTTCTTGCATCACCACACTCCCTCACTGCCATGGACAGGTTGGCGGGATGCCCGGGGGCCTCGGTCGGGAACCGAGAGTCTGATCGGCGTGCTCGAAGCAACAGTGCGTAACCCAGCAGGTCGAGGCCCCACCGCCAGGCTAGTCCGCAGCCTCGAAGACCAAGAACGCGTCGGCGTCGACAGGCAACCCAGCCCATGTTTTCACGCGTGCGTCGGCGTCCCAACGGGCCATGGAGGCTAGTCCGAAAATAGTCCCAGCCAGGCACCTACTCGGGCTGGTGAGGGATGCTCAGGCTGCGGGTTGAAGGGTGACCTTGTAGCCGAGGGCTTCGAGCTGTCGGATGTGGCTGCGTCGTTTCGCGCTGGTGTTGACGTGGTGGTCGTAGTGATCGGATCCGAGGTCGCAGAATCGGGTGTCGGGGTCGGACAGCAGGTGCCAGATGATCACCAGGATGGAACGGCCGACCGCGACGATGGCCTTCTTCTTCCCGCGGCGGCGAGCGATCCGTCGATACCGGGCACCGAGGAAGGTGTCGGTCCGTCCAACGATGACGGCCGCCTCGCCCAGCACCCGGGCCAGGTAGTGGTCCCCGTGGCCGGTCGAGCCGTTGCCCTTGGTCTTGCCCGCGGAGGAGCTCACCCCGGGCGCGAACTTCGCCCACGACGACAGATGAGCTGGGGTAGGGAACCTGCTCATGTCCACCCCGATCTCGGCGATGATGACGGCGGCCGCGGTCGGCCCGATCTCGGGGATCTCATCCAGCCGGGCGACCGCATCAGCGAAAGGGGCGAGCTGGTCTCCGATCTCGGTATCGAGGGCGGCGATGTCGGCGTTGACCGCGTCGATGCGGGCCAGCATCTTGGCGAGGAGGAACTGGTGGTGGTCGTCGAAGGTGCCCAGCGACAACCCGGCGAACGCCTCCTCCAGCCGACCGATCTTGATCCGCATCCGGGATCGGGCCATCACCGCCAGGATCTTCGGGTCGCGTTGCCCGGTGATCAAGGCGTTGAGCATGGCCCGGCCGGAGACGCCGAAGATGTCGGAGGCGACGACCGACACCTTGATGCAGGCATCCTCCAGCAGCTTCTCCACCCGGCTCTTCACCGCCGTGCGGACCCCGACCAGGTCGGCCCGGTACCGGGTCAGGTCCCGCAGCCGGCGGATGTCGGCCGGTGGCACGAAGCTGGGCCGCAGCATCTGCTTCTCGGCGACCTTGCACAGCCAGACCGCGTCCAGCTTGTCGGTCTTCGGTCGCCCGGGCAGGTGCTTGACGTCTTTGGCGTTGACCAGCCACGGCTCCAGGCCGTGCGCTTCGAACAGGTAGAACGGCGCCCGCCAGTAGTCACTGGTCGCCTCCATCACCACCCGGGTGACGCCGAGCCCGACGAGCCGATTCGCCAGCTCACACAGCGACGGCACCATCGTCGTGTGGGTCGACACCTCCTGCACCCGGCGTTTCCCGTCACCCTGTGCCGGCAGCCGGACGCAGCACACGACCTCGGCCTTGCCAATGTCCAGTGCCGCAACCCGCTCGATGATCTGCTCGTCATCACTGGATTCGACGAACATCCCTGCTCACCCCGCCTTCACTGTCGCCGCCCCACCGGGCGGACCCGATACCCTGACAGCGACCACCCGGGGAGCTGTCGGGCAACAGCGAATCTAGTCCTCGTGCTCCCGCGGACGGGGCAACAATGAAGGGCCCAACACACAGCTCCCGCCCGACTAGTCGACGGCCTCGAGGGACCATAGAAGCACGGCGTTACCGGGCGGCCACGACACCATTTTCAGCCCGGAACGGGCGCACCACCAGGTGCACATTGACTAGTCGCTCATGCGCCCGGCCACGGGTTCTCGCTCAAGGGTCGACTTGCGGCTAGTAGTGCGCCGGCGGGGGGATCCCTACTGTCGACTGAGGAGACACCCGCCCGCTGCAACGATCCGGCTCCGCTTGACGAATGGGTCCACGACAGGGTGCAGATCAACGACGTGCGAAGGCGTTCAGCGGTCGACGGCTGGACGGGCTGGAGGAACCTTGCCAACGTCCGACATGTCCCCTGTGACAGGTTCTCAACGTCAGCGCCGGCAAGACCGGCTCGACTGCCTCAACAGATTTCGCCGGTCGGGACGTCGACTGTGCACGTGTTGCGTACCCAGCGGTTGGCCAGCACCGTGACGCCGGCGGTCGTGACCGCGGTCTCATCGACAGCGTCGGCCTGTCCGTTGCCGAGCATGCGGTTGCGGACCAGCAGGTTGTCCTGGGTTCCTGGCCAGAGCCGGATGCCGTACTGGGCGTTGCCTTCGGTGACGTTGTCCAGCACCCGGTTCGCGCGGCTTCCCGAGTTCAGCTGGATGCCGTGCCTTCCGTTCCGACTGAATGTGTTGGCCACGATTGAGGCACCGGTCAGGTTGGCAACGGCATTCGTAGTTAAGCCGGAGCCCCCGTTGTCAGTCACCGTGTTGCCGCGCACCACAAGGCCAGTCACCGGCGCTTCCCCTGCTGGGGGATTGACGATGATGGCTACGCCGAGCGAGTCCGTCACCGTGTTGTGCAAGATTTTGGGCTGGGTGAGAGCACCATTCAAGTAGATGCCACTGCCGGCCTGCTCCACCCGGTTGCTCTGTATGGTCAGATGATCATCGTCCTTGGCTTCGATGGCGATGCCGGCTTGCTCCACCAGGTTGCCCTGTATGGTCAGATGATCATCGTTTTCCGCTTGAATGGCGATGCCGGCTTGCTCCACCAGGTTGCCCTGGATGGTCAGATGATCATCGTTTTCCGCGTGAATGCCGATGCCGGCCTGCTCGACAGCGTTGCCCCGCACCGTCAGATGGTCGTCGTTCTCGGCGTAAACGGCGAGGTGGTCTAGCCGCGAGGTGTTGTGTTCCAAGGTAACTGCGGTGGTACCCCGATAGCCCCAGCCGATTTCCCACGCGGTGGCCTCAGACCGATACGTCGCATTGTGGTCGAGGAGGGCCCGGGGCAGCGTGTAGCGCTGGTTGGCCACCGAGTAGTAGTTGTCGCGGAGGCAGTTGTGGTCGAATCTGGATTCCGGACCGCCCTTGCTGCCGAGCTCGACTGCCAGGAAGTTCAGCCGGAACAGGTTGTGGTGGATGCGCCATCCGGCGTGCGCGTCGTCGGTGGTCAGTCCCGCATCGATGAGCTGGTAGCCGTCAACCATGTCTGGGTCTTCGTCGTAGACGCCCTGGATCACCAGCCCGGCGACCTCGATCCGGTCGGCGGTCAGCCGGAGCACCGGCGTCTCTTCGGCATCGGGTGGCTCGAGCACGGGTACGACGGTGGTGTCCAGATCGTCCGGTTCGGAGGTCTGCTCAGTGAAGCAGTCCAGGGCGGCTACGGCGGCTGGCTGGCCGGTCAGGGTGAGGGGCTTGTTCACGACTACCCGCTCGGCGTACCTCCCGGGGCAGATGCGGACACGGTCGCCGCGGTGTGCAGCATCCACGGCGGCCTGAATGCTCGAGTAGGCGTGCGGACCGCATTGGGCTCCGTCGTCGTCCACGACCAAGGTGTGCGACGAGGGCGGGGAGGCCATGGCCGGCGCAGCCAGCGCACCTCCGAGTCCGATCGCCAGGGCGGTCGACAGAGCAAGTGCCAGGATGGGTGATCGCAGCACGACGGGTCCTCCGATCCGGCGGCCCGATTCGCACTCCCACAGGGCGGTGGCGCGCCTGAGACAACGCTAAAGACCCCCGCATCACGGCGCAACGGTCGACGCAGCCGGATCTGGCGACGAATCTAGGCAAACCCCTTTGTCGAGCGCCACGCCCGTCGCTAAGGGGCTGCTACATCTGGCTCGGGCCGGCGTTGTAGAGGAGGTCGGCCGTGAGTAGATGCGGACGGCCGTTGCCGCCCAGGGATTCGGAGTACAGGCCTGTTGACACTCGCTCGAGGTATCCCCATTGCCAGACGGCGACCTCGTCGGCGCCTGTAGCGGCGGCGAGCCCTCGGCACCAGCGTCGCGCAAGGCTCGGAGCGTCTCCGGCGAGCAGTTCTGTGCACCAGTCGCGCAGGGCGACGCCAAGGTCGTAGGCCGGGTCACCGATGAAAGTGCTGGGGTCGACGAAGACGAATCCGGCTTCGGCCCCGGAGCGCGGCAGGGTCACCTGGAGAAGGTTCGCCGTTGCTGCGTCACCATGCAGGATGACAGTCCGGTCGGGTGAGAAAGCTTGCGAGAGTTGGTGCGCGAAGTCGACCGCCTGCGTGATGACTCGCTCCGGGCAGGGGTGATCCAGGTGTTGCCAAAGCTCGGCGACCGGTTGGAGCAGGCTGGCGGCTTTGTCGACGGGCTCTCCTGCCCAACGCCGATTGTTGCGACTGCGGTGATCCCGGGGAGCGCCCAGATCTTGGGTAGGACCGCTGCCAGGGTGGCTAGCTGTCGATCGGGTGTGTACCCGGTGCGGTTCATCGGCGTGCCGAGCGGCTCGAGAAGCACGGCTTGTCGGGGGAGGACATTGTTCAGGAGTCGTACGTACCCCGCCCGCCAGCGGTGTCGAGGGTGTGTACGGCGCGGAGGAAGTCGTCGGTGGATGGCACTGCGATCCTGATCACGGCAGGTTGCCCTGACTCGGTCGTTACAGTGGCCACGTACGCCGAAGTTGCGCCGGTGAGCTGTTCACCGATCTGCAACGACCACATGTCTTGAAGGTCGGCCACTATGTCGGGCAACGCCTGAGCCCAGCGCTGTCCGTGGTCACCGTTGACAGCAGCCTTGGCGAGCACAACCTCGGATAAGACGATCGCCGGCTCACGCACAGGTCGAGGCTAACGAGCCAACCGAGGGTCCGCAGAGAACCCGCTGGCCGGGCGTGACCGGCGCACGCTCGCAGAACACTCCCCGCCGCCAACCACCGGCGTGCGGCGGCGCCCGACGGGCCGTCCCACTGTCACCGAGCTCAAGCAGAGTTCGTACCCGCCGCACGCCGACCACGACGCATGCTGTGACAACTGGATGAGCATGTTCGACAACGACGGGCAGACTCGGCATCGGGAGACGACCGCAGGTGGACGTAGGTAACCAAGACCCGGTGCGCTGCCGATGGGCGTCGCTCGGAGTCGGGCCGAGAGGTGCTTGCGTACTGGCCTCGAAGCCGGAATCGGCGCGACCTTAAACCCCATTCAGCATATGAGTAGTCCTGATCCAGGCGCGGGGCTGGTCCATGGAACCACCTGACCCAGCATCCCCCGGCGGGCATGCGTGACGAGGGACGCCGTGGCCAAGCGGGCGCTGCCACCAGGGCGACGGCTAGCTGCCGCCGGCCGAGAACCCGCGGTAAACGCAGCCTCACGTGCTCCTCCACCCAACGATAGGACTGCACGGCCCCAAGATCGAACCTGTGGATAATTCGGTGCAGAGCCTGAACCCCTGTGTAGAACCACGGATTGCCACCTGGTCACGGCCGAGGAGTGTGCAGCGGAAGCTGCTGGCCGCATCTCGATGCCCGGCCTCTCGTGTCATTGAGCTGGCGGCGTACACGGTCGTTCAGCTCCCGACGAAGACGCACAGCGGGTGACCGGCGGGGTCCGCGAATACGTAGAGCGGCTCGTCTTCATCGTCTGTCCGGTCCAGCAACTGAGTCGCTCCCAACGCGATCGCTCGCTCGCGGTGCCGCTCGAGTTCCTGCCGGGTAGACACTGCGGTGTCGAGGTGGAACATCTGCGGCACCTTCCCGTCGGGCCAGGTCGAGGGCTGGACCCCATCGGTCTGCTGGAACGCGAGCTGCCAGCCGGTGGCGCTACGCAGTGTCAACCAGTCCTTATCGTCCGGCTCACCCATCGGCGGCGGCTCATCGCCGGAGACGTACTCGAGACCGAGGAACCTACGGTAGAACTCGGCAAGACGTCGGCAGTCGGCGGTGTCCAGCACTACCTGCACGATTCGAGGATACGAAGCGGTCATCCCCGCATCGTGCCACGGGACACCGACAGCGCGACTGCACTCATTCGGCGCCGGCCTAACTCTCCGAAGTGGCCGGTGGCTCGGAGGGCGATCGGTACCAGTTCGTGCGTTCTCGTTGACGGTGAACTGAGAACATGGACAGCAAGTGACCCGACGGCGGAGGGTGGGCGCGCAGGGGATGGCCCGTACGTCGTTGGGGCGGTCGCGGCCAGCCGCATCACGATGACACCTGTTGCGTGGTCCCGTGGGCCGCCGGCGGACAAGAGCCGGCGCAGGAGCATGCGTCCGACCTGCCGCCGTGCTCGACAGGTGTGAGGGCGCACCGATGTCGCCATCCTCACCACGGTGCTCTTCTGCCGGTAACTCTAGGGAGCGCGGGTCGTGACCTCACGTGGCTTCTAGAGTGGCCGTATGACTCGATGGACAAGATTGGCAGCAACGGCCGGGTTGAGTGCGGCCATGGCCCTCGGCGTGGTCGCGACGTCGCCTGACGTTGCCGACGCTGCGTGTGTGCGCTACTACTGGGTTGACCAGGTGCCGGCGCCGGTACGTGAGAATCCCAGCTCGCAGTCCGTGGTGCGTAAGTACAAGCAGGTGTTCGACACCGTGACCGGGCCATGTTGGGCGTCGGTCCGCGATCCGCACAGCACTCGGGTGTACATACCGGTATACACCCAGGCCGCCACCGATGGCGTCGGTTGGATGGCCAGCCAGACCATTCAGCCGTACTGACGAAGTCCGGCCAGCGACGACAGCCTGTCCCCGAAGATGGCTGGATGCGGGCTTGGACCCATCCCGTGGTGACCAAGACCAGGGGCCTCTGCCCTGGCACATGGGACCAGTCGTCAGCTGACGCGGTTTGACGACCGGCTACCTGGGTATGGTCTCGGGACGAATCGCTGAGCCTGTTGCGACGCCGGCACCCGAATTGGGAGGACTACTTGGCCGATCAGACCACACGGCCGTCTCGGCAGCCCTGCCGGTGTGGCCTCCCACTGTCGAGGAGAACCGGTAGCCGGGTTCGGGCCAGCGACTCCCTTGCCCAAGCATCCGCAGGAGTCATCGAATGGACCACCAAATGATCATCGCTGCCGGCGCACCGATGCTATGCATTGACACGCGGCCAGAACGAGCCGGTACTCCCGTAGCTGGAAGGCCTACGACGACGTTGTAGATCTCGCGGGCGACGTAACGTTCCATACATCTGATGATCTCGGGCTTGGACAGTCCTTCCTGGGTGGGGCGCCGAGGATGGAGAGCAGGTCGGGCGCGCCCTTACTCTCTGCCACCGATTCGTCAGCAGGCAGTGTGTCGACGGATGACCTCCCTCGACGCCTGTCACGTCGGTACTGCGACCGATCTCATTGCCGATGATGACGATGTCGGGTGAGGTGACCCTCGGCCCAGGACTGGTCGACCGGCGCGACCCCTGCACCAGTGGCCCAGATCGCCGTCGACATCGTCCTTCCCCAACGCACGTCGACTGTCGGTGTGCAATGCCGATCGGTAGTGAGAGAGAACCAGGCCGCCTCCCGCAACGGCGGCCCATCGATCTCGACGCGCGGATCGTCGAAGTGGAAGTCGCAGCGATGCGACCCCAAGACAGTGCGTGAGGCAAACGGTTCGGCATGGGGAATGGGCCGCCCTGCTCTTTTCGGCCCGCGGCGGCCCACGCTTCGTCAGTCGCGTTCTGTTGCTCGGTTGGCCATGGCTTGGTCGATGGCGTCGCAGGCTAGTGCTAGGACGTCCTCTCCCGACATCGCAGCCCCGCGGTTGTACGCCTCCAACCATTTTGGTCTTCCGAGCACTGTGCGCAGGCGGTCAGCGGCCGCCTCCATCAATTCGGCGTCGGAACCGAAGGCTGCAGTGGCGGTGTTTCCGGCATTGATCGCTCCTACCAGGACCGCTGCCGACTCGGAGCTGCCGATTCGGATGAACAGTTGGACGAGGTTCCGCAGCGTGGTCCACTGGTGATGCCAGATCCCCATCCGACGCCATCGGGTGATGATGGACCGGAACACTGGTAGGGCGACTGCCGGTTGCTGGGAGCCGCCAAGTAGAGACGCGAGCCCAACCAGGGCAATGCCCTCGACAAACGTGCTGCCGGCTGAACCGGCGAGTTGTATTGAGCGCTGGTATGGCTCGATCGCGCGAGTTGCATCAATGCTCGATAGCGCTTCCGCTTGGTCATACCAGGCCAGGGCCAGCATCGACGGGTTACCGAGTGGCTGGACGACGCGCATCTGCTCGTCTGCAAAGAACAGACCGCGATCGGGCTCGCCGGCGTAGGTGCGCGACTGCGCCAGACCCAGCAGAGCCATCCCCGCCTCGTAGGGATAGTCATGCATCCGGGCGAGCCGGAGCATCTCAGTATGCTCCCGGAAGCCGTCATCAAGCCGTCCGACGTAGAGCGCGACCATACCGGCGACGCGTAGCGGGTACATCCGTCGTGGATCGTCGGGATCACTGAGCTGGTTCAAGCCCCTGGTGGCGAGGCTGAGCGCGGCGGCCATCTCCCCGCGAGCGGTCAGGCCCTCCCCGACTCCGCCGCAGACCTCGGCGAAGAGAGGTTGCTGCTCGACGCCTGAGAGGTCGAGGGACGCTTCGCCCCACGCCACAACCTCGTCGCGAAACCGAAATAGCATGTAGTACCGCAAGCCGCGGGCGAGTTGTAGCGCCAGGTCAGCCTGGCCCGCTTGGAGCATCCATCGATGGGCGGCTCGAAGATTGTCGAGGTCCCGGTCGACAACGGTCACCCAGCGCGCCTCATCGGGCCCGCGCAACCCTCGGTCGGCCTGGTCGGCGAGAGCAGCATAGTGCCGAGCATGTGCATAGCCGGTCGCATCAGCTTCCGAGCTGTCGCAGTGCCCAGCTCCGTAGCGCCGCAGTGTTTCCAGCAGCAAGTAGCGAACCGCGCCCTCGGTCCCCCCGACCGCGACCATCGACGCGTCGACCAGAGATGTGAGCAGGTCCACCACCCGATTTTGCTCGATCCCGCGGCCACCGCAGACTGCTTCTGCGGCGGCCAGATTGAACGACCCGGCGAACACGGAAAGTCGATCGAACAGCTGCTGCTGTTCGGCTCCGAGCAGCCCGTAGGACCAATCGAGGACCGTCCGGAGACTGCCGTGGCGTCCGGACTGTTCACTGCCCGACGACAGCAGATCCAGGTCGCTGCGTATCCGGTCTGAAATGTCGGTCGGATTGAGAGACCGCATCCGTGCAGCGGCGAGCTCAAGAGCGAGCGGGAGCCCGTCCAGGTGCCGGCAGATGGCGTCAATACCGTCGAGGGTCTGGTGGTCGAGCGTCAGGTCGGGTCGCACCGCGCGGGCCCGCTCGACGAACAGTCTCACAGCCGGACTGGGTTCGATCCCCCGTGCTGACGACCCGGACAGTGATAGCGGCGAGACAGGTCGGACATGCTCACCTTCGATACCCAACTGCACCCGGCTGGTCGCGAGGATCGTGAGCCGCGGACATTCACGTAGCAGCTCGGCCACGAGGGGTCGGATGCCTCGAAGTAGATGTTCGCAGTTGTCCAGGATCAGCAGCCTCTCCTGGTCGCCGAGGAACCCCACGACGGATTCGACCACGGTCGTGTCGGCTCCCCGTTGGACTCCCAGGGCCGTGGCAACCGCGGGAGCAACTGCTTCCGGGTCCGTTACCGAGGCCAGTTCACACCAGCAAAGTCCCTCAGCGCGCGCAGTCGCCGCGACCGCTGCAGTCCGCAGCGCGAGCCGCGTCTTGCCCACCCCACCAACGCCAACAAGAGTGATCAGCCGCGCCTCGGCACTTGCCTGGACTGTGGCGGCGAGGTCGTGCTCACGACCGACGAAGCTCGTCGACTCAGACGGGAGACGAATCCCGGTCACCGCAACCACGCTCTGTCGAGCACCTTGTCGGGTGGGTCGTAACCGCCAGTCGAGCTCGGTGGCCTGGACTAGGACCTGGGTATGCAGCTTCCGGAGGGCTGTGGACGGTTGAAGCCCCAGCTCTCGATCGAGTCGCTCTCGGTAGCTGCGGTAGACCTCGAGCGCTTCGGCCTCCCGGCCGCTGCGGTACAGCGCTCGCATCAGCTGTGCTCGAGGTTGCTCACGCAACGGGTGCTGAGCCACAAATCCGCCCAACGGTCCAATCAGTGCCGCATGCGCCCCCAGGGCCAAGTCGATTTCGAATCGGGCCTCGGTGGCGCCCAACCGCAGCTCATCCAACCGCGTTGCCTCGGCAGCGGCGAACATCTCATCGGCAAACTCCTCCAGGGCCGCGCCGCGCCACAATCCAAGCGCCCGATCGAGCAACTCCGCCGCCGTCTGTGGCTCGTCGCCGGCGATCTGGGACGCGGCCAAGATCAGACCTTCGAACCGACCCGCGTCGATCTGGTCGGGCTGGGCCGCCATCAGATACCCGGGAGCCTTGGTGAGCACCAGGTTAGCGCCAGCTCTCCCGGCCCGGCTGGCCAGCGCGCGGCGAAGTCGTGCCACGCACGTCCACAAGCCTTGCCGTGCTTCGACGGGAGGCTCTCCGGCCCACAAGATGTCGATCAACCGGTCGGCGGACACCACGGTCCGGGCATGTACCAGCAACACCGCGAGGAGTCGGCGCTGGGTCCGGCCACTGATCTCGATCACGCCCTGCTCGGCGATCACCTCAAGCGGTCCGAGAAGCCCGAACTGCATGAGTACACGGTAAGCCCGCGTCAAGGTGGATGACAGTTCGCAGCAAGTAGATCAGCCAATCCTGGAGTCACGGCTCGCAGACAGTCTGCCGTGCCGGAACAGGAAGGGATATGACCATGACCACCACCGAGCACCTGCCGATGTTCGCAGCGTCGATCCACACCGTGGTCGGAGCCGCCGGAACCAAGCTGCACGTGCGGGAATGGGGCCGTCTCGACGGCCCACCGCTGCTCCTTATCCACGGCTGGTCGGGCAACCACCTGTGCTGGACCCGTCAGATCGGCAGTGAACTCAGTGACGAGTTCCGTCTTGTTGCCCTCGACCTCCGAGGTCACGGGATGTCAGACCGCCCCCTGGAGGCCGATAGGTACACCGACTCCAGCATGTGGGCCACCGACATCTCCGCCGTGATCGACCAGAGAAGGCTGCGCCAACCCGTCTTGGTGGGCTGGTCCTACGGGGGGTTCATCATCTGCGACTACGTTCGGGCCTACGGGCAGGACCGCATCGGTGCGATCAACTTCGTGGGTGCCGCAGTAACCCTCGATGCCGGCTTCAACGACATCGGCCCGGCATTCCTGGCCGCCGCCCCAGCCGGAGCCGATCCAGACCTACCGACCAGGATCGCCGGCCTGCGCCGCTTCTGGCACAACATGACCGCCCAGCCCATGGAGGTGGCTGACCTGGAGACCGGGCTCTGCAGCAGTGTGTCAGTTCCGCCTCAGGTGCTAGGCGCGATGGTCTCACGACAGATCGACTCCGACGATGTGCTGGCCGAACTCCGCGTGCCGGTCCTAGTGACCCACGGCCGTCGCGATCAGGTCGTCTCTCCGTCGATGGCCGACCGCATTCTCCAGGTCTGCCCGGCAGCCCAAGCCTCCTGGTACGACGCAGTCGGCCACGCTCCGTTCCTGGAGGCTCCGGGCCGGTTCAACCGCGAGCTGGCCGAACTGGCACACCGAGTCGCGGTATAGCCAGCAGATCTATCGGCACAGAGCCACAGCAGGCTTACGAGTGCCTCGAGCATGAAGCCACGGACACTCACGGCGGCGAAGGTTCACAGCGGCCTCTCGACTGGCGATACTTGACTCGGCCGTGGTCTGGTCTGGCGACGAGCGAAGAAGACACTGGCGTCTCCTTCATCGAGGGACCAATGGCCGCACGACACCCATGACTCTGAACGGTGGGGCGGACAGATGATCTTGACGGAGCATCCCCATCGGACGGCGCTGCACGCGGCATGGCTGTTCGACGGGACCGCGGCAACCATGAAGGCAGATCCCGTGGTCATGCTGGATGGACCAAAGATCACCTCGGTGACCTTCGGCTCGGCGGCCGCGGCGCCGGGCCTAGATGTCGTGGTGGATCTCGGCGACGTCACATTGCTGCCGGGGCTGGTCGACACGCATGTTCATCTCGGGTTCGACGCGAGCAGTGACCCGGTCGGCAGCCTTCACGCTCGCAGCGACGCCGAGGTACTGGTCGCCATGCGTGAGGCTGGGCGGACCGCTCTGGCCGGTGGTGTGACCACGGTGCGCGATCTCGGTGACCGCGGCTACCTGTCGTTGGGTCTACGTGGTGATGAGGCGATGCCGACCTTGGTGGCGGCAGGTCCCCCGATCACCACTGCCGCCGGTCATTGCCACTTCCTCGGCGGCGTCGCGCCGGCCGGAGTTCATGGTGTCCGGGCCGCCGTTCGTCAACACGTCGAGCACGGTGTGGACGTCATCAAGATCATGGCCACCGGTGGCCAGCTGACACCAGGAACCCACCAGCACCTCGCTCAGTTCACGGCCGACGAGCTGACGGCAGCGGTCGAGGAGACCCACCGGCACGGGCTGCCGATCACCGCCCATGCCCACGGCACCGCTGGAATCAGGAACGCCGTCGCAGCCGGGGTCGACGGTCTCGAACACGCCAGCTTCTGGTCCGAAGACGGCGTCGACGACCCCGGCGACCTGATCGCAGTCATCGCAGCGAAACGCATCGTGGTCGGTGCCACGGTCGGCCTGGTTCCCATCCCAGGGGCGATGCCGCCGCCCGCGATCCTCAAGCGCGCGCCAGCGATCATCGCCAACACCCGACGCATGCAGCAGGCGGGGGTGCGGGTGGTGGCCGGCACTGATGCCGGGATCGCCCCCGTCAAGCCCCACGACGTCCTCCGCTACGCCATCCCCCAGCTCATCGACCTGGGCATGACACCCGCCGACGCGCTGATCACCGTCACCTCTGTCGCAGCGGAAGTCTGCGGGCTCGCCGCCACCAAGGGACGCATCGCCGAAGGCTACGACGCCGACATACTGGCCGTCGAAGGCAACCCATTCACCGACCCCGAGACCATCCACCGAATCCGGGCTGTCTACAGCCGAGGCCGGCTGGTCGCGGGCTGACACCAATCGCCAAACCCCCAACGTCGGGCTCATTGCCCGATCGGCTGGCGCTGCAGCCGCGATACCGATGGTCTGGAGACGCAGCACATCCGAAGGGGTAACAGGCACCACCGCCACGGCGAAGGGCGGAGCACCTCCGACACCGTGCTCGGTGACCGGTCAAGCCCACGAGCCGCCGGCGCTCGTTCCGGCCGCATCGGCAACGCCGCGGCCACCTCAACTCCCCCTTCTGCTCAACCCGCCCTTTCGGCGGCACGAGGCTCATCGAGTCCACGACGACATCGATGACGAAGCCCATCGCGAGAAGCGCCAGACGACCGCGCAAATCCAGGTAGCCTCCGCCTAGGCGGCTTGCTTAGGTGGAATTGCCGATGCGTTGAACCCCTATCCGGCCAGACCATGAATGGGCGCCGCAATGAGCGCGGCGGGCCCGTCGAACACGGTGGCAACGGCCGGCATTGCGTAGGCGCTGAGGTGGAGGACAACTTCGAAGGAGGAGTCGTGTCGCAGGAAGAGACGAACAAGGAGATCGTTCGGCGCTATTTCGACGAGCGGTGGAACACCCGAAACTACGGCGTGGTGGACGAGCTCAACGGCACTGAGGACAGCGCTATCGAGGAGCACAAGGCGTGGCTGGCGGAGGTGCACGGGCTGCTCAGCGAGTCACACCTGACCATCGGCGACATGATCGCTGAGGATGACCGTGTGGCCCTGGGCTGGACGTTTGATGCGGTGCTGCGGGAGGGATACAGCGGGGCTGCCGGCTCGCCCGGTGAGCACGTCACCTACTCGGGAATCGCGATGCTGCGACTTGCGAATGGCAAGATCATGGAAGACATCGCGTACCACGACGGCTTCGACAAGTTGACAGGTTGAGAGACCGACGAGCCAAGGAGCCTGACATAACCGCTGCCCTTAGGCTCGGCGGCAGTTGCGGCAAGTGAGAGCCCATCCACGGACGCCAGTCTCTACTGGCTGGCTAGCGGGGCCGAGCGCACGGCCCGCAGTCCATGGAGTGGCCCCCGCACGGGCGTAGTGGGAGGGAAGATAGGTGGATTTGCCGATGCGCCAGCCCCGATCCGACCTGATCACGGTAGTCAGCCCGCTTGGGCAGCGTGACACCTGCCGGGCGGCGACGGACGTGAGTTGGAGCTACTCGACGTATCGGAAGGCAATCGTGTATCAGGTAGAAGCAAAGAAGGCACTTGTCCGGCGTTATTTCGACGAGCGCTGGAACACGCGAAACTACAGCAGCGTGGATGAAACAAGGGAGTTGATCGACATGTCGGCGGAAGAAAACAAGGCCGTGTTCCTGCGGTACTTTGAGGAAGCCTGGGCTCAACGCTCAGAGGACGATCACCGCGCAGGGGACGATCAAGAGATGGACGAGTTTCACGCCGCGTTCGGTGACCTGAAGGCGACCCCTGATCTGGTGCTGGCCGCCGAGGACGATCATGTCCTGATCAGGTTCACCGTGACCGCCGTTCACCGGAAGGACTACAGGGGCATCCCTGCCACAGGCAAGCCCATTAGCTGGTGGGGAACGACGGTAGCGCGGATGGAGAACGGGAAGATCGTCGATGAGTTCGCCGTCGCGGAGAAGATGGGTGCGGTGATGTTCGGTGTGACCTCGTGGCTCGACGAAGTGGGTTGGAGTCCGCAAAACTGAGCTGAAGGGCGCGTCGCGCGGTCAACAAGGTGACAGCGCACACTTATCCCGGATCCACGGGTCATGATGTTGCTGGGTGTGCCGTGAACGCGCAGATGCCCTTCGTGCGTTGAGGATTGGTCTTGCGACGGACTGATCGACAACGCAACAGAAGGGCATCTGTCAGGTGCGAGCATCTCATGACTTGTCCCGGGTCTCGGTGAGCTTCACCGAGAAGAATCTGGTCCCGAACGCGGGGCTGCTTCCGGCGGCGGCGTTGGCCCAACGCGTCGGGCTCGGCGACCTGGTCGACCAGCGGCTCCGGTTGGCTGGGGAGGGCGCGAACAGCGGCTCGAAGGCGCTCACGGTGATCGGGTCGATGCTGGTCGGCGGTGACAGCATCGATGACACCGCCGTGCTCCGCGCCGGTGCTGCCGGGTCGTTGTTCGACGACACCAGGGCACCCTCGACGGTCGGGTCGTGGCTGCGGGCGCACAAGTGGTCCAACGTGCGGGAGCTGGACGCGGTCAGCCGGCAACTGCTGGCCAGGTTGTGGGCCGCTGGTGCCGGACCAGGTGATCTGTCGGGTCCGTTGACGATCGATCTGGACTCCTCGATCGTCCCGGTCTACGGCCGCGCCAAGCAAGGCGCCGCGTTCGGATACACGAAGGTCCGTGGCTACCACCCGCAGTTCGCGACCTGCGCCGAGACCGGGATGGTGCTGTTCAGCCGGCTGCGGGGCGGCTCCGCGGGCGCGGCGCGGGGAGCGAAGTCTTTCCTGACCGAGACCGTGAGCCGGGTCCGTGAGGCCGGCTCGACCGGACAGCTGACGGTCCGCGCGGACAGCGCCTTCTACAGCCGTGCCGTGCTCGGCACCGCGGTCAAGCTCGGTGTCGAGTTCTCGGTGACCGCCAGGCAGGACAAGAAGGTCCGCGCCGCGATCGAGGCCATCGAGGAGACCGCCTGGACGCCGATCCCGTACTGGCTGTCCACCCCGGAGGTCTCCGGTGCCGATGTCGCGGAGACCACCTACACCGCGTTCTCCGGCAACGACGCCATGACGGTCCGGCTGGTGGTCCGGCGGGTCCGCCCCACCCCCGGCACCCAACTCGCCCTGTTCACGACCTGGGACTACCACGCCTTCGTGACCAATCGACCCGGCGACGTCCTCCTGGTCGAGGCCGACCACCGTCGCCACGCCGTGGTCGAGCAGCGGATCGCCGAGCTCAAGAGCGCCGGGCTCGCGCATCTGCCGTCTGGGAAGTTCATGGCCAACGCCGCCTGGCTCTCGCTGGCCGTGATGGCCCACAACCTCGGCCGGGGCGTGGGACGTCTGGCCGGGCACGACCTCGAGAAGGCCACCACCACCACCCTGCGGCAACGCATCTTCACTCTCCCAGGACGACTCGTCCACAGCGGACGACGCCGACATCTACGACTACCCGCCGGCTGGCCCTGGGCGGCGGCCATCGACCAAGCACTCGCCAGAGTCCACGCCACCCCGCCGCGCTGCTGACCACCAGCCCTACCCCGACAACCAGGACCCTCGGAGAAGCCGGCAGACCGGCGAATCTGGCATGCCCCGGCCCACCCCGAGGCCGCCCACGGCCCAGATCACCCCGCAACAAGCACGCCGGCAGGTCAGGCCGTGGATCCGGGCTTAACCATTGAGCGACTTCAGGAGTCTCCGCTTCAGAGTTGCTGTCGGTCAGATCTTGCGGCGGTCTGGGTCCATGCGGTCGTCACGGCCCAGGTGGCGATGTCGGTTCGGCTGCGGACGCCGAGCTTGGTGAGCATTGCGCGGACGTGCGATTCGACGGTGCGCTCGGAGAGGAAGAGGCGTTCGGCGATCTCTCTGTTGGTTAGCCCCTGGGCCACCAATACGGAGACCTCGGTCTCGCGGGCGGTCAGCGGATTGCGCTCCGAGATCTGCTCGTCGATCCGGCGCTCGAGGGAGGTCGCTCGCTGAAGTGGACCTGGCATGCCGAGCCGCCGGAACTCGTCGGCTGACAGCCGGGTCAGGTCGCGGGCGGTGTGCAGATCATCGAGTCCAGTCGCGGTTTCTTCCAAGTGTGGTGCCTCCAGCAATGCCTCAGCCCAGCCCAGCCGGCTGAGCGCGGTGTACGGCCGGGCGCCGACCCGCGAGTTGACAGCGATGGCGTCCTGATAGAAGCGGATCGGCCTCGGTCGGTCGACCGGCGGTCAGCGCCAGGTCGCCGAGCAACCGGGCGACGGATCCCATGCAGAAGACAGCGCCCGAGCCTTCGCCGGTGCAGTACACAGCGGTCGGAAGAAGTCGTTCGAGGACGTCGTCGGCCACCAACGTGTCGTCGAGCATGACCGCCAGCGCGCCGATCTGGCTGAGAGTCGACGCCCATCGGTTGCCGATCGGTAGGCGCCGCGGGAGGTCGCGAAGTTCTTCGAAGGCGGCCGCCCCGGCTGCCAGGTCACCGGCGACGATCGCCACCGTCGCCCGACCGATCTGCATCAGTGGCTGGGGCGGCGGTGCCATCGCGACGAGCGCCAGCATCTCCGCGTCGAGCTCGGCCGGGTCGCCGCAGATCTGCGCCAGCATGGCGCGACAGGCGTAGTACATGGTCGTCAGGGAGCTGTCGTTCATCCGTTGGGCGAGAGCGTGGGCGCGGTCGTTGTGTTCGCGGACACCGGCGAAGTCGCCGAGCAGCGCGGCTCGAGCGATCAGGATGCGCTCGTGGTGCCAGCGGATCAGGGGTACTCGGTGGCGCCGGGCAAGCAGGTCGAGTTCGGTGAGGTGTCGTTCCACCGTCACGAGGTCACCGAGCTGGAAGGCGGCGTCGATCCGCCAGACGTGGCCCCACAGGTTCGACATCAGCCGGTTGCCGACGGTGGCCAGGCTGATCGCGCGCTCGGCGAGCTGGATCCGCTCCATCACCGTGCCGGGCACGGCGATCGTGTAGTGCCGGGCCGCGATCGCGTCCAGGATCGCCACGGTGTCGCCGGACGACTCGGCCAACGCGAGCGCCTCGGCGGCCTGATCGGCGGCGACCGTCGGCTCGCCGTCCTCCACGCTGGCGACGGCCAACTGGGCGAGCAGCCGGGCGCGGAGTGGTGCCTCCCTCGGTGCGTCGGCGAGTTGGGTGAGCGCTTGAGAGCAGATCGCGGCGACCGGGCGGTAGATCTCCGGGGTTCCGATCCCGGTGACGACCAGCGCGGCGCCACCGACCAGGTCCGGCCGGTCGGCCGAGGTGGCCAGGTCAGCGCCCCGTACGGCGGCCTCGAGCGCGTCCGGTACACGGCCGGCAGCGAACAAGGCGGCGGCCCATTCGACCAGCAGCTCGGCGCGTTCGGCGGCTGGTCGGCAGAGGTCGGCGGCGCAGGCCGCGGCCTGTCCGGCGAACCTCGCAGCGTCGTCGTAGGCGAAGGCCGAACGTGCTTCGACCGCTGCTCGGTGGGACCAGTGCAGCAGCTCGGCTGAAGCGCCGCCAGCGCGGCTCCAGTGTTCGGCGATGGTCCCGGCGACCATGCCAGCCGACGGCGGCGCT
Source organism: uncultured Actinomycetota bacterium (assembly GCA_963707005.1). Lineage (GTDB taxonomy): Bacteria > Actinomycetota > Actinomycetes > Propionibacteriales > Propionibacteriaceae > Microlunatus. The sequence goes on from CAVPPP010000057.1 coordinate 60,176, forward strand.
TCCTGCTCGAGAGCTTGGGCGATCCGGGCGTGCAGAGTCTGCCGCCGGAAGGTCGACAGCCCGCCGCGAATCGCATCCCGGACCAGCGCGTGCCGGAAGTAGTGTGCGCCGGATTCGGTGCGGAGCACCCCGGCCGACACTGCGACGTCCAGCAGCCCGGTCACCTCCGCATGCGACCGGCCGGACGCCGCAGCCAGGGTGTGCAGGTCAAGCTCTTCGGCCTGCAGGCTGGCCGGCTCCAGCAGGTCGCGAACCTCAGGTGGCAGTCGTTCGAATCGGGCGAGGACCAGGCTGCGCAGGTCGGGCCGATCGGCCAGCAGCTGCTGCACCTGATCGGCGGTGGGCATGTCGGTCCAGGGCAGGTGATCCACCAGCAACCGGAGATACAGCGGATTTCCGCCGGTCAGCTCGAGCAGCGAGTCGGCCCGCGGCACCCACACCGACGTTCCCGGCGTCTGCCGAAGCCAGCTGACCACACCCTCACGGTCCAGCCCGACAAGCGCGATCACGACACTGTCCAGACCATCGGTGAGCACCGAGAGATCGAAACCCGACCCGGCTCGAGCGGTGGCCAGGATCAACAGCGGCACATCGTCCAGCTCTGCAGCGACATGTCGCAACACCGCGACTGAGGCCGCATCGGCCCAGTGCAGATCTTCAAGCACGAGCAGCAGACCCCCCGACCTCGCGACATCACGAATGGCGTCGGCGATAGCCACCTGCAGGGCGAACTGCGCCGAGGTCCCGTCCTCGGAGTCATCCGACAGTCTCATCGCCGCGGCGAGTCCCGGAAGGTCGCGGGCGATGCGGATCCACGGCCAGCGGGCCGGTGCCCCGGCATCGTCCGTCGCGGCCCCGCGGGCGGTCGCGAAGCCGTTTGCGGCGGCGTGGCCGACTGTCCAGCGAGCCAGCGCGGTCTTGCCGATCCCCGGTTCGCCCGTCACCACCAGGAGCTGTCCACGGCCGCTTCGCAAAACGTCGGCGACCACCGTCTTGATGGTCTCGGTCTCGCGGTGCCGGGCGCTCATGGCTGCCGGCGTGATCATCACGCCGGGCCTCGGCCGATCGGCACGAACATGAGCAATGTCTACACCCGGCGGGCACGGCACGCACTGGCCGCTTCCGTTCACCGATCACCTCGGCGGCGTCAGACCTGCGCTCGGTTCAGTGCACCGCTCAGTGGTGCCACTGATGATCAGGCCCCGGGACGCGGCGAGGCTGAGCAGCACCAGCCCACCACCCCAAGGAGAAGCGATGTATGCGCAACTCGGGTACTTCAACGGCCCACGGACCGCCGAGCAACTGGCAGCAGCCGAACGAGCCACCAGGGAGAGGCTCTGGCCGGCCCTTGAGCGCGACCCGGCACTGATGGCTGAGCTGGTCGCCAACTACGTGTTCCGCCAGCCAGACGGCGGCGAGGTCGTGGTCACCATCGGCAAGACGCTGGAGGCCCTGAACCGCGGCTTCGAGCTGGTCGCTGCCACCGAGTTGCTGCCCGGCGAAGATCCCGCTCTGCTGCCCGGCCCGGACCGGGTCGAGGTGTACGAGGTGGTCGACGCGAGGGGGTCCCATGCCTGATGACGTACCCGCAGCCGTCAACGCATCGAGAGCGAGGGTGATCGCCGGGCTGGCCGGGTTGCTCGGCGGTGCCACCCTCATGGTTCCTACCCCGGACCCGGACCAGCCACATTTTCTCGCTTTCAACACCGCCAATGTGGTCGCCTTCGTCCTGTTGGTGATCACCGTGGTCGGTCTGTGGCGGCTCGGCGTCGTCGGTCGCAGCCGGCTCGGGCTGATCGGACTGGCCATGGCGTCGGTCGCGCTGCTCGGCTTCGCAGTGGTCGAGTACGCGACCCGCAACGAGCCGTCCATCGGCGAGCTCATGCACCCGATCCTGGTGCCGCTGTCGGCGCTTGGCATGTCCGCCGCCGGCATCGCCGTGCTCCGAGCCGGCCGCTGGCTCGGATGGGGGCGCATCACACCGCTGTTGTGCGGTGTCGCCCCGTTGGCCATCGAGTTGCCGGTCGTCATCATCTTCGGCCCGGTCGGATGGGTGATCGCGCTGATGTGGGTCACCTGGGTGGTGCTCGGCCTCGCCCTGCTGTCGACCCCGATCGGCGGCGCCGCGCCGCCGAGTCTGCCCTACGCGGCCGGCTTGTCCGTCGGTACGAACCGGAATGACTGACAGGAAACCATGATGGATTCTCCTCGTCGTACTCGTCGGTGATCTCGCCGACGATCTCCTCCAGGATGTCCTCGATCGTCACCATGCCCGCGGTGATCATGAGGCCGGCCAGCACAGACCACATCCAGACCGCGGCCGGCGCCACCGTGCCGGGGAGTGTGGCCGAGCTGATCCGGGTTCCGGTCGGCGGACACGACCAGACGATGATGATCCGCGGCACCAGCACGACCAACCCGGTGCTGCTGTTCCTCGCCGGCGGACCCGGCGGCACCGAGCTGGGAGCCATGTGCCGCCACGGGCAGGCGCTCGAACAGGACTTCGTCGTCGTCACCTGGGACCAGCGCGGCACCGGCAAGTCCTACGCCAGCCTGGACCCGACCTCGACGCTGACCCTGCAACAGGCCGTCACCGACACCATCGAGGTCACCGAGTACCTCCGTGACCGGTTCGGCCAGGACACGATCTACCTGCTCGGGCAGTCCTACGGCACCATCCTCGGCGTCCTCCCCGCCCAGCAGCATCCCGAGCTGTACCGGGCCTACATCGGCGTCGGCCAGATGGTCGACCCCCGCGCCACCGACGGCGTCTTCTACCAAGACTCCCTCGCCTGGGCCCGCCGGACCGGCAACACCACGCTCGTCACCCAGCTGACCGACAGCGGCCCGCCCCCCTACACCGACATGCTCGACTACGAGTCCGCCCTCACCAACGAAGCCCGGATCTACCCCTACGACCACAGCCGCAACGACGAGGGCGCGGGCGGCTTCTCCGAGAACCTGTTCGTGCAGGAGTACACCCTGCTGGAGCAGCTGCACGCCTTCGCCGGGTTCTTCGACGTCTTCACCGTCCTGTACCCGCAGCTCCAAGACATCGACTTTCGCACCGACGCCACCCAGCTCGCGGTTCCGGTCTACCTCGTCGAAGGCCGCCACGAAGCCCCCGGCCGGCTGGGGCCAGCCACCCAGTGGTTCACCCTCCTCGACGCCCCCGCCAAGCAGCTGATCATTTTCGACACCTCCGGCCACCGACCCCTGTTCGAACAGCCCGACCGGTTCCACCAGCTGATGACCGACACCGTCCTCGCCCAGACCTAGCCCGACCTGAGCACAGCCGGAGGGTCCACGATCCGCAACCGAAGGACGGCAGACATGCAGACACAGGATGCGCAACCAGCCAGCAGCCCGATCGTGCACGTGGAGCGGCCGCTCCAGCGTCCGGGCCGCGGCGCCTACCTCATGTCCGCGGCGTTGGCCGTGGCAGCCGCCCTTGCTGCTGGTCTGACAGTGGCGTTCCCGTCCGTCCTCAGCGGCGTCGCGGGATCGAACGGGAACATGCGGGGTACCGCTGTCGCCGTTCTCCTGATCGGCGTCCCGGTCCTCGTTGCCGCGATCCTCGGATCGGCACGAGGCTCCACCCGAGCCTTCGTGATCTGGTGCGGCGCCCTCGGGTACCTCCTCTACCAATCTGTCCTGTTCTGCTTCGCGACACCGCTCAACACGTTCTTCCTGTTCTCCGTGGCCTACCTGAGCCTCGCAGTGTGGAGCGTCGTGTTTCTCCTGCGTGGCACCGACCTCGCCGCCTTCAGCCTCAGCCTGTCGCCGAGAGTGCCTATCAGGTTCGTGGCCGGCTACGCCCTGCTCGCCATGATGCTGAACACCGCCGCCTGGCTGAGCGGGATCCTTCCCGCCGTGCTCAGCGACAACCCCCGAGGCGTCCTGACCGACTCCGGCCTGCTGACCAACCCCGTCTACATCCAAGACCTCGCCATCTGGCTGCCCCTCCTCGCCACCGCGGCCGTCGCAGCGTGGCGCCACCGTGCGTGGGGGCAGTTGATCACCGCAGCCATGCTCACCATGTTCGTGCTCGAATGCGCCACCATCTCCGTCGACCAGTACTTCGGCTCACACGCAGACCCGACATCCTCAGGCTCGTCGATGACGATGGTGCCGGTGTTCGCCATCGCCGCCCTACTCACCGCAATACCGCTGACGGTATTCCTGCACAACATCGATCGACGATCGCGACGGCCAACGCGCAGCGCGAATAGCCCTGCTTGACGGTGTGAACTCCCACGGCGCTCGAAGCGAGTCACACCACCCGGCCAGCGACGTCGCCCCTTGAGTTCGCATACGAGCCATAGATCCGAGCGACGCGCACCCTCACCACCAAAGGAGCCCCCGTGCCTGACAAGATCCCCGCCCTGCAGGCTGGCATCTCAACCCACCCCAAGCGGCTCGCCCTGGTCCGCGAACTGCTCAAGGATCTGGCCCGTCGTGAAGAGCTCGCGCTTGCCGCGTCAGCGCCCACCTCACACCGCTTCCGATGGGCCAGCCTTGGACCCGACTCCGGACTCACCGAGGACCAGGAAAGCTTCGTCGACTACTGGACACCAACCCTGGTACTCCACGAATGCCGAACCAAACGCGAGCTGATCTGCGCCCTGGACGAGTGGGCTCTGACCGCCGAATCATCGACCGCTCAAGAGCTCGTGAGCCGTCTGCTCACTCTGATGAGAGAAGAAGATGTCGACGACAACTGAGATCCAGCCGTGTCCACCATCCCATTCTGCCGACAGGTGTTCGCCACCGCCCTGGACCACAACAAGTTAGCTTTCGCGCTCCAGCACTACCACCCACGAGCCGCAGTTCACATCCTTCGCCTCAATCGGCCACGCGAGCCGGCGGAACTCATTGTCGGTCTCCGCGCCATCGGCAGGTGGCTGGCCCAGAACGCGCGGAACTGCAGCAGCCACCGAGTGATCGAACTGGCCGAAACCGGCGACCACATCACCTTCCACGAACAACGATCACGCCTCGGCGGCGTCGAAGTCCTCGAAGAGAACCTGGTCGAGATCACCGATGGCCTCATCACAAACCAGTACGTCATCATCGGCTGGGACGACATCGGCACCGCGTAACACCGTCTCCATCACGGACCCAGCGACATCATCGCCGGCGAGCAGCGCGAGCGCGTACAACTACGCTTACGGGAATGGCGAGCCGCCACGCCGCAGTCGTGATGCGGCCGGGTGCTCGGGATCGGAGCTGTTGAGGATGACTAGCCGGCCCGGCCTCGGACCACTGGTGAAACGGCTCGGAGGAGCGGCCTGCACACTGAGGATGCCCGCTAATTCGGATCAACCTGCTCAGACGAGAGCCTTGTCCGTTGAGCCCTATCACAGCACTCGTCGTGCACACCCAGATCACTCCCCCACTGCACCCACCGGCCCGCAGGATCACTACCGCGTCGTCGCAAGACGCCTCTGACTGAGAATCCTTCCTGGGCAGGTCGTACGAAGATCATGCTCAACCACGAGGTTGACCGGTACTGTCTGTCGCTCGATCTCGCGCTGACCGGACGTCTTGTGACACGTGCGTCGGGCGCTTCCACGGCGGTCGATGAGTTTTACCAGGGTGGCGAGTCTTCATAACATCGGCGGGACGCATGGCCGCTGGGTCTGCTCGAGGTCACGCCGTTCCTCAGCGGCATCCTTAAGGAGGTCTTCCGGCCGAAGCGCAACTGAGAGAGGTGGAGGCCGTGAGCACGGTTCAAGCGCAGGCGATCATGTCCCTCGACGGGTACGTCGCCAAGCAGGACAACACCGTCGGCCGGTTGTTCGACTGGCTGCAGAACGGCGATGTCGCGATTCCGACTCCCGCCGGTGACTTCACCGTTCACCTCAGTGGCCCGAGCGCGGAGCACTGGCGGCGGTGGGTGTCCTCCCTGGGGGCGTTGGTCTGTGGCCGCACCCTGTTCGACGTGGCCGAGGGTTGGCAGGGGCGCCACACCCTGGACGTCCCGGTTGTCGTGGTGACTCACCGGGTCCCGACGGACTGGATCAAGACTCATCCAGGCGCACCCTTCACCTTCGTCAGCGACGGGGTGGAGTCGGCGGTCGCGCGGGCTCAGGAGCTCGCCGGCGACCGTGTCGTCGCAGTCTCCGGGGGCACCATCGCCCGGCAGTGCCTGGATCAGGGGTTGCTCGACGAGGTCGCTGTCGACCTGGTGCCCGTGGTGATGGGCAACGGTAACCGTCCCTTCTTCGGCGCGCTGTCCTCCACTGACGTCCCGCTTGGGAACCCGACAGTCTGCATCCAGGGCGACCGGGTCACCCACCTGGTGTTCCCGGTGCTGCGGTGACCGGCCAGAACGGTGGAGCGTTCACCGCTGCTGCCTGACAGCCTCGGCCGATCGGCACCGGATACACCGGTGGATGCTCCGCGGGGTGAGCCGAGCAGATCGATCGGGAACGGACGGGCTGCGCAAGCTGGGTGGTGCTTCGACTGAGCCGATGTGAGGGCATGGTGACTGCCACCTGCTGGGTCAGGCGGCCCGCTTTTGTCGAGGGTCACCCGGAAGGAGAGCCGTCATGAGAACACTGCACGTCGGGCTGCGTGTCGCCGATCTGGAGAGGTCGATCAGGTTCTACGCCTGCATCGGCTACGAGGTACTCGGTGAGGTACCTGCCACCGAGCTCGGCACTTTGGCGATGCTGAAGCTTCCCGGCGACGAGTTCGTGACCGTTGAACTCGTCCACGATCCCAAGATCGCCCGGGTAGAGCCCGGGGGCCTCAGCCACCTGGTGATCCACGTCGAAGACGTGCACCGGATGGTCGCGGGCCTGGCCGCACAAGGGATCCAGACCGAAGCGCCCACCTCGCCCAACGGCTCCGCCGACTTCTTGACGGCATGGGTTGTTGACCCGGACGGGTACCGCATCGAGTTCGTCCAATGGCCCAACGGGCATCCCGACGGCATGACGCGCTCCGACCTGACCGATCCCGAGGCAGAGCCGACGACCGAATCCCAACCCCGCCGCGCCAATGACGTGGTCGAGGAGCTGCTTCGACGGCAGCAAGCCGGTGACGACAGTGTTCTGGATGACCTCGTGGCTGCCGACATGGTCAACCACGCCGCCGGGCCGCAGGGCCGCGAGGGTCTGCGGCTGATCCTGGGCACCATCGAGGGCGACCTCGCGCCCATCGAGCTCGAGCAGCACCACCTCATCGGCGAGGGCGACCTCGTCGTCCAGCACGTGACGCTGCACGGCACCCACCGGGCGTCCACGATGCCGCTGCTCGCCGACCTACCCGTCTCCGGTCGACCGGTAGCGTGGACGTTCATCCACATCTGGCGGGTCGTCGACGGGATGCTCGTGGAGCACTGGGCCTGTCGCGACGACATGGGCCTGCTCGAGCAGCTCCGGCGGTCGTGATCGTCGACCGGCTGAGCGTTGGTGTCCTCACCCCACACGCGGCGCCGGGACCCGAGATCGAGTTGCCCGCCATGACCCCCGCCCGGGTCGCCACGGTCGTGTCCCGACCAGGGTCGCCACCCACGGCGTCGCAAGAGCCGTTGGGGACCAATCCGCCCGCTCACGCTGAACTACGGGCCTCGACCGAGTCCGCGGCGATCGACCGTGCCGCAGTCACATTCAGGGGTTGGGCGCTCGCCGCGGTCGCCCACGCGTCAACGACCTCTGGCTACGTCGTCGGCTACCGCGACGAGGCTGCCACGGTCGATCGCCTCTCGCAGCGCTTCGGCGTCCCTGCCGTTGCGAGCTGCGCCGCCGCTGTGGCGGCGCTGCGGATCCACGGGGTTGAGCGGCTCCAGCTGGTGCACCCGCCCTGGTTCGACGACGAGTTCGACCTCCTCGGCAACGCGTACTTCCGCAGCCAAGGGTTCGACGCCGTGGTCACGAAGGCAAGGAGTCTCCCCAACGACCCGGCCCGTGTTGAACCACACCACGTCATCGACTGGGTGGAAGACCACATCGAGGAACGGACCGAAGCAGTCTTCCTTGCCGGCAACGGATTCCGTGCCGCCGGAGCAATAGAGGAGCTGGAAGTGCGCACAAGTCGACTCGTCGTCGAAGCCAACCAGGCGCTGCTGTGGGCAATCCTGGCGGCGACGGGCAAACGAACCGGACATCACCGGCTACGGGCGCCTGCTCCGGGCAGACACCTCAACGACGTCGATCTGACACGTACCCACCCCCGAGTCAGCGCTCGACTGCCCGCCGAACGCCACTGCGTGCGCCCCGCACGAGGGTCCTTCTACGACGAGCAGCCTCCTGGTCGCACGCCCTCGAGATGTTGTTCTCGGCGTGCGACCAGCTCCCCGGGCCGATGTGATCCCTCAGGGGAGATCAGCTCTCGTACGCGACCCGTTTCCAGCTGAGCACTGCGCGACCTCCGCGGTTCACGCTGACACGGAGGTAGTCGTTGTTGTTGTCCGATCCGTCCACTGTGATGCGTTGCAGCTTGTCCACCGGGGTGGTGACGCCGTAGAAGGCGAGCCACGAAGACCCGGTGGCCAGTGGCCGATCGCTGTTGTAGACGTGGCTGTCGCCGTTGAACAGGTAGACCTCGCCCCGGAAGGACGCGGACTCCTCCGCCAATGCCCGCACGATGGGGGTGAACGCGTAGTAGCTCGCGTATGACGGGTTGGTCACCGTGGGGTCGAACATGTCTGCCTGCGTCATCACCACCACGGCACGGTCACGGTGGGCACGAGCGTCGTCGAAGGCGTCGCGAATCAGCTCCACGGATGCGGCGGTCCGACCCAGGACCTCGGCGGTCTGTTCGGGTGTGGCCGTGGCCTGACCTGTCCACGGCGCGAGGCTGTTGTTGCTGCCGACGAGGTGGGGCAGCACGAACGACACATCAGCTCGTCGGTAACGGACGTTCTCGGGGTAGCCGGCGCTGGTCTGGGAGGTGACGCGGGCGGGGCGCTCCCCCAGGCTGAGTCCAGGCTGGTCGAAGAAGACCTGTCGGATGGTGGCGAGGCGCTCGAGGGGGTTGTAGCCACCGTTGTTGGGGCGATGGCAGTCGGTCCACTCGTTGTCCCCAGGGGTGTACACCAGCGGATCCTCGAAACGGTCGAAGTCGGTGCGGATCTGGTCGAAGTAGGCGTCGCTGCACACCGTCGAGCCGCTCTTGATGTCGCCGAGGTGGTTGACCAAGGTCACCGCGGGGTCGGAGTTGATCTGATCCACCCGGCGCGGGAAGTCGGCGACCTGCTGCGCTCCGTACGGGATGTCCCCGATCACGGCGAAGGTGAAGGGACTCCGGCCGTGGTTCGGCCGGCCGCTCCCTTCGGCGTGCACCGAGGCGGCACCGGTGACGGTCAGGCCGACGACGAGAACAGCGGCTGCGGTGAGTGTGCGGAGGCGCATCGATGCTCCTGGGAACGGGTGGCGTCCGACGGGCGCGGGACGTCGGGAAAGGTACGCAGACGCGCTGACGTACACGTGGCGCACAGATGAACACTCCGGACCCACCCTTCGGTGTAACGGCACCCCCACGCCGGAAGGCCAGCTCATCGCTCGACCCTGGCGACGAGACAGAACTCACTGAACGGCCGTTTGGTGAATCTTCGGCTTACAGCCCTGTCCGTTAGGCGGCCCTACGTCTCACAGCGAGATGTGAGCAGCGTTTGTGTTGAGCTGCAAGACGAAGATGATCGGCACGAAGACTCCCGCGCCAAGGACCGCCATCATTTGCACCCGGGCCGGCCATCTCTGCATGGTCGCCCCGGCTATCGCCTGAAGGGGGAAGGCCGGTCCCGAGGTCTTGTGATCTTCACGATGTGCAGGGTGAAACCTCGGTCTTCCAGCGCACCACTTGGGCAGGTGACGTCGGCAGTGGTCTGCTGAGCGCACCGGCGATCATGCGGCTGTTGTTGATGGCTTTCGCCCGGTGCACTGCCCTTGCAGATCGGTAAAAGCAGCCATCCCCCGTAGCCTTCAGATGCCGGGTCAGGACGGCCAGCTGCTCAAGTGAGTGAGCCAGTCGAGCCGAGGGGGTCGGCGGCGGTAGGTGAATACCCACTTCGTGCCGGCCCTCGGGTTCGCCCCTGCCGACGGGCGCGGTGCCGCCTAGGCCCTCATCGGGACAATTGATCTCGAGATGGCGCGCCAGACGCTCTGCTGGACGCCTCCACGTCTGCGAGAGACGGTCGTCGAGATTGTTTGGAGGCTGCTCGATCAACAAGCACCACCAGCGGGCCGACCAGGCTGAAGACGACCAACAGCAGGGAGAACGACTGCAACGCGGCGGCCGGGACAATCACCAGCTTGAAGCTGTCGATCGCCGTGTGCACTAGGGCCGGAGCCCAGATGGTTTGGTTGCCGCGCAGGTAGAGCGCACTCAGCGGAACTGACGTGACCGCGGCGACCGCCAGCGCACCAACCGCCACCACCGGGCCGCTCCGGAGGAAGATCGGCACGTGGGCCAGGGCCACGAACGGCATGCTCCACAACACCGCGGCCCGGAAGCTGCGCCCGGCACTGAGCCGGCGGAAGACGAAGCCGCGCCAGACGAGTTCCTCGGCCAATCCGTGAAAGGCGAACAGACCGAGCAGGATCCACGGCCAATCCGCGACCAGGGTGAACTGCGCGCCGGTCAGCGCGAGGGCCACCGGATAGACCGCCAGCACGGCAATCGAGGCGGCGGCGGCCCAGAGAAGGGCAGTCGATTCGGCCGGCCGAGTCCGAGTGTGCTGACGGCCTCTGCCAGGGGCGTGCCGAAGATCAGGCGCTCAACGGCCAGGGCGGTAACGGCCACAGCCAACAGGATCACGATCCCCCAGCGTCCGGTGGCGTCCCACTCGCTGATCCCCGCCAGCACGCCCCATAGCACCAGGTAGCCGAGCACGAACCGCGACCATCCTCGACCTGCGACCCGTTCAGTGGGCATGGCGGGCATCTCCCCGAACGACCTGGACGGTCAACCAGGCGGCCAGCAGCGTGAGGAGGATCGGGACGACGGCGGTCCAGCCCAGCAAGACGAACGGCACCGCCCACCATGTCGCTGCAGGCAAAGCGGTCGTCTCGGTTGAACCCGTCAACGCCGGCTGCATCGCCACCAGTCTCCGCACCGGCCACACCACCACCATCGACACCGCCGGCTGAGCACAACGACTAAGAACCCGGCCCAAGCGGGGCTGCCCCAGCGCCCGGTGCCGCGGTGACGTTTTCCCCCGGGTCGGGGCATGGTCGCCAGCCGCGGAAGTAGGGATCATCGACAACGTCCCAGAGTTCCATCTCCAGCTCGGTTCTGTCGGGCAACACCATCAAGATGATCACGTGGAGGTCGAGCAGTTTCGAGACGAGCCTGACTGCACCTTGGGTGGTTCACCTGATCCACTCCACCTTCGCGATCGTGAGCGCGGGCGGAACGTGCAGCCTCACCGGCGTGGCCCTGACCAGCACCGCACTTGGTCGCGACAAACCCCTCAAAAAAGACTCGCTCCCCGTCTTCTGTCCAAGACGTCAGTCCACGGCGGCGGCTTCCAGCTCGAGGAGCATCTAAAGGCGCGCAGTTCTGCCCAACACTGACGGCCGCCAGCAATTCAAGAGTGGCTCCTCCTGCAGCTTCTGATCTCAGTTCGAGGAACTCACCCCGGCTCCAGCTCTGGCCCACGGGTGGGCCCACTTCCAGTGGAACCACGCTTCGCCGGTGTCAGCGAGAATCACGTTGTCATCGCGCAGGTCCGGGTGGATTAGAGGGCGGCTACCGAGTCGTCGCCGAACTGTGCCCGTGTGTCCTATGAGGGCGGCTGAGCGCAATGTGTGAGACGGACAACCCTGGTCGACGGCTGCCCGCTGAACGGTCGAGGGTGAAGAGCCACTATGAGTCCGTCGGCGAGCCGGTGCCCACTGACGCCGCCGGCGCAGGACCTGCGGCTGGGTTAGGATCCGGCCATGGAGTCGGCGCTGATCCTGGCCCTGCGTCGGGCCGTCGACGCCGCACCCGACGACGTCACGCTGCGCCTCCACCTGGCCGACCAGCTCGCTGCGATCGACGACCACGCAGGCGCGATCGACCAGATCGCGGCGGTGCTCCGGGTCGATCCCTCCAGCGCCGAGGCACGGGCCGCGATGGACCGCGTCCTGCGCGGAGCAGGGGTCCAGGGGTCCGAGCCCACCGGCGAGAGCCCCGGCATCGACGGTCCCACCGGCGTCGACCCGCCCCCCGAGCAGACGCTCACGCGAGCCGACGACACAGCGGAAACGTCTGTCCCGGGCGCCGGGTTCGACTGGGCGGCCGCCGAGCAGCAGGTCGCCGACCCTGGTGGCTCGATGTTCGTCGAACACCCCCAGGCGAAGTCCACCGACGAGGAGCCCGGTGACGCGGAGCCGGCCGAGGACCCGGTCCAGGTCAACCGCAACCGGTTCGCGGTGGAGAACTCCACCATCACCCTCGACGACGTCGGCGGGATGCGACCGGTGAAGGACCGACTCGAGGCCGCTTTCCTCGCCCCGTTGGCCAACCCGCGACTGCGGGAGCTCTACGGCAAGAGCCTCCGCGGAGGTCTGCTCCTGTACGGCCCGCCCGGGTGCGGTAAGACGTTCATCGCCCGCGCCCTGGCCGGAGAGCTGCAGGCGAAGTTTCTGTCGGTCGGGATCGCCGACATCCTCGACCCCTTCTTCGGACAGACCGAGCGCAACCTGCACGAAGCCTTCCAGCTCGCCCGGCGCGAGGCACCCTGCGTGCTCTTCTTCGACGAGATCGACGCCCTCGGCGCCCGCCGGACGCAGCACCAGACGAGCATGCTCCGGGGCGCGGTCAATCAGCTCCTCACCGAGCTCGACGGCATCGACGGCGCCAACGAGGGCGTCTTCGTCCTGGCCGCCACGAACCAGCCGTGGGACGTCGACCCGGCGCTCAAGCGACCCGGCCGCCTGGATCGTACGGTGCTCGTGCTGCCCCCGGACGCCGACGCCCGGCAGGCGATCTTCCGCTACCACCTCCGCGAGCGGCCCGTCGCGCAGATCGACCTGCGCCGCCTCGGGAGGGCGACCGAGGGGCTGTCGGGGGCCGACATCGCGTACGTCTGCGAGCTGGCCACCGAGTGTGCCCTGATGGACGGTGTCCGGACCGGGAACGTGCGCTCGATCGGCATGAGCGACATCGAGCAGGCGCTGGGTCAGGTACGCCCGTCGATCGCTGCCTGGCTGGACAGCGCCCGGAATCTGGTGCTGTTCGGGGATGACGACGGCACCTACGCGGAGCTGCGGAAGTACCTGAAGAAGGTCAAGCGCCTCTGAGCGCCATGGACGGCCTTGACGAGCTGAGGCTGGCGAGCGCGTACGTCGACTCGCGGCGCTGGCAGCGCGGGCTCGAGGTGCTCGGTTCCTTCCTGGCCAGGAGCCCGGACGATCCCCGGGCGCTCTGTCTGGTCGCGCACTGCCACCTCGGACTCGGGAACGCTGACCTGGCGCTGGCGGCCGCGAACGCCGCCGCGGCTGCGGTCCCGCTCGATCCCTGGGCCGCCCGCCTGCAGTCGGCCGCGCTGCGCTCGGCGAGACGCTGGCGGGACGCCCGGGCGGCGGCGGACCGGGCGATCCGGCTGGCCCCCGGCGACGTCACCACCCACATCGAGCGGGCGACCGTGGACGCCGCGGCCGGTCGGCCGACCAGGGCCGGGGTAGCGGCGGCCCGGGAGGCGGTGCGGATGGCCCCGAACAGCCCGGCGGCTCACGTCGCCTCGGGGCAGGTGTGGCTCGTCCAGCGCCGGCCACAGCGGGCCGAGGCCGCCTTCCACGAGGCCATGCGCCTCGATCCGGTCAACGTGCCCGCCCAGCACGGACTGGTCCGGGTAGCGCAGCGCTTCGGCGGGCTGCGCCGGGCGGCCCGCCTGCTCGTCGGCATCATCCGGCTGGACCCGAGCGACCAGCGGTACGTCACCGAGCTCAGTGACGTGCTCACCGTCGCGCTCGTCTTCCCCGGGCTCGCCGGGGTCGTGGTCACGCTGCTGGTCGCACCGGTGGGGGCGGTCACGGTGCCGCGTTTGCACCTGGCGGTCGCGCTCATCGCGTGCCTGCTGGCGCAGGGCCTAGCGGTCGTGCTGCTGCGACGGGCCGTGGGCCCGGCGCTGGTGCCGCTGCTGTTCTCGCCCCGGCCGGAACAGCGGTGGCGCACCTGGATGCTGCGGGTGGCCTGCGCGGCGTTCATGATCTGCGATCTGGCCCTGCTGGTCGGCATCGTCGTCACCGGGATCTCGCTGACCGCGGTCCACGTCGCCGGCGTGGCGACGATGGCCGCGGCCCTGTGCCTCGTGTTCAGCCGAATACGCCGGACCCGCTGACAGCCAGGTGACTCACTACCCCCGAAAACGCCCCGGCAAATCGACGGCGAGCTCGACCTGGACCTGCTGCGCTTAGCGCGACGGCGTAGCCGTGGCGGCCGAAGACCGTGGCGATCGAGGAGCCGGGGCGGGAACAGTCCCCGACGATGGCAATGGCGATGGCGATCGTGGACTTTGCTGCGTGACTCTGATCGGAGCGGGGGCGCCGCCCGCTCCCGCAACGGCAACGGCTCCACCAAAGCCGCTCCGCAGACTCATCCCCCGCCACCAGCCCCGCATGCGGGGATAGCCGCTCCACCTCCAGAACCCTTGAAGACCTTGGGGCCGATCCTGTGCGTCCGACGGACACCTTGTTAGCGGCCTTCGGGTCCGCGGAGAGGGTGTCTCCGAGGCGTGTTCGCCCGGTGCCGGGGGAAGCAGGGTCGAGCCCCTTTCGGCGTCACGACTGCCGCATGCTCAACGGCCCGGAAGGCCTCTACGAGGGGAGCACCTGCGGCTGCCGCGATCTGCGTCGCGCACGAGGACAAACGAGGCCATCCCAGCAGCCGACGCCTTCTGCCTCGGCGGCGAGTCTGTCGTTGAGCGACCCAGTGACAGGCTGGCGCCGAGGTAATTCCTGCTGCTGGTGAACTACGCGGAAAGTGCGCACCCAAAGGCATCGGCATCTGCGGCGGCGCCGTGGACATCGGCGGACGATCGAGTGATCGAATAGGGTCGTGACGAGGATCGCTCAGCCGTCGACAGACCTGTATGACCAGTGGTTGGAATGCGTCGAAGACTTCGGGAGTGGCCCAATGGACGGCTCCGGCAACGCCGGACTCGACTGGGCCAAAGGCACCCTCGACACCCGCCACGGCCGCATCGAATGCGGCTGGCAGCGCACCACCGACGGTTACACCATCGACGTCGTCATACCCAACGCCACCTCCGCAGAACTGCAACTCCCCGACGGCGCAATCCACACCCTGGCTGCCGGTGCCCACAACTTCACCTGCGGCAACCCGGTGGATCCGCCAGCCGGCCAGCCGACTGTCCGATAGGCGGCCTATGACAGCACTTGTCGTACACGGCCCAGACGTTCGACCTCGCCAAGTTGACATATGAGCACATCAGGTAGCCGAGCAGGGGGCCCGATGCTGGGGTCCGAGGAACCCGGTCCCAAGGAATTGCCGCGGCGATGAGGCAGCACAGCGTCTACAGATGCAGACGCTTAGCCAGCTCGTGGCGCACCTCCGCTCCTCGGGCGGCTTGCATCAGCACCAGCGCACAGAGGCTGAGAGCGCCGCAGATCGCCGACGGCAACGGGTTCGTCACCCAGCCGAGACCGAGGAATCCGATGGGTGCCAGGCCCAGGACAGCCGTCAGACCGCTGTACAGGATGTGCTCCCCCACTTCGGTCCGCATCACCCGGACCGTGATCAGCAAGGCGACGATGGAAGAGGCGTCAAGGATCGGCACCGCGTACGTCAGCGACCAACCACGCCAGCCGGTGAGGTAGTCCCAGTACACGCAGATCAGGCCGACCAGGACGACGAGGTAGACGGTGCCCTTGGCGACGTTGCGGCGTTTCCGCACCGCCATCAACACCACAAGCCACATCGTGATAACCCCCAACCACACGGAGCGAAGGACCCCGATGCCATCGAGCCCCCGGCTGAACAGCAGTTGGGCGACGAAGGACGCCAGGATGAGCGTGATCGAGCTGAGGAACAGCACCTTGAACACTTGTCGTCGGGAGAATCTGAGGGGCACAGCCGGTAACGGGCTCGCCATGGCCTCGCCCACGACCGGTGCGGCGCACAGTGGGCAACGGGTCCAGGACCCCTCGATCTCGACGGGGCACTCGGTGCAGCACCTCATAGTTCGTTCTCCCCGAGCTCCGCCTCGGTCACTCTTGCGGCGGCGACCCTCACGTCGATCCCGCTGGCGGTGAGCAGCCGAGCGAATTCCTTGATGTGGTCGGTCTCGGTGAAGGGTGAGGTGAAGCTGATCGTGAGCAGACCGGCGTGCGACATGGCACAGAGCTGCGGGCGGGCTGCCGAGACGTGGAACAGCATGCGTCCCACCCGTGAGTCGGCCGGCTCGGGCAGGCTCACGCGGCCCAGATTCGAGACCGCGATGCTCAGGCCGCGGTTACTGCTCCAGTTGACCAGCTTCAAGATCACGTCCTTGAGCGGCCGCGGCACGATCCTCAACACAGGCATCCGCTCGAACCGGATGAACTTCCGCAACTTCTGCTCCAGCGCTTCCGGGGTTGCCTTCGGGCGGAACTGGCTCTCGAGCTGCCGACAGACCGAGCCGAGGTCGTCGACACCCTCGCCGTAGGTGTGTTCCACCCGGACGGTCGCAAAGAAGTTCCGCGCCGACATCGAGGGAAAGAACTGGCGGAGGTTCACCGGCACCGACGCCGCGAGGGTGGGGTGCTTGCTCAGTCCACCCGCCGACCTGCAGATGGACTCGAAGAACAAGGCGGTCAGATACATCGTGAGCGCGACACCCTCGGCGCGCGCCAGGGCCAGCACCTCTGTCGTGGGCATGGTGAGCTCGACGAGGCGCGTGCGGTTGTCCGGGGTGCGGGTTCCCCTGACCCGGTAGACCTTCCTCGCCGACAGACGACGCCACCGGCCGATCCCCCGGGGCAGACCGGTGGATGACCGGGCATAGTCCTCGCCGGTGAGCGTCGGCGTGGCCGCGCGGCTGAAGCTGGACTCAAACGGCGGCGCTTGGCCCGAACGGCGTCGGCGGAAGTAGTGCACGAAACTGTCGACGGTCAGTCCATGCGCCGGCTCGGTCGCACGGTCGCCGGGTCGGGTGCTGACTGCAGGTTGATCCAGATCGGGCCGTGGGCCGGTGGCCCCGCCTGGCTCGTCGGACGGAAACTGCCGATCGGGGCGCTGCAGCCGGCTGTACGCAGATACCAGGTCGGTGAGGAACCACAGCGCACCGGTGCCGTCGGACAGCGCGTGGAACACCTCGAGGACGATCCGCTGGCGATGGTGCACCACTCGGAACAGCAGACGGCGCCGATCTGCCTGGTAGATGGGAGCGCAGGTGTACTGCTCCTCCGCCGTGACGAGGGGGCGCAGGTCGCTGTCTTGCAGGTAGTACCAGAAGACACCGCTGCGCAGTACCGCATGGTAGAGCCGATACCTCTCATAGGTCGCGTCCAAGGCCCGCTGCAGCAGTCGGGGATCCACGTCGTGATCCATCTCGGCGCTGATCCGGAACACCTTAGGATCGGCGTCGCTTCGGGCGGCCAGGAAGATGTTGGAGGCGTTGTCGAGCCGCACCCACGCCCGCCGCGTCACCTCGACCCCTCGATGGCGGATTTTTCACTAGCGACAGGGGTGTCACCGAGGCACGCGTTGATCACCTCGGAGGCTTCTCCCCGAGACCAGGACAGACCGGGCAGACCGACCACACCCAGCGCCCGGCACCCGGTGGATCTCGCCGCGTTCCTGGCCTCCCCGACGGCGCGGCCGCAAGCCTTGAGTTGACCGGAGAACCGGACCGACCGGACGCCTCGCAGACTTCTCCGGACATGGCTTCCGTCCACGTCTCCCCCGGTTCGATACCGCCAGCCGGCCGGATCATGTGACTCGCCCGTCGTCGACGGCCGACGGGTCTCGAAGAGCGCGCTGCCCACGGACAAGGAGCTGGCCGTCCCGGTCGATCAACGCCGCCAGCCGCTGCCGCATGAACGTGATCCTCTCACCACACTGAACCGCCCAGGGCCCCCTCACCGTGCAACGCGGCTCCGCCCACCACGGCCAACCAGCGGTGGCCCGTGCTGATCCTCGGCGCCGTCACTGGACACTGGACCCGCCGACACCGACATCCACGACCTCGTGACCACCGAGCCATTCCAAACCCGACAACGTCCGAGCTCACCTGCGCTGCAAAGCACCGCACCCTCCGCACCACCGAGCCACGGGTCCTGATCGAGGCGCTCAACTCCACCTAC
Source organism: uncultured Actinomycetota bacterium (assembly GCA_963707005.1). Classification (GTDB taxonomy): domain Bacteria; phylum Actinomycetota; class Actinomycetes; order Propionibacteriales; family Propionibacteriaceae; genus Microlunatus. The sequence goes on from CAVPPP010000057.1 coordinate 78,418, forward strand.
ACAGACCCCGACGCCTTCGGACACCTCGCCGACACCCACCGCAAGCTCGCGGACCTCACCGTGCCGCTCCTCTCGATCTACGCCGATCGCGCCGCCGCCCAACGGGCGCGCGACCTCACCATCCAGCAGCAACATCGCGTCGAGCTCGTCCAGCACTCCGACCCCTTCATCCCGCTCGAGCAGCCAGGATCCCTGCATTCGTTGCTCACCGCGTGGATCAAGGGACTCCTGTAGTTCGACGCCTCAAGTCACCAGGCTTCGACCGCGCTCGGGGGTGTCGCCCCCGGGCTGCAGGGTTTACCAAGGCCGGCGAAGGGTACGTGAACGGTGAAGCCAATCGATCGAAGGAATGCCGATGCCCCGGCGAAGCGTCCGACCGGACCAGAAGCACACTGAGGCAGACCGGCCGGGCTACCATGACCCGTTCGCTGGCATCGGCGGCGCCGCGCCGGCCCAGAGTGCGTTGACACTGCGCCTGGTGCTCGCTGTGGCCGGTCTGGTGTTCGCCGTGGCCGGCGTTGTCACCTTCCTCCTCGTCGACGCTCCGGCCTGGGTCCTGGTGCTGTTCGCCCTCGTCGCGGTTACCGCCCTCATCGACATCGTCGTGGTCGCACGCCGCAAACTTCATGGTGAGTCCGGCTGATCCGTCTTCCCACCGTGCTGACGGGCTGTCTAATCGTCCGGCAGGTCGGGTGCCCGGCGCCCGGCGATAGCAAGACGGCGACAAGGTGTCTGCGGCCGCGAGAGTCCGCGGCGGGTCAGAGATGGGCCGCGGCGACGGCGGAAGAATTCACCTCTGAGCACGATCCGTGTGCGGCCGGCAAATCCCGCGCCCTGGCACGACTGTGCGCAATGGGCTGCGGCCTGCATCATCCCTGACCAGACGCCTATGCGGGCTCGATCAGCCAGTCCGCGCACAGGGGGGATAACCGAAAAGTCCCCCCTCGGACACAGTGCTTACCCCCTGTGGGTAAGCGGCTCAGCGTGGCGCGTGCAGCGCCGGCGTGATGGAAGCGACGACTCTTGATGCTCGAGTTCAGTGTGTAAACCTGCTCAAGTTATGTCCGGGGCCAGCACAAAGGAAGCCCCTCGTAATCACCTGCTGCTTGTCTTCCGTCACCTGAACCGTCGAACCGAGATCGACTGGTCTGTGGCCCTGACTCCGCAGCGTGATTAGTGGGCCCAGGAACGCAGCAGGGGTAGACCGCGGTCGATGAAGTCCAGGTAGTCGTCGGCGGTGTTGTAAGCGTGCGCGGTCAGCCGAAGATATCCGACCCCGTCGAAGGCAGTGAAGGACGTCCGGAAGCCTGCAGTCATCATCCGGTCCCGTAGCTCAGCCGAACCGAGGCGATCCGGCCCCAACCGTGCAGGTAGCCGGACCAGCCGGATGGGGCCTGCCGGCATCCCGACGACAGCTGTCGCGGGCTCGTCGAACACCCCGGCCAGTGCCTCGGCGATTGCCCGTTGTGCCCAGCCGGCGAGGGATGTGGCGTGGTCACGTATCCGATCCCAGCCGAGTTCAGTCTCCAGGTGATCCAGCGCCACCGGGGCTGTCAGCCAACCGGTCAGGTCGTCGGTGGCCTGATGGTCGAACCGTTGCGGGAACCGCAGACCGCTGCCCCAGGAGTTGATCAAGGGCTCGACCTCGTCGGACACAGCAGGGTGCGCCGCCAGCACCGCCGTGCCGCGGGGTGTGCAGGCGTACTTGTGGAGGTTCCCCACCCAGAAGTCGGCGTCCGCGTCGGTGATGGCGCCCGCGATCATCATCGGCACGTGCGCTGCATCGACGATGGTGGGGATGTTCCGCTCACGCGCAGCGGCGCAGAGCTGCTTGACCGGCATCAGTCGGGCCGTCGGTGAGGTCAGGTGGTCGACGACCAGCAGTGTCGTACGGTCACCTACCGCGGACCAGATCGCGTCGAAGGCCTCATCCGCACCTGCGGCCAGTGGGACGTGCGCGGTCCGGACCACCAACCCGTACCGGCGGGCGAACCGTTCGACGCCCATCGACACGGCCCCGTATCCGTGGTCGGTGATCACGACCTCCTCCCCAGCGGTCGGGACCGGGAGGCTGTGCAGGGCAGCAGATATGCCGGCACTGGTGTTCGGCACCAACGCGAACCGGTCCGCGGCCACTCCAAGGTGTGGCGCGATCGCGGCTCGGGCCTCACCGATCCTTCCCGGCTGAGGCAGGAACCACCCCATCGGATCACTCTCAAGAGCAGTCTTCAGATCCTGCTGGCGCGTCAATGCTGCGATGGGCACCGCCCCGAACGACCCGTGGTTCAGATGACGCAGCCGCCGGTCGAGCGGCCAAAGGTCGCATGCCGGCCGGCCGCCACGGGTGAGGAGGGTCGAGGGTACGTCGAACACCTCGTCCATGCTTCCACCGACAAACCAGATCGGTCCGGCCGACCCCGTCAGGCCGGCTGAATTGACGGATAGCCGACTGCAGACGGCGTGTGTGAGGCTGAGCGTGTGCCTGCCACCTCGGACCTGTTCAACGGTCCCGTGTCGGTGATGCTCGCTAAGCCTCAGGACACGATCCCCCGCCCTGGTCCCGGTGGCGGACTGGCCCGTCCCATTTAGGCTCCAGCACTGTCCCGGCTAGGGCGTCAGCGGTGGGTATTGCCTCCTGGGCCTTGCAGAGCATCACCTCCACCGGCCCCGAGAAGAGGTCCGAGTCGGGTGACATGCCAATCAGCGTGACACGCAACGTCTCGGCCCACTACTGACCTAGCCATCTGCCACGCCAACGTCGAGGCGGATGCGGTTGACGCCCGGGCTCGGGCACCTCAAAGGGCAGGGCGAAGACCTGGCCCAGCGACCCTGGACTGCGGTGGCGTCGATTCGGCTCTGTCGCAGGGCGGACCCCCAACGGCGACGTGCAGCGTGCGTGACCGACGGCTACAAAACATCGATCGCCGCCAGAAATGCGTGCCCAGTTCGACCTGCCGAAGCGGCTGCCCAGCACGACGACGAGCCGGACAACACGGGGATCCGATCTGCCCGACGTCGGAGGCCCAGCACCATATTCGGTCAGGAGTTCCTTGACTTGAGCTTGTTCGATAGGAAGAGCCCCGAGGACGGCCCCCGAGGTCCGCGCCCGGCGCCACGGCCGCTGCTTCAGATCCGGGGCACGTCGCCGGGTCGAGTCAGAGCCGCCTCGCTCAGCATGGCTGCGGGGCTGCCGCCGGCGGCGGTCAGTCGTCGGCGCAGCCGATCGGGGAGGCGGGGCAAGAAGCGCAGCGCCTGGGCGATGAGCCAGATCTGGCCGCGCGAGTTCGGGATCACCAGGTCGATCGTCGCGGGGCCGATAAGTCGGCTCTGCCGAACCACCGGTTCGAGCACTTGCTGATAGGCAGCGAATCCGCGGGCGAGATCGCCTCCGGCCTTGGCGAGTTCGCTGGCCAACACGTAGGCACCGATGATCGCCAGGCTGGTGCCGCCGCCCACTGCCGGGCCGGGACAGTAACCCGCGTCACCGACCAGAGCTACCCGCCCGCTGGTCCATCGGGGCATCACGACCTGGGTGATCGAGTCCAGGTAGAGGTCGTCGGCCTGATCAAGGTGCGCCAGGAGGCGCGGCACCTCCCACCCCAAGTCGCCGTACAGGTGTCGCAGCAGTCGACGCTGGGCCTCGAGATCGTGCCGGTCGACATCGTGTGGTCGGGGTGTGCGCCACAAGAATCCCGCTCGAGCGAGGGTCCCGTCACCCACCGGGTACAGCCAGGCCGTCCGGCCGGGGACGCTCAGCCCGACCATCCGGTGGTCGAGTTCGAGATCGTTGGGCATGGTGAAGACCGCCAGGTAGCCGCCGAGGAACCTTGTGAAGTCCGACTCGGGCCCGAACCTGAGCCGGCGGGTCGTCGAATGGAGGCCGTCGGCACCAACGACCAGGTCGAAGCTGCGCGGATCGGCGTGTTCGAAGGTCACGTCGACCCGGCTTCCGTTGTCCTGCAGGGTGACCACGGAATCTCCGAAGATGTACTCCACCTGACCGTGTGTGGCCTCGACGACGATCTGGGCCAGGTCGCCGCGCATGATCTCCAGGTGCCGGTCCGAGACGCCGGCGCTGAGCATCTCCATCGGCGCTTCCACCGGTCGTCGCCCGGGCCGGATCAGCGTCATGACCTCGGTCGTCGTCCGAGCCTGCCGGATCTGACCCTGCAGGCCCATCCAGTCCATGACGTCCAAGACCGGTCCGAACAGATCGACGGCGTGACCACCGCCGCCGGCCCGCAGGTGAGCTGTCCGCTCGATCACGGTCGGGCAGAAGCCGAAGGCCCGCAGCCAATACGCCAGCACCGGCCCGGCCACGCTGGCACCCGAGATCAACACCCGAGGCTGGGCCGCCATTGCACCTCGCCTTCGAGAACGAGACTCCGTGAGAACGAGACTCCGTGAGTTTCCCACCGGTTGACGCCAGTGGGAAGGCGGCGAACGGGCCGGCTCCAGGGTGCGTTCCGTACGACGGTGTTGAGCGCCACGTGCAAGACACCGCTCCCGATCGGGTCGATGCCTCAAGGGTCGGCTACGGCGGGACGGTGAGGCCGGCCTGTGTCCGGCCGTGACTCAACCTTCGACAAGGCAACCGAGCCATTCCCGCCTCCGAGTTCGCGGAGTCCGCGCACCGCCCTCGGGATCGGTCGATCGCGGCGGTGTTGAGCATCAGTTGACACTGAACTGTCAAGCATCGCCTGCGACACGTCACCAACCTGTGCCAAAGGGGGTGGAGTTCCGGTCTGCATGGTTTAGGCCGGGCCGTCGAGGAAGGCGCGGACCGTCTTGGCGATCTCGGACGAGTGGTGGTAGTGCAGGTAGTGGCTGTCGTCCATGACGATGAGCTTCGAGCGGACCAGCCCCTGGAGCTGTTGCTGGTGGGCGGGGTACCACTCGGGCAGGATGTCGATGGTGTCCTGGGCGACGAAGGCCAGGACAGGGAGCTCGGCGGGGAACGAGAGTCCCTTCGCCGCATTGACGTTCTGGCCCATGCGGTGGCTCTCCTCCACCAGGGCAGGGGTGGAGTCGTTGCGCAGCATCAGCGTCCGCATCTGTCGAAGAGCCGACTCGGAGTAGGTGTCCCGCGGTGCCTGCACGAAGAGCGTGGGCTTGGCCATCGACACCCAGCGTGTGACACCGCTGAGGGTCCAGAGCCGGAGCCAGCGACTTTGTTGCGCCTCGGAGGCGACGGCGTCGATCGCGACGCTGCCGTCGATCGTGACCACGGCCCGCACCTCGTCGGGGAACCGGTTGACGTAGTCGAGGGCGTAGAGGGCGCCGATCGAGTGCGCCACCAGGGTGTAGGGCTGGTGCACGCCCAAAGCTGTCAGCGTCTGGTGGAGCTCTGTCGTCATGTTCTCCAGCGTCCGGTCGGCGTCGGTGCGCCGGTCGCTGTAGCCGTAGCCGAAGGGCTCCACCACGACCACGGTCGCGTGGTCGTCGAGGTTGTCCACCAGGGGGGCGAACTCGAGGACCGGTGAAGCCGCCCCATATCCCGGCATGATGACGAAAGTCTCCTCCCCGGTGCCGCTGATCGCGGTGTTCACTGCACCGCCGGGGAGGGTGACCAGGTGGCCATACGGCTGCGCGAGCCCGTCGCGGACCGTGAAGATCGCGTTCGCCCCGGCGGATACGGCGATCAGGGCGGCGAGGAGGAGAACCAGGCGGGCGATCCGGCGGCCCATCCACCGGCCCCTGCGGTGCGGGGCGGCTGAGGGTGCCGCCGTGATGGTGTTCGGGCCGGCGGCCGCGGCGACATCCAGCGGGGGCGGGGAGAGCTGAGGTCTGGTCATGTCCTCACCTTGCTGCAGTGGCCGTCGCCGCACATCGGGCTTCGGAGCCACTGGTTTTGATCGCAAGACTGACCGGAACTGCATGGTCGTCCTCCTGCAGACCGATGCGCCACCGCCCCGGCCGGCCGCCACCTACTGCTCACTCGGCCTCCCACCCGATCACGCGACGGTGAGCACTGCGCGGGCGACCCCGTCCGACTGGTCGACTACCTGCGGGCAGCACCAGTAGCTGCTACCGCTTCATCAGTCCCGCTTCGTAGGCGGCGATGGTCAGCTGCACCCGGTCCCGGGCGCTGAGCTTGTCGAGGAGGTGGCTGACGTGAGTCTTCGTGGTGGAGAGGCTGATGTAGAGCTCCGCGGAGATCTCGGCGTTGGTGAGGCCCCGGGCCACCGCGGTCAGCAGCTGGACCTCGCGGCCGGTCAGACCTTGAACGCGCTCCAGGTGCTGGTGGTCGGGCTCGGCCTGCCGGGCGAAGTGCTCGATCAGCCGGCGGGTGATGCGCGGTGACAGCAGGGCCTCGCCGGCGGCGATCACCTTGATCGCGGTGAGCAAGTCGGCCGCCAGCACGTCCTTGAGCAGGAATCCGCTGGCGCCCGCCCGAAGCGCGTCGTGTACGTACTGGTCCGCGTCGAACGTGGTCAGGATCAACACCTTGACGTTCGCCGTGGCCGGGTCGCCGCTGAGCCGGGCTGTGGCGGCCACCCCATCGAGCCTGGGCATCCGGATGTCCATCAGCATCACGTCCGGCCGGGCGGTCCGAGCCAGCTCGAGCGCGTCGATACCGTCCGCCGCCTCCCCCACCACCTTGATCTCCGGGTCGGAGTGGAGCAGGGCAATGAAGCCGCTGCGGACCAGTGCCTGGTCCTCGGCGACCGCCACCCGGATCGGGACGGAGACCATGCTCACCGACCAGACTCGTACGGGATGGTCGCTGACACCGCGAACCCGCCCGACGGATCGGGGCCGGCTCGGAAGGCGCCACCGAGCAGTGCTGTGCGTTCGCGCATCCCTACCAACCCGTGCCCGGTGCCGTTCGGACCCGGTGGGCGGCTGGTGCGCCCGTCGTCGTGCACGTCGACGGTCAGGGCTTCGGCCGTGTAGTCGAGCCGCACGACGGCGTCGCACGGGCCCGCGTGTTTGAGGGTGTTGGTGAGCGCCTCCTGGACGATGCGGTATGCGCAGAGGTCGGCCGACGCGGACAGGTCCCTCGGCGTCCCGCCGGTCTCGGTGCGGACGGGGAGTCCGGCGGAACGGTAGGTGTCGACCAGCGGTTCGAGGTCCGCCAGACCGCGCGCCGGCTCGTACGAGACGCCGTTCTCGGTGGCCGCTGACGACCGGTCACGCAGCAGCGTCAGCATCTGGCGCAGCTCCTGCATGGAGGTGCGGCTGACGGCCCCGATGGTCTGCAGTGCTTTGCGGGCGGCGGGCGGGTCCGTCCCGGCGAGGTGCTCACCCACGGTCGCTTGCACCGAGATCACGCTGATCGAGTGAGCGAGCACGTCGTGCAGCTCACGGGCGATCCGGAGTCGCTCCTCCACCTGAGCCAGCGCAGCCCGGTCCCGCTCGACAGCCGCCTGCTCGCGTTCGATCGCCGCCTGCTCGCGTTCGAGCGCGGCCTGCCCCTCCGCTGCGACGACGTGAGCCAGCAGCACCTCCCGCCGCGCCCGGGTCAGTCGACCCAGCACCCAAGCGGTGATGAAGATGCCCATCGACTGCAGCAGGCTCAAAATCCCCAGGTCGGGCGGTCGGCTGAGCGCCGACACGACCAGCCCAGCCAGCCCGAACACGATTCCTGCCACGGCCGGTCGTCGGCCGAGGTTCCGGCCGACCATGAACATCAGCCCCGTGATCACGAACGGAAGGATGTCCACGCGCTGGTCCATCCAGGCCAGCAGCGTCGCGCAGCAGCCGGAGACCACCAGGGCGACCAGGGGTCTGCGCCTGCCCCACAGCACGGCAGCGCTACCCAACCCCGTCAGCGCGTAGGCGAGCGCGTTCGGCGGGTCGAAGCCGGGTGCTGCGCTCGTCGCGGCCAGCACCCACAAGCCGGTGGCCATCGCAACCGCGGCCAGCAGCACTTCGGGCAGACCGGGACGCCACCGCCGCGGGTCGGCCGGCACGGTGGTGGGCAGCGACATGGCTCCAACCTAGGCGTGGTCAGGTCGCTCGGGCATCGGTCCACAGGATGACACCGACCTCCCGCCGTATCGGCCGTGAGCCTCGGTGGAGGCGCACCTCGCGCCGGATGTGGGCCAGCAGCGGCCGGGCCAGGGTTGGGGCCATGACGACATCCGCGGCACGACAGCTGCTCCGAGACCACGCGCTCCTCGCGTTCTTCGTCCTCACGTACGTCCTCACCTGGGCGTTGGTGCTGCCGTTCGGGGTGTTCTTCACGGCCGGGCCCCTGGTGGCCGCCGTCACGGTCGTCGGCTTGACCCATGGGCGCGCTGGTTTCGTCGAGCTCGGCCGGCGACTGACACGGTGGCGGGTGGGCGCCGTCTGGTACGTGCTGGCGGTCACCGTGCCGGTCGGCGTCCAGCTGATCACCTTCGGAATCAACCTGTCCCTTGGTGCCGGGATACCGACCTCACTGGCTCAACTTGCCCCACTGTCGATCCTGGGCGCCTTCGCCGTACGACTGGTCAACCCACTCGATGGCCCACTGGCCGAGGAGCCGGGCTGGAGGGCATTCGCCCAGCCGCAATTGCAACTCGGCCGTTCGCGTCTGAGGGCCACCCTGATTCTGGCCGTGCTTGTCGCCGGTTGGCACCTCCCGCTGTGGCTGATGCCAGAGTTCGGCGCCACCCCAGGCATCATCGTCGCCGATTTCCTGGGCACCGTTGCCGTGACGATCTGGTATTCCTGGCTGTTCAACCACTCGGGCGGCAGCGCGCTGCTGACCCTGATCGCCCATTCAGTCGAAGGTCTCGTCCGCCCGCAGCTGTTCTGGTCCGACCCCGCGGTCGCCGCGCACGCCACCTCGGTGTACGCCGCCGCCTGGTGCCTCACCGCGCTCGTGCTGGTCACCACCGACTGGAAGTTCTGGAGCCACCGGGCGGACCGCGATCAACCGGCCCACTCCGCCGGCACGGGTGACCCCTGCCACGACCCAGCCCTGGCGCACCGCAACCTCGAACTCAGCCCCACGAAAGGTGCGAGATGACAAAGCGCCCAGCTCCTTCGAATGGGAGGCCAGACAGGCGTCGTCGGCGCCGTACTCATCTTGGGCTCCAAGGTCGCCGGGCCGGTTGTCTCGACCGATTCGAGCATTGGGACGTCTACGCGCGAGCGGTCGCGTTCTCAGTGGACGGTCGACTATTGCGTGTTCGGTGACGGTCGGCGTAGGGGCCTCGTAGCTACTGGTGCTGGCGGCGCAGTTGAGAGGTGCCGTCGAGTTCGGCGAGCATGCGCAGGGCGGCGTTGTGACATGCCCGGGCGTAAGGGGGGTTAACCGAAAAGTCC
>CAVPPP010000058.1:0-53374 GCA_963707005.1 uncultured Actinomycetota bacterium
GACGGTCCGCGCGGACACCGCCTCCTACAGTCGTGCCGTGATCGGCAACGCAGTCAAGCTCGGTGTCGCGGTCCGCTCGGTCGGCTCCTCGTTCCCCACCGACACCGCTGGAGCCGGCGGCGGATCTTCTCCTCCGGCAGCGAATCGATCCGCGGCCACCGCCGCAAACCCCAACGTCTCGCTGCGGCGCTCCCTCGTGACACGCCAGCCCGCACCAAACGCGCCAGCAGCCGCACGTTCCGGCCCTTGGCGATCGGCCTCCACGCCAAATCGGGGATGAGTGCCGACCGTGACCCGCATGGCGGCGCCGACCAGCTCAGCCGCGAGCGGCCAGCCGGCAGCGACGTAGTCGCTCAGTGGTAGCCGACGTAGCCCCGGCTCCCCGATCGCTGCGACCGCGCCCACTTCCGCGGCAACCAGCACCCATAGCGTCCAGCCGGCCCGGACGCGCTGGCCGCAGACGGCCACAAAGACGAAGAGGACCGATCCGCCACAGGCCCGCTCTCCAATGGGCCTCATAGCGAAACCCTTCATGGACCCTTACGGAGTTCAGCGACAACCTGGTCGTTCGAACCATCAGGCTCGGCCCACTTCATCGTCCTGCTCCGCCCTAGCGTTCGTACAGGATCGGGTTCAGCGGCGAGGCGACGATGTCGCCGGGCCGCACGCCCGGCATCCAGACCCTCAGATCGCGGACCTGGTGGTCGTTGCTCGGCTCCGTGATCACCATGTCGGCATCGACGTAGATCATCGTCATTACCTTCCGGGGTTCAGCCGACTCGTTCGGCCCCGCGCGATGGAAGGTCCAGCCCAGGTGGTAGCTGAGGTCGCCGAGGGCGTATGCGCTGTCGTCCACGGGAAAGCTCGCCTCGGTGAGAGCGCGCTGCAGCTCCCGCTCTGACTCGTCGCTGATGGCCGACTCCCGGCCAATCTCGAACGACTGACTCGTCTCCGCGAAGGCCAATGGACCCAACTCGGCCGGGGTGTCCTGGAGCGGAATCCAGACGGTCACACAACGATCGGTGGCAAACGGCCAGTAGTACTGATCGGCGTGCCAGGGTGTGTAACCGCCGCTCGGCTCTTGTAGAGCGCCTGATCGTGGTACATGCGGACCGCCCGGACGTTGAGCAGCTCCGCGGCGATGCGCGCCAGGTCCTCGGTGAACGCGAAGCTCTTCACCGCCTCGCTGCTCTGCCACATGTTGGGCACCTGGAGGAACGCCTTGCCGTAGGTGTCGCGCTCGGCCAGCGGTAGGTGCTCGGTGTTCAGGTCGATGACGGTCTGGGAGATGGTGGGTGCCCAGGCGGCGACGGTCGTGGGGTTCAGCACACCGCGCAGCTTCACGCACCCGTTGCGGTCGAAGCGTGCTCGGGTGGCGGCGTCCACGCTGAACTCGGTGTGAAGGGCGGGCGCGGCGACGGCCATGAGTTCTCCTCGGGTGGGTGGCGGACGGCTACGACGTCCCCGGATGGTTCATCTTGCGCCTCCGACGGCACGCAGATGGGTGGTCAGGACCTACTGTCGCCAAGACTCGCCGCCTTCGGTCCGTTGTCACAGCAGGTGACCACGCCAATCCCGGAGGCGACAGGCGCACCGACGGTGTCCGTCATGAGCTTCGGTGAGAACCATCCGCACATCCTGAGGCGGTGCACGTCAGCGAACCGAGCCACGCCGAGTAGCGAAGCTTGCTGGTCGTTCCTACTCATTGGCCGATCTGGGGTGGAAGCGATGCGGCCCACATCATGAGTCTGCTCGAGGAAGTCGACCATGACCGCAGCTGGCCCATCGATGGACCGCCGCCAAAGTCCGTCAATCGCCGCGTTCATGCCCTGAAGCGTGTCCGGGGCGTGCGCGCTCCCAGTGACGATCTCGGCTGTCCGATAGGCCATATGACAGCCACCGCGTCCATGCCCACCGCTGGCCTGTTAGGTGCGCATCACCGCGACCCGTTCGATCAGGTCCTCCAAGGCGGCCACGAACTCGATTTCGAAGCCGCCGTCCTTCAGCTCGTCGGCCATCTCCGAGATGATCCGGTAGGACGACAGGTCGTCGGTCTCGATGAAGGCGGGGTTCACCTTCTCGGTGATGGTCAGGTCCTCCAGCGTCCCCGCCTCGAGCAGCAGCGCCCCAAGCAGGAACGTCGCGAACGAGCGGTACACCGCGACGCTGACGCCCGGGGAGAACCCGTACTCACGCAGTCCCTGCAGGAACGACTCGACCCACCGCAGACTGCAGAGAGGCGGTCGCAGCCAGGGAGCGGATGGCGGCCGGGTGGCCACCAGCGGGAAGATTCGCGGGTGGGTGACGGCGAGCATGCGGACGGCGTGGGCGTGCATCTGCAGATACTCCTGGGCTGGTGGAGAGGCCGCCGCGTGGGTGGACTGGTACAGCTCGTCCATCACCACCTCCACGACGCCGTCCAGCAGCTGTTCGCGCCCGGGCACGTAGCGGTAGAGCGCCATCGCCTCGACCCCTAAGCCCGGATCCACCGATCCGGATGGTCGGTGACGGCTGGTTGAGCGTGGCGTGAAGCGAGAATGCCCTTACGGGCTGGGAGATTAGGACTTGCGACAGTTCGAATCGGCCAGCACACGGAAGGGCATCTCTGGGATGCGACTCTCTCATACTCTTGCCCGGATCTCGACGGTGTTCGACGATCCGAATCTGGTGGCGTCGGCTGGGCTGGTGCCGGTGATGGGCCTGGCCCAAGAGGCCGGGCTGGAGGAGCTGGCCAGGCAGCATCTGAGCGTGCCGGGCGACAAGGGCGCGAACGCGGGGTTGAAGGTGGCCTCACTGGTCGCGGGCATGGTTGCCGGTGCCGACTCGATCGATGACATGGCGCTGTTGCGCCACGGTGGCATGGGCCGGTTGTTCGCCGCGATCTATGCGCCGTCGACGCTGGGATCGTTCCTTCGTTCGTTCACGTTCGGGCATGTCCGTCAGCTCGACGCGGTCGCGTCCCGGTTCCTGCTCACGCTGGCCGACCTGACCCGCCTGGTCACGACGCCCTCGCCGCCGCCGGCAGTTACTGAGCCGCGCGGGTTCGCGTTCGTCGATGTCGACGACACCGTGATCGAGGTCCACGGCCACGCACAAACAAGGTGCCGGGTTCGGCTACACCAAGGTCCGCGGCTTGAACGCGCTGCTGGCCACAGCGACCACCGCCGGGGCCGCGCCGGTGATCGTGGCGCAGCGGCTGCGTCGCGGGGCGTGTTCCTCACCACGGGGCGGGAAGCGTCTGGTCGCGGACGCGGTCACCACTACCCGCCGCATCCTGGAGCCGGGCACACCGGTCCTGGTGCGGATGGACTCCGCGTTCTACGGCCGCGGCCCGGTCCGGGCCGCGCTGGCCGGTGGCGCGCAGGTGTCGGTCACCGTCCGGACTGACGCCCGGGTCAAGGCTGCGATCGCCAGCATCGCCGAGGATGCCTGGACCACGATCGAGTACACCGACGCGGTCTTCGACGAGACCTCCGGGCAGTGGATCTCCCGCGCCGAGGTCGCCGAGATCGCGTTCACCGCGTTCGCCGCCCAACCGAAGTCCGACCAGGTGCCAGGTCGGCTGATCGTGCGCCGGATACCCGACTTCCGGGCCGACAAGCACCGAGCCGCTGGGCAGGACGGGCTGTTCGACGTGTGGCGATTCCACGCGTTCTTCACCACCACCGACCCGACGGTGCTCGACACCGTGGCCGCCGACCAGGTCCACCGTCGGCACGCGATCATCGAACAGGTCCACGCCGATTTGAAGAACTCCGCGCTGGCGCACCTGCCCTCCGGGGTGTTCACCGCGAACGCCGCCTGGCTCGTGCTCGCGGTGATCGCGTTCAACCTCACCCGTGCCGCCGCCACCCTCGCCGCCCCGACACAGGCATCGGACCTGGCCCGCGCCACCACAGCGACCGTGCGTCGCACACTGATCCAGATTCCGTGCCGGATCGCGACCTCCGCACGACGGCTGACCCTGCACCTACCCCAGGACTGGCCCTGGCAGAGCGCCTGGATACGGCTCAACGAGCGTGTCGCTGACCCACCCGGCACTGCCACCAGCTGACCATCCGCCGACAGCACCGGCCCGACCGATTCATCGTGGAACACCCTGGCAGCGAGGCCAGCGACTCCGACACGCCGACTCATCCCCCACCGGGGCCAAACCACCGAACCAAGATCAACTAGCAAGACTAATCGGTGGATTGAGGCTAAGTGCGCACCGAGCCCCCGCATCGTCAACGCGCTCAGGCCCCGGTCGTCGATTATTTCGGCGGCCGCCCATACGGTGCGCATGAACGACGCCGCCTGCCATTGGAGTGCCACTGGGAACGTCTGATCCCGCCCATCGCCTCACGTTCGTCGCCACACCCGCTTTGCAGCCGTCCCTGGGAAGTGGGAAGTTGATCGCCGGTACGGTCAGGCGCCGGCGTCCAGCAGGACCGGCAGGAGGTGCGTTCGGACCAGGTCCAGGGCCGGCCGCCAATGCGGCGGCATCTGGTCGGTGGGCGGCGGTCCGGGGTCGAAGCCGGGATCTCCGGTGGTGACGACCACGGCGTCGGCCGCGGGGATCACGAGCAGGTGTTGGCCGCCCCATCCGCCGGCCAGCAGCATCCCGTCAGGGATCCAGAGCAGGAATCCGTAGGGCACCATCTCGGGTGGCCCCCCGCCGACCTGGGCCCGGGTCATCTGCTGAAAGTACTGCGAATGCAGCAGGCTCCGCCCGTTCAGTCGACCGCCGTCCAGCCACAGCTGACCCAGGGAGGCGAGGTCGCCGGCAGTGAGCTGCCAACGGTCCGACCCGGCCGGGTAGCCGTCCGGATCGGTCGGCCACTCGTAGTCCACGATTCCCAGTGGATCGAAGAGCTCACGCCCCGCGAAGTCGGCGACCGACTCGCCCAGTACCTCGGTGGCTGCCGCAGACAGCAGGTGCGGACCGCCGTTGTCGTAGACGAACTCCGCGCCGGGAGACCGGGAGCTGGGGAGCCTGAGCGAGATGGCCGTGGTCGGCCGGCAACGACGCCACCGCGTAGAAGCTCCCACCGTTCGTCGACGGCGGCGCCGCGGGTCCATGGTGAGCAACTGCCGCCAGGTGTGTGTCTCGGCGGGGTGCCACGCAACGGCGGCAGGACCTCAGCGACCGGACGGTCCAGGTCTGGCAGCAGTCGCCGTGCGGCCATCACTCCCAGCACCGTCGAGAGCACGCTCTTGGTCACCGAGAACACGTCAGCCCGGAGCGGCCCCCGCAGGTGCTCGTCGACGACCACCGCACCCTTGAGACGGAGGTGGAGGTGACTGGTCCGTGCGTAGCGGGGATCGGCCACGACCTCAGCAAGGACCCGCTGCGCGGCGGCGTGCGCAGCGGCTCGGCGGGACCAGGACATGCGTCCTCCCTGGGTCAGCTCGACGAGTCGGTCAGCTCGGCGGGTCGGTCAGCCGCGGCGGACCACGACGGATCCGCTCACGCATAGCCTCCAGGGGCCCACGCCAGTGCGAGATGGGTTCCATCCACCCACGTCACACCGACCGCGCCCCGCACCCCGGACAAACGATACGAGGTCGCCAATGGCCGCCGGTTGCTGATCCACCGGCACGGAGAACAACAGGGGTGCAACGCCGTCGTATCGTGCCGCCCGACGAACGGTGCCCGGCGGTCGGGCCACTCGCCGCCCGACCCATATCGGGACGTGCCGCTGCAGCGGTCCGGCAGCACAGACCTGCAGGATATCAAGGGCCTCGTCCAGCCTGGCCGCCCGAACGCGCGGATCAGTCTCCTCGCCGAAGTCGCCGAACTCCCAGTCCGGCGGGACCAGCCTCCTGCCCCAGATAGAGGTCGCACCTGAAGCCTTCCGCAGGGCGTCGACGCCCTCACCGGCTGATTGACCCAGGAACCAGCGTTAACAGCCGAGAGGTCCATCGAGCGTTTACCGATCGGCGGGGCGGCTGAAGCTGGTCAGGGTGTCCAGTGGACGGGTCCGGCGCGGAGGGGTGGATCGTCGAACCGACGTGTCCATGATGGGTGGATCCGCTGTGCTTTTGGGTGGGCGGGCGCAGATCGCGGCGTGGTCCGCTGGTCGTAGTCGAAACGGCGGACCGGGTCGCGGAGGACCGCATAGGCGGTGAGGACATGCTGCAGCGCCGCATCGGAAACCGTGTCGCTTGAAGTGTCGGCGGGTGGGCGGGTGTCGGGATGGTAGCGGCGCAGCAGGGTTCGGTAGGCGACGCTGATCTGGGCCTGGGTGGCCTCGCGGGCCAGTCCCAGGATGGCGTACAGGTCGATCGGTTCGGTCATCAGGATCGGGCCGGTGGGTTGTGGTGGCTGTGGTCCCGGCCGCAGCCAGGCCGGGACCACGATGGGAGGGACCGTCTCGTCCGGCCCGCTGAAATAGGTGCGCGGACGGCGCGGGCGTCACTGGTTGCAGGGTCAGACGCCGCAGGGTCGAACGTGCGCGCGGGACGAAGGGTCACCTCTGAGTGAATCGGTCACAGCTGGCAATCACCTGCCTTTCTCCTGGTCGGTCTTCTCTTGGTCGTTTGGCGGCGGGGAGCGTTGCCGCGCCGACCCGTCCAAGGCTGGTCGCCGCCCGGCTCGAGCCCTTTGGGTGGCCGTCGCTCGGTGACGACGTCTCCCGCCGGGGTCTGGGCCACCGAGGACGCGTCGGCGCGGCAGGTTCGGTGGTGGGCCCGGCCACTCCGCGGCGATGATCGCGTCGAACTCGGCCTGCACCAGGTCGTCGTCGGCCAACAGCAGATCGAGGAACCGGGCATCGACGCTGCCTGTGTCACCGGCGCCGGCCGGTAGCGAGATCTTCGACATCACGATCACCGCGGCGGTCAGGCGTTGATGGCCTGCTGGTCGTTGCTGTCGCTGCTGATGGTGATCTTGCGGGGCTTGGCCTGCTCGGCCACCGGGATCCTCAACGTCAGCACACCGCCGTTGTAGCCGGCACTGATGTTCTGGGTGTCGAGGTTGTCGGCCTAGGATCAGCTGCCGGCTGAACACGCCCCGGGGCCGTTCGGCCGCAATCAGCTCGGCGTCGCTGGCGCGGGTCGGACGTTCGGCCTTGACCGTGACCACGTTGCGCTCGACGTCGAGGTCGATCGAGTCCACGTCCACGCCGGGTAGGTCGAACTCGACCTGGAACGTGTCACCGTCCCGCCAAGCGTCCATCGGCATCACCGACGGGCGGGCCAGGGTGCCATCGGTGCCCAGCATCTGCTGGGTGAGTCGGTCCAGTTCACGGAAAGGGTCAGTGCGCATCAGCATCGTTGTCACCTCCATCTGCTGTTGTGATGCTCCAGGTAGACCACCGACCACCTGCTGTGATCTGTGGCATGCGCTATAGGTTTTTTCTAGCACTAGTGGCATGCTGAGGCAAGAGGCAAGAAAGAAGAATTCGAGCGAGGGAGTGTGGGGTGGCCGAGGCAGACCAACCCGACCCGCAGCGGGGTGTGTACGGCATCTCGGTTGCCGCGGAGCTGGTCGGCACGGGCGTGCAGAACCTACGGGCCTACGAAAGCTCGCGGGCTGCTCACACCCGAACGTACCGACGGCGGGACCCGCCGCTACAGTACCGACGACCTCGACCGCCTCCGCCGCATTGGCGACCTCCTCGACGCCGGCCTGAACCTCGCCGGCATCAGCATGGTCCTCGACCTCGAAAACCAAAACAGCGAACTGCGAGCAAAGACGGACCAGCACGAAGGCTGAACGATTCAACAAACGACAGAGGCACGAGATAGGACCCGTTGCGGAGCGTGTCCCGCGCCCCGGTACCAGGCGCACGACCATCCTCAGCAAGGTCGTCGCGTGGGACGCCGTATTGGACCGAATCCCCAATCTGCGCCCGCGGCCGGATCGGCTGGCCCCGGTCGACGACTACCTTCGTGCTCGCGTCGGCGCCGGCGTCGACGCTGCCGCGTGGACGAGGCCTACGTCAGCGCCCGCCAGTGAGGCCCCACGATCGTGCGGCGCCTCCGCTCCCTCACTGCACCCACCAACCCCCAGCGCATCGCTACCGACCTCTTCGCGTAACGCCCCCTGACGGCGAATCGCTCGCGGGCAGGTCCCACGACGATCAGGCTCAGCCCGAGCGCGCTACATCAGCACCGTCCGGCGTGCGATCTCACGCCGGCACGGACGGCTTGCGGCACTGGTGTTCCGTGTGGTCTTCCAGGTTGCCATCACGGCACGCTCGTGGTGTCGCTGGCCGAGTTGCCCGACCCCGGGTCCGACCTTGACTCAATGGCGGCCAGATCCCGGACGGCGTAGCGGTGATGCTCCCACTCTTCCTCCAAGATCACATGCAGGCAGGAACGAATTGTCTCCTGCTCTTGCGGGGCCCACGGGTTCGCGCGGGTCGCGTCCAACTGGTCTGTAGTGACCGCGGCGAGGTAGTCACGCACCATGGCGACGCGTTCTGCTCGAACCTCGACCACGTCGGCGTAAGGGGGCGTGGTGGCAGCGAAGATCGACATGTCCAAGCCGTCGTCCTCGGCGCCGGGACCGGCCAATCCGATGGGGTGGAACGGCTGATCCAGCTCGAGGATCCCGCGGCCCAGCCAGGTGTCGGTGGCGAGGATCAGGTGCCGGAGCGTCTGCGCGAACGACCACTCGCCGTCGATCGACACGTCGACAGAGCCGGCAGGCATCGTCGCGACGTGGGCCAGGGTCTGTGTCCAGGTGCTCTGTAGGGCGGACCACGCGGCGCGCAAGCCGTCGGGATCGGCGGCTCGTCGATCCGCGCGGCCAGGAAAGCGGTCGTTGAGCGAGGCCTCGACGAGTGGGATGACGTCAACACCGTTGACGAGGAAGCTCGTGCCGTGGACCAGCCAGGGCGCGTCGATATCCGCGCCGGAGACCTCGACGGCACGCATGACGACGCCAGAGAGATCAGCCTCGACGAAGCGCGCGCCTCGTAGATCCACGTCGATGAACTGCGCTTCCTTCAGCTCGCGCGTGTGGGTGAAGGTGACCATCTCTCCTCCTCCTTGTGGGCCAGCTCGGAACCTGGCCAACTCCATTCGCTTCGATGTCGGTCGACGATAGAGCCAGTTCCGGACACTCGACGGTCGGAAGCAGGCGAACAACTGTGGTCGTGATGCCTGCGGTTGTGTTCACCCTCTTCCACGCGGTGGAGACCGAGCCGCTGCCGTTCGGGAGCATCTTCTTCGTCGCGTTGCTGGTCACGTTCGTCGTTCTCCGGAGGGCGGCCTGTGCATCGCGACCTGCATCCAGGTCTGACAATTCGCCATGGCCAACATCTTCGGTATCCCGGTCAGCGGCCCCGCCACGCCACACGACGTTACCGGGGGCTTGCCTCCTGGGACTTCTCGACCTTCGCGGGTTCTTGGAGCTTGTTGCCTTTCGGGCTACTGCACCGGTGGCACGCTTCTTACCCTCGACCTTGGTGCCGTTCATCGGTCTCCGGCCGAGCGCGCTCAGGGGTCGGCAAGTGAGGATCGAGTCGTTGCTCGCCAGTTTGGATGAATTCGACCCGATTCCCCTCCGCTCACCGGACCCATTGTGAACACCACGGGCGACGGCGGGAATGGCTCGGATCCTCCATCGAGTTCTCGGATGCGCCTTCCCCGCCGTGGCTGTCGGAATCGTGTGACTTCCTCGGTCACCCCATGACGTCCAGACGCACCTGTTCCTGACCGAGGGTTTCGAGACTCCGACGTGTACAGCGTCCTGGCTCACGAGTGGGATCCGCCTTCCCAACTCCGCTAGTCCGAAAATAGTCCCAGCCAGGCACCTACTCGGGCTGGTGAGGGATGCTCAGGCTGCGGGTTGAAGGGTGACCTTGTAGCCGAGGGCTTCGAGCTGTCGGATGTGGCTGCGTCGTTTCGCGCTGGTGTTGACGTGGTGGTCGTAGTGATCGGATCCGAGGTCGCAGAATCGGGTGTCGGGGTCGGACAGCAGGTGCCAGATGATCACCAGGATGGAACGGCCGACCGCGACGATGGCCTTCTTCTTCCCGCGGCGGCGAGCGATCCGTCGATACCGGGCACCGAGGAAGGTGTCGGTCCGTCCAACGATGACGGCCGCCTCGCCCAGCACCCGGGCCAGGTAGTGGTCCCCGTGGCCGGTCGAGCCGTTGCCCTTCTTGCTCTCGCCGCCGGAGGAGCTGGCCATCTGGGCGCGAACTTCGCCCACGACGACAGATGAGCTGGGGTAGGGAACCTGCTCATGTCCACCCCGATCTCGGCGATGATGACGGCGGCCGCGGTCGGCCCGATCCCGGGGATCTCATCCAGCCGGGCGACCGCATCAGCGAAAGGGGCGAGCTGGTCTCCGATCTCGGTATCGAGGGCGGCGATGTCGGCGTTGACCGCGTCGATGCGGGCCAGCATCTTGGCGAGGAGGAACTGGTGGTGGTCGTCGAAGGTGCCCAGCGACAACCCGGCGAACGCCTCCTCCAGCCGACCGATCTTGATCCGCATCCGGGATCGGGCCATCACCGCCAGGATCTTCGGGTCGCGTTGCCCGGTGATCAAGGCGTTGAGCATGGCCCGGCCGGAGACGCCGAACAGGTCGGAGGCCAGCCGGCGGATGTCGGCCGGTGGCACGAAGCTGGGCCGCAGCATCTGCTTCTCGGCGACCTTGCACAGCCAGACCGCGTCCAGCTTGTCGGTCTTCGGTCGCCCGGGCAGGTGCTTGACGTCTTCGGCGTTGACCAGCCACGGCTCCAGGCCGTGCGCTTCGAACAGGTAGAACGGCGCCCGCCAGTAGTCACTGGTCGCCTCCATCACCACCCGGGTGACGCCGAGCCCGACGAGCCGATTCGCCAGCTCACACAGCGACGGCACCATCGTCGATGTGGGTCGACACCTCCTGCACCCGGCGTTTCCCGTCACCGCTGTGCCGGCAGCCGGACGCAGCACACGACCTCGGCCTTGCCAATGTCCAGTGCCGCGACCCGCTCGATGATCTGCTCGTCATCACTGGACTTCGACGAACATCCCTGCTCACCCCGCCTTCACTGTCGCCGCCCCACCGGGCGGACCCGATACCCTGACAGCGACCACCCGGGGAGCTGTCGGGCAACCAGCGAATCTAGTCCTCGTGCTCCCGCGGACGGGGCAACAATGAAGGGCCCAACACACAGCTCCCGCCCGACTAGTCGACGGCCTCGAGGGACCATAGAAGCACGGCGTTACCGGGCGGCCACGACACCATTTTCAGCCCGGAACGGGCGCACCACCAGGTGCACATTGAGGAGACACCCGCTCGCTGCGACGATCCGGCGGGATTCGGCTCCGCTTGACGAATGGCGCCCACGACAAGGTGCAGATTAACGACGTGCGAAAGGCGTTCAGCGGTCGACGGCTGAACGGGCTGGAGGAACCCGCAATGTCCGACATGTCCCCTGTGACAGTCCTCAACGTCAGCGGCGGCGACCGGCTCGACTGACTCAACAGATTTCGCCGGCCGGGACGTCGACTGTGCACGTGTTGCGTACCCAGCGGTTGGCCAGCACCGTGACGCCGTCGGTCGTGACCGCGGTCTCGTCGACAGCGTCGGCCAGTCCGTTGCCGAGCATGCGGTTGCGGACCAGCAGGTTGTCCTGGGTTCCTGGGAAGAGTCGGATGCCGTACTGGGCGTTGCCTTCGGTGACGTTGTCCAGCAACCGATTAGCGCGGGTTCCTGGGGCCAGCTCGATGCCGTGCCTTCCGTTCCGGCTGAACGTGTTGGCCACGATCGAGGCGCCGGTCAGGTTGGCGACGCCACCCGTGGTGAAGCCGGAGAACGCGTTGTCGGTCACCGTGTTGCCGCGCATCACAAGGCCGGTCACAGGCGAATCACCGACTTGGGGATTGACCGTCATGGCTGCGCCGCGCGTCGTTCCCGTCACCGTGTTGTGCAAGATTCTGGGCTGGGTGAGACCACCTTCCAAGTAGATGCCGAGGCCGGCCTGCTCTACCCGGTTGCTCTGTATGGTCAGTTGATCATCATTCTTGGCTTCGATGGCACGGTCGGCCTGCTCCACCAGGTTGCCCTGGATGGTCAGATGATCATCGTTTTCCGCGTGGATGCCGATGCCGGCCTGCCTCGACAGCGTTGCCCCGCACCGTCAGATGGTCGTCGTTCTCGGCGTAAACGGCGAGGTGGTCTCGCCGTGAAGTGTTGTGATCCAAAATGACTGCGGTGGTACCCCGATAGCCCCAGCCCATTTCCCACGCGGTGGCCTCAGACCGGTACGTCTCATTGTGGTCGAGGAGCGCCCGGGACAGCGTGTAGCGCTGGTTGGCCACCGAGTAGGTGTTGTCGCGGAGGCAGTTGTGGTCGAACCTCGATGCCGGACCACCCCTGCTGCCGAGCTCGACCGCCAGGAAGTTCAGCCGGAACAGGTTGTGGTGGATGCGCCATCCCGTGTGCGCGTCATCGGTGGTCAGTGCCGCATCGAAGAGCGTGTATCCGTCAACGATGTCGGCCTCTTCGTCGTCGACACCCTGGATCACCAGTCCTGCAACCTCGATCCGGTCTGCGGTCAGCCGCAGCACCGGCGTCTCCTCGGCATCGGGTGGCTCGAGCACGGGTACGACGCTGGTGTCCAGATCGTCCGGTTCGGAGGTCGGCTCAGTGAAGCAGTCCAGGGCTGCTACTGCGGCTGGCTGGCCGGTCAGGGTGAGAAGCTTGTTCACAACTACCCGCTCGGCGTACCTCCCGGGGCAGACCCGGACACGGTCGCCGCGGCGAGCGGCATCGACGGCGGCCTGAATGCTGGAGTACGCGTGCGGACCGCATTGCGCACCATCGTCATCCACCACCAAGGTGTGCGACGAGGGTGGGGAGGCCATGGCCGGCGCAACCAGCACACCTCCGAGTCCGATCGCCAGGGCGGTCGACAGAGCAAGTGCCAGGATGGGTGATCGCAGCACGACGGGTCCTCCGATCCGGCGGCCCGATCGCACTCCCACGAGGCGGTGGCACGCCCGAGACAACGCTAAAGACCCCCGCATCACGACGCAACGGTCGATACAGCCGGATATGGCGGCGAATCCTCGGCGAAACCCCTCGAGCGCCACGTGTAGGCGCCGACACATCAGCAGCATGCCGTCTCAAAGCGTCCCATGAGACGAAGGCCGTCCCTGGGCGCTCGGTTGCCGGTGTGGGTCTGACCGGCATCCTCCATCTCACCAGTGGTGCCTTCGCCAGTCGCCGACACGGAGGCGACGTTCATGATCACCGGGACGGCCGCCACCCTCTTCGTCCGTGGCCACACACCGGCCTGTCCGAGCGAGCAGCATGTCGTCGCCGGCGGTCGAGGTTGGAGGGGGCGACGAGTCGGCGCCCGAGTTGTCTGGAGAGCTGCCGAAGAACCGCGCCGGCAGGAACCGGAGGGCGGTCAGGTCGGCGGCGTACGGGACGGCCGAGGACGGCACTCCGGCGACCACGGCCAGCACGAGCGGCCACCGCACAGCCGGCCATCCCGTCCGAGCCAGACGAGCACCGGCAGGTAGGCCGCAGCCGAGACCAGGCTGGCCACGGCGGGCGCCTGTGCTGACATATCGGTCACGTGCCACGCCTAGGGTGGAGGCATGTGCGGTCGCTACGCGTCGGTTCGTTCCAGCCAAGTCCTCGCCGACGAGTTCGACATCCCGGCCGACCGTGCAGACCCGCCGCTACCTCCGGACTACAACGTCGCGCCGACCAAGACCGCACCGGTCGTGATCGCCCGACCAC
Source organism: uncultured Actinomycetota bacterium (assembly GCA_963707005.1). Classification (GTDB taxonomy): domain Bacteria; phylum Actinomycetota; class Actinomycetes; order Propionibacteriales; family Propionibacteriaceae; genus Microlunatus. The sequence continues at coordinate 13,679 of CAVPPP010000058.1, forward strand.
CGCGTGACGACAAGGACGGCGACCCTGTTCGACAGCTCCGCAACTTACGGTGGGGCCTCGTGCCTTCGTGGTCGAAGGACGTCTCGATCGGCAACCGGATGATCAACGCCCGAGCCGAGACCGTGTCCACCAAGCCCTCCTTCCGCCGTGCGTTCAGCTCACGCCGCGGCCTCGTCCCTGTCGACGGCTTCTACGAGTGGCTGCCGACCCAGGAGCTGGGCAAGTCCGGCAAGCCGCTCAAGCAGCCCTTCTACATTCACCCCAACGACGCCGACGAGATCTTGGCGCTGGCTGGCATCTACGAGTTCTGGCGGGACAAGACCAAGCCGGACGACGCCGAGGACGCCTGGGTCATCAGCTACGCGATCATCACCACGACCGCAACCGACGACGTCGGCCGCGTCCACGACCGGATGCCCATGGCGGTGATCGAAGAGAACTGGGACGCCTGGCTCGACCCACACACCGACGCCCGGACGGCGACCGACCTGATGGCCCCCCCCGACCGCTGGCAGCCTGGACATCTACGCGATCACCAAGGCCGTGAACAACGTCCGCAACAACGGTCCGGAATTGCTTGCGCCCTTGGATGAGTCCTGACCTAGAGCGCCGAATCTCGCTTGTAGGCCAAGTGTGGGCTCCGCTCTTCGTTGGCGACGACTCGCGCGTTCCGCAAGATCGGGCGTAACCCCTGTCCGGACGCACCTAGTCGAAGTCCTCGCTGTAGTCGTAGGAGCTGATGATGTAGGTGTGTGGGTCGGCTGCCGCCATGTACAGGACGAGGGCCCACCCTTCTTGGTAGGTCACACGCACCGTCAGCGTTTCGTCGGCTTGGCGCAGCACCTGGTAGCCGGCGTAGTGACCGTCGGGAACCTTCTCGAGGTCTGTGCCGGCGAGCTCGTGGATGACGTCGGGGGTCAGGTAGGGCTTGAGGTTGGCCAGCCATTCCTTCGACGTGAGGTGCGCGGTGTCGACGTAGGCCAGGGCGAAGCCCTCCGCGACCGGCTCCCAGACCTTCTTCGCATCAGCAGAGCCGCTGTAGGGAGTGTCTGTCGTCGTCGGGCTGGCGGACGCACTGGGCGTGGGCGGGATGTCAGGGGGTGGCGCGGCCGCTGCGGTGGGCGCCGCTGAGGCTATCGGCGGGCCGGCCTTCTGGTCTGGTGCATCGTGCCGGCCGTGGAAGACCAGGATGACGGCGATGGCTCCGACGATCAGGGCTACGACAACTTTCCGCACTGTGTTCTCCTTCGGACGCTGCGATTGGGGTCAGGCGGCGACGGAGCCGCCGGCGTTCGGGAAGTAGGGCGCGGACCAGCCTTCGAAGTGCTGGCCCCATTGCTTCTCGGGAAGGTCCCAGCTGACCTTGCTGACCTCGCCCGGGGTGACGGCGTCGTTGCTGTAGATGTAGCCGTTGCCGGCGTATACGGCGACGTGGCCGGCTCCGCCGTTGGTCCACCAGAGGATGGCGCCACGGGGAATGTTGGTGCGGGTGGTGTGCATCTTTCCGGCGCGCTTCACCACCGCGGCGTGGAGACCTGCGGTGTTCACTCCGGAGTATCCCCAGCCGTAGGCGTTGGCCACCAGGGCGAGGCAGGATCGGTACCACTGCCGGGAGTTGGTCGCGTCTTGGCGTTCTAGGAAGGCGAGCGCGTCGTTGCAGTCATCGGGGTTCTTCTTCCCGGGCGCATAGGCCCCATCCAAGGGGCATTCCCCCGAGCCGACGTCGCCGCTCGGTGCCGGCGTGGGTCTTGGCGTACTCGATGCTGGCTTCTCCGAACACAGAGACGTGGACGTGGTTGCGGTGTCCCGCGCTGTCGTCGGGACCGCTGTAGCAACCCGCGGCGGCGGTGCCGCACTGGCGCCAACCTTCGGCTGCACGTTGGGTCGACCAGATCTGCTCGTTCCAGATGATGTAGTCAACCCCCAGCTCGGCGGCGTGCTGTTGGACCCAGTCCCGGACCTGGGTGCCGAGGGCTCGCCCGGACGTCGCGGCGTAGTTCGGGATCATGATGTCGACGGCGCGGGTGAGGTCCGGCTGGTGGCCGGAGTAGGTGCCGATGGTGGTGATCTGAGCGAACTGTTGGGCTACGCATCGAGTGACGGCCAGGGCGTCGGCGGTGATGTCGTACTGCTCGGCCGGCATCGAGGTGGCTGGGCAGTTCATGGCTGCGCCTGCTGCCTGCCCGGTGGACTCGCAGCCGGCGGTGAGGAGCTGGGCGACGTCGCTGGCGGCGGTGGCCGCGGTGACGCCTGCCTTGACGAAGGCTTGGAGGAGGGCGCGGCTGATGTCGAGGAACTGGTCCGGGATGTGCGGGAACGCGGACCGCTGCACCCGATGGGAGGCCTTGCTGACCGACATCTGCTGCCATCCCTTGACCTGGATCAGGCCGGGAATCGTGTAGCCGGCCGGGCCGGCCGGGGTCGCACCAGCTCGCTTCGCGGCGGCGACGTCAGCGGTGGAGAGCTTCTTGCCCAGGAGGAAGATCCGGGTCCCGTAGACGGGGTCGTTGACCTGGTCGATGGTTCCGTACCATCCCGGCCGGGTGCGTTGGGCGAAGATGCCGCCGTCCCCGTTCTTGTCGGGCCGCTTCGATCGGGGGTCCGCGCCCAGGGTGGATTCCTTCTGGGCGGTGGAGACGGCGATCTGGAACGCCTTGTCGGTGTCCGCGGCCGACCAGCGCTGTTCCCGCCCGACCTGCAGGGTAGTGGTGTAGATCTGTTGGGCTACCTGCGTCTGCTGATCGGTCAAGCCGTCGATCTTGGTCAGTGTCGGCTGGACCGTCTGGGATGCGCTGGCCTGGGCGGCGGCATTGAGTGAGGATCCAGCGTTGGTGAGCCCGACAACAGGGGGTGCGTGGTCCGAGCCGTGCCACCGCTTTTTCGGTGTCCCGAGGATGGTCTGACGAACGGGGATCAGGGTGGCGGTAGTGGAGCTGACGGAGTCGATCAGCCGGGTGCCGCTGGACTGCGTGCCGCGACCAGGCGTGCCCAGTACCTGCCAGTTGGTGTAGAGGCCGTGGCGGGCGGCTTGGATGTACGGGTTGCCGGGGTCGCGGGTCTTCGCGGCCTTGCGGTAGTCCCAGTTCCCGTCCTTGGTGACCACCACCGGTAGTTGGAGCGCTTTGAACCGGTCGACCAGCTGCTGCTCGACATCCATTTGCTTCTGCGCGAGCCCGAGGTACTTCCTTCCCACACGCTTGTCGGGATGGCCCTTGGATTCGATGTTGTAGAGAAGGTGATGGTTGACGATGACGACGGTTGCGCCAGTGCGCTTGTCGCGCAGCTGCACCCATTCGGCGAACTTCGGGCCGGCACTGGTTCCCACCGGGCCACTGCCGGAGACGCGGGTCGAGCCGAACTCGAGCACGCGGTTCTTCGCGACTGGTTCGCGGTCGAACCGGTCGGTGTTCCAAGTGATCGGGACGGAGGTGTTCTGGTCGGACCATGCCCAGCCGGGCATCGAGTTCTTGATGGCGGCGCCGCGGAACTTCTCGCGGAACTCCTGGAGGCCGATCACATCGGCTGTGGTCGCCAGTTCCTGCAGTCCCCTGGTGACGTTGCTGACGCTGTTGCTCTTCAGGACGTTCCAGCTGGCGGCCCGGAACGCGAGCTTGGCATTCGGATCTCCCGATGGCATCGGGATCGCTTCGCCGGCGGTGGTCATCCCGGTGAAGCACTGGTTGCCAGCGAGGCTGCTGAGGATGGCGAACATGGGTCCACAGCTGACGGCGCTCACGCCGAGGAGCAGGGCCAGCACGAGCGCCGCCGCGAGCGTCTTGGTTGATGTCACAGCTCAGGCCGACTTCCGAACCTGCGGTGGCTGTGTCGCTGGTCGCGGCGGCGATGTGGCGTCGCCGGTCTTGGCGGTCGATCGTGCGGCTGACGGCCTGGCGGCCGCACTCTGTGAAGCTGTCTTCGGGTGTGTGCTGACGGGGGGTCGACGGCGGGTGACGGTAGGTGGCTGAGTGTCAACTGGTGTGGCGCGCGGGGCTGCCGTTCGGGTGGTGTCTGCGGCGGTGGGCGGGTTGGCGACGATTTCGCCAGGGATGATCACCGGGCTTGGACGTCGAGGCGTGGTGGGAACTGGTCCGAGAGGGGTAGCGGGGCGCGGTTGGGCGGACGCGCTCGACGTGGCCATGCGGGCCATGACGGCTGCGCGGCGGGCAGCCCGGGCAGCCTGGGCGGCTTTCGCCGATTGGGCGACGACGGCGGAGGATCCCCCGGTGGCAGTGGCGAGCGCGGCGTGTGTGCCGGCTGCGGCGAGGGCTCCGACGACCTTCTTGGTGCGTGACTCGATCCGCTTAGGTCCGGAGGGCTCGCGCGCACCTCCCAGCAGTTGTGGAGCGGTTGGTCCAGCCGGGAGTGGCCCTCCGCCGGCGCCGGCTGTGGGCGTGGAGGCGTCGCCGCCGAGCTGCTTGGGGTCGACTGTCCGGGTGCTCTGGCTGTTGGCGGGTGTGGGGCTCTGCACCCAGGTTGGTCCGGAGGACGCCGATGGGGTGCTGTTGCCGTTGATGACGATGACGCTCTGTCGTCGACCGTCCAGGTAGGTGGGGCCGGTCGGGGCGGGCCGGCGGGCCATTTGCTGCTGGGTTCGAAGCTGCGCAACCCCAAGACCGGTGCGGACCGCGCCGGCGGTGTAGCCGAGCGCGGCGGCACCCAAGGTGCGGCCCGCATGGCGTTCCGGCAGACGTGTTGGTGCGCCACCAGGCCGACGTGACATGAACTGGGCGAGGCGATGGCTGGCGGCGAGGATCTGCTTGCGCCAGCGAAGGAACACGATGGTTCCGACCAGGATCAGCACGTCGACGATCACGAAGGTCTGAGCGACCTGGTTGCCGGCACCGAACATCGCCTGGATGACCAGCAGGAAGACGCTCAAGAAGACGCTCGTGATCACGATCATGGCCAGCGACACCAAGACCTCGGCGGCGGTCAGCATCAATGATCCGCGTGCTCCTCCGGGCAGCAGCCCAGTGATCAGGGTGATGATCGCCTTGACGGACTGGAACATGGCCCAGACGGCGGCGGCGATCACGGAGCCGGCAAGCACGAGGGCCATGATGAAGATCACGCAGGCCGCGGGCGTCACCATCAAGGATCCGATCGCCATCGACGCCGACGGGTTGGCGGCGTACTCGCCTAGCGGTTTGGAGCAGCTTCCGACCTTGTCGCGGATGTTGTCGTCGAGGCCGTAGGGGCCGGCCTTGAGCACCTCGTCATAGTCACCTTCGCATTTGGTGCCGTCGATGACTTGACCGAAGTTGATCATCTCGGTCGGTTGGCGGATGAAGGTGTCGACGAGCTGCCCGGTCTGGTCTTTGCGTAGCTGCTCGGGTGATTTGCCGGCCGATTCACCGGTGGCCACCCCGGCGGCGATCTCCTGGCCGAGTCTGCTGGCTTGGACGACAGCTCCGTCATCGCCGGCGACCATCTGTACAGGGTGGGCGAACACGCCGGTAGCCAGGGCGGCGATCAGGCAGGCCATCAGCACCTCCCACAGCGCGGTGCTGTACCTGCCTGTCAGCAGCAGCAGTCCGGCCAACATTGCGGTGATCGTCAAGAAGGTGGGGACGACTCCGAGAGTGTCGACGACCTGCTGCAGGGCAGACTCGACCGCCAGCAGTGGGGCCGCGATGGTCTTGACCCAGCTGAAGGACATGGCCCACTGCAAGAACCACAGGGCGATGGCGCAGCCGCCGCGGTAGATGCCCCAGCTGAAGTCGGTGACGGTGGCCCAGTAGAACTTGTCGGGGGCGGTGATGCCGCCGCGGTCGATGGAGAGCTCGTAGTTCCAGATCGAGATGCCGCGGCTGTCCTCAAGCACGATCCACGACAGGGCGGGCGGAGTCTGGCTCAGCTGCGATGGATCGTCGGCGCTGGCGTACTGGATCCACGCGAACAGCGTGAGTGCTGCTCCGACGACGATGGCGCTGAGACGAAGCCACCAGCGACGCATCGCCTGTCCAGGTCCGGTGCTCATCTGTTGGCCTGCGGGTCGACAGTGGACCGGCGACTCGCGGTGCCGCCGGCGGTGATGGCCGCCGCCCGATCGGCGCGCGCGGGCAGGAGGATCTTGATCCGGCCGACGTTGCCGGACATGTCCCTCATGGTGGCTTCTCCTCGGCGGTGCAAAGGCACGTGGCCGTCGGCGCCGATCGGTGAGGTGTTGGTGCGGACGAGCTCGACCAGGTCCTCGTCGTTGGGGTCGAGGTCCAGCCAGGCCAGTCCGCGCTGGGCGAGGGTCTTGTCACGGTGCCGCATCAAGATCCTGGTCGGAATGAGCCCTCGCATGGTCGGCGATCCGAAGTCGGCTTCGGGGTCGTGGCTGTCGAGGAGCACGACCGCGCGGTGCTTGCGTCCGTCGCGGACCAGGTCGACCAGCTCGCGTTCTCCTTCGAAGGACACCGTCATCGCGTGAGCTTCGGAGACCACGAAACCGGCCAGGACCGAGGTGTCGGCGAAGCAGACGTGACGGGCGAGGCTGGCGACCAGGGCGTTGAAGGCGCGGCCGAACAGCTTCTCCAGCCCGAGTTGCTTGAACAGGTGCTCATGCTCGAGCTCCTCGCGAGACGGCAGCGGCAGGGTGTGGGTTCGGATGACGATGGCGCCGCCGACCAGGCTCAGGGACGGGATGGAGCCGTCGAAGATCACGCGACCGAAGTCGCGGCGGGCGAACACGTTGATGAGGCGGGCCAGCTCGTGCGCACCCGCGAGCTGGCAGTCATGCTGGAGGTGGCTGACCACCGCACCCGTTGACGTGAGGCCATGTTCGGTCAGATAGGTGGCGTCGAGGACGTCGGCGATGAGAACTCCCTGCTCCGACGTGGGGCTGACATTGAGCAGCGGGGTGAGGAATGTCTGCAGCATTCGGCTGCCGATGGAGGGCCCGAAGACGCGGATCGGGTCGAGGGAAACCTGGGGGTCGGCAGAGTCGACGACGACGGCGGCGGTGCGGTCCGCGGCCCAGGACGCCCACTCCCCCTTCGGGGTCCGGTCGGCGATGACCAGCTGCCCGTTCCGGTCGATGACGTCGCCTGCCAGCTTCATCAAGGTGGCGGTCTTGCCGGCCCCGAGCTCGCCCGCGACGGCTGCTGAGCCGGAGAGGTTGCGGTCGGAGGCGCCGTCGAGATCGTGCATCACGACGCTGGTGGGTCCGCAGGGCACGTTCTCCTCGAGGAGCGGTCCGTTGGCGATGTTCAGTCCGAGGGCGGATCCTCGCGTGTCTCCCAGTCGCACCGAGGCGAAGGGCACGGTCGCCGCAAGGGATCTGCTGGTGGTGACCTGGGCGAACTCTCGGACTGCTCGACTCGCTGCCACGCCGGGCTGCATCGCCCACCACAGCTCTTCCTGGTAGCCCAGCGGCGACGCGATCTTGTAGCCGGCGTCGGAGAACCAGTCGCCGAGTGCGCGTGCCTGAGCGCGGGAGGAGTCAGGGGTGGGGGCGGCGACAGCGAAGATCATCGTGGTCTGGGTTTCGACCTCGAGCTTGTCGGACTCCAGGGCGGCGACGTATTCAGACAGGTCCGTGGCTACCCGGTCGAGCATGTCGAGCCCGTGACTGATCTCGCCTTCGCGTTGGCCGTACTGGTCGTTGAGGTTCCTCAGGGCCTTCTGGTTCTGGCTTGCGACAGAAGATGAGGCACGGACGGTGAGGCGAAGTGCCCAGTCGACGTCGACCCCGGCTTCGTCGACTCGACCGATGATCTCGGCGCCGGGGAAGGCCATGCCCGCGTCCGGGACCTCGGCGATGACGGCCAAGGTCTGGTAGGACGGTTCCGGATCATCGATGGCGTTGGCGTTGGTGACCTTGAGGTAGCGGCGACTGACCGGGTTGAGCCGGGCAGGGCTCCTGGTCGGGAGGTCGCTTTGGCCGCCTTCGTCCAGGATCGGCTCGCTGAGGGCGGTGCCGGACCTGGGGTTGGTCAACAGTGCTGCGGACACGGTGTCGTCGCTGCGGGGGATGTCGAGGTCCTGGAAGAGTCCGCGACGCAGCGAGTGCTCGTGCAGCCAGACCATTTGGGCGACGGTGGCGGGTGCAGGTTCGAACGGGGCTGGAATGGCTTCGGTGATCCGGGCGGCCTGGAGGAGACGGCGCTCCAGTTCCCCCGCCGACAGCGTGGCCCGGGGCAGGCCGGCGGCGTCACGGAAGTCGGACAGGGCCGCGTTGGCTGGGCCGGCGATCTTGTCGAGGGGTCCGGTGCTGCCGAGCGGCACCGAGAGCCAGTAGATCCGCTGACCGGGACCGATCTGGTCCAGGGAGTCCAAGGTGGCCTCGCACTCGGCGACCCATTCAGGGCTGTTCTCGAGGTCGACTCCCTCGAGCATGTTGGAGACGATCGCGGCCGGGTCGAGACCGGACCGGACACCGAGCAGCAACGACTCGCCCGGGAGCCCTCGGAACAGGCCGATGTGGAGACTGCGGACGACATGCTTGTCCCGCGTCGGACGCAGTCCGTACGGGATGCCTGTCAGGATCCAGTCCGCCCAGACCGTCCCGGCCCTGGTCCAGCGGAGGTTGGCAGCCATCAAGCGCGTAGGGAGTCGACGGGGCATCAGTTCTCCTGGTGACGCTGGGCGGCGGCGGCGAGGGTGCGCTGCACGCCGGTGAGCGCGGGGGTGGGGTGTGAGCCGTCACGGATGACGGCGGGGGTGGGCCGCAGCTTCAGCGGACGCGGAGTGGACGGGCGATCGGGCATCGCCGCCTGTTGCCGGCGGCGGCCAGTCGGCCGGCGGAGCCTGGTGAGCATGGCCGCGGACGGTCGAGAACGTTCGGCCGTCGCCGCGCGTAGATCCTCGAGGCTGGGCACTGTCTCGAGGGCAACGACCTTGCCACGGCAGGTCTGCGGGGGCCGCGGGCGCAGCGGCTCGCCGGCCACCTTCCCGAGGTGCGGGCAGCTGAACGCGTGCAGAGCGCCGGCCGCGATGTTGAGCGGGTTACGGGATCCGATGGGCAGCTTGCCGAGCAGGAAGACCAGGCCGATCGTGACACCGATGAGGAGGACGGAGTTGGTGACCCAGCCGAACCGCCCCCACAGCCACATGCTCTTGTATCCGACGACCAGCACCGACACTCCCGCGATCACCTGGGTGTAGGTGTACGGCCCGCCGGGAAGGGGGCGCCCGTCGGTGGTCTTGCCGATCAGCTGGGGGAAGCGGCGCGCCCGGGTGTACCACTTCGCCGTGTCGCCTGGGTGGCTGTGCGGTTCGCTACTGGTCATGTTCGCGCTCACGTGATGGTGGAGGGTCGAGCCTGCAGGGGGCTAGACGCCGGCGGGTGTGGTGATCGTGATGACCGCGGTCGTGGTGACAATCACGGCGGCGTGCGTCGGGTCGACGGTCTGGTGGATGCCGACGAAGCTGGCACTGTCGAGGTCGTTGCCGATCTTGTCCTTGACCGCGGTCACGTTGAAGACGAGCCAGATCAAGAGACCGCCGGCGAGGCCGGCGACGATGATCTTGGCCATCGACAGGCGGCTCTGGACCGCGATGTAGATCGTGAAGATGAGCGCGATGGTGATGGCTACGGCTCGCACGAGCGACTGGACCTTGACGTTGGACTTCTCGAGCATGTCGAGGATGCCGTCGCCGGCGAGTGGGGTCAGCAACGGCTGCAGCTCGTGCAGCATGGTGCTTGTAGTGGCGGGAATGATCTCGATGAGGGACATGGACGTTTGCCTTCTAGGAGGAGGTGGGCGTTGGGGTTGGGTCTGAGGGTGGATCGGGAGTCGACGTCGAGGGATCGACCACGACTGGCGCCTGGTCGATGGCGGAGATCTCCCAGCGGCCGTCGCGGCCGCTGAGGGTGAGGGCGTAGTTGACGGCGACGGTCTGCTGATCGGTGACCGTGCCGACCGCGGCGACCAGTACGCGGATGTGCTGACCATCGGTGGGTGCACTGAGATCGGCGTTGGATGTGGTGCGGAGCTCACTCACGCGGACCGCGGTGAATGGGGCTGGCTGCACTGCAGCCAGCTGAACCCCGGGCGTGACGTACCGGGAGACGTCTCCAGACCCACCCACGTAAGCGCTGAGGAACTGGGCTGTCGTCGTGCCGACCGGGCTGTCGGTGAGCAGCTCGGTGCGGTACTCCGACTTGGCGGGGGCACCGACCGCCGGGGCCGTTGTCGGTCCCGGCAAGGCCAGGCTGGTGAGCGTGCCGCTGCGGAAGCTCACCGGCAACTGGTAGTACCTGCGGACGACGGTTCGACGATCGTCGGTGACGGTGGCGGCTACCGTCACTGACCAGAGATCCGGACCGAGCTGTTGGATCTGTGAGGTCGAGGGGTTGGCAACCGTGAACCCTCGCTCCGGCAACGCCTGGCCCTGGGCGAGCGGAGCCAGCTTGAGCAACTCCTCCGGGTGGTCCCTGGTCGCAGTCAGCCAGGCCACCGTCACGCGTACCGCGAACTCCTGCACTACTGCCTGCTCTCCCCTCGCGTCGTCGTCGACGGCGGCCGGTGTCACGGGTGAGGAGGTGGATTGGGCGACTGCGTACACGGCGAGCGCGGCGGCGATCGGTCCGAGGATGAGGCATCCGATCAGCGCTGCGGACAGGGTTCGGGCGGCGAGTGTGGAGGTCAGCTGATCGGTGGCCGTGGCGATCGGTGGGAGGTCTTCGGTTGTCTCCTCTGCCACCTCCTCAGAGGGGTCGTCTGTTGACGGCTTGCGGAACCGGGCCAGCAGGTTCATGCAGCACCCCCTGCCATCGCGAGCCGGGGTGACCAGCTGCTCCAGGCGCTGCGGGTGGTCGCTTCAGCTGTTCGGCGGTGCCCCCTGGCGGCGGGCACCACGACCAAAGGGGGCCGCGTCCCTCCCTGATCCAGGCGACGGATCGCTCGGCGTACGCCGGCCGACTCCACCCGTTCGATCGCCTGTCGCATGAGTGCGGTGGCGTTCTCGTCGAGCGGTCGTGCTGCGAGCTGGCCGAGCGCTTGAACGAGCTGCTCTCGAGCTGCATGGACCGCGGCGGCATCCAGCAGATCGTCGGCGTTTGGGTCGGCGCTCATCCAGGCTCCTCGCAGGTGTGTGGGTTGGTGTCGTCACTCACCCCTCAGAAGGTGCCGAGATCGGGCTATCTGTGACGCGGACGGCCGGATTTGCGCCTGGATATCGGTCTTGCCCGCAGGAAACTTCGGACGGCGGACGGATCGGGCAAGAGATCGGGCAAGCCCCCGCCGATTGAGTTGGGACCAGGCAGGCGACGAACCCACAACGAGTGGACGATTCGCAACAACTGCTCGTACGGTCCACCCCATGAGCACCACCGAGGAGTACGACACCGTGAGGAAGACCATCCGGATATTCCGCCAGCACTACGCCGCCGACCCGGACCTCTACATCCCGTCCCGATTCCACCGCCAGCTCATCGGCGAGTGGGCTGATCTGCACTCACTGCCCAGCACCTCCCTGCAGGTGAAGCGCTGGGGACGGATCGAGCCGGTCCTCGCCGGCTACCGCTGGCCCGGAGAGATCGTCGACGCGATCGACGCCGCCAGCGGCGACACCGAGGACGCTCTGCTTCTCGCCCTGATCCGGCTCTTCCAGTCCGGCCAGCAACTCGCTGGACGAACCCTCGTCCAGTCGTTCCTGCCGAAGCTGTGTCAGATCAGCAGCTCCGCCACCACCTTGTGCACCTCCGCGCGAGCCACCTGGCTCGAGGACAGACGCCACATCACGGTGGCCGAGTTCTGGGGATTCGTGGCGAGCTACCCGGTGCATCGGCGCACGAGTCGAGTGGCCTCCAACCTGGCCCTGGACACCCTCCATCGCATCAGCGGCGTCCGAACGCCAGCCGACCCCGAGCCAGGTGGCAGTTCAATCGACGGCCTCCGCGAGGACCATCAACAGCTCGACTCGACGATCGACGGCCTCACCGATGACGCGGATCTCCTGCAGGTCGTGCACTGGGGCGTCACGAACGCCGTCATCACCCGGGCCGACGCTCGGCTCCTCATCCTGTCCTACCTACCGAACAAGACCTCCGGCTTCGGCTTCGACGACGCCGCGGAAACGTTCGGCCTCACCCAGGCCGCCGTCCGTCAACGCTGCTCACGTGCCACCAGACGCCTCGCCGACGCCGTCCGTCACGAAATCCACTCACCCATCGACCAGCCCACCAGCGACGCCGAGCAACTCAAACCGCAGACGGAGCGCCGACCAATCCGGCGACTGCAAAGGCTCGCCGCTTGAGGTACCACTCCCTTGAACGGAAGGGCGCCGGACCAACTGCCTAACCTCGGCTACGGCCATTTTGGAGAGACTTCACCCGACGGGGTGCTCATCTGCTTCACCGGTTCCGCGGTCCGGCGACTCACTCCCGTTGTGGTCAACACCGCCGCTGGTCCGGTCGCGCCGGTACAGAAGTTCGAGGACGGGAGGCAGTCCACTCACGGGTTCATCGACTCGCGGGCCTTCGGGTGGCTGACCCCCCGGATGGCTTCCCTCCGGTGGAGGGCTGTAAGCCTTCCGTATCAGGCCGACGGAAGCGGCGACTGCGACCACCATCAGTGCCACAAGAAGCGCGCCTACTCCCGACGCGATCGCCGAGATCCGACCAACTGAGCCGGCCGCCTGCTGGTACTTGAACACAGCCCTCATGAGTCCCGACGTGGCCACGGCTGCCGCTCCGATGAAGCCGAACAACTTGGCAGCTCGGTCGTGCTGAGTGAACCACATCAAAACGGCCAGGAGCACGAACGAGGTCGCTGCGATCACTACCCCGCCGCGCAGCGGGCGGCCGTCAGCGAGGAGGAGAATGCCACTACATAGCCCCGCCAGACTGTAGCCCAGGAGGACGATGATCCCCGCGGCTAAACCGTCATCGGTCAGCATCGCAATGCCAGCGGCAACGATGCCGATCCCAGCCGCTCCAATGAGGACACGGCTCTCGCTGACTCCGTACGTGAGCAACGAGACACCGAGCCCGAGCAGCATGACCGCCATCACGCCCTCGCCGCTGGTGTTTCGTTGCAGGATCGCCAACGCGATCCCAGCTGTCATGAACGGGGCCAAGCACATGGTTACCAGCTGGGGGGAGACGTTAGCTCCCGCTAGAACCAGACCTGCACGGGTGAGGACATACAGAACAGCGAGGACCGGACAGATCAAACGAACTATCAGGGGTCGCGTGACTAGCACCCGATAGCCGATCCACAGGATCACAGGCAGGAAGGCCGCGATCACCAGCAAGATGAAGACAACTTGTGGTAGGTCCGGGAGCGTGCCGAGGGAGATCCAGTTGGCGCCGGCGAGCCCGAGCTGTTCGATCAATAGACTGACGAGCGCAACGGCTAGTGCTCCTGCGGCCGCCATGAGCACCTGATCTCTAGTCAAGTGCCGGCCTTTTTCGCCGCCTTCCGACCCGGATACATCCGCCACGACACCAGTGTGGGACACACCAGAGCCTTAACTGACCCGATCCTGCCGGGCGACAGTTCAGTTGTCTCGCTCAGCGAGTAATGACTTGAGACTCTCCCATGGTGATGTTCGCCGACTCGCTCAAGGTCAACGGAATGGTGCCGGTCTGACCGATGCCGGCCCAGGCGACCACCCAGTACGAGGTTGCTGTGACGGTGTACCTGCCCTGCCGCGTGTAGGTGTGGCCGCAGGTCGGTGAAGACTTCTTCCCGAAGGAGTCCTTGTAGGGGGTACCCGCCCCGATGCAGCTGACGCTGGTGCCGTCGCCCATCTTCCAGACGATCTTCTTGACCTTGGCCGTCGCAGTCACTGAGTAGCCACGCAAAGATGCAGACCGGGTGATAGGGCCGACCGTGTTCGCCCCCGGGTTCTCGGCCCACATCCAAGTCGGCAAGCCGATGATCCCGATACGACCAGGCGCTGACTCCGGCACGATGCCGATGTCGATGGCCTGCAGGTTCATGGCAGCCAGAGCCTGCTGCGCGAGCACGGCAGGATCGGGCGGAGGGGGCGGTATAGCCGCACCTCCACCGCCGCCCTGTGCCAGCAGTCTTAGCGCTAGCAGTCTTGGGGCGAGCGAGTTCATTCCGGTGCAGTTGTACATGGCGTAGCCAGAGCGTGGACTGGCGACGTCGGCTACCTCTCCACCGGCAGATTTGAGAAAGCAGCTGCGGCTGTTGGACCAGGTGCCGCGTTGCTTGTCCTCGCAGCCGATCACCTTGCCCTTGTACCGGCAAGGCTCAGCCTTAGTGGATCCAGCTTTGCTGATCGTGGGGTTGTCACCGGACCAGCTAGTGGACTTTCCGCCAGAGCTGCTCTTGCCACCGCCCTTCGGAGAGGAGCCTTCACCGTGATCAGGCACCGCTTGCTGAACTTGTCTCTCGATACGCAGGCGACTGGGCTCGCCTCTGCCAGAGGATCCACCGAGAGACACGAGAGCGGTCGCTACAAGCGCCATCGCAACGCCGCATGAGGCAATCAGCCTCAGCACTTCGCGGCTCCATCCCTGGACTTCATCACGTACCAGGACTTCTTCTCCTTGATGAGCCAGAGCTTTTCCTCAGTCCTCGCAGGCCCGTCCTTGGCCATGATCGACTTGCCGTTCTTGTCGAGGTAGTCGATGCCACTGAGATCGACGCAGGCAGCCACTTGGATGCGCTGCGAACCGTCCTTCGATGTGACCTTCCCTCGATCGGTCAACGTCACCTTGACGAAGCCGGTCGAGTGCTCGCCACTGAATGACTGCTGAACCAGGACGTCCTGCCACATGTCGAACGCCTCGCCTCGGGTGATTGCGAAGAGCTTCTTGTACGGATCGCGGGGGGGCTTCTGCCTCAGCTCGTCCAGCACGCGGTAGTACCTGTAGACGTCTTGGGCGACGGGGTCAGCAGAAACCGTGCGTCGGCTTCGGTGTGGACGGCGAGGCGACCGTCGGAGTCGGACTGGAGACGCGGTGGGTTCGGGCGTGGCTGACTGCGGAGGCAGCGTTGGTGGCACCTCACCCCGGGCCGTCGGGCTGGGGGTGCAACCGGCACAGGCGCCGATACCCAGTGCGAGGATCGCCGCTCCGACAGCTAGGCGCAGCGGATGACGACTTGGCATCATGTCCCCTCCAGTGGGTTCAGCGAGTCGTGCCCGCTCGATAGTCGTCCTTCAGCAATTCTTACACCCTCTGTGACAAGCCACCAGCGCGTCAATCCGTCGTGCGGGGCCAGGGCCAGGACTAGTCTGCTCAGCGGATGTCGTCATGCGTTTCCTCAGAGGGCGGTGGACAGAAGGTGGTCGAGGTCGCCGCTCGGGTTCTGCCTCAAGGCGGCGATGAGTTCCTCGGTTTCGGGTTCGAGCTCGCAGTCGATCTGTTCGGTGATGGTGAGTAGTCGCTCGATAGCCTCGGCTTCGGCTGCCGGGTTCCGACTCTCGTGCGCAGCGATGATTCGCAGTCTCCATAGATTCTCCTGAGCTGGTTCGATGCGCAGGCCGACCACTAGCGCCTGCTCCGCCGCTCGCCAGCGGCCGCTCATCAGACGCCGGCGGCCGAGCTCGTAGGACGCGTCGACGATCTCGCTGATGAGCCGCTGTTTGATCGACTCCGCCCAGCCGTATCGACGTGGGTGCGTTCCTTCGAACGGGATGCCGCGCACAAGCTCGAGGCCTCGCTCCAGCTCGTCGGTGGATGCGCGCAGTGGGGCACCATGCATGAGGTCGTCCCACCGTTGGACATCGGTGGTCACCTCGGGCAGGAAGGCGTAGCCCTCGCCCGCTTGGTGCCGCGGCAGGTACTCGCGGCCTTCGGGATCTGATCCAACCCAACGGCGCAGCTTGCTGGTGGCCGGGTTCCGGGTGTTGAGGTTGTCTTCGTTCTTGCGGTCGGGCCAGATCGCGTTGTCGATGGCGGTGTGGGTCGCCCCCGCGTGGAGTGCGAGGTATGCGGCGAACTCCAGCAGACGCGCTCGCTTGCTGGGCTCAACCTTGCCTGTCGCGTTGAGGATCTCAACGGGTCCGAGCACGTTGATCTGCAGGGCTGGCACTGTTGGCGAATCGAGTACTGGCTCAAGATTCGGTTCGACCAGCTGGTCACTCTCACCGTTCGGCGGCTGGCGGCCGACGAATCGTTTGCGGGCTCCGGTGTCGGTGGCACGGGGTCGTCTGTCGAGTCCGGCGTCTGATGCTTCCGGCTGCGTCGTCAGCAGGGCTGTCTGCTGCACATTGTCATCAGCTGAAACGGGAGCAGTTTCGGATTCGACGTGCCCAGTTCACGATCGCCTCGCAGCAGTTCCGCCGGCTGCGGAGCGCCGAGGCGGACTGCGGTGGTGTCTTGACGCGAGCGGCTGCAGGTCATCCGGTGTATGAGATCGGCTCGACGGCGGCCAGCGGAACTGGCTCGTCGGTATCAGTTCTGCCCTCGAGCTCGTCGACATGGGAGAGTGCGGCGATCTGCAGCAGGTCTGCGTACTGCTCGGCAGGGATGCGTTGAGGGGCCAGGCGGAGTCCGATGGGTCCGAGGACGGCTTGGTCGGGTTCACCTGGGGTTAGGTCAAGCGTCCACTCACCGACGGCTTCGGCGCCCGCGGTAACGAAGGCGAGCGCAACTCGGGGCAGCTCGTCGACGACCTGCTCGAGCTGGGTGCGCTGCCGCTGAGTCAGATCGCCACTGATGAGGACGATTTCGGGAATCCAGGCGTCCGGTAGTCGGCCGGAGAGGCGGGCGCTGCCCAGGTCAGGTAGATGCTCGGCGGCCAGGGCTTGGCGGTCGCGTGTGGCGCGCGATTGGAGGTCTTCAAGGATTCGGCCGACCGTGGGCATGTACCGGATGCGGCCGCTTTGCAGGGTGTCCTCGAGCTCGGGGAAGTTCCCGACGATGGTGACCTGCAGGTCATCCGCCCAGATCGAGGTGGCGAGCTCGACGGCCAGTGCGGCGAACACTTGCCGACTGGTGTCTGGGTCGCCGGTGACTCCGAGGGTGCCGAGGTGCTCCAGATCGAGCAGGACGTGTCCGTCTTCCTCGTCGTTGCCGACAGTCACCAGGGATGGCCATGGCGCTGTCACCTCTGAGACGTCAATCTCGTCCAGGAGGTCTGTGTGGTCGACCTCGAGGGTCCACACCGTGGCATCGGCTGTACCCGACCACGGCGGAGGCAGCGGAGCTGGCTCGGCGAGGTAGAGATCGAACTGTTCGGCGGTCAGCCGTGCTGCGCGCACCTGGGGCATGCCGCTGCCGGCAGCCGCGCAGTCACGGGCCAGCATCCGCAGGGCGACGTCGACGATCTCAACGGACATCTGGTCAGCAGTTGCCCGCAGTTCCCGTTCGACCTGGGCCGGGCGTTGAGGGACGGTTGGAAGACGTTGCCCGGGCCGGCGGCGGCGTTGCTGGGTGCGACGTCGAGCCGCGATGAGTGCCACGACGCCGGCAGCCAGAATGGCCCCGACCCCGTAGGGGGTTCGAGCCATCCAGTCTGGCTCTTCCTGGAGCTGATCGTCACCAAGTTGGTCTTGGGATTGGTCCGCGTGCTGCTCGGTGGCGTGGCCCGTCGGCTCAGATCGTGGCGAGGCAGGTGTGGTCGACGACGGCCGGGCGGTTGGCTGGGTGGACGGCTGCTCTACTTGCCTGGTCCCCGGCGGCGTGTTGGCCTCGGGAGACACGGCGCGCTCCCTGCTCGTCTTGGTGGGGCGTTCAGCCGATTCCGATCTGGTGGACTCGGACTCATCGTGCGGAATGCTGAGCGTCCAGCCGACATCGATCACATCGGGGTCGGTGAGCCGGACTCCCCCGGGCTGCTTGATATCGCGGGAGGCTTCGAAGATCTCCGGGTACCGGTCGGCGTCGCCGAGTTCGTCATCGGCGATCGACGACAAGGTGTCGCCCGGCTCGACGACGACGGAGTCTTGGCGATCGGCGGCCCGGGCCTTGTGCCGGTCACCGCTGCTGGCGCCGGCGTCATCGGGAAGCTCGACGGTGAGGACCAGTCCGACGGGAATGAAGTTGGCCTTCCCACCAAGAACCCCCGCGTTCGTCTTCAAGATCTCGCGGTACTGACGGCCGTCGCCGAGCTTGTCCTTGGCGATCGACCACAGGGTGTCGCCAGGCTTGACGGTGTACTCGATTGTCCGTTTGGACTCCGCCCGGGCCTTCTTCGCGGCGTGTGGTCGTCGCTGTCGCGCACCGAGGTGTGCTGGGTGGCCGCCGGCGTCGCCGCCTTCGGTGCGACCCGGGGTGTTGCCGGTGCTGCATGAGTGGTCGGCGGCGGTGGGGTGGGTGACGCGTTGGCGATGCCGGCGCCGAGCGGCACGGTCACGAAGAGGAGCAGAGCCGTGCTGACCAGGTTGCGAGCCGCGTTCTGCGGGACCCGCAGCCCGGGCAGCTTCGGTACTCGGATACCGCGTGCGGCCGCCAGCAACTCGAACACGATGAGCAGCGTGAGAATCGCCCAGGCCAGCCAGCCGACGATCGTGATGAGTCCGATGACGAAACTGCCGTCATCGGGGCTGGACAGAGCATCGAGGACCTCGCCCAGGCTGGGCGCGCCGCCGCTGAGGGGGTTGACGCTCACCGCCAACAGCACAGCTGGAAGTCCGATGATGATCCCGAGGATCAGCAGACAGGCCAGGAGCCCGACGAGGCGGCGGCGAACGGCGATCATCGTTCGTTCCCGTTGAGGACGCGGACGATCCGGGCTTCGGCTTTGCCGTGGCCGGTCAGGGTCCCGAGGCCGATGATGGAGAGGAACTTGGTCTGGTAGCTGTCGGAGGTCGTGACCACCAGTGTCGTTCCTCGGACGCTGACGGAGCCAGACACGCCGGCGCTGCGGAGGTATGCGCGGGCGGCGGCGGCGGATCGTCCTGGGCTGGTCTCGACGCCGAGGCCGCGGATGGCCTGCGGTGCGTTGATCTGCTGGCCGCCGGCACGGGCGGCCTGCGCTGCGACCGCCTGGGCCCGCTGCTCGGCATGCACCTGACCGCCGAGGTCGAAGGCCAGCCCGACGATGATGATCATGGCGAAGCAGGACAGCACGAACCACAACGTGATTGAGCCGCGGTCGCGACGACCCCCGAAGACGGTCAGGATTCGTGAACCCACGTCATCTCTCCCGATAGGTGTCGAGGGGGCTGGACATGGTGGCGCTGAGCCGTTTGCTGCCGGGTAGGCCGGGGATGGAGATGTCGGACAGGTTGACCACGCAGGTGACGGTCGCTGATACCCGTGCCGGCGTCCCGACAGGTGCAGCGAAGCCGCTCGTGTCGACGCTGACCTGACGTGAGCTGCAGCGAAGCTTCTGGTTCGCCAGACTCGCTGTGGCACTGGCGGAGGCGCTGGCGCCGGCGGCACCCTGCGATCTGGCGATGGAGGCAGACCGGGCAGCATCAGCGGCGGCGCCCTCCACTGCCTGCTGGGCCATAGCAATGCGACCTGCGCCCCCGATGAGTCCGATGAACAGGACGAACGCGGTCATTCCGATCACGGCCTCGATGGCTTCGGATCCTCGTTCGCGCTGACGTCGGCGGCTCATCCCGTGACCCTCTCCACGGGCATGGTGGCTGACTGCGTCACGTGAAAGCTGAACCCAGGCAGAACGCTCAGAGTCGTCGCGGTGACGGTGACTCCGGCGTCTGTTCCACTGCGGAAGCCGCTGACTCCCACACCCTTGAGGGTGGCAGTGCTGGTCGTGGCAAACGCCCGGGCCGCTGAGATGCCCTCCGATGCCGAGCCTGTCTCTCGGGCGGCCTCGCGAGCGCCCTCCTGGGCGGCGGCCATGGCTGCGGTGCGACCCCAGTGGACCAGAGCGCTTTGGAGTCCGAGGAACATGAGCAGGAACAAGGCGGGCATCAAGATGATGTACTGGATGCTTGCCGATCCGCGCTCCCCCGACGCCCGCCCGAGCTGACGAGGGAGAGGCACGGGGTGGCTGGTCACTAGAGCTTTGCAGCTTCGGATGCGACGAAGGCTCGGATGGCGGCGACCGCAGCGGCGACGATGGCGATGACCGCGACGGCCCACAGGATCTTCTCGATCGTCTCGGAGCCGCGTTCCGACTGAGTGGACAGCTTGCTGCGCGCCCGGTCCATCAGACTGAGGCGCAGGAGGTGCAGGGTTACCGCGAGTTGAAGCATGGGGAGACCTCTCGTTGCTGATGAGCATGGCTGCCTTCTTGAAGGGGAGAAGGTGCAGCCAGGACCAATTCTGTGACATGAGACGTAGTAATTCGGAAACGGCGATCAGGGGATGGACGTGTACCGGGTCGCTGGGCGGGCATCAGGTGCCGCCGAGGACACGTAGAAGAGCCGGGGTGACGAGGATGACCATGAAGACGACGCCAAGTCCGGACATGGGGATGCTCATCCGTTCCCCGATGGCGTTCGCCTTCGTGAGTTCGTCGTTCAGGACGGCTGAGCGCAGGGCTGACGATCGGGCACGGAGGTTGTTGTAGACCTGCGAGCCGTCGCTGCTGAGGCGCATGATGTCAGCGAGGTCGTCTAGGTCTGGCAGCTCGAGGTCGTTGGACAGGGTTTGCAGCGCATCCCAGGGTGGTTGGCCCGACCAGCGCGATCTCGCCAGCTCCTCGCTGATACGGGTGAAGACCCAGCTGTCGCCGACCTGTGCAGCGCGTTCCATCGCCTGCCGCGGGCCAGACCCGGCCAGGCGCTCAAGGGCCACCAGATCGATGTAGGCGCCCACTGCCCGAGTGAACTCACTGCGGGCCTTGCGGGCATCGGTTCGGATGTCGATGTCGGGCAGGAACCACATTCCGATCGCCATGCCGATGGAGCCGGCGAGCGGGATGAGGAACGGGATCGGAAACCCGAGCACGACCAGGAAGTAGCCCAGCAACGGCGGGATGACCAAGCCGGCCAGCGCGTAGAGGATCTTCTTGCCGTAGTGGCGGTGCAGTGGGATGCGGAGCAGGAGGAGGTCCTTGGTCGGGGTGTTGCCCCACCAGGAGCTGGGCAGGCGCTTGATCCCCCACACGCCGAGCCTGTCGGCGGTGCTCTTGGAGATCGCGGCACCAGTGGCCGTGGATGCGGTGGCGACTCGGGGGCTGTCTTGGGAGTAGCGGCGGACGACGTCGGCCAGGTCGGGCTGGGCGGGGATGAGACGCCAGATCAGCAGGGCCAAGCCGAGTCCGACGAAGAGCCCTCCGAGGATGGCCAGCTGGAGTCCGGTGGTCATCGCGGTAGCTCCCTGTGTTCTTGACCGAGGAAGCGCGGCAGTGGTTCTCCGCCGGCCATCCTTCGCAGCCAGATCAGCAAGGCGATGTAGGCAGCGAGGTACAGGACGATGAGGATTTCCCCGACCGGTGTGCCGTACGGGGCGACGTAGTCACCGGTCAGGGCGAGCACGGCCAGCACGACCACGGTGATGATGGTGACCCAGCGGGCGGTGGTCCGGGGCTTGGCACGGTCGGCCTCGATGGCGCGACGGGCCCGCACGTCGGTGGCGACGTCTTGAGCCAATGACTCCAACACACTCGCCAGCCCCTGCCCGCGGCGGCGGGCGCCGAGCTTCAGCTGCGCGGCGACCAGGTCGCCAGTCGCGTCGTCGAGGTCGTCAGCGAACGCCTGGAGTGCGGATTCCGTGGGGATCCGGGCTCGGAGCCGAGCAACGAGCGCCGTGACCTCGGGCCGAATGGCTTCCGGGGTGGAGCGCAGGGTGACCCGGATAGCGTCTTCCAAGCCGACTCCGACGGTCAGCTGACTGGCGAGAGCGCGGGTCCACTCTTCGAGTGCCTCGAGTTTGGAGATCTGCGCGGCGGCCGGTGAGGAGCTCAGCAGCACGGGGAGCCCGACGACCGCGAGCGGGACGAGCGCGAGTGCGGGGATCCATCCAGTCACCACGGTCACGACAAGTCCGGCAAGCAGCCCGACGACCAGCAGGATCTTGGTGGCCCTGCTGGCGCTGGTGAGACGACGCAGAACCCGGGATCGGCGTCGGGCCGGCGCGGCGGGACGAACGGTGGGTGCAGTGCGCCGGACGCCGGCGATGGTGAGCAGTATTCCCGCTATCAGGAGTCCGCCGGCCAGCGCCGGGATGAGGAGTGGTGTCATGCGGTCAGCTCCTCCTCACGGCCGTCCTCAGCGAGGTAGGAGGTCAGGTCGAAACCGTCTCGCTCGAGGGCGCGGAGCTCGTCCGGCAGGATCCCGGGCAGCGCCGGGCCGCCGGCGGGGTTGGGCCGGAAGACCTGGGTGGTGGCATAGCCCTTGGCAACCTCGCCAGGGGTGACGTGCAGGATCTCGGAGACCCAGCGGGTCCGGCTGAACCGGTCATCGTCGAGGCGGGTGGTCTGCACGGTCACCTGGACGATCAGGTCGATCGTCTCCGCAAGTTTGGACGTTGCCAGCTCTCGGCTGATGTGGGGGCCGGCTTCCATCGCGCAGGTGACGAGCTTGCGCATGGCGGCTTCCGCAGAGGCGGCATGGGTCGTGGAGATCGATCCAGTGCCGGACTCCATCGCCTTGATCATGTCCCAGACCTCACTCCCCCGGACCTCACCGATGATCTGGCGGCGCAGGTTGAAGCGGAAGGAGTCGAACAGAGGCCTCGCTGATGGTGAACAGTCCCGCAGGTCGGCCGTCCGGCCCGTACTCGCCGGACCCTGGCCGCGCCTCCCAGTCGTAGACGATGTTGGGGAGGATGTCTTTGAGGAACAGCTCGTGCTCGGTCTCGAAGGTGCCGATGGCCTCCCACGGCGGGATCTCAGAGCACAGGGCGCGGACGAGGGTGGTCTTGCCGGCGGCCTGGGCGCCGGCCACCACGATGGACTTGCCGGCGCGGACCGCAGCCCGAAGGAAGCTGGCCTGGGTCGGGGAGATCATGTCGCGCTCGACGAGGTCTTCAAGGACCACCTTGCGGAGCCGGTGGCGGCGGATCACCACGCCGGGCCGCGACGTCACCCAGGCCACTGCGGCCAGCCGGGAGCCGTCGTCGAGCCGTAGGTGGAGGCGGGGGTTGGCGGCGGAGAAGCTTCTCGCGTTGGCCTCACTGCGAGAGGCGATGAAGGACAGGAAGTCCAGCAGCTCGTCCTCGCTGTCGGCGACGGCGTTGGCGCGTACAAGGTCGCCGTTGGTCTTCTCCAACCACACGTCTTGGCCGGCGATCATGATGTTCTCGGCGTCGTCGGTGTCCAACAGCGGCTGCAGGCGGCCGAGGTCGAACAACGCGTTGAAGATGGCCTCGGCTAGCGCATTCTGCTCGTCGAGGCTCCAGGAGGCGCGGCCCTCATGGAGCTGGTCGGCGACTGCCGCCTGGAGCAGCTCCTGGATGATCGAGCGTCCCAGCTCGCGCTGGGTCTCAGCGTCGATGTCCCGCTCGTTCCGCAACGCGGCCGTGAGCTGGTCTGAGGCCTGGGACCGGAAGACGGCGACCTGGCTCCAGTCCATGTCTGCCGGCGCGGTCGACGAAGCCGGCTGCCCGAGCTGCCCCGGTTCGCTGCGCAAGTAGGCCGTGATCCCGGGAGCCGAGGCAGCAGTGGTAGCCGATGGTGGCTTGTCGGCCGCGACGACGTTGATGGAGATCGGTCCCGCGAGGGCGTCTGGTTGTGTCCGGCGGCGTTGCCCCTTGGCTTCGCGCACCGGGTGAAGGTGGGAACGCCTGGTGGCGGTCAGGTCGATCGGCTCGGGTGCGGACGGTTCGCCGCTCCCCCCGAAGATGGGCAGCTCGGTCGGATCGAGGCGAGCGTCGTCGCCGGCGTCGTCGGGAGTCGTGTCGGCAGGATCAGTCATGGCTTTCTTCTTCCCGGAGGGTGCGTCGTTACGCGGACCGGTGCCATGGGCCAGCCGGTCGAAGACCACGTCGGGGTGGACGTCTCGCCTACGCACTGAGTTCTCCGTTGACTAGGCCAGTGCGAAGGGCCCCAGCAGTGGCTCGCAGCGACTTGCTGAGATTGGAGGAGTCGAACTTCTTCGAGGGCTTCGCGCCGCGAGAGAAGACTTCAGCTGAGGTCGGATCCCAGGCCAAGGTCGCCGATACGGGGATCTGGAGCACCTTGGTGATCTCCGGCGAGCTGTACGGCATGCCCTGACCGACGACCATGACACCGAGGCTGTCGGCGGCGCCGGCGCGGGCGAAGGTCTCACGCAGGGTCTGGGCCCACGACGTCGCCGCAACCAGCGCCGGGAGGGTTGATCGGGTGAGCAGGAGGGCGAGGTCGGCGGCGACGAGCAGCTTCATCGGCGCGTGTTCGAGACCCAGGCGCCCGGCATCGACGATGACGTCTTGTCCGTTGCGTTCCAGACTCTTCAATGCTCCGGAGAGTGGCTCCCAGAGGCTGTCGAGGGCGCGTGCCTGGTTGTGGCGTATTGGGCCGCAGAGGAGGTGGACCTGGGAGTTCGGGACGGGAATGAGGGCCCGGGGCAGGTCATCAACCAGTGTCCCCTGCCGGTGCGACATGGCGAGGTCGACGAGGGTGGCATCGGTCGGGAGTTGCCCACCGCGGAAGTAGCCGGCCGGGATGGCGCGTGAGCCTGTGGGGTCAGCGTCGACGAGCAGTGTGGGCCGCGGCCAGGCCAGCGCCAGTCCGAGGGCCGATGTGGTGACTCCGGGAGAGCCGCTGGCCGAGGTCAGGACGATGAGAGCCACTCCGGTTACCGTGCTCGGGAGTCGAGGACGATGGCGACTTTCCCGGTCGCGGCGCGGGCCGCGACTTTGCCCGCGTCGGCAGCACGCACCTGGACGTTGACCACGGACGCTCCCGTGGCCTGGTCCGCGGCGAGGCCGACCACAGTCGCTGCGAAGGCCTCCGGGTTGCCGGCGGCGATTTCGCCTTGCTGACCGGGAGTGGTGATGAGCCGGACTGGATCTCCGACCTGCAGCTCGTCGGCCGGCTGCATGCCCGCGGTCACACTGATGCCGACGACTGACGATCCCTTGGGCGGGATGACGAGGTCGGCGATCTGGTCAGCGGTGACCACTCCCCCAGCGGCCATGTCGAGGGCGGCCCGTTTGCCGATGACCGTGTCCGCCTGGTCGGCGCCGAGCGGCTGCAGAGCCGGGTCGACAGCGATCCTGACGGTCATCAGATCCTGCCTGGTGATCGTCTGACCGCGTTCGACCGTCTGGCGGACAGCCAGCACCTCGTGGGCGTTGGTGGCTGAGTTGTACGCCCACACACTGCCCAGAGCTCCCAGGCAGACCAAAGCGACGCCGGCGATGATCCAGATCGGTCGCCGACGAAGCTTCGGCGGTGGGGCGAGCTGCTGCTCGGCGGGCGCGTCGTTGGGGTCGGGAGCCCCTGGCGGCGAAGGGGTGGCTGTGGCGGTGGCCATGGTGGTACGGACCTTCTGTTGGGGAATGGGGGAAAGGGGCTTAGGTCTGGCCGAACAGGTCGTTCAGCGCGGCGGTGACGAGTTGTCCTCTCGAGCTGGCATGGAACTCCTCGACCAGACCGTCGATGACGTCGAAGTCGGCGGCACGGAGGCGGTAGTTGAGTGGCGTGAGTGGCCCGTCGGTATTTCGCGACGTGCGGCTTCGGCGAGAGGCGAACAAGCTGCCCCCGGCCGTCGTGGGCGAGTGAACCAGCTCACCGAGGCGCGGGTAGGCACCCTCGAGCGCGATGATGATGACTTCGCCGTGGGAGAGCCCCTCTCGGCGGCACTTCTCAGTCAGCGGCTCGAGGAGCCTGACGGGGATGTGCACGTTGGACGGCTTGACCTTGTCCTCGGTGCCTTTGGCGCCTGGCGCCGGCGGGATGGTCGCATCCTCTGCGGCCGCCGCTGGCTCTGAGGACACCGGCCGGGGCATCGGGTCGACGGTCGACGGTGCGGGCACCTCGAGCAGGCTTCCGCCGGCGGCGCGGCGGGAGCGCCATGGGGGTCGAGGACACTGCTTCGGAGTCGACGTCGCCGTCTTCGAAGCGGGCCAAGCGACCAGACGTGCGCTGACGGGTCGATCCTGAGTTCTCCGCGGCGGCGTTCACGCCTTGCCTCCGATCTGAGGGATGGCTGACGGCCCCGCGTCAGACGTTGCGTTCTCCGCTACCGAGATCCGCTGACAGATTTCCTGAGCGAGCCGTTCGTAGTCCCCCGCGAGGGAGTCCGCACTACCGGACAGCGGTGGGGTCTGGAGTGGGATCACGTTCCCGTGCGGCTCGCGCTTCCGCCGCGACCGAAGCTCCCGGAGCCGCTGAGCCTGCGACTGGTGAGCGTCGACTGCTAACTCGTGGGCTAGTTGGCCCCGGCTGCGGCAGTCCTGGGCCGCGGACTCGGTGTACCGGATGTAGGTCTCGAAGAGGGGCACGATGTCCTCCACTTCGGCCAAGGTCTCCACAGTGTTGCGGCGAACCCTGGTGGCGCCGCTGCTGTGGGCGGTGATCACCACACCGAGATAGCCCAGATCCGGGTTGGACTGCCGTGCCCGCTTCACGCGCGGACCGACCCCGAGGAGACCCTCCAGGCTGGCCTGGTCGGTCTTGGTCGGAATCAGCACCCACCGCGCTGCGGCGAGGGCGATGTCCTGCAGCTCGCCGTTGCCGGGAGGGCAGTCGATCAAGATCAGGTCGTAGTCGTCGGCGACCTCGCTCAACCGGGCGATGAACTCCCCCGCCACGCTTCCTGTGTCCAGTTCCTCCGCCGCCATCGGTGACCGGACCAGCTGGCCGAGCACCTCGAGGCCCCGACCGCCGAAAATGAAGTCCAGACCCGGCCGGACATCCGACACGATCGGCAGCGGAGCGCCGCTCCAGACCGCGTCGACCATCTTCTTGCCAGAGTCGTTCTGCGGATGGTCACTGAGCCCCAGGTCCAATTTCAGGTTGCCCTGCACGTCGAGATCGATCGCCAGGATCCGCATCTCGTTCCTGGCCAGCTGCCCCGCGACATTGGCCACGACGCTGGTCTTCAACACGCCGCCCTTGCCGTTGATGACGGCGATGACACGTGACAAGGCCTCGAGATCGTTGATCTCGGAGTTCGGCATACGTCCCTCCAACATGCTCACGCCCGTAGAAGGTGCAGCTCTGGACGAACCTGTGACAGCACGGTTGTCGCGGCTTTGACCGTTGACTCCCCGACTGTCACTCCACCGGTTCGCCCCGGTAGGCGCCCCACGGACTTCGATTTGTGGCTCAACCTTCGCCCACCACTCCCCTGTCTCGGCGCTTCCTGCCCCGCGTGTTGCCGACGACTAGCCGTCAGTGCGCAGATTGTTACGCGTCCTGTAGTCATCGGTTGACCCATCTCATGCGCGTGACTTGGCCCCTGCCGCTAGCCCTGTTGGCGCTCGGTTGGGCCACCGTCGGCCCCGACCAGCCGCATGTGGTGGGCAACCTGTCTCCTACAACAGTCATCAGTAGGGGCTTGTTTGGGCCTACCTGGGGTTGTGGTGTGCATCTGGTGGGGGTGTGGTGTGTGCATCTTTTCCCCTTGCTAGACCACAGTTGTTGGCCTCAGCAGCACCGTTGGCGACATGATGGACCGGTGACCGGAAGGGCGGAGCTGAGTCGTCGGAACCCACGAGACTGGGTCGACGACATGATCTGGCACCGGCGCATGTTCGCCGAGTCGCACTTTCGCTGGGCCCCGGAGGACCCGTACGCCATCGCGTTGACCTGGACCCGCGGGCGGTTGGCCTACGAGACCGTGAGAGATTTCCGGCTCCTCGATCAGCAGATCCTCCAGCTGAACATCTACGCGGCGCAGATCGACGACGCCATGGCACCCCTGCTCTCGGAGGCCCAGAGCAGCTGCACAAGCGCGGAGTGGGGGAGAGGCCTACAGCTCGTCGACCTCACGACCACCGAGGCGGAGGTTCTCCGCCATGGCGCGCAGCCCCGACCAACTCCTCATCCCGAGGTGCGGAGAGCACTCCGAGGGATTCCGCTTCCGAATCCCTTTTCACAGATTTGGGAGCTTCGCCAGATGCGGGAGATGTACCGCGCGGCCGAGCACGTCCTCGAGGACACCCTCTGCGACCTGGCCCTCGAGCTCGTCGCCGACGGCGTGACCTGGCCAATGTTGGCTCTGCAGACACAGCGCCACGGCTCAGAACGCACTCTGCAGCTGCGGGTCGACGACCAACGCGCCATGCGAGGAGCCCCCGGGGATACCCGCCGGCATCCGAGCCAGACATTCACCAAGGCCGGCGCTGGGACCTGACTGCGTCTATTGGGTAGGGGAGCGGCTTCGAGGCACCAAGATGCCAGCGAGGCCCTATCTCTGCAGCTGTCAGCCCCGGGCGCAGTTGTTCGCTTCTTCCTCGAAGGCGAATGGCGGCGACGCGTAGTCCGAATCTGAGACCTGGGCAGCGTTACTACTGGATTCCCAGCACGATTCCCACCCCGATTCCCACCCTGCTGGGAAGCTTGAAAACCGCTTTGACTAGGCGTGATGGGTTGGATTCCCACGATTCCCAGAAATCTGCGCAGCAG
The DNA here is from genome assembly GCA_963707005.1 of uncultured Actinomycetota bacterium. GTDB lineage: Bacteria > Actinomycetota > Actinomycetes > Propionibacteriales > Propionibacteriaceae > Microlunatus. The sequence continues at coordinate 41,947 of CAVPPP010000058.1, forward strand.
GTCTATACGTGTGTGCGCGCGAGGCAGCCCGGATGACTGTCCTTGCGGTCGGACCGAGCGGCTGTCACAGGAGCGAGGGACGCGGCACCTTCTTCTGGCATGACGGTGTTCGCCGAGTGCTGTGCCTTGCCCGACACGCCGCACTCACCGACATTCCGGATTCAGCATCACAACACCGCTAAACATGAGTCATGGAACCGCGACGTAAGCCGGGGCCACGTCCCAAGGGCGTGCGCAAGGCGTTCACAGTTCGTACACCACCGGACCACCACAGGGTCTACGACGACGCGTACAAGCAGGCCGGCTACGACAGCTTGTCGGACTACGTCGCGGTCCTCCTGGCGGAGCACCACGGACTGCCGAAACCCGACTACGTGCATCGTCCTGGGCCGCTCCATCAGCAGCCCGAGCTGCTCAAGGCCGGCTAAGAGTCACCACAACGCAGAGAACGCCACCCCGACTGCTTGGCGGCTAAGGGGCGGCGTTCCTGAGGAAAGCGAAAAGCTGACGTGCTCTCGACACGATCGAGGGTACCCGATCGACAGGCGTCTCCGGGTATCACTCGACACACGCGACCGCGTGTCTACCTCGCCACGGGGTGACGGGCGTGTCTGAGGCGACTCCTGATCGGTACCCGTCCGCCGGTGGCGGGGGACCGCGATCGTCCTTCGATCGGGTCCGCCGAGCCCTCGAGGCGCACGGCTGCCGCATCCAAAGTCACGGACTGAACAGCTTCAAAGCCACCTGCCCGGCTCACGAGGACCCGGGCCCTTCCCTCCACGTCACCTGGAAGGATCGCCCCGCCGACGGGGGCCTGACCGTCCTCAAGTGCTTCGGCTGCGATGCAGCGACCTCGACCCTGACCGAGATCATCGGCCTCACTCAGGCTGACCTGTTCGACGAGCCACTCAAGCCACGGCCACGGAATCCCCGGAGTCAGGAGCAACGGCGAAACGGGCAGCGGCGGGGCAAGCTCGGTCGACTGCCCGAAGCGATCACCTCCGTCAGTCCGCCATCGCCGCGCCACGAACACCAGTGGCAGGAAGTCGCCCGCTACCCGTACCTCACCCGTGATGGCGTACTGGTTCAAGAAGTCATCCGCGTCGAGTGCTCTTTGTGCGCCGACGAGGGTCGCCATACCAAGGAGTTCTGGCAGCGGTTCGTCACCAAGCAGGGACGCCGGGTCCAGAAGGCGCCGCCGGGCTTCGAGCGCGTGCTGTACCGGACACCCCAAGTCGCCGCCGCCATCCAGAACGGCAACGCCCTGATCTATCTCCTCGAGGGCGAGAAGGACGTGCACACCGCCGAGGGCCTCGGCCTGATCGCGACCACAAACACTCAGGGTGGAAGGTCAGTCCCGCCTGAGGTTCTGGAAGTTCTCGCCGACGCTCATGTCGTGGTGGTGCTTGACCGCGACCCCACCGGATGGGCTCGAGGCGTTGACCTGCACAAGAAGCTCACCGATATCGACGCCCGCGTGCAGCTCAAACTGCCGGCCGTCGACGTTGCCAAGGCTGACTTCACCGACCACATCGAGGCTGGGCATCGCGTCGAGGAGCTTGTCGACGTACATGTCGATGAGGTCCGCCCCTGGCATGCACTGACTGCTGTACGGGAGAAGGCCAAACTTGTCGATCAGGCCATCCGTGAGGCCCTCGCCCGATACGACCGGGCGGAGTCCGGTGAGGAACCAGAGGACAACTATCGCTATGCGAAGCGCTGGGTGCTGGAGGCTCAGATTCGCCACGAAGCGCTGCGACAGAAGGCCGCTGAGGTCGAGGTGCTTGCGGACAAGACCGGCACCGTCTGGGCCATTGGGGCGATAGACGCGGCCAATGAGACCCTCCGCGGGAGCATCGAAGAGACAGCGCGCTGCCATCGCCAGCTGGGTGTTGCCCTGCCACCAGTTCTGCGCCCTGCCCACGAGCCGCAGGCGCAGACGGACTCAGATCAGACCGCCTTGGGCAGCACCAGCACGACTGCCGACGTGGTCGTCACGGCGTCCGGGGGAGACCCATCGTCATGGTCGCCTCGACAGGGCGGGACGGCGACGGCCCCCATCTTCCGCGTTCTCGACGGCCAGATCGTGCAGTGGGAGCCGGACCGCGCCAGCCGACGCCGAGACGATGACTGGGACGAAGAGCCTGCCGGCAAGTTCAAGGTGTTGTTGTCCACGGTGGTGCGTGTCACCTGCCGGGAGTACCTCGAACTCGAGGCCGACACCAACGTTGATCAGGTGGAGCTGCTTGGGCGATCAAAGCCAGCTCGAAGGGTGGTCAGCGCCCCTCGCACTCTTGCTGCTGTGCGCCTTGAGTTCCCCGACCCCGCCACGGCGGAGATGATGGAGATTCGCGTCCACGCGGATCAGTGGCGTGACCACTCGTGGTTGGAGTCGCTTCCTGGTCATCCGGACTACGACCACAAGAGAGCGGGCCTGGACCAGCTGCAGCGGGCGATCTTGGCGATCAGTACCGAGATTGCTGATGAGGTGCTCTACCGCTCCACCGGTTGGCGGGAGACTCCTGACGGTCGCCACGAGTTCATCCACCGCCGGGGTGCGATCACAGCCGAGGGGCACCGCAGCATTGAGGTCGCTTTCTCGGGACCGATTCAGCGGTATGACCTTCCGGACCCGGTTCGGGATCCTGGGGTCATCCGACAGGCCTGGCTGGAGGGCTCCGCCACCCTGCTCGACAGGCTTCCTGATCGGGTTGCCGCGCCGCTGCTGGGGCAGGTCTATCGATCGGTTCTGGGTCACAACGAATGGGTCGTCACCCTGGTGGGGTCGCCGGGCTCCTACAAGACATCTGTCGCCGCCAAGCTGATGCACCACTTCGGCGAGCGGTGGGATCACAAGCGTCCGACGTCGTCGATGTCTGGGAACGGTGACACGTTCAACGCGCTGCGGCTCAAGCTGCACTACGCCAAGGACTGCCTGTACTGGATGGACGACTTCGCACCGACGAAGTCGTGGCTTGAGGCGCAGAGGAACCTGGAAGAGTCTGCGCGCCTTGTCCACAATGCGGAGGAACGATCACGCACAACGCGTGATGGCCAGAGCGTTAACGACGGCACAGGTCCTCGAGCGAGCGCGCTGTGCACGTCCGAAGTCAACCCGCGCCCCGGCTCCGCCGCCGACCGCATGCTGGTGATCCCGCTCAGCCGCCACGATGTTGACACTGCACTGTTGTTTCCACTTGACCAGCAGGAGTCGCGGCACCAACGAGCCCTGGTGATGGCGTCGTTCATCTCCTGGCTGGCCGCTGACCTGGTGTCCAAGAGGGAGCGGTACGTGACCATCGCCGCCGGCTACGCCGACGCGCTGGTGCAGCACGCGGGCGAGACTGTGCGTCAGGCTGCAGCCCTGGCTCACACGTGGATCGGGTGGGTGGCAGTCACCGATTTTCTCACCGACCTGGGCGCCATCACGGCTTCAGAACGGGACCAGACTCTCGGGCGAGTCAACGCCTCCCTGCACGAGGCAGGCCGTGCGGCGCACAACCCTGACATGCCGCGCAATACGGGGGCCCGCGTCGTCGAGCTCTTGGCATTCGCTCTCCGCCAGGGGATCGCCTACGTAGACGACGTTCGCACGGGACAGTGCCCACCCTGGCCGCTCGCTGGTCGACTGGGCTGGCGCGAGACCGTGCTGGACGTGGACGGAATCGGACATCCGTCGAAGATCAGGCAGGAACGCAACGGCATGCGACTCGGGTACGTGTGTCATGACCCGACGCCCCGCGAGCGCGGCCGTGTACTCATGTGCGAGTCGACCCAGCTCGAGGCCGTGTTGAAGGCTGCCGGCTCCCACCAAGCCGAGAGACTTGAGATCGACCGGGCAACCGCGACCCGAGCGCTTCTGGACGAGGGCGTGCTGATCTACGACCACGCAGAAGGCCGCGACACGGTCTGGTGCAGGGTCCACGCCGAGAATCGCAAGGCCCGCATGATCACACTTCATCTCGACAAGATCATCGGCGACGACGGCGAGGACGGCGACGGCGACTACTCAAACGGATGGGATTCGCAGGATCCTGACGGCACCCTCGGGTCGGTGGCTACTCCGCCTGCGGCTGACGCTGCCGCAGTGGTGCCTACTGCCGGCGCAAGCGACCCACACTTAGTGGACTCAGCGCAGGTGTCGGAGCATCCTGGCAGTCTCACCGAGGACCACCACCCCGGCGTCAACGGGTCTGACCAACCCCAGGAGGAGGAAGCCTCCGTGTACGAGGATTTCGTATCTCGATCGTGGACTGACCGCGACGGCAACGTCGCTTGGACGCAGCCGCACCCTGCCGGCGACGGCGGTTCTTGCCTGGTCTGCGGACGCAGGTCCGGGATCTTGCTGTCCGGGCAATGGGTACATCCGCTGTGCTGGGAACGCAGCACAGCAGCCGATCGCAACCCCTTGCCGGCGGCAGAGGCGCCCACCACGACCGCCGTTCCCGCCGCCCCTGATCGGACGGTTGCCGACGACGACGCACCCAGCCCGACTGCCCGTGCCGGCAAGCCAGAGCAGCCTGCGCGGCGAGCCGAACGTCCCGCTGCCGTGCCTCAGCCGCAAGCCTTCAGAGCCGCCGCGGCGGTCGTCGATGTTGACGGAGTTTGGCTGTCAAACGGTGAGTCATTGCCCCTGGATCCCAAGCCGCGCCACGTCGGAGAACTGGTGCAGCTGGCGGAGCAGCTGCAGCTCGGGACATACGTCACCCCGGAACGCAAGGACGGCGGCAAGCGCCGCAGGGTGGAAGGTCAGGTCTGGGTCGCGGACCGGCTCGCTCGCGATTTGGGGATCGACGTCGACGCGATCATCGCCGCCACCGACGGGGACAAAGAGGAGGCCACCAAGGTCTCGACTCGTAACGCCGCCGGCGTTACTGAAGCCGTCGCTACCGGTTACAGCCTCGGCGGTGGAAGCGACGACCTCGGTCGCTGGACACGGGTCTGGAAGGGTACGGACCGGTCCATCTGGGTTGTGCTGCTTTCCGCCCTCAGTCGAGACCCCAAGGAACTGCCGTTGATGGGCGGAGATCCTGACCACCCCACGTTGGCCCGGCGGATCGGGCTGCTGGCCAGCAACCTCAGCTACCCGTACCACCTGTCCTCATCGACCACCGGCCTCGATCTCATGTCCGATCTGCGCTACCTCGACCGTGACCGTCTCTTCGCCGCCCGCACCTCACTGGTCGAGCCCGAGGAGATGAACGTCGAAGCTGATCTTTCCTGGTGCCGCAAGCCGACCGCCGAAGAAGCCGAGCACACCTGGGTCCATGCCTACGATCGGTCAGGCTCTTACCTTGCCGGCGTGAGCGGACTGGAACTGGGCATCGGCGAACCTGTGCATCATGCTGAGGGCCGTCCGTTTGACCGGAAGCTGCCCGGCTACTGGCTCGCCGAGATCCCCGAGCCGGGGGACTGGCGCATGCCAAACGTCCTCGATCCACGCGGCCGCTCAACCGGCAAGGTCCGTTGGCTCACCACGCCCAGTGTGGAGTTCGCCCTGGAGCAGGGCCACGAACTGAAGATCATGGACGCGTACACCTGGCCCGAGCATGGGCGGCTCCTCGACTCCTGGTACGAGCGGATCCGTGACGCCCGCACCGCACTTGACATCGACGACCCTGACGCCCTGGCTGCCCGTGACCAGTTGAAACAGATCTATGCCGCCACGATCGGGATGCTCGGTTCGCACGTCCACATGAAGGGCCGCGACGGGTACGCCCCGGCGCGTAGACACATGATCATCGCGAAGGCTCGCACGAACATCCTGCGGCGCGTTGCGAAGATCGGCCAGGAGACCGGACGTTGGCCGGTCGCGATCGTCACCGACACGGTCCTGTACACCTCACCCGAGGCTGACCCCGTGAAGGCCTGGCCTGGGGGACAGGCGTGGCTCGGGCGGGCCCTCGGCCGCTACAAGGTGGAAGGCAGCGCACGACTCGAGGATCACCTTCCCTTCCTCACCGGCGGTAACTACAAGGGCAAGGACGCCATCGTGCCCCCACAGGTGGGGGCTGAGTAATGGCAGATCTGCGCAGCAAGATCTTCGCGGCGCTGACCGGCCAACAGAGTGCCGACGTCTCCGGCAAGGCCGACGGCGACCTCGCCGGGATGCTGCTAGCGATCGGCGGACCGTCTTCACGAACGCAGTCCGGGATAGACCTGTCCAAAGCTGCCAGTGCACTGAACGTGTCACGACGCACCGTCGAGCGATGGGTCAGGACCGCGCAGACCGGAAGCGGCCAACGCCCTTCCGCTGCGCACGCGACGACGCTGGCGACCAGGTCCCGGCAGGCCGCCACGACGAGAGCCGGTCGGATCGCCGCCTTGGGAGGTCGCCGGCAACCGCTCGGACCTCGCGGTGCTCGAGTCTCGGTCACCGGCCTCCAAGGACCCCGCGCAGCCGGGAAGGGGTATCTGCGTCAGCGGATGACCCAGGTCGACCTCGATCCCGCCGACGCGCAAGCCATGATCGACGCTTGGGTGGCCGGCGGTGACAAAGGATTCATGACCTGGGCGCGGGATCACTGGGACCAGGAGTACGTGGCCGGCTGGGACTTCTCCTCGATCGACCAGCTCGAAGTCCAAGAGCCATACGGCGGCAGCTGGCGATGACCTCGCAGATCGACGCAGCCACAGGCGTGCCGCCAAGCGGGCCAGGACCGCTGTGGACCCGGGCTCGCCTCGAACGCGTCATGTGCCTGCGGTTCGGCTTCGGCGCCAACGGCGCCGCCGACACCCGGGCAGCAGCCGAAGCCATGGGGGTCAGCCAGCGCACCGTGCAGCGCTGGCTTCACGCCACACACGGCCGATCGGTCGCCCACATCCCCGCCCGCCGGCTCAACCAGCTCATCAGTCTGCTGCGTCCAGACGGCGAAGTCCTGGCCCGTGAGGCCCAACAGGCCCGATACGCGGCGAAGGCGATCGAAGGTCTTCACCTGCCTCGCAAGATGGGCATCAAACCGGCGTGGGAGCGGCAGGGCTGGCTCGAGCAACACGTCGTCGTCGTCCTCGACATCAAGGTGGAACACCTTCGCATCAGACAGGTCGCCACCAGCCGCGTAACGGTCGCCAAGCTCGACGACCTGAAGCGGCGTGGTCGCATCGTTGACCACGTAATCGTCCCTACCCGGTTCCACGCCACGTTGCTGGTCCATCGCACCCTCGACGTGGTCGAGGCGTGGCGATTTCAGGCCGGTGATGATCAGGTTCTACAGGGCTTCACTCAAGCGTGGCTGGCTGACGCCCCCGAAACGAACCTCAGCGCCTGGGCAATTGGGTTGTTCCCCGAGGTGTCACAGAGGCACTTCCAGCCGCACCTTCCAGAGTGAGACAGCTGAGCAACGTCAGCTGCCGAGTGATCCCAGAAGGGAGGCGATTCTTCACCATGGGCCGATCTCGTCAAGCCCACCCCGACTACGCAGTAGATCCCGACCGAGGCTCCAGCTCCACAGCGCCGGCCAAGGTCGCCTCACTCATCGACCAGGACCTGTACGAACGTCGGACCGAAGACCGTGACGGCCTGCGTGGGCTCGACGCGATGACCGAAGGGATGTCCGGGCTCAACCGACTCCAGAAGGACCGCGCGAGAATTCTCCCTCGAGACACCACCGCAGAACTGCGACATCCGCGGATGCAACGTCTTCTGCCGCCTCCGGGCGCGCAGCGGGTGCCTCTGTCGTCGCGGCAGCGCAAGGAGCGCAGCAAGACGCGGCTGTCCAACCAGCAGACGATGCCGCTGGTACAGCTGAGAAGTCAGCGCGAGCTGGTCACGCGGCCCGAACGGTGGCGGGAGCTCAACGACAAGCTGTCCGACAATCTCGGTGACATCGAAGGCCTGGCCGACACCGAACAGCAGCGGATCCGTCGGATCGATCGATCCATCCAGTCCTACGAGAAGCGCAATGACCGCGGGCACGTGATCTACAGCGCCGTCAAGATGCCGACCTACATCAACCGGCAGAACCTGCCTGGCTTCTTGAAGAACAACTTCGAGGCGGGTGACAGGGTCTCCTTCGACCGGTACACCCATGGCAGCCACCAGCTCCACGAGACCGTCGGGTACGTCCACGACCCTGCCGGTCGAGTTGTGGTCTTCGAGATCGAAACGCGACGGGGCGCCTACCTCGGCCAGTCCGACCGGGCGGACAACACTCAGCACCTGTTGCCGCGCGGTCTCGACCTGGAGGTTGTCGGGGTGCACCGAGCAAGCTATCGGGCACCCGATGGCAGCACCGGGTCTCGGATGGTTGTCCAGCTCCGAGACGCGGACCCTTCCTCTTGACCAGCCCAGCCGACGAAAGGATTGGAACCCATGGCCGAGCAACACGGTGCCGCTGAGGCGGCAGCAGCGCGCATACGCACCGCCGAAGCGGAACGACGAGAACGCGAGGAGCTGTTCTCCTTCCATCCGGCGATCCTGAGTGAGGCAGGTGAGCTGCCTCGACGCACCAACGGTTCCGACTACCGCCCTGATCGCGAGCAGCCGGTGAGCGCCGGCGACAGCAACAGGCGTTGAGTTCGGCATGTCACCGCTGACCAGCGTGCTGTGTGCTGCCGCTGGCGCGGCCGCCGGCGCAGCGGGTTGGGTTTGGTTGCGAACCGGCAGCTACCGGACCGAGGGTGACGAGCCAAGAAGACGCCTCAAGAGCGCCTGGCTGGTTGTGCCTGTCGCCGCCGCGGGCGGTGGGATCGCTGGTCTGAGCGGTGACTGGACGATCATGCTGCCTGCCTGGATCTATCTGGTGGGTGCCGTGGCCGCGGTGTGGATCGATCTCGACGTTCACCGGATCCCCGATCGGGTCCTGTTCGTGTGGTCGCCGTTGATGATCGTCAGTCTCGTTGTCTGTTCTGCCGTGGCTCAGCTGGGCTGGCACATGCTCCTGAGGTCGGCGGTCACCGCCGTGGGGCTAGGGGTGATCTTCTTGGGTTTGGCCTTGGCCGGTTCGATGGGGCTGGGTGATGTGAAGTTGGCGGCAGTGACGGGGTTGCTGCTGGGTTGGCTGGGATGGCCGGCGGTTGTGCTGGGCACCGTCTCGGCGTTCGTGCTCGCCGCTGTCGTGGCGGTGGTCCTTTTGGTCCGGGGAGCATCACGCACCGCACACCTGGCCTTCGGGCCGGCGATCATCGCCGGCGCTGCCGTCGCCGTGCTCCGAGTCGGCCTTGGCATGTGACTGATGGTGCACACGCGAGGGCGTCGGTTCTTGGCGACCGTGTTGGTTGTGCTGGCAGCCGTGGGGTGCGGCAGGCACGTACCGTCAGACGTTCCCGCCGCATCGGAGGGTGTGCGGGTGATTGCCGCCAGACCAAACGTGGCCGGGTATGACCGCAGCTGCGGGCGAGGCCACACCTGTGTGTTCGGGCCAGCCTGGAGTGATGACGTAGACACCGCGCTGGGCCACGACGGGTGCGACCAACGGTCCGGCGTCCTGCAGCGTGATCTGCGCGACGTGACCATCAGACCCAGAACCCGCGGTTGCGTGGTGGTGTCCGGCGTCCTGGTCGACCCCTACAGCGGCTCTTCCGTGACCTACCGACGGGGTCAGAATCCTCCCGAGGTCGAGGTGGACCACGTCTTCAGTCTCGGCGCAGCCTGGGATCTGGGCGCCTCGAGATGGGGTCTCCAACGACGCAAGAATCTTGCCGGGGATCCGCGGAACCTGATCACCACGACCCGGGAGATGAACCGCAGCAAAGGGGACAAGACGCCGGGGGAGTGGATGCCGCCGGCGGGGCGCTGCCGCTACGCGACGACCTATCTGGACGTCGCCCGGGCGTATGACCTACCCGTCACCGCTGCTGACCATCGGGTCCTGACTCGTGCGTTGACAGAGTGCGCCGGCTAGCAGACGGCGCTTTGTCGGTGAGATGTCGGAACCGCTTGTGCAGACCGGCCGTCGTGCACTGGTACCCGCTGTCGGTCAGAGCTCCAGCGATGACTCGCCATGACAGCCCCCGATGCAGCGCGGCCGCCACGATGAGCTCGAGGTCCTCACCCCGCCGCCGCTCACGATCGATGTCGTCGCGTGCCTGCTTCCAATCCAGCCGCGGATGGTTGGCGAGCCACTTCTCCACCGCCGCGGCTGAGAACCGTGCCGGCGACGTCCGCGGGGAGAGCGGCGACGGCATGCCCGTGGTGAGCCGCGGCATCTGCCGTTGTTGAGAGGTCGGACGTCGAGTCACTTCTGCCCTCAGTGTCGACAGAGCCGGCCGCTCGCCCAGCACCTCGGCAATGCGGTCGGCCACGTCCTCGTACGTGTAGGTGGCGGACCGGCTAGTCACATGCCGGAGTGTACGGAGAAGACTGCTCGACCGCTGTGCCGACAAGTGTTGACGATTCGCAGCAACCCGTGGCACTCTCGTTGTGTCGTCCCTACCAAGACGACGGCCGGACTCACCAACCGGAGGTGCAACCCTCATGACGCCCATCGCCCCCGCTACGACCACCCGCTACGCTTCAACCACTGCGAGCATGCTGCCTGGACTGGAGGCTCCGCCCGACGAGGGCAGGGCCTCCGAGTCGTCTCTGAAGGACTTTCCGATCGACTCCGCGCGGTGTGCCACCTATCCCGGTGAGCTGGAGTGGATTCCCGACCAAGAGCAGAGCGTGGTCCCCGCCCAGATGGCCGCTCTGTGCCGTCGTTGCCCGGGGAGGGACACCTGCTTGCTCTGGGCGCTCAGCGTCGGTGAACCCGGCTACTGGGCCGGGACCACATCAGCTGATCGTCGGGCCATGGTTGCCAGCGCGGACATCAGCACACGAGCTGCCGACAACCTGCAGCTGCAAGCTCGCCAGCAGTATCAGGAGGGCGCCTTGCATCCCTACGGCGAGGGATCGTTCAGCTGGTACCGGCGATCCGGCTGCCGGTGCGGAGAGTGTCGCGCGGCCAACGCCGCCGCGCGTGCCGCCGAGCGCACCGCGGCACGCTCCCGGCAAGCGGCGTGATGAAGGATGTCCGAGCGTTCCGCGACACTGGTGCCCGACGATCGTGATTGCGAGGAAGTTGATGGTGGTGCAGGACCCATGGAGACGTGTGCGTCAGCCCATGCCGATTCCGGACGACTGCAGTAGCGCGACCCTCACCGCGTTGGACGAAGACAGCTTCGCGGAGCTGCTGCGGTCGAACCTCGTTCCTCGGGACCAGGCACCGGCCGGCCGCCGGTCCTGGGAAGAGCTCTGGCGGGTGCTCAGTGTCAGCGACCAGCTGGCCGATCGCTCCTTCGACGTCCTGGAGCAGTTCATCGACACAACCGACGAGGCATTGGGCACAGACACTCTGGACGATGCGGGCTCCCAGCGCGCCGAGAAGTTCCGCCACCAATGCGACCAGGCCTGGAACAGGCTCGAACGTGACCGATCCGGGCACCTGGCTTGGGCAGGTCGGGCCGGCGACTTCCAGCCGGCCGCCCAACGAGTCATCGCCACCCTCAT
>CAVPPP010000059.1:0-19625 GCA_963707005.1 uncultured Actinomycetota bacterium
TTGATGTGTGATCGGGTCTGTCACACGCTTGGGCAAGAGTCCCTGTGGGTCTTGCCCAGGGATCAGGTCGCCCCCGCGGCATAAGTCAGAGGGGCCACCCAGCTTCTCGGGCGTCGACGATCCACTGATGTAGGTATCGCACCCACTGCACCGCCGAGAGGGTTCGCACCTCGGCGCACTTGGCCATCAACGCCTTCATTCCAGGGCTAGCCTGCTCGAACTGGTCCACCTTTCCCGCGTCGGCGTGCCACATCCGGCCGTAGAAGTAGATCTGGGCGAGCTCGAAATCCGGCGTGAGCTGGTCAAGCTTGAGCCCCTCCGGCTGGGTACCCGGCTCTCCTGACCAAAATGCACCGACGTTCCCGTTGGTGGGCTGAGCCTCAGGCCCTTCTATCGAACCGAAGTCCTGCACCGCGATGATCGGCTGCTTGCGCCACTCACTGATCCCCTTCTTGAGTTTCTCCAGCCCGTGCTGGCGCAGCGGCGGATGGTCCCGGTTGATTAGGTTCATAAGCCGGCCCACACTGCCGTCGTCGTTCGTGAGGAAGATCAAAGGCCGTAGCTGCGTCGCTAGATGCCCCCACGAGTTCTTGTCCTGGAGTTTCGGGTCGAAGTCAGCACCGACGACTTGTCCCGTCGCCTTGTCGGCTCTTAGCGTGATCGTGACGTCCGAGACCTTCCCAGCCAGAGGATGCTCAAGGATTTCCTCGGCTCGGGACATGAAGCGAGCGACGCTCAGCTGTAGTTCGGCGGAGGACTCAGTCTGCTTGACGGGCTCAGGCACTAAACCGAGGCTACTGGGTGTCTGCTCAGATGCTGTCTTGGCTCTGGCTGCTGCTGCTGGTGTAGGTTCTCGCCGAGTCTGTCGGCGGCAAAGTGGGGGCTGACTAGGCGGACGACAGATCGGCGGTCAACCGCCGCCATCGCCGTAAGGGGACCCTCTGCCGGCGCTCAGACCGCTGACTGACACGTCCAATGGTGGAGACGGGCCAGTCGAGAGGGTAGCGGTCGGCGACTTGGCGGTGGCTTTCGAGAGGCCGCGGCGGCGCCGGCTGGAGAGCCGAGCACCGAAGACCATGCCGGCCAGGTGATCAGTCTCGTGCTGGAAGCAACGGGCCAACAGCCCGGTGCCGGTCAGCTCGATCGGGTCGCCGTACTGGTCCTGGCCGCGACAGATGGCCACGTTGGGACGCGCGAGGTCGGCGTAGCCGCCGGGCAGGGACAGACACCCCTCGTCCCAGGTCTCCAGGTCGCGGTCTCGGCCTTCAGGAAGCTCGACCACGGGGTTGCAGACCACCCCGACCTGTCGGCGTAGGTCAGCGTCGACACAGTCGTAGACGAACGCGGCGACATCGACGCCGATTTGCGGGGCGGCCAGCCCCGCGCCGTGGGCGGCGGTGTTCGTGGCGAACATGTCACAGAGCAGGTTCTGCAGGTCGTCGCCGAAGTCAGTGACCGGCCGAGCCGCTCGGTGCAGGATCGGGTCGCCCAACGCACGATCGTTCGAGTGGTTCCCAGACGAGTCAGCTGGTCGATAGGCATGACAGCATCATCACCCCATTGGCCGTCGCAGAGGCGGCGAGCCCTCGATCGCCAAATGGCGACGGTGCTGCGGGCGGTCGCTGGCTAATGCTGCAGTTCAGTTGTTCCTGGGACGACGTGTGCGTGGGTCATTGCGGTACTCAGGCTCCCTGGCTGGGCTCGGTCGCGCTGGCGGCGGCGGAGGAGGCGGCGGCGGGCTCGGCGGTTCCGTGGGCTTGTCTTCAGGCATCAGGCTCCTACCAGCGTCCGGAGTGCAAGCATCGTCACGGTTGACCCGAACGAAACCGTGGCAGCAATCTGCCACTTGAACATTTTCTTGATCACGGTGGCGTTGTCACCGTAGGTCTGCTCGATGCTGTGGGCCAGGCTCTTGACGGCTTGCTCCTCAGAGTCCCCAGAGTCGCCCCAGGCGACAATCTCGTCTGCCCTCATCGACGGAACGAGCTTCTTTGGCAACGCCACTGCGGCCGTGCAGATGACTAGCCCGACAAAGCTGGCGATGGCCAGGATGTGAAGAATCCAGCCGTGCAGAGCGAGAGGCCGCGCACTCACGACGCCGAAGAGTGTCACGGCGACCCCTGCGAACCCGAGAAGAGCGCCGACGTTCCTTCGAACTTTCTCTGGCTGGACCATTAACTCTTCTAGCGCCGACCGGGCTTCTGCGAGCGCGAGTTGATAGACCGCCAGCCGATCGGGTGGCGGCTTAGAAGTGACCCTGCTCGGATCTGTCATTGCAGTCACCCTGGCATACGCATCCGACAACGTCAGGCGATCGGCCCCGCGCACGCGAGTGGCTTTAGGCTCGGCCGCGAGGAAGGCAGTCTTCGCAGACCTGGTCGCTCCGCCTGGCCGCGCTGTCCAGAGGAGGGTGAGCACTGAGCCGCCCCTCGGGAGAGCCATGATCTCGAGCTCGGCCTGTTCATGGGCGCCGGCCCTTTGGTCGTCGGCGCACCGTCATGTGACAACGTGGCCGAACGTTAATCGTGCGGGTGGCAGCAGCGGTCGCCCAGCAAGCGACCAAGAAGGTCGGGGGGAGCTCATCGTGGCAAGCGCCGAACTGCTGGTCCTGAGTGAGACATGGCCAGTCAGCACACTTTCCGGTGAACCCTCACTTACCAGCGGAACGCTGATCGTCTTGCGAGAACCGGGAGGCGGCTTTCTCCTGTCCGTCAGTTCTGGCGACGAGAACCACCCCGACAACATCGAGGTTCAGTTTCCGCTCACCGCCAGCGATGCCGCCCGGGTTCGTCAGGCTCTCGCGGACGAGCCTTCTTGCAACGATTGACGCCGACGACGGCGATTGACGCCGACTTCCCCGGTGCATGGTCATTTGTAGGGAGGGTGGCCGCCCTCGGAGCTGTTCTGACGGGTTGTGTTTGGGTGTGCCATGACGAGTTTCACCGACGCTGCGCGTCTGGTTCCGCCACCGGCGCGGGGTCCGTGGTCGTATCTGGTTTGGCTTGTTGTGCAGCAGCGCGGCAGGGTCGCGTTGGGGGCGGTACTGGGCACGCTGTGGATGGTTGGCCTGGTCGTGCCGCCGTTCCTGCTGTCGCAGGCCGTTGACGCGCTGACCAGCGCCGCCCCGGGCACGGTGTTGGTCTGGTCGGCCGCTCTGGTGGCGACTGGCACGATGTTGGCGGTACTGGGGATCTGGCGGCATCGCACGATGACAAAGGTGCGGATGGACGCGGCGTTCCGGACGGTGTCTGTGGTCACGGCTCAGGCGGTGCGGCTGGGTGATGCGCTGGGGCGTCGCAGCCGGGCTGGTGAGGTGGTGGCGATCGGTATTGGCGATGTGTGGACGATCGGTCGCAGTCTCACGGTGACTGGTCCGGGTGTGGGCGCTGTCTTGGCCTATGTGGTGATCGCGGTGTTGTTGTTCCGGGTGTCGCCGCCGCTGGCCGTGGTGGTGGTTGCCGGGGTACCGGTGTTGGTATTGGTGCTGGGGCCGGCCCTGGGCCGGTTGCAGCGCGCCGGCACGGAGTACCGCGGCCAGCAGGGACTGTTGACGGGTCGGATCATCGACATTATCGGCGGGTTGAGCGTGCTGAACGGGTTGGGCGGCAAGCAGGTCTATGCCGATCGGTTCCGGCAGCAGTCTCAACAGTTGCAGCGTCACGGCTACCGGGTAGGCCGGGTGACCGGTGTCATCCAGGCGACGGGCATGGCTCTGCCGACCCTGTTCATGGCTGTGGTGGTGTGGATGGCCGCCCGTCTGGCCGTGACCGGGGTGATCTCGGTGGGTGAGCTGGTGGCGGTGTTCGGGTATGCGGCCGTGCTGGTGGTGCCGGTCTCGAACTTCATCGAGGGTGCCGTTGACATCAACCGTGCCCTGGTCGCCGCCCGCCGCGTCACTGACTTCCTCGGCCTGCCGCGCGAGGATGACGCGGGGACGGCTTCGGCGCCAGGAGACGGTGACCTGGTCGATGAGCAGTCGCAGGTCACGATCAGGTCCGGGACGTACGCAGCGATCGCTACCGCACGGCAGGCGGACGCGGTCGCCCTCATCGATCGGCTTGGTGGCTTCCAGCCCGGGGCGACCTGGAACGGAACGCCTCTAGCCGAGATCAGCCCGGCGGTGGTGCGGGAGCAGCTGCTGGTAGCCGACAACGATGCCGCTCTGTTCGCCGGCACCCTGGCTGCGGTTATCGCCGGCCGCCACCCTGTGGACGAGGCGGCGGTGCTCGAGGCTCTCCACATCGCCGCCGGCGATGACCTGGTCCAGGCAGAGGGGCTGGAGCGGAGGATCACGTCGGGTGGCAGCAACTTGTCCGGTGGTCAGCGGCAACGGATCCGGCTGGCCCGGGCGGTGGGTGCTGATCCGACGGTCCTGCTGGCGGTCGATCCGACGTCTGCGGTCGACGCCGCCACCGAAGAACGCATCGTCGAGCGGCTCGTCCAGGCCCGGCGGGGTCGCACCACGCTGATCGCCACGACCTCGGCGCTGATGCTGGCCGCGGCTGATGAGGTTCACCTGGTGGTCGGCGGCCGGCGTGTGGCGACCGGGACGCACGCCAGTCTGCTCCGAGACGTTCCCGGCTATGCCGCGCTGGTGTTGCGGGGCGAGAGTCCTGGACCGTCGACAGTCGATGGGCAGGGTGTGTGATGTCGGACGGGTTGCTACCGATCGCGTCGCCGGCGCAGGTGCGTCAGGCGGGGCGTCGACTGGTCGCAGCCGATCGGGTCACGTTTGCTGCGGTGGTTGTCACCAGCTGTCTCGCGGCGGCGGCCGGCCTGCTTGCGCCGTGGCTGGTCGGGCAGATCGTCAACGAGGTCCAGGCCGGCAGCGGTATCGAGGTGGTCGACCGGCTGGCCATGCTGGTCGCTGTCGCGGCTGTGGCGCAGTTCGGCCTCGGCTACGTCGCCCGCTACCTGGGCTACCGCTTCGGTGAACGGACCGCGGCCCGGCTGCGGGAGCAGTTGACGGATCGGCTGATGCGGCTGCCCGCCCGGACCGTCGAGCGGGCCGGTGCTGGGGATCTCACCGCCCGGGCCACCACCGACGCCGGACTGGTGGCTTTCGTGCTCCGCGACGCCGTCCCGGAGGTGTTGTTCGCGCTGCTGCAGGCCGTCATCATCGTGACCGCGGTGTTCTTGTTGTCGCCGCTGCTCGGTGTGGTCGGGCTGGTTGCCCTGCTCGCCATCCCGGTGGCGCTGCGTTGGTACCTGCGACGTGCCCGACCCGCCTACCTCGCCGAAAGCGCTGCCGGCGCAGAGGTGGCCGACGTCTTGGCGACGACGGCGGCCGGCGCCCGCACCGTCGAAGCGCTCGGGCTGCAACAGACCCGCACCGCAGCCTGCGCGGACGCGATCACGACCGCCGCCGCCACCATGCTCAAGACCCTGCGGCTCCGCACCGTGTTGTTCCCGACCATCGACATCTCCAACGCGTTGGCTGTCGGCGTCGTGTTCGGTGTCGGCGGGCTGCTCTACCTCAACGACACGATCAGCCTCGGCGCGGTGGTCGCCGCGACCCTGTACCTGCGGCAGCTCAGCTCACCGATCGACACCATGCTGATCTGGGTCGAGACCCTGCAAAGCAGCCTGGCCTCCTTCGCGCGCATCGAGGGCCTCGCGTCCCAGACCCGCCCCGCCACCACCACCCATCCAACTCCGTCCGATGAGCGCATCGTGATCACCGACGTCTACTACGCCTACGACGACACCGACGTGCTGGACGGCGTCAGCCTCGACGTCCGCCCCGGTGAACACCTGGCCGTGGTCGGCGCTTCAGGTGCCGGCAAGACCACCCTCGGTCGCCTCATCGCCGGCATCGACCGTCCCCGGGCGGGCTCGGTGACCGTCGGCGGTGCCGTGATCGCTGATCTTGAACCCGAGCAGCTGCGCGAACACGTGCTGCTGGTCACCCAAGAACACCATGTGTTCGCCGACCCACTCCGCGACAACCTGACCATTGCCGCACCCCAGGCCACGCGATGACGAGCTACGGTCAGCGCTGCTGGTCGTCGGAGCCGACTGGGTCGACGAACTCCCCGACGGACTCGACACCGACCTCGCCACTCACCAGCTCACTGGTGCCCAGGCTCAGCACGTCGCCCTCGCCCGGGTGCTCCTGGCTAACCCCCACACCCTCGTCCTCGACGAAGCAACCGCTCTTCTGGACCCCAGCGCGGCACGGCACACCGAACGTGCGTTGGCCGCCACCGTCCACGGACGGACCGTCATCGCCATTGCCCACCGCCTCCACACCGCCCGCGACGCCGACCGCATCGCCGTGATGGACGCCGGCCACATCACAGAACTCGGCACCCACCAGCAACTCGCCGCTACCGACGGCACCTACAGCACCCTCTGGCGAGCCTGGACGGGCAACACCGCAGAAGAAGCCTGAGCCGCTCGCAGGCCGATTGAAGCCCTGCTCGTAACCCCAGGGTCCACACGGGTCAGCTGTTCAAGACTAGGTAGTGTCACGCGAATGGCGACCAAGGATCAGCAGGTACGCGAGGTGGTCGAAGGTCTGGGCCTCGGCCTTGTCTCCCTGGGCGCGCCCCGAGTCACTTCGAGCAAGATTCAGCTCGAGTTCGCGTTCTCACATGCATGGCGGCGCTGGGACCACGCGGACGACTACCCGTCGATCGGGCGAGCGCCGAAGCCGGACAACGTGTTCTGGATCGGTGTCACGAAGTCAGAGCGTCGGAGCATGGCGGCGGTCGTTTGGCATAGGGCCGGTAGCGAGTACGAGATCGGGTTCAGGCAGGAGGGTTGGACGGCGGAGGAGATCGCGGATCTCATTGGTGATCGGCCCTTGAGTGAATGGACTGCTCTTGCCATGCCGTTTCGTGATCGGCTCAACGGAGTCAACTGAACGAGGCGGCCACAAGACGTCCTTCAGCGGACCCGCCCCGCCATCAGTCCGCACGTCGCTGAGACCGCGAGATCGGTGCGGCCGGCGGAGGAGGCGGCTGAGAGGCCAGATGTCCGCCCGCAAGCGGATCGTCTACCGGTGATTCAGGCCGCCGACGAGACTCGTCGTCGCGAAGATCGCGCTCGAAGAGCGTGACAGGGTGCCAGCGGTCACTGTTGAAGTCCCGGCGACCTACCTCACTGAACCCTCGGCCCCGGTAGTAGCGCCGGAGACCGTGATTGGTCTCGACGCAGTCGAGGCGGAGAAGGAACCGACCGCGATCTAGAGTCTGTCGTCCGGCCCAGCTCAGCAGCGCGGCCCCGTACCCGCGCCCCGACGTGTCGCGGTCGACAACCAAGCCATGCACGTAGCCAGCGATGGGCATTCCCGCCCCCCAGGTCACGTCGTCGCGCCACAACAGCCGCAACCCGGCGAAGACCACCCCGTCGTCGCCGCGGAGGACGTGCCACTCACCGGCGGTGACCTGACGCTCGAATGTCCTGAGGGACATTTCACCGGGTGCCCATTGCACCTGTTGTCGCTGCTGCATCCAGTGGGCGGCTGCATCGCGCAGCCGGAGCAAGTCGCACACGTCGGTCACGCGCGCCGGTTGAGGTTCCAACACCGCCCCGACGCTAATCGCAACGCGGCATCAGGTCATCTCGAGCGGAGCGTCGACGAGACACATGTCGGTGGGAGACATCACCGGCGCCGCGGTCTAGCGTCGTCGTCGTGGCTTGGATCGCGTCGGCGCGGTTGGCTGGCAGGCCGGCCGCAGCGGACGATGCTCCGTTCTTCGAGCGGCTGTGGGCTGATCCACTGGTGATGGCTCATCTGGGCGGGGTTCGCTCACGGGAAGAGACCGCCCGCGCTCTTGACCTATCAGTTCTCGACTGGGACACGGTCGGGTTCGGACGTTGGATCGTGTCCGACGCGGGTGGGCCAGTGGGCACGGTGAAGTTGGCGCACACGACGATTCGCCAGCATCAGGAGGTCGAGCTGGGCTACGCGTTCGCGCGGGAGGTCTGGGGCCGGGGTTACGCCACCGAGGCCGGCGGCGCCGTCCTCGACTTCGCTGGAAACGTGCTGGGCCTCGACCAGGTGGTGGCGTTCGCGCTGATCGACAATGCGCCATCGTTCGCAGTGATGAGACGGCTGCGGTTCAGCCCCGACGGGACCTTCGAACGAGCCGCGGGGAGGCATGCTGCTCTACCGCAAGTGAGCTGCGATCCGACCCGCAACGACGGTTGAACCGATCCACCCGAACGGCCCCTTCGAAGACTCGGCCTGCGGCGTTGGCGCGGAGCCGCCGAACGCTTCTGGCGGCGGACCGATGCTGGCAGCATGCTGCCGTGCCGTCTCTCGTCGCCGCCGTGTTTGCGCCTGGCCAGCTGTCGGGTACGACGCAGCCGACGCTGCGAGCGGGTTCGATCCTGCTGCGGCCGTGGGCCAACCATGATGGCCCGGATGTGGTCGAGGCGTATCAAGAGCCGGAGATCCAACGCTGGCATGCGCGATCGATGACCCTCCCCGAGGCGGAGCAGTGGATTGCCGCCGCCGGGGCGGCCTGGACGGAGGAGACCGGGGCGCAGCTGGGCGGTCGACCTTGAGGGACGGTTGGCTGGACGGATGACGCTGAAGTTTCATCTCGGCGACGCGTGCGCGGGCGTGGGGTACTGGACACGCCAGGCGGACCGGGGCGGAGGTGTCGCCCCGCAGGCTCTTCTCGCAGCCACTCGGTGGGCTTTCGATCAGGGCTTCCATCGGGTCCAGCTCGAGCACTCGGTCCAGAACCGGGCGTCGTGTCGGGTTGCGGCGAAAGCGGAGTTCTCCGAGGAGGGCATCCGTCGCAGCGCGGCGCCTTCATGCTGACGGCTGGCACGACATGCACCTCCACGGCCGGGTCAACACCGCGCCGCCAGCAACGCCATGAGCCCCGTCTTCGCTCCCGGGAGCACCATCTTGCGGCGGGAGGTCCTGCACGGTCAGGTCTGGCTGCAGAGCCCCGTCACCGTGATCGCCGACGACGGTGACGAGCTGGCCGTGCTGCTCGAGCCAGGATCGACGTTCACCTTCCCGGAGCATCCGTTCGGACCTCATCCATGGCGATCCTTCGCTGCTTGGAGTCGAACCCAGGTGCTGCAGCTCTATCGAGCCGACCTGCTGTACTCGGTGTGGATGTTCTTCGAGAACGGCGAGTTCCAGAACTGGTACCTCAACTTCGAGGCACCACTTCGTTCGCCACGTCGACGCCATCGACACCCTCGACTACGGGCTCGATCTCGTCCTCGGGCCAGACGGCACGAGACGCTGGAAGGACGTCGAGGATCTCGCACCGATGCTCCGCACAGGCCGCATGAGCATTACGGACATGGTGGAGGTGCTGGAGGCAGCCGAGCAGGTCAGTCAGAGTGTGGCTGGCAACAACCGCTGGTGGTCCTCCTGGAACGATTGGCGTCCGCCGCCAGCCGCGCACTGAACGCCGGCAGGCGCACATCCGTCGAGCGAGGTCTGACATCTCGCCAGCTTGAAATTCGGTCGCGGCGATGGTGCGAGTGGGAAGACTGAGCGCTGTGACCGATACCAAGACCGAGCTGCGCTGGTACCTGCAATCTGCGCGGGACGCCCTCCTGTGGAAGCTCGACGGACTCTCCGAGTACGACGTCCGTCGGCCGTTGACGCCGACCGGGACCAACCTGCTCGGTCTGGTGAAGCACGCCTCGTATGTCGAGTCGGGCTACCTTGCCGATTCCTTCGGAGCGTCCGTCCGGCCTCGAGCTCCCGTGGCTTGGCGGCGTAGAGCCCAGCAGCGACTTGTGGGTCACGCCGGACCAATCGCGGGCGAGCATCATCGCCGGCTACCGCCAAGCCTGGACCCTCGCTGACGCCACCCTCGACGAGCTGCCACTCGACACCGTCGGCGCGGTGCCGTGGTGGCCAGCGGATGACAACGCACTGACGCTGCATCATGCGCTCGTTCGAGTGGTCTCCGACACTCAGCGGCACGCAGGTCACGCCGACATCGTCCGCGAGCTCATCGACGGCGCCGTCGGCATGAACGAGGACAACGCAAGCCTGCCCACGAACGATCTCAGCTGGTGGCGGATCCATCACGAGCGAGTGG
This sequence comes from uncultured Actinomycetota bacterium, assembly GCA_963707005.1. Lineage (GTDB taxonomy): Bacteria > Actinomycetota > Actinomycetes > Propionibacteriales > Propionibacteriaceae > Microlunatus. The sequence goes on from CAVPPP010000059.1 coordinate 10,032, forward strand.
AGGATGCCGCCCGCTCAGCGGCGGAGGTCGCAGTTGAGCGCTGAGCCCGCCGAATCCCAGCCAGTGGTCGACGTTGGCAGACTGGCTCGCATGGATGTGTGGTCGGTGCCCGTCAGCTCCGCACGCACGCTGGCGCGGCCGGTCACTCCGGCGGACGTTGACGCGCTTGTCGAGTTGGCCAGCGATGAGCGGGTTCGCGCCTATCTCGGCGGGCCGCGCCCAACGGCCCTCGCCCGAGAGAAGGCAGCCGGTCGGATCGCAGCTGCTCGTCCGGGAGATCTCATCGTTGTGGACCGGACGGCGGAGGCGGTCATCGGTCACATCGATCTGCAGGAGGGGCTCGAGAGGTGGGAGATCTCCTATGAGTTCGTGCCTGCCGTATGGGGGCGCGGACTCGCGCAGGAAGCAATTGCGGCGGTGTTGCAACGACTCACTGAATCCCTGGTTGAACTCGTGGTCGTAGCGGAGACGCAGGTGGCGAACGACCGTTCCCGGCGATTGCTGAGTCGGCTTGGATTCGCCGAGGCTGATCGGTATCAGCGCAAAGGGGCAGACCAGGTTCTCTACATCTACAGGGCGTCACCGGATTCAGACCTGCCCGACTCGGACTGAGCTCGAGGACGGGCCCGATCGACGACCGTCTTCCGAGCATCGTGGAGTCCACCTGCACTCGACCGGAACTGAGCCATGCTTCTCGCGCGAGAACGCCCAAGTCGTTCGACTGCTGTCCGTGGCGTGATGTGATCGCGTCACCCGTAGCGTCGGGTCATGGCCAAGCCCATCGCTTGCCGCGTAGGTCGGCACCAATGGAAACCGTGAAGCGTCAACTGGACCCCGACGAGTCGCCTCAGTCCGTTCAAGTCTGTGGCCGATGCGGCACGATCAGCACGGGTGCCTCGCGATTGGAGCGATCTGACGCGCCAGGCACGTGGAGCGGCCCGCCGAACATCGGCGGCGGCTTGTAGAAGTCGCAATCTCGACCACGGCCAGTGCCGCAAGCCGAATCCGTACGCGGGTGCGCCGAAGAGGGCGGCAGGCGTCTCACACTCCACGCTCGACCCGACCCTCGGTGAGAACGCCTGTCCTGACGGTGACTCGGGTGATGAAGACACGGTTCCGGACGGCAGTGCGGTGTACGGCATCCTGCGCGCCGATACCGCGCGGCGCCGCTCATGCGCAGAGCTGGATCTGGGTACCACGACGGCGAACTGAGTCTGCCGGCCGGTCACCTCGACGGCGGGCGAATACGTTCGCACCGCCTTGGTGCGCGAGCCTGGCCGAGGAACTCGTGATCGCCGTCAACCCCGACGACTGCCGCCTCGGTGCCACCGCGCATCGCGCACCCGAGCACGCTGACGACGACGAGTACGTCGACTTCTTCTTCACCATCGACCGGTGGATCGGCACCCAGCGATCGGTGAGCCGACCAAGTGCACTGACCTGGTCTGGGCAGACCCGCAGCAGCTACCTCCTGACGTCATCGACTACGTCCAGCGCGCCCTCCAGGCATGCGACGAAGGCGAGCCTCTGGTGCTCGCCGGCTGGGACACGCGGCCTCCGTAGACGGACCGGTCTGCGGGCACTCGTTGCTCAGACCCTGCTGTCGCACATGTTGCGCTCAACCGGCCCTCTGCGCGAACGAGAGGGAGCCAAGTCGAACATCGACCAGCTGTGGGTCAGATCGATCCGCAACTCACGCTGATCGTCACCGGGGCGAGTGCCTCCTCCGTGACATTTGGCAGAACCTCGACGATGGCGTTCTGCCACGGCCTTGGCGGTCAGTGGGGCCGTTCAGCTGGCAGCCGGCACGGACTATCCGTCGTCGAGGATGACCAGAGCGGCGTGCACAATGCAGAGGTAGTTCGGGCCCGACGCGGCTCTGAGCCTTGATCGCTACCTGGACAGTAGGTCGAGTAGGTCCGGGATCGGGAGGCCGATGAGATCTCGAGCTGGAGATCTCGGGTTAGAGGGTGGCGGCGAATGGGTCGAAGTCGTCGCCGACCAGCGGCACCGGGTCGACCCGGCTGTCGACGGTGACCACCCGATCGTGGGTGATGGCCTCGTCGATGGCGATCAGCGTGTCGAGCACGTGGAAGCCCAGCTCACCGGAGGCCAGCGGTGCGGCCGCCGGTCCGGGACGCTCTCGCCAGGTCGAGGACCCCGAGGCCCCGTTCGGCGTACGCGCCGCTGATCGGCACGTTCTCCCACTGCGGCTCCTCAGTGATCGCATCGAACGGTGGGGCGTGGGTGACCTTGACGTCGCCGGTGAACATGTTCGGGTCGGGGATGATCATGGTTCCCTCGGTGCCGGTGACCTCCACGTAGCCCATCCGGGTCAACGGGGAGTCGAAGCTGAACACACTCTGACTGACCCCGCCGTCGACGAACCTCGCGATCGCCGACACGTGGGTGGGGACCTGGACGTCGAAGGTGGTGCCGGCCCGGTCACCAGCCTGGATTGTGCGGGTAGCCCGGCTGCGGGAGCCGACCGCCGCGACACTGGCCACGGACCCGAACAACTGGACCAGGGCGGTCAGGTAGTACGGGCCGATGTCGAACAACGGACCCGCCCCAGGAGAGAACAGGAACTCCGGGTTGGGGTGGAAGGTGTCGGGACCGATGTACTGGATGACGGTCTGCGCCGACAGCGGTTTACCGATGTCGCCGCGGGCGATGGCCCGACGGGCGGTCTGCATCCCCGGTCCCAGGACGGTGTCGGGAGCCACACCAAGCAGCAGACCCGCGGCGTGGGCCCGGGCGAGCAGGCCGCGGCCGCTGGCCCGGTCCACGCTGATGGGCTTCTCGGTCCACACGTGCTTGCCGGCGGCGATCGCCTTCGACGCGACCTCGGCGTGCACGGCGGGGATGGTCAGGTTGACCACCAGCTCCACCTCGGGGTGGCTCAGCACGTCCTCGGCGGTGCCCCACTGGCGGATGCCGTGCTGTTCTGCTCGGGCCCTGGCCAGGTCGACGTTCAGGTCACCGAGGATGATCACGTCGATGTCGGGGAACTTGCTCATGTTCTCCAGGTAGGTGTTGCTGATCATGCCGGTGCCGATGAAGCCGACACCGACGGGTCCAGTCCGGGTACTCATGGGCGTGGACAGTCCTTTCCTTGCTGATCGATTGGGGTCGGTTGATCGCGGTGCCGTCAGCTGATTGGGGTGGCGTCGGCTGATCGGGGTGGCGTCGGCTGATCGGGCGGGGTCGATTGTGTTCGACTCCGGGGGACGCCTTCGGTGGCGTTGGGTGTGGCCCTCACGACCGTGAGCCGGCCCCGCTGGGGGTGCCAGACCTGGCCGGACTCACGGTCGTGTGGGGTTGTCAGCGCCCGGCGAGGGATCCGCCGATGCCGCCGACGCTGAAGTACTTGTTCAAGAAGGCGAAGATGATCGCCGGTGGCAGCAGCATGACCACCGATACCGCCATCACCGGGCCCCATTCCGTGGAGTTCTGTTGGAAGAAGGTCTGCAGCCCGATCGGCAGGGTGAAGATGTTGCTGGACCGAAGGAACACCAGGGCGACGAGGTAGTCGTTCCAGGCGAGCAGGAACGCGAAGATCGCGGTGGACAAGATGCCGGGCAGAGAGTTGCGGAGCACGATCCGGCTGAACGATCCGAACACCGAGCAGCCGTCGACCCAGGCGGCCTCTTCCAGCGCCGCCGGGATGGAGTCGAAGTAGGCCGCCATCATCCAGGTGGCCACCGACATGGTGGATCCGACGTAGACGATCACCAAGCCGATCAGGTTGTCGGCCAGTCCGAGGCGGGCGAACAAGATGAACAGCGGGATGATGGCGGTGATCACCGGCAGCGACTGGATCACGAACAGCAGCAGCGAGTAGCCCGACACGGCCTTGCTGCGTCCCCGGGACAAGACGTAGCCCGCGGGGGCGGCGACGAGGACCGAGACCACGACGACGGCCAACGTGACGCCGAGGCTGTTGGACAGCCACAGCACGACATCGGTGTTGGCGAAGACGTAGCTGAAGTTCTGGAAGGTGATCAGCCCGACGCCGTCGTCAGGCTTCACCGACAACCCGACGGTGGCGAAGACCGGGACGAGGACGATGAGGCTGACGACGACCAGGGCGGCGAATCGCCACCACTGACCTTTGGTTCCTGGATCTTTTGAGCGGATGGCTCCGACGTCGATGGTTGACTTCACGGCCGCTGCGGCGACCTGGTCGGCGGTGCTCATGCGGTGTCTACCTTTCGGATCTGGCGGTAGAGGATGGTGGAGATGATCACCAGGACCAGCGTCATCAAGAAGGCGATGGCCACGCCGGGCCCGGTCTGCAGGTCCTGGAAGACGGTGCGGTAGGCCAGCACCACCAAAGAGGTGGTGGCGTCGACCGGTCCGCCGGCGGTGAGCAGGTAGATGGTGGGGAAGTCGTTGACGCAGAAGATCGTCATCAAGATCCAGCTGATGTAGGTGGAGCGGGAGATCAGCGGCAGAGTGATGTGGATGAACTGCTGCCAGCGGTTGGCGCCGTCGATGCCGGCGGCCTCGTAGACGGTGTGGTCGACGGCGGCGAGCGCGGCGGAGGTCATCAACATCATGAACGGGAAGCTGACCCACACTTTGAACAGGCAGACGGTGATGGCGGCCCAGGTCGGGTCGGCGAGGAAGTAGATCTCGCCGAGCCCGAGACGGGAGGCCAACGGCCGGGAGCAGGCTGGTGGGGGTGGCGACCAGCCAGTTCACCGCGGTGGCGGAGACGACGATCGGCACCACCCACGGCAGCATCAAGAGCACCTTGAACACCGTGTTCCCGGGGATCTTGGTGCGCAGCAGCAGGGCCAGGCCCAGCCCGACGAGCCACGAGCCGAATACCCCGACCAGGGTGAAGATCACGGTGAACCCGGCAGCCTTCCAGAATCGGCTGCTGGACAAGACGTCGGCATAGTTGGCGAGACCGACGAAGTCGCCTTTCACGATGAGCGTGCCGTCGCGGACCGACTGCAGGGCGGCGATGACCAGTGGGTAGGCGTTGATCAGCAGCAGCAGGATCACCGACGGGGCGACCAGGACCATCAAGGTGACGGCGCCCCGGCTGAATCTGCGCTGACGTCGGTACGGTGGTGAGCTGTGGTCCCCGGTGGTGGCCGCCGTAGCGGAAGCGATGGATGACATGACGTCTCCTGACTTTGGTTGGGGCTCCGGCTACTTGACGACGGCTTCGAGGCCCTGCTGAAGGGTGGTGAGGGCGGCCTTCGGGTCGGTCGTGCCCTGCAGCATCGTCTGGGCGAACTGCGACAGGGCCTGGCCACCGTCGACGGCGGCGAGCGCGGCGAACGACTCCGTCTTCTGTGCGGCGTAGGTCTTGCAGATGGGGATCCACTTCTCCACGATCGCGACCTGGTTGGGGTTCTTGGTGTAGTAGTCGGCGGTCGCGATCGACTTCAGCGCCGGCACCGCCAGCCCGACCGGGGTCTCCCAGTAGGTGTGGAGCTGCCCGAGGTAGTAGGTCAAGAACGCCTCCGACGCCTCCTGGGACGGGGTGTTGGTGTACATCATCAGGTTGTTCACGAAGTACAGTCCGGCCGTGGTGCCGCTCGGGGAGGCGAGCGGGTCAGCGATGACCATGTCCTTGAGAACGGCGGGGGTCTGGTCGGCCAGGCCCGGGGTGTTGATGCCCAGGCCGGCCTTCTTGGTGTTCCACTGGGCGATCAGGTTGTCGCTGGTGTAGGAGACCGCACCCTTGTCGATGATGCCCTCGTTGGCCAGCTCACGGACGAACTCCATGGCCTGGATGTTCGCGTCGGTGACACAGTCGGGCTTGCCGTCGGCGTTGAACAGGCCGCCGCCGTTGTTGATCATCATCGCGACCATGGTGTGGGAGCCGAGGTTGTTGCCGGCGCCGGCACCGGTGGCGAAGCCGGAGACCCCGATCTTCTTCAGGGCCTGCCCGGCGGTGAGCAGCTCATCCCAGGTGGTGGGGACCTTCGCGCCGGCCTCCTCCAGCAGGGCCTTGTTGTACCAGAACGGCCGCACGTCGAGCTGCCACGGGATGCCGACATAACCCTCAGGAGTCTTCAAGGTGTCGACCAGGCCGGGCAGGAACTCCAGCTTCGGGTCCGACTTGAGGCTCTCGATCAGGTTGTCGGCGTAGGCGATGCTGTCCTGCTCAGCGAGCTGGAACGCCTGGAAGCCGGCGCCGGAGGACACCGCCGGTCCGGTCTTGGAGGCGATCGCGGAGGAGAACGTCTGGTAGAAGCCGTTCCACTGGATGGTCTGGTAGCTGGCCTTGCCGAAACCAGATGCCGGGGTGTAGCCGGCGATGATCTTCTCACCGGTGGTGTTGTACTCCGGGCTGCCCCACGGCATGTCCCAGAACTTCAGTTCACCGGAGGCATCCCCGGAGCTGCCCCCGGTGTTGGAGCTGCCGGAGACATTGCAGGCGGCCAGCAACGGCACCGCGGTGGCGGCGGCCGCCAAACCGAGGAAGCCGCGCCGTGACAGGGAGGAGGAACCGGACATGAGGGTCTCGCTTTCTTTCGGCCGTGGTGGCCGACTCGTCGATGAGTGGAGAGGGATGAGTAGAGAGGGATGGAGATGTCAGGGCTGGCTGAGCACGCTCAGCGGGTGAGCGAGGACTCGCTGGTCGGCGTCGAAGTCGCTCAGATCGGGGGTGGCGGTGCCGGCGGCGAGGCTGGCGCTCAGCCGCCGCCAGGTGGCACGGTGAGGTGATTCCCACAGGGTCGGCAGGAGCCGCTGACCGTCCGGGCTCGGTGATCGTTATCTGGGCCGGACGGGCCGTGCCCGGATCCGGCAGGGTGATCTCGACACCGCCGGAGAAGGTGAGCAGGCGGGCTCGGGCCTGCGCCGGGACCGCTGCGGACCGGTGGACGCTGAGTGGTGACCGCGACCGGTGCCGGCTGCCCCGGAGGCGACGAACCCCCGATGATCATGGCGAAGGATCTGCAGCTCGGTCAGGGGTCCGATCAGGGACCGGACGAGCGCGGCCACATCGAGCAGCGCGGCGCCGGCCGAACGGAGGTCACCGGTGATCACCTGGCACTCCAGCAGGGTGCCGCCGTGCTGCTGCCGCCGCCGCGAAGTGCTCGGCGGCCACCGCTGTCGCGGGGTTGCCGGCCCAGGTGGCATCGATCGCGATACGACCCGCCGACGACCGCAGGGGTGTGAGGTCGCCCGGTTCAGGTTGGACGACGATCACCGCAGCACCGCCGGCCACGAGCTGCTGCACACGGACCGGCCATCCGACCTCTCCGGCGACAACGACCACCTCGGCCGTGTGCAGACCGGTCGCGGGAGTGAAGGAGATCGGCAGGGAGGACAGCACCGCTGCGGTCACCGGCTCCGCCCCCTCGGCGGCGGCGACCTGGAGGGCGCTCATGCCGACACCCCGATCGGCTCTGAGCGGCGGACCGCTGTCCGCCGCGGCATCGGCCAGCTGGATAGCGAATCGCAGATCCTCGATCAACGGGTCGGTGGCCGGCGCCGGGCGTTCCCCGCGGGCGATCTCGGCCAACACCCGCCATTCGGCCTCGTAGCCGTTGCTGCCGTACGGGCCGAAGGTGACCGTCTGGCCGTTGCGGTGCAGGCTGGTCACCGCCGATCCCGCCTGGACGTAGGACGGTGTGAAGTCGGCGGTCAGGTGTTGATCGTCCGCGATCGCCTCGAAGGTCCACGCCGGCTGCCAGGTGTCGGTGAGGACACCGTGCAGCTCGACGCGCTTGCCACCGACGCCGAGCACGAGGTGGTAGCCGAAGGGGCTGAGGAAGCGTGCACTGAGCACCTCGAGGTCCTCGAAGGTGGGCAGCAGGGCCCGGACCAGGGGAAGGTCATGGATCGCCAGTCCCATCACCCCGCCATGCACCCGTGCCGCCTGAGCTTCGATGTCGGTGGCGGTCGGGGATCCGGCTCCCCGGTTGATGACCTCGGTGGAGAAGTCTTCAAACCTGGCGTTGGGCGGCAACACGATCGAGGACCGGATCGCGAAGGACGTGGCCGGCAGATCGGCCCAGGCCGCAACCGCCGCCTGCCAGGCCGGGTCGAAGGTGTGCATGGCGCCGACCAGGACCGCCGTCCCGGTCATCGATGCCACCGCGGTGACCTCAGCGGCCTCCTCGGCCGACATCGCGAACGGCTTCTCGCACAAGACCGCACGCTTGCCGGCCCGGCAGGCCGCGATCACCTGGGCGGCGTGCAGGTGGTGCGGGCTGCAGACGGCAACAACGTCGACCGCCTCGTCGGCGAGCAGCTCCTGCAGGGAAGTCGTCGAGCGGCTCCCCACCCGGGCCGCGACCGAGGCCGCCACCTCCGTGGCGACATCAAAGATCTGCTGAACCTGGAACTGGTCGGTGAGCCGGGCGAGGGTCGGCAGGTGGATCGCCTGGGTCACCGCGCCGGCGCCGATGAAACCCACACCCAAAGGGCGGTCAGACATCACTGTCTCCTGTGTGCTCTGAGTCACATTCTGAACGACTGTTCGTTAAGTTGTGAGTAAACTAACCGACTGTTAGGTTTTGTGTCAACAGTCAATTTCCCGGAGGTCGCCATGGCTGCAGACCCGCAGGTCGAACCCGTTCCGCTCGCCTCGGCTCCGATCCCGATCCGATCAGAAACCTCGAGGTCGGTACCGCAAAGGCATCCGGCGGCGGCAGGAGATCATCGAGGCCGCCTCATCGGTCTTCGCCGAGTTCGGCTACAGCGGCGGGTCCATCCGGACCATCGCTGAACGCGTCGGTGTGTCTCCGCCGACCCTGCTGCAGCACTTCGGATCCAAGGAGGGTCTACTGACGGCGGTCCTGGACGACTGGCTCTACCAGCAACGCCAGCAGGCAGCTTCCCGAGGAGAAGGCCGTCACGGGCTCGCCTTCTTCAACAGGATGCGATCCGTCATGCGGTACCACATCACGCATCGCGGCCTGATCGAGCTGTTCCTGACGATGGCGACAGAGGCATCCAGCACCACCCATCCCGCCCGCACCTTCATCCAACACCGCTACGACTCCTCACTCGACGAAGCACGCCTGCGGTTGCGCGAGGCCATCGCCGACCAGGAGATCCAGCCGATGAGCGAAGCAGAGATCGACCGCGAGACGCGAGTCCTGTTCGCCGTCATGGACGGCCTCGAACTGCAATGGCTGCTCAACCCAGACATCGACCTCGTCCAGCTGTTCGACGACTGGCTCGATGCCACGATCGCTCGCTGGAGTGGGGCGCGAGCGTCGTCGGACTGACCGTCGCCGCAGGACCGATAAGTGGTCGCTCGACCGATAATCTCCGCGACACAGTGACCCACTCGGTCCGCCATCATGAGACAAGGTCAGTCAGCGAAGGCCCCCAGAGATTCGATGCCCCGAAGGCGTCCGCCCTACGAAGTCCTTCGCTCCACTTGTCTTGCCCAACTGCCTGCGGTCAGGCCCGTTGCCGTATGACCGGCCCGACCTAATGCCCGGTGAGGGGGCGTCTTGCGGCGACGGCCTGAGCGTCGTCGCGAGCCAGATCTCGTGCGCCGTTGTTCGAACAGCCCGTCCAGCGCAGCGACAAGAAACCTGGATAACGACATCACACCGACACGAGAGCTGGACAACGACAAGTTCGGCCAGAACCTCCGAAGAAGAA
>CAVPPP010000060.1:0-18597 GCA_963707005.1 uncultured Actinomycetota bacterium
CGATCGTGCCCCCGGCGGACCCCAGCGCGCCCTGCTCCGGGGTCCGCCGCGGCTCGAGCTAGCTCGGGTCGGTCGTCAGTGCGTCTTCACGGTCTGCACGGCGACGGTGAGGTTGCCCTGCTGGGCGCTTCCCCACGCGTACACGATGGTGTCCTGCCGCTTCTTGACCTGCACGTCAGCCGGGCCGATCACCGGAGCAGTGGTGCGGTGCAGAGCGACGGCGAGGGTGTAGGTGCCCGCCTTGACCTGGGTCTTGGACTGGTGCGGGTTCTTCAGGTTGCGCATGGAGAGCTTCCCGTTGGCGAAGACGTCCACGCCGGGGGCGGCGGCGACGTGCCGCACGATGAGTCGACCTTTGCCCTTGTGCGGTCGCTTGAGGGAGTTGTTGTAGAGGGTCGCGGTCGGTGTCCCCTTGGCGGACAGGTGAGCCACGATCGTGTAGTTGCGCTTGGTCTTCAGGTGCACCTTGACCGGACCGATGATCGGGTTCTTGTCGTTGGTCGCGTTGGCCGCGGCGATGGTCACCGTGTACTTCCCGGGCTTGACCTTCAGAGGCCCTGCGAGGGTGCCGGGCTGGAAGTTGTCCAGGATCCGCTTGTGGTTGAGGTAGACGTCGACGGGCACACCGGGAACGGCGTGCAAGATCGACACCACAGCTTTCTTGGAATGGTGGTGGTGGGTAGCCGCCTGGGCGGGGGCCGTGAGGCCGAACACGGTGATGATGGCGGTCGCCAGGGCGGCGAAGAGCACTTTGCGCACCGTACCTCCTTCGGGTTTCTGGGACGCGGGTTTGCGGTCCTCGGCTTGCTTCTGGCGATGCTGACAGACCAGATGCGCAGTCGGTCCCGATGAGCAATACTTCGCCAGGAATCCCAACTACAGAGGGAGATCGGCGGTCGGCGCCGGCGCGGCAGAGGCCGCCCGGAAGCCTCTCCGAGCCCGTGTCGTGATCGCTGTCAGCTGGCGTGCGTGACGATCCCGTAGTCGTGGATCTTGCGGTAGATCGTTGCCCTGGACATGCCCAGCGCTCGCGCCGCCTGGGCCTTGTTGTCGTGGGCGTCGGCCAGGCACTTGACGATGGCGTCGCGCTCGAGGGACTCGAGCGGGCTCAGCACCCGTCGGCTGACCGAGTGCGCCTCCGCCGGGAGGTCGTCGGGTTCGATGATGCCCGTCCTGCGGTACTTGACCACCTCGCGCAGCAGGTCCTGGAGCTGGCGGGTGTTGCCGGGCATGTCCATCCGCATCAGCATGCGCAGGGCGGTCGGTGAGCAGCTGAGCTGTCGGCCCTGGGACAGCCTGGACAGGAACAGGTTCGCGAGCGGCGGGACGTCCTCGCGGTGCAGCCGGAGTGGTGGCAGCTCGACGGTGGTCGGGAACAGCTGGAGCAGCTGCAGCAGCGCCTTGCTGTGGGTGCCGATGGACAAAGTGACGGCGACCCAGAGCGGCCCGATCTGGTCGGATCGCGTGACCGCGCTCAGGGCCGAGGACAGCGCGCGGAGACGGCGTACGTCCAGGGAGTCGAGGTGTTGGATGACCAGGGAGTCGGCTTCGCCGGCGACGGCTCGTCGCACACTCGGCATCCAGTCCGGGTCACCCTGCTCGGCGGCGGCGTCCACGACCACCAGCCGACCGACGGGTTGACGGCGCAGCTGCACGGCGGTCAGCACCGCCAGCTTCCCGACCCCACGCTCTCCGGCCACGGCCAGCCACTGACCTGAGCGGAAGGCGCGCTCGACCTCTTCGCAGGCCTTCAGCCAGGGCGGCCCCGATCCGACCAGGCCGGGCAGGGGCAGGTTCACGTGGCGGAGGTTGCCGGGCTCCCGGCCCGGCGCCTCCAGCTTGACGTGGGCGACGATGCCGGCCAGGCGATCGCTGCGATCGACCGGTCGGCTGAACATCCGCGCCGTCTGGCCCGAGGGCAGGTGGACAACGAGGGAGCTGGGCCGACCGCTGGTCAGGATCTCGCTGGCCCGGGTGAGCAGGGCCGACTGGTCGTCCGGGTCGAGCACCGTGCGCGCGAAGTCGTTCAGCATCACCACGTCCCGGTTCACGGCGAAGACGATGCCGGTCCGCCGGGCGCAGGTGCGCAGGTACTCCTTGAACAGACCCAGCTCGGTCGAGCCGGAGCTCGTCAGCAGAGACTGCCGGATCTGCTCGGCGGTCGTCTTGGCCAGCGTGAGCAGCAGCGCACCGGCGTCCCGCCGCCAGCAGGTGAAGTCCACCGCACCCACCAGGCGACCCGTGATGGGGTGATGGATCGGCACGCCGGCGCAGGCCAGGTCCTCGAGGTGCTCGGCGTAGTGCTCGTGGCCGAACACGTGGGTGGGGCCGCCCATCTCCAGGGCGGTGCCGATGCCGTTGGTGCCGACGAACTTCTCGGCGTAGCTGAAGCCGGGGGCGAGCAGGACCCGGTCGAGGTGGCTCTCCAACGCCCGGTCACCGGTGATCCGGGAGAGCACCAGACCGGTCGGATCGGTGAGGATCACGCTCACCGACTGACCCTCCAGCTGCTCGCCGAGTGCCCGCAGCACCGGCAGCGCGCTGCGGGTGAGCCGGGTGTCGAGCTGGACGTCGGGCTCGTACGACATCTCCAGCTTGTCCGCCGCCACGTGCAGCTGCTCGGACCGGCGCCAGGACGCCAGGATCGCCTCGCGAACCGTCAGCGGCTCGGGGGTGTCGCGGGTGAGGAAGCGCTCCCGGCTCTGGGCCACCAGGTACTGGGCAGGGGCGACCCCGGCCGACGGCACGCTGGCCCGATCCAGGCTCGACGTCACTGCAACACCCCCCGTTGGGTTGCTTCCGAGCCTCGACGAGCCGCCGACGCTGCCGTCGCAGTCTCGCGCATCGAAGCGCCGGTTCACTGTCTCATATTGAGACAGCATCGCGTCAGGCTCGGCGTAACGTCCACTGCGGAGGTACGCGATGACGGCAGCCGAGAGCGCCCGAGAAACCGAGACCTACAACCCCTGGACCATCGTCAATCTGGTCTTCGGCCATCTGGCCGACCAGGGCCTGCACCCCGTCCTCGGGGAGAGCGGTGACCCGGGAGCAGCCGCCTCGGATCTGCTCAGAGCGCTCGGGATCGAGCCGTCGGCGGAAGGCAACCGCGAGGTCGTCCGCGACATCCGTGCCCACCTGGAACAGATCCGCACCGTGATGTTCGAGCAGTAGCTGTGTTGTTCGAGCAGTAGCGGGCTCCGCTGCAGATGACGGACGACGAGTCCGCCCCTGTCTCAATGTGAGACCGGAGAGTGGTCCCGAATGGGCTTCCATGGCCAGGACGGACCACCGATCCTTCGAAGGGAAATGTCTATGACGCGACAGAGTGTGGCCAAGGCGCACGAGAAGATCCAAGAGCTGGCGTGGGAGCCGCTCTACCACGAGCCCGTGAAGCACTACGGCACGGACTACACCTTCCAGAAGGCGAAGAAGAAGGACCCGCTGAAGCAGGTCCTCCGCTCGTACTTCCCCATGCAGGAAGAGAAGGACCACCGCGTGTACGGCGCCGCCGACGGCGCGATCCGCGGCAACATGTTCCGCCAGGTCCAGCCGCGCTGGCTGGAGTGGCAGAAGCTGTTCCTCAGCATCATCCCGCTGCCGGAGATCTCCGCGGCCCGCGCGATGCCGCTGCTGTTCCGGACGGTGCCGAACCCGGAGCTGCACAACGGGCAGGCGATCCAGATGATCGACGAGGTGCGGCACTCGACGATCCAGCAGAACCTCAAGCGCCTGTACATGAACAACTACATCGACCCGGCCGGCTTCAACAGCAGCCTGCGCAACTTCCAGAACGACTACTGCGGCACCATCGGTCGTCAGTTCGCCGAGGGCTTCATCACCGGTGACGCGATCACCGCGGCGAGCATCTACCTGACCATCGTGGCCGAGACGGCGTTCACCAACACGCTGTTCGTGGCCATGCCGGCCGAGGCCGCCGCCAACGGCGACTACCTGCTGCCGACGGTCTTCCACTCGGTCCAGTCCGACGAGTCCCGCCACATCAGCAACGGCTACGCGACCCTGCTGATGGCGCTGGCCGACGAGGGCAACCACCAGCTGCTCGAGCGCGATCTGCGCTACGCCTGGTGGAACAACCACCGGGTGGTCGACGCCGCGATCGGCACCTTCATCGAGTACGGCACGAAGGACCGCCGCAAGGACCGCGAGAGCTACGCGGAGATGTGGCGTCGCTGGATCTACGACGACTACTACCGCAGCTACCTGGTGCCGCTGGAGAAGTACGGTCTGGTCATCCCGCACGACCTGATCGAGGAGTCCTGGAACCAGATCTGGAACAAGGGCTACGTGCACGAGGTCGCCCAGTTCTTCTGCACCGGGTGGGTCGCCAACTACTGGCGGATGGACCCGATGACGGACAAGGACTTCGAGTGGTTCGAGTACAAGTACCCGGGCTGGTACGACAAGTACGGCGCCTGGTGGGAGAACTACAACCGGCTGTCGACCCCGAACGGGCACCATCCGATCGTGGCCGAGGACGTCGACTACCAGTACCCGCACCGCTGCTGGACCTGCATGGTGCCGTGCCTGGTCCGTGAGGACATGGTGATGGCCGAGGTCGACGGGCAGATGCGCACCTACTGCCACGAGGCCTGCCGGTGGACCGACGTCGAGGCGTTCCGGCCCACCTACCAGGGACGCGAGACCCCGAACATGGGCTCGCTGATCGGCAAGCGGGAGTGGGAGACGCTCTACCACGGCTGGAACTGGGCCGACGTCGTCTCCGACATGGGCTACGTCCGCGACGACGGGCACACGCTGGTCGCCCAGCCGCACCTGGACCTCAACCCCAAGAAGATGTGGAACCTCGACCACCTGCGTCGGATGCCTCCGCTGCAGAGCCCCAACGTGTTGTTGAACGAGATGACACCCGAGGAGCAGCAGGCCTTCCATGCGAGCTACATCAAGGGAGGTCCCGCCGGCCGGCCGGCCCCGGCCGAGGTCTGATCGCCCACTGCTCCTGGCAATCCGGGACCGGGAGGAGCGTCGGCACCGCTGACGCTCTTCCCGGACTCCCACCGCGAGAATTGTTGGAAGGGTGACATGGGGGACACGCACGTCGTGCGATTCGAGCCGGTAGGCATCGAGATCGAGGTCGACGAGGACCAGACGGTGCTGCGGGCGGCCGCGCAGCAGGGCATCACGCTGATGCACGGCTGCAAGGAAGGTCAGTGCGCCGCCTGCAAGTCGTTCGTGCTCGACGGCGACGACATCGAGCTCGACAAGTACTCCACCTTCGCGCTGCCCGACTTCGAGCTGGAGGAGGGCTACACCCTGCTGTGCCGGGCGCACGTCTTCGAGGACGTGACCATCGAGCTGCTCAACTACGACGAGGAGATGCTGCACTCCGGCCATCCGATCGTCGAGGCGGTGGCCGAGGTGGTCTCCAAGGACCTCGTCACCCAGGACATGCGCCACCTCGTCCTCAAGCTGGTCGAACCGACCGACCTCGCCTACTGGCCGGGACAGTACGTGGACATCGCTCTGCCGGGAACGGAGGAGACCCGGTCCTTCTCGATGGCCAACGTCTCCACCAAGGAGAACGGTCAGCTCGAGTTCGTCATCCGGTGCTACCCGGACGGCAAGTTCTCCAGCTTCTTGGACTCCGAGCTCGCCGTCGGGGACCGGCTCGACGTCACCGGCCCGTTCGGGGTCTTCACGCTGCGCGACGGGCGCGACTCCGACGCGGTCTTCGTGGGCGGCGGCGCCGGCATGGCGCCGATCCTCTCGGTGCTGCGTTTCCTGGCCAGCAAGGGAAGCACGCGCAAGGCCACCTTCTACTACGGGGCCCGCACCCAGCGCGACCTGTGTTTCGAGAAGGAGCTGTACGCGCTGTCGGAGACGCTGCCGAACTTCACCTTCGTACCGGCGCTGTCGGAGCCGATCGCCGACGAACCGTGGGACGGCGAGGTGGGTCTGATCACCGCCGTCGTCGAAAAGTACGAGACCGATCTGTCGGCCGCCGACTCCTACGTCTGCGGGCCGCCGCCGATGGTCGAGGCCGCGATGGATCTGCTCGCCCGCCTGGGCGCGCCCGAGAAGAACATCTACTACGACAAGTTCACCACCACCGGCTCGGCCTGAGCCGGGACGGAGAGAGAGCGAGGCGGTTCGTCCATGACGATCGAAGCAGAGGTCATCGAGCGCAGCTCCCCGAAGCCGGAGTTCACCGACGCCGAGGCCGGCGCCAAGGTGTTCCCGGACTCGACGCTGCGCCACTACAACTACTACACGCCGCAGAAGCGGAAGCAGACACACTACGAGGACGTCACCGTCGAGGTGCAGCCCGACCCGAGGCACTACCTGGCCCAGGGCTGGCTGTACGGGTTCGCGGACGGTCGCGGCGGTTATCCGCTCGACTGGACCGCGCTCAAGGCGTGGGGGGTGGATCGGCCCGAACCGGAGCGTTATCCCGGCTCCGGCGGCAAGGGCTACGAGTGGCCCGCCCACGGGTGGCACGAGTTCCGCGATCCCAACGAGGAGTGGGAACTCACCTTCTACCGCAACAACTCCGACGTGGTCCGACAGATCACCCAGAACGTCGAGACGGCTCGCGAGACCAAGGCGTTCACGCAGTGGAACCGCAACTGGATCACCTTCGTGGAGCGCAACGTCGGAGCGTGGATGCACGTCGAGCACGGACTCGGCCTCTACCTGTTCGCCAACGCCCAGCGCCGGGCTCCCACCAACATGCACAACAACGCGATCTCGGTGAACAGCATGCACCGGATCCGCTTCGCCCAGGACCTCGCGCTCTACAACCTGACCCTGAGCACCGAGATCGAGGGCTTCGACGGCTCGGCCCACCTGGACGCCTGGAACAACGATCCCGCCTGGCAGGGCGTCCGGCGGGTCGCCGAGCAGCTGACGGCGATCGACGACTGGGGCGAGGCGATCTTCGCCGCCAACATCGTCTTCGAGCCGCTGGTCGGCGAGCTGTTCCGCAGTCACCTGGTCCAGCAGGCCGCCCCGGGCAACGGCGACTTCGTCACCCCGACCGTGGTCGGGGCCGGCGAATGGGACTACGCCGCCCGCGACCTGCGGTACACGAAGGCGATGTTCGAGCTGCTCACCAACGACAAGGAGTTCGCCGACCACAACAAGGCACTGATCGGTGACTGGCTGTCGATCTGGGTGCCGCGGTGCCTGGTTGCCGCCAGGGAGCTGTCGCCGCTCTGGTCGCAGCCCGACGCCAAGCCGCCCCGGTTCGAGGACGCACTGGACAAGGCCAAGAACCGCTTCAGCCAGATCCTGACCGATCTCAGTCTCACCGACCCGAAGGAGCTGTCCCAGTGAGCTATCAGTCTACCGAAACCCGGTACGCCACGACCGAGAGCGCCTTCAAGGCGGA
This sequence comes from uncultured Actinomycetota bacterium, assembly GCA_963707005.1. Classification (GTDB taxonomy): domain Bacteria; phylum Actinomycetota; class Actinomycetes; order Propionibacteriales; family Propionibacteriaceae; genus Microlunatus. The sequence continues at coordinate 7,370 of CAVPPP010000060.1, forward strand.
CAGCACCCCGTCCAACATGTGCGGCGTCACGTTGATGAACAACCAGATCGGTTCCGTCGTCGCCGAGGTGATGTCCAGCAAGGAGGGGGTCACCATCACCCGCCTGCCGTCGATGATCCGGGTGGACTGCACCAACCGGATGGACTTCGTCTACGACGAGATCTCCGAGGCCCTCGGTGAAGGTGAGGGCTTCTACGACGCCGCCGAGTTCGAGGAGAACATGTCGACCCACTACGGCCGGATGATCCACGAGGACGACCGGACGATCATGTTCGCCAATCCCGAGGATGCCGCCGAGTACATCGGCTTCGACCTCAAGACCTACGACAAGTAACCCACCCCACCCACCCCTACGGACCGCGACTCCGGGAGGACACGATGTACGAGAAGAACGGCGAGAAGTACTTCATCGTCGACAGCCACACCCACTTCTGGGATGCCAGCCCGGACAACTGGGTGAAGGGGGCTGAGAACTACGCCAAGGGCTGGATCGAGTGCTTCCACGCGTACCAGAGCCTGGGCCCGCCCGAGACCCACTGGAGCATCGAGCACTTCTACAAAGTGACCGAGGAAGAGGCGATGAAGGACCTCTTCGAGGACGGGCACGTGGATGTGGCGATCTTCCAGTCGACCTACCTGAAGGAGTGGTACGCCACCGGCTTCAACAGCGCCGAGCAGAACGCCGCCCTGGCGCGAAAGCACCCCGGCAAGTTCATCACCAACGGGCGCTGGGATCCACGCGAGGGCGACGAGGGGATCAAGCAGCTGGAGCGGGACGCCAAGGAGTACGGGCTCAAGGGCGTCAAGCTCTACACCGCCGAGTGGCGGGACGGCTCCCGTGGCTGGACGCTCAAGGACCCGGAGGCGTACCGGTTCCTGGAGAAGAGCCAGGAGCTGGGCATCAAGAACATCCACGTCCACAAGGGCCCGACGATCTGGCCCCTGGACAAGGACGCCTTCGACGTGGCCGATGTCGACCACGCGGCGACGGACTTCCCCGAGCTCAACTTCATCGTCGAGCACGTGGGGCTCCCGCGGATCGAGGACTTCTGCTTCATGGCGACGCAGGAGCCCAACGTCTACGCCGGTCTGTCCGTGGTCATCGGTGGGTTGATGCACGCCCGACCGCGGTTCTTCGCCAAGGTCATGGGGGAGCTGCTGTTCTGGGTCGGTGAGGACAAGATGACCTTCGGCAGCGACTACATGATCTGGACACCCCAGTGGCAGGTGGAGGGGTTCGTCGACTGGGACTACCCCGACGACGAGTTCTCCGACTACCCGCGGGTGAACGTGGACACGAAGAAGAAGATCCTCGGGCTGAACGCCGCCAAGCTCTACGGGATCGAGGTCCCAGCGGAGTGCCAGATCGCCGACGTCACGGCTCCCGCCTCGCAGGAGGACGCGCAGCTCGTCGACGACGGGGTCAAGGTGTGACGGCTCGACGCTCCCAGGTCATCGCCGCGCTCGGGACCGTCCGCGATCCCGAGCTCGACGAGCCGTTGACCGATCTCGACTTCGTCTCCTCCTGCGTCGTGTCGGCGGCGGGGGATGTCGTGGTCCGGCTCCGGCTGCCGACCTACTTCTGCGCGCCCAACTTCGCTTATCTGATGGTCGCCGACGCTTACGACGCCGTCAGCGAGGTAGCCGGCGTCCGGCACGTCGAGGTCCTGCTCGAGGACCACTTCGCGTCCGACGTCATCAATGCCGGGGTCGCGGCCCGGTCCGGGTTCGTCCAGGCGTTCGGCGAGCTAGCCGCCGACGAGCTGGGCGGACTCCGGACCGACTTCCTCCGCAAGGCCGTGCTGGCCGGTACGGATCGGGTCTGCCGCCCTCTGGTGGCCGCAGGCCGCACGCCCGAGGAGCTGCTGGCTCTCACCCTCGGCCAGGTCCCGGCGTCGCCGGACCTGGATCGGCTCCGCGATCGTCGCGCGGAGATCGGGCTTCCCGTCGATGACGCCGCCCCCCTGCTCGTCGACGTCCTCACCGGCGCCCGGGTCGAGTTGGCGGCGGTGCCGCTGCACCTGCGGCGGGCGCGGTTGACGGGCGTCAACATGGAAGGCAACGCCACCATCTGCGGAGGCATGCTCCGGCACCGCTACGGCCTCGACGAGCCGGCACACCCGATGCAGGTCGAGTTGGAGGAGGTCTGAATGAAAGCCGTCCGTCTGCACGCGTACAACCAGCAGCCACAGATCGACGAGGTCGACGAGCCGAAGGTCGTCGGCCCGCTCGACGTGGTGGTCAAGATCGGTGGGGCCGGCGTCTGCCGCACCGATCTGCACATCATCCTCGGGCAGTGGGACGACCGGATGCACCCGGCGCTGCCTTACACGATCGGGCACGAGAACGCCGGCTGGGTGCACGCGGTGGGTTCGGCCGTCACCAACGTGGCGGTCGGCGACACCGTGATCCTGCACCCGACACCGACCTGCGGTCTGTGTCGGGCGTGCCGGGCCGGTCAGGACATGCACTGCAGCAACAGCGTGTTCCCGGGTCTGGACGGCACGGCCGGGGGAATGGCCGAGTACCTGCTGACCTCCGCCCGGGCGTGCGTCAAGCTCGATCCGGGGACCCGGCCCCAGGACGTCGCCGCCCTCGCCGACGCCGGCATCACGGCCTACCACGCGGTGCGCAAGGTGGTGCCGCTGCTCTACCCCGGGACCACCTGCGTGGTGGTCGGGGCCGGCGGGCTCGGTCACATCGGGATCCAGTGCCTCGCGGCGCTCACCGCCACCACCATCGTGGTGGTGGACCGCAACCCGGACGCGCTGGCTCTGGCGAGCGAGCTCGGTGCGACGCACACCGTCGTCGCCGACGGCAAGCAGGTGGAGGCGGTTCGCGATCTCACCAACGGGGCCGGCGCCGATGTGGTGCTCGACTTCGTGGCGGAGGAGGGAGCCGAGAACGAGGGCTTCGACATGACCGGCGCCGGCGGCTCGTACAGCGTCATCGGCTACGGCGGCACGCTCAGTGTGCCGACCCTCGACATCGTCTCCACCGAGCGCAACGTCATCGGCAACATCGTCGGCACCTACAACGAGCTCGCCGAGCTCATGGTGCTGGCGCAGACGGGCAGGGTCACCCTGCACACCAAGATCTACCCGCTCGACGCCGCCCAGGACGCCCTGGCCGATCTCGATGCCGGCCGGGTCCGGGGACGAGCGATCCTCGTCCCGTAGGCGCCCGCCGGATCCAGAACTCAACTCGCATCTTTCAAGGAGGAACGATGGCCAAGGATCTACGGTTCGGCGCTGAGGCGCGGGCCCTGTTGTTGTCGGGGGTCGACCAGCTCGCGGAGGCCGTCAAGTCGACGCTCGGCCCGAAGGGTCGCAACGTCATCCTGGAGAAGATCACCGGCTCGCCGGTGGTCACCAACGACGGAGTCACGATCGCGCGGGAGATCCACCTGAGCGACCAGTTCGAGAACATGGGCGCCCAGCTCGTCAAAGAGGCCGCCATCAAGACCAACGACATCGTCGGTGACGGCACGACGACGGCGACGGTGATCGCGCAGGCCATCGTCCGGGAGGGCATGGCGGCGATCAGCCAGGGCGGCAACCCCGTCCTGGTGAAGCGGGGCATCGATCTGGCGGTCGGCAAGCTGGTCGAGCGCCTGAGCAAGGCCGCCCACCCGGTCGTCACGGCGGCGGACTACTCGCGGGTGGCGACGATCTCGGCGAACAACGACGAGGTGGTCGGATCGGTGCTGGCCGAGACCCTGCACACGCTGGGGGACAGCGGCATCGTCACGGTGGAGGAGTCGAGCACGTTCGGCATCGGGGTCGAGTTCGTCGAGGGCTTCGAGTACGACAACGGCTACCTCTCGCCGTACCTGGTGACCCACCCGGCCAGTCTCGAGGCGATCTTGGACGATCCCTACATCCTGTTGTGCAGCGAGAAGATCACCAAGGTGCAGCAGCTGATGCCCATCCTGGACAAGGTGATGCGGGCGCCGAAGCCGTTGGTGATCGTGGCCGAGAACGTCGAGGGCTCCGCGCTCAGCATGCTGGTGCACAACCACGTCAACGGCGCCTTCACCTGCGTGGCCACCCGGGCGCCGGGCTTCGGCGACCGGCGACTGCGCAAGCTCGAGGACATCGCGGCGATCACCGGCGGCGAGGTGTTCAGCAAGCACTCCGGCTTCAGTCTGGAGACGATGACCGTCGCCCAGCTGGGGCGGGCCCGGCAGGTGCGGGTGACCGCGGAACGCACCACGATCGTGGACGGCGGCGGCTCGTCGGAGGGCGTGGAGTTCCGGGTGGCGCAGCTGCGTGCCGAGCTGGAACGGGCGACGTTCGGGATCGACGAGGAGGTGCTCAGCGAGCGCATCGGCTCGCTGACCGGGAAGGTCGCGGTGATCAAGGTGGGCGCCCCGACCAACGCCGAGCTGGCCGAGCTGCAGCACCGGGTCGAGGACGCCCTGTCGGCCACGAGGGCCGCCATGGCCGAAGGCATCGTCGCCGGCGGCGGCGTGGCGCTGATGCAGGCCGCGCCGGCCCTCGACGACCTCGACGTCGCCGACGACTACGCCACCGGGGTCGAGATCGTGCGCCGGGCCCTCACCGAGCCCGCGTACCTGATCGCGGCCAACGCCGGTTACGACGGCCACGAGGTGGTGTCCCGGATCGCCACGCTGGGACCCGACGAGGGCTTCGACGCCCTGGTCGGTCGCTACGGCAACATGATCGAGTTCGGCATCATCGACCCGCTCCGCGTCTGCCGCTCGGCGCTGCAGAACGGTGCCTCGGTGGCCGGTCTGCTGCTGACCACCAACACCCTGATCGCCGAGGAGCAGACTCCGTGGGGCGGCAGCCGGGCGCTGATGACCGAGTTCGGTCAGCTGGACGAGGGTCTGCACCAGCCGTCGCCGGACTCGAGCACCCCGCAGTCGCTGGGTCTCGGTCCGTCGGTCGGCTGAGTGGCCCGACGGTGAGTGCGAACGGGAGCAGCGCGGCCACCGCCGAGGTCGTCCGGCGGCTCGACGACTCCGAAGCTCTGGCCCTGGCCGGGGTCGTCGAGGTGTTCGACGACCTGCAGACCGTGCTGCGGTGCTGCGAGCGGTTGGTCGTCGAGCTGGCCGAACGGGACCAGGGCGGATCCGCCGAGCCCGATGCCGTCGTCATCGAGGCGATCTGGACGACGGCGCTGCTGTCGTACGCGCGCTGCTTCGGCCCGGGCGGCGCAGGCGGGGTGCTGAGCGAGGACGACGTGGCGACAACCCACAGCAACGTCGACGAGGTGAAGAAGTGGCACCGCCTGCTGCTCGGCCTCCGGGACCACTACGCCGACCCGGCGGTCAACCCCCGGGAGCGGTTCTCGGTCGGGGTGACCCAGGGCGCCGACGGAGCGGCGAGTGGCCTGGCGATCACCTCGGCCCGGCAGCCGCTGGTCGACGACCTGACGGTGCGGCAGACCGGGGCGATCGCGTACGCCCTCAGCGGCATCGTCAACCAGCGCATCGAGACCCGGCAGCAGGAGGTCTTCACCGACGTACGCAACCGGTCCCGAGAGCAGCTCAACGCCCTCGAGGCGCTGGAGGTGACCACCGACTCCGACGGCGCCGGCGTCGGCTGAGGCATGCTCGACACCAGAGCCCGCATCGTCGGGGTGGCCACCGTCGGGGGCCCGCTGGCCCTGCTGGGGCCTGCCTTCGTCGCGGCCATCGCCTACATCGACCCTGGGAACTTCGCCACCAACATCACGGCGGGGTCGGGCTACGGCTACCTGCTGCTCTGGGTGCTGGTGGTCAGCAACCTGATGGCGATGCTGATCCAGTACCTGTCGGCCAAGGCCGGTATCGCCACCGGGAGGAGCCTGCCGGAGCTCTGCCGGGACAACTTCTCACCACCGGTCACCCGCGGTCTGTGGCTGCAGGCCGAGCTGGTGGCCATCGCGACCGACCTGGCCGAGGTGCTCGGCGGGGCCATCGCCCTGCGGCTGCTCTTCGGCCTCCCGCTCCTGGTCGGCGGGGTGATCACCGCGGCGGTGGCGTTCGCGCTGCTCGGTCTGCAGACCAGGGGTGTCCGACGGTTCGAGGTGGTGATCACCGGGATGCTCCTGGTGGTGCTGATCGGGTTCGTGTACAGCCTGGTGATCGGCGGTGTCGACGTCGAGGCGGCCGTGGCCGGACTGGTGCCGCGGTTCGAGGGCACCGAGACTCTGCTGCTGGCCACGGGCATGCTCGGCGCGACCGTGATGCCGCACGTCATCTACCTGCACGGAGCCCTCACCCAGTCCCGGTACGTCCGACGCACGGAGGCGGAGCGGCTGGCCCTGCTGCGCAGCCAGCGGGTGGACGTGGTGGCCGCGATGGGGCTGGCCGGTCTGATCAACCTCTCCATGCTGGCCGTGGCCGCCGAGAACCTGTCCGACCTGCCGGTGCCCGTGGACACGATCGAGGGTGCCTACGCCGGGATCGGGGCCACTCTCGGGCCGACCGCAGCGGTGCTGTTCGGGCTCGCGCTGCTGGCTTCGGGTTTCGCGGCCTCGGGGGTCGGCACCCTGTCCGGGCAGGTGGTGATGCAGGGCTTCCTGCAGCGGCGGATCCCGCTCGTGGTGCGCCGGCTGGTGACCCTGGCTCCGGCCCTGGTGATCATCGCGGCCGGGGTGGACACCACCGCGGCGCTGGTCATCTCCCAGGTCGTGCTCTCCTTCGGCATCCCGTTCGCCCTGATCCCCCTGGTCATGCTCACCCGGCGCGCCGACCTGATGGGCGCCCTGGTCAACCGTCGGCACACGACAGTGGCCGCAGCGCTGGTGGCCACGGTCATCACGGGTCTCAACGTGACGCTGATCGTGCTGACCGTGCTCGGCTGAGCACGTCAGTCAGACCGGGAGCCCGCCGAGCTCGGCCAGTCGCGCCACCCCGGGACCGACGGAGCGCCCGAGCCGGCCGACGACGTCGTCCAGATCGGCCGAGCCCGGGTGCTCGGGCGCAATCCGTGCGGGGTTCACCGCGACCCGGTCGGACCATGACTTGATGTCGGGCTCGGCGGAGAACGCGGCGGTGTTGCGGGAGCCGCGGACGTTCATCTGAGCCCAGTCGGTCAGCGTGTTCCCGTACGAGGACGGCGGGCAGAGCCGGTTCTTCTCCGCATCGCCGACGCGGGTGGCCTCGACGTAGCCGGCGACCGCGGTGCCGAAGCAGGGGAAGCCGGCTCGGACCGGTTGCAGCGTGATCATCTCCGGACCCCAGATCGGCACCAGGGGCGGTCTCTTCAGACCGTCCGCGGCGCAGTTCACGACCAGCGCGTCGTCGGCCACCGCGACCGATCCCTCGGCCAGGTTCAGCCGGCCGCGACCCGCCACCCGGAGGTGCCCGAGCCGGACCACCTGCTCGATGCTCCGCAGCAGGTCGAGCTCCCACCGGCCCAGGGTGGGTGCCTTGGCCATCGTCGGGGTCACCGAGGGGTCGATCCGCAGCATGATCTCGGCGTCCTCCAGCCGGAGGAAGAGCTCCGGCAGCGAGCGGGCCTCACCGGCCAGGCGCATCAGCTCGGCCACCATGCCCAGGTAGATGACCGGATCGGGCTGGATCAGCGCCCGGTTCAGCATCCACGGGTCACGCGGTCGCACCCAGCAGATCGCGTCGGGGTCGACGCCACGGCCCAGCAGCCAGATACAGGCATCCGTCGCGGTCTTGCCAGAGCCGACGACGACGTACTGGCTGGTCGTCTCCTGCCAGCCGGGAAGATCGTTGACCGGGATGACGCGGACGCCGTCGCCGACCTCGAACCTCGGTGGCGTCTCGGCCGGGATGTCGGGCGCGAGGTAGCGGGCGTCGACGACCCGGCACCGTTCGGGCACCTGGAAGCGCTCACCGGACTCGAGCGCGACGAACGCGCGACCGCCCACGTAGTCGCAGCCCGGGAAGAACTCGACCCGTCCCGAGCCGATCATCCGCTCGGCCAGCACCTGCTCGTAGTAGGCGCAGATGGTCGCCTGGTCAGCACGCTCGTGCAACCCGGCTTCCGGACCCGTGGTCTGCCGGCGGCCGCCGCCGAGCACCCGGGACGCGACGCCGTAGAAGGTCGAGGACTGGTGCAGCCGGACGAACGGGTAGGCGTGTCGCCAGTGCCCGCCGACACCGTCCCGCCGGTCCACGAGCGCCACCCGGACGTCCGCGTGGTCGATCAGCACGTCGACGAAGCCCATCCCCATCGCCCCCGCACCGACCACGAGGTAGTCGACGTCCACCAGACCGGGCACCGGACCACTCAAACACAGCGTGCTCGCCACCGCCAGGGCCTCGGTCGAGGGGTCAGCCGTTCACGGCCTGGATCTCCACCGCTGCGAGGTTCCAGCGATCGGTGACGGGCAGGTCGTCGGTGATGGTGACCAGACCCGCGATCGTGGTGGGTGCGGTGGTCGACTGCACCCAGAAGGTGTCGCCCGGCGCTGTGGCGAGCCATTGTTGCTGGAGAACCTGTCCGGCCACCGGTCTCCGGGCCACAGCGCCGTCCCAGTCGTTGCCGGTGGCGAACACCCAGGAGGCCGCCCGGACGGCGGGCAGGTAGATCGAGGGCTTGCCCGACGGCGCGCCGGTGGCGCCGGCGACACCGGTGCCCTTGGCGTTGCGGAATGCCATCACCGTCAGGGCACCCGTGAACCCTGCGCGCGCAGGCGTGGCGGTGACCGTCTGGTTGGTCAGCCGGCCTCCGGCTCTCGCCGTCCAGATCTCCGCTACCCCGTGCTGGGTGTTCGAGCGCTTGACCAGTGTCCAGGTGACCCCGGCCCCCCTCACGGTCGCCGCCTGAGCGGCGGAGTCCGGCCCGTCCATCGCGACGAAGGCCACCAGCAGGTCGTTCGCGTACGCCGTGGTGAGCGCTGGCGAGGTGAGCACTCCGGTCCCGGTCTTGGCCAGCTTCTTCTCGATGATGATCGTGGACGGGGCCGGTCCCGAGTTGTCGACCGCGACGCGGATGGCCGCGGATGTGCCGGTGTTCCCGGCCGCGTCGGTGGCCTCGCCAGTGAGAGAGTGGGTGCCCTTGGTGAACTTCTTCGTGTCCCAGACCGTCGTGAACGGAGGCGTGGTGTCGGTGGCGATCACCGTGCCGTCGACCTTGAACCGCACCGCGGTGACGCCGACGTTGTCGGCGGCGGTGGCGCCGACGGAGATGAGCCCGCGAAGCTTCGTGCCGGCGGCCGGCTCGGTGATCTTCACCGTGGGCGCGGTCTTGTCCGGTGGCGGTGCCGTGTACGTCGAGGCGAGGATCTCGACCGCCGCGAGATTCCAGTGCCCCGTGGTCGGCGCCGTCGCGTCGAGACCGACCGAGGTCCCGGCCGCCGGGGTCTGACGAGCCTGCGACTGCGCCCAGAACGTGTCGCCCACAGCACTGTTGACCCACTGGTGCACGACGTTCTGGTTCGCGCCGAGCGTGCGCGGGGCCGCCACGTCCCAGTCGTTGCCGGCGCCGAAGACCCACGACCCCGCTCGGCTGGTGGTCAGCGTGGCCTTCGGTGCTCCCGATGCCGCTCCGGCGCCGGTGCTCGCCCCGATCCCGGCCGAGCCGGCGAACGCCAGCACGGTGAGCGACTGGTCGTATCCGGTCAGCTCAGGGCTCGAGGTGACAGCGAAGTCGCCGGGATCGTCTGGGACGACCGCCTTCCACACCTCACTGGTCCCCGGCTGACCGTTCGCGCGGCGCGACAGCACCCAGGACAGTCCGCCGCCCGAGACGGTGGTGGTCTGAGCCGCCGAGTTCGGGCCGTCGGCGCTCACCAGCGCGACCAGCAGCTCGCCGCCGCTGAGTCCGGTGAGCGTCGGTGTCGTCTGCACATCTCGCCCGTCCCGGCTGACCGAGCGTTTCAGAGTGAGCGCGTTCCCGTCGGGCGGCGGTGCCACGTTGGACACGATCACCGACGTGACGCCGGTGTTGCCCACCCGGCCCTGCTGGTCGACGATCCGAGCCGACAGCCAGTGCTCGCCGTCCACGACGGAGGTGGTCGGCCACGCGAAGGTGAAGGTGTCGTCGCTGCTCGTGGCCACCCCGACGACGTTGCCGTCGGCCACGAACTCCACCCGCCGGATGCCCGGCGTCGTGGTCTTGACGGTCAGCGGGAGACTGCCGTTCACCACCTCACCTTCCACCGGTGCGCTGAAGGCTCCGCGGGGCGGGCTGGTGTCGGGGTGCAGGACCTGGCCCGGGGTCACCACGCCTCCGGCGATGGTCACCTTGACGTCGGTCTCGTTGTTGCTCTCGTCGAGCTCGACCACGTCGTCGTTGGGGTCGGTCATGGCCCGGAACCAGTACGTGCCGTCCGGTAGCCCGTCGATGGGCACCGCCTGGCCGGGATCGCGGTAGTCGTACTCGTCGGCCCCACCGACCGAGATCCCGCGCAGTCCGTGAGGATCGGCGCAGCTGCTCCGGCTGCCGAGGAAAGCCCCACTGTGCTCGAGGGTGGCGTTGTAGAGGTAGGAGTCGTCGATGCAGAAGCCGTTCTTCGGCGACACCCTCACGGCCGTGCCGAAGCCGCCGTCCGCGGCAACGGCGTACAGGCCGAAGCTGGCGAGCGGAAAGTGGAAGTGACCGTGCTCGGCGTGGAAGACGAACGTGTCGGGCACCCGGCGGTCCCGGACCTGCGACCAGACCCCGGCGGCGTCGTGGGTCAAGATCAGCTGGCGACCGCGGAACCCGCCGATCGTGTCGTCGTAGGACGGCTGGATCTCCAGCGGTCCGGGACCGTTGTTGTAGACGAGGTGGGTGTACCGGAACTCTCTGCCCTCAGGCGTGTTCACCACCGAGAAGGCGTTCGTCGGGATGATCGTCTGGAGGTCGGGAAGATGCTCGGTGCCGGGTGGGCGGGCGTCGGCGGTGGGAGCAGTCAAAATGAGGCCGACCATCGTGACGAAGGCGACGATGATCACCCGAAGGCGACGTGGGACTGTGATCATGCTGCACCTTCGGTGACTGACGGCCGCCCGCCGCGGACCCGTCACCGCAGATTATGGCGATCGCAGCAGTAATCGGCAACGGGCACGTCGACCGGCCGGTACGTGGGCAGCTCGATCCGCTCCGCCTTGGGGGAGGAGACCGTCCGGGCCACCCGCTTGGCGAGCGATGTGGAGGCGATCCGCAGCAAGGTGTTGAAGCCGGCGATGCCCACCCGGGTCCGGGGGTTGGCCAGCCGCGGCGTGCCCGGCGGGAGCTGCTGGGCCTGGTCGACGTAGGGCCGCATGATCGACTCGTACGCGGTGAAGGCGTCGCGCGAGCACCGGGCGCCACCTG
>CAVPPP010000061.1:0-36595 GCA_963707005.1 uncultured Actinomycetota bacterium
TCGCCCAGGTCGGAGAGCAAAGCTGCCTGAGCCTTCGGTCCAAGGTGTCCGCGGCGATCAAGGCACCGGATCCACCCTTCGAGCGCCGCCGCCAAGTTGGTCAATGTCGGCGTCTTCATCCTCACGCCACGACAACCCACCTCACAGTCAAGAAGGAGCTTTCATGCGCGTTGCGATCCCGGGTCACGGGCAGTGCCGGCAAGCGCCGCCTGGTCCACTCGGCCCGAGCGTCGAGATCCTGGTCGACGACAAAGAAAGCGGCGGCGAACTGGCGGCTGCTGACCTCACCATTCCGGCCGGCGGCGGCATGCCTGAGCACACCCACGGAAGTACTCGATCGCCCTCCTTGTCATGCTCGACGGAGAACTGAGAATCCGCGGCGGCGACCGGGAAGACACGCTGGTCCCGGGCACTCTCGTCTACGTTGCGCGAGGAGAACGGATCGGTTTGGCCAATGGATCAGGCCGTCCGGCGACACTGCTTGCAGTGTTCACCCCAGCCGACTTCATCCGCACGCCCACACGTTGGCCCGCTGCCACCGACCGAACTGACCAACAAACCTGACGCAGCATGACGTCGGCGGGGCAACGGGTAGCCGGCAGTCGTCGCAGCGCCGGCAGGCATGATCGCGAGGTCAGCATGGATCCAGTCGAGACAGGTGGCGGAGGCAATGGTGACCCGCCACTCGGGTTGAATCCCCATCGCCAGCAGACCTGCTGCGAGGGTCTCCGCCGTTCCGCGGTCTGGCCCAGGTCACCGAGGCCCACCCACCGGCGGCGGGATGGCGGAACGCTTCGGAGTCGGGGGGTGTCGGCCGGTCGTAGGACATTCGGCCGACCGAGACCGCCGGCGTCGGATTCGTGTCGGTCGAACCGCTCGTCGCTGTGATCATCAAAAGACCCACGTCTCGATCTGGTTTCGCGACGACAGACGCCCACTCGGGACTCCCGGCGCCCACCGCCGATGTCGGCTCCTGCGGCGGTCACGGCGGCTGCCCCGCCAGCATCACGCACGGACCCACCTCAGTCAGGAATCATCCGCTTTCGGTGCCCGGTGCCGCAGGCGAGGTGGTTTCGGCGCGCTCCGCCGTCCCGGATGCCGTCCAACGGGGCGCGGGGAGCAGGGCCCAGCCTGGGACGTTGACTCCAGCGCGCCGTCTGGTGCGGGACCCTGGGGGCCTTACCCCTTCGCCGCTACGCGGCCTGGCGTTCGTACTCGCTCAGCAACCCGCCACTCGCCCACGCGCGCTGCGTCGCCCCAGACGTGGGACTCACGACGGCTGCACGCCGGTTAGCAGGCCTTCCGCTGTTGTCCGGTTCCGGTGATGGCTCGGGCGAGCTGCTCACGTTTTGGGCGCGTGAGTTGACCGCATTTGTGCGCTAGATCTGGCTGCACTCGGCGACCGCCCGCGCTCAGAACGTGCGCGAGAACCAACCGCGCTGTTGAGTCTTCGCCTCTGCAGTTGACGCCCCCAGGCGGGGATCTTCACCGAGTGTGGCTTACGACGATGCGGGTCCGTCAGGCGCGGGGCGCTAGCCGGGGAGTCTGGTCCGCTGCGTACGGCGGAGGCCTTACGGACTTGGTTGCGCCCGGGCCGGGGTGCCGCTGCACCGCGTCGAGACCGGCAGCGACCTGGTCGAGACGCTGGTGATAGGAAAGAGCATGGCGGAGAGCGAGGGACAGGTGAGCGCCGTCCAGGGCCACTACACGCGGGACGACATCGCCCAGCGCGTGCTCGCCGCGGCGCGCGCGGCGGCCGGTCCCGGGGTGCCGCTGACACCTGACGTGCTGGCGCCGATCGATCACTTCCATGGCGGCGGCCTCGCCTCGACGCGCGAGCTCATGGTCCTGCTCGAGCCCAGCGCCGGCGAGACGGTGCTCGACATCGGCTGCGGCATCGGCGGGCCGGCGCGCTGGATCGCCAGCACCTTCGGCTGCCAGGTGACGGGCATCGATCTCACGGCGGCGTTCTGCCGGGCCGCGGAGATGCTGAACGCCGAGACCGGCCTCGGCGACAAGGTGAAGATCTTCGAGGCCTCTGCGCTGGCGCTGCCGTTCGAGCCCAAAAGCTTCGATCGCGCCTATTCGCAGAACGTCGTGATGAACATCGCCGACAAGAAGGGCTTCTATCGCGAGGCCTTTCGCGTGCTGCGGCCCGGGGGCGTGCTGGCCATGGCAAACCTTTGCGCCGGGCCGGGCGGCGAGCCCTACTATCCGGCGCCGTGGGCGACCACGGCGGCGACCAGCTTCCTGTCGACGCCGGAGGAGACGCGGCGCGATCTCGAGCAGACGGGGTTCGAGGTCGTGCGGTTCGAGGACACGTCGGCCCGCACGGCCGCCGCGCGAGCCGCGCAGAGGCTGCGGCTGGAAAGCGAAGGCCTGCCGGCCCTGGGTTTCCACGTGTTCATGGGCGCACACATGCTCGAGGCGATGATCAACACGGCCCGCAGCGCCGAGGAAGGCCGCGGGACGAGCGTCGAGATCCTGGTGCGCAAGCCGGGGTGAAACGGTTTGTGTCGCGCGGCGCGCCGATGCAGGGTGCACGAGTCCGTCCGCCAGCGAGGTTGCCCCAGCGAGGTTGCCATGACCGAAGCCAGTTCGTCCTCCCCCCATCCCGCCCCGCATCCTGATTGCCTCTCCATGCTGGAGAAGCGGCGGATCGAAGCCGAAATATTGAAAGAGGTCTATCTCACCCTGAAGGAGAGCCACGACGAAGAGACGGCGAAGAAGACCATCGCCGAATCTGTGCGGCGGTCCGCCATCGAGCAGGCCCAGGCCTTCGCCGCGGCGGCGCCCGGCGGTCCCTCGCTCAAGGCGTTCCAGGACGTGATGCCGCTGTGGACCAAGGGCGGGGCGCTCGAGGCCCAAGGCAAGGCCGACCAGTCCGCCGCTAATCTGAAGCAGGCTGGCGAGAAGGTCAAGGACGCCTTTAAGAGCTGAAGGTCGACCACTGAGCCGGGACGCGGCCGAGGGCCGGGTCCGCGGCTCGTGACGGCTCAGCCAGTCGTCGCCTGTCGGCTCGTCAGAGATCACGCCGGCGTACTCAAAATCGAGGTACCGAGGGACTGCGCGTCGGCGGAAGGGCTTGTCGAGCGCGCCTGTGAGGCGTCCGATAGGGGTGGTTGAGCGCCACGTGTGAGACGCCGATCCGTGACCAAGGGCAGTGCGCAAGCCGGTGGTTGAGCGCAGCCAGCATAGGCAGGCGTCAAGGCCGTTGACGGCTTGCGGTCAACGGTCGGACGAACAGCGATGCTGGAGTACTCAAGAGCTCTGCGCGCCAGATGAGATCGCGGCTTCCCGCTGGTCCAACTCTGACACCACCCAGGAAAGGACACGCCATGTCGGAACTTCTTGTCGACTTCATCACCTCCCTCGACGGCTACGCGTCGGGGGAGGGCTGGCCCGGCTGCTGGGGCTTCGAGGGGCCTGAGTACCTCGCGTGGCTCGGGGAGCAGCCCGAGGTCACCTACCTGATGGGAGCGAAGACCTACCGGCTGATGTCGGGCTTCGCCGCCGGCGAGATGCCCGACGGGCCGGACGAGTTCAGGGCCGACGAAGAGGCGTCCGTCGACGGGCTCACGCGAGGCGTCGAAGGTGGTGTTCTCCTCCTCGCTCGAGGAGCCGCTCACGTGGGCCAACTCCACGCTCGTCCGCGACGACGCGGTCGACGCCGTCCGGGCGATGAAGCGAGAGGCTCGGGCCTCCTGAGCACGATCGGCAGCCTCGAGCCTGTGCCGGTCGCTGCTGCGAGCCGGTCTCGTCGATCGCTTCCGGGTCGTGATGTTCCCGGTGATCACCGGCGCCACGGGCGCAGAACGCATCTACGACGGCTACCCCGACGTCGCGCTTGAGATGATCGATCACCGCACCTTCGACGGCCGCATCCAGCTGGTCGAGTACCGGCCCCGCGTGCTCGAGCACCCGCCGCTCGGCACCCCTGCGTGACCTCGCACAACGGTCGCCACCTGCCGAGCCTGACACTCTCTCGCAACGCGATCCCGACAACTCACCGGTACGCGGTCGCTCACGGACCAAGCGATAGCAGCGGGCGGTCTCTAGGACGCAGCCGTGTTGACTGCGGTCGGATCTCACGCACAACGAAATCGACGACGGACAGGTGCGGTCAGATCTCACGCACAATCGCGGTCGACTGTCACGCCCAGAGCCACTCACGGGTCATCGACGACCGCTCTGGCACATCCTGCTCCTGAGACACCCTGCACCAGATCAGTCAAAGGGGTCGTCTTCGTCATTCGGCTGCTGGGCCTGCTCGAACGCCCGCGCGGGATCCACACGGCGAAGACCATCACGTCGATGGCGACCATGCGGACCGCGGCGCACGCCGTGGCCAGCGCGGACTGGGCCGGCACGGTGCGTCCGTGCTCGATCAGCCACCGAGCCAGACCGGACGCCCGATCTGCGGCGTTCTGGCGGACGCCTTGATCGCCAGGATCTGCTGACAGGTCGGACATGGCATCCGCCAGCCGCCGCACGGTCGCGGCCAGCGGGCGTCGGGCGGAATCCGGCACCGCCGTCGCGGTGCGTGTGAGCATCACACAGCTGCCAGCCAGCAGGTCGAGCTGGTCGGCCCGTTCACGTTCCGCCACCAGGGGAGCTGCTCGTCCCCGCCAGGTGATCGAGTGCCGCACGATCCGGCTGCTGGCCTGCCGGGCGGTGTCCAGGTCGGCCAGGTCGTCGCGCAGGTGTCGGAGCTCGTCCAGAGCCTGTTCGGCGTAGCGTCGGTCGTCGTCCTCGATCGCTCGCGCGGTCAATCCCAGATCGTCAGCCAGCTTCGACAACACGGCCGACTCCGCTCGCCGCAGCAGGCGTAGCGGTTCGGGGGTGAACAGCAGCTGGCTGAACGCCAGAGCTACCAAGGACCCGATGACCGCGTCCACCAACCTGTCCCAGCCCTGGCCGGGATCGCCGAGGACGGTGATCAAGATGGCGCTCACCGCGGCCTGTGCCTGCATGATCCTGGCCTGGTCGACGGCGCGGGCCAGCAGGATCGCGGCGAAGGTGGCCCACGCCAACGTCACCACTCCGGCGCCGGTCAGCCACAGTGCCAGCTGGCCGACGAGCACGCCGATGATCACGCCTGTCAACAGACGGAGCACGTTGGATCCACGACGTCCGAGAGCGGCGTTGAGCCCAATGACGGCGGCCACAGGAGCGAAGAACGGGTCGTCATGCCCGGCCAGCCGGACGGCGATCACCCACGCCACCACCGCCGCCGCGGTTTGCTGCGCAATTGGCCACGCCGGTCGGACTCGCTGAGCCAACACTTGCGCACCCATGGCCTATCGCCGTTCGAGTGGATGCGGCCGGCGTTGCCTGCATGACGGCTCGACGCTGCGGTGAGGACATGGGAGGGCAGCGCTGGACATTGATCGAGTCAATCACTGTCTCGTGCGCACCGCGACCGGCCGGGCGGAAGCGCAGTACACACCCCTAGCCGACAGAAGCCAGGACTCCCCGGACAGAAATCACGCAGCTTGAGGAGTTTCGCCTCTCTCGCTCGTGGAGCTCACTCCGGCTCCGGCTTCTGTCCAAACGCCAGCACGACATTCGCGAACCGTCGGCGCGCAGCTCGACGAGGAACTCCCAGCTCCTCGAGCTCCCGCTCACTTCTGTTCGGACGCCAGCCGACATCCGCGGCCCCCGGCGCGATCGCACTCCCCCGAACGGGACGTGCAGGGCCGGGCCTTGGCAGCGACGTCGGCGTCGGCGTTCCGCATGGCCGGCGGGCGGCACGACGTCCCCATCGGCGCCCATGCGCTCGACCAGGACGCCCCGGTGCAGACCATCGAGCCCGCGCGCCCGCCGTGCTGTCCTGACCCCCATAGTTTCAGCCCCAGATCGAGGACAACCATGAGCAAAGGACACCAAACCATGAGCAAAGGACACCATCGGTGTCGAGATCATGGCGCCGGCGGCTGGGGCCTGGTACGGCCACATTCGCGCCATCCGTCAACTCGTCCAGTTCCAGATCGTCGCCTCTCCAGCCGGCGGCAGGAGACCGCCGATGCGCTGCCGCCGAGCTGCCACGCGGCTACGAAGCCCTGATCGCCGATCCCGACATGGACCTGGACGTCATCCCACCCCCGGACCGGAGCATGCCTTCCCGGTCGCCGACCACCGCAGCATCCCGCGTCCGAAGGAGCGTCATGTACGTCAGCACCATCGCCGTCCTCGGTCCGGAGATGCTGTCGCTGTGACCGCGGCCTTGGGTCAGGTCGGTGCCCCGGTCGGTCTCGCAGACTTCTGCGACGACTTCGTCCGTGACCTCGAGGCGTTCCGCGGAGACCTGGCCGGCAGAGACTCCGTCGCGGTCCTCACCCAGACCGGGGCTCGTAGAGCCGGTGAAGCAAGCCGCCGCCTGGTCCAACGAGCACCAGCTCGCCCCCTGGACACCTTCCAACCGTGGGATGTCGATGACCGCCAGGGTCGTCATACTCGCCGGCCACAGCCGCGCCGTTCGTCACCCGGGTGATACGCAGTCGTGGTTCGATCCGGGCTTGTCCCCTAGGGCTGACCGACCTGGGTCGTGGATGCCGAGCTGGTCAGCCATGCGAGTATCTCTTGGACTGCGTGGCCGGTGCGGCCGCGACGGCGGGTCCATGAGCTCCTGGGGATGTGACACGTGTCAGATCGAGTCGGAACGTTCTTGCTGCTGGGCGCCAGCGGCGATCTGTCCAATCGACTACTGATGCCAGCGCTCGGCGAACTTTTCGACCGTGAACCGGACCGCAGCGACATCGTGCTGGTCGGTGCCGGCACCGAAGCATGGGACGACGACCAGTGGCGTGAACGAGTGCGGTCGTCCCTGTCCACGGTGACCATCGACGCTGCAACGTGCCAGGCGGTCCTGGATTCGACATGTTACGTCCAGGCTGATGTGACGAAGGCAGACGATCTGCGTCGGCTGCTGGAGGTGGGCCCACCCGCGCCGGCGATCTACTTCGCCCTGCCGCCGGCGGTGACGGTGGCCTCCTGTCAGGCGCTGTGCTCTGTCGACCTGCCCGCCGGCACCGTACTGGCCCTGGAAAAGCCGTTCGGCACCGACGCGGACAGTGCCGCCGCGTTGAACCGGCTGCTGGCCGAGCTCGTCGACGAGGATCAGGTTCAACGCGTCGACCACTTTCTGGGTCGCTCGACGGTCCTCAACGTGCTCGGCGTCCGCTTCGCCAACCGGCTGTTCGAACCGTTGTGGAGTAACCAACACATCGAGAGCGTCACGGTTGTGTATGACGAGCAGCTGACACTGGAGAACCGGGCGCGCTACTACGACCGGGCCGGAGCGTTGGCCGACATGATCCAGAGCCATCTGCTGCAGGTCATGGCCCTGATTGCTATGGAGCCGCCGTCATCGGTGGACGCCGTGGACCTGCGCGCGGCCAAGGCGGCGGTGCTTCGCGCCTGCCGACCCTGGCGCGACGATCCGGTCACCGCGAGCCGCCGAGCCCGGTACACTGCCGGCAGTATTGACGACCGACAAGTGCCGGACTACATCAACGAACCTGGCGTAGATCCGGCTCGTGACACCGAGACGCTGGCCGAGGTTGACCTCGAGGTCGACAACTGGCGCTGGTCGGGTGTGCCGTTCCGACTCCGGTCCGGCAAGGCGCTGAGGGATCGGCGCAAGGAGATTGTGGTCACCTTCAAACCGCCGCCACACCTGCCTACCGGACTACGGGGGCATGCAGAGCCGGCTCGGCTACGACTGATGATGGGGCCCGATCGAATGGCCTGGGAGATGAACGTCAACGGGCCGGAGGATCCTTTCGCACTGGACCGCATCACGCTGGCCTCTGACCTCTGCCCCGGTCGGCTGCCCGCGTATGGCGAGGTGCTCGCCGGGGTCCTCGACGCTGACCCACTCCTTTCCGTGCGTGGTGACACGGCCGAGCAGTGCTGGCGGATCCTGGAACCGATGATCGACGCGTGGCGTCGCGGGGCCGTGCCGATGGATCAGTACCCGGCCGGTTCCCGAGGTCCGGCTGGTTGGCCGTTGGCCTAACCGGGAGGTGGCTTCCCCGCTCCACACTGTGAACAAAATAGACAGCGGCCATTCACTGCGTACCTTCGGGTCATGGTTCGCGCCCGTACCCTTCAGGCCAGTCGTTGGCGAGTGCCACCACACGAGGTGGTCGTCGCCGAAGGACGTGCCGCGGCGCTGGGTCAGGAGGCAGGGCCGCAGCGCATCACCGATGACGCCCGGGTGATCCCGAGCCTGCGCGGCCAAGCCTTGCCGGCGGGCCGTGTCTCCTGCTAGGCCCTGCCTTTTGGCGAACTGTCCCCGATCACCATGATGATTCCTTGCCCGCTACCGGCGCCGTGTGGTCGAGTTGTTCTGTCTTGCCGGCCACTCTCCTCTTGCCCTCAGACGCCCAGCCGGATTGCCGACCCCGTCAAAGGAGATCAGCTCGATGGCGAACCTCCCAGCCGACTCGAGCACCGCCGGAGCGATGCCCCGCAGCCGAGTCGTCTCCTACGCCATGGGCGATGTGGCCAACAACGTCTCGTTCCAGATGACGTCGCTGTTCCTCATGGCCTACATGACCGACATCGCCGGAGTCTCCTGCCGCCGTGGCGGGCACGATCTACGGGGTCACCAAGGTCTGGGCCGGCGTCACCGACCTGGTGGCCGGCAACACCGTCGGACGCGGGAGACGAAATGGGGCCGCCTGCGCCCGTGGATCGTCGGGGTCAGCCCGTTCCTGTCCATCAGCGTGGTCCTGCTGTTCAGCACGCCCGCCGGACTGAGCCCGATGGCGGCCGTCGCGTGGATCCTCCTCTTCGACGCGGCCTTCCAGCTGTGCTACTCCTTCGTCAACATCCCCTACGGGTCACTGTCGGCGGCCATGACCGAGAATGCGACCGACCGCTCTCGGCTGGCCGGTGCGCGATCCATCGCCTCCTCGGTGACCGGAGTCTTGCTCGCCTTCGTGCTGGCACCGCAGTTCCAGGACACGGCCGCGGACAACATCCGCCTCTCGTTCACGATCGCGACGATTCTGCTGTCCGCCGTTGCGTTGGTCCTGTACTGGATCTGCTTCCTGGGCACCAAGGAGGTGGTACCGCCCGGCGCGGGGAAGCTCACCCTGTCGACAACCCTCAAGATGGTCAGGAAGAACAAGCCGCTCCTGGTGCTGTGCTTCGGAGCGCTGTTCCTGCTCGGGGCGTCCTTCACGATGAACGCGGTGATGATGTACTACGCCCGGGATGTGCTCGGCAGCGCGAGCAACTTCACCTGGCTGTACCTTGCGCAGACCATCGGCACCATCGGGATCGCGTCGATGGTGCCGGCGATCACAGTGAGGTTCGGCAAACGAATCGGCTATGTGGCGCTCGCCTCGGTTGCCGTCGTGGGCTTCGTGCTGATCGCCATCGTTCCCCCGCCGGCGGCGGCTGCCTTTGGCCCTTCTCGCTTTCCTCGTCTACGGCGTCGGATTCGGCGGCACGAACGCTTTGATGTTCTCGATGCAGGCCGACACCGTCGATTACGGCGAGTGGAGGACGGGGACGCGTGCCGAGGGCGGCAGCTACTCCATCTTGTCGTTCATCCGGAAGTGCGGCCAGGGCCTTGGCGGCTTCGTCGGCGGCGCCGTCATCGCTGCCTTCGGGTACGCGGCGGGGGCGCAGGCCCAGTCGACCGAGGCGATCCAGGGCATCAAGGTCGCGGCCGGGTGGGTTCCGGCCGGGCTCTGCATCATCGCCGCGCTGGTGCTCCTCTTCTATCCGCTGGGGGCCGATCAGCACCGGGCGATCGTCGCCGAGCTCCGCGATCGTCGCGCCAAGCTCGCGTTCGGAGAGGCGATCGTCCGCGGACGACGCCATGCCGGTGACCCGGAAGGTGGGTTCGTCGCTGTCCGCCCGGTCGTCACCGTCAACGAGCAGTACGGCGCCGGCGCCTCGTAGGTGGCTCAGCGGGTGGCGCAGCGCCTGGGCGTGCCCTACGTCGGAAGCCGCTTCAGCTCCGAGGAACTGGAGCAGGCCGAAGCTGCCGCATCGGAGCGTCCGGTCGTCTACTCCGACGCCATCTCCGATTTCCTGCGCTCGTTCTCGCGGACCCCGAACGACGTGGACGCCTCCATCTCGGCGGACGCCCAGACCGACACCAAGCTCGTCCAGCGAAACATCGCCGACGTCATCGACGCAGTCAAGGAGTCCGGCGGGGTGATCGTCGGCCGTGACGCCACAGTCATCCTCGCCACGATGCAGGGCGCCGTGCACGTCCGCTTGGTAGCCCCCGTCCCGATACGGGTCGCCCGAGCCGCGGAGGCGTTGGGCATCAACCCCGACGTCGCGGCGCGGCGACAGCAGCGCGAAGATCGCATCCGCAGCCAGATGTCCCGGCGGCTCATGCACTGGGACCCAGCCGATGCACGATCGCTACGACCTCGTCATCGACACGAGCGAGATCTCTCTCGACGAGGCTGTCGACATGGTCGTCGCCGAGAGCGTAGCCAAGCGGGACGGCTGACTCGATCGGCGTTCCACCCTCGTCGACCGGCTGAGCACGAGCGGAGCGCCTTCGCGGGCTGCGCGGCGTCACTTCTGCGTCGTGTTGCGAGCGGTCGGACGATCCGCGCGCGGTGACAGTCCTACCTGGGGTTCGATTCTGCGTATGGCCCGAATGGCGCAACCGGCGGTCACGTCCCTGTCGCCACCCGCTTGGATCACTCGACACCACGCTGCCGCAGCCCGGCGCACAATACGACAGTGACGGCTCACCAGGACCGGGCGTCGACAGGGCGCGCTACCGGAATCCTTGCCGTGTGCCCGTTTGATCACGGTTTCGGTGGCTCGTCGGCTAAGTAGCACTGCCATCGGTGTCGACCGTCGCGGGCAACGAGACGCTGACAGAGGCCGATCAGCGTCACCCTTGGCCTTGACACCGTAGAGAGCAACCAGCTCGATCTCCGACGCCACGCCGGTGACGACCCGCGCCGCCCCGGTCACCCTGACGATGAGACGTCCTGGGTGCGACCGACGCTGGTCGACTCTCTGTCGCCCCGAAAGGCACTCGCCCCAGGCACCGGAAGTCGGTGATCCGACGGGTCTCGTATCTACGCGACGTCGCCGGTTGTCAGCCGGGACGGCCCCTGGCCGCGAGACACGTACGGCTCCACCCGCTCATCCCGTCGGGCATCCAGGGACGCACATGACGGCGACGCGTCCCCTGATCGTCGACGAAAGGACCAGCGGCCCTCCGTCACAGGCGTGCCGACAGCCCTCGAAGTCGGTGTGTCGGAAGCGTCCGGACCGCCACGGCAACTACGGCCCCCAGTCAACGGACGTGCGGAGCAATTGCCCGCGCCCCCAGCCTGGCCAGTGACCGACGTCAGCCCCTGCCGCCCCGCGTCAGGTGAGTGACGTCCGCGCTGCCGTGAATGGCATTGCCACCCACCCTTGACCGCTCATCGTCGGTGACGACGTGCGGGTAACCTTCGTCGATGAAGTCATCGAAGGCATCTTCGCTGCTGCGCGCCGGCGCTCCAGTGGTAGTCACGGCGGTGCTGGGGTCGCTCGCCACCACGGGCATCAAGAGCCCCTGGTATCAGCGCCTAGACAAACCGGGCATCCAGCCCCCTGGCTGGGTGTTCCCGCTCGTATGGACTGCCCTCTACACCAGCATTGCCATCAGCTCGGCCCGCGTCTTCGCCTCGGCGCCCGACGATCGCCGAGCCAAGGACTTCGAGCGCAGGCTGTGGGTGAATCTGGCGCTGAACACCTCCTGGAGCTGGGTGTTCTTCCGCGCCCATCAACTTCCCGCCGCCATCGCCGTCGCAGCGACTTTATCCGCCAGCAGTGCCGATCTTGTCCGACATTCCCGACACATCGACGCGAAGGCAGCGGCCGCGCTGGTCCCCTACAGCCTGTGGTGTGCCTTCGCCACGGTATTGACGACCGCCATCTGGCGCCGCAATCGTTGATCCCGAGAGCCTGCGTCAGGTGACACACGACCTGGTCGCCGATTTCAGGTCCCAGGCCCCTCGCTCCATGCTGCACACGACAGGGTCGATTGGCCCAACCTCGATGCCGCCACGAAGCCCGGCCTCGGAATTCGCGCACGTACGCGTGAACGCAGCCGATCCAGGCAGCATCGCACTATCAGGCGACGCTAGGGGTTTGTTGCACACCGGGTGTGAAGGCACCCGTCGCGCGCCACGCCTGCAGCACCGGATCCATGCTGCGTCAGGTCAGCACCCCGGGTCACCGCCAAGATTTTGGAGCGGCGACGAGACACCTCGGCCAGCACCTACCCGTACGGTGACAGGTCGCCGGGTGATGCCGGTTGTTGTCGATGCCACCCGGTCAGCTCTGTGCGTTCACCGTCGACGGTGACCGTCCAGTCGCCGGGTTCCAGTTTCAGTCGACCCCGGACCCGGTCAGAGTTGTCGAACCCCAGACCTTCGGTACCTAGGTGGTTGCCTTGAAGGTGAATCACCTGGTTGTGTCGACAGCGCTTACCAGCTCAGAGCCGTTTGTTCCTTGGTCACGTCAGTTGTTCGCAAGGTCGCTTTGTGTGTAGATGTCCTGCACGAGGCGTAGTGACTTCTCGGCTTCGCGGGGGCTGATCCAGAACGGCTCGTCGTCGTCGATGCGATTGTAGAAGTCGCGGATGAGCAGCTCGTGAGAGACACCCCAGTAGGCCCGTCCGCCGGACGGCGCTGTCCGTTCCGTGATCACCTCGGTGCGACCGTCGGCGTAGGTGACAGTCAGGTCACCACGCAGGCTGAGGATGGCCTTCTCGGTGACCAGCTCGATGGTTACGGGTGAGTTGGTGGCGTGGGCGAGGGTTGCGTAGAAGACGCTCCGGGCGCCGCTGGCGTGCTGGGCCACGAACTCGGCGGTGTCTTCGACGTCGATGGTGTCGCCGAGGAACCGGGTGGACGCATGCCCGCTGACGGCGACCACGTCACCCATCAGCCATTGCAGCAGGTCGACGGTGTGGATGGCTTGGTTCATCAGAAGCCCACCGCCGCCGCCCGCCCAGGTGCCTCGCCAGGGCCGGTTCAGGTAGTAGTCGGCGCTGCGATGCCACACCACCGCGAAGGAGCCGCCGAGTACGGCTCCCAGGTCACCCGAGGTGAGAAGTCGGTGCATGGCTTGGGCTGTCACGTTGTACCGGTTCTGGAAGCACACGCCGATCTTCGCTGTGCTCTGTTCGGCGGCCTGGACGAGCCGTTGCCCTTCGTCGATGGTGTGGGCCAACGGCTTCTCCACTATGACGTTGACCCGCCGTTCCAGACAGTCGATCGCCAGCGATGCATGCTGATCATGCGGGGTGCACAGGTGCACGACGTCGGGATGGACCGTGTCGAGCAGGCTCAGATGATCGGAGAACCCGGGGACGCGATGTGCCTGCTCAGCGGCTGCCAGTCGATCACCGTCGGTATCGCAGACCCCCACCAACGTCACGTCGTTCATTTCGGCCAGCGCCTCGGTGTGGATGATCGAGACGTCCCCGCACCCGATGATCGCCGCTGTGCTCATGGCAGAAACACTCCTTTCGTTGAGTGGGAGAGGGCTTCGTCCTGCGCCTTCACCTCTGCGGGAAGAGGCCCTCGTCACGGATGCGGGTGTTGAGTCCGGACAGGTAGTGGTCCTCGTCGAAGTCGAGCGGAACTTCGCTGACCGAGCCAGCTGGACAGGTGGATGGCGTTGGCCAGCCGGACTCCGTTGATGCCGTCGGAGCCGGGTGCCAGCAGCGGGGTGCCGTCGAGGATGTTCGCCGCGAAGTTCTCCAGGACACCGGCGTGCTGCGCGCCCCAGGCGGAGTCGAACTCGATGGTCTCCTGGCTGTACATGGTCGACGGGTCCAGCTCGCCCATGAACAGTTTGCGGACGTCGTCCATGCCCATCGAGTCCGACAGCTCACGCTCGTCGTTGACCAGGCGGGTGACGGTGGCGGTCTTGGAGTCGTCGACGACGATCTTGCCCTTGTCGCCGAGGATCTCGAACCGATCGGTGCCGACCAGGTCGTGGACGGCGGTGACGAACGTACCGGTCGCGCCGTCGCCGTAGTCGACGACGGCGGTGACCTCGTCCTCGACCGCGATGTTCCGGCGGAACCCGTAGGCGACCTTGGCGTAGACCGACTGGGGGATCCCGCAGATCCACTGCCACAGGTCGAGCTGGTGGGGCGCCTGGTTGACCAGTACGCCGCCGCCCTCACCGCCCCAGGTGGCCCGCCAGTCGGACTGGTCGTAGTAGCCCTGCGGACGCCACCAGGTGGTGATGATCCAGCTCGTGTGACGAACGGCGCCGATCTCGCCCGCGTCGACGATCTCTTTGATCCGCTGGTACAGCGGGTTGTTGCGCTGGTTGAACATGATCCCGAAGGTCAGCTCGGGGCGGGTGGCCGCGTAGGCGTTGAGCTCGGCGACCTGTCGGGTGTACACGCCGGCCGGCTTCTCGACCAGCGCGTGGATCCCGGCCTTCAGGGCGGCGATCCCGATCTCGGGGTGCAGGTAGTGGGGCACCGTGGTGACGACCGCGTCCACGTCACCGCTGGCCAGCAGCGACTGGTAGTCCGGGTACACGGGGACGCCGTACTCGCTGGCGGCCGCGTCCCGCTTCTCCCGTGGATGTCGGCGATCGCGCCGATCTCCATGTTGGGCACCATGCCGTCGGCGATGAACTTCGCGTACATGGATCCCTGGGCGCCGAGCCCGATGATGCCGAGTCTGACCTTGCCGGATGGGTGGTGGTCGGGCATGTGCTGTGATCTGCCGATCGCTGAATTAGGCGGTGGTGGTGTTGGTGCAGGTCGGTTCAGAAGAGGTGCTCGTAGCCGAGCGCCACAAGGTTGTCGCGTGAGGTTTGCAGACAGTCGTAGGGGTCGCGTCCGTACTGGTCGTCCTGCTCGATGAGCAGGTACTGGGCGCCGGAGGCGATCGCCTGGTCGATGATCTCGGTCCACTCGAGGTTGCCCTTCGCCGATCTCGCCGAACTGCACGACACCGGTGAAGGCCTGCATGAAGGCGGCGTAGTCACCGGACTGGAGGGCCTCGAAGGCGGTCGGCGGCAGCTGGCCGATGCGGTAGTCCTTGAGATGGACGAGGTCGACGAGTCCTGCGTACTTCTGCAGGGTCCGGACGGGGTCCTGGCCGCCGCGCTGGACCCAGTGGACGTCGATCTCGAGGCGCAGGGTGGGCGCTTCGGCGCGGATGGTGTCCAGGATCGTGATGCCGCGGCGGGTGGCGAACTCGATGTGATGGTTGTGGTAGTAGAGCGTGATGCCGTCGTCGGCGAGGCGGGTCGAGATCTTCTCGGCCTGTCGGCAGAAGTCCAGCAGCGCCTCATGGGATTCCATCGCGGCGAACGGCATCATGCCGATCCGCAGCCGGGACGCGCCCAGGGTGCGGGCGTCGTCGACGATCTTGGCGTAGTCGTCGACCAGCGAGTCGTTGGGACCGGGTTCCAGACCGGCGGACAAGGCGCCGAAGTCGGTGCCGAGCTCGTCCTTGGCGCGGCGCATCTCGGCCACATTCTGAGCTGTCATGGGGATCTGGGACACCTCGACGGCGGAGAATCCGATCGTGTCGAGGTGCCGCAGGACCTCGTAGGGGCCGACCTCGTCGACCTTGCTCTTCAGCATCATCATCTGAACGCCGATCTTCGGCATACTGACTCCTTCGTAGGTTCGCGAGGTCGGCGCACAGGCCGCGGTCAGCCGAGGTATGTGCGGTAGCAGCCTTCGGCCGCGGTCACCGGTAGGGGATGTTTTCGGCATTCAGCAGGTCGGTGAACGCCTGCCACGCTTGCGTGAACAGGTCGGGTCCGGAGAACCCGCCGAGACTGTGGGTCTGGGACAGGTGCGGCTCGAGGGAGAAGAAGCCGTCGTAAGCCGTCCTTGGCCAGGGCACGGATGGTGTCCAGCATCTCGCCGTCTCCGCGGCCGGCCGGAACCACCTCGCCGGTGTCCAGATGGGCGTCCTTGATCTGCATGTACTCCAGATGAGGGCGAAGGGCGGCGTAGCCCTCGGTGTGCGGGCGGACACCGACCTGGACGAAGTTGGCGGCGTCCCAGGCAGCGCGGAGGTTCGG
This sequence comes from uncultured Actinomycetota bacterium, assembly GCA_963707005.1. Classification (GTDB taxonomy): domain Bacteria; phylum Actinomycetota; class Actinomycetes; order Propionibacteriales; family Propionibacteriaceae; genus Microlunatus. The sequence continues at coordinate 16,060 of CAVPPP010000061.1, forward strand.
CGACCCGACCGTTTCGAGGATGTCGACGCATCGGCGCGGGATGTCGCCGTAGATCTCCTTCTCGTTCTCGTGAAGGAAGATCACGTCGCCGCGCTCGGCGACATCGGCCAGAGCGCTCATCCGACGCAGTACCTCGTCGCGGTGGTCGTCCGGGTTCTCACCTTCGCGGATGAAGAAGGAGAAGATCCGGATGTAGCGAGCACCGAAGTGATGGGCGACGTCGACGCCGTGCCGGGCCCGGGCGAGGTGGGCGTCGAAGTCCTCGTCGATGAAGATCTTGCCGATCGGGGAGCCGATGCTGGAGACCTGCAGGCCGTGGCTGTCGATGATCTCCTTCGCCCGGGCGAGCTGGCCGCCGTCGAGGTCGAGAACATTCGTGCCCCAGGCGCTACGAAACTCCAGATACGACATTCCGAGCTTGCGGACCAGCGCGCACTGCTCCTCGAGGTCGGGCGATATCTCGTCTGAAAATCCGGAAAGGGTCCACATGCGGATGCTCCTCGCTGAAGCGTGCTCGTTGGTGATGATCTCGAACCTAGGCTGCAACGACGGTGGAGTCGACGAGTTGCCACGACTGGTGCGCTTGGAGCAGCCCCACCTCGGATCATGACGGTCGGTCGGTGGCCTTCTCGGCGGGTTCGGAGGCAGCACCGGGGCGTCGCCTCCAGTGATCCGGGTGGCTCGCTGCGGTCGAGGCTCCACTCGGTGTGGAAGGTGCCCGGCTTGTCGACCCGCCGGTAGGTGTGCGCGCCGAAGAAGTCGCGCTGTCCCTGGATCAGCGCCGCCGGCAGCCGCTCGGCCCGGATCCCGTCGTAGTAGGCCAGCGACGACGAGAACGCCGGTGTCGGGATGCCGTGCTCCGCCGCCGCCACGACCACCCGCCGCCACGCCGGCAGCGCGGCGGAGATGGCGTCGGTGAAGTACTGGTCGGCGATCAGCAGCGCCAGGTCCGGGGTCCGCTCGTACGCCTCGGTGATCCGGTTCAGGAACCGGGCCCGGATGATGCAGCCGCCCCGCCAGATCCGCGCCATCGCGCCGCGGTCGATGTCCCAGCCGAACTCCGCGCTGGCCGCCGCGATCTGGTCGAAGCCCTGGGAGTACGCCACGACCTTCGACGCATACAGCGCCTGCCGGACGTCCTCGACGAACGCGTCCGGGTCGTCGAGCGACCACTCGGCCGCATGCGCCGGCAGCACGCCGCGGGCCGCCTCCCGCTGCGGCACCGACCGCCGGACAGCGCCCGGGCGAACGTCGCCTCCGCGATCCCGGTGATCGGCACCCCGAGGTCGAGCGCGTTCTGCACCGTCCAGCGACCGGTGCCCTTCTGCTCGGCCTGGTCGAGGATCACGTCGACCAGCGCCTTCCCGGTCGACGCGTCGACCTGGGACAGCACCTCGGCGGTGATCTCGATCAGGAACGACTCCAGGTCACCGGAGTTCCAGGACGCGGAAGATGTCGGCGATCTCCGCGGCCGACTCGCCGGTCCCCTGCCGGATCAGGTCGTACGCCTCCGCGATCAGCTGCATGTCGGCGTACTCGATGCCGTTGTGCACCATCTTCACGAAGTGCCCGGCGCCGTCGGGCCCGACATAGGTACAGCACGGCGTGCCGTCGACCTTGGCCGAGATGTTCTCCAGCAGCGGGCCGAGCGACTCGTACGACTGCGGCGATCCGCCCGGCATGATCGACGGCCCGTTCAGCGCGCCCTCCTCGCCGCCGGAGACGCCGGTACCGACGAAGTGCAGGCCCTTCTCCTTGAGGTAGTTCTCCCGGCGAATCGTGTCCGGGAAGTGGGCGTTGCCGGCGTCGATGACGATGTCACCGTCCTCCAGCAGCGGGATCAGCTCCTCGATCACCGCATCGGTGCCGGCGCCGGCCTTGACCATGATCAGCACCCGACGCGGACGCTCCAGCGACGCGACGAAGTCGGCCATCGACTCACTCGGCATGAACACGCCCCCATGCTCGACAGCGTCGTCGCCGTGGTCGTCGACCAGGGACTCGCGTCTTCGCGTACGTCCGGTTGTGGATCGCCACCCGGTGCCCGTGCCGGGCGAAGTTCCGGGCCAGATTCCGCCCCATCACCGCCAAGCCGGTGACACCGATCTCCGCAAGTTCGGTCATGATCTGTTGATCTCCTTCCGAGTGCTGCGCACTCTCCCCGTGCGGGGGTTGCGTTGTGCTGCCTGCAGCTGGGCCTGGGCCGGCCGGCAGGGCCGGATCGTGTGCTGCGAATTCTGGTTGTTCAGCGTCTGGAGGCCTGGTCGAGTTGTGCTCGGACGGTGTCCTCCAGCTCTGTCCAGGACACCTTGAACTTCTCGACCCCCTCCGATTCCAGGGTCGCCACGACGTCGTCGTAGGACACGCCCGAGGGCGTTGATCTTGTCGATCACGTCCTGCGCGTCGGCGGCGGAGTCGGTGACGGTGTCACCGTGGACCTCGCCGTGATCGGCGAACGCGTTCAAGGTCTTCTCCGGCATGGTGTTCACGGTGTCGGCGACCACCAGCTCGGTCACGTAGAGGGTGTCGGGAAGTGCTGGATTCTTCACCCCGGTCGACGCCCACAGGGGACGCTGCTTGTTCGCGCCCTGCGCGGCGAGCGCCTCCCAGCGGGCCCCGCTGAACGTCCGCTGGCACAGGGCGTAGGCCAGTCGGGCGTTGGCGATAGCCGCCTTTCCCTTCAGTGCGGTGGCCTCCTCGGTGCCGATGGCGTCGAGCCGCTTGTCGACCTCACTGTCGACACGGGAGACGAAGAACGATGCGACGGAGTGGATGCTGCTCAGGTCGTGGCCGTTGGCCGCGGCCTGGTCCAGCCCGTCGAGGTAGGCCTCGATCACGGCCCGGTAGCGTCTCCAGGGCGAAGATCAGGGTCACGTTGACGCTGATGCCTTCGGCGATGGTGGCGGTGATCGCGGCCAGACCAGGCTGGGTGGCCGGGATCTTGATCAACACGTTCGGCCGCTCGACGGTCTTCGACAGGTCGGCGGCCTCGGAGATCGTGGCGTCGGTGTCCATCGCCAGGAGCGGGCTGACCTCGATCGACACCCGGCCGTCGACGCCGCCGGTGGCCTGATAGGTCTCCGCCATCACGTCGCAGGCGTTGCGGACGTCGTCGGTGGTCAGGGCGCGGATCGCGTCATGCACCGCGGCTCCCTGCGCGGCGAGCTCGCCAACCTGGGCGTCGTACGCGCTGCCGCTGCTCAGGGCGGCGGCGAAGATGGTGGGATTGGTGGTCACGCCGGTGACCGCTTGGTCGCGACGAGGTCGGCCAGGTTGCCGCTGTCGAGCCGGTCACGGGACAGGTCGTCCAGCCAGATCGATACACCGACGTCGGCGAGGTTCTTCAGTCGATTGTTCATGATGTCCTTCTTGTCGGGGTCGGGTTGGAGGGGTGGGATTGTGGTTCAGGCGACGGTGTCGCCAGGCGTTCTGCAGGTCTGCGGTGGTCGTCGGTCCGCTCGCGGCCCGCTGCGGCGGCAGCTCCGTCGCGGGTGGCGGCCTGGAGACTGTCCCTGGCGCCGGCGGCGACGGAGGCGGCGGTGAAGCCGAGATTGCTCGAACAGCAGTGGGGCGGCGGCGCTCGCGCCGTAGTGGTTGATGCTGATGATCCGTCCGGCGTCGCCGACGATGTCGCGCCAGATGCCGGTGACACCGGCTTCGATGCTGACCCGTGCCCTGACCGTGGCCGGGATGACCGATTTCGGTAGCGTCGTCTTGTTCGTCGAACCATTCGCGGCAGGGCATGGACACGACACGGGCGGCGATCCCTTCGGCGGCGAGGGGCCGGCGGCGGCGACCACGTGCTGGACCTCGGAGCCGGTGCCGATCAGGATGACGTCGGGGGTGCCGTCGGTGTCGTTCAGGACGTAGCCGCCCTTGCCGACGTCGCTGGTGTCGGCGAAGCCGTCGGTGCCGCGGGGAACGATCGGGCAGCGGCTGCCGGCTCAGCAGCAGCCCGGCCGGTCGGTCGGTGTTCCGCAGGATCTGGGCCCAGCAGGCGGCGGTCTCGTTGGCGTCGGCCGGCCGGACCACGTCGAGTCCGGGAATGTTGCGCAGCGACGGTGATGTGCTCGATCGGCTGATGGGTGGGGCCGTCCTCGCCGAGCCCGATGGAGTCGTGGGTCCACACGAAGGTGACGGGCAGTTTCATCAGCGCAGCGAGCCGGACGGCGGGTCGCATGTAGTCGCTGAAGGTGAGGAAGGTGCCGCCGTACGGTCGGGTGCCGCCGTGCGACGCTTGATCCCGTTGAGGATGGCGCCCATCGCGTGCTCACGGATGCCGAAGTGCAGGGTGCGCCCGTAGGGGTTTCCGGGGAAGAGGCGCGACTGCCGGTCGGTGGGCAGGAAGCTCGGTTCGCCCTCCATGGTGGTGTTGTTCGACTCGGCCAGGTCCGCGGAACCGCCCCACAGTTCGGGCAGCTTCGGCGCCAGCGCGGTGAGGATCTTGCCGGAGGCGGCGCGGGTGGCGACGCCCTTCGGGTCGGGCTCCCAGGAGGGCAGCGCGTCCTCCCAGCCCGGTGACAGCTCCCCAGCCACCAGACGGTCGTGGAGGGCCTTGCCGTCGGGGTTCGCGGCGCCCACTCGTCGTAGGCGACCTGCCAGTCGGCGACGGCGCTGGTGCCGCTCTCCACCAGGGCTCGGGTGTGGTCGAGGACCTCCTCGGAGACGTCGAAGGTCAGATCCGGGTCGAAGCCGAGGATTTTCTTGGTGGCGGCCACCTCGTCGGCGCCGAGCGCGGAGCCATGCGACTTGCCGGTGCCTTGGGCCTTCGGCGCCGGCCAGGCGATGATCGTGTTCAGCTGGATGAAGCTGGGCCGGTCGGTGACCTGCGCGGGCCGCGTCGAGCGCGGTCAGGAGGGCGGGGATGTCTTCGGCGTACTCGGTGTCGCCGTGGGTCCAGTCGACCGTCTGGACGTGCCAGCCGTAGGCCTGGTACCGGGCGGCGGTGTCTTCGCTGAGGGCGATGATGGTGTCGTCCTCGATGGAGATGCGGTTGCTGTCGTAGATCACGGTGAGGTTGCCGAGCCGTTGGGTGCCGGCCAGCGACGACGCCTCGGCGGTGATGCCCTCCTCGATGTCGCCGTCGGAGGCGAGGACGTAGATCTGGTGGTCGAAGATCGACTCTCCGGCCGGGGCGTCGGGATCGAGCAGGCCCCGTTCACGGCGGGCGGCCATGGCCATGCCGACGGCGTTGGCCAGGCCCTGGCCGAGCGGTCCGGTGGTGATCTCCACGCCCTTGGTGTGCCCGTACTCGGGGTGTCCCGGGGTGGCCGACCCCCAGGTGCGCAGGGCCTTGAGGTCGTCGAGCTCGAGGCCGAAGCCGCCGAGGTACAGCTGGATGTAGAGGGTCAGGGCGGAGTGGCCGCAGGACAGGACGAAGCGGTCCCGTCCTGGCCAGTGGGGGTCGGTGGGGCTGTGCCGCATCACCTTCTGGAACAGGGTGTAGGCCACCGGCGCCAGGCTCATCGCGGTGCCGGGGTGCCCGTTGCCCGACTTCTGCACGGCATCGGCGGCCAGCACCCGGATGGTGTCGATGGCCCGGGCGTCGGTGGCGGTCCAGCCGTCGGGGAGGACGAGAGCATTGGTCGTGGTGTCAGTCATGGCGTCTAGTGGTCCTTTGTTCGAGGTCGTCGTCGGAGGGGGTGTCCGCCGTGGCGGGTCTGGCGCCGGAGGTCACGGCGGCGATACGTCGCGGCCTCGGGCCGGTGCGGGGGCTGGTCGTAACCCGAGGGCGGTCAGCGCCCGAGCGAGGATGTCGGTAGGTGACCCGTCGATGGAGACGCTGACACCGTCCTCGTCGGCCTCCAGCGGCTCGAGGGTGGCGAGCTGGGAGTCGAGCATGCCGACGGCATGAAGTGGCCGGTTCGGGCGCTCGATCCGGGCTCCGATCAGGTCCGGGCTGCCGTCGAGGTGCAGGAACCGGACGCGGGCGTCGGTGGTGCGGAGGATGTCGCGGTAGCGCCGTTTCAAGGGCGGAGCAGGTCAGCGACCTGGTCGCTGTCGGTCGTCGATCCGGCGGCAGATGCGCCGGAGCCACGGCTCGCGGTCGTTGTCGTCGAGCGGGATGCCGGCGGCCATCTTCGGCGACGCTGGCCGGAGCAGTGGAGGTCGTCGGCCTCGGTGATCGTCCAGCCCAGCTCGTGGGCGATGAGTTCGGCGATGGTGGACTTGCCGGATCCGGCGACGCCCATAGACGACCACGGCGGTCTTCTCGGTGCTCATCCGCCCGAGTCCCTACCAGGTCGGGACCGCGTCCGTCAGGCTCACCGGCTCCGGGTGGATCGGCGGCGCAGCCGCGGAGCCGGTAGAGGACCTCACCGGCGTGCGGTTCGACGAAGGTGTCCGGGTCGTCCTCGTAGGCGGCGATGTCGACCTGGTCGGGGTCGAGATAGTTCAGGTTGACCGAACGGACGACGTCCTCGGGGATGCCGGTGGCCAGGGTGACGGTGACCCGGTTCCGTTCCCCGTCGTCCGGGGTCCAGGTGCCCTGACCGCGGAGGTGGGTGGAGTGGGCGAGGTCGCCCCACGGCTGGTCACGGAACCGGTCCCACTGACCGAGGAAGTAGTCGCGGTTGTGGTAGCCGATCTCGGTGATGTGCGGGTGCATCACCGACACCTCGGTGATGTGCGGGGCGTAGATGATCACCTCGCCGCCGTCGGCGACGATCGGTTCCAGCTTGTAGAAGCCCTTGGCGGCGGTCCAGATGTCCTCGTACTTGGTCGGCATGATCGACAGCACCCGGCGGACCGGACGGTCGCGATAGGTGACGTGGGTCTGGGCCGACACCTCGGCCGACGGCCGCCCAGGCGTCTTCGGGGGTGCCGAACGCGATCGAGTGCAAGGTGTCGGTGCCGGAGGCCACCACCAGGCACAGCGCCAACCGCTCGGCCGGGATAAGCGTGGCGGCCTCGTTGACCAGGGCCCGGACCGGGGTGACGCCGCGGGTGCCGATCATCTCCGCGCTGGTGATCAGCGCCCCGACCCAGTGGGACAGGTCGATCAGCTCCGGCCCGGAGACGCCGGGGAAGAAGTACTTGTTGCCGCCGGAGAACCCGACGACCTCGTGCGGGAACACCGGTCCGACGACGATCGCCACGTCGGCCTCGGCGACGTGCCGGTTGATCCGAACCTCGACGCTGGTGTCGCTCATCAGCCCGCCGGTCAGCTCGGTCAGCCGGTCGGCGCCGATGGTGCCGAGCGAGGTGAAGGTCTCCGGCAGCCAGGATTCGTGGTTGAGGATCGTCCAGCCCGGATAGGTCTGCTCTGCGGCGCCGACCGGGTAGCCGAGGTGGCGGGCCAGATGCGTCTCGTCCATCCCCTGATGGGTACCGAGGGCGATCACCACCGTGACCGAGCTGGCCCGGCCGGCGAGCGCGTCCCGGGCGGCGCGCAGCAGCAGCGGCAGCGGACAGGTGCGGGTGCCGTCGGGGACGACCAGGCAGACCCGTTTGCCGTCCAGGTCGGCCGCACCCAGCGTCCGGGTGACGAACTCGGTCACCTGGTCGGTGGACAGTCGTTCACCGGGACCGCCGAGGGTGGCGGCGCGGGCCGGGTCGCCGGGGTCGGTCCCGTAGGCTTCGCTGCTGCGCCGGGTGGGATTGATGGTGGTGGTCACGAGCTCATCGTCCTTTCGGGTCTGGATGGCGGCCGGTGCTTGCTCATCGGCGGGTGTCCCAGGAGTCGCACCACACGTTGTCGTTGTGGGTGCCGAGGAACGGGCTCCGGCCGAGAAGCTTGTCGACCAGGGACCGGACGACTTCCGGGGTGGGGTTGTGGGCGTTGATCGCGGTCTTCACCATCGGCACGTCGATCAGGTGGTTCGGCATGTTCAACGACACGAACACGGTCGGCACCTCGGCGGCGTACCAGGGCATCTCCGGGCCCATCGGCATCGACCACTTGATCCGCAGCGCGCCCTGCTGGGCGAAGTCGGAGACGTTGGCCAGGATCAACGCGGCGTCGAACCGGTCGGTGTAGTGCTCGGTCTCGGAGGCGATGAAGGTCTGGAAATCCAGTGCCTCACCGGCGGCGGCCAGCTCCTGCGCGGTCCGGAAGACGCTGACGTCGAAACCTGCGGCGGTCAGCTCCTCGACCGCCACCCGTTTGAACTCCGGCACGATCCCGGTGAAGTCGGGCGCACTCTCCAGACAGTACAGCCGGATCCGTCGATGCCTGACCGGGTCCAGCGGCAGGGTGCCGGCGGTGTCCTTGAGCAGGGTGATGGTCCGGTCGGCGATCTCGCGGGCGGTGGTGTGGTGCTCGGGCGCACCGATCACGGCCAGTGCGTGCGGCGGCGGAACGAGGTCGCCGGCTGCGCGCTAGGTGCAGCCCGAGTTTGGCCTTCAGCCCGAGGATCCTGGTCAGCGCGTCGTCGAGGCGTTCGGTGCGTGATCTCCCCGGAGGAGACCGCGTCGCGGACGAAGCCGAAGTCCTCGTCGTGGTTGCGGAAGAACAAGATCATGTCGCAGCCGGCGGTGATCGCCTGCACCATCTGACGTTCCCGGGGCAGCGCGGAGGTGAGCCCGACCATCAGCGAGGCGTCAGTCAGCACCACGCCGTTGAAGCCCAGGTCGTCTCGGAGCAGGTCGGTCAGCAGTTCGGGTGCGACGGTGGCCGGCAGGATGTCGGCGTCGGCGATCCCCGGGCGCAGCTGCCGGGTGTAGGCCGGCAGCATGATGTGGCCGACCATGACCGACTCGATCCCGGCGCCGATCCCCCACTCCCAGATCTTGCGGTAGGTGGCGTCCCACTCCTCCACCGTGCAGTCGTTGTACGAGGTCACGACATGCTGGTCACGTTCGTCGCGGCCGTCGCCGGGGAAGTGCTTCATGCACAGTGCCATCGGTCGGTCCCCGGCACCCTCGCGTACGCCGTCGCTGTAGGCCTGGGCGTAGCGGATCACCGTCTCGTGGTCGTTGCCGAACGCGCGGGTGGCGACCACCGTGTTGCGCCAGTTGTGGTGGATGTCGACGATCGGCGTGAAGGCCCAGTTGCAGCCCAGTGCGGCGGACTCCCGACCGCCGACGACACCCATCTGTCGGGCGGCGTCGGTATCCGGGGTGGAGGCGGTCTGTAGTGGGGTGGCGACCAGGGTGCCGTCGGTGCAGGCTCCGTTGCCGCCGGCCTCGATGTTGGAGGCCACCAACAGCGGCACCTTCGACCGGGTCTGAGCCTGCCGGATGTGGGCCTGGACGCTGGCCGGAGTCGGTGTGGTTGTAGCGGATGCCGCCGGGGTGGTAGCCGTCGATGATCCGGTTGACGAACGCGTCGTCGAACCGGTTGTTCAAGTTGATGAACAGCTGGCCGACCTTCTCCTCCAGGCTCATCTCCTCGATCGTGGCCCGCACCCAGGCGATGCTGTCGTCGTCGAGCCCGAACGGTTGAGCGGTCAGGTCGGGTCTGGTCATGGTCACTCTCCGGGGGTGAGGTGTGGTCGTTGGCTTCGTCAGCTCGGCAGGTCGGGGGTGGGCTCGGTGGGTCAGCCGTCGGTCGTGTCGACGAGCTCGGCAGCGGTGACCACAGCGGCAACGAGCGCATCGTCGGAACCGAGACCCGCGGCCAGCAGATCCAGCACCGCCGGTACGGCGACAGCGAGGTCGCCGCCGGAGGCGGCTGCCTGCGCCGCATCGGCCGCTGTGTCGTTGACCGGGACACCTCGTCCGCGCAGGTGGAGCACCCAGGCGGCGATCGCGGTGGCACAGCCTGCGGGGACGCGGCCCGCGGCTCGTTCGGCACGGATGGTCGGCAGGATGCGGATCACCAGCTTGGTCGAGCCGTCGGCGGCGATCTGGGCCAGCCGGTGCCGGACCCGCGGGTTGGAGAACCGTTCCAGCAACGCCGACCGGTAGGCGGCGATCTCGTCGTCGGGAAGGTCGAGGTGGCGTCCGGCCTCGTCCCAGTACTGCTCCACCCAGGCCCGGCAGGTGGGATCGGCGATGGCTTCGTCGATCGTGTCGTGACCACGGATGCTGCCCGCGTACGCCAGTAGGGAGTGGGAGCCGTTGAGCAGTCGGAGTTTCCGCTGCTCGAAGGGGCCGACATCATCGACGAGCTGCGCGCCGGCGTCCTCCCACCGCGGCCGGCCGGCCGGGAACCGGCCGGAGACGACCCACTCGCTGAACGGTTCGGTCGGGACGGGTTCGGCGTCCCACCGTCCGGTCGCCTCCAGCACGAGGGTGCGGTCCTGGTCGGTGGTGGCCGGGGTGATCCGGTCCACCATCGAGGTGGCGAAGTCGACCTGCTCGTCGATCCAGGTCGGCAGGGTCGGGTCCACCTGGGACGCCAGGTCGGTGACGACGACCCGGGTCACCTCGCCGTTCTCGGGAAGGTTGTCGCAGGAAAGGATGGTGATCGGGCCCGTGTTGGCTGCCCGTCGCGCCAGCAGGCCCGCCACGAGCTTGCCCGGGAGAGAGGTGACCGGTGACCGTGGGTCGGCCCGCAGCGCTGCGAGGTCGGCGACGACCGCCGGGTGGTCCAGGTCGAGTCGGCCCTGCCCGTCGCGCAGGTATCCGGCCTCGGTGACGGTGATGGTGATGATCGCGGTCGCCGGGTCGGCCAGGTAGGCGAGGAACTGGTGCGTGGTCGGTGGCCGGGTGCACGGCCGCGAGCGAGCCGATCAGTTCGTAGGCGTCGCCGGCGGCGTGGCGGGTGATCAGGGTGTAGAGGCCGTCCTGGGGGGTGAGGGCGTCGGCCATGTCGGGCCGTCGGCCGGTGAAACCGGCGATCCCCCACTGGTCGGCGTCGGGCGCGTGGGCGGTGTACCAGGCCTGGTGGGCGCGGTGGAAGTTGCCCACACCCAGGTGCACGATCCGCACCGGCGGCGCCGGTGGTGTGTCCGGCAGGGCGCGGTTGAGACGGACCCGGCCCTCAGCCGGTTCCGCCGGCGGGGTCGTCGCGGTGGTCACAGTTTGAACGCCTTTCGTGGGTTCGTCGCCACCAGTGCGTTGATGGTGTCGAGTGCCTCGTCCTCGGCCAGGCGATGTTCGGCGACCAGGGTGGCGACGTATCCCGCATCCAGACGTCGGGACATGTCGTGCCGGGCGGGGATCGAGCAGAAGGCTCGGGTGTCGTCGATGAAGCCGGACGTTTTGGCGAACCCGGCCGACTCGGTGATCGCTGCCCGGTAGCGACGGATCGCCTCCGGCGCGTCGATGAACCACCACGGGGCGCCGGCGTAGACCGACGGATAGAAGCCGGCCATGGGGCCGATCTGGGTCGAGAACGTGGTCTCGTCGAGCGTGAACACCACGACCTGGAAGTTCGGGTGGGTGCCGTACCGGTTCAGCATCGGACGCAGCGCGTCGGTGAACTCGACCCGGACCGGGATGTCGGTGCCGACGTCGGCGCCGTAGGTCTCGAACGTCTGCTGATGGTGGTTCCGGCGGACCCCTGGGTGCAGCGTCATCACCAGACCGTCGTCGCAGGCCATCCTGGCCATCTCCGAAACCAGGTGCCGACGAAGCGCGGTCGCCTCCTGTTCGGTGACCTCCCCGTTCCGGGCCAGGGAGAAGATCCGGGCGGCCTCGGCCGGCTCCAGCGGGTCGGTCCGGGCGTCGACGTGGCTGTGGTCGCTCGACACCGCCCCGTGCTGCTTGAAGTAGCGTCGCCGCGACTCCAAGGCGGTGATGAACCTGTCGTAGTCCCCGATCTCGAGATCGGCGGCGCGGGCCAACCGGTCCACGTCGGCGTTCCAGTCCGGCCGCGCCGGTTCCAGATAGCGGTCCGGCCGGAAGGTGGGGATCACCCGCCCGTTCCAGGTCGGATCGTCCTGCAGGCGTTGGTGGGCCGACAGGTCGTCGCACGGGTCGTCGGTGGTGGCCAGGACCGAAATGCCGAAACGGTCCCACAGGGCGCGGGGACGGAACTCCGGCCGGGCGAGCCGGTCGGCGATCTGGTCATAGATCTGGTCGGCGGTCTCGGCGCTGGGGCGGACGTCGATGCCGAAGATGTCGGCCAGCTGGGCGTCGAACCACAGCCGGACCGGGGTGCCCCGGTAGACACTCCAGTGCTCACACACGATCCGGAACGCCGCCCGGGACTGTTCCTCGCTCAGCTGGCCCTGCGCCACCCCGAGAGCCGACAGCGCCACACCGTGGGCGTGCAGGAGTCGGTTCACGTAGTGGTCGGGGGTGATCAGCAGTGATGTCGGATCCTTGAACGGGATGTCGTCGGCCAGCCACTCCGCCGGCACGTGGCCGTGCGGTGAGACGATCGGAAGATCAGCCACCTCCTCATACAGCCGGCGAGCGATCGACCGCACACCCGGTTCGGAGGGAAGAAGCCGGTCAGGATGAAGCGAGAGTGCGGGGGTCGGCGTCGTGGGGCCCATCACGCCCCCACCACCTGATGCTGGGCCGCCTGGTCGGGCGAGGTAGGCGGGAGGGTCGATTCGGGTCTGGTCATGTCAGGGGCTCCAAAAGTTGTGACGGTCGGGGTGGTGGGCCGGAGCTGGGCTCCGGCCCGGCGGCACCGAAGGCAGGGCGGTGGAAGGGACCGTCAGGCCGTGTGAGCGGGGGTGATGAAGTCCTCGGGCCGCTCGTGGTGCTCGGCCAGCAGGGCCAGCTTGCGGGCCTCGGTCTCGTTGCGGATCTCCTTGAACCGTTGCGTCGTTCAGCGGGTACTTGATGAAGATCAGCATGGCGATCAGGGCAGCCGCCGCGGGCAGCAGCCCGATGGTGGCCTTGATGGCGATGATCGCCGACTCGGGCTGGACCGGGCTCGGGTTCGCCGCACTGGCGGCGACGTAGCCGCCGATCGCCAACGCCCAGGCCCCCGCCGCGCCGCCGATGGACTGGGTGACCTTCCGGGTGAACGAGAACAGCGCATAGGTGGCGCCCTCGCTCCGCTTCCCGGTCTGCCACTCGCCGTACTCGACCGTGTCGGCCTCCAGCCCGAACATGACGGTGTTGATCAGGCTCGCGCCGATCCCCTTGATGGCCAAGGTGAGCAGCACCAGCCAGAACAGATTGGCGGGGGCGAAGAAGAGCCCGACACCGCCGACGATGGTGAACAACCCGCAGTACTGGAACACGTTCTTCTTGCCGAACCGGTCGATGATCTTCGGGATGAACGGGGTGATCAGCAACGTGATGCCGGTGTTGACCAGGACGATGATGCCGACCAGACCGATGTCGCCGAGCACGTACTGGGCGTAGAACGCGGTGGTGCCGCCGACCGCGAAAACACCGATCAGGTAGAAGAAGCTCGATCCGCACAGGTAGGCCAGCGGCTTGTTCGACCTCAGCGTGCTGAAGGTTTCCTTGACGCTGATCCGCGGCTGGGTCCGCACGACCTGCTCACGACAGGCCCAAGCGGTGAAGAAGAACGCGAGCGAGCCGACGACAATGAACGCCAGAGTGACCTTGGTGAAGACACCCTGCACGGCCGCCTGGTAGGCGATCAGGTCCTCCGGGCCCTTGGATCAGCGCCTTCTGGCCGCGCAGATCGCTGATGAAGTTGCCGACGACGAACGTGAGGATGACGCCGCCGATGCCGGCGCCGAACGCCCGGGCGGCGACCAGCTTGGCTCGTTCGTGCACCGACTGGGTGATCGCCGACGCCAGCGAGCCGTAGGGGATGTTCACCAGGGAGTAGATGAGGCCGAGGACCGCGTAGGTGGCGTAGGCGTAGATGAGTTTCATGCCCTGGTCGAAGCTCGACGGAACGTGGAAGACCAGGAAACTCATGAACAGCAGCGGCACCGCGCCGAAAATGATGAACGGCCGGAACTTACCCCACCGCGTCATGGTTCGGTCCACCAGCCGGCCGGCGATCAGATCCGCGACCGCGTCCCACAGCCGCACGACCAAGAACATGGTGCCGACGGCGGCGGCCGAGATGCCGGCAACATCGGTGTAGTAGTACAGCAGGAACGAGGTGCTCAGGCTGAACGCGAGGTTGAAGGCGAAGTCGCCGGCTCCGTAGCCGGCCACCGTCTTGATCGGCAGTCGCTCCATGGAGCGAAGGTCCTCCACAGCAGTGGGGTTCGACATTGAAAGCTCCTTGTGGGTGATCTGCGCCGGCAGCGCGGTGTGATGGCTTGACTAGACCAGACCGCTGAATCTGGGGCGATCTGTTGCCGGTTGTTGCCTGATGGGCGAGTGGGTCAGGACCGCAGCTTGAGCGTCAGGAGTAGTAGAGCTCGGTGGACTGCGAGAGAGGCAGACGAGACGCATGGCCGCAGCGGGAGATGCAGCGGGACTCGCGGGCAGCGTCGTCGCGGCATCAACCGTGCCGGTGCCGGGCTACGAGACCAGGATTGGCATGGAATCATCGGCCGGGTCCTTCCCGTAGCGTGCTCGCCACTCCTTCGAAACTAGCCCAATCCGCACGTCCCGAATAGGCCCTACCTGCTCCTTCCTCAGCCCAGGCGGAGACGGCATCGACGGGTGCGTTTTGGGCGGCGGGGATTTGCCTTGCGGGATGGGATCGCGCCGCGGTTTGCCGGTCGGAACAGCGGCACCACTGCCCAGATCACATGCTCGACGCTTCGACAACCTGACCGGTCGCCGCGCCGACGCTTGATCATGAGAGTCGTCGGGCCGGCCAAGCTCGCCGCGCCTCCCGCTGAGCGGCCAAATCCTGTCCTGCACGATTTGCTTCCACATATCTTGCTGATCTGGCGCCATGGTCGTCACTTGATTCAGTACTGACGGCCGGCGCAGGGACGGACGGCCGCTGAGCGTCGAGCAAGGGCAGACACCAGGCTCAACACACCGAAGGCCATCACCGCCGGTGGATCGCCGAGGATGAGGCTGACACCGGTGAATGCCGCCGTAGCAACGAGCGCGCACGTCATGACTGTCATCCCCGTCTGTGCCGGCCGGTAGGCGAAGTCAATGAACTGGCCCGCCCATTCCGGGTCCTCGTCTCTCAGCTGCGACTGCAGCTGGTCGAGCAGACCTCGCTCATGGGCGCTCAGGCCTGACATTTCGGCACTCCGTTCCGTGCAGCTACCCGTGACGACGCCGCTGCCGACTGTTTGCGGCTCTACCGGCGGCAGGGCCGATGATGGCGGCATGGGTGCCGCATCGCCCCGGTGGGCGCGCGCGAGCCCGTGGGATTTCTAGCTGTTCGATGCGGGGCATCCACCGCTCCAGTTCCGTCCTGGCCGCGGGCCCGGTTCCGGTCCGCGACAGATGGGCGGCGGCGTCAGGTCGATGGTCGCGCGCACGTACTTTGCTGGTGGGGCGACAGCCGCGGGCACGGCGAGTGCTGAGCGCGAGTAACGCATGGGGTATCAGGAGCGCGTCTGGGGCGGGTCGACTGGGGCCGGACGGTGCAGTTCGCAAGGCCCGAGATGGCGGTGTGGCAGATGGCATACGCGGCCGGTGTCGAGATGAGTGAACCCGCACTGGCCCGCGAGAGCGGCTGTGTAGTCGATATTGCTGTTGTGCAGGTCCAAGCGCCGCTGGCGTCCATGTTGGCGCATGTCGACACCTTCCTTCGTTGTTTGGTAGCGGAACTTCCATAGTGCATCTAGGCTCCGCTGCTTTCTACGGGCAAACTGGGACATCTTGGACACGGGTTCGTTGCCGAGATCGGGTAGTGTTGTGGCCGACCATCGGGAGCACCCATGAGCAAAGCCGGACCGCGCGCGCGGCCTTCCGAGCCAACCGCCTCGGGTCCCGCCGACTTGCGAGTGGTGTTGGAGACCGTGGCCGGGGCCGCGTCCACCGATGCCGAGGCGCCGACCTACCTGCTGGGTGAGTACCTGGGCATCTTGGCCGACGCCGCCCTGTCCGGTCACCGGCCAGCCGGCAACGATCTGGCTGCTGTCCGCCGGTTGGGGCAGCGGGCGGCAGAGGAGGGCGTCGACGCCGATCAGGCGGTCGATTTGTACCTCTCCGCCGCCTGGCGGATGTGGCAGCAGCTGCCAGCCCTGTTGCCGTCGCCTCGGGCTCCAGAGTCCATTCAAGCGGCCGCGGAGATGGTGCTCCGGGTGAGCGCAGACGCCGTCGAAGTGCTCGTCGAAGGTCACCAGGCGGCGCGGCGGAGCATGATCCGTCAGGAGGAATCGGCGCGACGAGAGTTCGTCGACGACCTGCTGCGGGGAGACACAGATGTCGCCCGACTCGTTGAGCGGGCCGAGCCGTTCGGACTGGACCTGGCCGACAGCCACCAGGTGATACTCGCGAAAGGCGCCCGCTCCGCGGCGGGGCTGGACAGCGCCGCCGTAACGATGGAACGTGTCGTCGTCGATCACTTCGGCGACCGAGAGGTTCTGGTCGCCACCAAAGACGATCTCCTGGTGGCACTCCTCCCCGCATCTCCACGAGACGTGCGCACCGGAACCGAGGGCGGCGAGCCTGCCGCGCAATTCCACCTCTGGTTGACCAGGCACGTCCGATCCGCGCCCTGGAAGGTTGCTGCCGGCCGCCCCTACTCAGGCGCCTACGGCATCGCCCGGTCCTACGAAGAAGCCCGCGAGGCTCATCACCTCGCCCATCGACTCCACCTCCGCGAGGACGTCCTGCACGCGCGTGACCTGCTGGTGTATCGCGTCCTCGGCCGGGATCGGGCCGCCCTGGTCGATCTCGTGCAGGCCGTCCTGACTCCCCTGACGACGGCGCGCGGCGGCGCCGAACCGCTACTGCAGACCCTGGACACCTATTTCGCCACCGGTGCCGGCGCCACGGCTGCCGCCAGACGTCTCCATCTGTCGGTCCGCGCCGTCACCTACCGACTCGCCCGCGTCCACACGCTGACGGGCTACAACGCCCTCGATCCCGCTCACCACCTGACGCTGCACATGGCGGTCACGGGAGCTCGACTCCTCGATTGGCCCGCCACGCGGCTTCCCGCTCTGAGCGCACCGCACGGCAGCGAGAGCGACAGTGGCAATCCTTTGGGGTGACCGCGTTGCCCCTTGGCGGGCGCCGGTCGAAAGAGCGAATGGGCCCCAGCGGATTCTCCACATCGAATCAGTCATGCCCCGCAGCTGAGGCTCAGCACACGCTCTGTGACGTTGTAAGGGTGAGCGCCGACGCCCGCGCAGTACGCGGTGGCAGCGTTGGGCCGCGTGCCCGGCCTAGGCCTCGGATGTGGCAGCCGTAACGGTGCCCCCCAGTCCCCGGGCGAGGGTGCAACATCGCGTCCCGCGTCCTCAAGCCGTGGACGGCACCGATCGAGGGCTGCGGCGCTGTTGGCGCTCAGGCGCCCCGTGCACGGATGGGCTACGACGAGGTGGATCTCAGGCTTCATGCCGGCTTGCGGCTGCTGTAGCGTCGACACGCGACCAGGCGGCACAGTCTGTTGAGAGCGAGGGCGCGACTGCGGTGTTGAGCAGACACGAACGCAAAGTTCTCGCCGACTTAGCCGCACGTTCCACTGAGACGATCCACGGTGGTCGCGCAGGTTCGTTCCCCGTCGTCGGCAACGTCAAACGTTCCTCGAGGCGGGCATTGGCGCCTTCGCCGTGCTCGCTGCCAGCGGTGTTCTGGTGGGGTCACTGGATTTGGTTCTCATGAGCATCAGCGCGCTACTGGTGCTGGCAGACGCGCGATACCGCCGCTAGATCGCAGCTCAACCCTCATGTGCGCCGACTGGTCCCAGAGCCGTGGTCAACGACGTCAGACGCCGGCGCTGGGCTCCCCGCTCTACGGCTCAGAGTCTCCCGCTTTGGGACCGGGGTCGGTAGTCGGCGGTCGGGCATCGGGCGCCGCAGGTGGACGGTCGCCGTCGGGCGGTTCGTCGGGCGGCTCGTCGAGCGAGTCGTCGTCGTTCTCGTCGCTGCTCAGTCGGAATCCGGCTGCGGTGAGATCGTCGGCTAAATCGTCCTCGAACAACAGGTCGCTGCGAATCTGACCGGTGCGGTAGGCCGTGCGGCCCACCATGTGTGCCGATACCGGCGAGGTGGCCAGTTGCAGAATAATGATCAGCACGAGCAGACCGAGGACCTGGAAGTTCTGCAGCGAGAGTGCCAGCCCAACGACTGCGCAGAGAAGGCCCAGGGTCTGCGGCTTGGTGGCCGCATGCATCCGAGTGGGGGCGTCGGGAAAACGCAGAAGCCCCACCGAAGCCGCGAAGCACAGCATGGCCCCGAGCAGCAGGAACAGAGCCCCGAGGATGTCAAGAACAGGGTTCACGACGATGTCCTGCTGAGTGAAGGAGTGACGGATCCGGGGTCGAAACGACCCGCGCCGCGAGAGCATGAAGAACCGGGTCATGCTGACTAAGCCGAGCACGAACAGCACGGGAGTGATCGACAACTCGGTGGATGGCGTTGCTAGGGCGGCGATCACGGCCATCGCCACCGGCCACGGTGACGGCGGTGCCGGCGGTGCCGGCGGTGCCGGCGGTGCCGGCCGTGCCGGCGGTGTCAGCCGTGCGGTCCAGCATGGAAAATCCGCGACGCCTGCGTGGCACCGTGGCTGCGGAAAGGAACATGAAGGCGATTGTGAACGGGGCGGCCATGTCGGTCAGCGACCTGCCTCAGGGTCCAACGCTTGATGCCCGGAGCAGTGCCGCGACCTCGGCGTCGGACCCGAAGGCACGGACCACCCGCTCCTCGGTCTGCAGCACCTTGCGGCGAGCGGACACGATGTCGGCGTCGGAACGGACGTCCATCACGTGCAGGTACAACACGGACTCCTTGGGCCGCGCCTCCATCACCAGGCTGCCGGGCACCAGGGTGCATATCTCGGAGGTGAGCGTGAGATAGAGGTCGGAGTGGGTACGCAGCTGCACCCGGACAACGGCATTTGTCAGGGTGTGACCAAAGTGGAAAGCCTGTGCCGCCACCACAAAGCTGGAGCGCACCAGGTCGAACAGCAAGATCGCCACGAGCTTGGTACACGGCCAGATACGAACCCGACCGTGGAAGTCAATCGGAGGCAGCGGAAAGACCCAGACGATGAGCAGGCCCAGCAGGAAACCCGACAGCAAGTTAGCCAGCGACAGATCACCCCACAGCAGCACCCAGACGACCGCCGTCACCAAGCCCAGGCGCCACTGCAACCGACGGCGGTGGATTCCCGCGGGCGCCGGCTCGCGGACTGCCGGAGGCGTGACACGCCCGTCGTCGGGCGACCCGTGGTCCCCTCGTGTCGGACTGGTCATCAGGCCCCTTCCGGAATGACAGCCAGCACACAGGGTAGGCCGTCAAGGACGACCGGCCCCTCCCCGCATCCGGACAGCGGACCAGCAACGAGAGCGACATCCCGCCCGTCTGCACATCGGGGGCGAGGGGGATTCGGTACTGCTAACGCCGCGTGCTGCGACGCGATCCGGCCCAGGGACGCCACTCTGTCGACCCTCACCGCAAGAGTTTGTACCCGACGATGGTTATCCCCTCAGAGAGACCTGTTGCGGACAAGTCCGGGGTCGTTCGATTGTGGGACCCCCGAAAGGCCTGCTCAGCGGCCAGGTGGTGATCAATGCTCGCCACTCAGTTGGCCACCGGTCGGCGTGACGACGCGGTCTGCGGCCAAGATCAGCCCCACCAACCGTCACATCCCGCAGGCGCGCTAGTGTCGTCATCATCCGTTGCGGCCATGGCCGGCTCGTCACCGGCGGAAGGACACCCATCATGTCGTATCAAGTCGGCTACTTCGTGGGCAGCCTGTCGTCCACCTCCATCAACCGAATCTTGTCCAAGGCCCTTATCCGGCTGGCGCCCAGTGAGCTGCAGTTCAGCGAGATCCCGATCGGTAATCTCCGCCTCTACAGCCCCGACTTCGACGCGGACTATCCGCCCGAAGCCCTTGCGCTGAAGGAGGCTATCGCCGCCGCCGATGCCGTCCTCTTCGTCACCCCTGAATACAACCGGTCGATACCCGGGGCGTTGAAGAACGCCATCGATTGGGCATCCCGCCCCTGGGGTCAGAACTCCTTCGACCACATGCCGGCCGCGGTGATCGGGGCGTCGATCGGTCAGATCGGAACCGCGGTCGCGCAGCAGAGCCTGCGCGCCGTCCTGAGCTTTTGCAATGCCCGACAGATGACCGCACCCGAGGCGTACGTGCACTACTCCCCGGACGTATTCGACGCCGAAGGCCAGGTGTCCAACGAAGACACCGCAGCGTTCCTCAGCGACTTCATGTCCGAGTTCAACGACCACATCAATCGGGTCTTGACCGTGCTCCCCCGGCAACGAACATCAGCGGAGTCATAGCCAGCCGAACCGTCGACAGCCCCCGAACCGTCTCTAGTGAGGTCGAGGAGCCGGCTGGACAACTCTCCGTGCCACGGGCCGTCGTCCCTGGAGACGCGTCGGCTGAGCCTTGAGGCGTAAAAGCGACCCCAATCCTGGCCCAGACTGGCCTTCGATCCACGAGAGACTGGGCCCGCCGATCCACAAGTTCAGAGCGGCCACCCGGGTGAGCGCCTCAACTGGATCGCCTGTCCGGCCGGTTGATACGCTGAATCTCCTCGAGCAGAGTCAACCGCTCGGCCTTTGTCCAGGACGCGGCGAGGCAGGACTTCGCCTCGCACGCGGCGGCCCCCCGCCCCCCGGCCTCGATCAGCTCGAAGCGTTCTCCAAGGACGGCTCGTTGATGGGAACGAGGGATCGCATCGCCCTTCCTCGGCGCCCGC
>CAVPPP010000062.1:0-26619 GCA_963707005.1 uncultured Actinomycetota bacterium
CTCGAGGAGCATGCGTCGGAGGTCATCGCCGATGCTGGGTCCGGTGTTGAATACCGGGTACAGGTTTCACTGGCGGGCACCGCTGGCGAACCATGGCTTGTGGGCCGGGACACCCCCGCGGAGCACCCCTGCCTTCGCTCACTGGACGGCTCCGCTGTAGAACCGGGAGGGAGAGTCCCCGGTGGTGGTGGGGTTCCGCAGATGGTGTCCTCCAGACGTAATCGACGACACTGACCGGAGAGGCCAACGCCTTGCTTGGTGCTGTCGGATGGCTCGGTCCACGAGCAGCCCGGAGGAGATGGCATGTCGAGCGGAGAACCTTGGCTCTGTGCACGGTGCGCAGTGGAACAGCCCCCTGGACCGATGCCGGAGCGATGTGCGATCTGCAGCGACGAACGCGAGTGCGTCAGTCCTGAGGGACAGCAGTGGTCCACGCTGACCGGCCTGCGGGAGGCCGGCCACCGGGGGAGCATTCGCGAACTCGAACCAGGACTGTTCGGCATCACCGTGGCGCCATCGGTCGGTCTCGGCCAGCAGGCCATTCTCGTCAGGACGGGGAGTGGCAATCTCCTCTGGGACCCGACCGGTTACGTCGACGACGACCTCGTCCAGGCGATCACAGCAGTCGGCGGGGTGAACGCGATCGCGGCCAGCCATCCGCACATGTTCGGCGTTCAAGTCGAATGGTCCCGGCGCTTCGGTGATGCCCCGGTGTACGTCAACTCCGCCGACTCGCATTGGCTCCAGCGAGTTGATGAGGTGATTCGATGGTGGGACGACACCGCCGTCCCGGTTCCGGACGTCGTCTTGCATCGGATTGGTGGGCACTTTCCTGGAAGCGCTGTGGCTCACTGGGCCGGGGCCGACGGTGCCGGCGTGCTGCTGAGCGGCGACACCGTGTCGGGCACACCCGATCAGCGGTGGGTCTCCTTCATGCGCAGCTATCCCAACATGATCCCGCTGTCCGCCTCGGTCGTCGAAGTGATCGCGAGTCGTCTGGCCCGGCTCACCTATGAGCGTCTGTACGACAACTTCGACGGACGGGTTGGGTCGAGGGCCGATACGTGGGTGCAACGGTCGGCTCGGCGCTATATCTCCTGGGTGCGGGGCGACTTCGACCACCTCACCGGCACCCTTCACTCTAGTGGTCGGGGCGTTGGGTGAGGTATGCCGCCTCTCGAAGAGCGGTCGTGGCTCGCTATCGAACCGACGTGTCGGGGTGCTGGGTGGTCCCGCCGGGCGCTGAGTGGGAGCATCCGGCCGGACAGTCGTTGCCGCACGTGGTGGTGTGACCGGAGCATGGATGGGTAACCACTCGCCAAGATCTGTCTCTCCCTTGGGGAAGAAAGAGAAGGCGAAGCCCCGATGAAGATCACCTACGACACCGACCTGGACTCGATCAGTTGCCGGACCTGACCGCGGAGCAGAACCGACGGCTGCAGAGCCGGCTGTCGGCCGCGGGGGTACGCAACGACCCTGTCCACCAGGTCGGGGCGACCATCCTGGCGGCTGCCAAGGAGGGCCGGCCTCGCTGACGTGCGGCGGCATGGCAGTCACTGCTCGGGTCCGGGCACCAACGAGGAGCGATCGATGGCAACGAGGATCTGATCGCGGATCTGAGGGGGCGGTGACGGTGGGAGGCTGGTGGCGTGAGCACTCTGCCTGAGCGACCGGTGGCAGGTTGCCCCAAGCGGATGGTCTTCGGACCATGCGGAGGGGTACGCGCCGATGACGGCTGTGAGATGGTGCCCGCTCCGTGTGTGTTCGCCGGCCTCGAGACGCTCCCGGAGATCCCGCCAACGAACCAGGTGCAGCCGCCGCCTGGTCCCTTCCGCGTCCCACTGGTGCTGACCGACCTGAGTACCCCTCCCGCTGACGCGGCGGTGCTGCGTTCGACCGCCCGCTTGCTGGCGCCGAGCTGCGACGCCCTGCTGGTGGGTGATCATCAGGACCGTCCTGACTTCCCACCCAGCACCCTCGCCGGCCTGATCGCGGATGCCGGGGTGTCCCCGTGGGTGACCTTGGCCTGCCGTGACCGCAACAGGATCGCTCTGGAGCAGGAACTGCGGGCACTCGCCCTGGACGGTCTCGCTACGGTGCTGTGTGTCACCGGCGATGGGCGCGCCTTCGATGTCCGCCCCGACGTCACCCAGGTTTTCGACCTGGACGGCACCCGGCTCGCCGCGCTCGCCGCAACCCTTGCTCTGCCGGTTGCGGTCGCGGAAACCCCCACCGCCCGGCCCTGGCACCTGCGTCCCCAACGCCTCGTCTCCAAGCAACGTGCCGGCGCCGTTGTTGCTGCGCTCAATCATGTGCCGACCGTCGGGCAGGTCAGCGACTTTCTTGCCGCAGCCCGCGTGGCCGGGCTGGTCATGCCGGTGATCGCCTCTGTGGCTGTCTTCACCGATGAACGCTCCGCGGCGGTGCTGAACGCGCTGCCCGGTCTGGAGATCGCCCGGTCCCGGGTGGAGACGGTGCTGGCAGCCGATGATCCGGTCGAGGCCGGCATCGCCTCGGCCGTCGCCGAGGCGGTCGAGCTGCTCGGGATCGATGGCGTCGCCGGGGTCAATCTGTCGGGTCTGGCATCGTCGCGGGGTGTGCTGCACGCCGCCGAGATCCAAGCCGAGACCGGGCGACGGATCCGAGCCGAGCAACGGAGCTCGCGGTGAACGAGTCACCGTCGTCGATGGCCGCAGAGTTCGACACCGTCGCCGCCTGGACTGCCGACGTCGCCGCCGACCTCGGCCCGAGTTGTCACATTCCGGCGGGATGTCGGGGCAGCGGCAGCCCCGGTGTCCTGCGCTGGTTCCTCGACCGGCTTGACGTGACGGCGGGTGAGACGTTCCTCGACGTCGGGGCGGGGGTCGGCGGTCCGGCCGCCTTCGCCGCCGAGGAGGTAGGAGCTGTGCCCGTCCTGACCGATCCGGAGGCTGGCGCGTGCCGGGCCGCGCAGCAGCTGTTCGGGCTCCCCGGAGTCCAGGCCGGAACACAGCTCCCGATCGCTACCGGCTCCGTCGGGGTCGGCTGGAGTCTCGGCGTGCTGTGCACCGTGACCGATCAGGCGGCCTACCTGGCGGAGCTTCACCGGGTGCTGCAACCCGATGCCCGGTTCGGCCTACTCGTCTACACCGCCTCCCATCCGGGCCCGCTCCGACACCCGCAGCCGAAGGGCAACAGGTTCCCTACCGAAGAGCGGCTCGCCGACCTCCTCGCCACCGCCGGGCTTTGCGTACGCACGAGTGGCCGGTCTGATGACTTCATCGCAGCCCCCTCCGCCTGGCAGGAGGCTACGGCCCAGGTCGAGGCCGAGCTGGAGCGTCGATACGGCAGCCATCCGAGCTGGCGAACAGCGTCGGAACAGGCAGCCAGGATGGGTCAGCTACTCGAAGCCCGCCAGGTGACCGGCAAACTGCTTGTGGTCGCCACGATCTGACCGGGTCGCCGACGGTCCGGAACCGACTGACTAGCCGCCGGAGACGGAATATGGCACTGAGACGGATCGGCAGCGAGGCTGATCGATACCCGGACGATGGACGATGAGTGATCAAAGCTCCGAGGAGCCGGAGACTCAGGACTCCCACGCTGCGGACGTCGCGGCCGGGTTGGACAGCAGCGAAGACGAGGACGCAGTTGGCTTCCCGCCGGCGGGAATTCCCCGTCCCGAGGCCGCCGACGACAATGCCGACACCTCGCGCGACGCCGATGTGGCCGCCGCCTACGACGGGTCCGGCGGCGAATAGGTCCAGGCATGACGAGCACGTCGGTCGCGACCTCATCCTGAGAATGCTTGCTATTGCTTCCCCACGAGTTCGCCCTGGTGCCGGCGCTCGCGATCGACACGCTGGAGGTGTGGCGCGCTCTACCCACCGACGGCTGACTCAACGGACGATCTAGGGTTTACAGCGTAAGACGGCTCGGGCATGGATGGACGGGACCCAGGTGGGCAGTCGCCAGGTCCTGCCGGTGCAGCGCAACGCCGGTCACCTGGAGGGTCACCGGCATCTCACCCCGGGACACCGCACGGAAATGTCGACAACGAGGAGGCGGATATGGGTCAGCCAGAGCAGCAGCAAGAAGTCCCAGGTATCCAGTCGAAGATGACTCCGGTACCTGATTGCGGCGAAGGCAGCTACGTCGGACACCGGTCAGCTGGAGGGCAAGGTCGCGGTGATCACCGGCGCCGACTCCGGCATCGGCCGTGCGGTCGCGATCGCCTACGCACGGGAGGGCGCCGACGTGTTGATCAGCTACCTCAACGAGGACTCCGACGCCGAAGAAGTCAAAGGCTACGTTGAGCAGGCCGGCCGCAAGGCTGTGCTGGTGAAGGGTGATGTGTCGAAGGCGGAGCAGTGCCGCGGCATCATCGATACCGCGGTCCGCCAACTGGGTGGTGTCGACATCCTGGTCAGTAACGCCGCCTTCCAGATGAGTCACGAGTCGCTGGAGGAGGTCAGCGACGAGGAGTGGGACTACACGTTCGCCACGAACGTCGGCGCCTTCTTCTATCTGACGAAGGCGGCGCTTCCGCACCTGAAGCCCGGGTCGGCGATCATCGGCAGCTCGTCGGTGAACTCCGACATGCCGTCACCTGCTCTGGCACCGTACGCCGCGACCAAGGCCGCGATCGCGAACTTCTGTGCCAGCCTGGCCCAGCTGCTCGGTGAGAAGGGTATCCGGGTCAACAGTGTGGCGCCGGGACCGATCTGGACACCGCTGATTCCGGCTACGATGCCGCCGGAGAAGGTGGCCGGCTTCGGTGACGACACCCCACTCGGTCGGGCCGGTCAGCCGGCCGAGCTGGCGGCCGCGTACGTGCTGCTGGCCAGTGACGCCGGCAGCTACATCTCCGGCGCCCGGCTCGCGGTCACCGGCGGCCGGCCGATCCTGTGAACCACATCCTCTGTATGCCGATGAGTGCGCTGGCCAAGATCGCGTACCGTCCGATCGGCCTGGTTGGCAGTGTGCTGGCCGGTGCAGCGGCGGGAGCGGTGGTCAAGCAGGTCTGGCGTCGGGTAGCCGATGAGGACGACACGCCTGGTGCGCTTGAGTCGGAGTACTGATTACGGTCCGTGCTGCTCGGACCGGCTCTTGAGGTGTCGTGTTCGCCGTGGTCAAGGCGGCATTGGATCGTGGCGGCGGCGGCTATTCGAGCGGGTGACGGTGCCTGGCCGGGCGACTGAGGCGCTGTCGACGTGACCTGTGCCGCCCAGGTACGCGGGTTGCGCCTGACCGTAGGCCGCTTGACACTCTCGCGGACGTGGACAGTTTGCGTCCTGTGCCGCAGAGACGTCCGCGCCCATCCCGTCGGTTCCTGACCACGACGAGTCGGGCGACGGCTGCTGGCTCTCGCATCTCATTGGCTCAAGCAGATATGGTCGCGCCACCTCCGCGGCCGTTTGGACTGCGGGATGCTAGCCCGAGAGGGCGTCATCGGGAGCGTTGACGCCGACGGAACCGACCTGCGGGTGGGGGAGGAGCCACGATGGCCGCTGATCAGCAAGCTGACGCCGTTCCCCACGATGGTCGCGACGAGACGCAGAACGAGCGGATGGACCGGAACTGGATCGAGTTGCTGCAGGAGCTGCGGGTGACGCAGACCGGTACCCAAATCTTGAGTGGATTCCTGCTCACCCTGGTCTTCCAGCCACGGTTTGCCTCTCTCGATACGTTGCAGCGGAACCTGTACGTTGCCCTGGTGCTGCTGGCGGCCACCACCATCGTGCTGGGCCTGGCCCCGGTCAATCTGCACCGGGCGCTCTTCCACCAGCAGCTGAAACCGTCGATCGTCAGATTCGGCCACCTCGCGCTTCGTCTTCAGCTCGCCGGCGTTGCCCTCATCGTCGTTGGCACTGTGCTGCTGATCTTGGACGTCGGTGTTGGTCGCCGCGCCGGACTGGTCGGCGCGGCCGGCATCTTTCTGCTGGTCGTGATAGCGGCCAGCCTCCCGCTCTGCTACCGCCACACAACCCGCATGGGGCGCGTGGAGGGTCCACCCTCAGGTCAGTGACGCCGGCCAATCCGGACCAGAGAATCGACGAACATCATCAGTCGCTGCTGGATGGTTGGTCGTGTGCTCGCGTGTGCCGTGCCGTGAGAGACTCACCTTCGTGTTCGCCGGGTTCCGCGAGTGGGATGTCGAGCTCGAGGGGGTCGTGCTGCATGGCCGCAGCGGCGGCTCCGGACCCGCGGTCGTGCTGCTGCATGGGCACCCGCGGACGCATGCGACCTGGCATTGGGTGGCGCCGCTGCTGGCCACCGGATTCAGCGTGGTGTGTCCAGATCTTCGCGGGTACGGCCGCTCATCGAAGCCGCAGCCCGACCGGGAGCAAACGACCTACTGCGACCGAGCGATGGCCGCAGATGTCGCCGCGCTCATGCGTGCGCTCGGACACGAATGGTTCGCCGTTGTCGGGCACGATCGCGGCAGCTACGTCGCCTACCGGTGCGCACTGGACCACCCGGATCGAGTAGCGGCATTGGGGGTCCTCGACAGCGTGCCCATCGTGGAGGCGCTCGAGCGGGCCGATGCCCGGTTCGCGGAGATGTGGCCGCATTGGTTCTTCTTCGCCTCCCACCAGGCCGAGCGTGTCATCACCGCCGACCCGCTGGCCTGGTATGAGCCGGCTCTCGCGCAGATGGGCCGGGAGAACTACGACGACATGGTTGCTGCCGTGACCAACCCGGCAACCGTTCGGGCCATGTTGGAGGACTACCGGGCAAGTCTCCACGTCGATCGACACCACGACGAGCTCGACCGGGCCGCCGGCCGGACGATCAGCTGCCCGACCCTGGTCGCGTGGTCGAGCCAGGACGACATGGAGACGTTGTACGGCGACCCGGCCGTCATCTGGAGCACCTGGTGTTCCGGTCCGGTGGTGCGTGCGGTGGTGGATTCGGGACATCACATGGCCGAGGAGAACCCTGAGCAGGTCGCCGCAATAGTCGGTGAGTTCCTTACCGCTCACCTGCCCATCACCTCCTAGGTGCCGGCCAAATAGCACGGGCGGACCACGTCAGACCTCAGATCCACCGAGTGACTCCCGGCGCCGTCTCCGTCCCCACCTGAATGACGGTCGACATGACGTGCAGGTGACCACGACGATGCGAACGCGCGGGCTAGGAGTTAATCGGATCAAGCAGCCGGTCTCCAGTGTCGCCGCTGCCCTCAGCGGCCCGAGACGAGGAGAGGGAGCTGTGTCCTGGGCAGACCCCTCCCGCTGAGGAGTCCGCATGACTATCGCGATCATGATCACAGGTGGCGCGGAGGAGCTGTGGGAGGGCGCGCGGTCTCAGGTGAGGTGGTCGACGGTCTCGCAACGGTGTCGCCTCCCGACCTGACGCTGTGGCGCGGGCGGTGCTGGTGGGGATCGTCGCGGCGATCGTGGAGTCAGTGACCTGGCGCTGTGCGGACACGGTCGATGCCGAGTAACGCGACAGCCTGCGCCGGCTCCTCGGAGAAGTTGAAGCCCACCGCCACCGGATGCTCTCCAGCCCACACGCCCGCTGACGTCCCGCGGTCGTCGACGGCGCTCTCGGGGCCATCGGGCGGCGCCTGGGATCGGGGCACCCGCCTTGTTAGCCGGCGACCAGTGAGCGTAGTCGGCGTGCGTTGGTCACGGCGTGCCCGTGTCCGTCGTTGTTGAAGTAGGCGTAGACGTCATGGCCGTGCCGTTGCCACTCGCGGATGCGGTCGGCCCACCAGTGCAGGTCGGTCTCGCTGTAGCTGCCGCCATACAGGTGATCATGGTCGGGCCCGTGGAGGCGCACGTACACCGTGCCCGAGGTGGCGCGCAGAACGCAGGGGAGTCGGGAGCCGCTCATCACCACATAGGTCGCGTGGTGACGGCTCAGCAGGTCGAAGACCGGATCGGCGACCCAGCTGGGATGTCGGAGCTCGACGGCGACCGGCATCCAGTCCGGGAGGCCGTGCAGGAAGTAGTCCAGCCGGTCGTCGTCGCGTTCCTGGTCGGGTGGCAGCTGGACCAGCAGCACACCGCGACGGTCCCGCAGCTCGTGCCAACACTGAACGAGCCGGGGTGTCCAGGGTTCGGGCCGATACAGGCGACGGCCGTGGCTGAGGCCGCGGGGAGCTTCCACACTCATCCGGAACCCGGCCGGGAGCCGACGTCGCCAGTTGGCGAACGTCTGTGCCCGCGGCCACCGGTAGAAGCTGGCGTTCAGCTCGACGGTGTCGAACTCCTGCACGTACCGTCCGAGCCGGTTCCCCGCAGGAAGCGACGGACCGTACATGACCGTGTCCCAGTGGTCCGGTAGCTCCACCCCGACGTGCCGATCCAGGTGCCGCTCATTCCCACCATCCCAACTGATCTTCGGGCCGACCGGACAATTCGCTCGAGGTCCATTGTTTACGCTGTAGATAGATAGTCTGCTGGCCGGCTCGTGGTGCTGCCTATCTCGACTGGAGGAGGGGAACACATGGCGGTAACGGCGTTCCAGGATCTGGGTCTGGCCGATCGCGAGCGACGCTGACGGCGCTGCTGCGGAGAAGCGAGTCCGTGAGTGGACCAAGGCCCAGGACGAGCCGAACGAGAAGTACCGCGACGCCCACGTGTGGTACGACGCCGACAAGAAGGACAATTTCACCGCCTACAAGCTGTTCCAGACCGCTATGCGGCGTCCGTCAACTTTATGCGCGGGTACTGGCGCTCGGCCTTGTCGCACCCCAGAGGTGGGCTGCGGTCCTCAGGTGAGGATCGCCGGAGGAGGATCGCGGGCAGGACGGACGGGCGCTGGCCGGCGCCGAGGTGGGGGTCAGGTGCGTGGTGTAGGACGGAGCGGACGAGGCGCGTGAGGTCGGCGTGGAGGGGAGGGCCGGACGGACGCGCCGCTCGACTCGACCCCCGAACTCGACACCGCTGTCGATGATGCAGAGGTCCTCGACCGGATCACCCTCGACGAGGGCATCGCTCACGAGGACGCCTTGCTCCGGTGGGCGCAGGCTCCCGCCACTCGCCTCCGACAACATCAGCAGCAGTCCTCGCGCGACCGAGCGCAGCCAGACCCCTCTGGAGCCGCACCGATGAGCCAAGTGGACCGGTGTGGGTGTGTTTGGACAGAAGTGGGGTGCGCTGGTCGAGCAGGTCGCCCGAGGCCGACGACTCATGCCACGTCGAGGAGTCGGCAGAGGCGGGCCGTGTCGGCGGCGTGGCGGGATGATCCGTCGTCGTACTCGAAGCACCACAGCAGCTGGTAGATCCAGGCACGCTGGACCGCATGCTTGTCGACCGTGGAGGTGGCTCGGTAGGTCTGCCAGAACGCAGGCCCGGTCATGTCGTCCCATAAAGCCATCCGGGCAGTGTCGGACTCAGCCGGTGCGGCCCAAGCCTTGTCCCAGTCGAGCACGCCGACCAACCTCCAGTCATCGCCGTCGGGGCGAAACAGCACGTTGCTGTGGTGGAGGTCGTCATGGCACAGCGTCGCCTCCCTGACAGCGTCGAAGAGGTGAGCCTGGTCGTCGAGGAGGCGGCGGAATGTCTCGCGATTATGGGCGGTGAGGATGCGCGAGTCGGCGCGTTGACGAAGTGCGCTGATCACAGTCTGGTCAGCGGGGGGCCGTCCCCTACTGTCGATCTCGCCGAAGCTGGGGAAGCGGAGTGACTGCACGGCTAGCAGGGCCTCGGCCAGGTGCCGATGGGCCGAAGCCACCCCATCCGGGGTCAGGCGTGGACGCAGATTCTTCCACGGGATGCCGGCAATGTGCTCGGCGACAAGGTAGCGCCAGCGGTACCGTCGACGGGAGTCATCGGCGGCCAGTACCTCCGGCACCGGCGCGCCCGCCGCGTTTGCGAGTGCGGTGAGCATTGCCGTTCGTTCGAAGTGCACCTGATGCTCGGCCTCGGGTCCGCAGAGCTTCACAACGATCCGGCGACTTCGCGGCAGGGTCAGTTCTACGACCAGCGCGTCACGATGTACCTGCACCAGCTCGACTACGGCCACGGCGGTGCCCGATCCGAAGACGTCGGTCACGAGTGCCCGTAGCTGGTCGTGAATGTCGCCATCAGCTGCCTGCACGGTCACCTCCATGACTGATGCGCGCACCGGCTCTGCGCAGCTGCTTTACCGGCGACGCAGTCCCTGCCGTCAGGTAAGGGAAGTGGAAGCATCGTCGCGTGATCAGTGGTGCGTGCACCGAACCGCCGTGCTCCATGGCCTTCGCATCGTCCTGGTCGTCTCCGGCGCGGCGTAAGACCTCCGACCCAGCCTCGCCACTCAGGCGATGCTCGTTCCCACGGCCTGATGACTCTGGCGCTGGACGCTGCTCCAGGAGAAGCAATTGGGCGGCCCTGTTGCGAGCCAACGACCAACTGCTCTGACCTGGAGTAACTCCACGACCGGTCATGACCACGTGGCTCTCAGGAGGGTGGGCAGCAGGTCCTCACGAAGGAGGTGCAGCGCGGGTTGCCAGTCCGGAGGTAGCCGATCAGTTGGAGGCGGCCCCGGATCGAACCCCGGGTCGCCCGTGATCACGGCGACGGCGTCCGCGGCTGGAACGACCATCATGTGTTGGCCAGCCCAGCCACCGGCAAGCAGCATCCCTCGGGGCAGCCACGTCAGGTAGCCGTAGGGTTCAGACTCTGGTGGTCCACCAGCGGAGTGCGGGGTCGTCATCTGTGCAAAGAAATCTGCACTCAGGAGGCGACTGCCGTTGGAGACACCCTGGTCGAGCCAAAGCTGCCCGATCTTCGCGAGGTCGGCTGCGCTGATGGACAGCCCTTCGGCTGCCCTTGTGTCGCCACCAGGTTCGCTGGCCCAGGAAGCCGTATCGATACCGAGAGGTGCAAACAGTTCTCGGTCAGCAAAGGTCGCGAGAGTCTCACCAAGGATTGCGCTGGCGGCAGCTGAGAGAAGCTGGACGCCAGCATTGTCGTAGGCAAAGTGGTCCCCCGGCGGGTGCAGCTGAGGAGCCTGCGCTATATGGGCAACGCGGTCGCCCGGTAGCGCAGCGACGGCGTCTCCGTCCCACGGACCGTCGACCTGAGCTCCACGTGTCATGGTCAGAACCTGATACCAGGTGTGGCGCTCCGCCGGCGTGTGCCGAAGACCTCCTAGCACGTTGGAGAGCGGTGTATGGAGCGCTGGCAGCCGTTCCTGGGCATCCATGGCGGCCAGAGCGGTCGCGACCACGCTCTTGGTGACAGAGAAGACGTCACCAGCGACGGGTCCGCGGAGGTGCTCGTCAAACTCGACCCGTCCCCGAACGCGCACGTGCAAGTGGGCGATATGGGCGTATCGGTGGTCTTCTCGGACGCACGACAGGATTCGATCACAGGACTGGACTATCTGATCGTGCTGCCTCAACTTTGTGCACTCCAAGTCTTCATATGATGTCCCGCCACCGCCCCAAGATCAATCGCGGACGTGACCCGCCACAACTCCTTTCTCACGGGCTGGCGCATGTCTCGTTGATTATCGTCACTGCTGACGGCGTTATGCCAGCGCACAGGGCGACGATGTCGACCTATCGGCTCCGAGCGAAGTCTCAGACACCCAGTCAGGATCGATCCGCTCACGAGGCATGGGTGGGCGACGCCGAGCGACTTCGTGTGCCGGGCCCAAGCTCATGTCACCAGCGCTGTGCGGAGTGCGCCAGCGATCGAGGATCGCCTGCTCGTGCCGTTCACGACCTACCTTCGAGGGCGGCTCTAATCACAGACTGTCCGATATGTCGCCCTATGTCCGAGCAGCACGTGCGCGCCACGTGCCTAGCGGGGTTGATTCTGGTTGGCGCACTGCAGTCGTTCACGAATGGCCGCGTCGCGGTCCGATGGGGTTCGGTGTTTGCCGGTCACCTTCCAAAGCGCTCGTTGGGTGAGCAGCGTGTCCACTCCGCCGTGATTGCTTCGGTCATCTTCACCTCGCACCTCCTACCGGTCGGGGTAAGGGTCGTTGACGGAGTCGCCGCCGGTGATGGTCTCCCAGAATCCGTTGTGGCACGAGGGGCACGGCGGTAGGTGCTGGGTGGACTGCACCTGCAGGCGGTAGCCGCACTGGGTGCATTTGTAGGTGCCGGAGGAGACGTCGCTGCCGGCGGGAACAGGTTCAGCCATGGCCAACACGCTAGACCCAAGCCTCATGCCAGGTCGACGGCGCCGGGCCAGGTCGGACGGGACACGGCTGATACCAGCCAGGTTCACCGGCACCTCGAGCTCACTCCCAGCATTGTCTGAACCGTCTGGACTCGTCGCGCAACTTCAGTCGACGCCTCCAGCCGAACATCATCGTCGAGCGGGGCTTACGACGAGCCGGGGCCGTAGGCGCGGCGCGAGTGCAGAAGAATCCGGCCCGCTGCGCAGGGCGGACGACGGCTTGCGGGCGCCCTCGTCTTGAGCACGAGCGGATCCAGCGGGCCAAACTGCACGGAAGCATGGTCGGTGGCGAGCCTTCGAGGCAGAGTGACGTCATGGATGTCGACACGCCGGTCTTGCTCACCGCCAACGCTTGGGAGCCTAGATGATTCAGGTCGACCTTCCGGACGGTCCAGCCCTCCCACTTGTCCGGGGCCTGGCGGCATGTCTGTCGTCGGTCACCGAGGTGGCCCTTGCTGCGCTCCCCGACTTCGACAACTTGACGGTGCCGCACGCTCTCGCCGCATGGAAGAGCTGGCTCGCCGGCCGTGATTTCGGCATGGTCCCGATCGCTGAGCCCAGGTCCTTCCAGTGGGCCGGCTGGTGGATCGCCATCGTGAACGACACCGACAGCCGGCTCGCCGACGGATCGGAAAGTCAGGTTGCCGTGTTGGCGTTCGGGACCCCACCCGGGGTCGTCCTCAGCCCGCACGACCCGACACTTCTCGGACATGCCACCGCCGACCTCGACATCAGCAGCGCCTACGCGGTCGCGTCTCTCGACCCCGTGCTGTCACCGCCGCAACGAGGGGCCGAGTTGGCTGGTGTGGTGGAGCTGCTCGCCGTCGCACCCCGGGTCGAAGCGCCGATGCAGCTGATCACGAAGGCCCGAGCCCTAGCCGGCCGTGGCCTTGAGGGTGACCGCTACGCCGACGGCACCGGCACCTTCAGTCCCCGCGGCACGCACCGGCCCGGCTATGAGCTCACCGTGATCGCAGCGGAAGTGGTGGAAGACCTCACCGCCCGCGACGCCCGTCTCGACTTCGCCAGTACCCGACGCAACGTCTTGACCCGCGGCATCGACGTCAATGCCCTGGTCGGCCGCGACTTCTTCATCGGCGACGTCCACTGCCGTGGGCTGCGCCTGGCCGAGCCGTGCGCGCACCTCGAGCGGCTCCAAGGTCCGGGTCTGCTCCGGCCCCTCATCCACCGCGGTGGCCTGCGCGTCGACATCCTCACCGACGGCGACATCACAGTGGGCAGCTTGATCAGCACCACACCTCCCCGCTAACCCGCGTCCCCGTTCTTCCACTCCGAGCACCTCGCGGGACTGTGACATCGTGCCCAGATGATCGAGTTCGACGTACCGGTGGTCCAGGCCCCGATGGCCGGAGGGCCGTCGACGCCCGCCCTTGCCGCTGCCGTGTCCAACGCCGGCGGACTCGGATTCCTGGCTGCCGGGTACAAGACCCCGGAAGCGGTGCGCACGGAGATCGCCGCCACTCGCGAACTCACCCAGCAGCCGTTCGGCGTCAACGTGTTCGCCCCGCCGAACGGCCCAGCCGATCCCGCCATCGTGCAGCGTTTCGCCGACCGCCTCCGCGACCAGGCGGCGGTGATCGGCGTCCAGCTCGGTGACCCGCGGTTCGACGACGACCACTACCAGCCGAAAGTGGACCTGCTGACCCAGGAGAGGGTCCCGGTGGTCTCGTTCACCTTCGGCTGCCCCACCCCAGTGGTGGTCCAGCAGCTGCAAACGGTAGGGACGTCGGTGTGGGTGACAGTCACCGACCCACAGGAGGCCCTCCAAGCCGCCGACGCCGGCGTGGACGCACTCGTCGTCCAAGGGTTTGAGGCAGGCGGGCACCGCGGCTCCTTTGACGATGCCGACACTCACGAGGACTACGGCCTACTCGCCCTGCTCAGCTTGACCCGAGCCCAGGTCGACGTTCCCCTCATTGCTGCCGGGGGCATCGCCACCGGCCCCGCCCTGGCAGGTGTCCTCGTCGCAGGAGCCTCAGCCGCGGCGCTCGGCACCGCCTTCCTCCGCTGCCCCGAGGCAGGCACCAGCGGCGCCCATCGCGACGCCGTCACGCAGCCGCGACACACCGGCCTGACCCGCGCCTTCTCCGGCCGCCTCGCCCGCGGACTGGTCAACACCTTCCAAGCCGACCACACCGCGGACGCGCCGATCGCCTACCCCGAGCTGCACCACCTCACGACCCCGCTACGAGCCCACGCCCGCACCCACGGCGACGCCGAACAGATCAACCTCTGGGCCGGCCAGGCCCACGAGCTTGCCAGGGATGTACCAGCCGGACAACTGGTGAACGACCTGATGCGCGATGCCACCACCACATTGGAACGACTCACCAAGCGGCTTACCCCACGGGGGTCAAACCCCCTGACCCAAGCCGGCCCCTGAAAGTAACCGACCATCCGCGTTGAAGGGTCGCCTTCGCGTGCGTCTCAGCGGTCTCATCAGAGCCAGTCTGTGGCACGAGGTCGAGAATCTGCTCGGGATTCGCACCTGCCGGAATCTGTCCTGGTCAGTGCCCCTTACGCTCAGACTGTGAAGCGTCATCGATGCGGGGCACCGACACGGGCCGGCTTGCTGGTCGGTGCGCTCACGGTGTTGCTGTCCCTCGTCGCCGCGGTCGGGCTCGCGCCGCCGACTGCCTCCGCGTTGGCGCCGGTGAACCCGGTCGAGGTACCGATCGACGGCCATCCGGCCAACAGTGGCTTCCTGGTTTTTGTCGAGAACGATGTGACCATCCGGGCCGATGAGTCCGAGGGCACCATGGCGATGGGCGGCGACCTGCACGTCCAGAGTAATTATCAGGTCGCCGCCGGCGCGGCACCGGTCCGCCCGACCTACACCGCCCCCGGGGATACCGGAGCCACCTATCTTCATGTCGGCGGGGGAATCAGCTGGGACAGCCCCACCGCGGTGGTGAACGTCGAGAACGGTGGCTTCACCAAGGTCGCCGACACGTCGACCTACACCGCCTACAACCGCGACAACAACAACGCGCTCGTCAACTACCGGCTGGTGCCCAACGGGCAGCCCTACAACGTCAACCCCCACATCGACGGCCGCACCAACCAACAAAGTCCGGCGTCGATCGCAGCCCCGGTGCCCACTGATCTGATCGACATCCCCACCGCCTTCGACACCTACCGCGACCTCACCCAGGAGATGGCCGGCTGCCCGGCGACCGTCGACCTGGTCGATGATCAAGGCACCACGCTGCCGCGCCCGATCCCAGTCGGCGCCCGCGGACGGCTAAGCCTGATTCCCGGGCAGACCAACGTGTTGACCCTGTCGAGTGTCGACCTGTCCCGTCTGTCAGAGATCACCTTCACCAACCAGCCGTCGGCGTCGACACCGATCCTGATCAACGTCACCGGCACCAGCTACCTGGGCAACATCCCGAACCTGGCCGGTGTGTCTGGCAGCCAGGCCCCGTACATGCTCTGGAACTTCCCGGACGCGACCACGATCGTGGTCAACGGCGGCGCAACCATCGAAGGCACTCTCTACGCCCCGAACGCGACTCTGACATGGATTCCGTCGCAGAACATCGAGGGCAACATCATCGCCGCCTCCTTCAACCACGGGCTCCCCGGCCGAGCACGCGACCTCCGCGAGGTCCACGACTTCCCGTTCAGCACAACACTTTCCTGCACCGCCATCGATCCGGAGGACACCGCCACCTTGACGCTGGTCAAGGAGGTCGACAACGACAACGGCGGAACGGCCGCACCGGACGACTGGACGCTGTCCGCGAACGGGCCCACACCCATCACCGGACAGTCCGCCACAGACCCGGTCACAGCTGCCGAGGTCGTGCCCGGTGACTACGTGTTGGCCGAGTCCGACGGGCCGGACGGCTACGACGCCTCCGACTGGGCCTGCGATGGCGGCATCCTCGACGAGTCCACTCTCACCCTCGACGTCGGTGATGACGTCACCTGCACCATCGTCAACACTGCCCAGCCGGCGCCCCTACCGCCACTCGACGCCGAGCTGACCCTGATCAAGGAGGTGATCAACGACGACGGCGGCCTCGGTGTGAACACGGACTGGGAACTGTCCGCCGATGGGCCTACACCGATCAGCGGTATCACCGGATCCGCCGACGTCACCGGGGTCATTGTCGAACCAGGCGACTACACCCTGGCTGAAGCAGGGGGGCCGGCGGACTACGAGGCATCGGACTGGGACTGCGACGGAGGCAGCCTCTCCGGCGACGTGGTGACGCTGGAGCCCGGCGCGGTCGCAACCTGCACGATCGTCAACCACGACACCAGCACACCGGGCGGCGACACCGCTCGCCTCACCCTGGTCAAGGAGGTCGACAACGCCGGCGGCGGCGCCGCTGACCCACGCGACTGGACGCTCACCGCCACCGGCCCCAACACCGTCACCGGCACCACCGGGACCAGCCCGGTCACCGGTGTGGAGGTCCGGCCCGGTGACTACAGTCTCACCGAAGCCGACGGACCCGACGGCTATCTGCCCTCCGCCTGGGCCTGCACCGACGGCACCCTGGACGGCAGTCAATTGACGCTGACCAGCGGAGATGATGCCACCTGCAGCATCGTCAACACCTTCCAAACCGCTTCGCCAACACCATCGCCATCGCCGACCCCGTCACCGCCACAGAGCCCCACCCCGACCGCCACCGCGCCAACCACTCCCGCGCCCGATCCCACCTCAGCCGCGCCCAACGCAACCGACACCAGCGAGCCACGGCCTGGTCAGCTAGCCGACACCGGAGGACTGAGTTCTACCTGGCTCCTGGCAGCAATCACTTCGGTACTCATCGGAGGAATCTTGCTGATCGCAGCACCTGACCAGCAACGACCACGCCGGAAGTCGTAGCTCCAAGAACCGAAGTGCGGCCCAATTGCTGCTGCCTACAGCAGGCATTGACCGTGCGTCACCGCAGAGGGGTCGTTGAGCGCAGCGTGTGAGAGACCACGACCAGCTCCCGCGTGGTGCGCGGATGACGGTCGCCTACGGACGCTCGCGACCGCCGATGTCCGGCGTGCGAGCGCTAACGCCCTGTTCGGCCATCTACTGGTACCAGCTACGGTCGCCACGATGGGTACTCGGTGGAGGTGGGATCAGGTCCCTAAGGTCATTCGGGACATGGTGGAGGCCGGCCTCGGCAGTTGGGTGACCGAGTTCGCCTCCGCGACGAGCGGCTACTCGCCAGCAATGGCCGGCGTAGCGCGATTGGCAGACCAGCGGCGCATCTTCGTGAAGGGCATTCCTCGATACCGCCATCCAAGTCTGGGTGACGCTCTCGCTCGAGAGATCGCCATCAACAAGTCCCTTGCCCCGTACAGCCCACCGGCGCCGGTGCTGCTGGGCCACTGGACCGACCAGGGATGGACGGTCGCCGCCTGGGAAGCGGTGGACGGCCCATCGCCTGGCGATCCGTGGACCGAGGAGCAGCTCCGCGACGTGGGCCGCACGCTGAGACTGGTGCGCGGGCAGCCGGTGACCGGCCTGCCAGCCGCAGCGGAGGTGTACGGCGAATGGTTCGGCGGTTGGGAACGCCTCGCCGAAGGCGACCGGGCCGGAGCGCACCGACCACAAGCTGATTCGACGGAGTTGTGGTGGCGACCGCGGCTGCCTCTGCTGCAAGATCTCGAACGGCACAGCCTCGACACCGTGGTTGGCGGATCGTTCGTCCACAACGACGTCCGCAGCGACAACCTCCTGCTGACCGCTATTGGATCACTGCTGGTCGTCGACTGGGTGCACTGCTGCGTGGGCGCGGACTGGCTCGACGCGGCACTCTTCTCGATCTCGGTCGCCGCCGAGGACGGCCTGCACCCCGACCGGGTACTTGACCTGCTCGGCATCGTGATCCCGGAGCACCGCAAGACCAAGTTCATCGCCGGCTGGGCCGGATACCTGCTGCACGCCAGCCGCCTGCCCCTGACGCCGCAGACCGAAGATCTGCGTCATCACCAACAACGCAAGGCCGCCGCAGCGATCGCCTGGCTTGCGAGCTCACTCAGCCCGTAGCCGACCTGCTCGGCAGACCAGTTCTAGTCCTTCGCGCAGGACGGTCGCTCATGGGACGTCATCCGGCGACGTCGAATCTGCCCTCTCGGTGACATTCGATTGATGCGCGGAACCGTTGCGGACCGCGGCCGTGATTGCCACCCTGGATCGCATGCTGACTGGACGTCTACTTGCAGAAAGCCTCCGCGTCGGAGCGGACCTAGTCATACCGGACCTTCGCGTGGTTCGGCTCGGTCGACACGACGTCAGTTCGTCGACGCTACCGGGCGGCGCAGAGTCGGCAGATACCGATCTCGACGCTCCAGCCGCTGGCGCGACCGAGACTCAGCCTCAGATCTGGACCTTTGTTGACTTCGAGGCGCCGGACGAGCAAGCCGACGTGTTGGCGCACTCCATCGCGGAGGCCCTTGAGGCGGCAACCGGCTGGTGGGCCGACTTCATCGTCGATGACGACCACGTTGTGGTGTTCGCTAACCGGGTCTTCCGTTATCGCATCGGCGATGAGGCTGGGCGTGAAAAGGCTGTCTCCTGGGGTCGCGCCGCCGGAACCCCAGAGCACCAACTCGACTGGGGTGACTAACCCGCTAAAGGGTCCCTCGTCGGCGACCTGGCATCGGGGTCCGAGTTGCTACGCTTCTAATTCACTCTGCTCGTGGAGACGCTGCCTTCGTCCGGCTGGTTCGCGCTGCGGTGCCTGTCCGATGCGGATGGCCTCCGGCGGACGCTGCTCATGACAGCAACCACTTCAAGGGCGGATCACCCTGGGAGAGCCGGCAACCTCGACGAGGCCATCGCCAGGGTTGAGGCCGAGGCGCACGTTTATGCTGCCGCCACCGACGAGGCGCCCAACCAATACCTCGGACTTGCAGGCTTGTGCCCTCTTCGAAACGCCCGACCAGGACGGCGCCGAGGTGTTCTCCCCCATTGGGGACAGCCATCTTGATGCTGACGACTACCTCGACTCCTTTTCGACACCGGCACGAGCGCCAGGGCTCTCCGGGATCTTCGCTCGATCGACGACCTCCATAGAAGCGGAATCGACACCGACGTCGGCCAAGCGTTCCTGCGCGGTTATCGCGAACGAGGTCTCCCAACTGAGGACCATCTGGCAGCCGAACTCGTCCTCACCGGGGACAGGCCGCCCTCACCTACGCACGACTCCTTCGTGCGCTGGATCAGCCCCGGACCGTCGAGCCCGACTGGCTGTCGATCTGCGCGGCTGCCTTACCGCAATCGCCGGCGCGCTCCGCACAGCGCTGGTGACATGAGCTTGGGCCCGGCACACGAAGTCGCTCGGCGTCGCCCACCCATGCCTCGTGAGCGGATCGATCCTGACTGGGTGTCTGAGACTTCGCTCGGAGCCGATAGGTCGACATCATCGCCCTGTGCGCTGGCATAACGCCGTCAGCAGTGACGATAATCAACGAGACATGCGCCAGCCCGTGAGAAAGGAGTTGTGGCGGGTCACGTCCGCGATTGATCTTGGGGCGGTGGCGGGACATCATACGAGGACTTGGAGAGCACAAAGTTGAGGCAGCACGACCAGATAGTCCAGTCCTGTGATCGAATCCTGTCGTGCGTCCGAGAAGACCACCGATACGCCCATATCGCCCACTTGCACGTGCGCGTTCGGGGACGGGTCGAGTTTGACGAGCACCTCCGCGGACCCGTCGCTGGTGACGTCTTCTCTGTCACCAAGAGCGTGGTCGCGACCACTCTGGCCGCCATGGATGCCCAGGAACGGCTGCCAGCGCTCCATACACCGCTCTCCAACGTGCTAGGAGGTCTTCGGCACACGCCGGCGGAGCGTCACACCTGGTATCAGGTTCTGACCATGACACGTGGAGCTCAGGTCGACGGTCCGTGGGACGGAGACGCCGTCGCTGCGCTACCGGGCGACCGCGTTGCCCATATAGCGCAGGCTCCTCAGCTGCACCCGCCGGGGGACCACTTTGCCTACGACAATGCTGGCGTCCAGCTTCTCTCAGCTGCCGCCAGCGCAATCCTTGGTGAGACTCTCGCGACCTTTGCTGACCGAGAACTGTTTGCACCTCTCGGTATCGAGACAGCTTCCTGGGCCAGCGAACCTGGTGGCGACACAAGGGCAGCCGAAGGGCTGTCCATCAGCGCAGCCGACCTCGCGAAGATCGGGCAGCTTTGGCTCGACCAGGGTGTCTCCAACGGCAGTCGCCTCCTGAGTGCAGATTTCTTTGCACAGATGACGACCGCGCACTCCGCTGGTGGACCACCAGAGTCTGAACCCTACGGCTACCTGACGTGGCTGCCCCGAGGGATGCTGCTTGCCGGTGGCTGGGCTGGCCAACACATGATGGTCGTTCCAGCCGCGGACGCCGTCGTTGTGATCACGGGCGACCCGGGGTTCGATCCGGGGCCGCCTCCAACTGATCGGCTACCTCCGGACTGGCAACCCGCGCTGCACCTCCTTCGTGAGGACCTGCTGCCCACCCTCCTGAGAGCCACGTGGTCATGACCGGTCGTGGAGTCACTCCCAGGTCAGAGCCGTTGGTCGTTGGCTCGCAACAGGGCCGCCCAATTGCTTCTCCTGGAGCAGCATCCAGCGCCAGAGTCATCAGGCCGTGGGAACGAGCATCGCCTGAGTGGCGAGGCTGGGTCGGAGGTCTTACGCCGCGCCGGAGACGACCAGGACGATGCGAAGGCCATGGAGCACGGCGGTTCGGTGCACGCACCACTGATCACGCGACGATGCTTCCTCTTCCCTTACCTGACGGCAGGGACTGCGTCGCCGGTAAAGCAGCTGCGCAGAGCCGGTGCGCGCATCAGTCATGGAGGTGACCGTGCAGGCAGCTGATGGCGACATTCACGACCAGCTACGGGCACTCGTGACCGACGTCTTCGGATCGGGCACCGCCGTGGCCGTAGTCGAGCTGGTGCAGGTACATCGTGACGCGCTGGTCGTAGAACTGACCCTGCCGCGAAGTCGCCGGATCGTTGTGAAGCTCTGCGGACCCGAGGCCGAGCATCAGGTGCACTTCGAACGAACGGCAATGCTCACCGCACTCGCAAACGCGGCGGGCGCGCCGGTGCCGGAGGTACTGGCCGCCGATGACTCCCGTCGACGGTACCGCTGGCGCTACCTTGTCGCCGAGCACATTGCCGGCATCCCGTGGAAGAATCTGCGTCCACGCCTGACCCCGGATGGGGTGGCTTCGGCCCATCGGCACCTGGCCGAGGCCCTGCTAGCCGTGCAGTCACTCCGCTTCCCCAGCTTCGGCGAGATCGACAGTAGCGGACGGCCCCCCGCTGACCAGACTGTGATCAGCGCACTTCGTCAACGCGCCGACTCGCGCATCCTCACCGCCCATAATCGCGAGACATTCCGCCGCCTCCTCGACGACCAGGCTCACCTCTTCGACGCTGTCAGGGAGGCGACGCTGTGCCATGACGACCTCCACCACAGCAACGTGCTGTTTCGCCCCGACGGCGATGACTGGAGGTTGGTCGGCGTGCTCGACTGGGACAAGGCTTGGGCCGCACCGGCTGAGTCCGACACCGCCCGGATGGCTTTATGGGACGACATGACCGGGCCTGCGTTCTGGCAGACCTACCGAGCCACCTCCACGGTCGACAAGCATGCGGTCCAGCGTGCCTGGATCTACCAGCTGCTGTGGTGCTTCGAGTACGACGACGGATCATCCCGCCACGCCGCCGACACGGCCCGCCTCTGCCGACTCCTCGACGTGGCATGAGTCGTCGGCCTCGGGCGACCTGCTCGACCAGCGCACCCCACTTCTGTCCAAACACACCCACACCGGTCCACTTGGCCCATCGGTGCGGCTCCAGAGGGGTCTGGCTGCGCTCGGTCGCGCGAGGACTGCTGCTGATGTTGTCGGAGGCGAGTGGCGGAAGCCTGCGCCCACCGGAGCAAGGCGTCCTCGTGAGCGATGCCCTCGTCGAGGGTGATCCGGTCGAGGACCTCTGCATCATCGACAGCGGTGTCGAGTTCGGGGGTCGAGGTGCGGGCCCGGCGTCCGTCCGGCCCTCCCCTCCACGCCGACCTCACGCGCCTCGTCCGCTCCGTCCTACACCACGCACCTGACCCCCACCTCGGCGCCGGCCAGCGCCCGTCCGTCCTGCCCGCGATCCTCCTGCGGCGATCCTCACCCGAGGACCGCAGCCCACCCCTGGGGTGCGACAAGGCCGAGCGCCAGTACCCGCGCATAAAGTTGACGGAAGCCGCATAGCGGTCTGGAACAGCTTGTAGGCGGTGAAATTGTCCTTCTTGTCGGCGTCGTACCACACGTGGGCGTCGCGGTACTTCTCGTTCGGCTCGTCCTGGGCCTTGGCCCACTCACGGACTCGCTTCTCCGCAGCAGCGCCGTCAGCGTCGCTCGCGATCGGCCAGACCCAGATCCTGGAACGCCGTTACCGCCATGTGTTCCCCTCCTCCAGTCGAGATAGGCAGCACCACGAGCCGGCCAGCACACTATCTACAGCGTAAGACAATGGACCTCGAGCGAATTGTCCGGTCGGCCCGAAGATCAGTTGGGATGGTGGGAATGAGCGGCACCTGGATCGGCACGTCGGGGTGGAGCTACGACCACTGGGACACGGTCCTGTACGGTCCGTCGCTTCCTGCGGGGAACCGGCTCGGACGGTACGTGCAGGAGTTCGACACCGTCGAGCTGAACGCCAGCTTCTACCGGTGGCCGCGCGCGCAGACGTTCGCCAACTGGCGACGTCGGCTCCCGGCCGGGTTCCGGATGAGTGTGAAAGCTCCCCGCGGCCTCAGCCACGGCCGTCGCCTGTATCGGCCCGAACCCTGGACACCCCGGCTCGTTCAGTGTTGGCACGAGCTGCGGGACCGTCGCGGTGTGCTGCTGGTCCAGCTGCCACCCGACCAGGAACGCGACGACGACCGGCTGGACTACTTCCTGCACGGCCTCCCGGACTGGATGCCGGTCGCCGTCGAGCTCCGACATCCCAGCTGGGTCGCCGATCCGGTCTTCGACCTGCTGAGCCGTCACCACGCGACCTATGTGGTGATGAGCGGCTCCCGACTCCCCTGCGTTCTGCGCGCCACCTCGGGCACGGTGTACGTGCGCCTCCACGGGCCCGACCATGATCACCTGTACGGCGGCAGCTACAGCGACGACCGACCTCCACTGGTGGGCCGACCGCATCCGCGAGTGGCAACGGCACGGTCATGACGTCTACGCCTA
This sequence comes from uncultured Actinomycetota bacterium, assembly GCA_963707005.1. Taxonomy (GTDB): domain Bacteria; phylum Actinomycetota; class Actinomycetes; order Propionibacteriales; family Propionibacteriaceae; genus Microlunatus. The sequence goes on from CAVPPP010000062.1 coordinate 23,334, forward strand.
CTTCAACAACGACGGACACGGGCACGCCGTGACCAACGCACGCCGACTACGCTCACTGGTCGCCGGCTAGCACGGCGGGAGCCCCGATCCCCGGCGCCGCCCGATGGCCCCGAGAGCGCCGTCGACGACCGCGGGACGTCAGCGGGCGTGTGGGCTGGACAGCATCCGGTGGCGGTGGGCTTCAACTTCTTCGACGAGCCGGCGCAAGCTGTCGCGTTCCTCGGCGTCGACCGTGTCCGCACAGCGCCAGGTCACTGACTCCACGATCGCTGCGACGATCCCCACCAGCAGCCGCCCGCGCCACAGCGTCAGGTCGGGAGGCGACACCGTTGTGAGACCGTCGACCACCTCACCTGAGACCGCGCGCCCTCCCACAGCTCCTCCGCGCCACCTGTGATCATGATCGCGATAGTCATGCGGACTCCTCAGCGGGAGGGGTCTGCCCAGGACACAGCTCCCTCTCCTCGTCTCGGGCCGCTGAGGGCAGCGGCGACACTGGGACCGGCTGCTTGATCCGAGAAACTCCTAGCCCGCGCGTTCGCATCGTCGTGGTCACCTGCACGTCATGTCGACCGTCATTCAGGTGGGGACGGAGACGGCGCCGGGAGTCACTCGGTGGATCTGAGGTCTGTCGTGGTCCGCCCGTGCTATTTGGCCGGCACCTAGGAGGTGATGGGCAGGTGAGCGGTAAGGAACTCACCGACTATTGCGGCGACCTGCTCAGGGTTCTCCTCGGCCATGTGATGTCCCGAATCCACCACCGCACGCACCAGCGGACCGGAACACCAGGTGCTCCAGATGTCGGCCGGGTCGCCGTACAACGTCTCCATGTCGTCCTGGCTCGACCACGCGACCAGGGTCGGGCAGCTGATCGTCCGGCCGGCGGCCCGGTCGAGCTCGTCGTGGTGTCGATCGACGTGGAGACTTGCCCGGTAGTCCTCCAACATGGCCCGAACGGTTGCCGGGTTGGTCACGGCAGCAACCATGTCGTCGTAGTTCTCCCGGCCCATCTGCGCGAGAGCCGGCTCATACCAGGCCAGCGGGTCGGCGGTGATGACACGCTCGGCCTGGTGGGAGGCGAAGAAGAACCAATGCGGCCACATCTCCGCGAACCGGGCATCGGCCCGCTCGAGCGCCTCCACGATGGGCACGCTGTCGAGGACCCCCAATGCCGCTACTCGATCCGGGTGGTCCAGTGCGCACCGGTAGGCGACGTAGCTGCCGCGATCGTGCCCGACAACGGCGAACCATTCGTGTCCGAGCGCACGCATGAGCGCGGCGACATCTGCGGCCATCGCTCGGTCGCAGTAGGTCGTTTGCTCCCGGTCGGGCTGCGGCTTCGATGAGCGGCCGTACCCGCGAAGATCCGGACACACCACGCTGAATCCGGTGGCCAGCAGCGGAGCCACCCAATGCCAGGTCGCATGCGTCCGCGGGTGCCCATGCAGCAGCACGACCGCGGGTCCGGAGCCGCCGCTGCGGCCATGCAGCACGACCCCGTCGAGCTCGACATCCCACTCGCGGAACCCGGCGAACACGAAGGTGAGTCTCTCACGGCACTGCACACGCGAGCACACGACCAACCATCCAGCAGCGACTGATGATGTTCGTCGATTCTCTGGTCCGGATTGGCCGGCGTCACTGACCTGAGGGTGGACCCTCCACGCGCCCCATGCCGGGTGTGTGGCGGTAGCAGAGCGGGAGGCTGGCCGCTATCACGACCAGCAGAAAGATGCCGGCCGCGCCGACCAGTCCGGCGCGGCGACCAACACCGACGTCCAGGATCAGCAGCACAGTGCCAACGACGATGAGGGCAACGCCGGCGAGCTGAAGACGAAGCGCGAGGTGGCCGAATCTGACGATCGACGGTTTCAGCTGCTGGTGGAAGAGCGCCCGGTGCAGATTGACCGGGGCCAGGCCCAGCACGATGGTGGTGGCCGCCAGCAGCACCAGGGCAACGTACAGGTTCCGCTGCAACGTATCGAGAGAGGCAAACCGTGGCTGGAAGACCAGGGTGAGCAGGAATCCACTCAGGATTTGGGTACCGGTCTGCGTCACCCGCAGCTCCTGCAGCAACTCGATCCAGTTCCGGTCCATCCGCTCGTTCTGCGTCTCGTCGCGACCATCGTGGGGAACGGCGTCGGCTTGCTGATCAGCGGCCATCGTGGCTCCTCCCCCACCCGCAGGTCGGTTCCGTCGGCGTCAGCGCTCCCGATGACGCCCTCTCGGGCTAGCATCCCGCAGTCCAAACGGCCGCGGAGGTGGCGCGACCATATCTGCTTGAGCCAATGAGATGCGAGAGCCAGCAGCCGTCGCCCGACTCGTCGTGGTCAGGAACCGACGGGATGGGCGCGGACGTCTCTGCGGCACAGGACGCAAGCTGTCCACGTCCGCGAGAGTGTCAAGCGGCCTACGGTCAGGCGCAACCCGCGTACCTGGGCGGCACAGGTCACGTCGACAGCGCCTCAGTCGCCCGGCCAGGCACCGTCACCCGCTCGAACAGCCGCGCGCCGCCACGATCCAATGCCGCCTTGACCACGGCGAACACGACACCTTAAGAGCCGGTCCGAGCAGCACGGACCGTAATCAGTACTCCGACTCGAGCGCACCCGGCGTGTCGTCCTCATCGGCTACCCGACGCCAGACCTGCTTGACCACCGCTCCCGCCGCTGCACCGGCCAGCACACTGCCGACCAGGCCGATCGGACGGTACGCGATCTTGGCCAGCGCACTCATCGGCGCTACAGAGGATGTGGTTCACAGGATCGGCCGGCCGCCGGTGACCGCGAGCCGGGCGCCGGAGATGTAGCTGCCGGCGTCACTGGCCAGCAGCACGTACGCGGCCGCCAGCTCGGCCGGCTGACCGGCCCGACCGAGTGGGGTGTCGTCACCGAAGCCGGCCACCTTCTCCGGCGGCATCGTAGCCGGAATCAGCGGTGTCCAGATCGGTCCCGGCGCCACACTGTTGACCCGGATACCTTTCTCACCGAGCAGCTGGGCCAGGCTGGCACAGAAGTTCGCGATCGCGGCCTTGGTCGCGGCGTACGGTGCCAGAGCAGGTGACGGCATGTCGGAGTTCACCGACGAGCTGCCGATGATCGCCGACCCGGGCTTCAGGTGCGGAAGCGCCGCCTTCGTCAGATAGAAGAAGGCGCCGACGTTCGTGGCGAACGTGTACTCCCACTCCTCGTCGCTGACCTCCTCCAGCGACTCGTGACTCATCTGGAAGGCGGCGTTACTGACCAGGATGTCGACACCACCCAGTTGGCGGACCGCGGTATCGATG
>CAVPPP010000063.1:0-83968 GCA_963707005.1 uncultured Actinomycetota bacterium
GTTCGACAACACCAGCGGTGTCCAGCTGGAGCGGAACCCGTACTACTACGCCGTGATGCCGAACGGTGACCAGCTGCCGTACGTCGACGAGATCCAGATCAAGGTGATCAACGATGCCGAGGCGGGAAAGCTCCAGGTGCAACAGGGGTCGGTCGACTACTGCCACGGCCCGTTCAACCAGATCGCCCTGCAGGATGTGCAGGGACTGAGGGACAGCGCCGACCGGGCGAAGACCGAGGTGGTCCTGTGGGACAGCGGATCGGGCACCGGGTCCATCTTCTTCTTCAACTACGACTACATCGACGACGACGTCCGCGAGCTCATCCGGGAGCCGAAGTTCCGGCAGGCTGTCAGCCACGCGTTCAATCGGGAGGCGGTACAGAAGTCGGTCTACTTCAACACCGGCGAGCGGACCACGGGCACGCACAGCCCGAAGGCCAGTGAGTTCCAGGTCAACGACGCCGGTGCGAAGCTCTACCAGCAGTGGCGCGATGCGTACGTGGAGTACAACCCGGACAAGGCCAAGCAGCTGCTCGACGAGCTCGGAGTGAAGGACAGCGACGGAGACGGCCTGCGTGAGCTGCCCAACGGCAAGAAGCTCGCGCTGCGCATCGACATCCAGGCCGATGCTCCGGTGGAGGCGAGAACCAAGGACAACCAGCTGATCTCGGACCTGAAGGCAGTGGGGATCGCCATGACGAGCAACCCCATCGCCCCACAGGCGTTCGACGACCAGTGGAAGTCCGGCAAGCTGATCGCGCACAGCAACTGGGAGGTCGCCAACGTCGGTATCTCACTCATCCAGCCGTTCTGGTTGATTCCGGTCGAGGCGACGCGCTGGGCGCCACTGGAGGGTCAGTGGTACTCGGGACTGGGCACCGGAGGCAACGACGAGGAGACCGACGTCGATCCCTGGAAGCGGCACCCGCCGCGGATGGATGCCGAGAAGGACGGCCCGATCGCGAAGCTCTGGGATCTCTACAACCGGGCCAGGGTGGAGCCGGATCGGATGAAGCAGATCGAGCTCGTCTGGGAGATCGAGAAGATCCACATCTCCGATGGCCCGTTCTTCATGGGCTGCGTGGCGAACTACCCGCAGGTGATCGTGGCGAAGACCGACCTGCGCAACATCCCCCGCAAGGAGAATCTCGCCCTGGGTGGGCTGGTGAATCCCTGGGGGCACCCCACACCGGCGGTCTACGACCCGGAGTGCTTCTACTGGGAGAACCCGAGCTGACGACCGGCACTGTCCTCAGCGTTGGGTCACCACGCCCAGCCGCCCCATGTGCTCGGTGACTGCGACGCTGCCCTGCTGATCGGTGCGCAGCACCGTCATGCCCAGACCGATCGCCAGCCGGAGGGTGCTGGGAGCCGGATGACCGTAGGAGTTGCCCAGGCCGGCACTGGCAATCGCGACCCTGGCCCCGGTGCTCGCGACGAAGGCCGGATCCTGACGACTCGAACCATGGTGCGGGATCTTCAACACGTCCGCCCGCAGATCGACCCCGGTGGCCAGGATCCTCGCCTGACCGTCCGGCTCCACATCACCGGTGAGCAGGACCGTCAGATCGTCGACCCCGACCCGCAGCACGAGACTGGCATCGTTCTCCGCACCCGACTCAGCCGACTCCCCTGACTCACCCGCCCCAGCAACACCCCGCGGGACACCGACCGGGCCGATCACCTGCCACCACACCTGCCCCACCCGTCCGGTCTCACCCACCGGGGGCGACCGCAGAGTGGCCGACGAAGCCAGCGCCAGAGCACGAACACCGGCCGCCTCGGCCACCGGGGACGCGTACGGACTCACCCACACCTCACCGACCGGAACCTGACCCAGCACCCCCGACAGCCCGTCCACGTGGTCGGCATGGAAATGAGTCAGCACGACGATCGGGACGGCTCGGATCCGCAGCCCCGACAGACACCGCCGGATCGCGATCGGGTCCGGTCCGACATCGACGACCACCGCCTGACCCGGACCGGCCCGCAGCACCAACCCGTCGCCCTGACCCACCGAGCACGCCACCAGCCTCCAGTCCCGCGGCGGCCATCCCGGCTGGACCGGACCGGTCAACATCCCCGCCACCAGCAGCACGCAGGCGCCCACGACCCACCACCGATGACGGGCGAGGACCTGGATCGACACCCCGACACCCAACGCCGCCACACCGAGAACAACCAGCGCCACCGGAGTCGCCGGCCACTGCCACGACGACCCAGGTAGAGCTGCGCCGGCATGGGCGATCCAGATGATCGCCTGAGCACACCACGACGCTCCCCAACCGGCGACCGACGCCGACCACGAGCTGAGCAACGACAATCCCGCTGCGGCGAAGCCGAGCACCGTCGCCGGACCCACGAACGGACCGGCCAACGCGTTGGCCAACAACCCCGACACACTCACCGCACCCGACAGCGCCGCCACCACCGGCAACGTCGCCAGGTGCGCCGCCAGCGGCACCGCCACCGCCTCCGCCAACGGCCGCGGTAACCACGTCGCCAGCGCGACCCACGACGAGGCCCACCAGACGATGCCGCCACTGGCCAACACCGACAAGGCGAAGCCGACCGACCTGGCGAGAAACGGATCCACCAACACCAGAAGGAGGACGGCCACCGCCAGCTGGCGCAGGCCTTTGCGCCCACTCCCGGCACCGAGCGCAGCCAATGCCACCAGACCCATCGCCGCCGCCCGCAACACACTCGGCTCGGTCCGGCACAGCGCGACGAACACCACCACGCCACCCAGCCCGACCACCCGCAACCAACGACCCCGCACCCCCAACCACTTGGCCCCGAACAGCAGGAACGCCAGGAGGAGCGTCAGATTGGCGCCAGTGAATGTTCACTGTACAGATGGGTCGTTCCACCTAGTCAAAGCCCTGTTTCCAGTCTTCACGCCTGACCGACCTGCCAGAGTGCGGCTCGCCCGCCCACCACACCAAGGCAATAGACCGCTCACGCCCCAGCCCGCCGGCCGCCCACCGGGCCGGTGGTCCCCCCGGCCGTCATGGGGCAGTTTCGTCCCACGTTCCATACCGAGCTGTCAGATGAACGGTGGATCTGGTCTGGTCCATGGTTAGTTTCCGGCCGGGTGGATCCGGCCTTGGAAGGTGATGGCGAACGCGTTCAGGGCCGGCTTCCAGCGTGTGACCCATCGTGCCCTGCCCTTGCCGGTCGGGTCCAGGGATCGCGTGACCAGGTAAAGGCACTTCAGGGCGGCCTGGTCGTTGGGGAAGTGGCCTCGGGCACGGACCGCTCGCCGGTAGCGAGCGTTGAGGGACTCGATGGCATTGGTCGAGCAGATGATCTTTCTGATCTCGACGTCGTAGTCCAGGAACGGGATGAACTCTGACCAGGCGTTGCGCCACAGTCGGCTGACCGCTGGGTACGGCTTGCCCCACTTCTCCTCGAACTCCTCGAACCGCGCCCAGGCCTCGGCCTCCGACGCCGCGGTATAGACCGGCCGCAGATCCTTGGCGATCTGGTCCCAGTACTTCCGCGACGCGAACCGGAACGTGTTGCGCAGCAGGTGGATGATGCACTGCTGCACGACCGTGTACTCCCACACGGTGGTGATGCTGTCGGGGAGGTGTTTCAACCCGTCGCAGACGGCGATGCACACATCTTGGACGCCGCGGTTCTTCAGCTCGGTCAGCACCTGCAGCCAGAACTTCGCACCCTCGCCGCCGTCGCCGGCCCACAGGCCGAGAATGTCGCGTTCACCGCCCACGGTGACCCCGACCACGACGTAGATCGGCTTGTTGCGGACCTGCCCGTCGCGGACTTTCACCATGATCGCGTCGATGAACAGCACCGGATACACCGGATCGAGCGGCCGGTTGCACCAGGCAGTCATCTCCTCGACCACCTTGTCGGTGATCTTGGAGATCGTGTCTTTGGAGATCGAGGCACCGTAGACCTCAGCGAAGTGCGCGGACACCTCCCCGGTCGTCAGCCCGCGCGCGGTCAGCGACAACACGATCTCGTCGACCCCGGTCAGCCGACGCTGCCGCTTCTTCACGATCTGCGGTTGGAAGCTGGCGTCGGTGTCACGTGGCACCTCGATCTCTACCGGCCCGATCTCGGTCAACACCGTCTTCGCCCGGACCCCGTTGCGGGAGTTCCCGCGGTCCCGACCGACCGGATCGTGCTTGTCGTAGCCCAGATGGGTCGACATCTCCTCTTCCAAAGCCGCCTCGAGCACGCGTTTGGTGAGCTGGTTCAACAGCCCGTTCGGGCCGATCAGGTCGACCCCGCGTTCCTTCGCCTGGGTCACCATCTGCTCGGCCAGCTGGTCTTGGTCCACCGGCTCCGATGACCCCACCGGCCCGGCCGGCTCCTGCTCCGCTGCTGTCACGACATCGATCGTGTCAGTCATGGTCTGACTCCTCTCGGATCTCAGACCAGCCAGTTCCACCGTTTACCCGCCCGATGTGAGGCAGTGTTCGACGGTTGTGATGTCGAAACCGATGGTGCCGGCTAGGTGGTCAGCTGGTCGCGGCGCTGGGCGAGTCAGCGTCCCGGTCGTCGAGCTGGGTGCACAACGTCCAGGGGGTGGCGCCAAGACTAGAGTCGAAGCAGGCGCAGCACATCATCGATCGGAAGGTTGGATCCCGTGACGGCCATCGGACCTCCAGCGGTGATCTTGGACAGCCACAGCCATGTTCTGCGCTCGGCAGCAGTGGGCGACGACTACCTACTCGACGTCTGGTTGCCGGAGAGCTACGACGGCTCAGCGCTGCGCTACCCGGTGTTGTACGTGCTGGATTCGCCGGGGCTTTTCGGGTTGGCGGTTGGCATCGTTATGACGCACGTCTGGGAGGGCATGCTGCCAGAGCTGATCGTGGTTGGCATCGGGAAACCAATGGAGACGTTGGACGAGTGGTGGGCGATTCGCACTCGAGACTATTCGCCGAAACCGCTTCCCGGCGACGATGGCTCCGGGCACGCCGACGCCTTTCAGCGAGCTCTCCAGGACGAGATCTGCCCTTTCGTCGACACCATGTATCGCACCGATGTCGACGATCGCACAATCTGTGGTCACTCCGTGGGCGGCGTCTTCGTACTCAGCCTGCTGCTCAATGGGTCCGGGTTGTTTCGCCGCTACCTCGCCAGCAGCCCCGCGCTCGTCGTAGACGGTGAGATCCTGCTTGACATCCGCGCGGACGGCCCGCCTGCTCAGTCGGACATCTCCGGGCGACTCTTCGTGTCCGTCGGCACCCTCGACATCGACCTCCGCCCGTACATCGAAGCCTTCAACGCCGAGCTGCAGCAACGCGACTACCAAGGTCTCCATGTCGACACCGCCGAGCTGACGGGCTATGGCCACGCCACGGCCGGCTTCCTCGGATTGCTCACCGGACTCCGACAGCTCTTTGCCATCCACAACACAACCTGACCCTGGATGAAGGTGGCTTGAGCTGGCTCTCAGTGGACAAACTCAGGAAGGATGAACTCGATGGGACCGATCGACGGTTACCCGGTCGCCCCGCTTGTCGACGGGATCGACACACGCGACCTGATTGCGTATGACGTGATGTATGTCCACGACTCGGAGAGGCTAGCGAAGATTGAGCCGAGCCCCTCCTTCTCGAAGCGCTGCAGCCACCCCCTATGTGGAAGGAACAGCCAGCCACGCAACGACCTGTCCGTCGTAAAGGAACACCACGATCAGTTCGCGATGGGTTACCTGCGCAGTCTGTGCCCTGAGCACCGGGATGACTACGAAAACGAGCATGCCGACCGGCTTGGTGGCTGGTCGGCTAGCCCCACCCGGGTTCGTGCCCGATCTGCCCGCGCCCGCGAACAGGCGCTGATAACAATGCGAGAAGTCTGCCCCACATGCTGGCAGGAGAAGTCCGCCAGCGGCGCGTGTGCCTGCGAGTGACGTGATGCGCCGTCGGGCCTCTGCATGCAAACATCCTTCTGGCGCCGTTGGTGGAGGGAGTCAAGCCTGACCCAGTGTGCTGTGTGGGGCTCGCAGTTCCATGATGGCGGCCCGGCCTCGAGCGCTGGTCCGCATGCCTTCACCTCTAGCGATCCTGCAGTCTTCGACGTGGTCTGCGCCGCTCTTGATCAGTCACTTCACAGACACGGAGGCAGTTATGTTCGGAAAGAGGACCGCAGCGCGGCGCGCAGCGTCGCCTTAGCTGATCCGGTCGGTCGATCCGATCCGACTGTCGACGGCATCGGCTCCCGGAGGGCTCGGCCGCCGATCGATCATAGGAGATTGAAGATAGGTGGAAATGCCGATGCGTGCGACCGGCAGATTGCGCAACGTTGCAGCTCTGGGCGGGCCGACCCGGTTTCACTCCGGAACCAAAGTGGCCCTCAACGGGAGGACGCGATGGCCACGTTTGTGTTGGTGCACAGCACTTGGGCGGGTGGTTGGGTCTGGAAGAAGGTCATCCCCTTGCTTCGGGCAGCTGGACACGACGTCCACGCCACGACCGCGACCGGTCAGGGTGACCGCGTCCACCTCGCCGGTCCCACGGTCGATCTCGATACCCACATCACCGATGTCGTCAATGTCCTCAAGTTTGAAGAGCTGGTCGACGTCACACTCGTGGGCTGGGGTGATGGCGGGATGATCATCACGGGGGTGGCGGAGCAGGTTCCGGAACGGCTGGCAGCTCTTCTCTACTTTGATGCGAGCGTCCCTGCCGACGGGGAGGATGGCTACGACGCTCTTTTTGCATCCGAAGATGATCGGGCTTCATTCCGTGCGGCTGGGGAGGCGGCCGGCCGGCCCGGCTACCTGGTTGTGGATCAGCGCATGTTGGGATGGATCGAGCCGCTGATACCGGACCCGGCCGACCGTGCATGGTTCCTCCCTAAGCTCGTGCCTCAGCCGATTGCGACCTTCACCCAGCCCATCAGGCTCGGGAACCCGGCCGCTGCGGCCGTTCCCCGCATCTTCGTGCGCTGCACGGAAGGCGCTGACGAAGCGGAGAACCCTATGGTGGCCCACGCCCGGTCATCCCAGGACTGGCAGTACCGTGAACTGGCTGTAAACCATCTAGCACCGATCAATGCCCCGCAGGCGACTGCGCAGTTTCTCATGTCGCTGGTCCAGGCCGCCTCGTCTGATTGAGTCTGGATGGCATCAAGGTGGCAGTCAGCCAGCACGGACAAGGGGTTGATCGACATGTCTGCGGAAGAGAACAAGGCAGTGTTCCTGCGGTACTTCGAGGACGCCTGGGGTGGCCGACATCCCGAGAATCTTGAGTGGTTGGGAGAGATCCGGGCCGCGTTCCCCGACCTCAAGGTGACCCCCGACAAGGTGCTGGCCGCCGAAGGCGGTCACGTTGTCATCATGTTCACCGGGACCGGCACCCACAAAGGGGACTATCGGGGCGTTCCTGCCACTGGCGAGCCCATCACCTTCCGGGGAACGACGGTAGCGCGGATCGAGAATGGGAAGAATGTCGACGAGTTCGCCGCCACGGAGAAAATGGGTGCGGTGATGTTCGGTCTGACCTCGTGGCTCGAACAAGTCGGTTGGCGTCCGCAAGACTGACACCTTTAGCCTCCCTCCAATAGGTGCTATTACCAGCAATGTATCCACGGGAATGCACCCAGCCTGCTTGGCGTCACGCCCGATCCCGCTTGGATGATTCGGCCAGGCTAATGGGTGGGGAGTGTTCCGAACCGGTCGCCGGCTTGGGACTCGCCCGGCAGCTCGGGAGTGTCCTGATCCACCTGATGCGAGATGGTCGGCACCGGGTCGAGAACGGCGACTGCACCGGCGTGAGCCTCGCCGGCGACTGTTTGACCGGGTGCCCCGATCAGGATGGCGTGGTCGACGCCCGGCAGCCGACTCACGGTGGCGCCGAACTGGTTGTCCGATCCGGCCACCCCGGGCGTGTTTCCTCTGCCCTGGGTTACCGTAACGGCCTGGTCTGGGTAGACGTCAGACCCGCAGCCATACTCGCAAGAGCGGTACAGCAGCATGACTCGGGCGGCGCCGGCGTCGGCGAGTGCCCCCACGTCCTCGCCGGGTGCTCCGACCACGAGGCGGTCCTCGTAGCCGAAGTCGAGGTTCGGTCTGGCCGTGAACGCGACGGCGGAGCCGAACCGATCACCGGTCTCGGCTGTTCCGCGCGGCGGCCCGATCTTGGTGTACACCAACTTGCGCTTGTGCTCGTCGAAGGCCTCGCCCACCAGGAGTGCAGTGCCAGCGTCCTTGCGGGTCCTCACGTCCTCGCCGGGCGCGCCGATCGCCGCCATGATGAAATGTCTGCGACCCGGATCGTGATCCCCGACGCCAGCCGCGCCGAGAATCTCCCGGGCGGTCACCGCGGCTCCAAAGCGATCACCGCGCTCGACCCGGCCGGGAACGCCCCGAGTGTTCTGCGAGATCGACTTCTTCAGCCTCCAGACCACGATGCCGGCGTCGGCCACCCGACCGATGTCCTCGCCCGGGACACCTATGACCGAGCCGCCGTTCCCGAGGGTGGCGCCGAATCGGTCGCCCCGCTCCGGTTTCCCCGGCACGCCACGGGCGCCTTGGCGGTATTGGATGCTGCCTTTGCTGGTCAAAGGCTTGATCGGGAACCGGGTGGCGGCACCTGCATTGGTAGCGGCGGCCAGGTCCTCCCCTGGGGCACCGACCCATAGCCCGTCGCCGACCGAGAGGGAACTGCCGAAGCCGTCACCGGGCTCGGCGGCGCCGGCGGCCCCGCTGGCACCCTGGACCAGAACCGTCGGCGAGGCGACGACCAGCCCGGTGGTGGAACCGGGCAGCACCACAACCTGGCCCGCTCCGGCATCCTCCCCGGGTACACCGACAATCAGGTCGACCACACCGTCCCCGGTGACATCGGCCATGTTCAGCGCCGCCCCGAATCGATCGTTTCGTTCCGACCTTTGGGTGAGGTCCTCTTGAGTGATCCGCAGGCCGCCCGCCGGACCGTAGCGGCCGTCCGGACCACCGAAGAAGATGGTCACCGCGCCAGCGTTGGCGGCCGCGCCGACATCCTCACCCGGCACGCCCACCGCCAAATCCGGCAGCCCGTCACCGTTGGCGTCGAAATCGGTCGTCCGGACCACGTCAAGGGTCAGCGGCATCGTGATGGATCCGAACAGGTTGGTCGCACGGATCTCGATCGGGTACCTGCCAAGCTTTCGCGGGGTGCCGGTGATCGTTGCGTCAGGGAGAAACTTCAGACCGAAAGGCATCGGGCTGACGGTGCTGTAGTCGGCCGCCGGCATTTCCTCTGTCTGCAGGTACTGGTCTACCGCATGGCCGACCTGTACCCGCAGCACGTCGGTGCCGAGGGGGCGCGGCACTGTAGGCATCGCCATGTTCTCCGGATCACCCCAGCAGGTCATCCGGCTGTCAGTCCTCAGTGCGCAGGTCGACGCACCGACGCTCACCGACGCGAACGGCCCGCGGACACTCGCCGGCGGATCACTGGCACCCCAACACGCCAAGTCCTGATTGACCCTGATGGCGCAGGTCGCATGTTCGCCGGCCGCGACGGCGATGAACGGTCCAGAGACTCGAGCCGGTGCCTGCCCCTCACCGTTTTCTCCCCAACAGGCAACGTCCTGGTTGACGCGCAGGGCACAGGTGTGCTCGAAGCCGACGCTCACGGCCGTGAAGGGTCCGACGATGCGTTTAGGCCTGGACCTTTCACTGTTCCAGCAGACGACGTCGCGTGCGGCATTGACGACGCAGACGTCCCAGCCGGCGCTCACCGAACTGAACGGCCCGACAACATGGGCCGGCCGATGGTCTCCCTCGCTCTCCTCAAGGGCGCAGGCCAGGTCGCCGTCGACCTGAATTCCGCAGACCGAACCGACACCGGCTGAAACCGAGCGGAACCTCCCCGGGAGAGGGGACTCCGAGAGCTGTCCGCCCCAGCAGTCGACGGTGTGGTCATCGCGCAGACCGCAAGAGGCGTCCCAGCCCACACTGATCTCGCGATACGGCCCCGGCCGCATAGCTGGTGTTGTCCCCCCGGTGTAGTCCTCGCCCCAGCAGCCGACCATCCCCGCGGGTGTCAGCGCGCAACCGTAGACGCCTCCGACACTGAGTTGCGTGAATGTGCCGGGCGGCGTCACCTTGACGATCTCGGCGTCAGCGGGCACCGACAAACCGCACACCATCAGTCCGGCCAGAACAACGCCGAACCACAAGCCCGTCAAGCGGCGCCATCGCGCACCGAACGCCCTGCGTGCACCCATCGCCGGCCCTTCCGATGCGCTTCGGTCGCTGAAGCTCAAAGTGTTTCAACCGCGGACGATCAACGTCCAGAGGCACACACTACGCAAATTCACGTAGGACTGTCTCACTTACCTATTGCCTTAGATTGAAGCAGCAAGACGTCGAGAGTCCAGCAGTGCCCGGTCCTACCATGCGCCAGGCCTGACAACTCCTCGTCGACGACGGAGTTCCGGAATATCAAATGATGGCCGTCCACCACCGGTTTGCCATCGACACCTCGGCTACGGCATACCCCTGCGGTCATGATCAGCTCCTACCGAACCCCTGCTGGAACCTTTCACCGACATCTCCCCCTGACGCGGGGTGATTCTGAGCAGCGCCGTCTCGTACAGCGCTTCGTCCGTGAGTGCCCGGCAGTACTCCGTCCCGGCCCAACTGGCGCGGGACCTCGATTGCCTATTCCCTGGCCGCTAGGGGTTCGCGACAGGGTCCAATGATCAACACCTCTCCCCGCGGTATCAACGCAAGCTCGGCGCACTCTCAAGTCGGGCACAACGTCCGCGTGCCACATGGAACCCATCACCAGAGAGGACCAGAATGCGCAGAACCCTCGCTGCCGCGGCCGCCACCCTGTTCGCCGTCGGCGGCGTGATGGCCGGCGCCACTACCCCGGCTGCTGCTGCCCCCTGCACCAAGTCCGCCAGCATCGTCAGCACGTCAATCAGCCCGCGAGCGGTCGTGCTCGGCGTTGCGAATCCAAAGGGCATCACCGTCACCACCAAGGTGCGAACCGGCTGCCGAATCGGCCGCGTCGAAGTCGGCCTCTACGGCCCGAACTTCGTCGACACCTACGACCTGAGACAAGTCGGCACCAGGAACGGCGTCACCACCTACGAGACAGGGCTGCGGATCAGTGCAGGCAGCTTGCCGAACGCCGAGGCCGGGCGCTGGCAGTCGTACGTGACCGCCTGGGGCAGCCCCGTCGCGGAGGGGGCCGGGCCGAAATTCCAGATCAAGCGCGCCGCACGACTGACCACCAACGCCAGCCCCGAGCCTGTTCGTACGGGCCGCACGATCACGGTCAAGGGCAAACTCACCCGGGCCAACTGGGACACTCTCCGCTACGCCAGCTACGGCCACAAGACCGTGGAGCTGCAGTGGCGCTCGCCCAACGGGCGCTACCACCTGATGAAGCGCGTGACCGGTGCGGCCGACGGTAGCGTACGGACCACAGTCGCGGCGCGTCAGGACGGCTGTTTCCGGTTCGTCTTCAAGGGCAACGGCACGACGGGCTCGGTCTCGGCCAAGGGTGACTGCGTCGACGTCCGCTGACGCGGCGGGTCCGAGCCGTACGACTTACGCAGATACACCGTCCGGGCTTCGACCAACTCGAGGGCGGCTTGTGGCTTGTGGAACCCATCCATCGACCTCGACAGCTGCACAAGCGCGAGCGCAACTATCTCGTCGACGGCGTACACGTCGACAGTCTGAGTCTGCACGGTCGCGGCGCCAGCGCCCCTGGCGATCATCCGCTGAAGCGTCTTCGCGGCCGTCCGCAGAACCCTTCCGTGGGCGCTCGCGAATTGGAGGGGGCGGAGGATGTTCGGGAACCTCTCAACGGCGGACGCGAGTGCGGCGGTCAGCTGGTCATGGCGAATCCGAAGCCGTCGCCGACCGGCTTCTGGGGGAACTGTTTCGCCTGAAGCACGGCATCGCCAGCAGCGGTGAGCCCCTTGGCGGATCCTCGGATCAGGTGGATCATCCCGGCACGGTTTCCCTCGTCCAAGCCGCCGTACCAGGGAGCAGCGACGGCCAACGTGGGGAAGCCACCGTCCTCGGCGGAGCCCAGAACAGCAAGCTGGGTACCGAAGAGCGCTTCGTCGTAGTCGAAGCCCTGAATGCCTCGAGTTACCTCACTGAGCTGTCGGGATCCCTTCGTGGTCAATCCAGTGGCCGAACCGTAGAGGACCTGGATTGAACCTGACGCCCATCCGGGCGTGAGCGATTCAGGAACGCCGATGACCAGATCGTCCTGCGGCCCGCGTCCGAAGTTGGCGGCGGCCAGCGATGAGCCAAAGGTGGGACTGTCCTCTGGCTGGGTGTCGTTCAGTTCCCGGGTGCCGAGACGGTACTCATCCCAGATCTGGTTGCCTGGCGCGGCCAGTCCGTCCGTAGTCCCATAGATCACGTGCACGGCTCCGGCCCCGCCGGTGTCGTCCGAGTTCCATCCCGGTTTGCCGATGGCGAGGTCAAGATGCCCGCTGCCGGAGAACCGGCCGACGGCGAACGAGCCGCCGAACAGGTCTGCTGCACCGGGTCGACCGATGATCCCCTCCTGGCCGGCCCGCCAGTACTGGCTACCTTCGGCGGTCAGACCCTTCGCAGTGCCACGCAGCACATGGACCGACCCAGCACCCTCCGTGTCGGCGATCGTGTCGTACGGCGCGCCGACCACGAGCTCGTCGTAGCCGCCGCCGTCGAAATCACCGGTAATGAGGGCGGAACCAAACCGGTCGTCTCGCTGCGCGGTGCCCGGCAGGCCATCCTGGCCCTGCCGCCAGAGCTGATGACCGTCGGCGCTGAGGCCGTCCGTCCCACCGAACAGCACGACCACGGCCCCTGAACCGTCCAGCCCCGACGCGCCAATAGCAAGATCCGCCTCAGGGCCGCCGCCGAGGTTGCCGACAGCCAGAGCGCATCCGAACCCGTCACCCGCCTCGCTCCGAAGATCAGCACCGAAGCTGTCCAGCGTCCAAGACTGCATCCGATTGGTCGTCAAACCATTCGGCGAACCGAACAAGACTCGGACCTCACCCCGGCCCCATCCGTTCTCGGTGGCTCCGGGGTCGCCGATCACCAGGTCGGAGAAGCCGTCTGCATCAAAATCACCATGAGTCAGCGCCGTGCCGAACGAATCTGGTTCCCTTTCCCCCGCAGGCCCGAGGTCAGCGCGCGCCCACTGCTGCCCATCATCGGTCCTAAACCCGGCCGATGTGCCGTACAGGACCTGCACCAAGCCGAGGCTCCCGCCCCAGTCCCGCAAGGAATACCCCAACGCATACTTGCGGACCGCAAGATCGCCGAAGCCATCCCCGTCGAAGTCGGCTCGCTCCGAAACGCTGGTCGAGGGCGATCGCACCGGGGTCGGCCCATCCCCGGCCGCGTCGGTCGCAGCAACACACCCCGCCACCGCCAGCAGCGCGAAGGCGAGCAACAATGTCGCGGTCAACCTGGCGCATTCCCCCTGCCGCCGCTGTCCGTAACGCCTCATCTGCCAGCCAGACGCTCGGCCCACAGCCTCGGCGACGTGCGTCCGAGCACGCGGACAGTCCATCGCTGATCACCTTTCGCCGTCAGCCCCTTAGCAGTCCCGTACAAGACGCTCACGGCACCGTAGCCGTCTCGGCTGACCACCATGCCCACGTCGGCGACGGCGAGGTCGTCGTAGTGGCTGCGTCCGAAGTTGCCCGCGGTCATCGTGTCGGCGTACTCATCGCCGTCGAGCACTGTCGCGCTACCTTTCACTCCCGGGCTGTCCCAACCCCAGATCTGACGGTGCCGCATGCTCAGGCCCTTCGCTGAGCCGTACAGCACCAGCACCGCCCCGGAGTCCCCGGCGTCGACGTCCCTGCTGAGGGTGCCCGAACCCCCGACCGCTAGGTCGTCGAAGGCCTTACCGCGGGAGTCGTGTCCGAAGTTGCCGACGGTGACCGACCAGGCGAACTGGCCGCTGAAGCGCTTCCGTTCTGAGCGGCACAAAGATCGTGTCGTCCACAGTTGATCACCCCGAGCGGTCAGGCCGCGCTTGCCGCCACGAATCACGTTGATGCGGCCCTTGGACTCTCCGTCGGAGCTAGCCAGGGCTAGGTCGGCGGCGGCCCGCCCGGTGAAGTGCCCGATCGTCAGGGTGCCTCCAAAGCCGCCAGACTCCACTGGCCGGCCTTTGATGCCTGGACTGGCATGAGTCCATCGATTAGCACCGCGAGCGCTCAGGCCCTGGGCCGACCCGTACAGCACGGTGACCGATCCCGACCCTTGGCGGCGACGTGTTGCGCCATCCCCGTACGCGCCGATGGCTAAGGCGGCGTAGCGGCCACCGGTGAGCGGACCCGCGGCCAGAGCCGAACCGAACTGGTCGCCGATTCCGCTGCTGCCGGTCGCACCGACAGCCCTCCCGGCGATGCCCGGGCTGTCCTGCGTCCAGGTCTGCGCGCCGGAGCTGGTCAACCCCGTCGGCGACCCGTACAGCACCGTCACCGAACCCCGACCATCACCCCAGTCGCTGGAGCCGATCGCCAGATCGTCGAATCGGCCTTTCCCGAAGTCGGCGGCGGCCAACTCAGAGCCGAAGTAGCCATCCGCGGAGTCGGGCACGTCACCGTCGACAACCGACGGCAACCACACCTGGCTACGAGCCTTGACTAGATCCCCGGGGCGAGCCGTAGATAATCCGCACCTCCCCGACGAAGGCCTCGTCGTCATAATCGAGCTGGACCTCATCGGTACCGACAGCAACATCGTCGCAACCGTCACCGTCGAAGTCGCCGGTCACGAACGCGCTCACCGTCCCCCGGGTGGGCGCGCCGGTGTTGAAGTCGCTCTCCTGCCAGAGCTGGTTACCCGGACGAGCGAGCCCGCCGGGACCGCCGTAGATCACCGACACACCCCAACTGATCGCGTCAGGGTTACGTCGATCCACCGACCCACCCACCAGAAGGTCGGCGTAGCCGTCACCATTCAAGTCGGCTCTGTGGTCACGGTGTGACGCTGGCTGCACCTCGGGTGCGGCCTTACGCACAGCTGGCGACCAGCCACCGCCTGCCGGATCTGCGTATGCGAAAGGCGCCAAGCTGGCAGAAGAGGCAAGCGCAACCGAAGCAGCAATTGAGGCTGCTACCGCAGCGACCCCACCGAACCGCGCGCCATCGCGCAGCTCACACCAGCCCACCGGACCTCCACTCCAAACTGATCTCAGCGTGGCAGCGCGAGAACGGAAAAGCCAGGACCCTCTCGCCGCTACGTAGAACTGCGTAGGGGCCTCCCGATCGCCGATGTGTCATGACGGCCGAGACTGCCGCTGCGGCATGCGACTTTGCAGCGTGCCTGCCGCGTTCGACGAGGGACTCGTCCAAGAAACCTGTCGGCTGCGGCGATGGCTCAACCGAGCTGGCCCGGGGTAGGGCTCGCTTGGACGTGCGGTCACTTGCTGTTGGCCCAGCGGGTGATCAACAAGTAACGTCCCCGCGAGCATGTCGCCAAGGACCCGGTGACTCGCGGCGGATAACACACGATTGGGCCCAGGCGCGCGGCATCCGTCTGCTGTTTCAGGACAAAATAGGGGATCCGAATCCCAGGTCGTCACCGGCCGTCGAGTGACCGAGCTTCTTCGCGGTCCAGATGTCGCTCTGCCGCGTATCGAGGCCATTGTTGCCGCCTGAGGTGACGATGACGGCACCGTGGGGGTCTTCGGTTCGCCCGTCGACGGCCACGTTGACGTTGATGATTAGCTCATCGAACGCTTGGCCTCCATTGCCTTCGACATTGCCAGCACCCAACGAGGTTCCGAACATGCCTTGATACTCAGGCGTACCGGGCACGCCGCGGGACTTCTGGCTGATGGCACGGCTACCCGTCCGCCGGAGTCCGGCGGGAGATCCGTAGATGAGCGTGACAGTTCCGGCGAGCGACAACCGCCCGATTGACTCACCAGCAGCACCGACTGCGAGATCGGCATATGCACGGCCACCAACATTTCGCCCGAAGTTTCCGATGGCCAGGGCCCCGCCGAACTCGTCCTCACGTTCGACCGTGCCGGGAATGCCGCGACTGGCCTGGCTCCACATCTGGTCGCCCGCAGACTGGAGCCCAGCGGATGAGCCGTAGATGACATTCACCGCTCCCGAGCACCTCTTGCCGCGAATCCTTTCGCAAGGAACACCAACCGCCAACGCGTCAAACGCTGTGCCGTTCAGCTTCCCGGCAGCGAGCATCGATCCGAAAGCGTCATACCGTTCTGCCTTGCCGGCGATACCTCGACTGTTCTGTGTCCACAGCTGGTTGCCGGCAGCGCTGAGACCGCTCGCCGACCCGTAGATGATGTTCACCGCGCCCGCGCCCGCCTTTGATCCGACGGTGTATCCGGGGACGCCGATCGCCAGGTCGGCGTACGGGCGGCCGGCAAAGTGTCCGGACACCATCGAGTCGCCGAAGGAGACACCCTCAACGGTGGAGCCGGCGATGCCCGGACTGTCCTGGCTCCACAACTGGTGCCCGGCCGCGCGAACTCCGTCGGCGCTGCCGTACAGGATGGCGACCGTCTCGTTGTTCACACTGATGGCGAGGTCATCCTGCGGGCCCTTGCCGAAGTTGCCGGCGGCCAGCTCGTCGCCGAAGTGGTGGCCGAGGTCGGCGCCACCAGCGACTTTCCCGTAACTCCACAGCTGGCTGCGCGCCGGACTCAGTCCCTGGGGCGACCCGTAGGCGACACGGACCAATCCGTGGCCGCTTCCCTCGTCCCCGAAGGGAGGGTCAAGCTCGCCTTGCGGGATGCCGATGGCCAAGTCGGTGTACCCGTCGCCGTCGAAGTCGCCAGCAGCCAGGGAACCCCCGAAGAAGTCCCAACGATGGCCCTCGCCGCCGAGCTTGTCCTCCGTCCAGTACTGCGCCCGCTTCGACGTCAGACCTGTCGCAGTGCCATACATGACATGCACTGCACCCTCGTACCCGGTGTCGCCGATCGCGAAAACGTTCCCGAACACGACATCGGCCAATCCGTCCCCATTGAAGTCGGCATGACCGTCGTCGGTGTTGGTACTGCTTGTAGGACTCTTGTTCGGTCCCGTTGCCGCGCTCGGAAGCGGGTTCGCGAGCAGACAGAGCAGGACAGCGCAGATGAGTGCCGAGACGCTGCGCACAGGTCGCTGGTAGCTGGTCCCCACCGTATCCCCCTCCACCCGGTGGGCACAGGGTTCCAGCCGACGGCCGCCCACGGTAGGGGCCCCGCTACGTCTACGCAGAATTGCGTACGGCCCCGCTCATCAGTTCCGGGCCATCAGCAAGGGCAACCCCGCCCCCCGACCGAGGACCAGCGGAGGGCGGCGCTCGTGATCAGTCCGTTGGGACTGACCGAACAGTTCCGAAGCGGCTCAGCGTCCGGGCAGTATGGCGAATCGGTCACCCGTTTCGGCCGTTCCGGCGACTCCGGTGCTGTCCTGGCTGATCAGTTGTGCAGCGATGGGTTCAGGGTTGATCACGGTGACAGCGCCTGCGGTCGCGCGACCGTTGACGGCTTGTCCGGGTGCGCCGATCAGGATCCCGCCGGCGATTCCGGGTAGCTCGCTGAGTGTTGTGCCGAATCCGTTGCCGCTGCGGGCCGGCCCAGGGACGCGATTGGCGCCCTGCGTGACGGTTCTCGCATCGAACAAGTCGACGCTGTCGGTCTCCGGGTCTCCCCACTGATAATGCAGAGGCACGACATGGACGGCGCCAGCAGAAGCGGCGCTGCCCACCTTCTGGCCCGGCGCTCCGACGGCAAGGTGGAACTGGGTCCCGATCTCGCTCCACAGGTCGTCGGGTGGCGGCTCAACGAAGACCTGCGATGCGCCGAAGCGGGCGCCCGCTTGTCTGCTCGGCGCGTTGACCGAGTTGACAACTTCGATGCTGCTGGTCCGATGCTTGGCCAGGATCAGGGCGCCTGCGCCGGCGTCTTTGACTGCGCCAACATCCTCTCCGGGCGCTCCGATTGAAATCAGGTCGAGCAGTTCCGGTGTCACCTGTTCGCCGGGTTGACTCGCTTCTTCGTCAGTTGCGTCAGTGATGGCAGCGGCCACCGAGGCGCCGAACTGATCACCCTGTTCCGGGTCTCCGGGCACACCCGAGGTTGCCTGGGTGAGGGTGTGGGTGAGGTTCCAGGCGACGAGGCCGGCGTCGGTGATCCTGCCGATGTCTTCCCCGGGCACACCGATGAGGGTGCCGCCGCCCGCAATAGCGGCACCGAATCGGTCGCCAGACTCGGGTGTGCCGGGAATCCTCCGAGCGCCCTGCTGATGCTGAATGCTGCCAGCGGTCCGCACCGGTTTGATCTGGAAGACGGTGGCTGTGCCGGCATTGGTGGCACGACCGAGATCTTCGCCGGGCGCACCGATCCACAGTCCGTCGCCGACGGAGATGGCGCTGCCGAATCCATCACCTGCTTCGGCCGCGCCAGCTGCCCCGGCACGTCCTTGCTGCAACACGGTGCGTTGGGTACCGGTGATCCCGGTCTTCGCGCCGTGGACGACAACAACCTGTCCGGCGCCCCTGTCCTCACCCGGTGCACCGATGACCAAATCGACATAGGCGTCGCCGGTGACTTCGGCCAGGACGATCGCCGCCCCGAACCGGTCGCCCGTCTCCGATCGCTGCCCTACTGATTCCTGGCTGATCGCGAGCGAGCCGGTCCGGCCGTAGGTGCCGTCTGGTGCACCGTAGAGAACGGTGACCGTGCCGGCGTCAGCGATGGCTCCGACGTCTTCGGATGGCGCACCGATCGCCAGATCGGGGAGTCCGTCGCCGTTGAGGTCGAACACGCTGTGGGGCCGGTTCACCACCATGGTGAACCTTGCGGTGGCCGAGCCGAACAGGTTGCTGGCTGTGAGGTCGAAGGCGAAGGATCCGAGTCGGCGGGGAACCCCTCGGAGTCTGCCTTCAGGGGACAACGTCACACCGGTTGGCAGAGTCCCCCGAACAGCGTAGGAGGCAGACGCCGCGGGCAATGCGTAGAAGATGTGCTCAAACGCTTCCCCAAGGATGACTGGTGTCAGGGCCGGACCCGGTGACTCCGGCGGGACCGGCATCATCGCCTGATCGCCCCAGCAGGCCATGGTGTGGTCGGTCCGCACCGCACAAGATGCACCCTCGACGCTCACCGTGTCGAAGGGTCCCGGAGCCGACAACGACGGCTCGCCCGGCGTGTCGCGGTTCCAGCAGGTCAGATCTCCACCAAGGCGGATGGCGCAATCCTGGGAGGGGCTCACGTCCAGGGTGGTGAATGGCCCCGCGACGGTTGTTGGTGGGCCGGTGGTGTCGCCGGGTACCCAGCAGACGATGGCGCCGTCGATCTTCAGGGCGCAGGCGCGGCCAAAGGCTGCGCTGATCATGGTGAACGGTCCAGCCTGTTCACTCAGGCTGTTGCCGCCGGTGTCCCAACAGGTGGCGTCACCGTTGGCCCTGATAGCGCACGTATCGTCGCTGTCGAAGAGGCTCATGGAGAGGAACGGGCCCGGGATCTCCCACTGGTCCGGGGCGTCCACCAGGTAGTCCCAACTCCAGCACAGCATGTTGCCATTCGTGCGGAGAGCGCAGGAGCGGTTCCTGCCAGAACTCACGGAGCTGAACAGGCCTGCGACGCGAGCCGGCGCCTGCCCCTCGGCGTTAAGTCCCCAACACGCGACACTTCGGTCTGATCGAACCGCGCAGGTGTGGTCGAGTCCGACACTGATCGAACGGAACGGACCAACGACTTTGGCTGGTGCAGCGCCCAAATTGTTGGTCTGCCCCCAGCACCCGGCGTCGCCATCTGCGGTTACCGCACACGAGTGCAATTCGCCCACGCTGACCTGCACGTACTTTCCCTGAGGATTCACCGGCTCCGGCGCAGCTACCGCAGCCAAAGGCGGTATCAGCAACCAGACCAATGCCACGATCAGAACGACGCTGCGCAGCTTGCGTGTCACAGAATCTGGGGGTCGGCCTCGACGAGCACTGGCGTTAGGCATCTGGAGACCTCACTGTCCTGCCCGGCGAACAGCGGCGGTGATGTATGCCGGTCCCCCGCAGACTTCTACTCTTCGGTGCGGAGCGCAGCGCCGCGAGAAGAAAGGAGCGGACTGCCGGCCAGTAGGCTGCGGACCGGCCCCGGCTGGGCTGCAGTGGGTCATTATCTGGCCGTGACAGCCCTGCCAGACGGACGGCATGAGAACGCTCAGCGCAGACCCAGCGCGTCGACCACCGATCGACTTCACCGTCTGCGCGGGAATCAACAAGCGTCGACCGTAGTCATCCTGCACCGGCCGCATTCGGTAGCGATGCTCTGCGAAGCCGCCATCACTGTCACCGTTGGTTGCCGCTCCGCACCACAAACGACACCACGCCGCCCAAAGCACCAACGCGCTGCACTCTGGAGACTGCCAAGCGCACCGAGACCCCGCGACACCCCCATGTCGGCATCGTCCTCTTACCCGAGTATCGACGGCTATACGTAGATGTGCGCACTCAGCATCGACCGAACCGAGTGCTCAGGCTCACCTGGCGGAGGAGGAAGGAGGAGTTCAAGCGCTCGGCCCGGCCAGGTATCCCCTCGGTGGCCTGATCCCAGAGATGGTGGCCCTCGACGGCCACACCATCTGATCCGCCGAAGAGAACGAGTACAGCACCGCTCCCTTTCCGGTTGGGGATCCCGATCACCAGGTCGTCATGACTGCTGCGGCCGAGATCGCCGACGGTCAGGGCCCAACCGAACCGGTCGCCTTCCTTGGCTTGCCCGGGCAGCCCTGAACTGTCCAGGCTCCACTCCTGGACTCGGGCCCGGGTGAGGCCACCAGCCGACCCGTAGAGCAGCTGAAGACTGCCGCCGATGACGGCACTGTCGTGCGGATCAGACACGACCAGGTCGGAGAACCCGTCCCCGTCAAAGTCGCCATGCGCCAAGGCGGCACCGAAGCTGCTGCGGCCCGGTGGGCCGCCGAGATCTGCCCGCGACCACTGCTGGCTCGCCGCTGGCCGGAATCCGTCCGGCGTCCCGTACAGCACCTGCACCAGACCGTAGCCGGCGCCGTCGACGTCGCCAGGGATCCGCATCTGCTTCGCCACAGCCAGATCACCGTAACCGTCACCGTTGAAGTCGGCCCGCGGCCCCACCCTGAGCCGAGTCCGTCCTGGCTGGTCGCGGACCTTGCGCCGGTACGGCCGGCACCGGAGTCCGCGGCCGGGAACCGGTTCGGCAGCACGCACGGCATCGACGTCGCGCTCCTCTTCGGCAACGAAGAGTTCTGGAGTGATGCGGCCATGCTCGCCGGCGCCAGCTGGGACGAGATCGAACAGGCGGGTTCGGCCGCCCGAGCCCTGTGGGCGGACTTCGCCCGAGGCATCGCTCTACCCGCCCATCTTGAGATCCCCGGTGCCCTCACCCTCGACAGACATGGTCCCGACCAAGGACCATGGACACCGACTCGAGGAACCAGTCAAAGACTGCGTCACCGATGGCAGCAGGAATCGACACCTCCCACCGATGAACCCGGACGACCAGCTGACCGCTCGCCGGAAATACCGGCCCGACCAAGCCGACCGTGGAACACCGCTGGCACTGGTCCAGCAGCTCCATCACGCCCGGAGACTGCCGGCCGAGCTCGCCACGGGTCGACCCATCGCCCAAGCCGTTTCGATCCGCGGCTCGTCGGCAGGACGGCATGCCGGTCGGAAGCGTCAATCTGGCGAACCGTGACCGCTGGAGGGTGGTCGAGCGCAAATTGCGAGACAGCTCGCGCTTGTCGCGAGCCTCCGGCGCCTGCCGCCAACAAGGTCGGTACTGACGATCGAGGCAGGCTCGCCGCCAGCAACGTACCGGCGCGGATCCGCTCCGTACTACGGGCTCGGATCGGACGCGGCATGCGCGCTGGTGGCTCGGCACGGGCCGCTTCGCGGTGTCGCCGAGTGCAACGGGGGTCCCGACGCTATCGGGGCGGAATGTTGTTGTTCATCCTGAAGAAGTTGTCAGGATCGAATTTCTGTTTCAGGTCAACGAGCCGGTCCCAGTTGTCTCCGTAGCCGTTGCGGAGCCGCTCCAAGCCGTCATCGCGCTCCAAGTGGTTGACGTAAACGGTGGAGGTGTTGGGTTCTACGGCTGCCCAGAAATCCCGTGCCCAAGCCATGGATGCAGATTCTTGGGCCTGCTCTGCCCACTGGGCCAGGATGTCGAGATCCCATCCGTGGGCACGGGCCGCGAACGCTGTCTGATCCGAGGGGTACTGGGTGACGGCTCCATGAATATGGAACAGCAGCACCGCAGATAGTGGTGTCGGTCTCTTTACGCTGTGCTCGACGATTGTCTCGATCGCGGAGTCATCCATCGTGGTGATGATGCCGGACTTCCAGTATCGGGGGAGACCGGGTGGGGCGGCGGCGTCGAACATGGTCTGTAGCGCTTGGTACGGCAGCGGCCCGTACTCGACGACGACTGGGTTGAGTGCTCGGATTGGCGCCACCAACGCTTCTCCATCGTCGATGGGCCCGAACCATCCCAGAGGCAACGCGGCCAGTGGCTCACCCTCAGGACCGGAGATCAGTCCGCACACTATCGCGAGCTCGTCGGGCGCGGACTGGCACAGGTCTCGGAAGAGCTTCAGCACCTCACCGAACCGGTCGGCTGGAAACAACGCGATGCCGCCGAAAATGATCGGACCAACCGGATGGACGTCGAACTCGAAGGAGGTCGCTATGCCGAAGTTCGCGCCCGCACCCCGCATGGCCCAGAACAAGTCGTCGTTCTGGGCAGGACTTGCGGTCAGGTAGTCACCGTCCGCCATGACGACATCGACAGAGCGGAGGTTGTCGCTGCTCAAGCCGTGCACGCCCATCAGGTGTCCGATGCCACCACCCAGCGTGAGCCCAGCCACGCCTGTCTGCGACACCGTGCCGCCCGT
Organism: uncultured Actinomycetota bacterium; assembly: GCA_963707005.1. GTDB lineage: Bacteria > Actinomycetota > Actinomycetes > Propionibacteriales > Propionibacteriaceae > Microlunatus. The sequence continues at coordinate 22,855 of CAVPPP010000063.1, forward strand.
GGTGGCCAGCCCGAAGGCTTGCGTCTCGGCGTCGACATCCGCCCAAAGACATCCCGCGTCCACGCGCACCGTGCTGCGGGACGGGTCAACTCGCACCGATTTCATCAACGCGAGATCGATCATCAACCCCTGCTCACACACAGCATTTCCAGCCACATTGTGACCGCCGCCGCGGACGCTGACGAGAACGTCGTGGTCCCGCGCCCACTTCACAGCAGCAACAACATCAGCCGCCCCAGCACAGCGAGCGATTCCTGCCGGACGGCGGTCGATCATGCCGTTCCAGACCGCCCGGGCCTCGTCATAGCCTTCGTCGCTGGGAACAAGCAGAGCGCCTCGCAAACTGGATGCCAGTTCCGCCACCTCCCCCGCACTGAGCTCTCTCGATACCTCGCCGCTGCTCACCGTGGTCCAGACACTCATCAGACACACCCTTCCCGCAAAGTCTTGACAGTATGTAGTACAAGAACCGAACGAACGCTCGGTCAACTCTCCGAATCGGCCATTCCGGGAACCCACCAGTCGGCAAGAATGGACGATCAGGCTTAGACCGTGGTGATCTTGATCGAGCAACAACGCCGGGCCCGCGCGGTCTTGCACCACCACCCGAGCATCTACGGGCCACAACTCATGGAAGCGCTCTGTGCGGCTCAAATCGGCGTGACCCTGAGCCAGCGCGAGGCACTACGCCGACTGCGGATTCGTGTGCAGGTCATTCAGGCCAACCCAATAATAGAGATCGGGCGCGCAGCAGCAGAACCAGAAGCCCCATACCTGAGAGTCCTTCGAATGCGCCTGCATCTGGTAGGTCCTCTCAGTCTCCGACGCTAGTGCCGCTTCGCGGATGCCGCCTCAGACATTTGTCCAGGTTCGGCCGGCAAGCACGGCCACGGAAATGTCCGGCAACCGTCCTTGATGCAGCGAACTTGATCTAGGAACAATGTGGTCTCCCGCGTTGTCGAGACAGGGCGGCGGAAGGGTCGAGCCCTGGCTGGACACGAGTACCGCGCTACCTTGCTTGGGCTCCATACTCATGATTCTGGGTGACATCCCTTGCCTGCCGTGCCTCGTCCAGGGCGACGGCCAGCCCCATCTCTCGGCCATTCCCCTCTGAACCCACCGAGTCGGCCAATGCTGCGCGGAACCTGGACAGATATCTGAGGCCGATCCCGCGCGCCGTCGCTAATGTCTCGGCTGTCACCACGACACCAGGGCCACACCGCGACCGATCAAGACGGGCTGCCAACTTCTGAATATCCGACCGCGTGGATTCGGTCCGGCCAACATGAACCTGATGCGTCAAGGATAGTCCGGCCCACACGACCTGCCACTTCAGCCTCTGCCATCGAAACCGCTCGCATCAGTCCGCAGACCGAGCAACCCGCCCACCGCTGACCTGACATTAGGAGTTGAGATGGCACCGCACCGCGAACTCGGCACAAGTCGCCCCACGACCAAATGGTTCCGCGACCGTCGCGACGGCACCGTCCGATGGTCGGCTCGGCGGATTGCGTTGGCAGCGACGGTGTTGGGCATCGTCGCCGCAGGCGCCGCAACGCCAGCGGCCGACGCCGAACCCATCGGCATCAGCGGGTACGACCTCGTCGACAGCCCCGTGTCAGGGTCCGGAGGTTGGGCGCATAACTACACCGGAACGATTGAACCGACCGGCACAGACCCAGTACAAGAAGCGACCTTAGCCACCTATACCGGCGGCTCCGGAACCCTCAACGACGGCGCGATCGGAACGACGACGTCCGACTCACAGCTCTTCTTCACCGGCACCCGCGCCCACCCCACGATCACGCTGCACCTCCCACAAGCCTCGTACGTCGACACCATCGACATCTACGGAGGCGACATCGACTTCAACGCCATCCCCGGGGCGCTGACCCGGCTGACGGTGAGCATCGCCGGCACCACGGCAGGCATCACCACGGAACCGTTCGGCGACCCGGCGGTCAACGATCGCGTCGCGCTGGCCCCCACCCCACTTTCGCAGATACCCACCGACACCATCGTCCTCAGCGCAACCAGCGCCGAACTCTTCGGACAGCCTTTCGACCAGTTCTCCATCACCGAGATCAAGATCGACGGCCGGCCGGTACGTGAACCCGAAGTCATGGTAGGAATCACCATCCGGCCGCGAACCATCGCAGCAGGCAGCAATCAACGGGTGACCGTGGCCGTTCTGTCAACATCGAACTTCGACGCAGCCAATCTGGTCGATCCGAACTCGTTGACTTTCGGCCGAACCGGCAGGGAATCAACCCTCAAGACCTGCGGACGCCCGCGCGACGTGAACGGTGACGGCCGAGCCGATCTCGTCTGCCGATTCCAGGTCACTCACAGTGGCCTGCGCCCGAAAGACACCAGAGCAGTCCTCCGCGGAACGACCACAACCGGGCGTGCGATCACGGGATCGCAGACCGTCCATGTAGTTCGCTGACCGCTCCAGAGCGGCACCAGGTCCATAGCTCCTGGAGCGGTTCACGCTGACCGGACCTGGGCGATCCTGGGCGAGAAGGCGTCAGACTTGGTCGGGTCGTGACGAAGCGCTTCAACCCACCACCGGGCTGGCCGCCTGTGCCGCCGGGGTGGTCTCCACCACCAGGTTGGAAGCCGCCTGCCCACTTCCCCGCACCGCCGCCCGGCTGGCCGTTGTGGATCGCCGACGCGGAGACGCTGTCGAGCGACAGGTGGAGGCCGAGCTGGCGGCTGTACGTCCCGCTCGGTCTCATCGTGATCGCCGCGCTCTTCGGACTGGCCGCGGGCGGCTACGGAGCACTAGTTTTCGGCGGTGTTGTCGCCATGTTGGTCGGCCTGGCCGGTCTGGTACGTCCGGCCTGGGTCGGTGCACCCAATCGTGCAGCCACCGGCATCGCTACAGGGGCGGGGCTTGCGCTACTCGTCGCCGGCTCGGCGATCGCACCACCAGCACCCGTAGGGGTCCCCGCGCCCCCGGCCGCGAGCCCGGTCTCCCCCGCCCCCACGTCACCCGCACCGATCCCGTCGAAGATCGTGCCCACGGCCACGGCGGCACCGTCGGCGAGCACGACGGTCAAGCCGTCTCCGACAACCAAACCTTCACCGGCGCCCACCAAGCCGAAGCCGTCGCCGACATTGAACCGCCCGGCGGCGGGGACGGCGCTCGCGGCCCTCCAGGAGCTGAAGGTGAAAGGTCGGGCGCCGAAGACCGGCTACGCCCGCAGCGTGTTCGGGTCCGGGTGGGCGACACGGCCAACCGGCTGCGACACCCGTCAGACCGTGCTGCGTCGCGACCTGGCGAACGTGAAGATCCTGACCACCGACGACTGCACCGTGATCGGCGGCACGCTCAACGACCCGTACACGGGTGCAGCGTTCACCGCGAAGACGACCAGCGTTGACGACCTGGAGGCCGACCACATCGTGCCCGCCTCCGACGCCTGGCAGAAGGGCGCCCAGCAGCTGTCATCGGCCCGCCGGGAAGCGTTCTTCAACGACCTGCTGAACCTGCAGACCACCCTCGGTGCGGTGAACGCGTCGAAAGGCGACGGTGACGCCGCCACCTGGCTGCCCCCGAACACCACCTATCGCTGCACCTACGTCGCGCGGCAGATCGCGGTGAAGACCAGGTACGACCTGTGGGTGACCAAAGCCGAGAAGACCGCCATGGAACGCGTGCTCCTCCGCTGTCCGACCCAGACGTTGCCGACAACGGCCAGCGCCCGGAAGGTCGTCGACAAGAAGCCGACCATGGTCGACCCCACCGAGAAGAAGCCTTCGCAGCCTTCGACAACTGACCCGCGGTTCCCGACCTGCAAGGCGGCGAACGCGGCCGGCTACGGGCCGTACGTCGAAGGCAAAGATCCGGAGTACGACTGGTACCGCGACAACGACCATGACGGCATCGTCTGCGAACGCTGAGTGACCCAGTAGCGTGGTTGGTCACAGACTCCGCTGGACGGGCCGGAGGTGTCAGCGATGGCGCATCGTGGACTTCAACGCTCCCTTGCGGGCGGCCAGCCCGGCGCGCGCGGGATTGTTCTGCTCGCGTTCTTCCTGCTCCTGACGTCCGCGAGCTGCCAGCAGCCCAGTCCTGACACATCGTCTCCGACACCAGGCACCTCCCCCACGGTTACGGACAGCGCGCAGGCCAACACTGTCGGGCCTGAGGACGCCGACTTTGACGCCGACGGGCACCCCGACCTTGCGCTCGGCAGTGGACTCCGCCGTGTCGGCGAGTACGACGACGATGGTGTCGTCATCGTCGTCTACGGCTCCGCCGACGGTCTCATCACCCGCCGCACCCAGGCATGGTCGGAATCCGACTTCGGCGGCCCATTGACGGAGTCCTTCGGGGACGCACTCGCTGTTGGGCGACTTCGACGGCGACGGATTCAGCGATCTGGCCATCGGCAGTTCCGACGCCCCTGTCGGCGCTGCGAAACAGCACGCCGGTTTCGTCCGCGTCATCTACGGCTCCGAGAGAGGACTCGACGTCGCCCGGTCGCAGAGATGGACCCAGAACAGCCCGGGGGTCGCCGACAAGGCCGAATCCAATGACGGCTACGGGAATGCGCTGGCCGCCGCCGACTTCGGCCTAGGAACACAGGATGACCTCGCGGTCGGGATTCACGGCGAAAACCACGACGCGGGCGCGGTCCATGTCCTCTACGGCACCCCCGAAGGCCTGTCCGCGGACCGCAATCAGCTGTGGACCCAGGCGTCGCCCGGTGTTGCCGACGAGCCCGAGACGGATGATGCCTTCGGGTTGACGCTGACTCCCGGCCAGTTCCACGACAGCGGCTTCTTCGACCTGGCCATCGGGGTCTACAACGAGTCCGTCGGCGAGGCGTACAGCACCGGAGCGGTTCACGTGCTGAACGGATCGCGCAACGGTCTGACCGCCGACGGAAGCGTCTTCCTCACCCAGGATCTGCCGGAAGATGACGGACCCGCGTTGGGAGCCGCGTTCAGCGTCTCGATGGCGGCCGGGCGGTTCAGCGGTGGACCCACCGACGATCTCGCCGTCGGAGCGCCGTTCACCAGGAACAGGTCGGGCACGGTCCATGTGTACCGCGGAACCGCCGACGGGCTGCGCACGGACAACCCGCAGGTGTGGAGTCAGGCGACGCCGGGCGTCGCTGGGAGACCGGAATCCGACGACACCTTCGGTTCGTCACTTGCCACCGGACAGTTCGGACGCGATGTCGGCGAACGACAGTTCGAGGATCTGGCTGTTCGGGTGCCCGGCGAGGAGACCGACTCCACAGATGCAGGTGGGGCCGTCATGGTGATCTACGGAAGTCCATCCGGACTCACAGCGGCTGGCAGCCGGACGTTCACCAAGGAGTTCAGGAGCGAGTCCTACGGGATCGACGTCACGTGGAGCCAGCAGCTCACCGCGGTCCGCGGAGCAGGCGGACTCGACCGGCTGGTCGTCGGCGATGACGAGTGGGTGCATGTGATGACGCCCGGCAGCACCGGGCTCGGCGCCGGGAGCCAGCAGACCTGGACGGCGAAGAGCCTGGGCCACCCGGAGGTGTGGACGGGTCTCGCCGACGCGGTGGGCGGCTAGCCACCTGCGCTTCGCGCAGGAGCCCCCTCCCCTGGATCCTCCAGCCTGCCTGTCAGCTTTGCACGCCGGCCAGCCGGCCCGGTGACCTTCTGCTCGGCACCGCGGGCGTCACGAGCTGCCGTCCCGGATCGCTTGGGTCCGCTGCCGAGCCGCCGCACACCCGGAGTGCATGAACGCAGCCGAACAGGCCCGCCACCCAGCTGGCGCGCCCCGTCACCTTGGGGGTCAGTGGCGCGAACACGCGCGGCCCGAAGCCGACGTCGACCTGTCCCTGGGACGGGAACGGGCGGTCGCCGCCGGCGAACCCGTTCCTGCCGTCTACACCACCGAAACCATGAGCGCCCACGTCGGCGACTGGTGGGACGCGCAGGCCTCGGTGGCCGAATGGGCCGGGAAGGGCGCGGCGTACCCGAAGATGCCGGGCGACTGGACACCGCAACGGACCGGCGGTACCGCCGACACGGGTCGACGACGCACCCACCGGATGACGTACACCGGGAACGGGTTCGCGTTGCGGATGCCGTCGGCGACGTCGATCCGCTCCTTCGCCGACTCCAACCCCGGGGCCTTCGACATCCCGATCGAAGCCACCAATGGCGACGGACGGTCGATCACCGCGTGGGTGCGGGCTGTCCGACATGGCCGCTGCTCCTGGGCGGTGAGTGGGCTCGGGTTCGGTGGCGGCACCGACGCTCAGGTGTCGGAGGCTGTCGCGTCGGTGCTGGAGGCGCGTCGACCGTCCGCGGCGGTGCGCCAAGCCGGCGATCTGATCGAGAAGCATCGGCAGCGGCTCGCCGACGCCGGCGTCGTGACCGAGAATGTGCGGTCCAGCTGGATCGCCGCAGTCGGCTACGACACCATCGACGGTCTGTTGATCATGCGCACCCGACCGCGCACCACCAAAGACGGTGTGCAGCATGCGGGCCGGTCGTACGGCTCCCTGGTTCCCCGCGCAGTCTTCGACGAGCTGCGGGCCTCCGACCAGCCCGGGATGATCTTCAACGCCATGGTGAAAGGCAATCCAGGGGTGATGGTGGAAACCTGCCCGACATGCAACCGCACGCACGCCCGTTCGCGGAAGCACACCTGCCCGACCAGGCTCGCCACCATGTCGAAGCCACCGACGACAGATGTGCCCGACCAGAGCTCGGGCCGTCGGGCAGCGGTGCGAGGCATCCACCGTCGACGAGCACGCCGCGGCCAGCGGGTGGACCGCGCCGGTCCAGAGCAAACCCGCAGCGGCGACGAGGACAGATCCCTCGGTTGACTCGGTCGAGTTCTGACCGTGACGCCGGGCACCGGCCAAGATCATCAGCATCTGCCCCTGCATGGTCCTGCTCGAGATCCCCACTCGTACGACATGAAACAGGTCCAGACCCCAGGCGTGTTCGACTCGTCGCTCGATCAGCCGATGGTGGGCAGACCGTCCAGGACCTCCCGAACGGCTGTGCCGGTCGCCAGGGCTGGCTCCCCAGGAGGGGTCGCCTTCACCACCGTGCGCCACCGATCGTCGCAGACCCACACCAGGTGCGTCATGTGCCGCGACAGCATCACGCACAACCGCCCCAGCGAGGCGTTGTGACCCTCGGCAGTCTCGGCGGCAAGCAACGGGTCCACTGCCACCACGACATGCCACTGGCCGCCCTGCAGCGCATCGGCGGTGCCGACCTTGAACCGACCCATCTGGTAGGAGTCGAGGACTGCTGCGAGCCGGGTGATCTGGGTTCGGTAGGCCGCGACGACGCAGATGTCGGATGCTTCCAGTGTGTAGTCGACTTCTTCGCCGCCCGGGGTGGCGAGGTGGACGGTGCGGCCGACGTAAGCCCGGGCCGTCTCCGCGACCGTATGCAAGTAGGCGGGATCGTTGCGGTCAGTGACGGCCGGCACCACCTGCCGCACGATCTCGGCCAGCCCACCGTCGTCGGTGCGCACCGACGCCGGATCCAGGCGCGGGTCGAAGGTGACGTGACGTTGGGACCGGCCACAGGTGACCGGGAAGTCGTACAGCCGGTTCAGCAGGTCAGTAGAGGTCGGTCCGAGCCGGTAGGTGGTGTTCAGCTCGATCACCGCCGCATCGGGCCGCTCCAGCATCAGTTCCGGCGCGCGACGCGTCGGGGACGTCGGCTGGCGCGCCCACACCGAGTCGTCAACGGTCACCACGGGACCGATCTGACCGGGGTCGCCGACGAGCACCACCTGGGGTGTGTCCCGCAACGCCACGGCCATGTCGGACAACGTGATCTGGTAAGCCTCGTCGATGATCGTCACGTCCGCCGACACCGGCTTGTTGAGCCCGCTGGCCGAGGCGACAGTACGGACTGTGACATGGCGACGACAACCCAGCGGGGCGCGTGCCAGGGCGTGGACGAGCGGAAAACTCTCCGGCGTGGAGACGCCGAACACGCAGGCGAACTCCTCGACCGGGCCGCAGTTCTCCGCCAGCGCCTCCCCCACCCGCTCGGCCAGGTCGAACGCCGCCGACCGGGTCGGGGTCAGGATCGTCACCGACAGCTCCGTGCGCAGCAACAGCAGCGACACCAGCTGGGTGATCAACGTCGACTTGCCGGAACCGGGCGCCGCCTTGATCACCGTCACCGGGCGGCCTTGCCACACCTCGTACAGCACCCGGGCCAAGGGACTCCCAGGCGTCAACGCGAGCGGATGCCGCTTCTCGGGCGCAGCAGGTACGGGGGCGGCGATCGGGGTGGGCTTGAGCCCGAGGTCGGAGAGGTCGATCATGCACGTGACGTGTGCGGCAGAAGGACCCACTGCGACCTGTCCGACCGCGCCATCGGGCTCGCGGCGATTGGGCTCGAGGTGCCGGATCGACCCGGTCCACGTGAGGCCCCAGACCGGTCGGTTCTGTTGGCAGCAACCGAATCCGAGGTCGCGCGCCAGCTGTGCTGCTCACGTCGTCTGCCGGTCGACGTGGATCACCCTGACCCAGGCAGGCAGGTCCTGCACGTCCGGGTTGCCGACGATGAGGGCTATCAGAGGGACGGGTGTGCGCTCAGCCGGCCACGGGGTTTCCGCGTCAGTCATCACAATCAGCACGTCGGCCCGCTTGCGTCGCCGCAGGGCGTGCTCGATGCCGACGCACATGTTGGTGCCACCGCGGCCGTGGATGCCGCCGAGGGCCTTCGCCGTGGTGTAGCGGACTCCGTCGGACTGCACCGCCGCGTCGACCTCGGTGATCAGCAGCTGGTCGCCGCGGATGCTCAGCTGGCGGGCGATCGTCTCGATCTCGGACCGGCAGGTCGCCACGTCCGACACTGACATCGACCCGGAGGTGTCGACGATGACCTCGATCTTGGGTCGCGGGGACACCCACCCGGGCTTGATCACCCGGCGGCCCGGGCCACCGGACGCCGACCGCAGCACGGCGCTGTCACGGCGACGGGACCGGCGGGCGTAGGACTGGTCGACCTGCCCGGCCACCCATGCCGACGCGGACCGGATGTGCGCCGCCAGCAGCCGCTGCCACGGCGTCCTGGTCGGCGACAGCATCAGCTGCGCGTTCTCCACCATGCCGGCCGGTGCAGTCCCCCGCGCCTTGACGATCTGTCGGGCGGTCTCCTCCAAGATCATCTGTGCTTCGGCCGCCCCGATCGGGGACCCGGCGTCGTCGCCGTCCTCGAACTCGCACGGCGCGGCCTGCGACCCGGCACCCGACCCGCAGCCTCTGAAAGGTGTCGGATTCTGCTGGGCACCGCCCGGCTGAGGCTGACCCGGCTTACCCTGACCCGGTTGCGGCTGGGCGCCGTGGCCCTCGGACGGGTGCGGATCGGATCCTCCAGCCTGCCGTTGCTGGTGGACCGTCGCCGACAGCGCCGCGTAGTAGTGCTGCGGCGTCTTGTGGGTGGGCTGCCCGAACTGGTCGGGGGTGACCCAGATGCCGCGCAGCGACACGCAGCCCGCCACCTCCAGGTCGTCATTCCAGGCGGCGTCCGCGGCCACATTCCAGATCCGGTGCTCCCGCGGACCCACCCCGAGATCGCAGGCAATTCTTGCGTGCTCGTTCAGGATGTGACCGCACTCGTGCAGCAGCGAGTCCGCGCCCTGGTCGACGGTCTCCTCTGTCATGGCGTGCTCGAAGTCGACGTACAGCCGCCACCGCTGGTCGACGGCGTACGTCCCCAGGCCTGGGACGTTCCACACGTCCAGCCGCAGCAGGATCGTCGCCAGGTACGGCATCCGCTCCAGCGCGAGAGCCCGCCACTGGGCGAGCGCGGCCAGCTGTGCCGGGGTGGGACGGATCGGGCGTCCGTTGCAGTCGGCCGGCTGGGGCTGCTTCGTCATGTCGTGGATGTGTGCGGCACCGGGCCAGCATTCGGCCCCTCGACTCTCCCGCTCAGGCAGGAAACCGGCGGCACGAGTCGCGAGCACGCGTCGACTGGTGACGCTGCCAGGGGTCCCGGCGAGGATCGACGTGATCAGCCGGTGCCGCACACAGTTACTGGGTGAGCACCGTGACGCAGACCCACGACACCGACCTGTCCGGCACCAACATCTCCTGGATAGCCGGGACGAGCGGGTCGTCGCGACCAAGCACGGCTGCCGAGTTCGACCAGATGATGCGGCAGCGTGCCACCGACAGCCGTGACGTGGTGCTCCGCTCCGGTCTTGCCGCGCCGCTGAACCGGCCGCGTCACCTGGTCTTCACTGCCCGGCACGGTCAGGTGGTGTGGTCCGACCTGGCCGAGGACGCTGATGTCATAAGGATCCGTCCCGCCCGTGGCGTCATCGACCTGCTGGAGATGAATGACCCGGTGCCGGAGCGGGCCGACGTGACCAGGCCACGCCCGGTCCTGTTCGCCGACGATGCGACCGTGCGCCGCGTGATCATCGGATTCCGCCAAGCCGCCAACCGGCCAGGCGCCGACAAGGCCCGCTACCTGTCTGCCGCGAACCGGCTGGCCCTGGTGTCGTCGATGAAGTTCTCGGTGCTGCGCCCCCTCCTGACCAGCGTGCTCGCGCACCGGTTCTACCTGGGTTCCGGCTTCAACCCGCATCGCTGGCGGGACTGGGCAGCGGCCTGGGCCGACACGGCGAAGATCGCCCACAGCGCCGGCCAGATCCAGCTGCTGCACCTGCTGTGCACACTAGCTTTCGACCGGGGCGGCGACGGCGAAGTGCCAGCTGGGCTCCGCAACAGCCTGCTCGCCCAGGAAAGCAGTGTCTGGGGCCGCGGCTCGTCATCGAAGGCGACTGCCACCCACAGCGCCTACCGTTCCGTGACGGCGTTCGAGTCGACCTGGAACGAGGTCACGCTGTGCGACCCCGCGCTGCTTGACCGCCACACCCTGTCCGGTGACGTTGCGGTCGGCACCGTCACCCAGGTTCTCGGCCGCACCAGGGTGTCGCTGACCAACACCCCGCGGTTCAACGAGAGCGCACTGTGGGTCGTCATCGACGGGCAGCGTCACAAGGTCGCCCGGCACACCATGTTGGTTGAGGACGACACGACCTTGACCATGGTGCTGGACGTCCCGCAGCGAGCCCAGGCCCAGATGGAGCAGGCCAGGCAGGACCGTCTGCCGGTGGTGCTGTACCCACAACGATTCACGATGCCAGCCGCCACGCCCCGCACGGACAACCCCTGGCTGACCACCCCCGAGACCCCGTGGACGCCGCGCGAGGTACCGGCCGACGTCCTGATCGCGGGTCTCCCGGACTGAACAGCAGACCCGGGCGCTATCGGGTCTCGACTTTGATCAGTGACCGGGACAGTGTGGCTTGCTGGGGCCGGCGTTGGACGCCAGCCATGGCGCAAGGTGCCGGGGCACGACGCTGAACTGCATCTGGCTGACATTTCGCTAATCGTCTAGAGTAATAAGTGATTAGCGAAGGGAGCTGGATATGCCGCTCGAGCGTCAGCCCCGCAAGCCCGTAGGAAGCCCAGCCGGTGGGCAGTTCGCAGAGCAGACGCGCCTTGAGTCCAGCGCTGAACTCTCCACCGTTGCACCCGGCCCTGAGCCGTTGGCAACGCCTCCTGCCACCGTCCTCTTGCCAGTACCCGCCGTCGGGGCAGAGCCGCAGACCTGGGACCCGCCGCCTGGCTACGGACTGACCCGTCGGGAGCGGGCCGGCCGCGGTGGAACCTACTTCTCCGCCGTGCCCGCCACCATCGCAGAACTGTCCTTGCATCTTCCCAGCAGTCTCGCCGCCGACGCCGAGGACGCCGCCGCTGAGATCGCTCGCTTCGACGCGTCGACCGAGCACACGCTGGGCGCGGTAACGGCCATCCTGCTGCGCTCAGAGTCGGCGTCCTCCTCCCAGATCGAGCAGATCACCGCCTCCGCCCGGGCGATCGCCGAAGCTGAGCTCACCGGCGCCGGAACCGGCAACGCCGCCGTCGTGGTCGACAACATGCACGCCATGACCGACGCCCTCGACCGGACCGACGGCCCGCTGACCGTCGAGCGGGTCGCCGACATCCAACGCGAACTCCTGCACCGTCACTCACCGCAGCTGGTGGGCTGGCGTACCCAACCGGTCTGGATCGGCGGCGGCGGTTCGACGCCGATGACCGCGGACTACGTCGCCCCGGATCATCACCGGATCGCGGCGTGCATGGACGATCTGGTCACGTTCGCAGCACGAGACGACCTTCCCGTGCTGCCACAGGTCGCCGTCGCGCACGCTCAGTTCGAAACCATCCACCCTTTCGCCGACGGCAACGGCCGCACCGGGCGGGCCCTCGTCGCGACAATGCTGCGACACAAGCAGCTGACCCGCACCGCGACCGTACCCATCTCCGGCGGACTGCTCGCCGAGAAAGACCAGTACTTCGCAGCCCTGGATGCCTACCGCGCCGGCGACGCCGCGCCCATCGTGGACCAGATCACCCGAGCCTCCTTGAGAGCGGTCCATCACGGCCGTCGGCTGGCCGAGCAGGTCAACCAGCAGCAGGCGGCCTGGCGGGAGTCACTCCGGGCCCGGAGTGACTCCACAGCATGGCGGATCCTCGACCTGCTGCCCGCCCATCCTGTGGTCGACGCCGAGACGATCGCGGCACAGACCGGCATCCACCCCAACAACGTCCGCCGTGCCGTCGAGCCGCTACTCGCAGCCGGGATCCTCACAGCCCGCCAGCACTACAAGTCACACAAGCTGCTGTACCGATCCCCTGCCATCCTCGACCTGCTCGACAGCTACGCCGCCGAAGTCGGCCGGAGACAACGCTGAACGTAGCGGTGCGTGGCTGCGGACGTGCATGCTCACACATCCGGGGCGAACACCTCGACGGTCCGGGAGCGGCTCACCACTCGGCCTGCGGCCGTCGCCGACCGGCTGTGCCGCGGTCCAGTAGTCCGCGTCTCGGCGCTTCCGCCCCGGCATCGTCGAACCCGCCGCCTCCGCACACATCAAGGGCAGTGCGCCGACCCACCGCAACGGGACGGCACAACCCCTTACGGAGCCCCGATGAGCACCCACACTGCCCGCTTCCGATCGACCCCGATGATGCGTGCCCTCGCCGCCTGCATCCGCGGCAATGTCCCAGCGATCCTCTGGGGGCCACCCGGATGCGGCAAGACGGCAACGGTCGAATCCTGCGGCCGGGCATGGCAGATGCATGTCGAGACGGTCATCGGCTCGATCCGTGAGGCCACCGACTTCCTCGGTCTCGGCGTCGAGGTCGGCGGCGGTGCCGGCACCATCGGACACGTCGCCTACGCCCCGCCCCGGTGGGCCATCGAGGCTGCGCAGGCACCCCGGGCCCTGGTGCTGTTCGACGAGCTGACCACCTGCCCCGCCTCGGTGCGCAAGGCGATGCTGCGGGTCATGCAGGAGCGTTACGCCGGTGATCTGAAACTGCCCGACACAGTCGCGATCCTGGCCGCGGCCAACCCGCCCGAGACCGCCGTCGACGGCTACGACCTGGAACCGCCCACCGCGAACCGGATGATCCACCTCGACTTCGACTTCCCTGCCGACACCTGGCTCGACGGTCTCGCCGCCGGGTTCGACCACCTCCACCAGCCCAGCATCGTCGAGCTCATCGGCAGCGGCGACGACAACCACCGCGCCACCATCCGTGGTGCGGTGACCGCGTTCCTGCGGGCCCGCCGCGACCTCCTCGACACCGACGTGCCGACCGACCCAACCATCGCCGGACGTGCCTGGCCGTCGCGGCGCTCCTGGACCAACGCCATCACCGCCCTGGCGGAGGTGCAGGCCGGCGACGTCGAAGCGCAGCACCTGGTCCTCGCCGGGGCTGTCGGGGAAGGACCGGCGCGGGAGTTCTTCACGTTCCGGGCCACCCTCGACCTCCCCACCCCCGAGGAGGCGATCGCCCAGGCCGACACCATCAGGTGGGCCAGGGATGCGTCCCGACCAGGTGTACGCGGTCGCGACCTCGCTCCGGGCCTACGTGATCAACGGCCGCCACGACCAGACGACCTGGCTTGGCGCTCTGCACACGCTCACCAAGATCGCCGACGCAGGCCTGCCCGACGTGGCACAGTCGGCGGTCACGGCCCTGCTCCTGGCCCGCCCGCACGGCGCCGCCATCCCCGCCGACCTGCGCAACGCCTTCGCCGACCTGTTCGTCGGCATCGGCCGCTGGGCCGCCTGACACCTGTCATGCAGTTGGGCACCGGCGGGGTCTGAGACTCCGGCAGCCAGGGCCGTACCACTGACTACGCGGATCTACGTACACCCTGGTCAGCGGCAGCTGCGAGATGTCACCATGACCGTGTGCCAGCCCCAGCAGGTCGGCCCGGTCCTCGCCGACGCCGCATGGTCGCCGTTGCCACCGTCACGGCTGCCCTGAGCCTCTGGCTGCTCCCGCTGCCGTCCACAGCCGACGGCGCACCAGCAGCACACGCAGCTGCCCCGTACGACATCAACGGCGACGGCTTCAGCGACCTCGTGGTCGCAGACCCATTCGCGACCATCGATGGGAAGGAAGAAGCCGGCCTGGTCCGCGTCGCCCTCAGCTCCCCCGCCGGCCTGACCGGGACCGTTCAAGTGATGACCCAGAACTCCCCGGGGATCAAAGGCAGAGTCCGGCCCGGACGGCAGTTCGGCCAAGGTGTGATCTCCGCCGACTTCGACGCCGACGGCTACGCAGATATCGCCGGCCAGAACTACGGCAGCATTCATGTCGTCTACGGCGGCCCGTCCGGACTGACCGCCCGTGACCAGCTGCTCCCCATGAACCGTCTCCCGACCTTCAGCCTGTTCGGGCCCATCCTGACCAGTGGCGACTTCGACAACGACGGGTTCGCCGACCTGGTGGTCAGCAGCCCCGGCAGCGAAGACATCAAGGGCACCATGGTCGTGTTGCGCGGCACGACCCGCGGACTGACGACGCGCGGTGCCGTCCAACTCAGTCGGAACACACCCGGGGTACCCGGGAGAGGCTTTTTCGACGACTTCTTCGGTGCCGGTCTCGGTGTAGGCGACATCACCGGCGACGGGGTCGACGACCTCGCCGTCAGTTCCCAGGAGGAGGTAGGAGGATCGTCGCTGTACGTCTTCCCCGGTTCGTCACGGGGCCTGCAGACAGCTGGGCTCTCCTACGTCGTCGCGAACACGGTGTTCGGGGGATACGGCACCTGGATCGGCTACGAGACGGTGCTGGCCGTTGCCGATCTCGACGGTGACCGCTTCGGAGACCTGATCGTCGGCTCCTCCAACTACTGCATCGCCGGCGACGAACTGGAGGGATGCGGTGCAGTGACGGTGCTGCCTGGATCGAGGACCGGACTGGTGCCGGCCCGGGCCTACCGATGGGACCAGGACACGGTCGGCGTTCCCGGTCAGGCGCGGTCGTTCGACGGGTTCGGCGCCACCCTCGCCACCGGAGACCTCGACCGGGACGGCCACCTGGATCTGGCCGTTGCAGCACCCGGGATGGACACCGGACGCGTGCCGGACGACGGCGCCGTGATCATCGTGTACGGCGGCGCCGGCGGGCTCAACTTCGGCCGCAGCCAGACGTGGAGCCAATCCACCCAAAAGATCAAAGGCGTGCCCATCCGCGGGGACAACTTCGGCAATGGTGGCCTACGGATCGCCGACGTCGGCCGCGGAACACGACCAGACCTGATCGTCTACACCCGGGACGACCGTGAACGGACCCGCCGCAAGGCCCCGTACGTGCAGGCGTTCAACGTCCTCTTCAGCGGACGGTACGGCGTCACCACCAGCGACCAACGCTGGAGTACACCGTCGTCGTACCGCATGTTCTGAAAGAGCTTTGAGCCAGGCAAGGAGCGCTGCGGACACTCCGTCATGCTGTTGCGCGCTCCGCGAAGCGGATGAAGTCTCCGCAGACGGGATCTGACAGCTCAGTTCCCCTGCAGGCCGCCGACCCCTGACGCACACCGATCGGCGAAGGCGATCCTGCCGCACACCGGCGGGGCATGACCTCGTCCCCGCTCCTACCTGCTTCACCAGTCCAGGACCAGTTGTTCATCGCCGGTTGGGAGTCGCTGCCGATCAGACCGCGTCCCGGTATCGAGCAGGGTGGCTCCGAGCCAGAAGCAGCCGACGCCCACTCGGATGCCGATACCGATGCCAATGTTCCGCCCGACCAGATGATGTTGCCGGGTCTGCTGCGAACCTGCCCGGGATGCGGAGAGCACGAGGGTGCACCAACTGAGACCCGCTGGTGCACCTTCGGCCAAGCCAGCCCTTTCCGCTGAAAGGGTTGCGGGACGACAAGTCGCTCGGTGCTAGACGGGAACGCCCAAGACGTCAGTGACGATCCAACCATCAGTGGCCTTCTCCAGATAGACGCTGAAGTAGGTGCTGGAGTCATCGGCAGACACGCACTTGTAGGTCGTCTTGGCCCCGGTCTGCTCTCCGTCGGGTATGCAGCCGTAGTCGCCGACAACTCGGCTTCCGTCTATCTCGTTGCTGCAGCCTTCGACGGGGTACTGCGAACCTTCTCCAGCCGTTGGATACAACTTATGGACCCTCTTGCAGTCGGACGAAGCGATTGCCCCCATGACGTCCACAGCAACCTTCGCCGGATCGTCTCCCGAGGATCCGCAAGCAGCTAGGCATATCAGACTCGCAACCGCGAGGGATGCGATTGCGAGTACACCAGGTGCACGTCGAGAGCCATCCACGATATCTCCTGCCTGTCGCAAGAAACCCTTCGCGGGGAACACTAGTGGCTAGCGGATCAGTATCCGACGTTCTCGACGGCCGCGTAGATCTGGTTTTGCGCCCAGCTGGCCCGGTCAATGTCGGAAACGACGTTGCGGAGAAGGTCCATCAGCTCCTGTTGGTCGGCTTCGGGATCAAGCACCATGTCGGTGAACTTGTCGAGATGGTGGTAGGCGATGACCTGCTGGTGCGTCATCAGTCGGCCGTCGATGGCGTAGCCGGTGTCGCTGAAGTCCAGCCTCCGCTGTTCGTCCACATTGAGCTGAGTTGCGGCCTGCCACCGCCGTATCGTCTGAAGGCAGACCAGCGCTGCGTACGGGGACACGGCCATGGGGATGTACTCCGGATCAGCGGCCAGCTGTGACCCGAGGCTCGTCGAGAACGCCTCCCGCCGGGCACGGTGCTGCTCCTGCTCGGTGGGGTCAGACCTGTTTGCACCATCCGGTCGGGCCGGGCGCCGGGTTCTGGGCGTCCCAGTGACGCATCGCGGCCGCCATGTCGACCCGCAGTTTCGTATCTGACTTCCACAGCTCCTCCTGCGCGACAAGTCGTCGCAGCTTCGCCACAGCCGTGTCCGGTGGCAGATGCTCCGCGAAGTAGTTGATCACCTGCTCGGCGGTCGTGAAGTCTGCGTCCGGTGAGGCGTAGAAGGTGCCGTGCCAGCCGAAGCCTCGCTCGTACGGCGTGCTGACGGGATTGAGCTCGGCGTCGGACTCGGGCTGGAGAGGTCCCACGAACTGACCGCCGTTGGGACTCCCGGCAGGCCTGCGCGGCCGCTCAGTCATTCGGTCCTGCCCCGGGTCTCCGCCCGGGCGAGCATGTCGTTGTCTGGGTTGACCGGGTCGTCGAAGAAGGCGTCGCTACGGGAGCCTCGGCGGGCACTCGGTGGCTTCGTCGCATCTGTTGACACGGTGTGGTGGCTGGTCGTCGGCGCCGGAGACTCAGGCCTGGTCGACGACTCAGGCACACGGCTGGCGCCGCTGGCTGGCTCGTGCGGCGCCGGTACGGGTCGAGGCGCCTCGCCAGGAATCCCCTTTGCTGGCTCGCCGCTGCTACGGCGGCTGGACTGCCGAGCCGAGAGATGCTGGCGGACCGCGTCCAGCTGGGCTCTCTCCGTGGCAATGGTGCGACGCGTCTGGTTGCCCTGTTGGATGGATCGACGCAGCCTGGCACCGCCGTACGCAGCTCCGCCGACCGCAGCCGCTGCACCCACACCGAGAGCTGCGACACCGCCGGCAGCGAGGATGCCTGGCAGGGTGACCACCGCTGCGGCGCCCAGGAGTGCCTTCCGCTTGTTCTGGCGGACAACTAACGCAGCCGACCTGATCGAGCCGGCGACAGCCCCGGCGTTCTGCCAGCGCACCGTCTTCGTGATCTCAGCCTGTCGGGCGGCCCGCTCTCCCGGATCCATCTCGCTGGACCAGAACTCTTCCACGTCGCCGGCGCTGAGCCTGCCCCCGCTGGCGTCGAACCGCTCCCCCACAGTGCCGCCGTTGGCGACCCCAAGCCTTCCGAGACCAAGGTCGATCTGGTGGGCGTCGTCCTGCAAGACAGCATGCGTTCCTGAGCCGACTGCGCCCGCCGCCCCGGCACCCACAGCTGTTGCGCCGACGCCGCTAGCCAGCGCACCGATACGGGATCCGGTGCCCTGGCGTGGCTTGCCTGGGCCTGCTGGGTTGATCCGCGACACGCGAGGACCGCCGGAAGCAGTGACCCGTCCGCCGCGGCCTCGGTTCATCACCGCCATCTGCCCGGCCGTCACAGCCCCCCGCTTCACCAGGTGGGAGAAGCGGTCGACACCGGCCGCGGCCATGGACACCGGCGCCGCCGGCCGCAGCACCCCAGGTCAGGCCGCCTTTCAGCGAGAACGGCGACGGGATGCGGGCCTTCTTGAACAGGCTCACCAGCACCAGGACCGCCAGCAGCGGCGCCACACCCGCCCACAAGGTGCCCAGCAGGCCTGCGGAGCCGCCGACGGTAACGGCGGATCCGATGTCGATGAGGATCTGGGTGATGAGTGCGAGCGCTGCCAGGACCAGGGAGGAACCGAACATGAAGAACGCGAGGCCCAGGTACTGCTTGGCGAACCGCATCACCCGCTCCAGTCCATCACGGGCAAACAGAGAGAGGGTCATGACGGCGAACAAGGCCAGCATCGACACCAGTGCAGCGATCTTGGCCAGGATCACCGCACCGGAGACGAGGCCGAACACGACCAGCACAGAGAGGCCGGAGGCCACGTAGGTGATGGCCAGCGCCGGGCCGGCGGAGGAGTCTTTCCCGTGCAGCACGTTGATGAACTGCACAACTTCCGGGTCGTCCCCGGCCTGCTTGACCACGTCGTCGACGTCGACCGGGGCGTCAAACGCGTCTCCGTCCCAGCCGGCCTTGGTGAAGAAGATCCTGCAGAGGTCCTTGGCCTTGGCCCGGTCGGCTTCCTTCACGAACAGAGGACTGGTGAAGGTGAACGTCGCTGCCTTGCCGCTGGGGTTCTTCGCCTGGCACGCCGCCCAGCCGATCATCTGTCGATCCCGCTCCACCGGATCGTTCGCGGCTCGCCACGCCAGGGCATCCGGAACCACCAGGTCACGGCTCACCCCCGCCATGACCATCAGCTCCGCCACCTGGTCGGTAGGTGTGGCGGCGTACGACTCGAGCAGCCGACAGTAGACGCGGTCGCCGTAAGGATTGGTGCCGAACTGGGCACGCTTCCAAGCCTGCAGACCCGACTGCTCCCACATCGAGCTGATCGTCTGCGGGACACCCGCGGCGGCGGACGACGCCAAGGAGGAACCCCACCGTTCCTGGTACTGCGCGTGCATCGCGTTCGTGTACGCCAGGCACGACAACGGGTCGGAGGAGACTTTCGTCGAGACCTGCACCGTGTTGAGGGCCTGAACCGGCGCGGCCGCGAGTGTCGAGATCGCCGTGTTCGTCTTGACGACCAACCACCCGGGTGACAGCTTGCCGGGCACATAGGCGGCCGACGACCCGTCCCGCCCGCCGCCGGTGCTGGCTGACGCCCCCGCCACCATCACCGCCAGCAGCGCGACGATCACCACCGTGCCGATCAGCTGGCGGGGACTGCCACCCCGCTGACGCTTCCGCCACAGGAACCCGATCAGCGCGAGCGACACCCCTGCCACCGGGAGCGGTGAGGACAACACCGCCTTGCCGAGCGTCGCGGCAGCGTCGTCGATCGTGCCGCCGACCACCTCCAGCGGACAGAACTTGCCCGAGAACTCGGTCGCACTGCTGGTCAGGGACCAGAACATGTTGCCGACCGACAGCAGGTTCTCGGTGTAGCCGTTGCGCTGCAGCTTCTGCGGCACGTCGTCCCAGATCGCACCACCCAGGCGGGTGTGCAGGTGACTGGACGCGTCATCCCAGCGAATCGCCGGGAGCACCGACGTGTTGGTCGAAACCGCCTGCTGCTCACACAGCGACAGCGGCTTGCCGTCGCCCGTGCCGTAATCGTCGGGACGCGCACCTGCGGTCTGCGCGGTGATCAGCATCCCGGCCAACGCCACTGTCAGTGAGGCCAGCGCCAAGAGCACGGCCCGGGCGGTGCAAGGCCACCGACACGAACGGCTCGAAGCGACAGTGCCCTCAGTGCATCCCATCCGCATCACCTGTTCAGAACCAGTCATCGGCGGGAAAGACGGTGCGGCGTGCCGGCGCGGGCACAAGGACCGCCGTCGCCTTCGCCGCTGGTGCGGGAACGGCACCGAACACGTCGCCGTCGGTGATCGCGGGAGCGGCCGGGTTGGGTCTGGACGCCTGCGTCAACATCACCACAGCCGAGGCGTCGGCGGTGACTTCCCGGTTGCGGAGCAGGACCTTGCCGACGTTCGATCTCGACCGGTTCCAGACCCGCCGCCATACGCGCAGCTGCAGACCGGTCGACGATCGGGCGTAGAAGACGAAGGTGAAGGCGAGCTCGGCGAGCAACACCGCAATGATCGCGTACGAGTGCAGCAGCGGGTACACCAGCGCCCCGACCATGAGCGCCGGCAGCAGCGACAACAGCAGCACCCGTGCCAACAGGTAGTTGATGTCGTAGGACATGATCACCACAGTCCGGCCCGTCGCCGACTTCCGGCCGGTCAGAGGCGTCAGGTCGTACAGCAACATCCCAGGCATTCCGGCCTCCCTCCAACGCGTTCCCCGGGCCCGCGCCTGCGGGCTACTTCGCGGTCTTCTGGGCGAGGGTGATCACGAAGTTGATCAGCCCGTCGATGATCGTCAGCAGCACAGGGATCAGCAGGTCCGGGGCGGCGAGCACGGAAGCGAAGATCATCGCGCCGATCATCGCCTGGTTGTCGCCGGCTTTGAT
The DNA here is from genome assembly GCA_963707005.1 of uncultured Actinomycetota bacterium. Lineage (GTDB taxonomy): Bacteria > Actinomycetota > Actinomycetes > Propionibacteriales > Propionibacteriaceae > Microlunatus. The sequence goes on from CAVPPP010000063.1 coordinate 43,878, forward strand.
GTTGCGTCGCTTCCCCCACAGCCAGCTGAAGATCGCAAAGACGACCAGGATCACGGCAACAGTTCCCATCAGCGCCGGCAGGCCGGGGACCGCTGTCTTGAACGTGCTCCAGAGCCCGCCCCACTGCCCCGACAGGTCGACATCCCCCGCGAGCGGGATGAGAGTGACAGTCATCGGCGGTCCTTCGTTCGGCGACGGCAACGGTCGGTGCCGTTCACCCTGGTTCCATGCGGCGCACACGTCGTTGTAGCGGCCGCAGAGAGCCCACATGAGCAGTAGACGCGGACCAGGACCGAGCCCGGTCGGAGGAGGCCGGGGAGATCACCCGGCCCGGGTCACGATGCGGTGGACCGTGTCAACGTTGTGCTCGTCAGCCACCCACGCCGCCGAGTTCCACAGGGTTTTCGGCTCCCCCAGCTCCAGCAGGTCACAGACCTGGTCGCGCCTGGCGTCGTCCAGATCAGAGCCGAACGGGGCGAACAGTGCCTCGGTGCCCGCATCGGTCCCGCCCGCACGCCACGTCGTGATCGCGCCGTCCACGCCGCCCGGGTACCGGTACAGCCTGGTGTTCGCGCTCGCAGCCGCGGCATGGCTCAAGCAACCCACCTGCGGCATCGGGGCCCGACGCAGCTCGGCGAGGGCGGCACAGGAGATGCGGCGGGCCTGCACCTGCTGCCGCGCAGCCCCGTTGGTGCCTTCGGCCAGTGACAGCGCCGCCGCCGACCAGCTGCCCGGCTCCACGCTCATCGGCGGCCGGGACTCGTCGACGTCGAACGGCGCGGAGCCCAGCGTCGTGTGCACCGAGGATGATTCGCCGGCCGTCGCCAGATTACTGAGCAGGTCGTCACCGTCGGCGGTGGTGAAGGCGCTCCAGGCGGTTTCCTGCCCGGCCAGGTTGCGGTGGTGGAACCCTGGGCTGGGCAGGTGCCGACGGTCCGGCCAACGGTCCAGGATCGCCTGCGCCTGCGCATCCATCTCACGCCGCGTCGGAAACCTGCCCAACTGCTGGGTGGTGTCGGACTCCCAGGCCCGCAGCATCCGCAGCGCCCGCCGGTCCTCGGCCCGCATCCGGTCGCCGTACCTGGCGGCGACGAAGTACGCGGATGTGCGGGCGTAGGCACCGTCATTGCGGATGATCTTGTCGCCACGCTGCCGGTCCGACCACCACTGCAGCAATGCCTGCTGGCGAACGTCCTCGTGGTCCATGTCGGCCAGCTGACGCGACAGACCGGTCCGGCGATCGGACGAGCGGGCGACCCGGTCGGTGCTCGCAAACACCGCCGCCACATGATCCGGGTCGATCCCTTCGGCGTCGACGTGGTCGAGCAACGCGGTCGTGGTGCCGCTCGAGGAGAGGTCGATGTCGGACTCGGCCCGCTCATCGGGGGCGAACTGGCCGCCGGCGGACCGGGGGGAACCTGCGGGACGACGAGGTGGGTTTGCCATGCCCGCCTGGTGTGCGGGGACTCTCCACCCAGCACGAGGACCGTGCAAATCCCGGGTGCGAAGCGCGCTCTCCCCGCCCGGCAGACGGCTACAGCGGCGGAGCGACCAGACCAAGAACCACCAGCAGCGTCATCGACACGAACGCCAACACGATCAGCACCACGAACATCGGCGAGCGCAGTATCGGTTGCGGACGCCACCGTCCATGGCCGACGACGACCGTCCAGGATGGACTCCGGATTCGGCGGTGGCACCGGCGGAAGCCCCGACCGTCCGAGCACGCTCCAGCGCGTGTCGCTCCGCCGCTTCGGCGGCGACACGACGCCGAGTCGCGGACGCGGCGCGACTCGCCGCCCTCCGCACAGCCCGCTCCGGCGCCAGAAGGCTTCCCGCGCTTGGTCTGCTGCGTGCGGGCAAGGACTCAGGTGCCGACGGCCACAACTCCTCGCCGAGCGGTTCGGGCCTTCTCGACCCGGCGTCCTTCGGCCTTCCGAACGGACCCGGCAACATCGCTGCCACCGACGCCGGCAATTTCGAGGCGAGATCTCTGTCGGGTCCGGGCACCGTCTCTGCGACAGACCCTGGCCAGTCATTGAAGAGCTCACCCACGGCCGGTTCGCCGACTGGGTCGTCGCGATCAGTACCCCCGACACTCTGCGATCGCCGGCCATAGGTTGTGGGGTCACTCATATCCACCCTCATGCGGCGATCCCGAAAGCAACGCCGCCTGTAGTTCCGACCCGTCCCGCGCGTGACGAATGATGATCGCCGGCCGGGTCCCCGGGCTCCCGACGAGGCTGCTCGGCCCTTGGCTCACCATCAGACGGTCAGAGATACATCTGACCTGGTTGAAGGTGAGGGAAGCCGCACGTGAAGAGGCCGTTGGCAGCTGCGTTAGGAAGCATCATCGCGGGGATGCTCGCCGTCGGCATGGTCGCCGCCGCGCCATTGCACGCGACGGCGACCGGGCGGACAGGGGTCAATGTCGGAAGCGCCGGGAAGACCGACGCCAAGGACAAATGGAGCACGGGGACGATCACGACGCCGAAGGCCACAGCCCAAGGCAAAGCCGTTGTCGCCAACACCTCCTACAAGATCGCCCACGGCAAGAAGACGGTCGCGGCGACCAACAGGTCAGGAAGTCGGTTTGCCCTCAGCACCGGCACCTACACCGTGACCACCTCCGTGAAATACCGGACCTACACAGAGAAGATGGTCACCGTGCCGGGCGGGGCCTGGTCCTGGAAGGACACCTCGGACCTGAATGGGCTGGAGGTCAGCACCTGCCAGCGGACAGGCAAAGTGGCCATCCCTGAGGGCTACGCCGCGGCCAGATTCGCGGCAGAATGCCGAACGCCCGACGGTGTGCTCTATCGCGGCGACTACTGGATCGACCTGACCCCGATCGGCGACGATTGGGACGCCATAGTCGTCGAGATCGCCGACACCCACCCTCTGTCCACCTGGGTCACACCGTCGTTTGTCGGACCTGGCCTCTACCCCGAACAGAAGTGGGTGCAAGGCACAACAACGAAGGTCGAGCGGACCTACTCGGCATACAAGACAGCCACCCGGTCCCAGACGGTCACGATCGCCAACTCAGCCACCATGACCCTCCGGGAGTACAAGGCCATCAAGAACAAGATGAGCTACAGCAAGGTGCGACGCACCGTCGGCGGCGGGGGCACCGTCATCTCCCGATACTCAGTCGGCGACAACGACTACATCGTCCGCGAGTTCGACGGTGAGCACCGGGTCTACTTCAAGAACGGAAAGGTCCACGCCAAAGTGTGGTGACTGGACCACACAGCCCACCCAGGGACATTCCTGCCGGCGAGCGAGCCTCCGGCCCCAACGCCGGAGGCAACGAGGAGTACGGATGCGGACCCACGGCCTAGGCCAACCTGCGCGGGGCCGACGTGGTGCCGGAGCGGTCGCTCCGCCGGCACCGCGAGTGCTGACTGTCAAGGGATGGTCCCGGTCACGCAAATGAGGGATCGGGGTTGTGTTCGGACGTCACGGCAGACTTCGAGACGAAGTGCGTTGACTCCGGCGACAGTTTCCTTCTGCCACCGCCCCGAGCTCAGGTCAGCAGCTCGTCCCGTCCGTTTCAGACCATCAGAAGTGAGAGCAGTACCCATGCAGATTCGTAGGCTCATGGCCATCCTCGTGGTGACCGTCACTGTCGCTCTCGGCGGTGTCGCCGGCGCTGTGGCTCCCGCGCAGGCTGCACCACCGGCCAAGGTCTCGATCTATGACAGCTTCGCTGTACGTGCCGGTTCGACAGGGAACGGCGGGATCTGGACCGGCGGTCGCAGCATCAACCCCTGCGGCACGTCTGAGTACGACAAGGTAAAGGTCACGTCGTTCGTCACGACGGTCTCGCGCAACGGCAAGACGGTGAAGCGAACCAGCCAGGAGTTCATTCGGATCCGAGTCTCCCCTGGCACCTACCGGGTGGACGCCAAACTCAGCTACACCTACAAGGGTCAGACTGGCACCGTAACCAACAGCCAGACGGTCAAGGTACGGCGGGTGACCGACGCTACCTCGGTGAGCTCCGCCGAATACTCCCGAATCAAGAAGGGCATGACGCTCCGGCAGGTACGGAAGATTGTCGACGGCCGTGGCGACTACCAGTACGGGTACCTGTCCATGGATTCCACCCGATTTGATCAGTCGGTGAGCGTGAAGTTCCGCCACGGCCGCGTCGTCAGCAAGTCGCGGTGGGCCAACGTCTACGACTGGTGCTGACAGCTGCCCGGCCACAGTGGCGAGGCTGGCGGGTGCACGACCTGACGCACGTGAGCGGTGTTCCAACCACGGCGCGGTTCAGGGGCCAGGATGGGGCCGCTTTGACAGACCACCTCATTGGTCTCCGACGTCGGCGCCGGCTCTCAAAGGCTGTCGGGGACCGCTGGCCGCGAGACAGAGAGCGGCATGACGGCAGGCGCCCGCACGTGGCTACGCGATGCGGCGTGCACGGCGCACGACCCCGAACTCTCTCTCCCGGTCGAGCAGCGCGTTCAACCAGGACGGTCGTGAACCGGAACAGGCATGCGTGGCACTCCCCCGCCGCCGGTCCGCCCGCGCGTAGGGCCGGTCGACGGCAATTCGGGTACTGACACGTAGCAGTCTCAGCACTACAGTCCAACCTCGGCCCAGTCGAGCTTGGCCGAGGGCCTCCTTGCTACCGGGTCATCTGGCCATGGCTTGGTACTCGGAGTTGACGCCTGCCAACGTCAAAGACTGGATGACAGCGAACTTCGATCGCCTGCACATCTTCGTCTCTGGCGATCGACCCCAGGTCCGCTCAGTGCTTGAGTTCTATGTGCGAGCCCGCATCGGCAGCGTCTTTGAGGGCCCCGCCTGACTCATCACCAGAGGATCTGATCCAGCACGAAGGGCGTGATGCCCAGTTCGTCTGCGGCGGCCTCGGCAATCAACACCATTGCAGCGTCATTTCCGGCGGGGACTCGGAAACCGAGGGTGTTGAGACGCTTGCGCACCCTGAGGTCGGGTTTGAGGGCTACGGCGCCCGAGCGCATCCTCATGTAAGCAAACAAGGCAATACCGATGCCTTTCACCGTGCCGACATACGGATCCAAGCGGTAGGCGAAGCGCAGCGGTTCTTGCTCCTCGGCCCACGCACGACATCCCGCATCCTCGTCGAGCGAGCGTTCCGAACAGTAGCGGTCGAGGCCGGCCGCTACGAGGCGAATGGTTTCTGGTTCGCCCGGCGACAGCCCGAGCCCCTCGCCGGGCCCATCCGCCGCTAGGGCAGCTAGGGTGGCTGCCTGCGGCCGCTCCTCGAACTTCCTCACCATCGGAAGCACGCGCTGCTCGTACTTGCGCTGTCGACTGGCGACGACATTGAACACCATCGCAGCCCGCCGTCCCGCATAAACCTGGCCGTATCGCTCGATGCTCGATTCGACCTTCTCCGCGCGCTGTTCCTGGAGCGAGCGGAGCTCGTTCACCGCTTCGGACCACCCTTCACGGCGGCGAAGAAGCGTTGACAGCTCGTAGTTGGTCACACGAGAACGGTACTGGTAACACACTCTCGCTGGGCAACGCCGAGCACGACCTCCAACCAGTGAGTCGGCCCGTCGTGTTTAAGGTCGAACGCTTCCCGTAGCGGCGAACACGTAAGCGTCCATGGGGTCCAGGCTCTCCCATCTTCTGGTAGCCACGACTTCAGTTGGTCCTCCAGCACCTCGAACTCACCGCTTCAGGCAGAGCAGCGTCCCCGGCATGACGAGCCACTCGGCCTCCCCCGCCCTCGCCCGGGGCCTTGGTCTGGCTGGGCGACAGGCTTGGCGTGAGATTCGGACCCCGTTCGGTTCAACCTTGACTGCCCATCGCTGCCGGCCAACCCGGTGGAGGCCGGCTGAACGTCGACCATCAGTTCGTGGAAGCGTGGCTCCCCCGACCCGGATCGGCTCGCCCCTACGGTGGAGGAACTGAAAAGACGTCTCCCACGAAAGGTGATCATGGCCAAGTTCGAGGTTTACAAGGACAGAGCGGGCGAGTTCCGGTTCCGGCTCAAGGCCAGCAACGGACAGGTTATCGCCACCGGCGAGAGCTACAAGACCAAAGCCGGGGTCCTGAACGGCATCGCCTCCATCAAGCGCAACGCCGCCGACGCCGCCATCGTCGAGGTCGACGACACGAACGGGTGATGCCGTCAAGGCATCACCCATTCGTCGGCGCAGGCTCAGTCGCAGGTCGTGTTGGACAGGGCAGTTCTGAGCTGGGGGTCCGCCGCGAGTCCTACAGGCACGGATGAAACCCAAAGAATGCTTGTAAACCTGGCAAGAGGAACTCATCTTCCATCGGGCCAGGGAGCTGGCGCTCGCATCATGCGCTCACCACACTTGCTGTTCACGATCGATGTGCCCGGTGATGCGGCCGCTCGGGTGGGTGGTCGCCTCACCGGTACGGAGGGTGATCATTTCGTGCTCATGTCGCGAGAACCCGTGCCCGCGTCGGTGAACGGTGTGCCGGATGGCTCTCCTACCTCTCCCCCGGGCAGGAACGCCGCCTTGGTCGGGCGCTTGCCGAATCCGAAGAACTCGTCGTCGTCGGACCGGTGGAGTCCGGCGGTGAAGGCGACGCGTTTGCCTCGGAGACCTCCGTCGCCGCCGAGCAACGCTGCGGGTGCGGTCGTCCAGATCTTGAAGCCCCGGTCGTCGAGCACCAGCATCTTGATGGTCGAGGAGTTGTACGCGAACCGGTTCGGCTCCTCCTTGGTCGACAACACCTTGCCGGTCACCTGCTGCTTTCCCTCCGGCACTGGGATCTTCGGCATCGCAGCCTGTTCGGCCCGCTCCGCCCGCCATTCCCGGCGCCGGGCGGCGCCCTGCAGCACCGCGTCCCGTTGGCTGTCGCTGATCCGGCCGGTGCGTCGGACCGTGTCGGTCACGTCGGCGATGAAGGGGTCGAAGTCGTCACTGTCAGGGTCGGCGAACTCCAGGGCGGCGGCGAAGTCGGGGTCGTCGACACACAGCTGCTGGAACTGGGCCTTACGTTTCAGGTTCTCGGTGCGGGCCGTCCGGTTGGCGCGAAGGTCCGACACCTTCCGACCCAGGTCGCCGGCGATCCCGACCGACTCGGCGCAGTCGACGCCGAGAGTGAAGGTGCCGTGGTCGACGTGGTGCATCACGTTCACGTAGTTGAGGTGCTGGCCGCACATGGTGCAGCGCCCGCGGCCCCGCGCGGTCGCCTCCTCAGCCCAGTCCTCGTAGAGGTCCCAGTTGGCTGTCGGGGTGTGGACGTTCCCGTCGAACTCCTCGACCGGGGTCAGGTCGAGGGTCTCGATGTGGGTGACTTTCGTCGGGTCCAGCACCGACGGGGCGAACCGGCCGGCCGCGGCCTGCCGCCGATCCGACGCAGCAGGAGCTGCCGGCGCGGCGGGAGGTGCCGGTGCGGGCGTCGTCGCCAGGTCCAGGTCCGACTCCGTCCTGGTCGTCTCAGCGAACTGGCCACCGGTGGCCGCGGGTGATCCGGCGGGGCGACGGGTCTGCATCTTGGCGGTGACGATGCTCATGCCGGCAGGTGTGCGGGCCGGGCGGACCGCGAGTGGGCCGCAGGCTCGCCTGGATGGTGGTCGGGTTCGGTACCGTCGGCTGGCGACGGTGCAAGCTGCAGCAACGCCGCGTACAGCCGGGACCGGCGCAGGAGCTCGTCTCCGCCGACCAGCACCGACGCCATCGCCTCCAGCTCACCGACCGCGGACAGCCGTTCGGTGACGAGCAGCGCGGCAACGTCGTGGGTGACTCCATCGACGTCGAGCCAAACTGTGCCCTGGTTCAGGTCGAGACCGTCGAAGGTGTCGATGTCGTAGACGACTCGCAGCGTGGTCGGCTCGGCGGCAACCTCCGGCTGCGTCGGTGCCGGTTGGACACTCACCGGTGCACCAGCCGGCGCAGCGCGGCACGGCTGCCGGCGCGGCCGCCTTTCCCGAGTCCGCGGGCCGCTTCGCGGAACCGGTGACGATGAGGCTGCGCCGCGCTGGACCGACGCAGCTCGAGGGCCGCCCGGTACCGAGCGGGGTTGCTGCCGGTGGTGCGCTTCGGCCGAGTGGTGGTGGTCATGCACCACTGGTGTGCGGCACACGCGGGAACGATGAAACCGGGACAGCCCCCTGACGACCCTTGAGCAGAGCAGCTGACTGCGGGGTTGCCCCCGGGTGCGTGGGCACCGGGAGCGCCTATCTGCGGGCGCTGGGCCGTCGACCCATCGGATGCGACGCCCCTGTCGTCGCCGTGGGGCTTTCGCCCGCACCGACACCCGTGCGATCCGCCGCCGACTCGACCATCTCGGTGGCCGGGCGCGGACCCGAATCCGGTACATCCTTCGTACGCAACGGCGACGAGGCTGCCGCCGCCGACCTGCCCCCCGTCGATCCGGGCCGGGACGGCACCGGCGGCTCTGAGGTGGTGGATCCTTCCGGCAGGTCCGCCGACCCGGCCAAAAGCTGCAGTTCGACCAGCGACGGCCAGGACCGGTCCCGGACGGTGCTGAGCAACCGCAGCGACGGCTGCAGAGCCGCCGCCACACGTTCGCGGTCGTGCCCGGCGGCCTGCACCGCATCGAGGACCGCCAGCCACACGTCGACATCGGGGCCTTCGGCGACCGCCTCGGTTGCCAGGCTGGCCAGCCACCAGGCGCCACGGGCGTAGGCCTCATCCTCGAGGTCGTTGTCGGGGTTGGTGAGCTCGAACGCCAAGGCGACCAAGGAGTCCGCCATCAGGGCCCGGCCCGACGACACGAGCAGCGGCGCTGCCGTCACCGCCAGAGCACTCGACCAGTCGACCGATCGTGCCGCCGCACCAGTCCGCGCAGCCCGCTTGTCCGTCCCGTCGGCTGGGTCGTCGACGAAGAACGGCTCGAGGTCGACCGCGTCCAAGACCTCGTCGGCTCCGCCGGCGAGCCAGTCCCCCACCCGGCGCACATCGGCCGCGTCGTCGACGTCGAGGCCGACCAAAGCCAGTACATCCACCCAGCCGTCGGCGGTCAGCAGCTGGGAGTCGACGAGTTCGACAGCGACCCGGGTCTGCCACTGCTCCAGCGGCTCCTCGAAGATGTCGCCGTCGGGGGTGAGCGCCACCAGCGGCATCGCCAGCCGTGCCGGCAGCCACAGCAGCGGATGCCACATCGCCTCGGGTCGGGTGCCGACCCAGCGGCGCAGGCCGCGTTCGGCCCAGTCGTCCTCGCCGAGCGGGACGGCGACGACCGAGACACGGGACTCGGGGATCAGGTTCACGTCGACACCGGTCAGCTGCGCCAGGCGGAGCGGGGCCTCGACCAGCCACAGCGGGTCGGCGCACGGCATGAGCGGCCTGGGATGGTCGGCGGTGACCCCAGCTCTGGCGCCGGCGGACATGCATCGGTAGCTCCTGGTTCGCGGTCGTCTCCCATGGCCGTTCGCCTGCTCCCCGCGGCCGTCACCAGAAGCCATGCGGCGAACCCTCGCTCGCTGCGGTCACGAGCGGACGCAGCCCCAGCGAATCCTCATCGGCAGCGTCTGTCCGCTGTCAGGCTGCGGCCATGCCAGGAGTGACCCGGGCAGTGGCGAACGCGTCCAGCCAGGCCTCGATGGGGGCCACCAGGGCCGGGCCCTCCGTGCTGGTCAGCGCGGCGATGCGGGCGCGGCGGGGACGGGGGTCGAAGCCGTACGGGCCGATGTCGTCGCGCAGCCAGGTGAGGGCACGGCCGACCAGCTCGAACGGCAGCGGCTCCCGTACCGGGGCGGTCGGCCAGCGGGTGGCGCACGCCAGCCACCGCACCGACCCGGCTCGAGCCCGCGGGAACGGCACCATCCCGAGCGCGTACGGCACACCGGCGTTGGTGGCCTGCTGGGCGGCGTCGACGGCTGCGGTGCGGATCGCGGTGCCGATCCTGGCCAGGTCGTAGGCGCGGACCTGGATGGCGACGTCGTGGAACACCCACAGGTCGCCAGTGTCGTCGGCCCGGCCGGCGCCCAGCTTGCGCTGCGCCCGGTGCACGCTGACCAGGTGCGGCGCGGCCTGGGTCAGGTAAGCGACCGCCGCCAGCTCGGCCCGGTCGCCTTTCGCCTTGCTCGGGTTCGCCATCAACCGATCCGAACTGACGATCCGCCGAGCCTGGTCCCGGCGTCAGACAGCAACCGGTCTGCGGCGAGCTCGCGGGCCATCCGCCGGGGACGTCCGTCCGGGTCGGGCCAGCCCTGGCACAGCGTCTCGATGTCGAGAAACACCATGGGCACGGCGGCCGCGGCTGTCCCGGTGCTGGACGGGGTGTGGTGGCTCATGGCGTTCTGGTGTGCGGCGGGCGCCGAACCGACGTCATACGTTCCCCTGGGGAGCCTCAGCTGCCCGTTCGGCGGATCGAGGCCTATTCAGTCTGGAATCTGGGGCTGTCCTGGGTGTCCACCACATTCTGGCTGGCCTGGACAGTGGCCTGGACAGTAACGTCGGCTTCACTGAGCGTGTGTGAACGTTCACGCCCCTACTATCTATCTCTCTGTCCAGCTGTCCAGGGAGATATGTATATAGGCATCTATGCGTAGTGCTCTTGTATGTGTTTTTTCCGAGCTTGAGTACACATATACATACCCCTTTCCCTCTATAAGGTGTTTGACCGGGGCCTGGCCAGGCCGGTTTCCTGGACAAACACCTGCTGACAAGGGAAGACGCCCATTTTCGACCTGGACAGGCATGTGGTTCACCCACCCATGACCAGGTCAGTGTGAGGAGCTGCGCGGCGGATCGGACGAAGGTCCGGAACGTCAGGGCCACGCCTTTGCCGGGGCGCTCCGTTCTCGCTGGCGCTCGACGCCCTGAATGGCCCTGAGTCTAAACACCTTGTCAAGCACTCCGGCATCATTTCCGCGGCGATTCCTGGCGACTCTTGCCGGTTTCTCATGCACAGTCAGTGAGTTCTCGTCTTCTCACTACTGTCGGGAGACGAAGACTTGCGACTACGCAGCCCAGATTTGGGGGATCTCGGCAACGTGGTACTTCCTTGAGCTGCAGAACCACCCAGGCGTTCTGGGCGAGGTCAAAGCAGCTGCGACGAGCTGCCAGTCCCGGTTGAAGGCAGCGCAATGATCCTGTTCGTCCTCGGTGGGGTGAGCATGCTGAGGGTGGCGTGGGGGTCCATAGTCGTGCCAGTCGACCCAGCCGGCGGTGGCTTCGTCGGAATCGGCAGCCTGGATCGTGGCTTGCTACGTGGGCGTGCGAGTCGTCGCATAAGCACATGCGGCATCCAGGGTCATCTCAGCACCTCGGTCGAAGGCAAGATTGAAGGCGCCTTTGCCGAGGTGGGCTCGGGCGGCGGCGGCCGCGCGGTCGACATCGACACGCTCGGCGGGTGGTAGTGGTGCTTCGACTGAGGCGCGGATGGCGGTCGCGGCGCCGAGGAGGGTGGTGCAGCGGTGGTAGTCCGCCTCGCAGGACGGCGACACCGGCGAGGCCCTCGAGGGGAAGCGCTACGGCTCGGGGGTCACCAATCTTGCGTGCAATCGTGAGGCTCTCGATGTGGTGGGCCTCGGCCCGGTCGGTCGTCGCCCTCGAGTTCGGCCGTGTAGCCGAGCCAGGCATGAGTCAGCGCGAGGCCTGACTCCGCGCCCTCACGCAGGTAGACAGCCAGCGCGTCCTCATGATGGGCGCGGGCAAGGTGGTAGTCACCCTGACGGCGGGCGCACAAGCCCATACCGTTCCTGATGAACGCGATCTCCGACTGCAGGCTGAGCCTTTGAGCGAGGCGCAGAGCCTCCTCATAGCGCGCCCCTGCGGCGGGGTAGTCGCCGGTGAGCACGAGGATGTTGCCGGCGCTGGCGAGCAGGTGAATGGTCTGCTCCGTGTTACCTAGTTGTGTGGCTAGTTCGACACCCTCATCCAGCGCACTCAGCGCATCCTCGTACCGGCCACGGATGTGAGCCAGTCCACCCAGCCGCCACAGCGATTCTGCCTGTCCCCAACGGTCACCCAGGTCACGGAAGGTGGCCAGCGCGGTCGTGAGCTGGTGCTCCGCCTGGCGCAGGTCGCCGAACACTGCCGGCCGTCCCGCCGGACAGCATCTGCGCGACGGCTCCATTCCAACCGGCCGCCGAGGTGGCCTGCGCCACCAACTCTCGGCCGCGTTGCCGTCGGCCCTGGCGATAAAGCTCGTGCGCCAGCAGCGCGGTCGGCACTGCTGCCCCGTCCTCATCTCCGCAGCTGCGGTAACATTCCGCCGCCTGCTCGAGAACGCGTACCAGCTCTGCGGTGCTTCCGTGTCGCGTGTCGAGCCGCGCAACGAAGGTGAGGGCGGCGGCGCGGTCCGGGCTCGGTGCAGGCTCAGCGGCGTGCAGAGCGAGCGTGGTGAGCCGACGACTGTCGGTGACGTCGCCGGTGAGCCACCAGAACTGACTGAGCGCACCGGCCAGCCGCAGTGCGGTCTCACCGTCTCCGTGGCCGCTGGCGTACTCGATCGCGGCCCGCATGTTGGCGCGCTCGGCGCTGAGCTGCTGCAGCCAGTGGAGCTGGTCCGGTCCGTGCAGCTGCGGGACCGAGGCGGCGGCAAGATCGGCGAAGTACCGCGCGTGCGCGGTGCGCAGGCCGGTGTGCTCCTCGGCATCGGCCAACTGTTCCGTCGCGTAGACCCGGATCGTCTCGAGCATCGTGTAGCGGGCCTCGCCGTCTGCGGCCTCCACCATGATCAGCGATTTGTCGACCAGGCCCGCGAGCAGGTCGACGATCCGGTCGGCGGTGATCCCGTCGGCTCCAGGGCTGCCGAGGGTGGGGCCATAGTCGGCACAGACCTGCTCGACCGAGTCGAGGCGGGCTCCGCCCAAGAAGACGGCCAGCCGGCGCAGCAGCACCCGCTCAGACTTCGTGAGTAGGTGGTAGCTCCACTCGACGACGGCCCGCAGCGTGCGTTGCCGGGCTGGCCCGGTCGCATTCCTGGTGGCGAGTAAAGCGAAGCGGTCGTGCAGCCGTGCGAGCAGCTGGTGGGGCGGGAGCAGCCGGGTCCGGGCGGCGGCGAGCTCGATCGCCAACGGCACCCCGTCGAGCTTTCGGCAGATCTCCGCCACCGCCTCGGCGTCGTCTTCAGCCGCTCCCCCGATGCCGCCTGCGGCAGCGGCCCGGTCTGCGAACAACTGCACCGCAGGGTAGGCCAGCAGCGCGCCGGCGGGCAGGTCAGTGCCCGTTGGCGGAACGGACAGCGGTGGCACCGACCACACAGCCTCCCCGGCGGTGTTCAGCGACCACTGGCTGGTGGCCAGTATCCGCACGCCTGGTGCGCCCGCCAGGAGTCGCGCCGGCCAGACGGCTCACGGCCTCGGCGAGGTGCTCACAGTTGTCTAGCACGAGGAGCAGCTCCCGGCCGGCGAGGAAGGACCGCAGTCGTTCCTGCGGCTCGGTTCCCGTTCCGCTAGACGGGGCCAGCCGCCCGCCGGGTTGATCCTCAAGCGCGCGCAGGATCGCGTCGGCCAGCAACATCGGTTCACCGAGAGGGGCGAGGTCCACCCACCAGACCCCATCGACCGCGCTGCCGACCAGCCGACCGGCCGTGTGCAGGGCGAGACTGGTCTTTCCGACCCCACCCGCCCCGGTGAGCGTGACCATACGTGAGGCCTCCAGAAGCGCCAACACCTTTCTGACGTCTCCGTCTCGGCCGATGAACGTGCTGACCGGTGCCGGCAGATTGCTGCGTCGGTCGACGGAGGCGCCGTGCGGCCCTGGCGTCGGTGGGGTCAGGTCCGGGTTGTGAACGAGGATCTGCTGGTAGACACTGCGCAGCTGCGGCCCAGGATCGACGCCGAGATTGTCCGCAAGCATGTGGCGGGTCGACTCATACAGGTTCAGTGCGTCGGCCTGGCGACCGCCGGCGTAGAGGGCACGCATCAACTGCGCACTTAGCCGCTCCCGGAACGGGTATTCCGCGACCATGCCTTCCAGGTCGACCACAACAGCAGCATGTTGGCCGCGAAGCAGGTCCGCCTCGATCCGGTCCTCCTCCGCCGCCAGACGCCGCTCCGTGAGGTGGACGGCCGCGGCCTGCCCGAACGGCAGATCCGCCACGTCGGCCAGCGCCGGCCCCCGCCACAAGCCCAGTGCCAGCCGCAGGATGTCGGCCGCCGCCACCGGGTCCCCGGCGGCCAACTGCCGCCGGCCCAACTCTGCCAACTGCTCGAACTGAGTCAGGTCGACGGCGCCAGGGTCGACCGCTAACTGGTAACCAGACGGGTGCCAGACCAGCCACTCCTCGGCCGCTCCACGATCAGGCAGGATCCTGCGCAGCCGCGACACCGTCTGCTGCAGCGCATGAGCTGGATCCGCCGGCGGGTCCGCTGCCCACACGTCGTCGATGAGCCGCTCGGAGGGCACCACTTGCCCGGCGCGCAGCAGTAGCGCAATCAACAACGCACGCTGCCTACCGCCGGGCACATCGACCGTGACGCCCGCGTGCTCCACCACCAGCGGTCCCAACACCTCGAACCTCAACGGACCCCCAATAACGCCAGCCCACAACGTCGCCAGATCGTCTGCCAGCGCCTTGCTGCGGGTGTCTCAATGACTAGGCCGACCACCAGTCTGTCAGTCCAATGATGGGTCTCGAACCAACGCACTGTTGTGGTCGCGCCGCCCAGCGTTCGAAGCACTACGACATCCCTGAGTCACGTGTCGGAGGTGGAAACCGACATTTCTGCTGACCAGTCCGCCGACCCCGGTGACCACGCCCAGTCCTCAACAACGGACAACCTCAGCCGAGCAGTACCGTCCAGCGGTCCCACCCCATGGCACCATGACCAGCGACGCGGAACACGCTCGGATAACCATGATCAACAAGACATCCGTGGCCCCGCCACGAACCCGTCTTGGCGAACCTCACGCATCCACTTCACCGATCGGGACTCCACTCAGAGGGCCCCATCACGTGGTTGTGAATGACTCCCGTGTGAGCCCACTGTGAGCGCTGTGTGCGTGGGATGTGAACGGCCGCTCCTATCGTCACGATCATGACGATGGTCTCTATTCGGCCGGTGCTCAGGCTCCTTGTCGTACTGGTGATGCTGCTCCTCACCAGTCCGCTCCGCGCCTGTGACGCACTCGCGCCACCTGCCCAGTCAACCGACGTCGGACGGCGACCGCCAGCCTTCACCGAGACATATCTCTACGGCGACGGCATCGAGGTCCAGGTCAGCGAGGTATGGACCGGGAGCCGACTCGGCGTCCCCGTGGTCGAACTGACCGTAAACATCCACAACAACTCCGAGCACAGCTTTGAAGCCTGGATCAGAGCTGACCTTCGGTACGGCACCTACCGGCTGCCAGCGATTCGCTACCTGGTCCCACCAGGTCCCGATGACAGCGGGAGCGTGCAGGTGATCGCCATCGGCGGAACCTCCATTCCGTACCAGGTCAACTTCGTGGTGCCCCCCCGCAGCCGTGATGACGTCATGCTCCAACTTGCTGTCGACGCGGGCCTACACGACCCCGCTGTCTTCGTTGGAGAGCTGTGATCACGAAGCCGCCGTCGGCGTCGGCAGACGGTCATGAGTCATTGTCCGTCCGACTGTCCGATCTATCGCCGAACGGCGGCTACGCCGGTCCAACGCTGCTGCGCACCCGGCGGGAAGACCTGGAAACCGTGCTGATCCGGCGCTGATCGGCCAGTTTGGCTACTGCGTCCCGTGCACCGGAGCGGAGGCACGTGCGCGGCCGATCTCCACCCACTTCTCCAGCACCTTGAAGTCGATCGGCCCGGACACCAGCAGCAGTCCGGAGGCGAGCAGCTCGACCGGCTGACTGGCCCACACGTCAGCGGACCAGTAGCCCGCCATCAGCCCGGCCTCCTGGGAGATCAGGTCGTGGCGGCCCGCGGCCAGCTCGGCAAGCTCCCGCCTGGCCTCGTCGATCGAGCCGGCATCGGCGGCGAGTCTGCGAGCGGTGCCGTAGAGGGCCGCCGCCAGCATCCGGTTCGGGTCGGAACGTCGCGCCACACCGGCATCATAGAACACATGTTCGATATCTGTTGCCCGTGCTGTCGCAAGGCCGTTCTCGGGTATCACCGTCGCCACGAACTGGTCTACGTGAGTGGCGGTCCCCGCCTCCGACTCGGCAAGGAGTACCCGTGAACAGCTTCTACGTTGCCTGGTGGAACCTGGAGAACCTGTTCGACGAAGAGAACGCACCACCGGAGCGGCGGCCGGAGAAGGTCGCCCGCGCCGTCGGTCGTGACCTGGCCGGGTGGACACCGGCGCTGCGGGACCGCAAGATCTCCCAGCTCGCCTCGGTGATCGCGCAGATCAACGGCGGTGCCGGACCGGATCTGCTCGGGGTGTGTGAGGTCGAGAACAGGTTCGTGCTGGACCTGCTCGTCGCCGCGGTGCAGCAGCTGCTCCCGGGCCGCAGCTACGGGATCGCGCACGCCGACACCGACGATGCCCGCGGCATCGACGTCGCGTTTCTCTTCGACGCGACCCGGCTGACCGCCCCGGCCGACCAGATCTTCTTCCACACCGTGATGCGGCGAAACGCCACCCGCGAGATCGTGCAGGTCAACTTCCAGACCCCCGAGGGACGCACCTGGGCGGTGTTCGGGAACCACTGGCCGTCACGTTCCGGCGGACGCTGGGAGTCAGCCGGGTACCGCGACATCGCCGGGGAAACCCTCGGGTACTTCCACGACCGTGTCCTCGAGATGCACGGCCCGGACACACCCGCACTGGCCATGGGCGACTTCAACGACGAGCCGTTCGACACATCCCTGGTCACCCACGCCGGATCGACCCGGCAGGCCGAACGCGTCGTCAACGCCGACAAGGCCTTGTTCTGGAACCTGATGTGGCCGCCGATGGGTACCGGACGCAACGGTGAGCCCGACGGCAGCTTCTACTTCGACAACGAGCCCAACCAGCTCGACCAGTTCCTGGTGAACAAGAACATGATCATCACGACCGCTGCGATCAGGGTCCGGCCGGAGACAGTGCTGATCCTCCGGTTCCCGGGCACCAGCGACGTGACCGGTGACTATCCGCGACCGATTCCTGTTCGGCGGCATGGGGAAGCCGGTGAACCAGAACGGCTTCTCCGACCACTTCCCGATCGGCGTCGGCGTCGACGTCGAGGACCCGATCTGATCACGCAGCCGCCGAGCTCCGTCACAGCAGGACCGCTGCAGAGACAGAGCCCTGTCGAAGGATGTGAGGGTTTCGCCGGACAGAAGCGTGACCATGTGCTTGCATTCGGTCAACGGCAGTCCGTCCACAACTGGGGGTGTTGGTGGCACAGCAGTGGCGGCAGCTGCTGCTGCATGAGCTCGACCTGGTCGGCATTCGCGGCACCGTGCCGGTGAGGGTCTTCGTCGAACAGCATCTGGGGCGACCGGGCACCCGGGCGGAGTTGAACGCCGCCCATCGCGCCGCCCACCGACTCGCCGACCAGGGCCTGTGCTGCCTGGTCACGATCCCCGCCCGCCCGGGCGAAAGCTCCAGTGGGCTCGGTATCGCCCACCGCGTGGACCCCGACGTGCTGGAGCGGTCCCCGGAACTGCTCCTGGCGGGTCGGGCCATGTCCAACACGCTCACGGCTGTGAAACGGCAGGCACTCGATGCGTCCCGGCTCACAACCGTGGGACTCACCCCGTTCGAGGCGGCGGCCTGCCTGGATGACATCGACCTGGTGATCACCAACCTCCAAGGGCTGCGGGACAGACTCAGCGGCATTGCGCAGCACCCACGGCCGCAGCGCGGCACGGCGAGCTCATCGACGGCTCCCGTGCACGGTGCGGCCCAGACCACGACGGCACCCCGCCGTCGCTGACGCCCGCCCGCCGGGTTCTCGGCTCCGAACACGGACACCGTCAACGCCGCATGCTGCTGGCGAGGCGTCAGCGCTCGAGAGGAAGGCCGCTGGCCGGGTGGGGTTTCCCGGACGGCCGGCGGCATTCCGGCAGGATCTCGTGGGACGTCAGCAGGCCGGGTGGACGTTCAGGACGATGCCTGGACGCCGAATCCGACATCGGTACCGTCTCGGCTGCGCGGTTGCCGATCATCAACCAGCTGCTGGCTGCAGGCCCTGCGCAGTGACGGGCCCAGGACCATGGTCAGGTCGGCGATCGGTGCACCGCTGCGGATGATCGCGGGCAGCTCGGCGAGGACCACGTCACTCGACCATCGTGCGGGCACGCCGGCCCCAGGTGGCGGGGTCGAGTTCGCGACCGTGCATCAGCTGGAAGGCCAGGCGGTCCAGCACCGGCCGGTAGGCCTGGACGAGCAGCTGGCACGCCTCATCGAGTCGCCCGTCGACGTCTGCTTCCCGCAGCGACTGCACGACCTGGGTGAACGGACGGCGCGGGGAGAAGTCCGCCGGCTCCAGCGGTGGGCTGGGTTCAACCGGCCGTCGCGGTGGGGTCGACGTGGCATCGGGATCGGTCACCGCTTCCGCACCTCCACTGCAACCGGTCGAGGGTTCCGGTGATGACCCCGTCGGTTGTTGTCGTGTGTGCGGCAGCGGGTGGGGTTGCCGCGCATGGTCAGTGCTCGACGGTGACGACGACTCGACGGTTCAGCCGCCGGTTGGCTTCGCTGGTGTTGGGGACGGCGGGATCGTCCTCCCCCATGCCGACGATCGTGGGTGACGGCCAGCCGGGCCCCAGCAGCGGTCCCAGCTGGTCTGCCACTGCTGCGGCTCGGTGTCGTGATAGGCGCATCCCGTGGGCGGCTGACCCAAGGTCGTCGGTGAAGCCGGTGACGGTGATCCGACCGGTCCCCGCCTCTCGCAGCCGTTGGGCCAAGACGTTGATCCGCGCCCGGGCGCCCCTCTTGAGGACGGCACTGTCTTTGGCGAACAGGACGGAGGCATCCAGGCGTGCCGTGGTGCCCTTGTCCCGTTGTTCGACGGCTACTGTCCCGTCGGTGGTGGCGGTGCCGACCCGGATGTCGACGACGGGCATGGTGATGGGATGGACGCTCGCATCGTCGGGCGGCGGGCTGGCCTGGGCGGCTGACGCGGTCATGGCGATGACCAGGATCGCCGCACCGACTGAGTGTCCGATCCGCGCAGGCGGACGGTCGGCGGCTGGTGACCGGCGTTCAGCGGAGCGGAACATCGGTCACCGTCCCGAAGCCGGGCACCAGCAGATGGATGGTTTCCATGGTCGCCGGCGGGGCGGCGAAGGCCACGGTGACGGTCACGTCGGTGTAGCGGTCAGTCCAGGCGTTCCGAGCCGGGCTGCACAGGCACTCGTGGTCGCTGATGGTGGCCGGCAGGTACGCCTTCTCGGCTTGGGGGTCGATCAGCCGCAGACCGTCCGGTGAGGTGTCGCCGCCGTCCCCTACCTCGGGGTTGTGGTCGTTGAGGGCTTCGAGGATGCGGAACGTGCGGGAGGCGTTCACGGCGACGAAGCGGACGTTGGCCACCGAGGTCGAGCCCAGCCGACGGATCGGGTACACCTCGGCGACGACGGCTACCCCTTCGAAAGACCCACGCAGCCTTCGATGCGGCGACTCGGCATGCGGCGGCGTTGCGGGGGTCGCGTCGGCTGTGGCAGTCGCACCCGGCGGAGCCACAGGGGTCGGCACCACGCTCGGACGTGAAGCAGGAGGGGCTGACGGGACCGCGCTGACGGTGCGCCCGGCCGAAGTGCCGCCGGATGGGCTGCTTGAGGTTGTCGCTCCGGTGCACGCGGTGGCACCGAGCACGATCGCCACGGCAACTCCGGCGGAGAGGATCGCTGCAGACCTGGTCATGGCGACTCCAGGGGGTGTGAGGGGAGGTCGTTGGACAGAAGCAGTGTGAGGACTACTCTGTCCTACAAGACGGACATCTGAGTCCTACTGTAGAGGACATAGATGTCCTTTGAATAGGACACACCAGCCCTATTGGGTGGCGACCCCGAGGAAACCCTGATGATGAGCACAGCCGAGACCATCGCCCGGCGACGCACCGAGCTCGGGCTGACACAGGCCGAGCTCGGGCGCAGGGTCGGTACCGACGGCCGCAACATCCGCCGCTACGAAAGCGGCGAGGCCCAACCCAACCTGGCGACGGCGCAGAGCATCGCCAAGGCCCTCGACATCACCCTCGATGAGCTGGCCGGCGGGGCACCCGGCTGGGGCGGGCTCTGGTGGTCCACCTGGGACGGACTGTTCCCCAAGCCGGTCAAGGGGGCCGTCGACTTCACCCACCGCGGCCGCACCGTCGACGTCCACCCCGCCTCGGTCAAAGACGCCACCTTCGAGGGTGCGGGACTGCAGTGGCGTTCCAGCCTCCTCGCCGACGGCGACGACCTACTCGGCTGGTTCGACCTGAGCAGCGACGACCGCACCGCCCGCGGCACGGTGCAGCTGCGGCGACGCGGCGACATCGTCTCCGGAACGTGGGTGAGGATCAGCCTGCGGAACGGCACGGCGACCGGAAAGCTCGGCCTGGGCCGAACCCCCCAGGATGCCAATGCGGCGCTGCACGATCTGCCCGAACCAGATCAGAAAGACTGAAGGCCACGTCGGAAAGATTCGACGGCAGCAAAGAGTTTCGGAGTTCTCGCAATGCGCGACCTGCTGATCGCTGACTGGGTGCCGCCTGAGTGGGCAATCACGTCACGGAAGACCTGCTGCGACCTTCAGCCCTCCCGTAACACAGCCGGAGAAAGCCCGACGAGTGGTCATCACGGACCCGCCCGGGCTGCCAGCACAAGGCGAGGAGCGAAAGCTTCAATCCCCGTGCCAGATCGGCGACTTACATCAGTTGCCGGCGGCGCGGTACTGCTCGATCACATCGGCGGACAGACGTCCTCGACTGGAGACCTCGATGCCGTTGGCCTCCGCCCAGGCACGAACAGTCTTGGTGTCGAGCGGCTCGTCCTTCACCGGTGCAACCGTCCGGCTGCGGCTCCTGCGTCCACCGATGCGGCGTCCGCTCTCAATGTATGGAGTGATCGCCTCGGTGAGCTCGGCGATGCTGGCGTCGCTGAGGTCGATCTCATAGGAGACGCCCTGGAACGTGAAGGCGACAGTCTGCCCTTCGCCCTCGCGAATTGCCTCGCCGGTGAGGTCGTCGACCAGTTCGACAATGGTGCGCTGTGCCATCAGTGAAGTCCTCAGAAAGAGTGAAGAGTGCGAAGGTGAATTTACCACTCGGAGACCCGAATCCGCGGCATGAATCTGCGCGCTTACCGAGTACCCACGGGACATACCGGTTTCCGATGCCCAGGGGTCGTGTCTGAGGTGTCCGGCACGATCCATCCATGAGTCCCGGTACAGAAGAACCAGGCCCCATAGATCGAGCGACCAAGATCACGACGACGACATTCCCGGTGTTCCGGTCGATCCTGATCATGAGATCCCCCGCCGGGTCCGCGGCCCGAAGACGTCGTCGGGGCTAGACCGAGGATCGACCAGCGAAACGTCCCATGACTTCGTCTGCCGTCAGTCCAGCTCGGCGCGGAATGACGTAACTCCGTGGGACGCTCCAGCGCAGATATGCGCACCCTGCTTACGTTATGGACCGGACGTCGATGACGAAGCGCTCCAGACCGCGCGGTACCTTCGTGGCGCTCCTCGTCGACATCGTCGTGGAGGTTACGTCCGCCGCGGTGGTTGTGGCCCACGTAGACGCGCAACAAGTACTGGGCGAGCGCGACACCGACCACGAGCACCCGGTCCGATGTGGTCTATGCCGCTATGTGTCCCTAGGCAGCCTGCGGTCCGGATGCGTCGAGGTCGGTGTCGACGCCCAGGTCTTCGAGGTGCCGCAGGGTTTTCACCTTGCGGCCGTCGTCTTTCTCCTCGGTCTGTGCCCAGATCAGCACGCGGTGACCGACGAGACCTTTTGCCTTGTCCAGCACGGCTTGGCCTTCGGGGAGGGAGAGCAGCTCGGTGCGGATGTCCTCCTCACCGTCCTTGTTGTACTTGCTGGTGGCCACCTTCAGCCGCAGCAGTCCGCGACGCAGCTCGCCACCACTGTCGAGACGGTGCTTCTCGACCCTGCCGCCGAGGATGGTGGCGACGTAGGTGCGGCAGGCGTCCAGCTGCTCGAGCGCCTTGCCGACGGCGCCACGCTCCCGCGACATCAGATACAAGTCGACCGCCTTTCCCTGAACCCTGGCGGCCCAGACGGCCGGGTCGTCGACCGGCCCGACGGCGGTTGCCGCGGCCGCCACCAGCGTGAGCCGGTCTGCTGCATCCATGGTGATGGTCCCCTGTTCTGGGCTGCCTGGGATGCGGCCCGGTCAAGGTCTGTGTGTGCGGCTACCACGTGGTTCCCGACGATGGCGCATGTCGCGGGCATTGCACACGCGGTCAGCCGCTGGGTTTCCACTCCAGATTGGGTGACGTTCACTTAGGCTTGGTCAAGCCGACAAGAGCTTTCGACGGTCCGCTGATTCGTTCGCGTCTGTCGAGTTCTGCTCGACGAAGTTGCGACCATCTTCATATCGACGTAGCTGCCCGAGACCGTCAACCAACAGGCCGAGAACGCGTCATCTTGCTCCATCGTCCACTACGAACCATCCGATCGGATCGCCATGGAAGTACTCACCGCCATCGTCGCCCTCGCCTTCGTGGTCGTCCTCTTCGTGGTCGCGTGGCAACGACGCGCCGTGGCAGTGGCTGC
Source organism: uncultured Actinomycetota bacterium (assembly GCA_963707005.1). GTDB lineage: Bacteria > Actinomycetota > Actinomycetes > Propionibacteriales > Propionibacteriaceae > Microlunatus. The sequence continues at coordinate 66,410 of CAVPPP010000063.1, forward strand.
GGCTTTGGAGCCGGCGACGATCGACGGACTTCCCTACGATGCCGCCGAAGTGTTGTGGTCTTTCCGGCAGGTCAACGAGTCGCCGCATCTCAGCGCTCTGGCAGGGAGGTCTGTCCGTTCGTCCTCGCAAGCAGCTGCGGTCATCAACTCCACCGTCGAGTCTCTGCCACCGGAGCATGCGCTCGAGGTGATCGAGGCGCAGTGGCGGCTGGCCCGCACCAAAGCCCTTCGGCTGGAACTCGGGCGCTCGGCCGACCAGGAGGGCGTCGTGGTGCCGGCTCTTGCCGATGCGGCGATCATCGGCCTGGTGTCGGTCGTCGATCGTGGCGCCCTCGACTCTCTCGGCGGGATGCTGCTCGCCGGCAAGGCAGAGACGGCTCTACATCTTCCAGGATCGCTGGGCGACGCGGCCGGCGCAGTCCTTGGGCCGGCCGGGGACCAAGCCGCCCACATGCTCACCGGGCTCCTCGATGCCCACATACCGATCATCACCATCGCGATGTCCATGCTGACTGCTGCCGAATCCCACCGCGCCGGACTCGCCTCGGGCCGCGTCGCCGAGAATCTGGGCTGGGACATCGGCGTCACAGGCGGATCGATCGTGGCTGGAGCCGCTATCGGTTCTCTCATACCGGTACCGGTTGTGGGCACCGCTGCAGGCGCTCTGGTAGGTGCGTTCGGCGGGTCCCTGGCATCTGCGCGCGGCAAACGACGCCATCTCAGACGGGCCATGTGCAGGTTCCGCGAATCCTGCGACTTGCTTGCCCGCGAGGTTGACGATGAGCATCTCCAGCAGTTGATCGAGGAAAGCAGGCGGCTCATCCGCCAGAAATCCGAGCATCTGGCGGACCTTGCTTCCGAGTACTCAGCAACTGAGGCACGGCGTTCCTGGTTTGAACGCACGTTCCATCCCTCAGTCGGCCTGCTGATCGCTCATCGTGCGATCGAGTTCGCCGAGCATGACCTCACCGTCGACCGCGAACAGCACCGCGCGCTCTCGTCGAGTTTGCAGTCGACCCGCCCGACCGCGGAGCTCCGCGGCTACGCCTGGGTCGCAGGACGTGCGTACCTGAGCTGGGCCGAGCTCAACGGCCCCGAGACAACACCGCAACTGGAGCTGCTGGATGCGGTGCGCGACGAGAACGCCAATGTCCGGCTCGCACGTGCTTGACCACTTCTCCCGTCCGACGGCCGAGGCCACCCGACAATGAGGCTCCCAGCCGAGGTGACTTCCGAGCGGTCGGGACGCATCGGTAGGTGCGAGCCTCCCCCAGACTTCGGGGAAGTCCTACCAACCTCAACTTTGGTCGCCGCAGACGTAGGGGCTCGCCTCGAGAAGCCTGTAGATGCGCCACCGCGCTATCGCGAGGCTGGATGCGGTCACCGGCCCACAACAGCCCAGCGGCAGACAGTCCGACCCACTCCCCGTCATCGGCGGCGCATGCCGGCCAACGGGTTCGCCATCGGCGGTTGCGCGAACTCCTGCTGTGGCTGCCCGGCGACCACCGGATGAGGCCGGCTGTTGCGTCGCCCTTCGGCGAACACCCCGAACGCATCATCGTCGTCGTCATCATCGGTGGTCACACCTGCTGAGCCAGGGCATCCTGCTGCCGGAGATCCAAAGGTCGGTTCGGAGCTGTCGGGCACCCTCGGCGAGACGCACGGTTCCTCGTCCCCCGGGGTGAGCGCATCGGGGTCGTCCACATCAAAATCGTCGAACCCTTCGACCCATGTGCCCGGCTCGGCCGTCGGAGACCGATGGGGCGGGTGTGACCAGCTGGTGTCGCTGACCGATGTGTCATCGTCGCCGCCCGTCGGCGTGCTCAGTCCGGATACCTCTCCGCTGACCCCCACCACCACGGACCAGTCGACGGTGTCGTCGTCGGCCAGCTCAGGGAGGTCCAGGCCGGCGAACAGGTCGAGCACGGTGGCCGGGTCGGACACCGCCTCCGCGCCCGCCGGTCCCAGATCGGCGTCGGTCACGTGCGCCTGCCGAGTTCCGGCACCGTGTTCTTCGGTGATCACGAACGCGGCCCCGGCTGTGGTGTCGAGGCGGAACCCGTCGATGTCGAGTCGTTCGTCGTCGGTGACCCGTTCCAGGTTGTCGTCCAGCCAGGCCGTGTAGGCGGCGGTGGAGTCGTACCAGAACTGGACCAGCTTCGCCTGGCCGACAACCGGCTCGTACACGGCCCGGCCCTGGGGGACGATGTCGCCGGGGTCGGGGGCGGACTCGGGTTGCCGCAGCGCGGAGGTCCGGTCCCCATGGTTGGCCTTGCCGAGCAGGACCCGGTTGCTGTTCAGCTTCAGGTCCGCAATCGAGGACGGCAGCTTCATCTTCGAGGTCAGGCCCTGCGTCATCAACACCAGGTGGAAGCCGGCCGAGCGGGCCTCCGCGCCAATCCGTCCGGTCAGGTAAGCGATCTTCGCTTTCGCGTTGTACACGGCCAGCGCCTCCAACCGTCCAGCTTCCAGGTCGGGGTTGGTCTCCGGCTTGGTGGCCGGTTTCTCCGCCGAGGAGATGAGGCCGAAGAACTCGTCGATGAACACGAACACATCCGGTGGGCGGATGGCCTCCGGCAGCAGCTGCACCGACCCGACCCCGTGGGCGGCGTTCAGGTCCCGGCGTCGTTGCACCTCCGCGTACAAGGCCCCCATCGTCGCCGCCGCGTCGGCCAGGTCACCGGTCATGGCCATCGTCCACGGTTCGGCGAACCGGAAGTCGGCGCACCCTTTCTGCACGTCGATGACGGCCACCTCCGCGCCGTGGGCGAGCGCACCCATCAACAGCACCTGCCCGGCCACGGTCTTGCCGCCGCCGGAGGTGCCGGTCAGCAGCAGGTGCGCGATCTCGGACAGGTCCATGATCACCGGCTCGCCGTCGATGCCGTCGGCGAACGCGATCCGGCCGGGCCCGGGGTCGAAGTCGAACCGGTACGGCGCCATTGACGGCATCGGGTCGGACCTGGCCACCAGCAGCCGCACCGTCGACGGCTCCACCCCGACGCTGACGTCGACGAACCCGTTCTGGGAGGCGGTGGCGATCTTCTGCTTCGCCGCCTTCAGCCGCGGCACATCCAACCCGGACGGGACGCGGAACACCAGCTCGCTCACCGCCGGGTTGCTCGGCAGCTGACGGATGTCGGTCAGCGCCGGCAAGGCCCCGTCGACGCCGGTGCAGCGGGCGTCGCGCCACACCTGCTCCCAGTCGTAGGCGGCCAGCTCGGCCCGTTCCCGCTCCCCCAGCCTGGCCGCCGCCGTGTCGACACCGGCGACGATGCGGCAGTCGTTGCCGTGCTCGACGATCCGCAGCCACGGCACACCGAGAGCGATCGCCAACGGCTTCTGCCGGGCCCGCAGGTCGGTGAGCGTGACCCCGTCGTACAGCCGGACGGTGGCCTCCCAGATGTGGCCGGGCGAGCCGGGCTGGGTGAGGCAGCGGACACCGTACGTCTCCGGCTGGGCCAGCTTCGCGGCCCGGAACGCGTTGTTGACCCGACCGGCGATCAGCGGCAACGCCGCCGACGGCGGGCAGGGGGCCAGGGCGGTGATGCCGGGCAGGGTGCTGCGGCAGTGGTGCACCTGGAACGCCATGCCGTGCCGTTCGCCGGGATGGCGCGCCGCCGCGTCGGGGAAGCCGGTGACGGCGACGAAACCCATCGAGTCCATCGCCGACGTCAGCTTCGCCTCGGTGCCGAAGAAGCCGCGGGGGTCCTGTCCGTGCCGGACGACGAACGGCTGGCTGACGATCTCCGCACCGTCGGGCAGGGTGACCGTGCGTCGGACGTTGTGCTTCGGGGTGGGCGGGTTCGCCTCCGACCCGAGCACCGCACCCCAGACGCCCACCCACCAGTCCTCCACCGACAGGTTGTGGAGGTGGTCGGCGAGATCGGCGGTGCCGGCGGGCAGTCGCGCCGGCAGCCTGGCCGCATCCAGCACACCCGGGCCCGGGAACAGGGCGCCCGCGTACATGAGCCCGGCGGTGCGGAGCCGGCCGCCGGTGGCGCGGTGGTCGACGAGGACGTCACAGCCGAGCGAGCGGGCCATCGGTCCGGCCAGGTGGAGGCGGACCTGGACCAGGTCCATCCCGATCGGTGACGTCCACTGCACCGCCCATGCCAGCCCGGCATCGGCGGTATCTCGACCACCGACCGGAGCACCGACGGTGGCGTCCACGCCGGTCGGGTCGTCGGCGACATCGCCCAGTTCGGGTCCAGGCACGTCGGTGTCGTCCGGCTTGGTGCCGGCCAAAGCGGTGGCGTCCAGCAGCAGCATCCGGGTCCAGCCGGTGCTCTCGGCCGCCCACGCCATCGCCGACTCCAACGCCAAGACCACCAGCTCGGGGTTCGCGGTCGGGTCGGTGATGTCGACCGGTCCACCGGGCCACTGGACGGCGCGGAAAGCCAACGTGGCGGAGGTTCCGGGCAGGTGGCTGCTTCGACGTCGGGTCGATCTGCGGCTGCGGCAGCAACGCCAGCCGGACCTGGTCGTCGCCGAGCGTCGGTTTCAGCTGAACGGCCGACGCCAGTGCCTTGTCGGCGGGAAAACCGGCCGCACAGGTGAACGTGTCAACGATCACCGGACCCGCCGCCGTCTCGTGCTCAGCATGGTCGACGAGGCGGGGTGCCGGGTCGGCCTTCACCACCGGCCACCGCGCAGCCCAGGCGGCGCGGGCCTGCACAACCTGCCGCCAGTGCCTGAGTGCGTGGGTACGCCACGGCCCGGCAACCGCGGCCAGCATCCCGAGCGTGATGCCCACCAGCAGGTACGGCCAGCCGGGGCTGTGCGGCAGCACCAGCAGGTCCCTCACCACTGTGGCGGGTAGCGGCAGCGGTCCCACGCCGGGAACCTCGAACCTCAGCAGCTCGCCCCGGGCCTCCGCCCACCAGGGCTGGGCGGCGACGGTGAGGCCGGCCACAAAGACCCCGGCCCCGGCCAGGCCGCCACCGATGGCGCGCAGGACGAGACGGACCGGGTTCGCGGCGAACAGGCCGGGCAGGGTGTCGACCCTGGTTCCCGGCGACGGCTCGTCCCGGTCCCGGATCCGTCCGGCGTGGGCGGCCGCGGCGACCAGCTGCGCGGCGAGCGCGCCGTTCACCCACCGGGTCACCTCCCATGCTTGCGGCAGCAGCCAGACACCGGCCCCGACGAGCAGCGCGCCGATCCAGCTGCCGAGCACCGGCCACCCCGGGGCGAGAGTTGTCGGTGACAGGCAGGCGTCGCGGAGGTCGACGCGGTGGGTGTAGGCGTCCAGCTGCCGCTGTTCGCGGGCCGAGCCGACGGTGGGCCGGCCGTCCTTGCGGGGACCGGTCAGCTCCGGCGGACGAGACGAGGACCCACGGGCGACCAACGCCAGCCAGGGCAGCACGAACCCGGGCAGACCCAACCACAGCAGGAGGAGGCACAGCAGCGGCGCGGCCGCCACCGGCACCAGCGGCGACGCGAGCAGGCTCGCCGGCTCGCGTCGCCGCCTGCTGATCATCGGCTACCGGCCCTCTCCGCGGTTTCGACGTGGCGAAGCCCAGGACAGGCGTCGCCGTCTCCACCGAGGACCATGCGGCGCAGCTGCCGCGACAGCAGCCGGCCCGGGGGTCCAGTCATCCGTGCTGGCGGGCTCAGAAGGGTTCGCCGAACCTGTCGTCGCCGTACGGATCCCTGGGCAACAACGGATCCGGGGGCATCGGGTCCCTGGGCAAAACCGCTGGCGGCTCTGCTCGGCGGGTGGGGGCGAACCGTCCACCGTGCGGCGACCCGGCCGGATACCTGGCGTGCTGGGCGAGCACCTCGGCCGACGTGGCGGCGGCGGTGGCCAGCACATCGCGGGCGGCGACGTACTCGGCTGCCTCCCAGTCGATCCGGCTGCTGGTCGGGTCGACCAGCAGCTTCGACAGGATTCCGACGATGCGCGGGTCGGCTGCCCGGTTGCGGCGGAACCCGAGCCTGCTGCGGGTGCCGATCATCGAGCTTGGTCAGCCACCTGAACGCGTGGCCTCCGACGAGAGGGCTGCTGCCGACCCGGTCGAGCAGGAGTGTGGTCAGCCTGCCGGTGTCACGCGACGGCCAGGCGACCGTGGTGCTGGTGATGGACGACAGCTCGAAGCTTCGTCCCAGCTCGCGTTGCAGGTGTGCGGCGAGCCGTCTCGCGGCCAGTGCGTTCGTCTGCTTCTCGGCCGGGGTGAAGCGCCTCAGGCCGCGGAAGGCGCGGGAGCCGACCCGCCAGTAGAACCCTGGCCGCCACACCTTCGAGTCGATGATCCACACCCGGCCGCCGCTGACGACAACGTGGTCGATGTTGGCCCGGGAGCCAGGGACGGTCACGTCGTGCAGCACGGTCGCCCCGCCCTGTTGGACGCAGAACCGGTCCAGGATGTCTGCGGTCGCCCGCTCCCCACGCTGCCCGATCCGGGCGGCGTCAGCATCGACAGCCCAGTTGGCGTCGTCGAGGCCGCCGCCGGCAACACCCAGGGACTCACCGGGCGGGAGGGTGCGTGCGCTCATGCCTTCCGGGTGTGCGGCGGAGTCGTCGATGCCCGCCTGAGCCGATGTCTTGCTGCCAGCGGTCAGGCGGCGAACCGGTTGAGCCGGCCGGCCAGGTCGAACCGGCCGGCCCGGTAGACAACTCGCGTGAGCGATCGTGCGTCGGTGTAGCCGAGTCGACGGGCGATGCTCTCCGCGGTGTCGGTGCCGATCAGCTCCTCCAAGGCCTCGACGTCGAGGCCGCGCCGGGTGGCCCGGTCGTGCAGTGCTTCGATCCGGCGGAAGCTGCGGGCGGTGACGCTGACGCGACCCAGCTGGATGGCCCGGCCCAGCCCGGATTCTCGGGCGATGGCAGCCCGGGTCCACCCTCGACGGAGCAGGTCGTCGATCAGCGTCCAGGTGGGTGCCGCGTCGACGCGGGCACCGTCGGGCAGGTCGTCGGCGTTCAGCGGAACCGCGAGGATCGCGGCGGCGGTCTCGGTGCGGATCTTGGTCAGCGGCGGGTTGCTACGGCCCGGGTCGTGGCGGATGCCGGTGCGGATGTCCCGGATGACCTTCCGAGTGGCCTCGGCGGGCACCGCAATGGACCGGTCACCGTAGCCGAGGCCGCGGAGTTTCTCGATGTGGCGACGGGCCGGGCCCGTTCCTGTGAACGGATGCCAGGTCCCGGCGGCGATGAGGGTCTGCCGGTTCAGCTCGTACTCACTGACGGCGAACCCGCACACAGGGCACCGGCAGCTGTCGAGCCGGTACCGGCTGTACCCGTGCGGCCGGGGTGCTGCTGCGTTCACGGCGTCAGAACCGTCACCTGCCGGGCGGACAGGCTGGCACCACGTCCCGCCGCTTCCACGCACCGCAGTCGTTGCAGCACTTCGTGCCGGCGGGCGCACGCCCGGGCCGTCGGTGTCCACTCGGGGGCGAGCAGCACGGTCATTGGCCCGTGGTGTGCGGCACCGGTGGGTTCACCGGCGCGGTCTTCCGGCTCCGGCGCGTCCACCAAGGTGTGTTGGCCCGACCGTTGCTCAGAGGGCGCCGGCGAGCATCAGCAGCAACAAGATCACGGTGAGGAGACCGACCGCCACCACGGTGATGCCGCCTGGTCCTTGGTGGAACCAGGTGAAGATCTCGGCTCGGCGGGAGCCCACGTTGTGCCCATCGTCGTCGGCCACAGCGTCCGTCCCTTCATCGTTGATCTTCTGCCAAGTTGGCGGTGGCGATGCCGACGCCGAAGACCTGGGCGACTGGTGTGTCTCTCACGTCGCCGCTTCCTGCCGCGGGGTTGGCCCAGGATCACAGCCCCTGCAAGCGTTTCGGCGGTTGCGGTGGTCCGCCGATGGCTCGGCTGACGGAGCCGAACGGGGCGCCGGTGAGCCGGTCCGGTCGCGGCGACGGGGCGATCGGGAAATGGTCGTGGCCGCGTTCGGCCAACATCAGCTGCCACATCTTGATGCCCCGGTGCGGGTTCCGGGCCCACTGCGGGATCCCGGCAAGGCCTTGCACATTGTCGGCGACGGCGGTGAAGTCGGACCGGTCCCGTCGCGGTGCGAACGGGACCAGGTACTCCCCGGTCTGTGGGTTCCGCGCCAGCCAACGCCGTTCCACCCACGGCCGGTCGGGTGGCCCAGCCGGGACCAAGCAGCGCAAGTCGAAGAAGTGCTGGGCCAGCCGGTGCCGGGCCGGGAAGAGCTCCTGCCAGTCGGTGATGCCGATACGTTCGGCGACCCGGTTGCCCGCCCACCCGGGATGCTGGTTCACGAACTGTTTGATGATCGTGGCGACCGTGTTGCGGCACGTCTTGCCGCCGCCACCGTGGCGTTCCACCGGGTCAGCGACCACGAACAACACCATCAGACCCGACTCCTGCACCGGCTGTTCCGCCAACAGCCGGCACCACCGCTCCACCTTCGTCCGGAACCGGCCTGTTGCGCCGGCCGTCAGCTCGACCGCAACCCGCAGCCCGTCGGGTCGGATGACGGTCAGGTCGGCGGCCCGGTTGTCGGCGTGCGGCAGCGTCGTGCCCAGCCCGGACCCGGCCAGCAGCTCCAGCGACGACAGCTTCTCCCCCAGCACTGTCGCGACGTCGGCGTACTCGAGTAGCCGCAAACCCAGCTCGGCGGCCAGCAGATTGTGCCGGTCGAACTGCGACGTCGCCGACCACGGCTGGCCGCCGGTGACAGCCACCCACTCCGGGAAGGTGAGCCGCGGGCCGAGGACGGTGTCGAAGACCTTGGTGCGCGCCGGCCGGTACACGGTGGTCCGCGGCTTCGGCAGCCGGGACACCCGGGCCGGGGAGTCGAAGGTGCCGATGTCGATGAGTCCTGCCCGGAACGGGGCGGCGATCACCGACCGTTCCACATCGAGTACCCGCAGGTCACCGGTGACCGCAGCCACCTGCTCCGCCGACAGGGTCCGCCACATGTCCACGGCGGCGAGGACGCGGAGCCGCTCCCCCCAGCCTTTGCCGTGCCGGGTCACCTGACGCACGGCGTCCGCGGGTGGGGTGGACAGGCGGTGTGGCAGCTTCACCAGCCCGGCCGCCTGCTGCGCGTCGACGGTGGCGGCTGTCATCCAGGCCAGGTTCGACGACCGCGACCACAGCCCGTCCCAGAACACGTCGAGCCGGGCCGGGCAGGCCACTTCTGGATGTGGGCAGCGGGACCGGATGCTGGCCGCCAGCCACGACACGGCCGGCTGGTGATCCGGTGCCGGCAGCACCCGGGTCGCCTCGCTTCGCGCGGTGAACGCCGCCGGCACACTCACAGCTCAACCCCTGCACCGTGGTCGTCGAACACCGAACCAGCCTGCGATGGCATGCCGGTCGGGGCAACCGGAACGGCGGCGGCCGGAACGTCAACATCCCCGGCGTCCGCCCAGCCGGCGGTGGCCGAGTCACGCGGCTCGTCGGGCGTGACCCCCGACGGGGCTGCCGGGGTGAAGCCGAGCATCGACACGGTGGCCTCCGGGTCGGCCTCGAAATTGTGGACCGCGAACACGAACGACGGCACCAGCCGCCGGTCCACGTCGAGCCGGGCGACCGCGGTGTACGGGGCCAGGTTGCGGATGTCGTCACCGGTGAAGATGTCTTCGCCCTGGCTGACGTTCTCCGCCACTGATTTCGCCGCCGCCACCGACTCCTGCCGGAACGTGATCAGGTTCGGGAACGTGAGGAACACGTCGCGGACCGCCTGCGGCAGCTGCTCGGCCCGCTGCGTCGCGAAGCACAGCCGGATCCCGTAGGAACGGCCCTGGTCGCGCATCCAGCCGATCGGCTCCGCCGAGTGCGCGGCCTGCACGGCGAGCTCGTCGGTGAACACGCTCACCCACCGCTGCTGGTCCCGCCAGCCGGAGCAGGTGCGTTTCAACGCCGTCCACAGCCCGAACATCAACATGCCCGCCAGCAGATGCCCGGACCGTTCGTCGACCAGGCCGGCATCCGGGGCGGAGCCGCCCGCACCGGTGTCGATGATGACGTTGTGGTGGGAGGTGACGATCTCGTCCCAGCCGATCCGGGGCCGGTCCTCGTCCCACCAGGACCGCAGCTTCATCAACGCGTCCAGCTTGTTGCGGGCCGCCTCAGTGGAGTTGCGGAAGGCGGAGCTGGTGAACGGCTCGAAGATCACCTTCAACTTCTCCACCGCCGCAGCCATGGTCGGGTCCTGGCGGCGCACCGCCTCGGACCGGATCGCCCCGAACAGCTCTTTCGCCAGGGTCTCCCCCGCCCCTCCGCACAGCACGTGCGCGAGCCGCACCGGATGCCGCACCGGCCCGAGCTCGGCGACCGCAGCGCAGACGGCCGGGTCGGCGACCAGGGCTCCGGCGAACACGGCGGTCAACGTCTCCTGCGAACGGGCCATGATCGAGTTGGCCTCGAACGCGTACACCATCGCGTCGACGAACATGGCCGCCGCCTGCACCGGATCCGGGTGCCGATCCGGGCCCAGGGTGAACATGTCGATCGCCAGGCTGGACGGGTCCGTGACGGAGACCACGTCGACCCGGTCGTCGGCCAGCGCCGCCCACCGCCGGATCACCGCGACCTCGTCGCCCTTGGTGTCGAACGTGACCATTGTGTGCCGCCGTCCCGGCCAACCCGGGCGCCCGCACGGCCGCGCCCGATCCAAGGCCGACGCCAGCCACAGACCACCCATCAGCTTCGTCTTGCCGGTGCCGGGTCCGCCGGTGATGGCCACCCCGAACCCGGCGTCGAACGCCGACAGATGCACCGGCCCGGCACCTGCCGCCGAGCCCGATTGACCCGGCCCGGCTGGCGCAGAACTGCCGATGACCGGTCCGATGTCGCCGAGCACCACCGGCGGGACACCCCGGTCACGGGTCCCGTCCGAGCCGGCCAACGCCCCCGACTGGGGTGCCACCACCGCCGCGACCACCTGCGGACCGACCAGGAACGCGGCCTTGTGCAGTGGGTAGTCGCCCTCGGACGCGGGCCGGTAGCCGTTGCCGTCCTGATCGGCGTGCTGCTCCGACCGTGGTGGCCGCACCCGGCCGGCGACGCGGGGACGCGGAAAGACCCCCCGAGTGGACCGGGCCACGGTCACCGCCCACGACGATCCGTGACCTCGCAGCCGCAGCACCGTCACACAGCCGAGCAGCACAGCGAACGCGGAGGCGAGCATCGGCAGCCACCCCGGCACCCGGGACACCACGTCGAGCACCGACACCTGCAGACCTGGTATCAGACCCGCACCGGAGGCGAGCAGACCCTGCAGGGTGGGACGCAGCACGGTCAGCACAGGCACCGCGACCAGGCAGGCGACGGCGGCCGCGACGGTCGCGGTGCCGTTCAGCCGGATCCACGGCATCGTCCCCACCTTCACCCGGGTCCCCAGGTCGAAGCCGGGCAGCGACGCGACCAGCAGGTCGAGCAGAGAGGTCACCGCGGCCTGGTCGTCACCGCCGGCGAGCACCGACATCACCAACGGCTTCGACCCCAACGAGTGATGCACCGGGTTCGGCGTCCCCATCCGGTGCACCAGCCACCGCCGCCACGCCTTCCGCTCCGAGTTCCGCGGTGCCCGCAGCACCAACGCCGCCCACTGCCCCGGACCCAACGAACCGGCCAGCAGCCGCGCCACCTCCGCCGGGTTCGCCCCCGCCTGCACCGAGTGCGCCAGCGGCGCCCCCGGGTCACGCTCCAACCAACCGACAGCAACCGTCTCCGGCAGCACGATGCCGTAGCCGGCTTCGACCAACCCGTCCCCGTCGCCGCCGCGGATGCCGTCCCGGTCCCGCGACACCGGGACCGCACGGGCCCCGACCGCCTGAGCCAACGCAACGGCACCCGAGTCCCCGAACCGGGCCGGCGCAATCAGCTGGGAGACGATGCCGTGCGCCTGCGTCCGCGACACCAGCAGCGTCACGTCCCCCGACCCGGGAACGGACGCGGCGAACGTGGCGGCGCGCTGGTCGAAGGTGCGGGGGTTGGCATCGATCGAGGCGACCCGCTGCATCCGCCACACCCGCAGACCGGGCAACGCCTTCCGGCTGCTCATGCCGCCTTCCATGCGGCGCACCCGGCCCCGACGCATCCCCCGCCAGGAACGCATCGTCCTCCTGGGCTGCCCGGAGACACATCCCTACGGCTCTACGTAATTGCGTAACGCGGAGCCCAGCACCAGTCGCGTCCCGTCCCGCCGCCCGCCCGACTCGCTTCGCTCGCCGGTGCGCCACACGATGCGACACCTGGGGTGGGCCGGCGGCTGGAAGATGGCACCGGGGTCGGGGACCTCCCCTGCGGGGAGTAGGACAGAAGCCGGCCTGCGGCCGGGCAGCCGACCCGGGTTCACCGCCTGCGGCGGATGACCCCAGGTTCGCCCACGACAGGGTGAAGCCCGACAGCCGGCCATCCGAAACCCGGCCAGGGATGCCGAAGGCACCGAATCGGGCCGGGACGATACGGCGGGCCGCAGGCCAGCACCCGGCACGACACGAGACGACAGCAGGCCGAAGGCCCGGAAACGCGACGCCACGCAACGGGCCGCAGGCCACGAACCGGAACGAGCCCCGTGACGACGACGCCACGCCCGACGCGACGCTGAACGCCGAGCGAAGCGAGGCTCATCCAGGTATCCGTCAGGCCGACGTTGTCCACCTCCGATGCGTTGCTGACATCCAGGTGTGCGGGGAGGCACGAGCCCGGCACACCCGCAGGGCCTACCGGCCGGCATCGATGCCGACGAACCGCCCGCAGGGGCAGCCCGGACGATCGGGCATGGAAGCCGACCGGCGGGCATGGGCCGGTCGCTGCTGGTGGGTCACAGTTGCTCCCGCAGGTCAGAAGTCGTTGCCGGTGGTGTACTCGCCGCCGTGCCGGTCGGCGCTCACGGCCCGATGGCCGCACATGACGCAGGTGAACCGGGTGCCGTCATGACGGACACCGGTGAACACGAGTGCCTGGAAGTGGTCGCAGCTGCTGCGGCCCGACTGCCGGTCCGGCTCTGGCGACGAGTGAGGTGTCGCGGCGACCGCGGCTGTTGCGGCGAGGTCGGTGCCCGACTCGGCGCGAGAGCCGGGGGCGAACTGTCCCCCGGCTGGGGAGCCGACAGGGTGTCGATGCTGTGTGGGCTTGCTCGGCGTGGTCATGGACACCAGGTGTGCGGGCCTTGCTGAGCGATGCGACGGAAACCGACTGCCCCTGGGTCGCCTTGCGAGCGCTTCTTCGCGCGACAGTCGGCTTCTGCGCCTACCACGCGGTTCAAGACAGAAAAGGAGCAGCTGTTGCTGGTTCGGCTAAGACTGATGTCGTGGACTTACTGATGTTGGGTGGTACCCGATTCGTGGGTCGGGTGATCGTCGCTGAGGCGTTGGCGCGCGGATGGCAGGTCACGGCGCTCAACCGTGGCCTCACCAGGCAACTACCTCCCGAAGTGACCTTCTTACGGGCGGACCGTCGCGACGCCGAGCAGCTGCACACCGCCCTGGCCGGGCGCACGTTCGACGCCGTGATCGACACCTGGTCTGGAGCGCCGAAGGTGGCAACGGCCGCGGCGGAAGCTCTGGTCGGATCGGCCGAGCGCTACGCCTACGTTTCCAGCAGCTCGGTCTACGCCTGGGGCACGCATCTGGATGAACGCTCCCCACTGGTCGACGGTGATGCCAACGCCGTCGACGGCGACTATCCGGCCCTGAAGCGAGGGGCCGAGCTCGGTGTGACCGCATCGTTCCCTGAGGCAGTGTTGGCCCGGGCCGGGCTCATCCTCGGACGGTACGAGGACATCGGACGGTTGCCGTGGTGGCTAGCACGGATCGCCGAGGGCGGCCCTGTCGTAGCGCCGGGACGTCCGCGGCGACCCTTGCAGTACATCGACGTCCGCGACCTCACCAACTGGATCCTGCACGCCCTGACCACAGGGCTCCGCGGGCCGATCGATGTCATCAGCCGCTCCGGCCACGCGACGACGGAGCAACTGCTGACCGCCTGCAAGGCCACAACCGGTTCAGACGCCGAGTTCCACTGGGTCTCCGAGAACGATCTGGCCGCGGCCGGCGTTCAGCCGTGGACTCAGCTGCCGTGCTGGGTTCCCGAAACAGGTGAGTTCGCCGGTTTCCTCGAGGCCGACACCTCACGGGCAGCCGCTGCGGGGCTGCAGTGCAGACCTATCGAGGAGACCGTCGCCGACACCTGGGCGTGGCTGCAGGCTGAGGGCTGGCCGACCCAACGCGCAGACCGTGCCACCCACGGATTGCCAGTCGATCTGGAACGCGCACTTCTCGCCCATGACCCACGTCCTCACCACGACTGATCGTCATCGTTTGCGGTGCGGGGGGCGACGGTTCAGTCGCGCCACGCGACAAGACCGTGGGATCTCGGACGGGCCACCTTGCGGAGAAGTCCGCGCAGGTACCAGGAGCGGGTGCCGTCGGGCAGCGTCTCGGCCGGGCCGTCGTCGCGGTGCAGCTGGCCGTGCTGCCACCACTGCTCGAACCCGTCGACCCGGAGCAGGGCGGGTCCATCGACACGGTGCCGGGCACCCCAGCGTCCACCATTCGCGGGTGCCGGAGGGGTAGACCACCGCTGGACCATCGCGTCGATGCCTGACACCACCCAGCCACCATTCGGCCCCACCGTCGGCGAGCTCGACCGCCGGACCGTCGACGCGGTGCAGCCGACCGTACTGGCGCCATTCCTGGTCGCCGAACACGGTGGTCAGGGCCGGGCCACCGACACGGTGCAGCCGGCCGTCCAGCCGGTGCGCAACTTCACCTCCAGCGGTGGTGACGGTGACACCGCAAACGCGGGCGTGCACGGTGACGACGGTCGGAGTGCTCATGGGCGGCGGGTGTTCAGGACGGGAGGTGTCGAGCAGAACATGGTCACCGGACCCCGGTCCACCATGACGACTTCCGGCCGGTCAGGCGGCAGCCTGCGCCTTCGATGAGCTGCCCGAGGGTAGCCCGGCGAAAGGTGTGCTCAGTGTGTTGATCAAGGAAGCACAGCGTCTCCTCGATCCGAGCCTCAGCGACCTCCGCACGATGGAGGGCCTGGGCGAGCGGATCGCTGTCGACTGGTACCGGATCGGCGCGGTAGCAGCAGTACGCAGCATCAGCTTCCCCTGCGCCCGAGGCCGGGACAACAACGATGTGACCGCCGGCGCTGGCCGGGGCTGACCGGTGTTGTCCGGTCGTTCGAACCGAATCTTCGTCGATCATCTGGACCTGCCCTGTCTGCGCCTCGACGCCCCTGTTGCCGCCGACGCCCGTGGGGTGTGCGGCAGTCCCAGACTCGCGCACACCTCTGACACAACACTGCCCGTCAGCCTGCAGCGCCGTGATCACGGGCGAGCCGGTTGGCCAATGTGGGAGGGTTCCCGCCCGCCTGACCCTTCCCCGCATCACCACGGTCGTCGTTGGCCGGCGTCCCGACGGATCCCGCCTCTCCGACGGCCTGCCCGCCGACGTCGATTTCGCCCGCAACAGCTACCGGGACCCAGCACCGGACAGCAAGCACGACCCCGCACACCTGGAGGCCATGACCGCAACGACTGTCACCCGTCCCGGACTTGGCAACGGCCGCCGCCGCAAGCCAAAAGGTGCCCCCACCGGTGGCCAGTTCGACCACGAGCACAAGGCCGAATCCGAGGTCGACCTGGCCGTCGCGGCACCCGATGTCGACGGCACACCTACCGATCAGCCCCGATGCGTCCGCTGCGGGAAGCCCGGTGGGGTGCATGAGTGCGCCATCCCGGTCGCCGACGATCCGTCCACGAGCTTCCGCTACACCCAGGTGGGCCGCCGTGACCGGGCCGAGCGGCTGGAAGAGGACCTGATGACCGCGATCGAGGAGGTGGTGTCTTCCGGTCGGTTGCAGAGGTGGCTGGACCGGATCTCCACCAACCGACTGGGCCGTTGGTCGTTCTCCAACCAGATGCTCGCCCTCGTCCAGATCGAAGGCCGACGGGCACAGATGGTCTCCGACGGCACCCAGGCGGAGAACCTGCCACCCGTGATGGTGATGACCGCCGCCGCTTGGGAACGTGAGTTCGGACGCCACCCCAAGGCCGGCGAGTCGGCCATCTGGATCAACGGACCCCGCACCCGCAAGGTCACCGTCACCGACCCGACCAGCGGGCAGGAGACCGAGGACCGTCGCTTCGTCGGCGTCTCCCCGGTCGCCGAGTTCGACATCACCCAGACCGAAGGCCCCGACGTGCCCAACGTCGACATCGCCACCATGACCGACGGCAGGGTCCGGCCCGGGTCGTTCAGCGGACTGAGAGACCGCATCGAGGCGGCCGGCTACACGCTGCAATTGCACAACACCGCCACCCTGGACCCTCGGAACGGTGGTGGCGCGTTCGGCTGGACCGACCCGACCACCAAGACCGTGCGGGTCGATCCACGCCTGACGGACTCGCAGAAGGTGGAGACGATGGCGCACGAGCTGGCGCACATCCTCCACGGCCACGTGAATACCCCCGCCGACTACCAGCGGCATCGGGGCCGGATGGAGACCGAGGCCGAGGCGTCGGCGTACATGATCCGGCGCTGGCTGGGTGCGGACGACGACACCGCCGACCACACCAGCTTCTCCCCCGGCTACATCGCCGGCTGGTCCCGCGGCGACGTGAAGCAGGTGAAGCAGGCGATGAACGCCTCCACGAAGGTGTTCCAGCAGGTCATCGACGGCGCCTGGCCCGACACCGACTGAGCCGGACTCGAGCAATCGTTCTCCGCTGGCGACCTCGACGTCAGCGGACCGATACGTGCCGCACACCTGGGCGTCATGATCGCGACGATCACCGACCTCACCGCCTACCGGGACGGCCGAGCCACCCGTGACACTTCAGCCCGACGGACGCCGACGACAAGGCCAGCACCGTTCGCCGTGGAACCCGTACCGCCGCTGCCTGACCCGTGGGCCGACCCGGCCGCCATCAGCACCGACAACACAGTCTCGTCCGCGACGGCGCCCACCGCCATCGAGGAGGCACCAGCCGGCGCCAATCCGCCACCGCATCTCAGCGATCCGTACCTCACCAGCAATCACATCGCCCGGCGGAACAACCTCGTCGAGGCCCTCACCACCTTCGGCCGCGACTACCGGGCCGGCTTCGGCAGCCGCATGTCAGAAGCGCTGCAAGCGGTCCTGCTGTTGAAGGCCTCGTTCGCCACCAACCTGCCGTCGCTGTCGACCGAGCGGGTCCACCGCCTCGCCGGTGACAGTGCAAGCCGGATCATCGCCCAGGTCGACCGCGGCCAACGGGAGGACACCCTCATCGACCGGATCGTCACCCAACTGATGGACGTCGACATCCGCGCCCACCGCTGCCGAAGCCGAACCTCACGATGACATGAGACGAAGACTGCAGGTCCCCGTGCGCTTGGGATCCTGCCTCGCTGGCTATCACCTCGACCGCCATGGCTGACCAAGAGAAGCGACTTCACACCTTCCGACCCTCTGCATTCGACGTCCCTGAAGGGGAATCTCGGGCGCGCGGGGCTTGCGTGAACTCCGGAATGTGGCCGGGCGATGGTCAGGCTGATCTCGTAGGCGGCGGATGCCGGACGTCTTGTGGAACGGCTTCTCGACTTCCCGACCGGCTCGCTGCTGAGCAACCAGTGATGGGT
>CAVPPP010000064.1:0-45465 GCA_963707005.1 uncultured Actinomycetota bacterium
GGACAGCTTGTCGACCTACTGTGCGCCGCGAGCATGATGATCTGATCAGGCGTGGATCACGGACATCGGCCCGAATGCGGACGGTGTTGGCCGGCGCGACGGGGGGCCTGTACGGCGACAAGTCGTTCAGGGGGTGGCAGGAAGCGCCTCGGCCCCGGAGGTGCGGGTGGCGGAGAGTGCCGTTGACGGGCTCGTCCGGCTTCACCCTGATGTCGGTCCTTCCACCGGCCGCAGGCGGGACACTGACCATCCTGGTCTCCGCGGTCGCGCACGGAATGTTGAGGAAGGTGTGGACCGGCTGGTCGAGGTCGGGGAGCAGGAACGCGGTCAGCCGGTTCTCCCGGGGTGACGATCTGTCGGGGGATCCGGGCAGAGTCGCTGGAGCTGGAGCTGGAGCTGGAGCTGGAGCTGGAGCTGGATGGGTTGGGCCGAGGTCGCGGTTGACCCGAGCGGGTAGGCAATCACGATGGGGGGTATTGGCCTACTTCAAGACGACGCTGAGGGTGGCGGTGAGGACGACCACGGTTTGGGCGCTGTGCACGATGATGCCGATGACCGCGCTGCGGTACCGCCGGCATGGGTAGGCGATCGCGATGGTGTCGACCAGGGTTGCCGGGATTGCCCAGGGCATGTGCAGGTGGTAGACGGCGAACAGGATGCCGTTGGCGACCCAGTCCCAGCGGCCGAACGCCCCCCGCATCCGGGGCAGCAGGAGGCCTCGGAACAGCAGTTCCTCGCCGAGCACGGTGTTGAAGATCGTCATGGCGGCGATGATCGCGAACCAGCCCCAGTTGCCGGACAGGAGGCTGGATCCTGCGGCCGATTCCAGGAAGGAGGGCAGGTCGTGGCCGGCGGCGGGCGGGATCGAGGGGATGAGCTCCTCGGCGCCGAACAGCAGCAGGCACGGCACGAGGATCAACCAGATCCGGCCGCCCCGTTGGCCGGTGCGCGGCTGCACAGGTGCGCGGAGCCAGAGGGCGTCTTTGACGACGGGCCAGTTCAGCGTGCCCTGCTCGCGACGGATGATGGTCAGGATCAGGATGAACTGCCAGGCCAACCCGGCGGTCAGGCAGAGGATGACGGCTCGGGGAAGAGCGGACGGCCCCGAGAACGCGTGGGCCAGCAAGGGCGCAACGCCCCAGGCCAGGATGGCCATCGGGACGGCGGCCGCCGCCCAGACTGTCAGGACGGTGCCGCGGGTCCACGTTGGAATCTGGACTGCTGTCTGCACGGGGATGTCGTACGTTGTCATGTCGGGTTCCTTCGTTGGGTAGGGCGGTGCCGCGGGAGTGCCGGGCTCGAGAGGTCGTGCTGGAGGTTGTTATGCAGTCCGATGGCTTGTTTCGGCGTCCGCGGTCGAGTTTCGTGCGGTCACGGTGTCGCACCCAGTGCCGTTAGCTGGGCGGCTTCGGAGGCCGGTGTGATGGCTGGGGCGTAGCCGTCGGTCGCTGACAGTCCGCGCCAGCTGCGGTAGCCGAGAACCGCGAGGGTGAGCAGGATCAGGGCGGGCACCATCTGCCAGCCGCCGGGGACGATCACCATGGCGCCGGCGGCGTTGATGGAGGCGTGCATCAGTCCGGCGGCGACGGTGCTGCCGCCGGTGTCGACGAGCAGGGTGCCGATCAGGTAGCGCTGGAAGGGTGCCGCGACCAGCAGTACTCCCCAGGTGAGGAGAGCGTCCCGCCAGCTGGTTCCCTGCCAGCCCTGGTTCTCGAACGCGAGCGGGAGGTGGATCAGGTAGAACGGCACCGCGGTCAGCAGCGAGCCGACCAGGAGCCCGTGCCGGGCCATCAGCCGGCCCTGGACGAAGCCGCCCCACACGGTTTCCTCCCACAGGTTGGCGGTGACCGCCCCGAGAGCGAGGAACAAGAAGTAGGTGACGCCGACCGACACCCAGCCGTCGCCAGGACTGTGCAGGGTTCCGGTGGCCACAGCGACGCTTACGGTCAGCACTGGCATCGCCGCGACCAGCAGCAGGTAGCGCCATCCCAGCCGCCAGCGGAGCAGACCCGCAAACAGCTGCCGGACGCCCCCCCGTCGGTCGACGGCCCAGGTGATCGCCGCGGCCAGGCCGACCAGGACGGCGAGTTCGGCCAGCTTGGCCGGCATCAGGTCGACACCGGCCACCGCCGATGCCATCTGGGTGAGCCACACGAAGGCGATGGCCGGACCGAGCAGCAGCAGGATCGGATGGGTGACCGCGGACCGCTGGAACCAGCCTCGCGGGACGGGGTCGGTGCTCGACTCAGGGGCGGTTGGGACCACAGGTGGGGTGCTCATTACCTCATGCTGGTCGCGACATCGTGTCGCTGTCGTCGCCCACTGAGTCGAATCGGCGGGAGCGGGTTAGCCCGCCGGGCGTAGGCCGTGCGGCCGATGCGGTGGGTGCGGTTCGGTGGCTAGGTTGTGGCTATGCGCCGTCGGCAGTCCAAGCGTGGCGGCCGGCCGGCGGGCAGCGGCTGGGCCGCTGTCCGCGAACCGGTGCTCGACTCGACTGGTGCGGTGCTGTTGTGGGCGGCGATGGCGGTCGACCTGGCGACCCGGCCGCTCGCCGCCGGCCAATCGCCCTCGACGCCGGCCGCCTACCTGTGGGCGGTGGTGATCGCCGGCCCGTTCGCGGTGCATCGCCGGTTCCCGGTGGCCGCGATCCTGGTGTCCGACTTGGGTCTGCTCGGTTTCTCGTTGGGCCGGTTCAGCGCGTTCCCGGGTTATGCGACGTTCGCGCTGGTCTTTGCGGTGGCGCTGCACGCCGGTCGTCGGCGGGCGCTTGGCGTGTACCTCGCGGGCGTGGCCGGACTCATCGGTGCGCTGTCTCTCCAGCCGGCAGGTGTGGCGACCGCGTCGTCGTGGATCAGCACCCTGCTCACCGTGACGGTGGCCTGGTTGGCCGGGGAGAACCTGAGGTCCCGCCGTGCCCGGCGCCAGCATGAGCTCGACGAGGCCCACCGCCTAGCCGAGCAGCGGGTTGAGGAAGCCCACCGCCTCATCCAGCAGCAGGCCGAGGATGAACGCCGCGCGGTCGGGGCGGAGCGGCTCCGGATCGCCCGGGATCTCCATGACGTGGTGGCCCATGCGATGAGCGTCATCGCCGTGCAGGCCGGGGTGGCTCATCACGTCGTCGAGGATCGGCCCGACGTGGCCCGCGCCGCGCTCGGCAGCATCGAGCTCACCGCCCGTGAAGGGCTGGTCGAGATGCGTCGGATGCTCGGCGTCCTGCGCTCCGAGGACGACGCCACCGCCGGTGCCCCCACCACACCGGCTGAAGGCCTGCGCGACATCGACCGGCTGCTGTCCCACTTCCGTGCCGCCGGACTCCACCTGCACGTTAACGATTCCGAGAGCACGGCCGATCTCCCGGCCGCGCTCGACGTCTCGGCGTACCGGATCATCCAGGAAGGCCTCACCAATGTGCTCCGCCACGGCGGACCTGTCGCCCACCTGGACATTCAGCGATCACCCACCCAGCTGCGGATCGACATCCGCGATGACGGCCGACGACCGGACTCCGGGCCGACCACAGCGGGTACGGGTCACGGACTCACCGGGATCCGCGAACGGGCCGCCCTGTTCAACGGCACCGTCCAGGCTGAACCCGTGACCAGCGGTGGCTTCCGGCTGACCGTGCAGCTGCCGATCGACCCCCCCGTGAAGACGCGATGATCCGCGTTGCGGTGGTCGATGACCAGGCCCTCGTCCGCGCCGGGTTTGAGATGCTGCTCGACTCGGCACCCGACCTGGACGTGGTCGGCACCGCCGCCAATGGGGCAGCGGCCGTCGACCTTGTCGTCCGGACCCAACCCGACGTCGTGTTGATGGACATTCGGATGCCCGTGATGGATGGTCTGGAAGCGACCCGTCGCATCCTGTCCGACGAGCGATGCGCCGACGTGCGCGTCCTGATCCTGACCACCTTCGACCTGGACGAGTACGTGTACGTAGCCCTGCGCGCAGGTGCCAGTGGGTTCCTGCTGAAGGACACCCCACCGACCGATCTGCTCGCCGGCGTCCGCCTGGTCGCGGCCGGGGAAGCTCTGCTGTCCCCGAGCATCACCCGGCACCTGATCGAGTCGTTCGTCCACCGGCCAACCGAGGCCGAACCACTCGACGCGTCCCGGCTGGCCGTGCTGACCGACCGGGAACGTGACGTCCTCACCCTGGTCGCCAAGGGACTGTCCAACGCCGAGGTCGGCGCCCAGCTGTACATCAGCCCCGCCACCGTCAAAACCCACGTCGCGCGCATCCTCACCAAAATCGACGCCCGCGACCGAGCACAGCTGATCATCATCGCCTACGAAACCAGGCTCATCCGGCCCGGCGCGACCTGACGCGCCCGCTTCGGATCGGACGCACGCCCCGAGTCGCCTCGACTCTCAGTGGCCGCCACAGTTCAACCAAACCTCTGCAGCCGCGCCCGGTTCCAGACAGGGGTCACCGATCGCCGGAGGTCGTCAGTTGTCGCTGTCGCTGTCTGTGTGGGCATGTTCGACCCAACAGTCCGGCCCGGGGAACACCACGGTTTCGTGTCCGTCGTCGTAACGAACAAAGTATGGCGGGGTGCCCCCCTCGCCTCGGGTTTCGATGACTACGGCACTGTGGTCCGGGACTCCGACGACCTTGCCTTGGAAGTGAAGGCGATCGCCGACTGTGGCTTGCATGGCTCCTCCGATCGATGGGTCCTTCATCAGTCTGGACCTGTGGCCTCCACGCTTGGAAGGGGTCATCGCCTGATCAAGGGTTCGTCGGCCGATCAGCAGGTCGTTCAGCACGGTCGTGCTCGCCAGCCCGCAGGTCAGTGCCTGGGGTCCTAGACCCGGATCGTCCGCTTCGGCGCCGTCCGCAATCCAACTGGCGGCGAGGGTTCGAGCAGCCACCAGACCAGGGCATTGGGCCCGGCCCTGTGGGTTGGACCGAGCGGGTTCTTTGTGGCAGATCGCAACGTCGGTGCTGGGAAACGACCGGTTTCTGCCGGCCAGCAGTGGCGGCGGCGATGGTTGTGCGAGTGCTCGGACGACCGCAGTGGCCTTCGCCCATGACTCACAGTGATCGCGAGCCGGCTGACCGATCGGTCGCTTGCGTGTCGGTACTGCGACCGATGGCTGATCTCGAGGTGGCGGCTGGGTTCACTTCGTGCCTTCGGTCTGCTGGTTCGCCGGCTTTGTAGCCGATGCCACGGACGGTCATCACGATCTCGGGGTGCTCGGGGTCGCGCTCGATCTTGGACCGCAGCCGTTGCACGTGCACGTTGACCAGCCG
The DNA here is from genome assembly GCA_963707005.1 of uncultured Actinomycetota bacterium. Taxonomy (GTDB): domain Bacteria; phylum Actinomycetota; class Actinomycetes; order Propionibacteriales; family Propionibacteriaceae; genus Microlunatus. The sequence continues at coordinate 5,254 of CAVPPP010000064.1, forward strand.
GGTGTCGGCGGCGTGCCGATACCCCCACACCTGCTCCAGCAGCATTTCGCGGCTGAACACGTGCTGGGGGCGGCGGGCCAGCGCCAGCAGCAGGTCGAACTCCAGCGGGGTGAGCTGGATCAGGGTCTCGCCACGTCGGACGCTGTGCCCGTCGACATTGATCACCAAATCGCCGATTCCCACCATCGCCAACGTGGCCTCCTCGGGCAAGCGCCGCAGCCGGGTCTTGATCCGGGCGATCAGCTCCTTGGCCTTGAACGGCTTGGCCACGTAGTCGTCGGCACCCGCCTCGAGTCCGGCCACGAGGTCGATGGTGTCCGACTTCGCCGTCAGCATCACGATCGGGACCAGCGACTCCGCCCGGATCTCCCGGCAGATCGCCACCCCGTCCTTGCCGGGCAGCATCAGGTCCAGCAGCACCAGGTCCGGCCGGGAGTCGCGGTAGGTGTCCAGGGCCTTGTCCCCGTGGGCGCACCAGATGGGGTCGAAGCCTTCGTTGTGTAGCACCAGGGACAGCATCTCCGCCAGGGCGGCATCGTCGTCGACCACCAGCACGCGGCCCTTGTCGGTCCGCCCGTCATGGGCCCGCCCGTGCTCGTGGGCAGTGGTCTGGTCAGACGACCCGGTGGCCTCCGACACGCACATTCCCTTCGTCACGATCGACCCACGCTGCATGATCGACGTCGCAAGCGTACGCGGGTTCACCCCGGGGCCCAGACGTGATGCCACCGGAGCAAGGTCGCATGTGCCGGGCCCTCGATCTGCAGGCGCGACTGCTTGGGTAACGCTCCCCGGGTAAAGGTCTTGGCCAGCTCGCGGTGAGGTCTACAACTCAGCTTCGGTGGACGGTCGGGAAAGGCCTAGCACCCGCATCGCCTGCGGTCACCGCAACCTCGCCAGCCGGCCCCTGGATCAGGTGTGTGGTGGTGTTGCGCGAGAGGTGCTCCCAGGCGGTGAACTGGTCGCGCTGGTGGGAGAGGATCGCGGTGATGGAGTCCACGGCGTTGTCGCCGAGCGCAAGATGCCGCGGGGGCCGGCTTGGTGGCGAGGGCATCGAGGATCGCTGCAGGGGCCTTGGCCGGGTCTCCTGGGTTGCTCACCGTCGCTGTCGCGTGCGAGTTCGTCTCCGCTGGCCGCGTCCATGCGGTGTGGATGGCGTGCCTTTCGGTGGGGATGGTCAGGATTCCGTCGGCACCATCAGTGTCGGGATTCCGGGACGTATGCCGCGTTGTCTCGTTAGTGCCGGCGGATCGTGCGCTGGTTATCGGCTGGCCCGGACGGGGTAGTTCAGCAGCGGCGGGATCCACTTGGTTCGAGGGCGGCTCTGCTGCGTGCCTGGAGCGGCTCGGGGTGTGCGCTGGTCGGTGAGCATGCGCATCCCTTTCGCCACGGCGATGATGAGGATCACGACCATGACGCACCGGCCAGCAGGGCAAGGAGTGGCTCGAAGTCGTAGGTGGTGGTGCTGTTGGTCATGATGACGACGCCGAGATTGTGGTCGGGGTACAGGCGGATGATGTTCCAAAAGCCCGCGCCGGCGCCGAAGTGCTCCACCCAGTTCCCAGCCGAGTTGGTGGGTCGGCGGAACCAGCCGATGCCGTGGTCGAACGGCTTCCCGGGATGGTCGATGCTGCGCATGGAGCGGGCGGTCCGCGGGTCGAGGATCCGGTGTCCGTCGATCTCGCCGTCGTGCAGGTGCATCCGAGCGAATCGGCCGACGTCCAGGACGTGTCCGACCAGGCCGCCGTACGCGGGTCCGTCGACATAGAACGGGTTCAGCGCGAGATACGGGCCGTGCCGGTTTCCGGCCACCCCCGGGGGCAGCAGTCGGCGCAGCACGGGATCGGCGATTCTGGGCGCCTTGACGTACCCGGTGGCACGGTCGGTCGCTGCCGGGTAGGTGAAGCCGGTATGGGTCATGCCGGCGGGCTGCAGCACAGACTGCTGCACGTAGTCCTCGAACGGCTGCTGGGCGGCGGCGGTGAGGACCTGTCCGAGCGCCAGGTACCCGATGTTTGAGTACCTCGCCGACTTTCCGACCGGAAAGCGGTAAGCGCGGGCAGCGCCCATCACCCGGCGAAGCAGTGTCCCCGGCTCGGGTCCGTCCGCGGTGGCAAGGTGCGCCCAGCGGATCGGCATCGGATTGGCGAGGCCGGCGGTGTGGGTGAGCAGCTGCCGCACGGTCGGCTGCGTACGGCCCGGCGCCTGAAGGTCGTCCACGTACTCCCTTACCGGGGCGTCCAGGTCGAGGCGACCCTCATCGACGAGCCGAAGCGCGGCGGTGGCGGTCACGATCTTGGTCATCGAGAACCACAGGTACGACGTGAACGCCGAGGCTGGTCGGTGCGCCGCGCGGTCGGCCAGCCCCCATCCCGCGGCCAACAGCAGGTCATCGCGCGAGACCACCGCAAGCGACACGCCTGGGACACCTCCGGTGTGCATCATCGTCTGCACTGCGGCGCCGACACCGGCCGGCAGGATGCCGGCGGCGATCGTCTGTCCAATCGCGCCTGGGTCGGTCCTGGTCGTCCTCCTGGCCTCTCCTGTCCCGCCGGCCGAACCGCCGGAAGCGGTGCTTGCGATACTACGAGTTCGTACTACCATGACTACATGGTGCGAGTTCGCAGTAAATCTGTCAAGGCCCTGTCCGCCACCGAGATCGAGCAGCAAAGGGTCGACCCGTTGTTCATGGTGTGGCTGGTCTCCCGGTCAACCAACGACCTGCTGGACACGGTCGTCGGTCCTGCCGGGCTGACAGGCGACGAGATGGCGATCTACTCCGTGATCGCCGCCTCCCCCGGCATCACGCCCGGAGAACTGAGTCGCTGGATGGCCGCACCACCAACCACGGTGTCGAGCTACCTGAAACGGCTGGAAGGACGCGGCCACCTCACGCGCAGACCTCACCCCAGCGATCGACGTTCCTACCGCATCCACCTCACTGTGGCCGGGCGCCGAACCCACCAACACGCGACCACCCTCTTCGGACCCGTCCGCGCCCAGGTCATCGAGGGACTCGATGACGAAGACGGTCGGGTCCGGGAGTCGCTGCTACGACTACGCAGCGTCGTCGACACCCTTCGGGGCGCCCTCACCACCCCACACGACTCCTGATCGGCTTGGTCCGTCGTGTCGGTCACCTCGTCCCTCGGTGAGAATCCACCAGGCCGAATGAGGACCACCACTTCGGGAACGCCCATCACGGGCCGGAGCCGGCCTTACCGTTGACCAGGCAACCGCCCGTCCCACCGAAGTGGCAGGCCCACTGGAAATTCTCGTGCGGAAGTAGGCGTGCTGGAGCGTCGCCGAGACCAACCCAATCGAAAGGCCGCGTTGCGGTGGGGTGAAGCGCCCCAGATTCTCGGCCGTTCCTATACGGGGTGCGGCTCTCCTAGCCACGCGCCAACCCGCGATCAACAGGTCCGATTCCAGCCGCCGAGTCAAGTGGCGGCAGTCTTCGAGCGCAAACACCACATCGTCGAACTGCGTCGACCATCGCACCAAGTCCAGATGCCCGTCGCTGTCGGTACGGACCGTCTTGGTGGCCATCCTGCGGCCGACGTCGTCGACCGCGACCACAGTGTGGGTCCTCTTGTGTGAATCGGGCCGATCATGACCGTTCTGGGAGAGCTCCTCCGCCGAGTGGATGGTTGATCCAGACCGACACAAGCCTGGGCACGCCGGGTCTGTCAGATGAACGTTGGATCTGATCTGGTCCATGGGGTTAGTTACCGGCCGGATGGATCCGGCCTTCGAAGGTGATGGCGAACGCGTTCAGGGCGGGCTTCGTGCGCCGTGAGGCGCTGCTGTTTGAGTGGAGGTGAGAGACCTGCGCCTGTGGGCCGTCGCAGCGGTCTGCAGAAGCTGGGGGCAGCCTGATCCGGGAGGTGCCGGTGAGGGTGGGAGCAGCCCCGACAAAGCCGAGGTGCGTCAGCACTGCCAGATGGCGTGGGTTCGGTGAGCGTGGATCGAGAGGAGTACGCGAGGAACCGATGCGGTAAAGCCCCTCAACGCTATACCGGCTCGAATCTGGCGGATCTGGGCCGGGAGTGGTGCATCTCCACCGTCGTGATGGTGGAGAACTTCCTCGGGTCGGTGAAGCCCGCTCCGGGGAGGCCATGCTGAAGGTCTGCGGCGTAGGCACGGCGAGGCCGCTGGGGCAGAGTCAGGCTCCTCCTCGATCGAGTAGAGCAGCAGTGAACACGGGAACCGTCGTGTGGTTGCCCGTTCCGGGACGGCACTCCAGCCGGACTGGCCGGGCAGGTCCACCGTCGACTGATGGCCACAGACGGGGCGGAGTCGCCGTAGTACTCCGAGGCCGGGAAAGCCGGTCACATGGGGAAGGGCGACAGCGGTTGGATGCAGGAGGGGGTTGCCATGCCGAAAGATGCGCCGCCGAACGGCGGCGCCGCGCTCGTAGCATCGGATGCTGGTCCGGGCGGGCGGGTATCGGGGATGCAGACCAAACTGCACTGTTGGGCGGCGGCCGATCCGGGCCGCCGGTTCGATGACCTGTTCAATCTCGTGTGTGACCCGGCGACGCTGATGATGGCGTTCGTCCGGGTCGCGGGAAACCGGGGTGCACGAACGGCCGGTGTCGATGGTGTGACCGTCGAGACCGCCACTGGGCCCCTCGGGATCTCAGGGTTCCTGGCGGATCTTCGTGGCCAGTTGAAGACTGGGACGTTCCGGCCGTTGCCGGTGCGTCAGCGGATGATCCCGAAGCCCGGCGGATCGGGGAAGCTGCGCAAGTTGGGCATTCCGACGATCGCGGACCGGGTGGTCCAGGCGGCGCTGAAGCTGGTGCTGGAACCGATCTTCGAGGCCGACTTTCTGCCGGTCTCCTACGGGTTCCGGCCGCAGCGGCGGGCGCATGACGCGGTGGCCGACATCCAACGGCTCGGCACCCAGGGTTACCGCTGGGTGCTGGACGCCGACATCGAGGCGTGTTTCGACATGATCGATCACACCGCCTTGATGGACCGAGTCCGGGCCAGGGTGAAGGACAAACGCGTCTTGCGGCTGGTGAAGGGGTTCCTCAAGGCCGGTGTGCTGACTGAGACCGGCCAGATGCAGGAGTCCGACACCGGCACCCCGCAGGGTGGGATCTTGTCCCCGTTGCTGGCCAACATCGCGTTGAGCGTGCTCGATGAGCAGGTGATGGCGCCGTGGCGGCCAGACGGGAAGATGAGCACCACCTATCGGCGTCATCGACGACGCGAACTGGGACTGCCCACGTGGCGGATCGTGCGGTATGCCGACGACTTCGTCATCGTGGTGCACGGATCCAGGTCCGACGTCGAGGCCCTGCAGGAGACCATCACCCATGTGCTGCAACCGTTGGGGCTTCGGCTCTCAGCGGCCAAGACACAGATCGTGCACATGTCCGATGGGTTCGACTTCCTCGGCTTCCACATCCGGTGGAAACGCAAGCGGGGAACGAACCAGTGGTTCGTCTACACATTCATCGCCGCACGGCCCTTGCGGTCGGTGAAGGCGAAGATCCGTAGCCTGACCCACCGGGTCTCGCAGGCGAACATGGGGGCGGTGATCACCAGGATCAACCAGATCCTGCGCGGCTGGACCAACTACTTTCGGCACGCCGTGTGCAAGCACACCCTGAATCAGTTGCGCTTCTTCGTGAACTGGCGCTTGATCAGGTGGCTGCTCAAACGGCATCGCTGGCAGTGGGGTGAGTTCCGCCGACGATTCACCACCCCGAGCGGGGCATGGCTCCCTTTCGGAGCCGACGGAGTGATCTTGTTCAACCCGGTAGCGGTGACGGTCACCCGTTACCGCTACCGGGGCGAGAAGATCCCCAACCCCTACCTGCATCGAGCATTACCTGACGGCTGACCGTGGAGAGCCGGGTGCGTCGAGAGGCGCACGCCCGGTTCGGCGAGCGGCCTGGGGAAACGGACCGGCAGTAATGCCGGCACCGCGTCCCAGGCCGACTCAACCACCTCATCGCCCATCGTGCCTTGCCTTTCCCGGTCGGGTCCAGCGACCGGGTGACCAGGTACAAGCACTTGAGCGCGGCCTGGTCGGACGGGAAGTGTCCACGGGCCCGGACCGCACGCCGGTAGCGGGCGTTGATGCTCTCAATGGCGTTGGTGGAACAGATGACCTTGCGGATCTCGACATCGTAGTCCAGGAACGGCACGAACTCCGACCACGCGTTGCGCCAGAGCCGGCTGATCGCTGGGTAGGGCGTTCCCCACTTCTCCTCGAACTCCTCGAACCGGGCCAGCGCCTCGGCCTCCGACGCCGCGGTATAGATCGGTCGCAGATCGTGCGCGATCTGGTCCCAGTACTTGCGAGACGCGAACCGGAACGTGTTCCGCAGGAGGTGGATGATGCATTGCTGCACCACCGTGAACTCCCAGACCGTGGTGATCGCGTCGGGCAGATGCTTCAACCCGTCACAGACGGCGATACACACATCCTGGACACCGCGGTTCTTCAGCTCCGTCAACACCTGCAGCCAGAACTTCGCCCCCTCACCACCGTCGCCGGCCCACAACCCGAGAATGTCGCGTTCACCGTGCACGGTGACCCCGACGACCACGTAGATCGGCTTGTTCCGGACCTGCCCGTCACGGACTTTCACCATGATCGCGTCGATGAACAGCACCGGATAGACCGGGTCGAGGGGCCGGTTGCACCAGTCGGTCATCTCCTCGATCACCTTGTCGGTGATCTTGGAAACGGTGTCCCTGGAGATCGAGGCACCGTAAACCTCGGCGAAATGTGCCGAGATCTCCCCGGTCGTCAACCCTCGTGCGGTCAACGACAACACGATCTCGTCGACCCCGGTCAGCCGCCGTTGACGTTTCTTCACGATCTGGGGTTGGAAGCTGGCATCGGTGTCGCGGGGCACCTCGATCTCCACCGGGCCGATCTCGGTCAGGACCGTCTTCGCCCGGACCCCGTTACGAGAGTTGCCACGATCGCGGCCGACCGGATCATGCTTGTCATAGCCGAGATGGGCCGACATCTCCTCTTCCAGCGCGGTCTCCAGCACCCGTTTGGTGAGCTGGTTCAACAGCCCGCCCGGGCCGACCAGCTCCACCCCTTGCGCTCTAGCCTGGGCGAGCAGCTGCTCGGCCACCTGCTCTTGGTCCACCGGCATCAGCGGCGCCTTCGCCACCTCCGGCTCCCTCTCCTCTGCTGCCACAACATCGATCGTGTCAGTCATGGTCTGACTCCTCTCGGATCTCAGACCAGCCAGTTCCACCGTTTACCCGACAGTCCCGGCACGCCTCAATCGGGCACGAAGGCAGGCGCTATCAAGCGATGGCGTGCCGAGTGGGGCGGTGCGGTCGAGGGCTCTGCTTGGTCTCGAGGTCGGCATGGGGGTAGGCGTTGGTCGAGGCTGGGGACTCGTGGCCAAGCCGGGGGGGCGATGGTGGTGGAGGCGACCCCGGACGCGAGTATCAGCATGGCGCAGGAGCGCCGGCACGGTGGGGTCGCGTGCTTGTCGCCGATGCTCGGACTGGCTCGGGCTGCCGTGGCGGCGTGCAGGGGTGATTCGTTGGGCGATGGTGTCTGCGGTCAGTGATGGTTCTCTATCTGGCGACCGACGCTCATAGGTCTAGGGACAGGCGCCGTATCGGCCGGACACGGGTAGCGTCAAGGTATGAGGCCCGAGGCACCCGCGCCGGTGTACCGGCGCACCGCCTGGGGACGGTTGGCGCGACGCCTTGACCCTTTCGTCGACCCGGTCATCGGGGTGGTGGCTGCGGCTTTGGCGCTGACGTCGTTCCTCGCCACCGATATCGGGGAGCTGGACCCGCGACTCCATGCGCCGAACACCCTTGCCGCCGTTGCCACCGTGGTCGCGGCGGGCTCGCTGGCCTGGCGGCGGAGCCGGCCTCGGATGGCTTACGGGGTGTTCCTGGCATGCGCGCTGATCGTCAGTGGGTCGTTCCACTACATCGCGTTGCTGTCGGTGTTGCTGTTGTTCAGCCTGTACTCGTTGACGACCCACGCGTCGCGGCGCGATGCGGCCGTCGGGCTCGGACTAGGGATGGCCTCCTTCGTGGGGCTCGCCGTGGCGGGGGTGCCCGATCTGACGACCAAGGATTTGCTGTTGTCCCTCGCACTTCTCTTGGCCGCCTGGGCGGTGGGGGAGGTGGTCCGGACGCGCCGTGAGCTGCAGCGAGACCAGGTGCGGGCAGCGATCACCGCGGAACGTCTGCGGATCGCGCGGGAGCTGCACGACGTGGTGGCGCACAGCATGTCGCTGATCGCCGTGCAAGCCGGGGTGGGTGCCCACGTGATGCCTACAGACCCCGCCGCCGCCGCCCGGGCGCTCGAGGTGATCGCCGAGACCAGCCGTAAGGCGCTCGAGCAGACCCGCTCCATGCTCGGGATGCTGCGCGAGGAGACCGAAGACGGCAACCGCCCACCGACTCAGGGACTCGACGACCTTCCCGCGTTGGTGAAGGACGTCAGCGCCGCCGGGCTTGACGTTGACCTCGTCCGGTCGGGGACGGTGCCCCCGCTGGATGCCACAATCTCGCTGACGGCGTACCGGATCATGCAGGAGTCGCTCACCAACGTCATCAAGCACTCCGCCGCCGCGACTGCCACGGTCACGGTCAGTGTCAGCGACAAGCGGGTGGACATCGACGTCCGGGATCCCGGCCCGACGCGTCGAACCGGGAGGCTCGGTCCGCCCGGTCACGGACTGGTCGGGCTCGATGAGCGTGTTCGTCTGGTCGGCGGGGCGCTGACGTATGGCGCCCAGGGTGACGGGTTCTGCGTGCACGCCGCCCTCCCCACCGGGGTCGGCCGATGATCCGAGTGGTGGTGGTCGACGACCAGGACCTGGTGCGGGCCGGGTTCGTGTTGCTCCTTCGATCTTCCCAGGGTGTCGAGGTCGTGGGCGAGGCCCGGGACGGTCTCGAGGCAGTCACGGTGTGTCGCCGGACGGCTCCCGACGTGGTGCTGATGGACGTCCGCATGCCGCACCTGGACGGGCTCGCGGCGACCCGCACGATCCTCGACGACCCAGCCTGCACTCAGACGCGGGTGCTGGTGTTGACCACCTTCGACGACGACGACCTCGTGTTGGAGGCGCTCCGCTCCGGAGCCAGCGGCTTCCTGCTCAAGGAGACCCGGCCGCATCAGCTGCTCGAGGCGATCGAGGTCGTAGCGGCCGGTGAGGCCCTGCTGCATCCGCGGGTCACCCGCCGGCTGATCGAACGGTTCGCGGCACTCCCCGCGGGGCGTGATCCCACGCACGACGACGGTCTCACCGATCGCGAGCGCGCGGTCCTGCGCGCGGTGTCGCAGGGTTTGTCCAATCAGGAGATCGCCACCCAGCTGCACCTCGGCTATGGCACCGTGAAGACCCACGTCAGCCACCTGCTGACCAAGCTCGACTTCCGCGACCGGGCCCAGCTGGTGATGTACGCCTACGAGTCCGGGCTCGTCGTCCCCGGCCATCCCTGAGGCCGGCTGGCTCTGTCTCCAGAGCATGCGGGACGGGCCGCTAGGCAGGCGCGGCAGCTGCGGCCCGCTGCCAGGCTCCAGATATGCAGACCACACCGAACGTGCCCCGGAAATCCTCACCGCTCCAAGAGGTGGTGGCGTTTCTGGCGATCACCTACGCCCTGGCCGTCGCCTTGGCCATCGCCGTGCCCAACGCGGGTTTCAACGTCGCGCTGACGGCGCTCCTCCCGACCGTGGCCGTGGTGATCGTGACGTTCACCATGTTCCGGCGCGGTACCCGCCGAGAGCTGTGGCGCGGCCTCGGCCTCGGCAGGGCGGGGCTGCGCAGCTGGGGGTGGGCCATCGGCCTGCCTATCCTCTTGTGCGGCGGGGCCTTCGGCACGGCACTGCTTGTCGGAGCGGGTCACCTCAAGGCTCTGCCCATCACCGTATCCAGCGTCGGCAGCTTCGCCGGCGGATCAGTGTTGCTGTTCCTCTTCATGCTGGTCTTTGTGATGGGTGAGGAGATCGGCTGGCGAGGGTTCATGCTGCCTCGCGTCCAGCAGCTGACCGGCATGCGTCGCGCAGCCCTGGTCACCGGCTTCGCGCACGGCTGCTTCCACCTGCCGCTGATCCTGATCGCCACCACCTATGACTCCGAGGGGTCGCGGTGGATCGCCGCTCCCGCCGCCGTGCTGCTCATCACCGCTGCCGGAGTCTTCTACGCCTGGTTGAAGGACCGCTCCGGCAGCGTCTGGCCGGTGGCCATCGGCCACACGTTCGCCAACACGACCTTCGACTGGGGCTTCTCCGTCGTCGCGTCGACCACCTCGGGCAGCCTGGCCTTCGTGGCGGGAGAGACCGGCGTGGCCACCTTCGCCACCGTCGCCGTGTTGGCGCTTGTGCTGCTGAAGACGGCCAAGGTGTGGAAGACGGCCCCGGCGGCCATCACCCCGCCACGGATGGACGACGCGACCCGAGTACGGGTCAAAGCCTGAACCTCACCCACTGAGCCTGGGCCGTCGCCCCCTGGGGGCGGCGGCCCTTCGTTCTGCCTCTGGCGTGAACCCACGACCACAGGACTCCCACTCCGCACCGCCGACTCCAAGGGCCCGCGGTTCGATCTCTGCCGGGATCCTGCTCACGACAAGTCGCCCTCCTCGGCCCCGCCTGGCTGTGCTGAGGCGCGGGTGGCCGAGGCAGGTCAGCGCCAGCTTGTTCGGCGACCTCCACCAGGGAGTCGCTGGATACACCACACGCTCTGCGTGTGCGTGGGCCCAGCAGACACCCTCTGCAGGATGACCGAGAGCGGTCCCGGTAGGTCTTGCGACCAGCGCCGGCCCCCTCTGCAGCCCGATGTGCTGCGACCCGAACTGCAGCAGGGTGAGGACATGACCACCCCTCAGCTGTCCCCGCCCCCGCTTGATGTCGCCGCACCCACCGATGCCCACCCGACCGTCGCGGCTACCCCGGCTGCTCCCCGCAGCCGGGTCCGGCGGACGGGACGCCGCTTAGCCCAGTTCGCCGTGCTCCTCGCCACCCTGCTCGCGGTGTCCGTCGGGGCGAACGCGGTCCTCACGGTCCGCGACGGGCTCGCGCAGCCGTATGGCCACCTGGTCACCCTCCCCGGCGGTGCTGTCAACACGGCGGTCACCGGTGCCGGGGAGGAGACTTTCGTCATCATGCCGGGGTACGGGGCGGCATCGCCGGTCCTCGAGTTCGCCCCCCTGGTGGACAACCTCGACGACCACGCGACCGTGGTCGTGGTGGAGCCCTTCGGCTACGGCTACAGCGACCGGCAGACCAAGGCCGACCGGACGCTGGAGAACATGACGACAGAGCTCCACCAGACGCTGACAGCTTTGGGCGTGCACCAGCCCTACACCCTGGTGGCGCACTCGATCGGCGCCCTCTACGCCCTCGACTACGTCAACCGGTTCCCCGACGAGGTGCGGGCCGTGGTGAGCATCGACGGCAGCGTCGCGATCGACGCCGTCGCCTCCGAGGCGCAACAGAGTCGCTGGCTCCGGCTGTGGACCCTCAGCGGTGTCACACGCTGGGTGTCGATGGCCAAGCCCACGCTCTTCGTGCAGGCACCGCGGGACATTTACTCCGAGTCGGCTCTTCGACAGATGCGGACGCTGATGCTGCGCAACGACTCCACCCCCGCCCTGGTGGAGGAGAGCCACCGCATGGGCCAGAACGTCGATGCGGCGAAGGGACTCTCGTTCCCCGCCGAGCTCCCCGTCCTGGCCTTCGTCGCGCAGGACACCATCGACATCCTGCCCGAGTGGTACCCCGCCCACCAGCAACAGCTCCAGGGGCTGGTCCGCTCGAAACTCATCGTCATCGACGACAGCCACTACCTGCACTATCACCACTCGCCCGAGATCGCCAACGCGGTCCGCGCCTTCCTCGACGCCCCCGCCTAGACGGCTGCACAGAACTCCCTGCCCTCTTTCAACAGATTGGTATCACCAGGCCGAGGCCTCGCGCGCAGATGGATTGGGCTGCTGGGCAGACGACGCTCGTCTGACGGTCGTCTTGTTGAGCCTGCAACACGCTTTCCAGATGTTGTCGAAAGCCATACTCTCGGCGAGGAAGGACAGCACGATCCTCGACAAGAGGAGCCAGCAGTCGATATCGCTTGAGGGTGCGATCAGACGATGCCAGCTGTGGGATGGCGTCAAGCTCACCGAGGACACGTCGGGCACGATACGGGCGTTTGGAGACTCTCTGCGACGCCCGAGCAGCACTGGCACCTGATCGTGGACGGGGGCTTCTGTATCTTGACGTCAGAGCCGCGGTCACCCTCGTCGACGATCTCCTCGGCCGGGTCTTCGCTCAGCGGCTGGCCGAGCACCTACCAACACGAATCCTGCCCATCAGCGCCGAACCACCGCAGAGTCTCGACCTCTTGGTGGACCGTGAGTTCGAGCGGATCGCCGAACTGCTGAAGCCAGGCCGGAAGGCCAGTGGCGAAGGCATGGCCCGCATTCGCTCACTGCTGGCCACCGAAGCGTTGGCCGACGCCGATGCGGCCGAGATCAGCGAAGCTGATGTGCGGCGCGGCGCGCGGCATTCGAGAGGGCAAGACCCGCCACCAGGTCTTCCCAAGTTGCTGGGCCTCCCGACAACAATGCCGACGACCGACCGAACTGTGATCAGCCGGCTGCCGTGCCAGCTGATCCGCCACGACGATCCCGGAATGCAGCGCGAACGCGAACAGCGATTGCGAGCGCGGCGTCCGCGAACCGCAAGGAACTCCGAGCACTCCTTTGCTGGTTCTCTGGCGAAATGCGGCATCTGGCTGAACCAACGAGGTTCAATGGAGGGGAAGGCAGCATTTCGGGATCGTGCCGTTGGCCGTTGGCCGTTGGCCGTTGGCCGTGGCGCACGGAGGAAGGGGGAGAGGGCTGTGAGTACACACGTGCACCGTGATGGCGCGCACCAGATCACGGTGCGCGACGACGCCGGTCGGGAGGTAGCTCTGGTCGAGCATGACCGTACCCAGATCACCACCACGGGTGAAGGACCACACCTCACTCCTCAGATGGCTCATGACCTGGCCGACGAACTGCACCAGTGGGCCAGCGGCCAGCAGACCATGTGTAGCCAAGGCCGAGACCGCGCCCGATGAATGGGTCGACGTCGAACAGCCACAGCGGTTCCGGCGCCAACAGCTCGTCGTCCGCCAGATTTGGTCCCGGTGGCCTGGGGCTGGGAAGGCACCCCAGCAGGTACGGAGCCCGCCGGGTGGCGGGGATGGGCAGACTGGTTGGTCACCGTGACTCGGCCCGGGATCGCCGGAGTTGACCAGCCTCGTGCCGTCTGACCAGGTGCTGCCGCAGGTTCGTTTCTGAGTGGGAGACTTGGCCATGGCGGAGATCGTGGTGCGGGTGCTGGGGGAGTCTGACTGGTCGCTGTACCGCGACGTTCGGCTGCGGGCGCTGGCGGAGTCGCCGGGTTCGTTCACGGCGTCCTTGGCTGAGGAGTCGGACCGTGGGGAACAGTTCTGGCGGGATCGGGTGACCCGGTCGCATCGGCTGGTGGCCGAGCGGGGCGGCGTGGCACAGGGGATCGTCAGCGTCGGACCGTTCGGCGAGGACAGCACAGGGGCGGAGGTTTTCGGCTTGTACGTTGTCCCCGACGCACGCGGCAGTGGCGTGTCGTGGCGGCTGGTCGAGGCTGCGGCAGCTCAGGCAGCGCGGGACGGCTTTATGCAGCTGTACTACTGGGTGGGTACCGACAACGGACGCGCCATCGGATTCGCGAACAACTTCGGGTTCCGGTCCACCGACGAGCGGCGTCCAGCGAACAGCTCCGATGTCGAACTCGGCGACGAGCAGATTGCGTTGGTCCTGCGGCTCGAGCCCGACACCACGGTGACACCCAACCCAACCAGCGGGAAAGCAGGCACCCGCGAGGGCCCGGCCAGGTAAGCCTGGCAAGACGGTTCGGCGGAGAACCGTTGAAGGTCCTGCCGTGGGAACCGGATCCACTGACACCACCGCACTCTCTCAGAGGTGACCGTTGGCGGGTCGGCGCGGATCTGTGGCTGGCGGGCCTTTGGCGATGGCGCCGGCGGGGTGTTCGGCGGACGCCGGGAGGTTGCGGCCGGCGAGGTCGGTGGCGGAGAAGTCGAGGGCACGAAGTCGGCCCAGTCGGCACCTTCGTGAGCACACCGCTTACCGGCACCCGGCCGCCTTGTCGAGTTTGGGTGTACTGTCAGGTCTGCATCCGAAATCGACGTTGCTCTGCATCCTTCGGGGGGAGAATGCTGGACGCGCAGGTCTCATCTGCAGTTCGATCTTAAGGGGAGTGCTCCACGAATTGGGTGCTCTCCTTGAGATTGGGCCCTCCACGATCTTCGAATGATCTACAGAGTCTGAGTCCCCGGAACTCGCATTCATCGTGCTTCAACCAGGGAAGCAGACTGAGCAAGTATGTGTCACATACCTCCTGACGAGCGGATGCCGTCGGGGGCGTCGGGTTGCCTCTTGAGCGTGTCCCCCCGCCTGCCTGGAGGCGGCTTCGGCGCTCTGTTCGGCGTTGTGGGACTCGTCCCAGCGGTCGGGCTCGGTGACATTGGCGGAGAGTACACCCGCCCCCCACCTTTCGGCTGTGGCCGAGGCCGGCAACTGGCCACCCGTCATGATCAACAACTACCCTGACCACCGAGCCCGGCTTGGGGTATCCGTGCGATCTCGGCGGAAGTCCCACCCGGGTAGGATGAAGTGCACTAAGGATTCTTCCGCTGACGGTCGGTCGGCGGTCCCTGGCGATTGGCATCGGCCCGATCGACGGGCCTCTAGGGGATTCGCAATGGACAACGTCACATCGCCCCTCGTCCACGAGTCGAGCTCGGCCATTGATCGGTGCGACACCTGCGGGCACCCAGTGTCGATGCACGACCTGATCAGCACACGCTGGTGCGCGGCAACAACGCGCGGTGTCGGCGTTCGGGCGTGCATCTGCTCGGGAGTGGTGAGTGGCGCACGCCTCCTGACCCACTACTGAGGAACCCGCAAGACTCGGATGCTTGTCTCAAGAAGCGATTCCAAGATCACCTTCGGGACGCCTGACGGTGATCCAGTCCGGGGGTAGTGCACCAGGGTGCTCCTCAAGTCTGGGCTCAGCGGCGAAGCTTGTCGTCGAGGCTGTCCGGTCTGGCCCGGCACGGTGGCTGCCGGTGTTCCACGGCATCACCGCGCCGCTCTTGGGCACTTGTGCTCACCCCCGGTTTGGGGGGACCTGGACAACGCTGGGACTGGCGAGTCAAAGACCCAGCAGTGCCCAGGTCTGTTGCACGCGTTGATGCGCGAAGTTGTACGCAGCAGCCATCCGGTCGAGAAAGTCAGCAACGGTGCAGCCGAAACCTGGCACCACACTGTCCAACCGCGGTGTGCTTTGGGCCAGCGCCAGGTTCGGTGGGACAGCGAGGAGTCCCTGCAGCATCACGGAAGCGAGGTAGCCCAACCGCACGTCATCGGCCGGGCCAGTCCAGCCAGCGCGTCGCAGACCCGCCAGGTAGCCGGTGAAGCATTCACTTTCCAGCAGGTCCCAGTTCTGCTGGCCGGCTCTCCCCGAAGACCGGGCTGGCGAGAATCAGGGCGGTGAGTTCCTGCCCGATCGGGGCGATACCGCAATATGACCAGTCAACGGAGACGCTGTGGGTCGCTTGTGGGGTGCGTCGGAGGAAGATGTTGCGCGGAAACAAGTCGTTGTGGGTCAGCGCCCGGGTGTGGTGGTGCTGCACGGCGAGCAGTGGTCTCGACGCTCCCAGATCACCAGCAGACTCTCGACGACGTGACGTGGGTAGACGCAGTCAACGAGCGGATGGCCAGCAAGCAGGGGCAACGAGTCGAGCGCGGCGGCGACGCCTTCGATGAGGTCGGCATGCCAGTGGTGACTGAGCCAGATCGCTGGCGCGGGTGGGTTGACGAAGGCGCCGGTGAACTCACCCATGTGGCTCGCCACCTCACCGAACAGCGGCATCGGCCACGGAGGCTGGTCGAACGGGCTCAAGTCTTCCAGCGCGATCCAGGCCACCTGGGCCGCTGTGTCGTTGAACTCGCCGCTGCCCAGACAGCGGGCGGCGCGGAAAGGTCCGTCGAGCTGCTGTTGCCATTCTGATCGGTAGACGTGCCACTCCCGCTTCCAATACTCCCGCCCGTCGGGGCGGGTCCGCTCCGGATCCACCGTGTGCGGGTCGAGAACGAAGATCTTGACCACCAACGACCACTGGCGGGTGCCGGCCGGCAGACGGACGGTGCCGTTGACCCGATGGATCTGGTTGCCGATCCCGGCCCCGAGGTAGAGCCGGTCCCATCGATGCGGCCGAACCTCAGCGACGTCCGCGGTGAACAGCGAGGCGACCATGGTCTGCCACTCCTCGGCGGTGATACGGGCGAGGTGGGCGGTGATGGACTTTCCCTCCTCCGGGGAGGGGTACGGTCCTCCGCTAGCCTTGGCGGTCATGGGGCTCCGGAACTCGATCCGAGGGCTACCCATCGTCGCGTGGCAGGAACGGAGCGTCCATGCCCGATCGGTCGTCAGCTGGCGGGTGGGAGGAAACAAGCCTCCACGAGCTGATCCAGCCAGCGGAGAGAACCAATCTGGTGCGAGCGGCGGTCGGCCGGCCGAGCGCTGGAGTGGTCTCGTGGTTCGTGCAGCCGATCCATGGGATGGGCGGTGGGGCTTGCGTCTACCGCGTGTTCGGTGAGGCACGCGCTGGCGGCGAAATGCTGTCCTGGTCCGCGGTGGTGAAGGTTTTCAGTTTGGACGGTGTCGGCATCTAGGCTGCTGCCAGGAGCCCACGCGAATGGGACTACTGGAAACGAGAGTGGCTGATCTACCAAGCGCCCTGGCACCGTGGGCTCGATGATGGTCTCGTCGCCCCTCGATGCCTGGGGATCGGCGAGCAGGTGGGAGTCGCGGCATGGGTCGCGATGGAGGATCTCGCTGATCTCGATCAGCGGCCGTGCCCGTTGAGCCAGTTCGGCATGGTTGCCCACCACGTCAGTGGGTTCAATGGCGCATTCCTGGCCCAGGGTCGGCTGCCGAGCGATCCGTGGCTGAACGTGGACTGGCTCAGGGGCTGGACAGAGCGTGTCGACCCGGTCGCGACATTGTCAGCGGCGGAGGATCACCCTTGGGTCAAGCGGGTCTTCTCACCTGACATGTGTTCGGCCGTGATCAGTCTCTGGCAGAACCGCGGCACCTTCTTCGACGCCCTGGACTCGCTGCCGCGGACCATGTGCCATCGCGACCTGTTTCCACGCAACGCCTTTGTCCAATCGTCCCCGGTCGGAGATAGAACGGGTCGCGATCGACTGGGCCTACTGCGGGATCGGCCCGATCGGATCCGATCTCGTGCTGCGGGTTGAGGCGTCCCTGACCTGGTTCGAAGTCGATCATGCTCGAGCCGCCGAGCTGGAGAGATGCTGTCTCGACGGCTACCTCAAGGGACTACGCAGTGCCGGATGGTCTGGTCCAGTTCGCGACGTGCAGCTCGGGTACCTCGCGTCGTTGGTCCTTCGGATTGGGCTCGGCGGGTCAGCGCGAATCGTGTCTGTTCTGACCGATTCGCGCCTCCATGCCTGGGCGGAGCACGCATTCGGCTACCCGATGGAGACGATCACCGACAATCTCAGGGCGACGATGGACTTCGTTTACGTCCGCATCTCCGCGGCGCGCTCCCTGTTGGAGGCCTGACCCTTCCGCCCGTCGCAGACACCGATCAAAGTGACGGCCTCATGCCGGGTTTGACCCCTGTGACCCCAACGGTTGAGCACTTCGAGCTCGCCGGTGAGTTGCACGGTCGAGCCGGCTGGGAGTGAGTGTGGCATCGTCAAGTCCCTTGGTGAGGGTCGGAATCATGGTCGGGTCCGGCGATGTCAGGCGGCTACCGGCGTGGCCGGGCGGACGCTGGTGGGCGTCCGATCCGGGGTGACGGTCCGGAACCCTTTGATGATCATGTAGAGGGCGAGGGTGAGCTCCCAGGCGAGGACCGGCATGGCCGCTGCGACTCCGATGGTGGACAGGTCGGGGTAGGCCCCGAACAGGACCAAGGTGCCGGAGAGGAAGACCAGGCTGCCACCGACCAGGCCGAGGATGGCGATGGCGCGGGGCACCAGCTGGGAGCGGAACATCAAGAAGGCCAGTAGGACGGTGTTGACGCCGAGGGCCAGCTTCGGGCCGAACAGGAAGGTCCAAAGGTGCAGGGCCACCAGTGATTGGCCGACGGTGACGGCGGCCGCGGCTTCGGCGTCGGGAGCGTTCAGCTGGGATTGCAGCGTGACGACGGTGAGCAGGCTGATGGCGCCGAGGAGGATGATGGCGGCCTCGATCAGGCGGCCGGCCACGTAGCCGAGTGCGAGGCCGGGGCCGTAGGTCTTGATGACGGGGTACAGGGTGACGGAGGAGCCGACCACGGCGATGGCGAGCAGCACCTCGAGGAACGCCCCGACGAGGACACCGGTGTTGTCGACGGCGGTGGAGATGATGAAGGTCGGGTCGGTCAGGACCGAGCCGTAGCTGAGCATGGCGGTAATGGCGGTGACCTCGGTGATGAGGTAGAAGATGCCGGCAACCAGTGCAGTCTTGCGGGTGGTGGTCATGTCGGAATTCCTTTCGTGGTGGATGGATGGAGATGTGACCTTGCGGTTCTCGGCGTCAGGCTGATCTGGTCGAGCAGCGCTGTGGAGTGAGAGTGGACAGTGCCCTTGGCGGTCACGTCAGGGGCGGTCGGCGGATCTCGACGGCGGTGAGGCGGGTGACCTCGTAGCCGCGGATCGCCTCCAGGAAGGGCTGGACGCTGCCGTGGACCAGGCAGCGGAGCGTGTGACCGTCCACCTCGACGTCGCTGACCCCGGAAGCGACCTCGATCGGACGGCCCGGCGGGGTCCCGGTGAAGGTGACCTCGACGCGATGGATGTTGGGGCATTCGGCCATGTCTTGACGCTAGGACCGGCGGTCGGGCCGCCGCTTCCGTCGAATTGATGACGCGATGCGTAGTCCACCTGTCGTCACGGGGGTCGCGTGCTACGTTCCGGTCATTGTGGGCAGGCCGAGACGCCGCATCGGCAACATTCCCGCCGAGGCAACGAGCTTTGTGGGTCGGCGGCATGAGCTGGCAGAGGCCCGGCGGATGCTGGCTGCGGCGCGTCTGGTCAGCCTCGTCGGCCCGGGTGGGGTCGGCAAGACCCGGCTGGCTGGGCGGCTGGCGACCGATCTCGGGCGCGGCTTCGCCGGCGGCGGCTGGTGGGTCAGCCTCGCCGAGGTCCGTCAACCCGGACAGGTGGCCGGAGCGCTGATGACCGCCCTGGACGTGCACGACCAGGAAGGGACAGACCCAACCCAGATCCTGATGTCCCGTCTCCGGGACAGTGCGCTGTTGCTGGTGCTGGACAACTGCGAGCATCTGCAGTCCGCCGTGGCCGCCGTGGTCGACGAGATTCTCCGCGCAGCCCCGCAGGTCCGGGTTCTCGTCACCAGTCGGGAGCCGCTGCAGGTGTCGGGGGAGTACGTCCTGCCGGTGCCGCCGCTCGGGCTGCCGCCGGCGCATGGTGGCCTATCGCTGGACCAGCTGCAGCAGAACGAGGCCGTCAGCCTGTTCGTCGAGCGAGCCCGCTCGGCCACCGGGGCGTTTGAGCTGACCAGCCTCAACGATTGGGCGGTGGCCGAGGTGTGCCGGCGGCTGGACGGACTGCCGCTGGCCATTGAGCTCGCCGCCGTGCGGACGAGGGTGTTGTCACCCGAGCAGATCCTGGCTCGGTTGTCGGATCGGTTCGCGCTGCTCACCGGCGGGGCCCGGGCGGCCCTGCCGCGGCAGCGGACGCTGCGGACGACCATCGACTGGAGTCACGATCTGCTGAACCCTGGCGAGCAGCGGCTGCTGCGGCGGCTCTGCGTCTTCGCCGGTCGGTTCACCCTCGACGACCTCGACGCGGTCTGCGTCTGGGACGACGACTCAGGTCCGGTGCTGGACCAGCTGTCGTCGCTGGTCGACAAGTCGCTGGTGACCCGGCAGGACCTGGGCGGGATCACCGGCTTCCGGCTGCACGAGACGATGCGCGCCTACGCCGCCGGCAAGGTCCGTGCCGCCGCCGAGGACCACCGCCTGGACGACCGGTTCGTCGAGTACTACCGGACCCGGACACTGGAGTCCGAGGGCGACTTCTGGCACCGCCCGCTCGCCTGGCTGTCCTGGGTGAGGCTGGAGATCGACAACATCTCCCTTGCCCTGCAGACATGCCTCGACGCCTCCGACTGGCAGCGTGGGCTCGACATCGCGATGGCGACAGCCCCCTACTGGTCCACGCAAGGGACCCGGGACGGCAGACGGTGGCTCGACCAGCTGCTCGCCGCAGCCGGGGAGTCCGCAGACATTCCTGCCCGGGCGTACCGGCTGCGGGGATTGGTCGAGATGCGCCGGGCCGACGCCGAAGCCGCCCGCCCGTGGCTGGTCCGCGCCATAGCTTCCGCGCGGGCAGTGGACGACCGCCCAGGGTTGGCCGAGGCGTTGGCGTCCACCTCGATCGCGGAGAACATGGCGGGACGCCCCACGGTCGCAGCTCAGCTCCTCGAAGAGGCGGACACCATCGCCTCGGTCGGGATGCCCGATCCCCTTCCCGTCCAGGTCCTTCAGGCCAAGGCCGTGCATGCGTTCTTTGCGGCCGACGTGGCCGCAGCCGTCCAGATCTCCGTGGCCGGTGAGCGGCTCTGCCGGGCCAGCGGCGACCTGTCCCACCTGGTCCAGATGCTCCTCTACCAAGGACAAGCAGCGATCTTCACCGGTGACATCGACCGGGCCACGACCCTGCTCGAAGAGGCGCTGCGGGTGGCGCGTCAGCTCGACGACCGTCCGGCCCAGTTCGACCTGTTGACCCTTTTGGTGTGGCCGGCCAGCACGACCGGGCAGGCACGCCTGGCTGCGCAGCTGCTCGGCGCCGCCGGCGGCGTGCAGGCCCAGGCGGCCGCCGGACTGACCGGCCCATTCGAACCGCTGCTGGCCACGGCACGGCAGACGGTGACCGACGCACTCGGCGTGACCGGCTTCGAGGCCGCCTTCGCGGCCGGGCAGCGGATGGGCCGCGACGATGCCCTCCGGCTGGCGCTCGGCGAGACACCGCCCGACGATGTCGCCGACCGTGCCCCTGCCGGGCCACTGGCGACACGCGAACTGGAGGTCGCCGAGCTGGTCGGTAAAGGGCTCACCAACAAGCAGATCGCGGGCCGGCTGTTCATCTCCGACCGCACCGTCGCCACCCACGTCCGCAACATCATGAACAAGCTCGGCTTCGACACCCGCGCCCAGATCGCAGCCTGGACGGCGACGCGACCCCCACACCGGACCGGGCTGACCTAGCGGACGCCGCGGAAAGGCATGATCGCGGCCGCCCCCAGCAGCGCGCACCCGCCGGTGGCAGCGGACAGGACCCGTAGGTTCCGTCGGTCACGGCCAGGATGACCGGGGCGACGGCCGGCGCGATCGAGAACGACAGCGCGTTGCCGAGATTGAACACGGCAAGCCCGTGCTCGCACCGGTCGACGCCGATGAGCGTGGGACACGGGGAAGGCGGGAGTGCCTGGGGGCATGTTGGGGTCAGGGATTTCGCCATCTCCGCCCAGGGGTTACCGGACCCGCTTGACGGGCACGATGGCGCCGGCTCCGAGTACTGCGCACGCTCCGGCCACCGCGTACAGGACGCCGTAGCTGCCGTGGCTCAGGGCCAGGATCGCGGGCGCAATCGCGGGGGCGACCGAAGAGGGCAACGCGCCGGCGATGTTCATCACCCCGAGATCCTTCGCGGCGCTGTTCGGGTCGGGAAGCACATCGGCGACAAGGGCGAGATCCACGGCTGTGTAGAGGCCGAACCCGAGCCCACCGATGGCCAGGCCGACCACGAACCCGTTGAAGCTGCTGGCGAGGGCGATGACGAACAGGGCCAGCCCGAACACGACCGACGCGGAGCCCACGAAGACCTTGCGTCGCCTGGTCCGGTCGGACAGCCATCCGCCGACCAGCGACGCGACGACAACCACACTGGACATGGCCAGGGTGGCAAGAAACAGCTGCCGGGGGACGTCGTCGGCTGCGCTGCCGAGCTTCTCCAGCAGGTAGTAGACCTGGTAGGTGGTCAAGAACGCGTAGGCCAGGACGAGCAGGAAGCGGCTGGCGAAGGCCCAGGCGAAGTCTGGGTGCTTCCGCGGGTTGAGGTAGAACGCGCTGGTGAACTCCCGCAGCGACCACGCCGGCCTGTCGGCCACGGCCAGACGGCGGTCTTTAAGTGCGACGACGAACAGCAGGATGAGGATCCCGCCGATCGCGCAGGGGGCCAGGAACATGGCGAGGGTGTTGCCGGTGAACAGCTGCACAACGAAGGTGCCGCTGACGGATGCGACGGGCAGGCAGATGCCCAAGACACCCGCCACCCGGCCGCGTTGGGCGACGGGAACCTGGTCGGGGAGCACGGCGATGAGTGCGGCGAGCAGAGCGTTGAAGAACACCTGCGCGATGCACCAGCCCACCAGGACCATCGGGACGCTCGGTGCCAGCGCGACCACGAGGATGCCGACGGAACCGCCCAGCAGACCCCCCACCATCCAGGGTCGTCGCATGCCCAGCCGGGAGGTGGTCCGATCGCTCATCTTGCCGAAGAACGGGTTGGCGAACATGGCCAGGAACGCTCCGGTGCCGGCAACGAGCGACAGGCTGTTGGGTGCCCTGTCGGTGCCCACCAGGGCGTTGATCTTCAACGACAGAGATACCAACAGGGGCGCAAGGAACAGCAGGATGGTGCCGATGTACGCGAGCGCGTACAGCACCACGAATCGCCCGCTGACAGGTTGTTGAGCGGCAGTGTTCGACTGCCCGAGCATCCCGAGTACCTCAGGTCCTACGTCAGGCGGTTCACTCCGCTCAGGGTGCACATGCTTCGTCATCGTGTCCTCTGACCAAAGGTGGGAATCCGCTCATCTACTTGTCTGATGACGCTGAACCGGCGAGAAGACGAGATCAGTTGCATTGATTGTCGCCCCCGTGTTGGGATTATTCGGCATCAGCGGCTTGCGGACGGGGCTTGCCGTGCAAGTCTTCCGTCCGGCACCGAGCGCGACACGCGGACGGGTGTTTGCGAGGCGCGACTGTTGGCGCTCACTCTTTCAACTGGGGCTGATGACCCGGTCTTGGTGCGGCTGCGGACTGGGGTCGGGCGGCGAAGCTGCCGGTCTTTCGGGCCAGTGCGAGTGCGGCTACGGTCACCGTGGCGACCATGATGAGGGCGAGTACGGAGGCTTCGGGGCCGAAGATGCCGCCGGTCAGCCACGCCGGCGCTCCCGGGCGGGCGGTGCTGAGCAGGACCGAACCGCCGAGGGTGCCGCCCGACACCGTCGCGCCGAAGAGGTAGCCCTGGGCGAGGTTCCAGGCAAGGTGTACACCGATCGGGACCCAGAGTCGACCGGTCAGGGGCGTACAGGGCGCAGAACATCAGTCCGGCCATGATCACGGTGGCACCGGCGAGCGGGGTGGCTCCGGGGTTGGCCAGGTGCAGGCCGCCGAAGACGAGTGCGGCGACGATGAAGGCTGGGACGGGTCCGAACGCCCGCCACAGCAGCCGGAGCAGCAGGGCCCGCATCCACAGCTCCTCGGTGACCGCCGCCTGCAACGCCAGGCCGAGCCCGGTCCATGCCGGGGGGGCACCGACAAGGGTGATGTCGTAGGCACCGGTGGTGACCAGGATGCCCATCATTGATGCCATCATCACAAGGCCGAGGGCTGCGCCGGCGGCGAAGCTGGGCAGCGCCGGCCGGAGTGCGAGCTCGGAGGCGCCGCGTCCCTCGCCGAGCCACACCGCGAGGCGTAGCAGCCGAGGGCGGCGGTGCAGGCGACGACAAGTCCACCGAATTGCAAGGCCCCCGTTCTCGGGTGGGAGCTGGTCGACGGCCGCCTGCAGGGGAAGGCCGAACGCGGCCGCGGTCATGAAGAACACCAACACCAGCCGGGCATGGCCCGGAGCCAGCGCCAACGACCCGGGTGCAGAACCCGCCGTCCCCCCAGCTGCACCGGGATCCCCCAACGGGTTGTGTCGATGAGCGAGGACGGTCAGATGGGGAGGGGATCAGGGCCGGCCTGGCGGGCAGGTGAGATCACCATCAGGTCGCCACTCGGGTAGGCGGTGCTGCCCGTTCGGTGATCGTCACGTCCACGACCTCGACGGAGATCAGCGTGACTCCGAGGTCTCGGATCTTGGTGAGCACGCCGTGCAGGTGGGCCTGGTCGGCGATGGCGCCGGTCAGGCAAGTGGTGCCGTCGTCCTCGTGGGTCAGGGTGAGGCCACCGAACCAGGACGACCAGTGCTGGTCGAGGTGCCCGTCGACGCGCAGCCGGTAGCCGGAGGGGACTTGTCGTCTGGGTGGAGTGGGCATCAGGACCCGACCCTTGCGGTTGCGGTTGCGGTTGCGGTGGGTTGGTGGGTCCGGCGGTAGACGGGGCGGCGGATGACGTACTCGGCGACCGCCAGGTTGATGACCCAGGCCGCGCCAAGGCTCAGGTCGAGCGTGAGCTGGCTGTTGCCGAAGACCGCGGGTCCGATGCCCTTTGTGAACACCTGGGTCCCGGCACCCAGGGCCAGAGCGTACGCGCGGGTCATCCACGCTCGATGGTGCAGGACGTCGCCATGACGGATCGCGGTGACGCCGAGGACGAGGCTGGCCGCCAGGCCCGACCCGAACGCGAGCCGGAACAGGAACGCCAACAGACCGGTGCCGGGCTGGCGGGGATAGAACAGGGTCATCCACAGGGCCGAGACCGCGACCGCCAAGCCAAGAACCACCAGAACCCGCCCGGCCACCCGATGCCAACCCGGCTGGCGGCGCCGCAGCGATGCGGAGAACTGGAACGCACCGACGATGGCGTAACCGACGGCGCTGACGATGTGCACGATCACCGGCACGGGCGAGGCGGTCATCCGCGGGTCAGCGGGCATCAGCTGCGGGCCACCGGCCAACCCGATGAGTCGCAGTGAGCCGAACAGGGCAGGGACGAGGACGAAGGCGACCAACGCGAACGGCACCCACCCCCCCGGCCGGCCCTGTCGGCCCTGTCGGCCTGGTCGGCTCGACCCGGTGGCGGCAGACTGGATGGTCATTTGGCGCCAGCTGGGTCGAGCTGGGAACCGGCGGGATGTTGCAATGCCGACGTGGTCCGCAGGTCGCGCCACAGGGAGTAGCCGAGACCGATCAGGGCGACGCCGGCGGGAACCGCGAACAGCCGTTGGGTGAGCTCAGGCAGCTGGAAGGTGGCGACGGTCGCGACAGCGCCGACCGACATGAGCACGGCAGCCCACCGGGCGAGGACTCCTGCCCGGAAGAGCGCGATCCCGAAGACGACACCGCCGACAATGTAGGTGATGGCGAGGTTGTTCAAGGTCTGCATCCGGCTGACGTCGCCGACGGGGGTCCCGCTGGTGGCGACAGCGAGGACGTCGTTGACGTAGCCGGGCTGGCTCGCAGCAAGGTCGGGCAGGACGAACACGCCGATGACCTGGATGCACAGGATGGTGAGATAACCGACGGCGAGGACGACGTAGCCGATCAAGCCGAGCAGTCCGATCTTCTGGACCTGCCGCAGGTAGATCCCGGTGATGCCGATGAGCGAGAAGACGGCCATGAAGATCTTCGCGGTCTCCCGGACCGTGTACTCGGTCGTGGTGGTGAAGGGGGCGTCCAGCAGGGGGTGTTTGATCTGGACGGCGATGAACAGCAGGCCGCCGGCCATCGCGGCCACGGCGGCGGCTTTCGTGAGTGTCCTCGTGGTGATCGTCATGTCGTGCTCCCTGGGGTTTGGGTCTGCGGGCACAGCGCGTGCTCTGTGACCTCAACGTAGGAACAGGAAGGGTGACGAGGCGTCACCTGATGATGTGACTGACAGGGTGAATCGCCCGCGGCAGGACGACGACAGCAGGCCGCGTTCGCGGGCCCGGAGCACCGCGGCCCGTCGGCTGGCGACGCCGAGCTCGGTGAAGATGTACTTGGTGTGGCTGCTGAGCGTGTTGCGCGAGACGAACAGCTCGCGGGCGATCTCCGGCCCGGTCAGCTCACTGTCGAACAGGCGAAGCACTTGCTGCTCCCGCTCGTTCAGCGCAACAGCCGACGGGACCGCGCGCGGGTTCGGGTCGGGTGCCCCGGCCCGCTGCACGCGTGTTCCGGCTGAGCAGCCGCTGGGGGTGGTCGTCGCCGAAGCCCTGGTGCGCGGCATCACGCAGCAGTCTGGCCATGGGGGTGCCCTCGTCCAGGAAGAGCCGAACATAGTTCTCCGGTTCGGGCGCCTCCGCGAACGCCCGGGCCAGGCACTCCATGGCCCTGTCGACGTCACTGGCAGTCATAACCTCAACGGCCTGTTGCGGTGAAGGCGTCGAGGACGACGTTGCCGATCCGCGAGCATCGGTTCAACACACCAGAGAACTTTGTTGCCACTGGGGGACTAGTCCGTGCTGGAAAGAATCTCCGAGGACTTCGTATTTTCGCCCACAGCCGACGCTCAGGATGCCTAGGTTCTCTCTCAGCACGTCCGGCATCGGTGTCGGACGCCGATCATCAGGAGTGTGCATGCGACCTTTCCCCCGAAGGTTGTTCGCCCTAGCCTCGGCCGTGGCATTGACAGCGGGTCTGCTGTCGGTTTCCACCGCCCCGGCGGCGGACGCAGCGACCAGTACCACCTCGAAGGTGGAGAAGCGGCGCAGCAAGGCCGTCAAGACCCCGAAGCTCAACTGGTACAGCTGTTATGGCTACGCCAAGTGTGCGACGGTGAAGGTGCCGCTCGATTACGACAAGCCGAAGGGGAAGAGGGTCGAGCTGGCGCTGCTGAAGGTGCCGGCGAAGAACCAGAAGACCAAGATCGGCTCCCTGTTCGTCAACCCCGGCGGTCCGGGCGGTTCCGGCACCGAGATGGCCTACTTCTCCGGCGACTTCCTCAGCCGGTCGGTGACGGACCGGTTCGACGTGGTGGGATTCGACCCCCGCGGTGTCGCGTTCAGCAAGAACGTGAAGTGCTTCTCCTCCCCGCGCAAGGCCGCACCGGTGCTGAACACGATCACCTCGGCGGCTTTCCCGTACGGCGCCAAGCAGGAGAAGGCCTTCGCCCAGGCCTACGACAAGCACGCGAAGGGCTGCTCCACCACCGGCAAGCCCCTGTCCGGTGCGATGTCGACCGCCGAGGTGGCGCGGGACATGGATCTGCTCCGTCGGGCGGTGGGGGACAAAAAGCTGACCTATTTGGGGTTCTCCTACGGCAGCTACCTCGGTGAGGTGTACGCCAACCTCTATCCGGACCGGGTCCGGGCGCTGGCCATCGATGGTGTCCTCGACCCGGTCAAGTGGGCTGGCACCAAGAAGACCCAGAGCACCCCGATCGGGGCCCGGATCGGCTCCGCCGAGGGCGCCTCCAAGGCTCTGAACCGGGCCCTGGTGCTGTGTGACCGGGCCGGCGAGACCAGGTGTGCCTTCGCGGCCGGCAACCCGGTGACCAACTACGAGAAGATCGCCCAGCGGCTGCGCAAAGCCCCGCTGGTGGAGATCGATGAAGAGACCGGTGACCGCTACGTCACCACCTACGCCGACTTCGTCGGCATCACCTTAAGCATGCTGTACTCCCAGTACTACGGTCCCGAGATGGTCACCGAGTTCGCCGCCTATCTGGGCGATTTGACCGGTGTCAGCCCGGTGACCGCTCCGCGCGCGCAGACGGTGCGGGAGCTGGTCAAACTGGAGAAGTCTGTCAAGGATCAGCAGCAGCGGCGCACCCTGCCGGGCACGCGTCTCGGGTTCCCCTACGACAACGGTCTGGACGCATTCCAGACCATCGGCTGCACCGACTCCAGGAACAGCAAGAACCTGGCCAGATACGCCACCCTGGCGAAGGCCGCCGACAAGCGGGCGCCGTACTTCGGCCGCCTGTGGCTGTGGAACCTGGCCGGCTGCTCCAGCACGAAGTGGACCGTCAAAGACGAGGACGCCTACCGCGGTCCGTTCACCAAGAAGACCGCCACCCCGGTGCTGATCGTCGGCAACTACTGGGACCCGGCCACCAACTACGCCGGTGCCGTCTCCACGTCGAAGCGGCTGCCGAACAGCCGGTTGGTGTCGTCCAACTCGTGGGGCCACACCGCGTACGGCACCTCCCAATGCACCACCCAGGCGGTCGACACCTACCTGCTGACAAGGAAGGTCCCTGCCAAGGGCAAGGTCTGTACCGGTGACTACACACCGTTCCAAGAGCTCCTCGACACCGAGTCCACCCAGAAGTCGCAGGCTCTGAAGAAGAACAGCCCGGTCGCCATCCCACCCACCAAACCCGGCCTGCGGTAACAAATCCCTGCTCGTGAGAGCGAGCAGCGAATGATCATGACCCCTGCGCGGGCCGACGACACCGTCGGTCCGCGCAGGTCATTCGCGGGTTCTTCAGCAGCTCGACCCGATAGGCTTGCACCTGGTATGAGAAGGCCGCCACCCGGCCCACCTGCAACCTCGGGCCCCGCCTGCTCGGTCCAGCTCCACCCGCCCCGACCTGACCTGGGCCCGAACCTGCAACGAGAAGCCGCCGCCGCCGGCCACACAACGCCTCGGAAGCACCACGAGTTCTCGAAGATGTTGAGACTCACGAGGGGGTGAGCACTCCATGTGCGACTTGCCGCTGCCTCGCTCTGGGATTGCGGCGGCGTGATCGGGTGGAGGACGGTGGCGACAACGTTCGCCTGCGCCCTACTCTGTCTTCACTGATGCGCCGCACCAGGTGAGGTTCGCAGGCGGAGTGACGGCTGATGCAGGCTTCGGCGCACGTGGCGCTGGTCGCGGTCGGCATAGCGATGGCGTCTCTTGCAGCTTGCACGGCCCGTGTGCTCCCGGCGGACACGGTCTCAACGCCCGTCTCGTCCCCATCGGTGGCGGTTCGTTCGGCCACGACGCCACCAGCCAGATCGTTGACGCCGGCTGCCGATCCTCATCCGGCTGTGCCGGCCCAAGGTCCGCGTCCGTCAGTGAGCAGTTCGGATGCGTCGGCGTGGCCGGTGGCCGATTTCAACGGTGATGGGTACGCGGACCTGGCAGTAGCCAAGAGTGTGGCGGTTGATGGGGACACGTCCGGAACGGGACGAGGTCTGGTTCAGGTCCTGCACGGGTCTCCTCGAGGGTTCACGCCGACCGGCAGCCAGCAGTGGGCGCACCTGGACATGGGTGGAGCCATCGAGCCCGATGCTTTCGGTCGCGCCCTGAGCTACGGCGACTTCGATGGCGATAGCTTCGCGGATCTGGTGGTGTCTGATCCCGGTGTGTCCGAGGAGCGATTTGGGCAGGGCGGCGTGACCGTCCTGTACGGATCGCCGAACAGCCTGTCGCTGGTCCGGGCGCAGAACTGGAGTCTGGACAGTCCGGGGATTCGGGGCCGGGCCGCCGAGGGCGACGGGTTCGGTGATGCCGTCGCGTCCGGCGATTTTGATGGTGACGATCGAGACGATCTCGCTATCGGTGTGCCGGGCCGCGGGGGCTCGGGTGCAGTCCTTGTGCTGTACGGCCAACGCGACGGCCTCTCGGCCAGAAGCGCGCAGACCTGGAGTAGGAAGAGTGCCGGCCTGCAGGGTGGGCTGACTACCGACGCCGACTTCGGCCGCTCCTTGGTTGCCGGCGACTTCGACGGCGACCATCGTGATGAGCTGGCGGTCGGCGCTCCCTACAACACCGTCGACGGGCACGAAGGCGCCGGATCGCTGTATGTGCTGCGCGGCGGAGACGATGGACTCACCTCGGCCGGGGTTCAGCAGTGGACGGCTGGTCGTGGCGGGCTCCAGGGGCAGCCGTCCGAGAGCGGCGGATTCGGCCAGGTCCTCGCTGTCGGCTCGTTCTCCGGCGACGGTCACCTCGATCTGGCCGTGGGCTGCCCCGCATGGTCCTCCATTGACACGGGCGGAGCAGGGGCGGTCCATGTGTTGTACGGCTCGGATCGGGGGTTGACCTCTGCCGGCAACCAGCTCTGGACCCAGTACGAGCTCGGGACGCGTCAGATTGCCGAAAATGGAGATCCGCCCGAGGACAGTCCGCGGTTCGGTGCGGCGTTAGTGGTGGCTGACTTCGGCCGCGGTGCAGCGGACGATCTAGTGATCGGTGTGCCGGAAGCGAACCCACCGGGGGGCGCTTCAGGAGCGGTTCAGGTCCTGTACGGATCACACTCGGGATTGACGGCAGCCGGTTCCCGGCAGTTGAGTCAGAGCTCACCGGGAATCAAGGGCTTCGACTTCACCGAGTCGCTCTTCGGGACGTCGTTGTCGGCTTTACCCGCCACCACGAGCCAGGAGTACGCGACCCTGGTCGTGGGTGCGCCCTGGTACGGCGGAGAGGACGAAGCCGCTAGGTTCGGCATCCTCCAACTGATCCGCGGATCCGAGCGTGGACTCACAGCCTCGGGCGACAAGATCGTGGCCGCGAGCGCTTATCCGCAGCAACCAGTGGGAGAAGAGTTCGGCTCAGTAGTAACCAGCTGACGCTTCCGAACATCGACGACTCCGCCGCACCAACGGCCACCGCGGCTGAGGTCACAGTTGGACCAGGTGCCGCTAGACGAAGTCTCCAGCGCCATGATTGCGGTGTCCGCGGCCACCGCCGAGTCTGACCTCCCGGGATGGTCGGCGATGCACGACGAGGCCCTGTTCGATCGATTGCCGCTCGTTGCGGGTTCCACCGGCAGCCCGACGAGGCTCTGGAGCAATGGGTAGGCGAGGCTCGTCGTCGCGGCGCCTCCTGGCTGCGAATCGGAACTGCGCTCGGCATCATCCGCCAGTCGGCCTAGGAGCGATTCGCCGAGCCGCGCTGAGACCGGCCAGGACCGAGGCAGACGCGCTCCGGAGGCGGCCATTCGCCCGGTTGGCCATTGCGATGTCGCGCGGGTCGCGCGTCGGTTCCCGTTGGCGATAGTCACGGTCCTCGCCACGTCTGGACGACGGCGTCACGGAGTTCGCCGGCCCAGGTTTCGACGTTGCACAGCACGATCAGGTTCGCGTCGTCGTCGGGGAAGCACTGCACCCGGCAGGCGACGCCGGGGTCTCCGCCGCCGTGTCCGAACCAGCCGTCGGGATGGTAGATGAACCCGTAGGCGTGGCGGTAGCCGTCGCCGAGGATCTCTCTTGGGTCGAGCATCTCCGCGGTGATCTCACCCATCAGTGACGTGTCGGCAAGGTGGTGAAGGAAGCGGTCGAGGTCGGTCACAGTGCCGAAGGCGCCGCCGTCGGGGCCGCCGATGACGGGAACCGAGTAGATGTTGGTGCGGCGGATGGCTCCGGGGGAGTCGGGGTCGAGGTAGCCGACCGCCACCTCGGGGTGGGGTTCGTCCAGGCGGAAGCCGCTGGCGGACATGCCGGCACGGTCGAAGACGCGTTCCTGGACCAGGTCGACGTACGTGCTGCCGGTGAGGTGTTCGAGGACGATCCCGAGCAGGATGTAGCTCGCGTTGCAGTCTGCCAGGTTTGACCTGGTGGCCGGTAGGGCGGCAGGTCGGCGAAGACGGGCAGGAAGTCCAGCGGGCGCAGCATCCGGTAGTTGGGTCGCTCCTGCCACAGGGAGGCGTAGTCGGCCAGGTAGGACGGGTACGTGTCGTCTTCCTCGGCGTAGTCGGCGATCCCGGACGTGTGCAGGAGCAGGTGGGCGATGGTGACGTCGGGGTGCAGGGTCGAGGGCCGTGCCTCGGCCGGTAGCACGTCGACCACCGGCTGGTGAGGCCCAGGCGTCCCGTGACACCTGGTCGGCGACCGCGACCGCGGTGGGCATCTTCGTCCCCGAGGCGAGCCCGAGCGAGTCCGGGGCCGGGCTTGGCTGATCAGGACAGGGAGCTTTCTAGGCGCAGTTTGCCGGCTCGGCGGCCACGTCGATCCGACGGGGCTGACCATGGGGGATGAACTGAACCGCGATCGTCTCAGCGGGGAGATCGCCGTCGTTGCGGAGCATGTGCACATCTGTGCCGCCGGCGTCGGTGAACGTGCTACCGGCCGGGTAACTCCGCGGTGCGCATCCGGGCGCGCCGCTGTCGTAGTTGGTGATCGTGCCGGTGACGACGTAGATCAGGCTGGGCCCCGGGTGCTTGTGCCAGCCCGTGCTCTGGCCTCGGGCGAACTTGTTGTCGACGACGAACCCGTCGGTGGTGCCGTACGTCGCCATGACCAGTCCCCACCGGTCGCCCGCCGCCGTGCGGCCGTGGGACCACAGCGTCGTCGGCTTGATCGTGGTCTGCACCAGGATCTTCGAGTCGGCTGTGTTCGGCGTCGCCTCCACCGGCACCGCGGTGAGCCCGATCACCAGGATGCCGGCCGCTCCGGTGGCCGATACCCCCAGTGCCACGCGCCACTTCTTCGTGTTCATGCCCGCTGCCTCCCTGTCCAGGTCCTCGGCGAAGTCGCGATGCGCGACCGCGCCTGACTTCCAGCCCAGCCGTGGTCGGTGCAGGATCGGTGCAGGATCGGTGCAGAGGTGATAGACCTGCATTGAGGTAGCGGATGGACTCGGTGTGGATCGGGGTTCTCGGCCCCTTGTCCGTTCGCGTGGAGGGTCAGGGGCTGACAATCGGGTCGGCGAAACAGCGCGCGTTGCTGGCGTTGCTGGCGCTTCATCGCGATCAGTGCGTGCCTGCCGAGACCCTGATCGCCCAGCTCTGGGACGGTACGCCGCCCGCGACAGCCGGCAAGATTCTCCAGGGCTACGTCTCGAAGCTCCGGAAGGCCATCGGTCTCGGGGTGCTGGAAACGTCGGCCGGGGGCTATCGGTTGCACCTGGCAGCGGAGGACCTGGACGCAGCCCGGTTCCAGTCGTTGCTCGAGGCCGGCGGGGCCAGGCTCCGCGCGGGAGACCCGGACGCCGCCCGTACGGTTCTCCATGAGGCTCTCGGTCTGTGGCGGGGAGAGTGCCTGACCGAGTTCCGGGGCCTGGCGTATGTCGGTGACGAGGCCACCCGGCTCGAGGAGCTCCGACTGCTCGGGCTCGAGTACCGCCTGGAAGCCGACCTGCGGTGCGGTGATCACGTTGCCGTGGTTCCGGAGCTCCAGACACTGATCCGGGTCCATCCGTTCCGAGAGGACCTGCGCGGCCTGCTGATGCTCGCGCTCTATCGGGCCGGTCGTCAGGTCGATGCTCTGGCTGCCTACCGGGAGGCGCGCGCCATCATGGTCGCGGAGCTGGGGGTCGAGCCGTCGCGTTCCCTTGACCGGCTGCAGGCAGCGATCCTGACCCACGATTCAAGCTTGGATCTGCACCCGAACGAGGCCGCTCCAGGAAGGCCCGGTGCGGCGAGCGCCGCCGAGCCCGGACCACCGGAGAAGCGGTCGCCTGACGAGGTGCCAGCGACCCAGGCGACACCTGCCAAGGCTGCACCAGCCCCGCTGACACCAGGCTCAGACTCGGATGCTCCGGCACGTCCGAAGGTCCGGAGGTCGCGCCGACTGCTGAGCCTCTTGGTCTGCGCGGCCGTGGTGGCCACCGCCGGTCTGTTCGGCTTCGGCGTTCACCCCGTACAGCCGTCAGAGTCGGCTGATGCCTCACCCGACTACGTCGGATTCGTCGACTCAACCGGAATCCAGCAGGGCGACGTCGCCCTGCTCCTCGGCAGCCCGACGGCCGCCGCCTCCGACGGATCCGGCGTGTGGGCCGTCGTCCCGGCTGCGAACGCCGTGGTCCGGGTCGACCGGTCCGCGCGCGCCATCGTCCAGACGACGATGGTCGGTCGGGATCCGAGTGGCGTCGCCGTCGGCGGCGGGAGTATCTGGGTGGCCAACCACGCGGACAACACGGTTTCCCGGCTCAGTGCACAGACAGGTGCGGTCGTGCAGACGATCCGCGTAGGTGCCGGCCCGAGCGCTGTGATCGAGGGTTTCGGCTCGATCTGGGTCACGAACAGCGGCGACCGCACGCTTGCCCGGATCGACGAGTCCTCGGCAACGGTCGCCGCCACGATCCGCACCGACGCGGTCGGTCGAGGTGTCGCGGTGGGCGGCGGTGCGGTCTGGGAGACCGATGAGTCCGCCGGCAGGATCGTGGCCGTCGACCCGGCGACGAACGCGGTCGAGACGCGCGTGAACGTCGGTAGCGGGCCGACCGCGATCACCTACGGTGACGGCGCGGTCTGGGTCGTGAACTCACTGGACGGGACGGTCTCGCGCTACGACAAAACGCGAGCGTCCGTCACCTCGACTGTGACCGTTCCGGGCGACCCGGTCGCGATCGCCTTCGGCGGCGACGCGGTGTGGGTGGGAACGGCTACCGGCTCCCGTCTCGTCCGGCTTGGAGCCGGCGGGGGAACCGTCGGCGGTCCGATCACGATCCGGGGGCGCGTCCACGCCCTCGCGGCCACCGACAGCGGGGTGTGGGTGGCCGCTGGAGCAGCCGGCGTCAGCCACCGCGGTGGGCGCCTGGTCGTGATGGGCGGCGTCAGCTCGATTGATCCCTCGGCCGGCGACGGTTTTCCCTCACCGCTGGATCTCAGCTACGACACGCTGACCAGCCTGCGTTCCAGCGGCGGCAGCGCCGGCACGCAACTCGTGCCGGATCTCGCGACCTCGCTGCCAGAGCCGGCAGCCGACGGGCTCAGCTACACGTTCCGGCTCCGGCCCGGTGTGAAGTACGCGAATGGGCGGGCCCTGCAGCCCGCCGACTTCCGTCGCGGCCTCGTGCGGCTGCTCGTGTTGAACAAGAACGCCGGCTGGAATCTGTCCCACATCGTCGGCGCCCCAGCGTGCAGCCGAGGGGACAGCTGCAATTTGCTGGTCGGCGTTCAGACCACAGGTACGACTGTGGCGTTTCACCTGTCCAGTGTCGATCCGCGGTTCCTGGAAGAGCTCGCCTTGCTGGTCCCCGTCCCGGCCGGCACCCCGCTGCACGACGTCGGCACCATTCCTGTCCCGGGCACCGGCCCGTACGCGATCCGTAGCTTCGTCCCAGACCGCACACTGGTCTTCGGACGCAATCCCTACTTCCACACCTGGTCGTCCGCCGCCCGGCCCGACGGCTACCCGGACGAGATCGACTTCGAGGCGGCATCAGGTCCAGAGGATGCAGTCCGCCGCGTTAGGGCGGGACGCGCTGATCTGGTCCAGCTCCTGGGGGCGACCGCCGACGCGCGCGCGCTGGCCTCCGACCATCCGGCCCAGGTGCACACCGAGGACCAGCAGGCTGTCGTGTTCTTGTTTCTCAACACGCGTCGGGCACCGTTCGACGACGTGCGGGTCCGCCAGGCGCTGAACTACGCCGTCGACCGGCAACGGGTGGCTGCCTTGTACGGCGCGGCGTTGGCGCAGCCAACCTGTCAGGTGATCCCGCCGACCACGACCGGGTACCGGCCGTACTGTCCATACACCGCCGGGGCCGGCACAGCCGGCAGGTGGCGAGCACCCGACCTCCACCGCGCTCGGCAGTTGATCGATGCCTCCGGCACGCGGGGCGAGGCGGTTACCGTCTGGACTGCGCCCGATTTCCTGGCCGAGGCACGGTATCTGTCGTCGTTGCTGACCCAGCTCGGTTTCCGCAGCAGCGTGCACGAGGTGGGATCCGACTACTTCGCCGTGCTGGATACGCACCCCGACGCCCAGGCCGGGATGTACGGCTGGTTCGACGCTCCGCTGGCCGTTGACGCCTTGTCGGTACTAACCTGCTCGTTCGCTCCGAACCCGGCGCACTTCTGCGATCCCGGGATCGACGCACAGGTGGCCGAGCTCGCCAGAACCGAGCCGACCGGCCCGAGCCAAGCGGAAGCGTTGGCTGCCACCGTCGATCGCGAAGTCACCGATCAGGCGCCCTGGGTGGCGCTCTTCACGCCGCAGACGGTCGACGTGACGTCGGCCCGGGTCGGAAACGTCCAGGCCGAGCGTGGCCACTTGCTGATCGATCAGCTTTGGGTGCAGTAGTCGGCCGTGTCGACACCTTGGCCGACGCCTCCTCGGCCGCCGTCGCGAACCGGTGGTGATCAGGGTCGACGCAAACGGGCTGATCTCGCTGCGCGAGGGTTGAGCGTCCTATTGAGACAGGGAGTGCCGCAGGGCCGCTTCCCGGCACGTGCTTGACGGTCGACAGTTGACGATCGAGCCTCACCTGCCAGACGCGGCGATTCGGCTGGACTCCTCGTCGCTGACAGCCGCATGACGGACGTCTTGCGGCGCCACTCAGAATCGCAAGCTGATTCTTCACGAGTGACAAGCCGTTCCGAAGTCGACTGCTGCGATGACTTCCACGTCACGACGTCGTGGCCGCCGCGTCGGGGTCGATGCTGGTCATCGGCGCGTGTGGCGTCGCGGTGTGGGTGGTGATTGGCGTGTTGGCATGGTCGATGACTCGGATCAGGGCTGTCTGCAGTGCTTCAAGTTCTTCGAGGCTCATGCCGAGTCGTTCGAGGAGTGCGTTGGGCACGGTGGCGGCGCGGTGCCTGAGGTCTTGTCCGGGTGGGGTGAGAGTGATCAGCAGTGAGCGCTCGTCGGTGGGGTCGCGTCGGCGGTCAATGAGTCCGGCTGCCTCGAGTCGCTTCAACAGGGGTGACAGTGACGGCGGCTCCAGCTTGAGCAGAGTACTCAGGTCTTTGACGCAGATGGGGCCGGCTTGTCCCCACAGGGCGACCATGACGAGGTACTGCGGATGGGTGAGTCCGAGCGGCTCGAGGAACGGCCGGTACAAGGCAATCACGTCGCGGGAGGCGACGGCGAGGGTGAAGCAGACCTGCTGCTCGATGGTGAGCCGGTCATCGTTGGCCAAGCCTGCCGACATCTGCGGTCCTTCCCGAAGTCGCCGATCTGGTGCTGCTGGGTCTACTGGTGCACCGTCGGGCGGAGCGGTCTGCGCGTCGCCCCAGATTGCTCGGTAAGTCTGGCAGCGCGCTCTGCTCGTCACCGGCCAGTCTCCCATGAGGCCCTATTCTCTTCACGCATGAATCGTTCATGTATCGTAGAGGCGCCGGTTGGGGGCTGCCGCACACGATGTGGAGCCGGTGACCACCGGCCGACACACCCACGGGGGGGCAGGCGAAGCGTAGAGCCGCTGCACAGTCGGGCATCGGCCGGCACCACAGCTTGCGCCGGGGGCTGGCCCTCCGGTGGAGGATCGACTAGCGATCATTCGAACCATCGATTTGGAGTCCTGGCTTGCGGAGACCCTTATGAGCCTGCTTGCTCCTGATCGGACCCATCAGAGCTACCGTCACGAAGCGTTCGTGTGGCGCGAGCGCCGCGACTATCTGGACGGCCTGGTGCCGTTCGTGTCTGGTGGTCTGGCCGCCGGGGAGGCGGTGATGGCGGCGCTGACGCCGGAGCATCTCGACTGGATGCGCGACAGTCTCGGCGCCCAGGCCGCCAAGGTCTGCTTCCTGGACATCACCGAGCTCGGTCGCAACCCGGCGCGGATCATTCCCGCCTGGCGGGAGTTCGTCGACGACTGGTCCGGACCGGGCCGTCCAGCGCGGGGGATCGGTGAGCCGATCTGGCCCGGCCGGCACCCCGAGGAGCTGCGGGAGGCGCAGCTGCATGAGGCGCTGCTCAACCTTGCCGTCGACCCGGAGACCCCGTTCTGGCTCGTCTGCCCCTACCACGACCAGCTCGGCTCGGCCGTGGAGCAGGAGGCGCACCGCAGCCACCCCGCCATTGCCACCGCCGACAGCTACCATGGCAGCCCCGACTACGGCGGCCACGCTCAC
This sequence comes from uncultured Actinomycetota bacterium, assembly GCA_963707005.1. Lineage (GTDB taxonomy): Bacteria > Actinomycetota > Actinomycetes > Propionibacteriales > Propionibacteriaceae > Microlunatus. The sequence continues at coordinate 42,896 of CAVPPP010000064.1, forward strand.
GCGCAGACCCTGTTCACCGCCGACCTACCCGGAATCGACACCGACCCGACCCGCTGGGTGGGCGACGTCGGCGACATCGAGGACATCTTCACGTTCATCACCCTGCAGGCAGCCGCATCCACCCTGCCCTCCGACAAGATCGTCACCCTCGCCGAGGCGGTTAGGCGGCTCGCCAGGAGCAGCCAGCGCCGCGGTGCCGACAACCTCACGGTCCGGGTCTGGGACCAGCCCGACGTTCTCATCTGCGAGATGGTCGACACCCTTCGCATCGATGACTACCTGATTGGACGTCGCGTCCCGCCCCTGGGGCAGGACGAGCCGTTCTGGCGTGCCCACCAAACCTGCGATCTGGTCCAGCTACGCTCCACCACCGCCGGCACCACCATCCGACTACACCAACGCAAATAGGTGCCCGAGACGGGGACCACATTGGTTCCGGAGTGCAGTGGCGAGCCGGGATGGCGTCGTCGGTCTGCGGCGATGTCGATGTGGCGGAGATGAACCTCGATCGAGTGGCGACGCTGGTAGGCGAGCTGGACGAGTTTCCCGATTCGCGGGCGTACATGATCTTCGACCTGTCGGCCGAGCTTGCCCGCGAGGGGCGGACGACCGAGGCGGTGCAGTGGTGGGCCGACTCGCAGCAGCCGGTGGCGTGGATGGTGCGCAGGCCCGGGTCGAGATTGCGGCTGTGCATTACCAGGGCGGCCGGGTCACTTAGGCCGAGACCGAACTGGCGAGGGTGGTCGGATCGCCGCTGGCGGATCCCTCGCCCTATGCGGCCGCAGCCGAGATGCTCGCCGAGCGGGGCGACGATCGGGCAGCCGTGCGGTGGTTCACGATGGCCGCGGTCCGGTTCACTGCCGACCAGATCGACGCTGCCTCGGGTGAGGACGGCTGGGCGAGCTGGGCCTTCTCGGTGCTCTGGCAGCGCCGTCAAGCCCGGGAACGACTCGACCTGCGGCCCGATGACCTGGACGTCGGCCTGGTACCGCCGCCCGCACTGCGTTCGGACCGGTTGTTTTCGTTGGACGACGTCGCTTCCATGCGTGTCCCCGACGGTGTCCGGGTCATGTTCTGGACCCTGTCGGAGTTCGATACCGCGCAACGTGACCTGTTCGGCATGATCGACCAGTCGGTGAGCCTCGAGCAGTATCGCGATGACCTCGAGGAGCAACTCCGGACACTTGCCGCACGGGGAACCAAGGTGACGTTGGTGCCGGCCCGAGCAGCCGAGATGCGCGACTATGCCGATCGTGCCGGCGGTTCCGTGACAGACGAGGCGATCCGCCGCGCCTGCCTGGACGACGTAGCGCAACGGACCGGCCCGGTCGCCTGGCCGCCGGGCCGCAACACACCGTGCTGGTGCGGCAGTGGTGGGAAGTACAAACGGTGCTGCGGCACACGGGGTCGCTGACCGTGCCGGACGTCCTTCGAGCGGACCACGTGGCACTGTGCTCAAGGCGGAACACAGGTACGGGCGGGCATCCCAGAGACACGCGACGCCCCCTACGCTTTCTGAGCGCGTCCAGCGACCTCGGGCCTGTCGAGGCACTCGCAGCAGTGAACGTTGACCCGGACGTGGTGCAGTTCTCTACCCTCTCGGCCAGACAGACACAATCCGAGCCGCGGTCCCTTTACCCAATGAGTCGAGTCACACGCTGACCCAACGCCCAGAAGAACTACGTCAGCTGTGGGGCGTCGGAGATGTGCGGCTCGCCCAGCAGCACGACAGCCGGGCTGGCGGCCAGCGCGGTGGTCAGCTGCCGTCACCCCTGCCCGGCGGTCAGGTCGAGACTGTCAGCCGCCGGCTGGGTTACCGGTCGTTGTTGGCCTCGGCACTTTGGTCGCCGCCGGCGGTGGACGGTGCCGGGGTGGTGGTCGGCTCACTGCTGGCGGAGGGTTCGCTGCTGGTGGACGGTTGAGAGCGGGTGCTCGGGGCCGTGGTGGGCTCGGCGACCTGACCTGGTTCGCTCGACGGTTCGGTGCTGGGCTCGGTGCTCGGTGGGGCCGAGGGCTCGGTGGTCGGCTCCGTTGTTGAGGTGTCCGTGGAGGGATCCTGGCGTGGGGTGTCCGAGCCACCGGCGACCGTCGCCGACCTGGCTGATCGTGGTGCGCTGACCACGGAGACGGACTGTCCCGTGAGCAGCTCGAAGGCGGTGATGCCGGCGATCGCCAGCAGGGAAGACGGCCACCGTGGCGACCAGGATCGGCTTCCAGGGCCCTCGTACGGCGGGACCGGCGGCCGGGTCGAACTCGGCGACCGTGGCCACCGGGACGGGGGAGGCCGGAGCGACCGCCGCGGTCGGCTGGGTGACGGCGTGCCAGCCGTCGACCGTGATGCGCTCGTCGGGGATGCGCGTCGGTGGATTTGATGTGGACCGGGGTGTCGCCGACGCGGCCGATGAACGCGGAGGCGATCTTGGTCGTGTTTCAGCGAGGCGGGTAGAGCGAGCCAGCGGTCCGGCCACCACGCTGCCGATGGCCGCGCCGAGCACGGTACCGGCGACGCCGAGCTGGGCGCCGATCAGGCGGCGGTCATGGCGGCGAACGCGCCGCCGACGAGCTGGGTG
>CAVPPP010000065.1:0-18452 GCA_963707005.1 uncultured Actinomycetota bacterium
CCGGGACAGTGCTGGAGCCTAAATGGGACGGGCCAGTCCGCCACCGGGACCAGGGCGGGGGATCGTGTCCTGAGTCTTGGCGAGCATCACCGACACGGGACCGTCGAACAGGTCCGAGGCGGCAGGCACAGGCTCAGCCTCACACACGCCGTCTGCAGTCGGCTATCCGTCAATTCAGCCGGCCTGACCGGGTCGGCCGGACGGATCTGGTTTGTCGGTGGAAGCATGGACAAGGTGTTCGACGTACCCCCGATGCTCCTGACCCGTGGCGGCGGACCGGCACGCGACCTCTGGCCGCTCGACTGGCGGCTGCGTCATCTGAACCACGGGTCGTTCGGGGCCGTGCCCATCGCAGCATTGACGCGCCAGCAGGATCTGAAGACTGCTCTGGAGAGTGATCCGATGGGGTGGTTCCTGCCTCAGCCGGGATGGATCGGTGAGGCCCGAGCCGCGATCGCGCCACACCTTGGAGTGACCCCGGACCGGTTCGCGTTGGTCCCGAACACCAGTGCCGGAATATCTGCCGCCCTGCACAGCCTTCCCGTCCCGACTGCTGGGGGAAGAGGTCGTGATCACCGACCACGGATACGGAGCCGTGTCGATGGGCGTCGAACGGTTCGCCCGCCGGTACGGGCTGGTGGTCCGGACCGCGCACGTCCCACTGGCCGCAGGCGCGGATGAGACATTCGACGCGATCTGGTCCACCGTAGGGGACCGCACGACACTGATGGTCGTCGACCACCTGACCTCACCCACCGCCCGACTGATGCCGGTCAAGCAGCTCTGCGCCGCCGCGCGTGAGCGGAACATCCCCACCATCGTCGATGCTGCGCACGTGCCGATGATGATCACGAACGCCATCTCCGACGCGGACGCCGACTTCTGGGTGGGGAACCTCCACAAGTACGCCTGCACACCCCGCGGCACGGCGGTGCTGGCGGCGCACCCTGCTGTGTCCGACGAGGTCGAGCCCTTGATCAACTCCTGGGGCAGCGGTCTGCCCTTCCCGCAACGGTTCGACCACCAGGCGACCGACGACCTGACCGGTTGGCTGACAGCGCCAGTGGCACTCGATCACCTGGAGACTGAACTCGGCTGGGATCGGATACGTGACCACGCCACATCCCTCGCCGGCTGGGCACAACGGGCAATCGCCGAGGCACTGGCCGGGGTGTTCGACGAGCCCGCGACAGCTGTCGTCGGGATGCCGGCAGGCCCCATCCGGCTGGTCCGGCTACCTGCACGGTTGGGGCCGGATCACCTCGGTTCGGCTGAGCTACGGGACCGGATGATGACTGCAGGCTTCCGGACGTCCTTCACTGCCTTCGACGGGATCGGATATCTTCGGCTGACCGCGCACGCTTACAACACCGCCGACGACTACCTGGACTTCATTGACCGTGGTCTGCCTCTGCTGCGTTCCTGGGCCCACTAATCACGCTGCGGAGTCAGGGCCACAGACCAGTCGATCTCGGTTCGACGGTTCAGGTGACGGAAGACAAGCAGCAGGTGATTACGAGGGGCTTCCTTTGTGCTGGCCCCGGACATAACTTGAGCAGGTTTACACACTGAACTCGAGCATCAAGAGTCGTCGCTTCCATCACGCCGGCGCTGCACGCGCCACGCTGAGCCGCTTACCCACAGGGGGTAAGCACTGTGTCCGAGGGGGGACTTTTCGGTTATCCCCCCTGTGCGCGGACTGGCTGATCGAGCCCGCATAGGCGTTCTGGTCAGGGATGATGCAGGCCGCAGCCCATTGCGCACCGTCGTGCCAGGGCGCGGGATTTGCCGCCCGAACACGGATCGTGCTCAGAGGTGAATTCTTCCGCCGTCGCCGCGGCCCATCTCTGACCCGCCGCGGACTCTCGCGGCCGCAGACACCTTGTCGCCGTCTTGCTATCGCTGGCGCCGGGCGCCCGGCCTGCCGGACGATTAGACAGCCCGTCAGCACGGTGGGAAGACGGATCAGCCGGACTCACCATGAAGTTTGCGGCGTGCGACCACGACGATGTCGACGAGGGCGGTAACCGCGACGAGGGCGAACAGCACCAGGACCCAGGCCGGAGCGTCGACGAGGAGGAAGGTGACAACGCCGGCCACGGCGAACACCAGACCGGCCACAGCGAGCACCAGGCGCAGTGTCAACGCACTCTGGGCCGGCGCGGCGCCGCCGATGCCAGCGAACGGGTCATGGTAGCCCGGCCGGTCTGCCTCAGTGTGCTTCTGGTCCGGTCGGACGCTTCGCCGGGGCATCGGCATTCCTTCGATCGATTGGCTTCACCGATCACGTACCCTTCGCCGGCCTTGGTAAACCCTGCAGCCCGGGGGCGACACCCCCGAGCGCGGTCGAAGTCTGGTGACTTGAGGCGTCGAACTACAGGAGTCCCTTGATCCACGCGGTGAGCAACGAATGCAGGGATCCTGGCTGCTCGAGCGGGATGAAGGGGTCGGAGTGCTGGACGAGCTCGACGCGATGTTGCTGCTGGATGGTGAGGTCGCGCGCCCGTTGGGCGGCGGCGTGATCGGCGTAGATCGAGAGGAGCGGCACGGTGAGGTCCGCGAGCTTGCGGTGGGTGTCGGCGAGGTGTCCGAAGGCGTCGGGGTCTGTGTAGGTGGAGTTGAGCGCATCGATCAGGACCCGTGGCTCGGTGGTGCGGAGGGTGCGGTGCTTTGCAGCGCAGGTGAGCTCGGACGTTGTCGGGTTTGGAATGGCTCGGTGGTCACGAGGTCGTGGATGTCGGTGTCGGCGGGTCAGTGTCCAGTGACGGCGCCGAGGATCAGCACGGGCCACCGCTGGTTGGCCGTGGTGGGCGGAGCCGCGGTGCACGGTGAGGGGGCCCTGGGCGGTTCAGTGTGGTGAGAGGATCACGTTCATGCGGCAGCGGGTGGCGGCGTTGATCGAACGGGACGGCCAGCTCCTTGTCCGTGGGCAGCGCGCTCTTCGAGACCCGTCGGCCGTCGACGACGGGCGAGTCACATGATCCGGCCGGGTGGCGGTATCGAACCGGGGGAGACGTGGACGGAAGCCATGTCCGGAGAAGTCTGCGAGGCGTCCGGTCGGTCCGGTTCTCCGGTCAACTCAAGGCTTGCGGCCGCGCCGTTGGGGAGGCCAGGAACGCGGCGAGATCCACCGGGTGCCGGGCGCTGGGTGTGGTCGGTCTGCCCGGTCTGTCCTGGTCTCCGGGAGAAGCCTCCGAGGTGATCAACGCATGCCTCGGTGACACCCCTGTCGCTAGTGAAAAATCCGCCATCGAGGGGTCGAGGTGACGCGCCGGGCGTGGGTGCGGCTCGACAACGCCTCCAACATCTTCCTGGCCGCCCGAAGCGACGCCGATCCTAAGGTGTTCCGGATCAGCGCCGAGATGGATCACGACGTGGATCCCCGACTGCTGCAGCGGGCCTTGGACGCGACCTATGAGAGGTATCGGCTCTACCATGCGGTACTGCGCAGCGGTGTCTTCTGGTACTACCTGCAAGACAGCGACCTGCGCCCCCTCGTCACGGCGGAGGAGCAGTACACCTGCGCTCCCATCTACCAGGCAGATCGGCGCCGTCTGCTGTTCCGAGTGGTGCACCATCGCCAGCGGATCGTCCTCGAGGTGTTCCACGCGCTGTCCGACGGCACCGGTGCGCTGTGGTTCCTCACCGACCTGGTATCTGCGTACAGCCGGCTGCAGCGCCCCGATCGGCAGTTTCCGTCCGACGAGCCAGGCGGGGCCACCGGCCCACGGCCCGATCTGGATCAACCTGCAGTCAGCACCCGACCCGACGACCGTGCGACCGAGCCGGCGCATGGACTGACCGTCGACAGCTTCGTGCACTACTTCCGCCGACGCCGTTCGGGCCAAGCGCCGCCGTCTGAGTCCAGCTTCAGCCGCGCGGCCACGCCGACGCTCACCGGCGAGGACTATGCCCGGTCATCCACCGGTCTGCCCCGGGGGATCGGCCGGTGGCGTCGTCTGTCGGCGAGGAAGGTCTACCGGGTCAGGGGAACCCGCACCCCGGACAACCGCACGCGCCTCGTCGAGCTCACCATGCCCACGACAGAGGTGCTGGCCCTGGCGCGCGCCGAGGGTGTCGCGCTCACGATGTATCTGACCGCCTTGTTCTTCGAGTCCATCTGCAGGTCCGCGGGTGGACTGAGCAAGCACCCCACCCTCGCGGCGTCGGTGCCGGTGAACCTCCGCCAGTTCTTCCCCTCGATGTCGGCGCGGAACTTCTTTGCGACCGTCCGGGTGGAACACACCTACGGCGAGGGTGTCGACGACCTCGGCTCGGTCTGTCGGCAGCTCGAGAGCCAGTTCCGCCCGAAGGCAACCCCGGAAGCGCTGGAGCAGAAGTTGCGGAAGTTCATCCGGTTCGAGCGGATGCCTGTGTTGAGGATCGTGCCGCGGCCGCTCAAGGACGTGATCTTGAAGCTGGTCAACTGGAGCAGTAACCGCGGCCTGAGCATCGCGGTCTCGAATCTGGGCCGCGTGAGCCTGCCCGAGCCGGCCGACTCACGGGTGGGACGCATGCTGTTCCACGTCTCGGCAGCCCGCCCGCAGCTCTGTGCCATGTCGCACGCAGGTCTGCTCACGATCAGCTTCACCTCACCCTTCACCGAGACCGACCACATCAAGGAATTCGCTCGGCTGCTCACCGCCAGCGGGATCGACGTGAGGGTCGCCGCCGCAAGAGTGACCGAGGCGGAGCTCGGGGAGAACGAACTATGAGGTGCTGCACCGAGTGCCCCGTCGAGATCGAGGGGTCCTGGACCCGTTGCCCACTGTGCGCCGCCCCGGTCGTGGGCGAGGCCATGGCGAGCCCGTTACCGGCTGTGCCCCTCAGATTCTCCCGACGACAAGTGTTCAAGGTGCTGTTCCTCAGCTCGATCACGCTGATCCTGGCGTCCTTCGTCGCCCAACTGCTGTTCAGCCGGGGGCTCGATGGCATCGGGGTCCTTCGCTCCGTGTGGTTGGGGGTTATCACGATGTGGCTTGTGGTGTTGATGGCGGTGCGGAAACGCCGCAACGTCGCCAAGGGCACCGTCTACCTCGTCGTCCTGGTCGGCCTGATCTGCGTGTACTGGGACTACCTCACCGGCTGGCGTGGTTGGTCGCTGACGTACGCGGTGCCGATCCTTGACGCCTCTTCCATCGTCGCCTTGCTGATCACGGTCCGGGTGATGCGGACCGAAGTGGGGGAGCACATCCTGTACAGCGGTCTGACGGCTCTCCTGGGCCTGGCACCCATCGGATTCCTCGGTCTCGGCTGGGTGACGAACCCGTTGCCGTCGGCGATCTGCGGCGCTCTCAGCCTCTGTGCGCTGGTGCTGATGCAAGCCGCCCGAGGAGCGGAGGTGCGCCACGAGCTGGCCAAGCGTCTGCATCTGTAGACGCTGTGCTGCCTCATCGCCGCGGCAATTCCTTGGGACCGGGTTCCTCGGACCCCAGCATCGGGCCCCCTGCTCGGCTACCTGATGTGCTCATATGTCAACTTGGCGAGGTCGAACGTCTGGGCCGTGTACGACAAGTGCTGTCATAGGCCGCCTATCGGACAGTCGGCTGGCCGGCTGGCGGATCCACCGGGTTGCCGCAGGTGAAGTTGTGGGCACCGGCAGCCAGGGTGTGGATTGCGCCGTCGGGGAGTTGCAGTTCTGCGGAGGTGGCGTTGGGTATGACGACGTCGATGGTGTAACCGTCGGTGGTGCGCTGCCAGCCGCATTCGATGCGGCCGTGGCGGGTGTCGAGGGTGCCGTTGGCCCAGTCGAGTCCGGCGCCGGGGGTGGGGGTGAGGCGGATGGTGTCGTAGCCGGGGGTGGCGGGTTGGATGCCGGCGACGATCTTGTAGAGCCAGTCGGCGACCGCACCGAGGGCGTAGTGGTTGAACGAGGTCATGTCGCCGGGGTTGATCGTGCCGTCGGGGAGCATCGAGTCCCAGCGTTCCCAGATGGTGGTCGCGCCCATGGAGACGGTGTAGAGCCATGACGGGCAGGCGTCCTGCAGCAGCAGCCGGTAGGCGTCATCGACGTGGCCGGTCTGGGACAGCGCCCAGGTGACGAACGGGGTGCCGGCGAAGCCGGTGCTGACCGTGTAGTCGCGGTCGGCGACGATCTCGGCGAGCCGGTTCCCGGCCTTGGTCTGCTGATCGTGGTCGAGCAGGCCGAAGCAGATGGCGAGGGCGTAGACGGTGGCGCAGTCGGACAGGATGGTGCCGTCGTCGTGGACGTAGTGGGTGAGGAAGCCGTTCTTGATCTTGCTGGCCAGGGCGGTCCAACGGTCGGCGTCGGCGTCTCGGCCGAGTTCGCGGGCGGCGTCGGCGGCGAAGGCGACGGAGCGGTAGAAGCTGGCGGTGGCGACCACGCCTTTGTCGGCCTTGGCGTTGGCCGGCTCGTGCGGTGAGGCGTCGGGGTCGAGCCAGTCGCCGAGCTGCTTGTCGGCGTCCCACAGGCCGGTGTCGGACAGGCGGGGCTCGACTGACTCCAGGTGCAGCACCATGCCGGGGTAGTGGGCGGCGAGCCGGTCACGGTCGCCGTAGGCCTGCCACAGGGCTTGCGGCACCCAGACCGCGGCGTCGCCCCAGATCGCGCAGGGACCCTGGAACGGGTTCTCGAAGCCGCCGGAGAAGTGGGCGTACTTGAGTGGGTCGGGGACGACGTAGGGGACGTAGCGGTCGGGGTTGTGCGCGGTTTCGGCGGCGACGTCGAGGAGCCACTTGTGGAGGAAGTCGGCGACGTCGAACTGGTAGGCGGCGGTGGCGGCGTAGGCGGCGATGTCGCCGGTCCAGCCGAGCCGTTCGTCGCGTTGCGGGCAGTCGGTGGGGACGTCGAGGAAGTTGCCTTTCTGGCCCCAGACCGAGTTGGAGACGAGCTGGTTGACGCGGGGGTCGGAGCATTCGAACCAGCCGGTCCGGGCCATGGCGGAGTGGACGACGACCGCTTCGAGGTCGTCGGCGGTGAGCTCGCCGGGGAAGCCGGTGATCTCGGCGTAGCGGAAGCCGTGGAAGGTGAGGGTGGGCTCGAAGACGTCGTCGCCGCCGGACAGGATGAAGGTGTCGGTGGCCTGTGGCGGCGCGCAGCGGTCGGGTGCCGAGCTCGTCGTGTCTCCAGGACCTCGGCGTGCCGCAGCACGATCTGGTGACCGGCTTCGCCGGTGGCGCGGAGCCGGATCCAGCCGACCAGGTTCTGGCCGAAGTCGAGCAGCGTCTTGCCGGCGGGTGAGGTCCAGATCGCGATCGGTTTGAGGGTCTCCTGCCGGGTGGTCAGCGGGTCCGACCTGCTCGATCAGGGTGGTCCGGTCGAACTCGACCGTCCGCAGGGTCAGCGGCGGCGCTGTCCGGACCGCGGCAGCCGGGCGTCGATGGTCTGTCCGATGTACAGGCTGTTGGCGGGGACGGCGCGAGACGCGGGCAGTCCAGGACGGGTCGGTGACCACGGTCTGGGTGGTGCCGTCGGCGTAGTGGATGACCAGCTCGGCGAGGAAGCCGATCTCGGTGCCGTAGTTGGCGTTCGCACCTTCGAAGCCGAGATCGCCGCGGTACCAGCCGTTGCCGAGCACGGCCTCGACGCCGGACCTGATCGCCGGCCGTCGGCTGGTGAGCAGGCTGGTGACGTCGAACTGCTGCACCCGCAGCCGCCATTCGTAGGCGGTCCAGCCCGGATTGAGGACGGAGTCGGTGACCGGCCGGCCGTTGATGGTGGCCTCGTAGATGCCGTGGGCGGTCGCCGACAGCACCGCCCAGGTGATGGTCGCGGCGGGCTGGTCGAGCCGAACGACGCGGCCGAGCACGACGGCGGCCTCGCGGTCGTGACCGGCGGTGATCATCTGGGCAGTGTCGAGCATGCGTCGTCGTCCTTTGCGGCGATGTACGGTCGTGTGGGCGTGTGTGCTGGTGACCAGCGAGGCCTGCCCGCCGGCCCGGTGGCCGGTGGGCAGACCGCGACGTCACTGGAGGATGTCGATCAGAGCAGGGTGTGCGGCTGGGCGTAGCCGCCTTCCTCGACTTCTTCGCCTTCGATGTCGAACTCGTTGCGGCAGCCCTTGCGGAAGGCGAGGATCGCGGCGCGCCATGCCGATGGCGATCAGCACCGTCAGGACCAGGAACAGGCCCTGCGGGCCAGCGGCGGCCAGCCGCGGGGTGACCAGGGCCAGCACCGCGGCCAGCACCCGGGCGACGCGAGATGATCGTGCCCTGTGCGGTGCGAGCGCAGCAGGGTCGGGAACGACTCCTGCGGTCCACACCTTGAGGATGGCCTCGAAGGCGAACGCGCCGCCGATCGCGGCCAGGATCTGCCAGAGCAGCAGGGTCGTCACGCTGACCCCGAACACTGTGGGGATCAGCGTCGACAAGACGTAGCAGGCGGCGCCGACGTAGAAGATCGGCATCCGCCATTTGGTGTCGACGATCCGCAGGAACAAGATGGCGAGCAGGAAGCCGACACCGGTCATCACCAGGCCGACCCGGGCGGCGAATTCGACAGTTGCGCCGGCGGTGTTGACCCACAGGTAGGTGCCGAACTGGCCGCCGGTGTTCGCGGCCAGGTTGACCAGCGGGTAGAAGATCAGCAGAGCGATGAACGGGATGAGGTAGGGCGTCTTGAGCAGGTCCCGGATCGAGACGTGCTCGGCCCGCTCGGTGTGGATGCCGCTGCTGCGCGCTCCTCGCGGGCCTGCAGCCAGACGGCCGATTCCGGCAGCGCGAGACGGAGGACCAGGACGATCGGCCGCGATGACGCCGACGGAGGCGAAGATGATCTGACCGCCGAGGCGGCCCCAGTCGCCGATCACCGAGGTCAAGGCGAGCGGGACGATGATGCCGAGCATCCACAGCACCTGGGAGAAGCTGACCAGCTTGCCGCGGTTGGTGTCGTCACCGGCCTCGGCGATGGTGGCGATGGAGACGGGCAGGTCGGCGCCGGTGCACAGGCCGCCGATGATGGCGCCGGCCAGCAGGAATCCGAAGCCGGGGGCGAAGATGTTGCAGGCCATGGCGATGACGATGCCGATCATGGTGACGCTGAACACCGGTTTGCGGCCGAACCGGTCACCGAGACGACCGCCGACGGCGGCACCGACGGCGATACCGAGGGTCAAGGCGGCGGAGATGATGCCGATCTGATTGCCGGTGATGCCCGAGCGGCTCCTGGTACATGACCAGCGCGTTGCCGGTGGACACGATGGTCGCGGCGTCCAGGTAGGACGCCATGCCCGCGACAGTTGCGACGAACCACGGATTTGGACCGGTCCGGGCGGTGGGGGAGGTGGTAGCTCACAGCGACTTCCTTGTCTTCTGGGCGGCGTTGCCGCGGTGGGGACTGCAGCGATGGGGGGCCTGCCGGGGAGTCGAGTCGACCTGACCGGAGGTAGTGGGATAGATGCGGGTCGGATGCTGCTGAGGATCCGGATCGGGTCGGCTACCGCACCTGCGGCACCGGACTGAGGGTGCGCGAATCCGGATCACGCTCCTTTCCGCATGAACTTGAATCGTTTCAACAAATAGTAACCGAAATTCTGAAGCGCTTCAAGAGGCGCCGAACTTTTTAGCACTGCCGCCTGTTTCAGGGCGTTCAGCGGGTCCGCTGGCTGCTGCGCCGGGAGAGCAGGCGTGGGCTCGACCACGACGCAGCGGTGGCGGTGGGTGATCGGGTCGTTGATCTCCTCGAGCAGCAGCTCGGCGGCGACCTCGCCCATCCGGACGCCGGCCTGACCGATGGTCGAGACCGGGATGACGCTGTCGGCGGCGAAGTGGTTGTCGTCGTAGCCGATGACGGCGACCTCGTCGGGGACCGCGATGCCCAGGTCGATCGCGGTGCCGATGACGCCGACCGCCTGCGGATCGGAGCAGCACACGATGCCGTCGACGAGTCGGCTCGGGGTCAGCAGCTCCAGAGCGGCGGCCCGTCCCGACGAGGCCTTCAACGTGTCAGCTTCGACCACGGTCAACCGCACCTGGGCCCGCTTCGCCGCCCTGCGCGCTCCCGCGAGCCGCTTCGTGATGGCCTGGAACTGAAGGGGGCCGGCCAGGAAGGCGAGGTGGCGACAGCCCTGGTCGATCAAATGCTGCGTGGCGAGCTCGCCGCCCAGCTCGTCGTCGACGATCACGCTGCAGAGCTGCTCATCGGTGACCGGGGCGTTGACCAAGACGATGGGGCGCCCATGGTTGTGCACGGTGTAGGCGTCGTCGAGCGGCCCGTCGAGGGGCGCCAGGATCAGTCCGGCCGAGCGGGCCTCGTCGAAGTGCTTGAGGTAGTCGCCCTGCCGGGTCTGGTCGACGTCGCTGTTGGCGAGCAGGAGCTTGAGCCCGGCCCGGGCTGTCGTGGCCTCGACGCCGCGGGCAATGTCGACGAAGAACGAGTTCGCCAGGTCGACCAGCACCAGGCCGACCGTGTTGGAGCTGCCCGCCGCCAGACTGCGGGCAGCGCTGTTGCGGACGAATCCCAACGCGGCAATGGCATTCTCGACCTTGCGTCGGGTCCGTTCGGCCACAAGGTTCGGCCGGTTCAACACATTCGAGACCGTCCCGATGGCCACCCCGGCACGGTCGGCGACGTCCTGCATGCTGGGTGCTGAGCCGCCGGTTCGTGGATCCAGGACGTGCGGCATGGCGGCAGCCTAGTCCAAAAACCCCGTGCTTGAAGCGCTTCAGGATGCGCTGAGCGCAACATGGCAGCCCCGTCCACCGATGATTGGGTGGTTGGGAGCGGTTTGAGCGTGCCGTAACAGGAGGATGCCCTTGCGGGCTGGGAGATTGGGGCTTGTCTAGGGCTCTTGATCCACCGGCACGAAGGGCACCTCTGAGGTGAAACTCTCTCACACGCTTCAAGCGACGTCGCCGCGATTCGATGACCCGAACCTGGTGTCGTTTGCAGGGCTTGTCCCGGTGCTCGCGCTGGCTGAGCGTGCGGGGCTGCGCGAGTTGGCTGACCAGCATCTGACGGTGCCGACGGACCGGGGCGCGAACGCCGGGCTGAAGGTGTCCTCGCTGGTCGCTGGGATGATCGCTGGTGCGGATTCCATCGACGACATGGCGCTGCTGCGGCACGGAGGGATGGGCCGGATCTTCCACAGCAACTACGCACCGTCGACGCTGGGATCGTTCCTGCGCAGCTTCACCTTCGGTCACATCCGCCAGCTCGACGCGGTCGCCTCACGGTTCCTGATCGCGCTGGTGGGGTTCGCCGGTCTGTTCACCGGCACTGCTGAGTCTGACGCACTCGACGGCGTGATCAGCGCCGAGGGGTATGCGCTGCTCGATGTCGACGACACGTTGATCGAGGTCCACGGTCACGCCAAACAGGGCGCGGGGTTCGGCTACACCCGGGTCCGCGGCATCAACGCGCTGCTGGCCACCTTGTCCACCACGGCCGCGGCGCCGGTCATCGTGGCCCAGCGGCTCCGAAAGGGAGCCTGCAACTCCTCCCGCGGCGCGAAGCGGCTGGTCGCCGACGCGGTCAAGACCGCCCGCAGGCTGCTGGGTCCCAGTCCTCGGGTGCTGGTCCGGATGGACTCGGCCTACTACGGCCGCGGACCGGTGCACGCCGCGCTGGCCGGTGCCGCCGCGGTCTCGGTCACGGTCCGGATGAACAGCCGGATCCGTGCCGCGATCGTCTCGCTCGCCGAGGAGTCGTGGACGCCGATCGAGTACACCAACGCCGTGTTCGATGAGGACAGCGGCGCCTGGATCTCACGAGCCGAGGTCACCGAGATCGGCTTCACCGCGTTCGCCGCCCAACGCAAGGCTGACCACGTCACGGGTCGGCTGGTGGTGCGGCGGATTCCGGACCTCAACGCCGAGCAGCACCGTGCCGCCGGACAAGACACGCTGTTCGACACCTGGCGGTTCCACGCCTTCTTCACCACCGCCGACCCGCTGCTACTCGACACCATCGCGGCGGACAAGACCCACCGCGGCCACGCGATCATCGAACAGGTCCATGCCGACCTCAAGGCCTCCGCGCTGGCGCACCTGCCCTCGGGGGTATTCACCGCCAACGCCGCCTGGCTGGTGCTGGCCGTGATCGCGTTCAACCTCACCAGGGCTTCCGGCGTCCTGACCGGCACCGACCTGGCCCGAGCCACGACAGCGACCGTGCGCCGCAAGCTGATCCAACTCCCAGCCCGCTCAGCCTCCCGCGGACGCCGCCTCATCCTGCATCTCCCGCACGCCTGGCCATGGCAGACCGCGTGGAGCGACCTGTTCAACCGGCTCGCCAACCCACCACCGCATGCGGTGTCCTGATCCACCGCTGGCGACGGCCCGACCTTCTTGAGTGGAACACCCCGGCAGCGAGGCCGGACGCCCCCACACGCACCCGCCAGGTCCTGCTCACCTCAGCGCGAACCAGCAACGACCGATCAACTCATCGGTGGATCCGGGTTAAGCGATCGACGTACGAGACAGCAGTCCGGGTGCCCTGGGCGACAACCGAGATGCTCAGAACGCTTCAGGAGCTGGCGGCGGCCAGGTCTCCCTTGTTACCCGGCACGATGTTCCGGTTGCTCATGGTCCGTTGCTGATCAGCGGGCCTTGGAGACCTGGGACATGGCCCAGGGTGGGGCGTGCTCGGGGAGCACGCCGAGGCCCACGAGGAGTGCCGGGATCGCCCGTAGGAGCGGGAATCGCCGCAGCAGCCGGGCGGGGAGGGGAAGGTCCGTAGCGGCGGCTTGTTCAGTGCCGGCGGTGGATAGCCGTGCTTGCAGCATGCGGTGAGCGGCCCGTTGGAGAGTCTGGGTCAGTGCCGTCGGTGCCCATCGTCGTAGTTGAACGCGCCGCAAGGTGGCGCGCGTGAGGGTTCTGCTCGCCAGCTTCGGCCCGACGATACGGCCGGCGGCCAGGGCATCCTGGATGGCCAGATTGATGCCGACCCCACCCACCGGTGACATGGCGTGGGCGGCGTCGCCGATGATCAGCAGCCCGTCGGCGTACCAGCGGCGCAGCCGACTGAGCCTGACCGTGAGGAGTTTGACGTCCTCGAACGATGTCACGGTCTCGACCCGGTCCGCGAGCCAGGGCAGGGCGAGTAGCGATGCGGGACCGGAAGGCACCGATGCCGGCATCGCGCAGCACGCGGTCGGTACCTTTCTTGATCAGATAGCCGATCTGGAAGTAGTCGCCTCTGTCGATCAGCACCAGCACGGCATCGCGGGTGAGCCGGCCGATCGCGTTGGCCGGGTCGTGTTCGCGTCGAGGAAGGCGGAACCACTCGACGTCCATCGGGGTCCCGAACTGTCGTGGCGTGAGGTTGGCGGCGGACGCGACGGTGGAGTCGCGGCCGTCACAGGCCACGACCAGGTCGGCGATCATGTCGTGGTCGAGCCCGTCGTGTCGATAGCGAACGCCGACCACCCGCTCCTGCTCCCGCAACAGCTCGGTGACCTCGGCGTTCATGACCAGGTCGTACGCCGGCTCGCGTCGTCCAGCCTCGGCGAGAAGACCGAGGAAGTCCCATTGCGGCACCAGGGCGATGTGCTGGTGGCGTCCCGGCAGCCAGCGCAGATCGGAGACTGGGACCTCACCGGCGTCGAGCTGGGCGGTCAGCGACTCGACGTAGCGGACCGTCGGCAACGCGGTGAACTCCTCTGCCCAGGCCGAGCTCGTCGAGCACGGTCAGGGTCGAGGCATGCACCGTGTCCCCGCGGAAGTCGCGGAGGAAGTCGCCGTGCTTCTCCAGCACCGTGACCTGAACCCCGGCCCGGGCGAGCAGCAGGCCCAGCATGAGGCCCGCCGGACCCCCGCCGACGATGCAACAGCTCGTCCGTCGAGAACTCACCATGCGATGAATTATGCGCTACAACGGTCAACCCCAATCAGAGGTGCACCCCCATCGCGATCGACCGCCATAACGGTGTCGCCGTCCGTCGACTGCGACACCACGGTCTACCGTGACCACGGTTATGTCGGGCGGCGCATGCCATTCTCGGAAGGATGGCGCGAACGTGGTTGTCGGTGACCGTGGAGCTGATCGGCGGCCGCGGCGAGGAACTCTGGCCTTGGCCTGGTCGCATTTTCGCGGTCGGGCCGTCACACACCTTCATGGACCTCACGGAGGCCATCAACGATGCCTTCGGGCGTTGGGACCGGTCGCACCTGTCGATGTTCACTCTCGCCGACGGCCAGGTGATCACTGATCTGTCGACGGGAGCGGAGATGGCTGAATCGGCCGGCGGCCCGATCTCTGCGCCGCTGGACATCGAGTCGGCCAAGCTGGCCAGAGTGTTGGAGCCCGGAGCGGAGTTCCAGTTCACGTTCGACCTCGGTGATCAATGGACGCACCGGTGCGTGGTCGCCGAGGAGAAGGTCGACCCTGTCGAGGTGCTGGGTGGTCGCCCTGACACCCCGTTGCCGTATTGGGGCTGGGGAACCATCCCGGATCAGTACGGGCGCCGGTGGGCGTCCGACGACGGGGCGAGCCGGCCACCGCGGAGACCGAGCCAGCCGCATCCGATGCTGCTCCACGATTGGCCGGCTCGCACCCAGCTGCCGGCGCTGGATCTGGTGGCGCTGCGCGCTTCGATTGCCGGCAGCGATCCGGCCCGGTTCCTTGCCGTGGTGACGGGATGCGACGTCGACGACGTGTTGCAGCAGGTGGGGGCGGGCGTGCCGATGGTGCTGCAACAGGGAGGGGACCGGGCTGAATCGGTGTCGTTGTCGGTGATCAACCGGCTGACCTGGCGCGGCGGACCCGGCGACCAAGTGCTGGCGGAGGACTTGCTCGCGTGCCTGCGTCGTGAGCCGTTGGCGGGGACCGTGGTGCCGGTCGATCTCGACATGCTGAGTACGGAGATGGAGGGCGACGGGAGTTGGTCGAGCGGTGGCTATGTCGACCTACGCACTGGAGAGGTGTACGGCGAGTCCGCCACCGATGCGGCGCTCGTGGGGGAGGATGTCGCCATCGATGTGGAGGCCGAACCCGACCGGTGGCTCCGATTCGATTCCGTCGGGTCGCGGACCGGCTGGCAGGACATGGCTGATTTCGCTCAGCGGCAGCGAGAGGCCGGTCTTCGGGAGCGACTGGAGCGGGCTATCCACGGCACCGGTGCCTTCGGTCGGTTCCGTGACCTCGTCCACGACGAGGAGCTCGCCGAGCAGTGGTATGCCTTCTCCACCGACCGCCAGCTGGGGCGTGCTCGCGAATTCCTTGCCGGTGTGGGCATCCGGGTCGGCTGACCGTCAGCCCGCACTGTGCCGACTATCGCACGCCTCGTCGACGAGAGCCCGTTGGCGACCTCGTGCGGGGCGCACGCAGTAGCCGACCAACCCCTCAGAGAAACCATTCGGCGTCCGGCCAGGGCAAACCAGGTCGATGTCGTTCGGGGTCAACGGCGTCGCGCATCGGCCTGAATTGCCGACGAGCTTGGGGTTGCGTCCGATTCCGGGGCGCATCCAATGAGTTCACGTGGTGCTCGGCCCAGTCCCTCATCTCGCGGAAGCGCTCTCCGTTCGTTCCGGAGACTTGCTGAGAACGCGTCGACCGACTTCCACCAAGTCTTGGCGACTTGGTGATGGGATCGGCGGGCACTGCCGAAGCGGTGCGGACGTGGTGTTGCTCGGTCCGCCGCAGAGCTGCCACGACAAACCGTCGAGGCAGCGCATCAGGTTCCTCGGCTCTGGGCCGAGTCAACAGGCTGCCTCGACCAGAATGCGCGTTGTGGGCGTACCTACCAGGGCGGGGGAGTTGACGGTTCCCCAGACGCTGTCGTGCAAGAACGCGGCAAATGCGTGCGCGCTTGCGGTCGACTCGAAGTCGAGGTCGATGACGATGTGCCGATCGTTCACCTCGTCCAGTCGGATTCGACGCGCGGTGACGCCCTGTTGGTCGCGGACGTCGGCGAAGCAGTCGAAGGCCTGCTTCCCCGTCGCGTACTCGGTGATCTCGTGCTCGATGTGCAGGGTTGCGGTCATGACTTCATGATTCTGGTGTGAGGTCTTGCGCGGCATCCCAGGTTCATGGGGTCCGGATGGCCGAGCCCGCCCTACGCTGAGCGGGTGTCCCGTGACACGTTCCTAGCGGGGGTCCGCCGGTCGTTGATCCACATTAACGACGACCCGAACCTGCGGCGCGATGTCTTGGAACTGGTTTGCCATACCGTGCCGTTCGACGCGTTCGCTGGCAGGCGGTACTGCTGCTGGGACCCGACCTCACTGTGCACCGGCAGACGCTGGACGCCGAGTCGGAAGCCGCGCCCTCTTGCCGACCGAGGAGAGTCGTCGCCCGTTCCAGCCGCGGCGTACAACGTCGCGGCTCAACTTCTCGCGTCGGAGGCTCGCATCGACACCACTCTCCGATGGTGAAGGCCCCGATGGCGCCTGGATCAGGTGTCCACGCGGCACGGTTGGGCGAACACATCGCTGTGAGCATCGGGCTCGCGAGACGATAACGCCACCTCATGGGACCCGATTTCGCGAGATGGCAGGTCTCCCGAGCGCAACCTAACCCGTGGGTCAGAGACATCGACGTGCGTCGCCGTCGGTGCCACCCTCTGAGGGTGGACACCGAACCGATCGACAAGTGGGTCCGCGGCAGCGTCGGCGACACCGTGGTCGTCGATACCCGCACGCCGCTGCTGTTCTGGGAGCGGGACTTCCCGGTGCCGAGCTACGCCGTCGATACCGCGGACGTCCGCGTCGACCTCCTGGTCCCGACCTCCACGCTCACCACCGACCGGTTTCGACTTCTTCGAGGCCCACGGGCCGGTCTCGGAGATGTTCGACCTCGTGGTCGGCGACCGGACGCTACCGCGCGCGGCCTGGCGACGCGACGATCCAGCGCTCGGCGACCGGATCGTGCTGACGTGGCGACCGGGAGCGATCGACTGGCGCGAGGAGGACGAGGCGGTCGCGGGCCACCCCCGCGACCCGCACAAACGCGTCGAGGCGCTGGCTAGCAGCCGGCATGTCGTCGTCTCCGCGGACGGCGTCATCCTGGCCGACAGCCACTCACCGGTCCTGCTCTTCGAGACCACCCTGCCGACTCGCTTCTACCTCCCCGAGGCCGACCTGGCGCCTGACGTGCTGACGCCCAGCGACACCCGCAGTCACTGCCCGTACAAGGGCGTCGCCGACCGATACTGGAGCGTCCGCGACCGGCCCGACCTACGCGATATCGCGTGGTCCTATGCTCAGCCCTATCCAGCCGTCGGCGCGATCGCCGGCCGGGTCGCCTTCTACAACGAGGTCCTCGACATCACCGTGGACGGCGTGCAGCTCGACCGACCCAACTCGCCTTTCAGCGTCGCGAGCAGCGACCCGGCACCGACTGACCGCCCCGCGGAGTCAATCTGGAAGGATCGGAGCAGCCCAGTGCGCCGTGGACGTTCGCTCGAGTTGGCGCTTGCGGTGCGCCCTTCCGAGCGCTCCGCAGGCCGTACGGCAAGTGCTGTCATATGGCCGCCTATCGGACAGGAGCAGGTGCGTCGGACAGCTGATCAGGTGGCACCAGATTCGCCGAGTTGCTCGGAAAGTAGGCCAGTCGATGAAGTCCGTTGCGCACCGCGTCAGTTCGGCGATCTGATGTGGGTGATCGTAGATGGAGCTGACGACGTGCCGGTCGTCCAACGTCATGGCCGCCGCGTGACGTCGCACCAGCAACACAGCGGACTGCTGTCCGCGCAGGTCACCACCGGCACGTTGGCCAGCGTCGCACGCTGTCATCAAGCGCTCGGCCAAGGACCCGGTCGACGTCTACAAGATATCGACCATCCTCGGTGCCACCGCGCTGCCGGCGAGTCCGTTGCCCAGGGAGGGGCCTGCCGTGCTCCGCCCCATCCCTCCACTCAGCCACAGCCGCTCCTGTGTAGGCGGCATTGACGCCGTCACCATCGGGCAGCGCGAACTGCCGCCTGGGCCTGTCGACGTCACCGGCCGTCATAACATCACCGGCTTGTTGCGGTGAAGGCGTCGAGGACGACGTTGCCGATCCGCGAGCATCGGTTCAACACACCAGAGAACTTTGTTGCCACTGGGGGACTAGTCCGTGCTGGAAAGAAACTCCGAGGACTTCGTATCTTCGCCCACAGCCGACGCTCAGGATGCCTAGGTTCTCTTTCAGCACGTCCGGCATCGGTGTCGGACGCCGATCATCAGGAGTGTGGACGGCCGCTTCTTGAAGGCTGTTCGCCATGGGGTTGGCGTGCATCAGGATGGGTCTGCTGTCGGTTTCCACCGTCCCGGCGGCGGACGCGGCGACCAGCTCCACCTCGAAGGTGGAGAAGCGGCGCAGCAAGGCCGTGAAGACCCCGAAGCTCAACTGGTACAGCTGTTATGGCTACGCCAAGTGTGCGACGGTGAAGGTTCCGCTCGATTACGACAAGCCGAAGGGTAAGAAGGTTGAGCTGGCGCTGCTGAAGGTGCCGGCGAAGAACCAGAAGAAGAAGATCGGCTCCCTGTTCGTCAACCCCGGTGGTCCGGGGGGTTCCGGCACCGAGATGGCCTACTTCTCCGGCGATTTTCTCAGCCGGGCCGTGACGGATCGG
>CAVPPP010000066.1:0-42681 GCA_963707005.1 uncultured Actinomycetota bacterium
GGTGCTGTGCTCGAGCACCGGCGCTCGGGTGGCCGTGGTCCAGGGCGTGATGTGGCGGGACCAGGTGAACAGCCAGATGGCCAGCCAGCCGATGCCGATCGCCAGGACAGCAAGACCGAGCTCGAGAACCGTCTCGGGCACGAACGCTCGCAGCGCGACGGGGACGGCGCCGATCGCGTACAGGACCAGCGGGGTCGTCGGTATCTCGCGGCTTCGCAGCATGGCGGCGACGAAGCTGAGGGTGCCGATCAAGAACAGCAGGGAGGCGACGCTCAGTGCGACACCGAGCGGGCCGGCGCGGAGGTCTTGGACGGTGTCGCCGGGGAGCTCCTTGAAGACGAGGTTGAGGACGAACTCCACCCCGACCAGTGAGGCGAGTGCGAACGCGTTCAGGCAGTAGGCGATGAGGCCGAAGGTGCCGGTACGGCGTCCGAATGCGAGGTAGAGGGCCGTGACCAGGGCCAGTGCGAGGATCTCAGCGACCGGGGCGATCAGCTGGGTGAAGGACGAGCTGGGGATGAGCTCGGCGCGCTTGGCCGCGTTGAGGAGCAGGACCGCCGCGCTTCCGCAGCCGGCGATTGCCGCGATGCGATAGAGCGTGGCGGGAACAGGTTTGGACATGCTTGCTCTCCGATGATTCGGGGTCCGGTGCCGTCGACCGGCGGTCGAGGCCATGGAACGGGGGGCTGATCAGGTCAACGCGGATTCAGGCAGTCGAGGAAGACCCGGTAGATCAGCAGGACAGCGTGGTCGGGAACATCGGTGAGCCACGCGGGAAGCTCTGTGAAGGGTTCGACCACCCGGCAGCCGCGGCCGGTCCGCGGTGGCGACGGGGCCGCTGCTTCCTTGCAGGCGGTGAAGTCGGCCTCGGTGGTGATCATGGGCTCCACGATGGCTGTCGCGGGTGACGCGGCGCTTCGGCCGAGCAGCCATTGTTCTGCGCCATCGGAAGGGTCATCGTCGGCAGTCCCACCACCTTTCGGCGGTGCGTGCCTAGACCTTCGTTGGTGTTGCCGCACCCTCGCCCGCTCTAGGCTGGCCTCATGTCCCGCCCTACTGGTTGTGGGCCGAACTCGTGAGGGCGGCGGCGCTCCTGGATTCGGGAGTCCTCGTCCCAGGTTCGACCACGCCATCTCGACGCGACCGCGCGGTCGACGCTGCCGGATGTGTCGTGGCTGCCGCCCTCGGGGCCCTGTTCATCAGCCCGACGCTGCGCAGTGGCGCCGGGCTGGCGTCCGCGCAGCTTGCGGTCGACGCGACCTGCGGGGTGCTGGCCGTTGTCTCGCTGTGGTGGCGACGCCGCTGGCCGGTCGGCGTCGCGCTCTGCTGTCTGCTGCTGGGGACCCTGTCGATCTCGGCCACTCCTGCCGGGCTGCTCGCGCAGCTCTCCCTCGCTGTGCACGGTCCGGCCCGGCGGGCCTTGCTAATCGCTGGACTGTGGGTGCCGTCGGTCCTGGTGTTCGCGCTCTACAGCCCGACCACCGATCCGCTGGCCGTCCTGGTTCGAGTCGTGCCGATCGTGCTCGCGGTCACCGCGTGGGGGATGTTCATCCGGGCTCGCCGGCAGCTCCTGCACAGCCTCCGCGACCGCGCGCAACGGGCCGAGGCCGACCAGCGCCAGCACGAGGACCGCGCACGGACGGCCGAGCGAACCCGGATCGCCCGGGAAATGCACGACGTGCTCGGGCATCGGATCTCTTTGCTGGCGTTGCACGCTGGAGCCTTGGAGGTCCGACCTGACCTGCCCTCGGCGGAGGTCCGGGCGACCGCTCAGATGATGCGTCTGACCGCGCGTCAGGCACTCGAGGAGCTGCGGACAGTGATCGGGGTGCTGCGAGAGGCCTCTGGTGAAGCAGAGGTGACGCCACCGGTGCCGCAGCCGACCCTCGCCAACATCCCCCGGCTCGTGGACGACACCCGCCGGGCAGGTGCGCAGATCAGCCTGGAAATGCGGGTGGACCGGGCCGACGACGTTCCCGATGCCCTCGCCCGCGACACGTACCGGATCGTGCAGGAGGCACTGACCAACGTCGGCAAACACGCCAGCGGCTCGGACGCGCACGTCGGTGTCATCGGCGCCCCCGGCCACGGTCTTCACATCAGCGTCCGCAACACCCAGCCGGTGCGAGCCCAGTCCGGGCCGACCCTGCCAGGGTCGGGCGCCGGTCTTCTCGGCCTCCAGGAACGCGTCGACCTCGCTGGCGGCACCCTCGTCCACGGTCCCGACGGACTGGGCAACTTCGTGGTGCAGGCCGACCTGCCATGGTGACAGTGAGA
The DNA here is from genome assembly GCA_963707005.1 of uncultured Actinomycetota bacterium. Taxonomy (GTDB): domain Bacteria; phylum Actinomycetota; class Actinomycetes; order Propionibacteriales; family Propionibacteriaceae; genus Microlunatus. The sequence continues at coordinate 2,278 of CAVPPP010000066.1, forward strand.
GTCCTGCTGGTCGACGACGACGCCCTCGTCCGAGCAGGCCTGAGGATCATCCTGTCCTCGGCCGAGGACATCGACGTGGTCGGAGAGACCGACGACGGAACCCGCGCGGTCGCCGCCGTCCGGCAACACCGGCCCGACGTCGTGTTGATGGACATCCGGATGGCCGAGATGGATGGCATCACCGCCACCACCGCACTACGACAGCTCGACCGACCGCCCCACGTCATCGTCCTCACCACCTTCCAGGCCGACGACATGGTGATGAATGCACTGAGAGCCGGTGCCAGCGGCTTCCTGGTCAAGGACACGCCACCCGCCGAGATCATCAACGCCGTCCGCGTCGTCGCCACCGGCGACGCGATCATCTCCCCATCGGTCACCCGCACCCTGCTGTCCCACTTCAGCAACACCGACGCGTCCGAACGACGGAAAGCCGCGACCGACCGCCTTGCCGCCCTCACCGACCGCGAACGTGAGGTCGCCACCGCAGTTGCATCAGGAGCCTCCAACGCCGAAGTGGCCACCGCGCTGTTCCTGAGCGAGGCAACCGTGAAAGCCCACGTGTCACGGCTTCTCAACAAGCTCGACGTCGCCAACCGCGTACAGATCGCGATCCTGGTCCACGACGCCAGCCAGTCCTAACTCGAACAGCAGCGAAGATCCCGCAGGACTTCTCACCAAGGGGTCGGCAAGTCGAGTTCCTGACCAACGAGGTCCGCGCGGTCGATGCGATGATGATTGCCACCGATCAAAGCGGGTGTGAACCACGATGGCAAAGTCACGGCACGATGCGCGTCAGCTCTCGTCGGGTCTGTCCGGGCGCCGACGGGCCCCGGACCACGACCATTTGGAGAAGCTGCTCGATGGCTACGCCCTGTCTCCTCCCCGCAGCATCGGTCGTTTTCCCCACAGCGTTTGGTGATGACGACGATTCCATCAGTCGTGGCCTGTCATCTCGGCGTTCTCGGCGACACCAAAGTCGACGCTTCGAACGCCTCGTCGGATGGACGATCCGTCGCGGGCGCGCCTGCTTCGTCGCTACTGATAGCCAGCGACTGACGCAACCGAGGGCGCGACGCCGGGGAGGTCCGGGCCAGGGCACCGCGACCTGTCTGCGGATGTAGCGTTCCGACCTCTCACCAATGACCACTCCTCGAAGTCACTCGTGCGATGTCCGATAGGCGGCCATATGACGGCAAGTCGGTCGGCCTTTGTTGGCTTCTTGTTCACACATCATCCGGCCCGACCGCTCGAGGCCATGGTTAGGGTTGGCCAATTTGCGGCGGGTTGGTGCCGATCCGGATCGCCGTCGCCAGCAGCTGGCTCGGCGGCTCTTGCTGGGCGCGGCGGACCTGCCGGTCCAGGACTCGTGGCAGGCGACCCGACCCGCGGAGCGCGGCATCGCGGGCTAACAGGATCGGTCGGCCACGAAGCCCGCTGAGTCTGGCCAGTCGTTCGGCGACCGACTGAACAGCGGTGACCGGCCCGAGCCGACGATTCTGATAGGAGCCCAAAGCAGTCGACACCTCCTCGGCACGACCGAGCTCCTCAGCAAGCGCTAACGCGTCGACCATGGCGGAGTTCGCTCCCTGCCCCACATTCGGCGCCATCGCGTGGGCGGCATCGCCGAGCAGCACCAGTCGTCCCATCACCCAGCGGCGGCAACGGATCCGGCGCACACCGCTGATGATCAGATCGTCGAACGACACCACGTGGTCCAAAAAGCCCGCGGCTTCCGGCAGGATCCGACGCCACACCTGACGCAGCGCAGGTAGGTCCCTGCCCGCGACCGCAGCCGCCGGCTCCGGCCGATAGGCGGCGAAGTAGACGTAGGTGAGCCCATCAGCGACCTCAGCGGCACCGTACGCGCCCAGCGACGTCCAATGCTCGACGAACTCCGGCGGGCCATCGCAGCGGACCAGCGCCCGGACGTAGTCCGTGCCACGGTCCGACTCGGTCACACCGAAGTCGGCGCAGCCACGGACGGTCGACCCCACACCATCGGCGCCCACCACCAGGTCCGCCGACAAGGTCTCCTGACCACCGGCCCCCACCACCTGAACACTGCCGTGCTGGTCAGCGGCCACAGCCGAGGTTCCGGTCCGCAAAGTCACCCTCGCATCGTCGACCACCAGGTCAAGCAGCAGTCGGTGCAGGTCACGGCGAAGCAGCGCAACGCAGTGGTCGAGGCCGTCGCCGAAGTCCGGCACGTGCTGGCTGACACACAGCTGACCGTGGGAGCCGCGAATGTCCATCCGGTCGATTCGACGTCCCAGCCGGTCCACCTCTTCTCCCAGACCGAGTCCCGCCAGGACCGCCAGGCCGTTGGGTTGCAGCATGATGCCAGCACCGAGAGCCGACGGCTGCTGCACCCGCTCCAGCAGCGTCACCGTCGCCCCCAGGCGAGCCAGATACAGGGCCGCGGTCAACCCGCCGATACCCGCTCCGATCACCGTGACCGCGAGTCCGAGTCGACGACCCGACCCGCTCACACCGGCCACAGCAATCCTCCGTTGTAAAGTCAACCAACCGGTCGGACGCCGCTGAGTCCCCCCAGGAGGCCAGTATTCCGCTCCTACATCGATGATCAGAAGCGGGAGACCCCAAGCTCTTCTCGCCCAAAGCCCAGGGTCTCGCAACGATGGTTCACGCTGTCTGACTGGCACCCCGCACCTGCATTTCATGCCGCGGGCTTGGGCTACGGTCTGCCGGACAAACAAGATGCGTCCGTACCCTACTGGGGAGAGCCCATCCGAGGTCGTCGCTGACCGGGCGCACCGCGCAAGCATCAAGAGTTCGCTCGTCGTTGGCTCGCACCAGCGCTCGGCAAAATGCGCATCCCAAAAGGGTGTTCACCGATCACAGCACTCCGCGGTTTGCGAAACGTCCTCTGCCCTCGGCACGCGACCCACCGATGACTGAACTGGCGCGTGCCGACTCTGGTCAGTGCCAGGGCAGATGAACCGGCGCACCGAAGCGGCATGTGCAACCGTCGGGTTCTCTGACGATGACTAGCCCCGACCCGGGCAGAAGTGAACCAAGTTCGCGCCGCCAGACCGGTTGACAGGCCGGATGACCAAGACGACTGTAGAGCGGGGGTCGGAACGAGCAGCGTTCCGCTTAATCTTGGGGGTATTGATGTTCAGGAAGATGGCCGTCACGTTGGCCGCGCTCGCTCTGCCCGCTGCCGCTCTGGTCGCACCCGTGCCAGCTGCTGCGGCGGCGCCTGCCTATCACCACGCGTCCATCAAGTGGGTCAAGCAGGCGCGGTTCAAGGGCAACCACGCCACGGTTAAGGCGAAGTACCGCTGCTACGGGGGCAACGCGAACACCCACATCTGGGTCTCCCTCAAACAGGGTCCGAAGATCGCCGCCCAGACCATCGGCGAGCTGAAGAAGTCCGAGGGAACCTCCAAAGACGCGAAAGCCTGGTATGACACCAATCCGACCGCCGCGCAAGAGGTCTACATCATCTGCAACGGCCACTGGCAGGTGCAGACGTTCAAGCTGACCCGACACATGGACAAGGCCAAGCTCACCGGCCGTGACCACAAGAAGACCTTCTTGCAGTTCTGCCTCTTCGACTCCCACGTGGCGGCTGGACCCGCGGCCGAGCCCAGCGCGTGGGTCTACAAGTTCGTCGACCTGAAGAAGGCCAAGAAACTGCACTACAACTACAACCACTGACCGCAGTCACGTCAGCGGGTGCTGCCGCCTTGCCGTTCCTGGGGGCGGCGGGTGACTGATCCTGGGAGGGCAGGCGACCACCGTTGTGCGTGGGGTCGTAGCAGGACACCGTCGGCGGACAGTTGCGTGACATCCGCCCAGAGCACCAGGAACGATCCCCGCTCGCGCCGTCGCAGCAGCTGAGCCAGCGGCCACGGCTGGGTGACGCCGGACCGCTCGTAGCCGAGGAACGAGCCCGGCGCACGCGGGCTGACCAGAATGCCGTAGAGCCGCGCCTCGGGCATCGGGATCCGGGTGTCGACACCGGTGTCAGTGTCGGTGTGGGGTGGGGTGTCGAGCAGGAAGCGGAGATCGGCGACCCGGCCGACGCGTTGGCCGCCCTGCACGACCGGGGAGCCGATCAGCTCACTCAGGATCATGGTGTCCCCCGGGGATCTTGCCGATGACGTGGTGGGCCACCCACCGCTCGAGCCAGCCGACGTCGAGGGTGTCCCGGGCGGCCCGGAGTCGGATCGCGGTACCCATCTCCCCTAGCTGATCCCAGGAGATGCGATCAAGGCGCGACATCGGCGGACGGCCACCGAAGATCCGGGTGAAGCGGAAGGATCCACTCAAGAGGGCGGTGACAGTCGGCGCCGGGGTGCCCAGCGGCAGAGGGCCGGCGGGGATCTCGGAGAGGGCGATGTCGTCGACCGTGGTCACCGGCAGACCATCACGGTCCAGGACCTGGCGGTCCAGCAGGTGCAACCGGGCGTCGATCAGTCGCCTGGCGACCGCGGCACTGTCGGGTGGGGGTGGAAGGTTCATGAACCGGCTCCGGTGATGATCAACAGCGGAACCGCGGCCAGCGATGCGACCGCGATGATGACCAGGTAGAACACTCCGGCGGCGTTGGTGGCGGTGCCGTTCACGTGTGCACCCATGTACTCCGGGTCGTTCGCCACGATGAGGATCGGCAGATAGGTCAGCGGGAGCGCGATCGCGGAGAACACCACGGACAGCTCGGTGATCTTGATCGGGTCCAGTCCGGTCAACAGCACCCCGAGTCCCACGATCAGGCAGATGATCATGGTCAGGTGAAAGCGGGCGGCCTGGGCGGGTCGGTGGAACTTGCCCCAGCTCCAGCCGTTGAACTGCGCCAGCGTGTAGCCAGACGACAAGGTTGTCTCCAGTGCGGCCCCGAACGTCGCGGCCACCACCCCGAGAATGATGACAGCCAGCAGGATCTTGCCGCCGGCTTCGGCCACCGGCAACATCACCTGCGACAGCGAGGTCACCTGAATCGCCTGAGGCAGCAGCACGACCGCGCTGCACGCGGCGATGGCCAGCGACAACGTCCCGCCGAGCGGGAAGCCGACGAGCACGTTGACCCGCGACTGCCCCAGGTCCTTGGTGGTCCAGCCCTCCTCGACCGCCCCGGAGGAGAAGAAGAACACCTCATACGGTGTCATCGCCGCCCCGAACAACGCGACAGCGTAGAACCAGTACGTGCTCGCCTTCTCCGTGTCGGGCAGGCCGCGCTGCAGGACCTGCTGACCGAGCTCGACCCAGTTCGGTCCGAGCAGGAACAACGCGACAGCGAACCCGATCAACGTGAGCCCGATCAGACCGGCAACGTTCTCCATGATGGAGAACCGGACCCGCCAGATCACCAACCACACCGCCACCGCAGCAAACGGCACCCACAACAGGTAGGAGACGCTGCTGACCAGCTGCAGGGCCAACGCAATACCACCCACCTCGGCGGTGAGCGTCATCAGGTTGATCAAGAACGACGCGGCGAGGTTCGCTGAGGCTGCACGGGGCCCGAGTCGTTCCCGGATGATCTCGAACGTCGCCCGCCCGCTCACCGCGGCCACCCGCCCCGACATCTGAGCGAACACACAGATGCCGACCACCCCAACCACGACCACCCACGCCAGCGACAGCCCGAAGCGGGAGCCGACCACCGCATTGGTGACGATGTCGCCGATGTCGAGGAACCCCCCGATCGCGGTCAGAATGCCCAGAGCGACCGCGAACAGCCGCTTCACCGCTCCCCCACCTCCGCCATGGCCTGGTCGACGGCGCTCCGCACCCGGGGTAGCTCGGTACCCGCTGGTGCGCCGCGGTCGTCGGCGGCCAGGGCGTCTTCGGTGGCCTGCACCGCAACCAAGGAGTCGGTGACCACGAGCTGACACCGGCTCCGCAGCGCGCGTTGCTGCTCGGTGTCGCCTGGGGCGTCGGCCAGCCGTTGCTGGGCGAGGCTGATCTGGTCCACCATGTCACCGGCCGTGACCTGAGCGGCCGCCCTGGTCGTGCTGCCCTGCCCCAGCAGATCAAGGGCCAACTCAGTACTGCGAACAGCGGTCCGGGTCTCCCGCAACGACAGCCGCAGATCTTCGGTGTCCGACGACCCCCCACATCCGGCCGTCACGACGACCAGGATCACCAGCAACGACGCGACCACCGTCCTGACCGAACGGGCTGGGACTGGCCCACTCACCGGCGCACCTCCTCACGCTGATCATGCTCCGCCCACCCCGTCGGCGACACCCCTCTTCGTACACCCACAAATGGGCCGACCGCATCCACTACCGGACGTGTCGACCGATCTCGAGCACGGGTGCAGGGACCTCCAGGCACTCTTCGCCACAAGAAGGTGCCGCGGCGGCAGGTTCACCGGGCTGAACCTTCCGACGGTTATCCGCCGCCACATCCACAGGGGCGCGTGATGCCAACCCTGAGGCGACCCCGGAGCGGCGCGACCCGACCAACAATGCCGCAGAAGGAATCGGCAACTCTGGGCTGTCCGATAAGCCGCCCTCACGGATTGGATCGCCGGCTCGCAGCGAACTCTGGTGTCTGCCAACCTGCAGCGTGCCACCCGGGGAACTGAGCGGCTGTGCTGCGAAACCGGGTTGCTGCTGCGGAGGACTGCTGCGACTCTCACTCATGGACATGTGGCAAGACCTCGACGACCGGCTGCGAGCCCAGGCGGCTGAGGACGACGTGTCGGGATCGGTGCTCCTGACCCAGGCAGGGCACACCCTCTTCCATGGCTGCTACGGGCTCGCCGACCGCGCGGCCGGTGTCGCGGTCGGCCCCGCGACACGCTTCGGGCTCGCCTCGGTGACGAAGATGTTCACCGCGGTCGCGGTGGCCGACCAGGTGTCAGCGGGACGCCTGGGCCTCACCAGCCGAGTGGTCGACGTGCTACCGGCCGAGGCACGGCCCTCCACCCTGCACCCCGACGTCACCATCGCCCACCTGCTGCTCCACACGTCCGGGATCGCCGACTACGCCGAAGAAGACGACACGTCCCCGACCTACCTGGCCGACTACGCCTCCCTGTGGCAGGACCGGCCCAACTACCGCATGCTGCGCCCGATGGACTTCCTGCCCCTCTTCGCCGACCTGCCGCCCTACCGGCCACCAGGCCAAACCTGGCAGTACTGCAACGCGAGCTACATCCTGCTCGGCATCGTCCTCGAACACCTCACCGGCCAGACCTACACCGACGTGGTCCAAGACCGCGTCTTCGACCGGGCCGGCATGACCGCCAGCGGCTTCTTCCGACTGGACGAACCCCACCCCGAGGTGGCGGTCGGCTACCTCGACCCCGACTCCCCCGGAGCCATCCGCCGCACCAACATCTACTCGGTTCCCGTCATCGGCGGCCCCGACGGCGGCGCCTTCGGCACTGTGACCGACCTCGACCGCTTCCTTCACCACCTTGCCGACACGTCACTGATGGGTGCGGTCACCGCGGAGATGCTCGACCCAAGAGAGATCCTCGGCGACGGCTACCGCCACGCCTACGGGTTCATCTACCATCCCGACGGCTGGTTCGGACACGGCGGCGGAGACCCCGGCGTCGCCTGCCGGGTGCAGTGCTTCCCCGACGACGACGCGAACCTGATCGTGCTGTGCAACGTCGAAACCTGGGCCGGCGAACTCCGTGACGCCGTCGTCCAGACGTGGCGAGGACCGTGACTATCGCCAACGGGAACCGACGCTCGACCCGCGCGACATCGCAATGGCCAACCGGGCGAATGGCCGCCTCCGGAGCGCGTCTGCCTCGGTCCTGGCCGGTCTCAGCGCGGCTCGGCGAATCGCTCCTAGGCCGACTGGCGGATGATGCCGAGCGCAGTTCCGATTCGCAGCCAGGAGGCGCCGCGACGACGAGCCTCGCCTACCCATTGCTCCAGAGCCTCGTCGGGCTGCCGGTGGAACCCCGCAACGAGCGGCAATCGATCGAACAGGGCCTCGTCGTGCATCGCCGACCATCCCGGGAGGTCAGACTCGGCGGTGGCCGCGGACACCGCAATCATGGCGCTGGAGACTTCGTCTAGCGGCACCTGGTCCAACTGTGACCTCCGCCGCGGTGGCCGTTGGTGCGGCGGAGTCGTCGATGTTGGGAAGCGTCAGCTGGTTACTACTGAGCCGAACTCTTCTCCCACTGGTTGCTGCGGATAAGCGCTCGCGGCCACGATCTTGTCGCCCGAGGCTGTGAGCCCGCGCTCGGATCCGCGGATCAGTTGGAGGATGCCGAACCTAGCGGCTTCGTCCTCTCCGCCGTACCAGGGCGCACCCACGACCAGGGTCGCGTACTCCTTGCTCGTGGTGGCGGGTAAAGCCGACAACGACGTCCCGAAGAGCGACTCGGTGAAGTCGAAGCCCTTGATTCCCGGTGAGCTCTGACTCAACTGCCGGGAACCGGCTGCCGTCAATCCCGAGTGTGATCCGTACAGGACCTGAACCGCTCCTGAAGCGCCCCCAGGTGGGTTCGCTTCCGGCACACCGATCACTAGATCGTCGGCTGCACCGCGGCCGAAGTCAGCCACCACTAACGCCGCACCGAACCGCGGACTGTCCTCTGGCGGATCTCCATTTTCGGCAATCTGACGCGTCCCGAGCTCGTACTGGGTCCAGAGCTGGTTGCTGGCAGAGGTCAACCCCCGATCCGAGCCGTACAACACATGGACCGCCCCTGCTCCGCCCGTGTCAATGGAGGACCATGCGGGGCAGCCCACGGCCAGATCGAGGTGACCGTTGCCGGAGAACGAGCCGACAGCGAGGACCTGGCCGAAGCCGCCGCTCTCGGACGGCTGCCCCTGGAGCCCGCCACGACCAGCCGTCCAGTGCTGAACCCCGGCCGAGGTGAGTCCATCGTCTCCGCCGCGCAGCACATACAGCGATCCGGCGCCTTCGTGCCCGTCGACGGTGTTGTAGGGAGCGCCGACCGCCAGCTCATCACGATGGTCGCCGTCGAAGTCGCCGGCAACCAAGGAGCGGCCGAAGTCGGCGTCGGTAGTCAGCCCACCCTGCAGGCCGGCACTCTTCCTACTCCAGGTCTGCGCGCTTCTGGCCGAGAGGCCGTCGGGTTGGCCGTACAGCACAAGGACTGCACCCGAGCCCCCGCGGCCCGGCACACCGATAGCGAGATCGTCTCGATCGTCACCATCAAAATCGCCGGACGCGACGGCATCACCGAACCCGTCGCCCTCGGCGGCCCGGCCCCGAATCCCCGGACTATCCAGACTCCAGTTCTGCGCCCGGACCAGCGACAGGCTGTTCGCCGATCCGTACAGGACCGTCACGCCGCCCTGACCAAATCGCTCCTCGGACACACCGGGATCAGACACCACCAAATCCGCGAAGCTATCGCCATCGAAATCGCCGTAGCTCAGGGCGCGACCGAAAGCATCGGGCTCGATGGCTCCACCCATGTCCAGGCGCGCCCACTGCTGGCTGCCGGTAGGCGTGAACCCTCGAGGAGACCCGTGCAGGACCTGAACCAGACCTCGTCCCGTTCCGGACGTGTCCCCATCAACCGCCACACTCTTGGCTACTGCCAGGTCCGCGTACCCATCACCGTTGAAATCGGCCCCCGGCCACGCCGACGCATCCGGACTGCTCACTGACGGACGCGGACCTTGGGCCGGCACAGCCGGATGAGGATCGGCAGCCGGCGTCAACGATCTGGCTGGTGGCGTCGTGGCAGAACGAACCGCCACCGATGGGGACGAGACGGGCGTTGAGCCCGTGTCCGCCGGGAGCACACGGGCCGTGCAAGCCGAAAGAGACGCCATCGCCATAACGACCGCGACCAGCGCCACGCGCGCCGAAGCCTGCATCAGCCGTCACTCCGCCTGCGAATCTCACCTGGTGCGGCGCACCAGTGAAGACAGAGTAGGGCGCAGGCGAACGTTGTCGCCATCGTCCTCCACCCGATCACGCCGCCGCAATCCCAGAGCGAGGCAGCGGCAAGTCGCACATGGAGTGCTCATGAGTCTCAACATCTTCGAGAACTCGTAGTGCTTCCGTGGCGCTTGTGTGGCCGGCGGCGGCGGCTTCTCGTTGCAGGTTCGGACCCAGGCCAGGTCGGGCGGGTGGAGCTGGTCCGGCAGGCGGGGCCCGAGGTTGCAGGTGGGCCGGGTGGCGGCCTTCTCATACCAGGTGCAAGCCTATCGGGTCGAGCTGCTGAAGAACCCGCGGAATGACCCTGCGCGGACCGACGGTGTCGTCGGCCCGACGCAGGGTCATGATCATTCACTGCTCGCTCTCGCGAGCAGGGATTTGTTACCGCAGGCCGGGTTTGGTGGGTGGGATGGCGACCGGGCTGTTTCGCTTCAGAGCCTGCGACTTCGAGGTGGACTCGGTGTCGAGGAGCTCTTGGAACGGTGTGTAGTCACCGGTACAGACCTTGCCCTTGGCGGGAACCTTCCTTGTCAGCAGGTAGGAGTCGACCGCCTGGGTGGCGCATGGCGAGGTGCCGTACGCGGTGTGGCCCCACGAGTTGGACGACACCAGCCGGCTGTTCGGCAGCCGCTTCGACGTGGAGACCGCACCGGCGTAGTTGGTTGCCGGGTCCCAGTAGTTGCCGACGATCAGCACCGGGGTGGCGGTCTTCTTAGTGAACGGACCGCGGTAGGCGTCCTCGTCTCTGACGGTCCACTTCGTGCTGGAGCAGCCGGCCAGGTTCCACAGCCACAGACGTCCGAAGTACGGCGCCCGCTTGTCGGCCGCCTTCGCCAAGGCGGCGTACCGGGCCAAGTTCTTGCTGTTCCTGGAGTCGGTGCAGCCAATGGTCTGGAAGGCGTCCAGGCCGTTGTCGTAGGGGAACCCGAGACGCGTGCCCGGCAGGGTGCGCCGCTGCTGCTGATCCTTGACAGACTTCTCCAGTTTGACCAGCTCCCGCACCGTCTGCGCGCGCGGAACGGTCACGGGACTGACACCGGTCAACTCGGCCAGATAGGCGGCGAAGTCGGTGACCATCTCGGGACCGTAGTACTGGGAATACAGCATGCTCAAGGTGATGCCGACAAAGTCGGCGTAGGTGGTGACGTAGCGGTCACCGGTCTCTTCGTCGATCTCCACCAGCGGGGCTTTGCGCAGCCGCTGGGCGATCTTCTCGTAGTTGGTCACCGGGTTGCCGGCCGCGAAGGCACACCTGGTCTCACCGGCCCGGTCACACAGCACCAGGGCCCGGTTCAAAGCCTTCGAGGCGCCCTCGGCGGAACCCAACCGGGCACCGATCGGGGTGCTCTGGGTCTTCTTGGTGCCAGCCCACTTGACCGGGTCGAGGACACCATCGATGGCCAGCGCCCGGACCCGGTCCGGGTACAGGTTGGCGTACACCTCACCCAGGTAGCTGCCGTAGGAGAACCCCAGGTAGGTCAGCTTCTTGTCCCCCACCGCCCGACGGAGCAGATCCATGTCCCGCGCCACCTCCGCGGTCGACATCGCCCCGGACAGAGGCTTGCCGGTGGTGGAGCAGCCCTTCGCGTGCTTGTCGTAGGCCTGGGCGAAGGCCTTCTCCTGCTTCGCGCCGTACGGGAAAGCCGCCGAGGTGATCGTGTTCAGCACCGGTGCGGCCTTGCGCGGGGAGGAGAAGCACTTCACGTTCTTGCTGAACGCGACACCGCGGGGGTCGAAGCCAACCACGTCGAACCGGTCCGTCACGGCCCGGCTGAGGAAATCGCCGGAGAAGTAGGCCATCTCGGTGCCGGAACCTCCCGGACCGCCGGGGTTGACGAACAGGGAGCCGATCTTGGTCTTCTGGTTCTTCGCCGGCACCTTCAGCAGCGCCAGCTCGACCTTCTTACCCTTCGGCTTGTCGTAATCGAGTGGAACCTTCACCGTCGCACACTTGGCGTAGCCATAACAGCTGTACCAGTTGAGCTTCGGGGTCTTGACGGCCTTGCTGCGCCGCTTCTCCACCTTCGAGGTGGTACTGGTCGCTGCGTCCGCCGCCGGGGCGGTGGAAACCGACAGCAAACCCGCAGTCAAAGCCACGGCCGAGGCTATGGCGAACAACCTTCGGGGGAGAGGTCGCATGCACACTCCTGATGATCGGCGTCCGACACCGATGCCGGACGTGCTGAGAGAGAACCTAGGCATCCTGAGCGTCGCCTGTGGGCGAAAATACGAAGCTGCTGGAGTTTCTTTCCAGCACGGACTAGTCCCCCAGTGGCAAAAAGGACCTCGGGTGTGATGAACCCAATGCGGCTCGCCGGGACCGGCAACGGCATAGCCGCAACCATTGTTGAGGCGGCCAGCATGATCAGCTCATCCGGCAGTCCTCAAGAACTTCAAGCCGCCGGCCGGAAGTGTTCCGACTGAAGCAACTCCACCAGCCACCTGCACCGCCGATGCAGCTCGGTCCTCGCGTGCGTCCCACAGGAGGGTGGTTGAGCGCTACGTGCTGCCACAGCGGCGGCTGAGCGATGTCACACCCTCCCCGCGTGCTTGCCTACCAACTTGAGCGGTATGCTTTGTGTACGAACTATTCGTTGCCTAACCGATTGGAACCTGATGGCGGACACTAGGTCGAAAGCTTCGCAGGACTACGCAGCAGACAACGAGCGCAGTCTCGACTTCGTCCAACGCGTGATCGCCTCCTCAGCGATCGGTCTGTTCATCGGCTCCCTGTCGGTGGTGCTTCCCCTCACAAAGCAGACTCACCCAGGATCAGGCGGGAACTGAATCCCCGACCTCTTTGCGTGTTGCCGAAGCCTTGATCTCGAGAGACGGTCCCCCGGTACGTGCGGTTGCCGTCTCGCAAGTCCGACGTCTCATGGGCAGGGATCTCCAGCTGGTCGGTCAGGACCGGCGGTGTGAGGTGTGATGCTGCGGCTACAGCATCGACTTTCCGCCGCTGACGGCGAGCTGTCCGATAGGGCGCCATATGACGACAAGTCCGTTGGTATCGTGGAGTGTTCGGACCATCTGCGCAGGGCGTCGGTGCAGCTCGCGCTCAGACTTCCGGCCCGAGCGGCGCGGCGGATCGCCGCAGACAGCTCGACCCGTGGTCTGCTCTCGCCGCGGTCGCTTCGTCGGCTCGTGGTGTGGGTTGGCGCTGGGGCAGCGTCGCGGCTTGGCGCTTCGAGACCTGGCCTTGCTCGTGGGCGGTGGATCGTGAGAACGAGGGCTGTCGCGGCGGCGGCAGCGGCGGCGACACCCCAGGCGGCCGCGGTGCCGGTGTTGGGTAGGGCTGCGGCGAGGATCAGTAGGGCTGCGACGCCGAGGGCGGTGCCGAGCTGCGCGCCGGTGTTGAGGAGGCCGGTGGCGGTGCCGGCGAGGTCGCTGTGCACGTTGGTGCCGATCGCGGTGCCGGCCACCGATGCCACGCCGAGACCGGCTCCGGCGACGACGACCCCGGCCACGATGCCGGGGATGCCGCCGTAGGTGAGGACCAGCACAAGATTGCCGGCGGCGATCCCGCCCAGTCCGATCGCCGCGAGCTGCCGCAGCGCCAGCCGGTCACCCAGCGGCTTCGACACCGCGGAGCCGGCGACGACGGCCAGGCTGAAGGGCAGCAGCACGAGTCCGGCGCCCACCGCGGAGACGCCCAGCTGCTCTTGCAGGAACAAGGTGGCCAGCACGCCGGTAGAACTGGTGGTCGCGGTGTTGACGAATGACACCGCGGTGCCGGTGCGAAGGTTGGCCGATTTAGTCGCGGCCCGTGGTACCAGCGGATTTTGGGCCCGGCGTTGCGCGACCACGAACAGGACAGCTAGTACCAGACCCCCGACGACCAGAAGGCCTCCGGCCAGTCTGCGCTGGGGGTCTTCGGCGAGTGAGGCGCCAAGGATCAGCGCCATCACCGCCGCCACCAACAGCACGGCCCCCAGCAGGTCCAGCCGCGCACCGGTGAGCGGGGCAGGGTTCTTCGGGACCAGGAGCCAGACCGTCACGACCAGTACCAGTCCGATCGGCAAGTTCACCCAGAACACCGCTCGCCAGCTGAACATGTCGGTCAGGCCGCCGCCCACCAGGTACCCCAGCGCCCCGGCCGCGGCGCCTGCCGCACTCCACGCCGCCAGGGCCGACCGACGACCTGCCTGTTCCGGGGTGGCGTCGAGGAGGAGCCACAGAGCCGACGGGACACTGACCGCGGCGGCTGCCCCTTGCAGTCCCCGGGCGACGACCAACTGCACGATCTGCTCGGCGGTGGCCCCAATCACCGACACAGCGGCGAAGCCGGTGATGCCGGCGAGTAGGACTCGACGGTGGCCGTAGCGGTCGCCGAGCCGAGCGCCCAGCACCAGCAGCCCGCCGAAGAGCATGGCATAGACGGTCGCCACGATCGGCGTGGCCTCGGCGGGGGCCGACACCCCGGTCAACATGGCCGGGATCGCGGTCAGCACGCTGGTCACCCCCAGCACGTCGACGAACTGCACCCCGCAGAGAACAACCACTACGCCAGTTGCGGACCGACTTGGCATAGGGCCACGCTACTTCACCGGTGAAGAGGAAGACTAGAGGCATGTCCCGAACGCCGGCTCGACACCTCACGCTGCGCGACGTCGCGGCCCGGCTCGGCGTGTCGGCCAAGACCGTCTCCAATGCCTACCGTCGCCCCGACCAGCTATCGGCCGAGCTGCGCGACCGCATCCTGACCACCGCCGCCGAGGTCGGCTATCCCGGCCCCAACCCGTTGGCGGCCGGCTTGGCCTCCGGCCGCGTCGGAGCCATTGGCGTCGCCTACGCCAACCGCCTCTCCTACGCCTTCGACGACCCGGTCGCCCATGAGCTGCTGGCCGGCATGGCTCATGTCGCCGAGTCGGCCCGCGCCGGGCTGCTCCTGCTGCCCGGTTCGGCCGACCCCCAGCAACGCGTCGCCGCCCTGAACAGCGCCGTCATCGACGGTCTCATCGCCTACTCCCTCGCCGACGACGACCCGTTGCTCGCCGCCACCGTGACCCGGCGGCTGCCCCTGGTCGTCGTCGACCAGCCCCGGCCCGCTGAGCTGGCCCGCCACGGGGCCGACATCCCCTGGGTCGGCGTCGACGACCGAACCGCCGCCCGGCAGGCCGCCGAGCACCTTCTCCAGCTCGGCCATCGCCACCTCGGTGTGGTCAGTTTCGGCTTACGCCGCCGCCCCACCCGCGGCCTTATCGACCTGGCCACCCAGCAGGCCGGCACCTACGCCGTTACCCGGGACCGACTCGCTGGCTACCGCGACGCCGTCGAAGGCCACGGGCTGGACTGGAACCAGGTCCCAGTCTTCCAAGGCATCGACAGCACCCCCGACGAAGGCGACGCCGGCGCCACCACGATCCTCGCCGGAACCCCCCGGCCCACCGCCCTGCTCTGCCTCAGCGACCGCCTCGCCGAAGGAGCTACCCGAGCCGCAGTGCGCCTCCACCTTCAAATCCCGGACGACCTGTCCATCGTCGGGTTCGACGACGCTTCGCCGACCGCGGCCGGCCTTGACCTCACCACAGTTCGACAACCCACTCGAGCCAAAGGAGAACAAGCAGCCACGGCGCTGCTCTCCATCGTGGCCGGAGACACCCCAGCCGTTGCGCCGTCCCTTATCGCCGAGCTGATCCTGCGAGGAAGTACACGGGCACCGAAACCACTCCGCTCCTGACGGCGAGAATCACCAACGACGACCAAGGCCCGCCTCCTCAACGCCGTCGGCCCCCGCGATCAAAACACCGCCGGCTTTACCAAATTCACCAGACATCTGGGTAGCCCTGGCGGCTCGTTGAGGCCTAGGTGCCGCCCCGAGGTGCTAGGGCGGCCATTCGACAACAGCCAGAGAAATCACTCCGCCCAGCCGGTCGCCGACACTTGGCGACCCGACCAGGCCACGAAGACCGCGCTGCGCCGCCTTGCCCGCCGGCATCAGCAGCTGAGCGAGAGTCGCCGAAGCAGACCGTCAGATCGCCCAGCTAGTCGGCCTTGCGGGGGATCACGACACGCATTGATCGATTCATTCCGCGGGCGCCACCAGGGCCAGCGGTCATGGCGACCTGAGGATGACCTGTCCGATATGGCGCCGTATGACAGTCGTTGCAATCGGCCGCCGGCTGTCGCCCGAAGTTGAAACCAGCCAACTCAAGGGTTGGCCACCGCTGCAGCGGGTGGTGAGCTGCTCGGGATACTTCGCTGGTCCTGCCTCAGCGAACCACAAGCAGAGTTCGGCCGCGTGAAGTGGGAACCAGGCACGCACCGATGCGGGGTCGGCTCCCTAGCCGGGGACGAGGGCGTCGATCGACCGTTGGTCGTCGAGCGAAACCCTCCACACCGCGCGAGACAGCTCCCGTAACGGATCGCCCAGATGTGCGGCCTCCCAGTGCTGGTAAACAACACCTATGCGAGGGAGGCGAAGGCTGCCCGGATGAGTGACTGCCTGCCCCACCACGGACTGACGGCTGGCAGGAACGCATCAGGGTGTCCAGTGGACCGGTCCGGCTCGAAGGGGCATCGTCGAACGGATGTGTCGGTGACAGGTGGACCTGACGTGTTGGCCTGTGGGCGGGTGAGGTTCGCGGTTTGGTCTGCTGGTCGTAGTCGAAACGACGGGCGGGGTCGCGGAGCACGGTGTAGGCGCTGAGGAGCTGCTGCAGCGCCGCATCGGAGATTTCGTCGCGTGAACTGTCGGCGGGGGCGCGGCTGTCGGGATGGTAGCGGCGCAGCAGGGTCCGGTAGGCGACGCTGATCTGGGCCTGGGTGGCGTCGCGGGCCACACCTAGGACGGCGTAACAGTCGATCGGTTCGGTCGTCATGATCACGATGTGGGTCGGTTAGTGGTGCAGGCAGCCGGTGGCCGTGGTCCCGGCCGCGGCCGGGCCGGGACCACGATGGGAGGGACCGTCTCGTCCGGCCCGCTGAAATAGGTGCGCGGGCGGCGCGGGCGTCACTGGTGCAGGGTTGGACGCCGCAGGGTGGAAGGTGCGGGCGGGACGACGGGTCGCCTCGGGGTGGATCGATCACAGACTGGCGATCACCCGCCTTTCTCCTGGTCGGTCTCTTCTCAGTCGTTTGGCGGCGGGGAGCGCTGCCGCGCTGATTCCTCCGCGGCTGGTCGCCGCCCGGCAACAGAACTCTTGGTGGCCGTGGCTCGGGGACGACGTCTCCCGCCGGGGTCTGGGCCGCCGAGGACGCGTCGGCGGGGCAGGTTCGGTGGTGGGTCCGGCCACTCCGCGGCGATGATCGCGTCGAACTCGGGCTGCACCAGGTCGTTGTCGGCCAACAGCAGGTCGAGGAACTGGTCCTCGACGTTGCGTGTGTCATCGGCGCCGGCCGGTAGCGAGATCTTCGACATCACGATCACCGCGGCGGTCAGGCGTTGATGGCCTGCTGGTCGTTGCTGTCGCTGCTGATGGTGATCTTGCGGGGCTTGGCCTGCTCGGCCACCGGGATCCTCAACGTGAGCACGCCGCCGTTGTAGTCGGCACTGATGTTCTGGGTGTCGAGGTTGTCGCCCAGGATCAGCTGCCGGCTGAACACGCCCCGGGGCCGTTCGGCCGCAATCAGCTCGGCGTCGCTGGCGCGGGCCGGACGTTCGGCCTTGACGGTGACCACGTTGCGCTCGACGTCGAGGTCGATCGAGTCCACGTCGACGCCGGGTAGGTCGAACTCGACCTGGAACGTGTCACCGTCCCGCCAGGCGTCCATCGGCATCACCGACGGGCGGGCCAGGGTGCCGTCGGTGCCCAGCATCTGCTGGGTGAGTCGGTCCAGTTCACGGAAAGGGTCAGTGCGCATCAGCATCGTTGTCACCTCCATCTGCTGTTGTGATGCTCCAGGTAGACCACCGACCACCTGCTGTGATCTGTGGCATGCGCTATAGGTTTTTTCTAGCACCAGTGGCATGCTGAAGCAAGAGGCAAAGCGAGAAAAGTTGGTGTGAAGGGAGGTCTGGAGTGGCCGAAGCGGATAGACCCGACCCTCAGCGGGGGGTGTACGGCATCTCGGTCGCCGCGGAGCTGGTCGGCACGGGCGTGCAGAACCTGCGGGCCTACGAGGCCCGCGGGCTACTCGAGACCCGAACGCACCGACGGCGGGACCCGCCGCTACAGCGCTGACGACCTCGACCGCCTCCGCCGCATCGGCGACCTCCTCAACGCCGGCCTGAACCTCGCCGGCATCAGCATGGTCCTCGACCTCGAAAACCAAAACAGCGAACTGCGAGCGGACAAGGAGCCACGCTCCTAGTCGAAGCCACACAGCACGAAGATGCGCGAACTCGCAGCCGCTGCCATTGGCCACAGATGGTGGTAGCAGCACCTATTCGAGGGAGGTGAAAGGTCCGCCTGACGAGTGGGCGTCGAACGTAAGCCGGGCTTCAGGTGGACCTTGCCGGGCGAGCCGGCTCCTCCGCGCTGGATCGCTCGGTACACCGTCGCACGGCTGACGGAGAACAACTCGGCCAGTTCGAGCGTGCTGTGCTCACCACCTCGCCAAAGCTTGACCAGGTGCGCTTCCTACGGTGGCTTGAGCTTGGGCGGCTTCCCGCGCAGCCGGCCATTGGCCTTCGCGACGGCGAGTCCTTCGCGGGTGCGGGCCCCTGGCCAGGTCGGCCTCGAACCCGGCGATCGCCACCGAGGTCGTGACGATGGCGTTCTACTGGCTGCTGGTGAACCAACAGTGCGACCCGTCGTGACGATGATCGCCGCCCTCGTGGTCGTCGTCGCTATCCTGTGACGTGGACCGTCGACAGAGATCGCTGCTTGCGCCAACCTGTCAACTATGCGGAACGCGTACCCCGACGGCGACCCCAGCCGTCCGGTCGAGCCGGACAAGAACAGGGCCCCCGGCCTGGCCCCGCCACCCCCGGCCGGTCTCGATCCCCTCAAGCTAACGGTCGACGAAGAGCATTTCGTCGTCACCCGCCGACCCGGCTCACCCGGCACCTACGACTTCGACTGGACCTCTCACCCTGAGTCCTACGGTTTCACCGTCGGAGCGAACTCTGAGTGGAGGCCTGACCGGACAGCGATGACGGAGCAGATTCGAAGTTTCCTGTCTCAGGTCGACAGGGAGACCGGCTACCTTCGCGACTGACCCCTCAGAGCGGCCGGCAATCGTTGCCGTGCGTCGGCCGTTGGACCGGCGCCGAGCAAAGACGCTGAACCAGAGCCTCACCTGAAGAGAGTGCTACAGCCTCTCAGCACTCGGGGTGAGGGAGACCGGATCATGGGTCGTAGGTTCGGATGCGTACGTGACCTCGTCGAGAATCTGGTTGGCAAGAGTTTCGAGCGTCACGTCGCGCATCCGGGAGACCCGGGTGAGGAGCTCGACCGCTCGATCTGGACCGAACTGAAACCGCTGCATGACCACACCGGTCGCTCGGCCGATGGTGGTGCTGGCGGTCATCGCCGCCGTGAGGTCCCTGTGCGTCAAGACTCGGCCGAGGGTGTGGGCGGCCTGGATGGCGAACAGCATCGCGGACTCCACGGTGTCGTCGTCGAAGGCGCCGACAGTCGAGGAGTACAGGTTCAACCCGGCGATGCAGCCGGGCTCGTCGAACAGCTCGATGCCCATCTGCGACACGATCCCGAGATCGGCGGCCCGCGGCCCATACACCGGCCAGCGAATGTCGACGCTCAGATCGTCTGAACGTGCCTGCCATCGTCCTTCGACAGCGTCCACGCAGGGGCCCTGCCTGAACCCGTACTGCAACGCATCGACTCGATGTACCAGCTGATGGGTAGCCGCGCTTGTCTCCAGCTTGCCGTGACGGTCCGCGATGGTGACACCGGCGTACTCGGCACCGGGCACAGAGTCGATCGCCGCAAGACAGATGAGATGGAGCAGCTCATCGACATCAACCGGACCGTCCAGGCTGCTGGCGGTCATCGCCATCGTTCGTGACAAGGGTGACGAAGGTACGGAGGTCATGGAGTCTCCCCCTCGCCATCTCGGCGTTCACAGAGCCGGTCGCTCGGACTCCACCACCGGGCTCTGTCGCTGACCGGACGGTCCTGGACCGCAGCAGCGCTGCTGTCCGAACGGTCTGGACGCGGTCGCCGGCTGCGCGTCATCAGACGGACTCGTCCTGGCTTGTTGCTCGGTCTAGAGGGGCATCGAGTCCGGCCGCGGTGGTCTGGTCCACGAGGCTCTGTGCGATGACCCGGAGCTTGACGTTCTGATGCTGGGAGACGTCGAGGAGGATCTTGAACGCTTCCTCACTGGTGCAGCGATGCCGGGTCATCAGGATGCCCTTGGCCTGCTCAATCGGGGCGCGAGACAGCAATGCGACTTCGAGGTGGCTGGCGCGGGCTGCTGCCAGACGGTACCGCTCGAGGTTGCCAAGAACGATCCCCGCGCAGACTGCGAAAGCCCGGGCGATCCTGTCGCTGTCATTACCCAACGGGCGCCCGGTCGAGCTGTAGATGTTCATCGCACCCATCACCTGGTCACCGGTCGAGAAACCCACCGACATCGTGTGGGTCACGCCCTGCCCCCGCGCGGCCCGCCGGAACTGAGGGTACGGCTGGTCGGAACCGTCCATGGTCACCTTGATGGTCTCGCCGCAGCGGGCGGCGTCGAGGCACGGTCCGCTGCCCATGTCGTACTGCGTTCCGTCGAGTCCCAGTGCGACAGGTCCGCTGGTCGCGGCCGTCCACGCTCGCTCCTCCTCGATCAGCGTCAACGACACCTCAGGAGCCTCGCCCAGCGCATGAGTCGCCAAAACCGCCACCCTCTCCAAGGTGTCAGCAAGGGGCCGGTCGGCGTAAACGAGCTGGCTCAGGGAGGCGTAGGCAGTCGCCTCGTTGATCGTCGGGACCGCTGTCGAGCGGCTGGTCGGCCCGTCGCTGTGGCTCATGGTAGGTATCTGCTTCACGGGTGGTGCGTGGATCGGCCTCTTGGGCTGATCCTCGCGGTGGCCTCATCGACGCAGTGAACGCCCGGGATGAGCACTGCGGAGAGCCTGCGGTCAACCCCATGCTGACGCGGATGCGCCGGTTTCCTGCCTACGTGCAGCAGCAACAGATACACCCAGGATACCCGCAGACCGGCGGGACCCGCGGACCGCAGAGCCTACTTTCGACCCGCATCAAGCGAGAACAGAGGCTTGCGTCGGCGCGATCCTCGCCCCGTCAATAACGGCATGCAGACCAAATGACACGCGCCGCCGCGCAACCATGTCGACCGCGTGCAACCCGACACCGGACCGGGGCAGTCCCGGACCAACCCATTCGGTCAGAACGCCAGCTGTCCAGCCACACCACCACGAGCGGTCCGTGAAGGCTCGCGCCGGCCCTAGCTGGACGTCGAGGGCTCGACAGGCAACAACTTCGTTACACCGGCCCGGCGCCGTGTGACACGACCCGTGATCAGGCCCCTCGAATGGGCACCATGGCCGTGGAACCGCCAGCGTCGTTCCGATGCCCAGCTAGCGCACAGTGGAGAGAACACAGATGGTGATGATGGTCGCTAGTCGAGGCCTGAGTGCCGTAGCGCGGCGGCAGCTGATCGAATGGTGTCGGGCCAACGGCCTACCCGTAAGCCGCGTGGCCGGGCCCTACCTGGTGGACACCAGCGCCGGCACCATCAGCGTCCATCGCTTCGTCGTCGGTGACGCCGAACCAGCAGCCGACTTCCCCGAGCTGGCACGCGACAGCACCGGCGCACTCCTCACCGAGGTAACCACCATGCCCTTGCAGGTCGTGCCCCACCACGCCCTTATTACCGACGCTGAGCACCGGTCGCAGGCGGCGGCCGCCTAGAGCACTCGTCGACTCCTGAGCGAACGCCCAGCTGACCAGCCATGGGTGACAGACCTGACCCGGAATTGTCCACCTCAGACAACACTGCCATCTCAATCCGGCCGATGCTCTCCGAAACTGTTCTCCGTGAGGCCTTCGAGCAGCAGCTGTCGGGTGGGGAATCACGACATACGGTCCCGACGCCGACCTCGTCACTGGCAGTCGTCGAGATGGCTGTAGAACTCGCTGTTGTGGAGCACGGCAACATCACCGCACCACTGATCTGTTGCGTCGCGGTCCTGGTCGTCGCACTCCCCCGCCGCCCGGCTTACTTTGCCGCGCCGCTCTCAACACGCTGAAGGGTCGAGGACGGGTTTCCCGTCGATCTCTTCCTACCGGACCAGCCCTACAGTCCGAGAGGCCGCCAAATGATATTCATCGAAAAGCGTGTCGGTCACGGGCGGCTGCAGTCGACGCGGCTGCCCCTGCCCGCAGCCGAAAGGCTGACGGCGCGGGATGATCAATCTGAGCAGTGGTGCCCCGACTCAGCCGAAGCGGCTGTCGGTGAACTCGGTCAGCAGCGGATGGGGTTCGTCGTTGATGATCTCCGATGCGATCAGCTCGCCAGCGATCAGGCCGAGAGTCGCGCCGCTGTGGGTGAAGGCCACCGACAAACCGGGTACCGCCTCGACTCGACCCAGCACCGGGTCACCGTCGCCGGGAATCGGCTTGGGACCGATCCCGGACCAGGCGGGCTCGAGTCGAGGATGGCCAGACAGCACCGCGGTTGCTTCGGCCAGCAGCGTAGGGACCACGTCGTCCGGCACGCTGTGGCCGCCTGCCTCGTCGGCGATGATGTGCTTGCTGGCCCAATCCGCGTCCACCGAGTGGCTCCCCCCAGTCCTGGCCGCACAGCGACCCGTGGGGTGTTCAGCACGACTGTCAGATCGTGGCGCAGCGGCCTCGCGCCGACCAGCAGCGAGACCGGCGTGGCGTCGGGAATGGTCACACCCAGCTCAGCGGCCATCGCGGGCACGGCAGCACCGGTGGCCAACACCGCGGCGTCCACCCGGCACCGGTCACCGGCCGCCGTCATGACGGCGTTCACGCGCCCGGACACCACCGAGACCCGACAATGTCCCGCCCCGGTGACCAGCTCGCCGCCGTGCGCAACGAAGTCCTTGATCAGAAAGCGCACCAGGCTGGGCAAGTCCACCCAACCCTCGCCTGGGTTCCAGACCGCACCGGTCGCCGGGACGGCGTCCGGGTCGACGCCACCGAACCGGGCGGCGACCTCATCTGCCCCGAGCAGATGACTCTCGTACCCGCGGGCCCACTCGTCGCGATGCCAATCCCGCATCCGCTGAGATTCCGCCGCCGCCGTCCACGACAGACCACCACCGAACCGGAGCCAGTCACTCACCCGATGGTGCGCGGCCAGCGTCCGATACCGGTCGATACCTGCCATCCGCAGCCGGTGGTACGCCTCCGTACGCACCCCGGCCGAGTTCAGCCAGGACAGCGACCGACCAGAGGCACCGCTGGTCAGCTCCCCCTCCGTCATCAACACCACCTCGGCGCCCGCCCGAGCCAACTGGTGAGCCGTCGACACACCGAGGACACCCCCACCGATGACGGCGGTACGAGGCAGCCTGGCAACCATGGTGATCCTCCTGAAGCGCGTGACAATGGTGTGTCCACGGGGCACCACCCCCAACTGCGGATGAGGCGCCGAGCCCTGACCAGTACACCTACCACCCACCCGACACGACCAGCCCATCAACCCGGCGACGGACGCCATCTGGCTGGTGATGCCACTCGCTCAGGCGCGGTCAGACACACACGGCGGGCGCGCAGCGGGGTTCCGGTCCGGACGGTGCTCTCACCGTGGCTCGCCACCCATCGAGCTCGAGTGCCATCCGCCGGGAGGTCCACCGATACGGCCGTTCGGTGCCCGCTATCTACGCGGTCTTGGCGTCCGGCTAGGAGCGCCAACTTCTCACCGGGAAGGTCCCGGATCGTGGCCCTGGCCCGTGCCATCTCCAGCCTTGCGGCAAGTTCGCAGGCCCCGACCGTTTGACGAACGCGGACTGTGCTCACTGGTACGGGTCCGCGATGTCGCGGAGCTTGGTGAGCGCCACGTAGAGGGCAGCCGACAGCTCGGGGCCGAGGTGTTCGCGCCAGACGTCCTCGACACCCATCACCACCTCGCGGGCCCGCCCCGATGCCATCTGCCCTCTCGATGTGAGCTGGATCAGCCGTGCCCGCCCGTCGGCCGGATCGGGGACGCGTTCGACCAGCCCTTCGCGCTCCAGGGCCGCGACCAGCAGGCTCGCGGTCTGCTTGGTGACCTGCGCCTGCTCGGCAAGATCTGTCAGCCGTGAGCCATCCACCGCTATCCGCTGGGCGATCCGGGACTGAGCCGTGGTCACCTCGAAGCCGGCATCCCGCAGCCCACGGATGACCTGGTCGTCCATCGCCCGGTAGGCGATGAACATGAGCGTCGCCAAATCCATGCCCCCCCTTGACAATAGTCAGCCTTGCTGACCAGAATAGATGTCAGTGTTGCTGACGATCATAGGGGCGTGTGATGACCAGGCTTCCGCCGCCACGCGTCATCCGGGCCGTCACCCGGCTGCGGAACGGACTGCAGCACCTGACCCGCACCATGGTTCCGCCCGAAGTCGGTCTCCTGGAACTCGCCTCGGGATTCATGGCGACCCACGCCATCTACGCTGCGGCCAAGCTCGGCATCGCCGACACGCTCGTGGAGGGTCCCCTGTCCGCGAACGACATCGCTGCCCGGGTCGGGTCGGATCCGGACGGCACCTATCGGCTGCTGCGGGCGTGCGCGACGTTCGGTGTCTTCACCGAGAAGCCCGACGGGCGCTTCGACCTGACCCCTCTGGCGCGCGGCCTGCGCTCCGGGACTCCCGACTCGATGCGGCCGGTCATCCTGATGCTCGGAGACGCGCAGTATCAGCGACCCTGGGGGCACCTCGCCGCCACGGTCGAAACCGGCACCCCCGGCGCCGAGACGGCCTTCGGCACGTCCATGTGGGAGCACCTGGACAACGAGCCCGCATTTGCAGCCACGTTCAACGACGCCATGACGCGTCTGTCGGCCCTGGACTGGCCGACGGTGAGAGCCGTCTACGACTTCACCCCGTACGCAAGGATCGTCGACATCGGCGGCGGACAGGGACAGCTCCTGGCGTTGATGCTCGAAGCATCACCGTCGGCCGAGGGTGTGCTGTTGGAACGCGAGGTGGTCGTCAGATCAGCCGAGCAGCACCTGCGCGAGGCAGGGATCCTCACCCGCTGTCGGATCGAGACCGGGTCGTTCTTCGACACCGCCCCCACCGACGGCGATCTCTACGTGATGCGACGGGTGATCCACGACTTCGACGATGAGCACGCCGCCGCGATCCTCGCCAACGTCCGCCGCCACATGCCCGAGGACTCGACCCTGCTCCTGCTGGAGAGCGTGGTTCCCCCCGGCAACACTCCCCACTTCGCAAAGGTTCTCGACCTCGACATGATGGTCTTCGTCGGCGGCCGCGAGCGCACCGAGCGACAGTTCCACACGCTGCTCGACCGGGCCGGTTTCCGCATCACCCGTGTCATCCCCACGATCTCGACGCTCTCGCTCATCGAAGCCGTTGTGGCGCGTCGGCCATGAACGTCGTCGCCCAGCTCAGTGCAGGGATCTCGGCGGTGATCCTCCTGGTGGTCTTCCCGCTGGAGGCTTTCCTGATCGACCGCCCCTGGGTCCAGAAGTTCCTCGGCATCGAAGCCGAGGGCCTCCAGAACGTTCATCTGTGGTCGTTCTGCATCGGCGCCCGCAACGCACTCGTAGGAGTCGTCACGCTGCTGGGTCTCTGGCTCGTGAACAACGCCGACGAATCGACCGGAGTCACCCTGGTGATCATCTGCTGCTGCTACATGCTGCTCGCGTCACTGTTCATGGGCCTGGCCGATCTGCTCGGGTACTGGCGGCCGCGTGGAGGGAGCATCAAAGGAACCCTTGCCTCGTCGGTCCTGCCCGCGATCGCCCTGGCGGCGATCGTCGCCTGAGGACCGCAGCCCGACCTCAGGGTGGACAAGGCCGAGCACAGGTAGGCCGCCGACGCTGGCCGTTCGAGCAGGTGGCTCGCGGCCCGATCGGAAGTCGACTGCTGTGGGTGCTCTGTTCGATAGGCCCTATGTCTGGATCGGGATCCCCCGACGACCGCTGGGCATGGACCGCGATCCGGGTGTGGGCTTCCTGCATTCTCTTGCGTACCTAAAGCTGATCTGGGTCGGTGTGAGCGGCGAGCCAGCCAGCAAGCAGCTCGGTGAACCGTTCGGGATGTTCCAGGCTGGGCAGGTGGGCCGCGTCCGGCCATTCGATTCGCTGTGCCTGGCGGATGCCGGCGCTGAGTCGGTCGGCGGCGTCCTTGGTCGCTGCGAGGTCGTACCCGCCGAGCAGGATGAGCGTCGGCGCCGCAATCTCCTCCAGCCGTTCCACAGCAGGTGGCGTCATCTCGACCCGCTCCACATCACCCAAGATCGCGTCAATCTCGAACGCCCGCCGCTGCATCTGGCGCACCGCCGCAACCACGCCGGGATCAACGTCGGTTTCGGTCCGGCCGGGACCGAGCACCCAGGCGCGGATATTCGCCGCGACCGCCGCATCCAGATCGCCTGCCTCCAGCGCCGCGTTCTCCTCCTCGGCGAAGGCCACCAGGTCTTGCGTCCGGGTCGCGAGCAGGCTGCCACCCGGTGGGCATAGACACAACGACGCCACCCGCCCCGGGGCGGTCAGCGCGACCTCGACCGCGATCCCCGACCCTAGGGAGGCCCCCACCAGATGGACCCGGCCCAACCCCGCCTCCCCCATCGTCGCCATCACATCCTCCACCTCCGACACCGGGCCAGTCGGCGCACGATCGGAGGAACCGAACCCGCGCAGATCCAGCCGGGCGAGATCCCAGGTGGCGGCCAGCGCATCCCACTGCGGGTCCCACATCCGACGGTCCGCGACCCCGGCATGAAGAAACAGCACCGGCACCCCACCGTGGGGCGACGAGCAGTCGTAGGCGATACCCGACGAGGTGACCGGCACATTTCTCCTCAAGGCCCCTAAGGGCGCGCTATTCCGCTGATGCACCGAGGGAACTCGTCGCCTCGGAATGACGGAACCCCATTCTCCGCCGCGCATCCTCGACGGATACCACCGGCCCGGTCGCACCGGCGGCCACCGGCCCCGGACGACGCTCCTCCGTCGCCCTCTCAACCGAACGTCTCGCTCGGGTTCGGGCAGACGCCCGGTTGGAATAGGAGGCGCGGTAGGGGGAATGGCAGATCCCGAACACGGAGTTTTCGCTGTTCGCCGATGACATGCACGGGCTGCGGGCGATCGAACTCGGATGTGGGACGGCCTATGTGTCGGTGTGGATGCGGCGGCGCGGCCATGTACGCCATCGACAACTCCGAAGCCCAGCTGGCCACGGCCGCCGCCTCAGCGGACTTCATGGAATCGACGACATCCAATGGGGTGCACGGCAACCCGGAGACGGTCGCCCAACCGGATGGCTCGTTCGACTTCGCGATCAGCGAGTACGGGGCGGCGATCTGGTGTTAACCGGCCGCCTGGATCGGCGAGGCGCACCGGCTGCTGCGGCCCGGCGGCGGCCCCGTGTTCCTCGGCAATCATCCGGTGGCGATGGTGTGTGCACCGATCGACGGGTCGCTGCCAGCGACCGAACGTCTGGAACATTCCTACTTCGAGCTGGGTCGGCTGGACTGGCGCGATGCCATCGACGAGCCGGTCGGCATCGAGTTCAACCTGCCCATCTCCTCATGGATACGAGTTCCACCGGATCGGCTTCGACGTCTTCGACTACATCGAGATCCAAGCACCCGAGTCCGTGACCGGCGCAGGGGGCACGGTGACTGGGCCCAACGCTTCCCCTCCGAACAGGTGTGGCGCCTCAAGAAACGGTAGGCCTGTCGACGTTCGAGCCGCACCCATCGGCCTCGCGCCGCTCCTGAGAGCCTGTTCCCGCACCGTGTGACCAACTGGACACGCTTGGAGCCCTCGATGAAGTCGCTCACTCACTATCGGCGCTGCGCGCCCCGCGGAGGGTCTGGTCACCAGTTGCGCGCCACCGACCTCGACTGGCAGCACGGCACGGGCGAACTGGTCGAGGCCAGCGCAGCCGATTTGATCCTGTTCCTTGCCGGACGCCCACGTCCGGGCACCGACCTGCATGACTGAAGCAACGAGGTAACCCGTGCCCAAGGAACTCGACGACTGGCACGCAATGCTCTGCGAGAGGAATAGAAGGCTGGGCCGGGCCCTGAGGCTACTGCTGCGATTCCGTCAGCTCTCCCCTCGGGCGAGTCCCCTGACGTCCCGCTGAACCGTCCTGCTACGGCTGCGTTGGGATCGCTCGCACCTCCGGACCGGCCCTCGTCCAGGTCTGGCAGTTCATCCTCGCTTCAATCGTCGGCGCGGCCATCGCAGCCAGCAGCTCCGCCGCAACCGCCGGGGCGCAACCGCTCGCCGTCGACGAGGTCATCGGCAATAACTCCCAGGTCGGCACCCCCGCCGGCGCTACCGACTGAACGAACCCATGACCAGATCGCGCACCTTCTCGCTGTTCGGTTTGGGAGCACGACCCGATCGATGTGCTTATGCCGCTCGACCAGCCGATGATCATGGTCGGTATCGACGCACCGCGGCTCTTCGTTGCCGAGGACCCAGTGCAGCCGGCGCTCTGCGCACAATTCAACGGTTTGGGTCCGCACGACACTGTCCGCCAAGTGCCGCGGGCGGGCGGGCTTGCCTGTTCGGCTGGCCCGCCCACCGTCGGGCATGTTGGGTCAGGCCTCCCAGATTCCGGCGTAGGCGACGTCACCGTCGAGCTGGTAGCCGCTGATCGAACGCAGCAGGTGGCTCGCACGCCGCTGCTGCGTCAGGACGCTGGTGAATCCCCCCTGGCGTAGGTCGGTGCGGACCTTGCCGTTGGGAGCCCCGTTCACCCAGATCGCGGAGTAGTAGGTGGCTCCCTGGTGGACGTAGCCCTTCAGGTAGGTCATGAATCGATTCGCGTTCAGGTTCTGCTGGAAGATGGTGCCCATCGATGCCGGCTCGATGTGTTCCCGCAGATCGAAGTCGGCGCCGGCGGTGCCGCGGAACTCCCACAGGGCGGTGTAGGAGCGGGTGCCGTTCACTGAGACGACGCTGATGTTGGTCGGCACGAACCCTTCGGCCTTCCAGCCGCTGATCCGCTGGACGTGCTCGTCGACGGACTTGGCGTGGTAGCTCCGTGCGGGTTTGCGGGGCGGGAGTGATCCGTAGCGACCGAAGATGCCTGCGAACAGCTGCTTGCCCTGTCGCAGGCTGAAGTAGCTTTCCAGCTGCTTCATGTGATAGCCGGCCGCGGTCTGCTTCGTCTTGAGCGCATTGAGCTGTGTGGCGTCGAGGCCGTGGAATGCCGGCTCGTCGGCTCCGAGGTGGGGCCGGAACACGACGTTGACGTAGGTCCAGAAGAAGAAGGGTCCTTTCTCGATGGTGTGGGTGTTGATCCACGCCGGTCCCATGCCCTTGGCGTTCATGGCGTCGTACAGCACCTGGTAGTCGTTCTCCTCCACGCTGTAGTGCACGGACTCCGGCCACCGCGGTGTCCCTGACGGCTGCAGGAACGAGTCTTTGACGGAGCCGTTGGACGGGTCGCCTGCCGGGATGCCCGTCCCGTTGAGCGGCACCCATCCCCCGGCCGGGTCGCCGCCTCCGGTCGGTGCTCCTGGACCGCCGACCGTGTCGTTGTTGATCGCCCAAGCGCCGGTGAACAGCATCGGCCGAGGTCCCCCGCTGCTGTACGGGGGCTGCTCGGAGTGGATGTGCAGGTGCGGTGCTGAGGAGCGTCCCGAGTTGCCGGCCCGACCCAGGAACTGCCCTGCGCTGATCATGGTCCCGGGTTCTGGCGGGAGGCCGCCCTTCAGCTTGCGGGCCTTGAGGCCCGGGTCGATGCTGCCCTTCTGGAGGTGGGCGTAGACGGCGACCTCGTCGCCGTGCCGGACCAGGACGTGATTGCCGGCTTCACCATTAGGAAAGGCGCCATAGGTGGCCTGGAGGCCGTCGAGCAGACCCGTCATGTCCGCCGCCTTCGCGGGGTACAGCGGTGCCGGGTTGTCGGGACAGGTGTTCACGATCTCGATCACTTCGCCGGGTGCCATGGCCCGGACGGGTTTGCCGTAGATGCGGTAGTCAGTGTTCGGGGCGGACTTGGCGTAGGGGTCGCCACCACTGGTGAGTTGGGAGTACTGCTCGTTCGGACCGTGTTCAATGCCCCAGACTCCCATGTCGTAGGCGAATCCCTGGTGGTTGCCCGGGTCGTGGCCGCACCCGTTCATCTGCCAGAACTCCCCCAGCTCGAGATCGGCCGCCTGGGAGGGGAAACGGTACGCACCGATCGTGTCGGGGCCGGTGTGCGCGGCGACCGAGAGCATTGAGGTGATCGGGTCGGAGTACCCGGTGAAGGAGACCGCGACGACGGCGCTCGTCGGTGCCGCGGCCAGGTCGAACAGGAAGTGGGCAGCGCCGTTGGTCAGGTTCCACCCGATCGAGCTGAACGGTTTGACCGTCTGGTTGATGGTGCGGGATCCGCCGGCGGGTCCGGACGGGAAGGTGATCATCAGCTGGGCCGCGGTCAGCGGCACGCTGGAGGTGTTGGCGATGGTCAGCTCGACCAGCAGGCGCGCCTGCGGCTTGCCGTTCGGTGTGTTGGGAGCCATCGGCAGGTAGACGAGCTTGCCGTTCACGAGCGGTTCGATCGTGACGACGGCGGACGGTGCGGACATGGTTTCTCCTCGGAGTGGGTTCTGGGCCGGATTCGGCCTTCGGGGTGGGTGGACAAGGGTCGGGAAGGTCGTGCTGTCGTTCTTGGTAACGAGCCGGAGATCAGCCGAAGATCTCCGTCGCCGGCGGTGCCGTGGACGTGGTCCTCGGCTATCGGGTCGAGCGGGTCAGCCGGGCTGCCAGGAAGACCGGCCACCCGTACGCCAACAGCACGAGCACCCGCTGCACCAAGCCACCCAGGTCACCGGCGACGTCGGCACCGAACGCGACCATCAGCAGCAGACCGGCGACAGCCACCAACCAACCGGCCCTGGCATACCCCCGGCCGGCCGGTGTGCGGCGCAGGGCAGCCGCCAGCAGGAAGGCGGCGATGATCAGGAACAGGAACAGCGGGATGGCGATCAGGTTGTGGAGGACATGCGACCCGGACACGGTCTCGGCGCTCTCCCGGACCCGGCAGGCCGCCTGCTGCGAGGAGCAGTCCTGCGGGAAGATCCCGCTCACGGCCGTGAGGACGCCGGCGAGCATGATCAAGATCGCCGCGCCGCGCGCTTTCTTGCCGGGCACCGCAGATGAACAGGGCGATGCCGGCGGCGACGAGGGTGGTGGCCATGGCGAAGAACCCGACGACCATGATCGGCGCGGCCTGCGACTCGCGGGAGGCGAGGGCGCTGATCCCTTCCTGCAGGTGGCTGTAGCCCGGGTCGACGAATCCGGCGACTGCGATGGCGAGCGCGGACACGGCGGACGCTCCCACCGCGACACGAGCGGCGTACCGGCCGGGCGGCGTCGTCCTCGACGCGGGGCGGGTGGCGATGGAGGTGGTGCTCATGGTGGATCTCCTTGATGGTGACGGACCGGGATGGTCCGTCGGTGTTCCTACCGTCTCCACCCGCGCTTGCAGACCACCGGCGAATTCCTTGCGGGCTGGAGCGTGACCGGGTTCAGCCGGCTGCAGGCGCGGGCCACCAGGGTCGGCACGAGAGCTCGATCCGTATCCACCGCAAAGGACCCTCCGTGGCCACTCCCGCTCCCCCCGCCTGCCCCAGGGCGTCCGTCGCCCCAGCCGGCCGGCCGAGACCGACGCTGTCGAATCCGTGGCGGACGGCTGGGCCTCACCGACCGAAGATTCCCTCCCGCGTCGGTCGAAGGCCGGGTCTGCGGCGCTCCCTTCAGCGGCGTTGGCCCTCGCCGCCACCATCTGGGGGGTCACCTTCACGGTGGCGGACGAGGCGACCGCCGTCCTGCCGTCGACGGATCTCGTGGCGTGGCGGTTCGGTCTCGGGACCATGGCCCTGGCGGCGCTGGCCCGCTGCCGGCCGCGACTGCCGAACCGTCTCCGCCGCCGAGGCGTCATCTTGGGTGCTCTGCTCGGCGGTGGATTCTTGTTGCAGACGTGGGGTCTCACCTACACCGATGCCCTGACCTCCGGGTTCCTGACCAGCATGCTGGTCGTATTCGCACCGCTGACGGGTTGGTTGTTGTTCGGCAAGCGCCTGAACCGGTGGACGTGGGGCGGCGTCGCCCTGGCGCTCACCGGGATCCTGGTCTTGAGCCTGCACGGCGCCCGACTCGGGCCGGGAGAGGTGATCACCCTGGCGTCCGCGGCGCTCTGGGGGCTCCACGTCGTCCTCCTGTCCCGCTGGTCGTCAGCGGGTCACGCCCTTCGTCTGGCGAGCACCCAGACGGCGACCGTGACCGCGATGGCGGTGCTCGCACTGATGATCCGTGCCGTCACCACCGGCCGCGCGCCGCTTCCCGCAGCTCCCCCCGACGCGCAGGCCTGGATGAGTGTGGTGTTCCTTGCTCTGCTGGGCACCGCCGCCGCGATGGCGCTGCTCAGCTGGGCGCAGTCCCGGGTTGGCGCCACTCGGGCGGCGGTGATCCTCACCCTCGAGCCGGCCGTGGCCGGACTCACGGCCGTCATCGCCGGCACCCCGCTGACCACCAGGACGCTGATCGGTGCCGTGCTCCTGCTCGCGGCGATGTCGATCGTGGAGCTCGCCGGACGGCGTGGCACCAGGTCGGCGACAGGCGTACCGGATCGCCGACATCATGGTCCTGTCGGTGCTGCAAGCGAACTGCAAGGTGGCAGCGCCACAGTTGGTGGCAGCCGGTCGAGGGTCTGATCCGGTGGTCGACCGGACGAGCGGAAGGAAGGACCATGAGGCAGCACGTACAGCGGCTGGTCGAGCTGCTCGGCGGCGCCGACACCGTCCGCACGGGCGTGGACCGGCTCTATCAGCGGCTTCTGACCGACCCGGATCTGCTGTCCTACTTCGAAGACGTGGATGTGGCCACTCTGCGCTCGCACATGACAGCATCTTTGGTGCTGGTCCTCGACGCCCCCGATGACACGGTCGAGTTCACCGGCGAGGCGATCCGGCTCCAGGACGCGCATGCCCACCTCGACATCACCAACGACGCGTTCGACCAGACCGCCGGGCACCTGTTGGACGTCCTCGCCGAGCTCGAGGTCGACCCTGACCTGGTCGACGACGCGATCATCAAGATCGCTGCCCTGCGCCCGCACATCGTCCGAGCCGGATCACCCCGACTGAGCGAGATCCAGCCTGATGCAGCCCAGTTGTCGCCCGGTGGGGACACGTTGGTCGGTCACCGGCTCCTGCTGGAGCCGTTGCGGATCGACCACGCTGAGGAGATGTCGACTGTCCTGGATGATCCGGCGCTGTACGTCTACATCGGCGGGGCCCCGGCGTCGGTGTCGGAGCTGCGGACGCGCTACGCCCGCCAGGTGGCCGGGGCCGGACCGGAGAGCGGCGAGGTCTGGCTCAACTGGGTGGTGCGTCGCCGCGACAGCGCTCAGGCGGTCGGCACGGTGCAGGCCACCATCAGCTCCGACGCAGACGGGAGAGTCGCGGCTCTGGCCTGGGTGATCGGCAGCAGATGGCAAGGCTCGGGCTACGCCCGTGAGGCTGCCCGGGTCATGACCCGTCGCCTCGCGGCAGACGGCGTCGGCCGCTTCGAGGCCTACATCCACCCGGGTCACCTCGCCTCCGAGCGGGTCGCCGGGGCACTCGGGATGCTGCCCACCCAAGACTTCGTCGACGGAGAGCGTCGCTGGGAGTGGCCTCACCGCCCGTGATCGTCACCGGCACTGGTGAAGCCGACACGCCGAGGAGGACGACTCAGGCCAGCCGCAGGCCCTCCGCGTCGTCGTCGGTCAGAACCTGCAGCAGCCGATCCCGCCACAGACGGCTGCCCGACCGCCGCAGCGCCTCCAGGCCGAGGGTCGCGGCCGCCGCCGCCCTGTTGGGGTGGCCGGTGGCCGCCTCGGCCTCGGCGAGCATGGTGTAGACGACCGGGTCGTGCATCCGGGTGCCGGTGCTGCGGTAGCCGTCGGCGGCGGCTCGAGCCATCTCGACCGCACCGGAGGCCCCTGCGCCGCCGATCCTCGCGGCCCCCCAGCTCTCGTTGAGGGCGGCGAAGTGCTCGAGCAGGTTGGCGCCTGCCAGCCGGCCGAAGTCGGCGCCCTTCGATCCCGTCGGCGCGAGCCCGCTCGGGTTCGTCGAAGGCGGCGAACATCATCCCGCGGGTGGCCAAGGCGTCGCTCTCATCTCCCGGACCCGACAGCTGGGCTTGGCGCACCATCTCGTCGGCGACCCGGAGTGCGTCGCCGTTGCGCCCGGCCGCTGCTAGCGCATGGCACAGGAACATCCGGATGCGTACGGCCGGATCGCCGAACGCGACCACCGAGAGCCCCACCCCTGCACCGTCG
This sequence comes from uncultured Actinomycetota bacterium, assembly GCA_963707005.1. GTDB lineage: Bacteria > Actinomycetota > Actinomycetes > Propionibacteriales > Propionibacteriaceae > Microlunatus. Next base: position 36,485 of record CAVPPP010000066.1, read on the forward strand.
ACGAGCCGCAGCGCCTGGAGCAGCTCGGCCACGGCAGCCTCCGCTTCGCCCAAGCACCACAGCACCGAACCTCGGGCGAGCCGCCCCAGCAGCTCGAACCGCTCTCGTGTCTCGGCCAGGTCCGCGCGGGCCGAGTGGTAGAGAAGATCGTCGGCGAGCTCCTCGACCGCGATGAAGTCGCCGCCCATCAGCAGCCACAGGTATCGACGGTAGACCGCGGCGTAGACGTCAGGACCGGGTTCGACCCCCAGAGCCAGCTCCAGGGCGCGCTCCAACGCCTCCCGCGCGGCCGGCGCGGCGAACCCGAAGCGGGTGGCCAGGATGGTTCCGCGGCGGATCTGCAGTGCCAGCTCCAGACTGTCTCGCTCGGCGCCCGCGGGAAGCCGGCCCAGCCGAGGCATCGCCCGGTCGACCAGAGCCTGGGCGTGATCGAAGACCAACTGGGTCATGGCCCGGTCCACCGCCACCAACGCGGCCGTCACGGCAGCCTCGGGATCGACCAGATCTCCACCAGCCAACAGCTGGGAAGCGAGGTCGTCCACGTCGACCTCCGGCCGCTCGGCCATGGCCGCACCGACCGAGGCGTGCAGGCGCATCCGGGCCCGTGCCCCGAGCTGTCCGTAGAGCGCCTCTCGGATCAGGGCATGCCGAAAGTGGAGAACCGGGAGCGGCGCCGCGATCTCGGTCACCAGACCGGAGCTCACCGCCGCGGCCAGCCCGCTGTCCACCTGATCCGCGGTCAAGCCGGACGCGGTCTCGAGCAAACCGAGCTCGCAGTCGCGGCCGACCACCGCGGCGACGTCGAGAAGCCGCCGCGACTCGACGGGGAGCCGACTCAGCCGATGGACCAGGACGTCGTGGACGGTTCCGGGAACCTGGCCCCAGGCTCGCTGGGCGTCGTCGGACTCGCGCACCAGGCGGGCGAGCTCGCCGAGGTAGAACGGGTTGCCGGCGGTACGGTCGGCTGCCTCGGCGGCGGTGTTCGCATCGGGTTCCCAGCCGAGCCGGTCGGTGAGCAGCTCACGAGCCTGTTCGTCGGTCAGCCCCGCCAACCGAAGGCGCTCCGTGTGGGGTGCACGAGCCAGCCGAGCCAGCCACGCGGCAAATGCGCCGCTCGGTTCCGCGTCCTCCACCCGGTAGGTGCACACCACCATCACCGGAGCGGCCGCGGCCCGCTCGGTCAGCACCGTGAGCAGCGACAGACTGGCCTCATCCGCCCAGTGCAGGTCCTCCAGCAGCAGGAGCAGTGGGCCGGACGTCCGGCCCTCATCGACCAGGAGCTCGACCACCGCCTCATGCAGCGCCAGCTGTGTGAGATCCGAGCCCTCGCCCGCCGACTCAGCACCGAGGATCACCCCCGCTGGTCCGTCCCGCGGCACGGCCGGCAGATTGCGGAGGATCTGACCCCACGGCCAGTACGGCGCCTTGTCGCTCGTCTCCTGGGCTCGTCCATCGGCCACAGCCACGCCGGCCGCCCGAGCCCGCCGGGTCACCTCCTGCGCCAGCCTGGTCTTGCCGATGCCGGCCTCGCCGGACAGCACCCAGACCCCGCCGTGGCCCTCCGCGACGCGTCTCACTGCCTGCTCCAGCAGGGAGAGCTCCCGCTCCCGGCCCAGCAGGTCGTGGCCGGCGGGGGAAGACTGACCGGAGAGTGCACCGACGGTGAATGAGGCACGACCGCATCGGTCGTGGAGGCGGACGGACGGAAGTCCAGGCTCGAGTCCTGCTGCAACAGCTGAGCGTGCAGACGCCGCAGAGCCGGACCGGGGTCCACTCCCAGATCGTCGGCAAGTCGTTCGCGCAGCGCCTGGTAGGCCGCCAAGGCCTCGGTCTGCCGTCCACTGCGGTACAGCGCCAGCAGCTGCAGGGCGTGCAGGCTCTCGCGGAGCGGATGGTCGTGGACGAGATGGGCCGCCACCGCCGCTGCCTCCGAGGCCCGGCCGACCCCGAGCAGCGCCTCCAGCCTCGCCTCCCGGGCTTGCAGCACGAGCTCGCTGAGCCGCTGCGCTTCAGCGGCTGCCACGGGGCCGAGAGCATCGACGACATCGACCATCGGCTCGCCGGTCACCAGGGACAGGCCGTGGTCCAGCAGGACAAGGGCACCCTGGGGATCGGACGTCAACTGGGCGTGAGCCGCCTCGACGGCCCGTGTGAGCCGCCAGACGTCGAGGGCCCCGTCGGGGAGCTCGAGCAGGTAGCCAGGGGGTCGCAGGCGGATCCGCACGGGTGGGATGGAGGTCGGATCGTCACCCGGAACATCCCCAGCGATCGCCGCAAGCGGGAGATGTACACCTGGAGGGTCGAGGTCGCCGATCCGGTGCGCTCTCCCAGAGCTCGGAGATGAGGCGGTCGACCGACACCACCCGCCCCGCGTCGACCGCCAGCAGGCTCAGCACCGCCCGCTGCATCGGCGAGGAGATCAGGCACGGTCGACCTCTCACCGTGGCCGTCACCGGACCGAGAACCTGCACGAGGGTTCCCTGACCGGTCACGGACTCGTCGACCTGGTCCATGGTGGTGCTCCGTCCGGATGCGAGACGGCCGCCCTCCCCGATGGGGGAATGTCTACCGGCCAGCGTGTCGCTGAGGCAAGCCTGGGTGCCCGGCCGTTCTGACGGAAACGCGTCACCCCGCCGCTCAGCCGACCAACGCCACTGCGTCCACGGTGGCCAGGGCACCGAGCTCGTCGGCCACCATGGTGACGGCGCTGATCTTGCCGTCGGCGACCGAGAGCACATCGATCACCCGGAGCGAGAGCCGCTGACCGGTGGGTGGCAGCACTCCGGCCGAGGTCGCCAGCGGTCCGACGTGGCGGCCCTCGAGGCGGAAGGCCACCGCCACCTTCGTACCGGAGTCACAGACCTCGAGCACCTCCCGATGGACGTGGTCGAGGGCTTGTTGCAGGCTCCGTACACGCTCGACCAGGTCCGCCGCGCTCAGCGCCGTCCCGTTGACCGGGACGGGATCGGCATAGAGCCGGGCGAAAGGCCTCGACCGCCTCCGAGTCGTCTGCCGGTGGTTGGGTCCACAGATCGGGCAGGACGTGGAGGTCGAAGCTCATGACGCCACCCGCTGTCCCACGAGCGTCCGCAGGACGACCCGCGCCGACACAGGGCGCCGTCGAGCCGCGTTCCGCTCGTTGACCGCGGCGATCCGGGCGAACCGGTCGGCGGCCCGTCGACTCAACTGGGCGTCGGCCCCGCGGGTGTCGCCGAGTCCGGCGGTCAGCAGCAACGGGTCGTGGTGGAGAGAGGAAGATCGGGAGAACTAGGCACCTGCTTCGAGGATCGTCGGTGTACCGCCTGGTGGCGATGTCCTCATGCTCGACGCGGCCGCCTGCAGCAGGCTTGCGGTCGCCGGCGGCGTCGCGCCGGATCGCGTTCAGCGGTCTGCAAGCCGGCCAGGTGCGCCGGGCGCCAAGTACCAGCGCTGCTCGTGCGGGCGACACTCGGTTCGTTGCCATACGGACCAGGGCTCTCGACGTCCTCCGTGCTGCCGAGTTGAAGAACGCTTACTCCGGAATGTGGTCCACCTTGTCAAACATCAGCGAACACCCCTGGTACACCAGCCAGATTCGTACCGATCGAAACCGACACCAGACCATGGACGCCCTACGACAAGGCCACACAGCCCCACCCAATCGCGATCAGTACTCCCAACCCGAAGCGCTGTTCTGTCGGGGCCATGCCCTTCGACGCCGGTCTGTTCCGCGCCGCAATAGAGAAGCGTGTGAGCTCCACCATGAGTAACAGCCCAGGAACAGCGGGTTCCGGACACGGCCCAAGCCCGTGCATCAATACGCGACCGTTCATAACAATGAGGTCGGTGGTGATGATCGGGTCGAGGTCAGCTTCGACGCCACCCGCGGCTCTTGACACCGGAACGGTCAAGCAGCATCGAACGCTTCGGCGCTGGTCTGTCCACCAAGGGGGGTGTTCGCGGCGGGTGGCGAGTGGAGAGCCCCTTCACGCCTGGCTCAGTGTCGGCACCACGTCCTCCTGAGCTGAGCTGCCACGTTCTGCCGCCTCCGCTGCCCTGCCGTGAAGTAGCGTGAGTGTAGGCGGTGGAGAAGCGGTGGCGCGATGGATCTTGGTGGAGTGAGCCGGATCGGCGCTGAGAGTCAGTCCGGGCGTCGATGCTGTCGACGGCAGCGGTGCTAGTCGTGCGCCCGCTCGTGATGGTCGGCCGCGACGCTGATCTGGCGGTGGCCGGCCGGCTGCTGACGTCGGCGGCGGCGGGTGCTGGCGGTGGGCTGCTGGTGGTCGGCGAGGCGGGGATCGGGAAGACTCGGCTTCTGCTCGAGGTAGCCGACCGCGCCCGGGCCGTGGGATTCACGGTTCTTATCGGACGCTCGGTGCCGGGGGGCGGCACCTACCGGGCACTGGCGGAGGCGGTGCTCGGTCATCTGCGTGACGGCGATTCTCTCGATGCTCCGAGCCTTCGTCCATACCGGGCGGCGCTGAGGCGGCTGGCTCCCGGCTGGGAGAGCCAGGACGCCGCATCGTCGCCAAGGGACCTAGCGGATCCCGTGGTGGTGCTCGGCGAGGGTCTGCTGCGTCTGCTGATCGTGGCAGGCGACGGCGCGGGCTGTCTTCTTGTCGTGGAGGATCTGCACTGGGCCGACCCGGACACGGTCGGCATCGTCGGCTACCTGGCGAGCGCAGCCCGCGGCGCACCGGTGGTGATCGCGGTATCGGCGTGGGATGACCAGCCCGGGGCGCTGCGGACGCTCCGGCCGGCAGACTCGGTGGTCGGTTCCCTCAGCCGCCTGGAGGGCGTGACCACGGCGTGGCTGGGCCGGTTGGATGATGCGGCGGTGGCGGAGCTGGCCGCCGGGTACGCCGGAGGCCGGTCGGTCGACACCGCGACGCTTGCAGCTCTGATCGATCGTACCGACGGGCTACCGCTGTTGGTGGAGGACGTGCTTGCCGGTCTCCTGGATGACTCCTCCGGTCGGCTGCCGGTGCCGCGGACGCTGACGGATCTGGTGGCGCGTCGTTTGGCGGAGCTTGAGCCTGACGCCCAACGCGTCCTTCAGGCTGCGGCCGTGCTTGGCGAGGAGCCTGACTGGTCACTGCTCGGACCGCTCACCCAGTTGGACGCCGCGGTGGTCGCCGCGGGTCTGCGGGCCGGCACCGGCAACGGCCTGCTCAGCCGGCGCGCCGAAGGGCTGGGATGGCGTCACAGCCTGACCCGTACCGCCGTGCTGACCGGGATGCTGCCGACCGAGCGGGTGGAGTTGACAGACCGGCTGGCGGGCCTGCTGCTGGCCCGAGGCAGTTACCGCGACGACGCCCTGGCGGCCGCCTTGCTCGCCGAGGCCGGTGAGTCGGGCCGGGCGACGGTGATCCTGAGTCGGCTGGCGCGGCGCGATATTGCCCGCGGGGCGCTGCACGCCGCCGAAGACCTGATCGTGCACGCTGCGTCGCTGGGGACACCCGCACCCGAGCTGGCGATCGACCGGACCCGGCTGCTGACCCTGCTCGGTCGCGCCACCGAGGCGTTGGACGGGTGCGCCACCGTCCTGGATGTGCTGAGCGGTGACGACCACGCCGAGCTGTGTCTGGAACTGGCCCGCGCCGCGATTGTCGCCGGTCGGTGGCGGCAGGCCTGCCGGTTGGTGGAGCGGTCCGGCCGGCCCGGCGATCCTCGGTCTCTGGTCCTCACCGCTGAGGCGTCGTTTGGAGAAGGCGACGTCGACAAGGCCACCCAGCTCGCCGAGGCTGCGGTCGCGGCGGCCGAGTCCACCGCCAGTGCCGGACATGTTGTGCGCCGCCTTGATGATCGCGGGGCGGTGCGCCACCCTCACGTCCGCCGAGGTCGCCGATGCCACCTTCAGGCGGGCGGCGCAGTGCGCAGCCGAGCACGGCCTCATCCCGTGGCGGGTCGAGGCGCTCTTTGCGCTCGGGCTGGCCGAGCCAGCCCAAGGACGACCCGTCGACTCCCTCAATGAGGCACGCGAACTGGCCCTGGACGCCGGTCTGCTGACCCAGGTGCTGTCGATCGACGTGATCACCACAGAGCGTGCCATGACCGTCGACGGTCCGGCTGCGGCGGAGCCGCAGGCGCGGCGAACGGCGGACCAGGCCAACCGGTTAGGACTGGCGGGGCTGGCGGGACTGGCGGAGCTAGGAATCGCGGCCGGCCGCGCCGCAGTCGGGGACAGCGCAGGAATGGCGGCCGCCCTCGCCGACGCT
>CAVPPP010000067.1:0-64435 GCA_963707005.1 uncultured Actinomycetota bacterium
CCGCGGTTCCTGGAAGAGCTCGCCTTGCTGGTCCCCGTCCCGGCCGGCACCCCGCTGCACGACGTCGGCACCATTCCTGTCCCGGGCACCGGCCCGTACGCGATCCGTAGCTTCGTCCCAGACCGCACACTGGTCTTCGGACGCAATCCCTACTTCCACACCTGGTCGTCCGCCGCCCGGCCCGACGGCTACCCGGACGAGATCGACTTCGAGGCGGCATCAGGTCCAGAGGATGCAGTCCGCCGCGTTAGGGCGGGACGCGCCGATCTGGTCCAGCTCCTAGGGGCGACCGCCGACGCGCGCGCGCTGGCCTCCGACCATCCGGCCCAGGTGCACACCGAGGACCAGCAGGCTGTCGTGTTCTTGTTTCTCAACACGCGTCGGGCGCCGTTCGACGACGTGCGGGTCCGCCAGGCGCTGAACTACGCCGTCGACCGGCAACGGGTGGCTGCCCTGTACGGCGCGGCGTTGGCGCAGCCAACCTGTCAGGTGATCCCGCCGACCACGACCGGGTACCGGCCGTACTGTCCATACACCGCCGGGGCCGGCACAGCCGGCAGGTGGCGAGCACCCGACCTCCACCGCGCTCGGCAGTTGATCGATGCCTCCGGCACGCGGGGCGAGGCGGTTACCGTCTGGACTGCGCCCGACTTCCTGGCCGAGGCACGGTATCTGTCGTCGTTGCTGACCCAGCTCGGTTTCCGCAGCAGCGTGCACGAGGTGGGATCCGACTACTTCGCCGTGCTGGATGCGCACCCCGACGCCCAGGCCGGGATGTACGGCTGGTTCGACGCTCCGCTGGCCGTTGACGCCTTGTCGGTACTAACCTGCTCGTTCGATCCGAACCCGGCGCACTTCTGCGATCCCGGGATCGACGCACAGGTGGCCGAGCTCGCCAGAACCGAGCCGACCGGCCCGAGCCAAGCGGAAGCGTTGGCTGCCACCGTCGATCGCGAAGTCACCGATCAGGCGCCCTGGGTGGCGCTCTTCACGCCGCAGACGGTCGACGTGACGTCGGCCCGGGTCGGAAACGTCCAGGCCGAGCGTGGCCACTTGCTGATCGATCAGCTTTGGGTGCAGTAGTCGGCCGTGTCGACCCCTTGGCCGACGCCTCCTCGGTCGCCGTCGCGAACCGGTGATGATCAGGGTCGACGCAAACGGGCTGATCTCGCTGCGCGAGGGTTGAGCGTCCTATTGAGACAGGGAGTGCCGCAGGGCCGCTTCCCGGCCCGTGCCCGCTTGACGGTCGACAGCTGACGATCGAGCCTCACCTGCCAGACGCGGCGATTCGGCTGGACTCCTCGTCGCTGACAGCCGCATGACGGACGTCTTGCGGCGCCACTCAGAATCGCAAGCTGATTCTTCACGAGTGACAAGCCGTTCCGAAGTCGACTGCTGCGATGACTTCCACGTCACGACGTCGTGGCCGCCGCGTCGGGGTCGATGCTGGTCATCGGCGCGTGTGGCGTCGCGGTGTGGGTGGTGATTGGTGTGTTGGCATGGTCGATGACTCGGATCAGGGCTGTCTGCAGTGCTTCAAGTTCTTCGAGGCTCATGCCGAGTCGTTCGAGGAGTGCGTTGGGCACGGTGGCGGCTCGGTGCCTGAGATCTTGACCGGGTGGGGTGAGGGTGATCAGCAGTGAGCGCTCGTCGGTGGGGTCGCGACGTCGGTCAATGAGTCCGGCTGCCTCGAGTCGCTTCAACAGGGGTGACAGCGACGGCGGCTCCAGCTTGAGCAACGTACTCAGGTCTTTGACGCAGATAGGGCCGGCCTGTCCCCATAAGGCGACCATGACGAGGTACTGCGGATGGGTGAGTCCGAGCGGCTCGAGGAACGGCCGGTACAAGGCAATCACGTCGCGGGAGGCGACGGCGAGGGTGAAGCAGACCTGCTGCTCGATGGTGAGCCGGTCATCGTTGGCCAAGCCTGCCGACATCTGCGGTCCTTCCCGAAGTCGCCGATCTGGTGCTGCTGGGTCTACTGGTGCACCGTCGGGCGGAGCGGTCTGCGCGTCGCCCCAGATGTGCTCGACAAGTGTGGCAGCGCGTGCTTTGTTCGTCGCCGGTCAGTCTCCCATGAGGCCCTATTCCGTTCACGCATGAATCGTTCAGGTATCGTAGGGGCGCTGCACACGCGAGGTGCAGTCGCTGACCGGGCCGGCACCCACGGGGGCAGATGAAGCGCAAGGCGCTGCACAGTCGGGCGTCGGCCGGCACTATCAGTGCCGGGGGCTGGCCCTCCGGCACAGGATCGACTAGCGATCATTCGAACCATCGGATTTGGAGTCCTGGCTTGCGTAGACCCTTATGAGCCAGCTTGTTCCCGTTCGGACCCGTCAGAGCTACCGTCACGAAGCGTTCGTGTGGCGCGAGCGCCGCGACTATCTGGACGGTCTGGTGCCGTTCGTGTCTGGCGGTCTGACCGCCGGGGAGGCGGTGATGGCGGCGCTGATGCCGGAGCATGTCGACTGGATGCGTGACAGTCTCGGCGCCCAGGCCGCGAAGGTCTGCTTTGTCGACATCACCGAGCTCGGTCGCAACCCGGCGCGGATCATTCCCGCGTGGCGGGAGTTCGTCGACGACTGGTCCGGACCGGGTCGACCTGCGCGGGGGATCGGTGAGCCGATCTGGCCCGGCCGGCACCCCGAGGAGCTGCGGGAGGCGCAGCTGCATGAGGCGCTGCTCAATCTTGCCGTCGATCCCGAGATCCCGTTCTGGCTGGTCTGCCCCTACCACGACCAGCTCGGCTCGGCCGTGGAGCAGGAGGCGCACCGCAGCCACCCCGCCATGGCCACCGCCGACAGCTACCAGGGCAGTCCTGACTACGGCGGCCACGCTCACGCGCAGGCCCTGTTCACCGCCGACCTGCCCGGAATTGATGCCGACCCGACCCGCTGGGTGGGCGGTGTCGGCGACATTGAGGACATCTTCACGTTCGTCACCTTGCAGGCAGCCGCATCCACCCTGCCCTCCGACAAGATCCTCACCCTCGCCGAGGCGGTTAGGCGGCTCGCCAGGAGCAGCCAGCGCCGCGGTGCCGACCGCCTCACGGTCCGGGTCTGGGATCAGCCCGACGTTCTTATCTGCGAGATGGTCGACACCGTTCGCGTCGAGGACTACCTGATTGGACGTCGCGTCCCGCCCCCGGGGCAGGACGATCCGTTCTGGGGTGCGCACCAAACCTGCGATCTGGTCCAGATGCGCTCCAACACCGCCGGCACCACCATCCGACTACACCAGCGCAAATAGGTGCCCGAGACGGGACCACATTGGTTCCGGAGTGCGGTGGCGAGCCCGGGATGGTGTCGTGGGTCTGCGACGATGTCGATGTGGCGGAGATGAACCTCGATCGAGTGGCGACGCTGGTAGGCGAGCTGGACGAGTTTCCCGATTCGCGGGCGGAGATCATCTTCGACCTGTCGGCCGAGCTTGCCCGCGAGGGGCGTACGACGGAGGCGTTGCAGTGGCTGGGCCGACTTGCAGAAGCCGGTGGCGTGGATGGTGCGCAGGCCCGGGTCGAGATGGCGGCTGTGCATTACCAGGGCGGCCGGGTCGCGGAGGCCGAGGCCGAACTTGCGAGGGTGGTCGGATCGCCGCTGGCGGATCCCTCGCCCTATGCGTCCGCGGCCGAGATGCTCGCGGAGCTGGGCGACGATCGGGCGGCCGTGCGGTGGTTCACGATGGCTGCGGTCCGTTTCACTGCCGACCAGATCGCCGCTGCCTCGGGGGAGGACGGCTGGGCGAGTTGGGCCTTCTCGGTGCTCTGGCAGCGCCGCGAGGCCCGGGAACGACTCGACCTGCGGCCCGATGACTGGGACGCGGGCCTGGTGCCGCCGCCCGCACTGCGGTCGGACCGGTTGTTGTCGTTGGACGACGTCGCTTCCATGCGTGTCCCCGACGGGGCGCGGGTCATGTTCTGGACGCAGTCGGAGTTCGATACGGCGCAACGTGACCTGTTCGGCCTGATCGCCCAGTCGGTGAGCTTCGAGCAGTACCGCGATGAGCTCGAGGAGCAACTCCGGACCCTGGCCGGACGGGGAACCAAGGTGACGTTGGTGCCGGCCCGAGCAGCCGAGATGCGCGACTATGCCGATCGTGCCGGCGGTTCGGTGACAGACGAGGCGATCCGCCGCGCTTACCTGGACGACGTTGCGCAACGGACCGGAACGGTCGCTTGGCCGCCGGGCCGCAACACCCGGTGCTGGTGCGGCAGTGGTGCGAAGTACAAGCGGTGCTGCGGCACACGGGGGCGCTGACCCTGCCGAACTTGAGCGGACACGTGGCACTGTGCTCAAGGCGGAACAAAAGTACGGGCGGGCAGCCCGGAGACACGCGAGCCCCCGACGCTTCCTGAGCGCGTCCAGCGACCTCGGGGCCATCGAGGCACGCGCAGCAGTGAACGTTGACCCAGACGTGGTGCAGTTCTTACCCTCTCGGCCAGACAGACAGAAAACCGAGCCGCGGTCCCTTACCCATGAGTCGAGTAACACGCTGACCAAACGCCCAGAAGAGCTACGTCAGCTGTGGGGCGTCGGAGAGGTGCGGCTCGCCCAGCGGCACCGACAGCCGGGCTGGCGGCCAGCGTGGTGGTCAGCGGCCGTCAACCCTGCCCGGCGGTCAGGTCGAGACTGTCAGCCGCCGGCTGGGTTACCGGTCGTTGTTGGCCTCGGCACTTTGGTCGCCGCCGGCGGTGGACGGCGCCGGGGTGGCTGTCGGCTTACTGCTGGCGGAGGGTTCGCTGCTGGTGGACGGTTGAGTGCGGGTGCTCGGGGCTGTGGTGGGCTCGGTGACCTGACCTGGTTCGCTCGACGGTTCGGTGCTGGGCTCGGTGCTCGGTGGGGCCGAGGGCTCGGTGGTCGGCTCCGTTGTTGAGGTGTCCGTGGAGGGAGCCGGGCGTGGGGTGTCCGAGCCGCCCGAGCGACCGTCGCCGACCTGGCTGATCGTGGTGCCCTGACCACCGGAGACGGACTGTCCGGTGAGCAGCTCGAAGGCGGTGATGCCGGCGATCGCCAGCAGGAAGACGGCCACCGTGGCGACCAGGATCGGCTTCCAGGGCCCTCGTGCGGCGGGACCGCCGGCCGGGTCGATCTCGGCGGCCGTGGCCACCGGGTCGGGGGAGGCCGGAGCGACCGCCGCCGTCGGCTGGGTGACGGCGTGCCAGCCGTCGACCGTGATGCGCTCGTCGGGGATGCGGTCGGTGGACGTGATCTGGACCGGGGTGTCGCCGACGCGGCCGATGAACGCGGCGGCGATCTTGGTCTGGGTGTGTTTCAGCGAGGCGGTGTAGAGCGAGCCGGCGGTCCCGGCCACCACGCTGCCGATGGCCGCGCCGAGCACGGTCCCGGCGACGCCGAGCTGGGCGCCGATCACGGCGGCGGTCATGGCGGCGAACGCGCCGCCGACGAGCTGGGTGCCCGACATGTCCAGCCGCTTGGTTTTCGGCTGCGGCGGCTGCTCGTGGGTATCGGGTGGCAAGGTCTTGGTGTCAGTCATCATGAAGCGCAGTTCCTGGTGATCTGGTGTTGGGCGTTGAACGTCCCCGCGGGCACGGGGGACGTCCCTGTCCATTCCGCGCAACGCGAGGGATGGGCCATTCGTTACCCGGTCAGCGGTGCGGGTGACCAAACCCACACACCTGCCCGGGGCCGGGTCCGGGCTTGTCGGGTACCGCCGTCCAGGTCGGCGGACCGTCCTCGCATCGACGGGCACCCTTTTGGGTGATCTCGGTATCTGGAAGGCGGCGACGGGGCCGGTTGGCGACGGCGCCCGTACCCGGTGAGGTGGTCTTCACGGTGGACAAGAATGACGTCAGGCTGACGATTCTCGCGTCGGTCATCCTGGTAGGTGTGCCGCTGATCGCCAGCGCGATCCAGGACTTTCTGTCGGGCCGTTCGGATGAGCAGCTCGGCCGTGGCGGTCCCTCGGAACCTGCCGACGCCGGCGAGGTCGCCCCCCATCTGAGGGGGCGGCCGATCGAGCAGTTGGCCGCCGATCTCCGCCGATTGCGGAGGGCTGTGGCGACCGACCAGCAGCGTTCGGCGACCCACCAACTCGCCAACCGGGTCGCCTACGACCAGCTGCTGATGCAGGCCTGCGGAATGTTGGCTGTGCCGCATAACCTCGCCAAGACGACCGCCGGGCCCGAGCGTGACATCGAACGCATCCGGGTGGAAGCCGAGCTGGAACGAGCCGGCATCGTGCTCTCCGCTGCCGGTCGATCCGGTTGACGTTGGAGGTCTACCGGATCCTCGGCACAGTCGAGGCCGGGTCAGGAGACGCTGTCGAACTCGGGCCACGCTCTGACGGGAGTGAGCTCGTGGTGGCTCGATGTCAGGCTGCCACGGAGCTTCCTACAGTTGGATGTTGAGGGTGGAGAGCCAGCCGGTGGCGTCGGGGATCGGGGTGCGGGTGGCCCCGTGGAACTGGCGGTAGCGGCCGCGTTCGCCAGCGTTCCAGCTGGCCAGGATGGGATCGATGGTAGGGCTGCTGTAGTGCTCCCAGATCTGTTTCTGCTGGTGGATCTTGATGATGTACAGGTCGGGTGGCACCCAGATCGCGATGCCGCGGTGACCGCCTGTGGTGGAGTGGGCGTCCACGGCGACGGGTCCCTCGGAGCCGGCGAGGAGGTTGGCGGCTGCGTCGGCGGGGTTGCCGAGCCGGCCGGTGACCTCGAGCACGTACGACGAGGCTTCTGTGTGGTCCCAGCCGCGGGCCTCGGCGAGCTGCGCTGCTTGGTGGAGGGGCTGGTGGAGCCAGGCGTCGAGCTCGGCGGTCACGTCTTCGGGTAGCAGCGGCAGCCCGGCGGGGGTGGCCAGGCAGCGACAGTATTCGCCGAGGAGTGGCGGGTCGGGTTGGTGGGCGGTGAGCAGTGGCCGGGAGGTGTCTTCGACGCGGCGGGCCGCGACCGCGGCGGGGGTGGTCGCGCCGGTCCCGGCGTGGTGCCGGACGCTGGCGACCGTGACCGCAGCGAGCGCGACAGTCTCGGCAAGTCGGTCCTCTCCGGCCGCCACGGCGGACTGCAGGCTGGTGAGGAGCTCGGCGAGGTGTTGGACGGGGCTCTCATCGCCGTCGGTCCAGTTCCCGGCGGTGTAGAAGACCAGGCTGAGCCGGGTGACGGCCAGCCAGGACAGCGCCGACAACGCCGAGCGGGACGGCTTGGTGGGGTGGCGGATCCGGTCCCGGTTCTCCCGGTGGGCGTGGTCGGCGTAGCCGTGGACCCACTGGCGGCGGGCGCGGCGCACGATGAGTCGTTCGCGGCGGTGGTCGACGGGCTCGTCGTCGAGGTCGTCGTCGCCGGTGTCGGGTTCGCTGAGGCGGCTGGTGATCGCGCTGTCGGTGGCGAGCTCACCGGTCGTGGTGTCGAAGTCCTCCCAAGCCTCGCCGGGCGCAGCCGGGGGCAGCCCCGAGCGCGAAGCCGGTGAGGGCCGGGCCATGGAGGTCGCGGGCGGACTGCTCCCACCGCCACAGAGCCTGCGGGGTTGTGGTGTCGGCGTGGCGTCCGGCCTGGGTCGTGGTGGCCGCAGCCGACAAGTTGGTCGCCGCGGCGGGGGTGCTGCGGCGTTCGTTGGCCAGGGCGGCGAGTTGGTCGCCGAAGGCGGCCAGGTAGCCAAGGTCGTCGCCGAGGAGGTCGTCGGTGGAGGCGATCCGACGGCGCTGGCCGCCGCCCAGCAGCGGCGGTCGGATAGCCCGGGCGAGATCGGTGACCGGCACAGGCTGACCGCTGACCTGGTCGGCGCCGGTGCGGGTGGCCAGCCGCAGCAGGGCGGTGTCGTCGACGCCGCTGCCAGGCAGCCGGTGCTGCCGGGCCCCGGATGGCAGCGGCCCGATGGGCTGCCAGGTGCCGTCGATGGGCTGGTTGCGGGCCTGCAGCTCGACCTTTGGCGGGCACGGTGTGGCGAGCTCGAGGGTGAGGTCGCGACCGTCGCGGGTGACGCTGAGCAGCAGCGGCAACCCGCCCGGCGTCGGCTCAGCAACGAGCCAACAGCCCAGCACCGGTCAGCTCAATCGGGTCGCCGTACTGGTCCTGGCCACGACACATGGCCACGTTGGGACGGGCGGGGTCGGCGTAGCCGCCGGGCAGGGACAGGCACCCCTCGTCCCAGGTCTCCAGGTCGCGGTGTCGGCCTTCAGGTAGCTCGACCACGGGGTTGCAGACAACCCCGACCTGTCGACGTAGGTCAGCATCGACACAGTCGTAGACGAACGCGGCAACATCGACCCCGATCTGCGGGGCGGCGAGCCGGCACCGTGGGCGGCAGTGTTCGTGGCGAACATGTCACAAAGCAGCTTCTGCAAGTCGTCGCCGAAGTTAGTGACCGGCCGAGCGGCTCGATGCAGGACCGGGTCGCCCCACCGCACGATCGTTCGAGTGGTTCCCAGACGAGTCAGCTGGTCGATAGGCATGACAGCATCATCACCCCATCAGCCGTCGCAGAGGCGGCGAGCCCTCGGCCGCCAAATGGCGACCGATTACCGACGACTATCGTGCTGATTCTGCGGAGTCAACTCTGTTGTGACGTAGAGCCCAGTCAGCAACGCTTGCTGCATGCGATCTTTTCAGGATTTGGTCAACGAGGCTGAGCTGGCCGATGTGGACGGTTGGGGCTTCGGCTTTCTGGAGGGGCGTGCGACCGAGGAGCGGACCCCTTGGGGGTATGCACGTTTGCTCGCTGACCGGCTCGCCGCGGTCCAGTCGGCACTCGATATCGATACTGGTGGCGGCGAGGTCGTGAACGAAGCACCGGTCCTCCCGCCGGTCATGTATGTCGCTGAGTCTTGGCCACCGAATGTGCGGCGCGCTCGTGAACTGCTCAGGCCGCGGGGTGTCACCGTGATCGATACCACCGATCTCGTTGATCTGCCGATACCGGAGGGTTCGCTGGAGCTGGTGACGTCCAGGCACCCTGTCCGGCCTCGATGGGCATGGGCTTCCCGGGTCCTCTGCGATGGCGGCCATTATTTCGGCCAACATGTCGGGCCGGAGTCGGCGCGTGAGCTGTCGGAGTTCTTCATGGGCACGATCCCGGAGGGCCGTCACGGCCGGGACCCCGAACACGAGGTTGCCGAGGCTGAACGCGCCGGCTTGGTGGTGACCGATCTCAAGACCGTTCGGTGTCGGATGGAGTTCTTCGACATCGGTGCGGTGGTGTGGATCTTGCGCAAGTGTGTCTGGTGGGTTCCAGACTTCTCCGTTCCCGCCTACATCGACAAGCTGCAGGAACTCGACGGACTGATTCGGAGGAATGGAGCATTCGTGGCACACACAACCCGACACCTGATCGAGGCCAAGCGATGACTGCTCCGGGCAGGCCGCCTCCGGTGCACCGTTAGCCGTCCGGTCAGCGCGAGATCGAACGGTAGATAGCGCCGGTCATCCTCAGGTTGAGCCCGATCGTCGTACGACTTGCCCGGGAACGGATCTCAATCAGGGGCGTCTTGCGATGACGCTGGTGGTGATCCTGTGGGCCGGTGGGGTGCAGGGGAGTGATCTGGGCGTGCACGACAGGTGCTGTCATAGGGCCTATCGGACAGCCGAGATCGTCACTCGGAGCGCGCACGCCCCGGACACGCTTCAGGGCATGAACATGGCGATCGACGGACTTTGGCAGTGGTACATCGATGGGCCAGCAGCGGTCATCGTCGACTTCCTCGAGCAGACTCATGATGTGGGCCGCACCGCTTCCACCCCAGATCGGCCAACGAGTAGGAACGACCAGCAAGCTTCGCTACTCGGCGTGACTCGGTTCGCTGACGGCACCGCCTCAGCCTGATTGAGAGCAATGTGGGTGATCGCAGCAGTGGAGGAATCCTGGTGGTGCACCCTGTCGGCTGCTGCCGGCGCTGGGAAGCCCCGGTCGGGCACGGCTGTCGTGTTGAAGGCTCCCTGGGAGCGCTGCTTCGCTCGGCGCTGCTCAGAGGTCTCTTGGCGCCGACAGGCGGCTGATCGGGTCAGGCCGTGAGGGCTCCGCGGACCCGTGGAGGCGACAGCGTGAGAGGTGTCGCGATCGCGCTGCTGGGTGCGGAGGCCGAGGATGCCCGCACCGCGGTGTTCGGGGGAGGTCGGCGGCGCGGGCGATGACGAGGAAGTGGGAGTGCGGATAGTTCTCACCGAAGCTCATGAGGACACCGTCGGTGCGCCTGTCGGCTCCGGGATTGCCGCGGTCACCTGCTGTGACAACGGACCGAAGTCGGCGAGTCTTGGCGACAGTAGGTCCTGACCACCCCTCTGCGTGCCGTCGGGGGCGCAAGATGAACCATCCGGGGACGTCGTAGCCGTCCGCCACCCACCCGAGGAGACCTCATGGCCGTCGCCACGCCCGCCCTTCACACCGACTTCAGCGTGGACGCCGCCACCCGAGCACGCTTCGACCGCAACGGGTGCGTGAAGCTGCGCGGTGTGCTGGACCCCACGACCGTCGCCGCGTGGGCACCCACCATCTCCCAGACCGTCATCGACCTGAACACCGAGCACCTACCGCTGGCCGAGCGCGACACCTACGGCAAGGCGTTCCTCCAGGTGTCCAACATTTGGCAGAGCAGCGAGGCGGTGAAGAGCTTCGCGTTCACCGAGGACCTGGCGCGCATCGCCGCGGAGCTGCTCGACGTCCGGGCGGTCCGCATGTACCACGATCAGGCGCTCTACAAGGAGCCGAGCGGCGGCTACACACCCTGGCACGCCGACCAGTACTACTGGCCGTTCGCCACCGATCGTTGCGTGACCGTCTGGATCCCGCTCCAGGACACCCCGGCCGAGTTGGGTCCATTGGCCTTCGCGGAGACGAGCCAGTCGTTCGAGATCGGCCGAGAGCTGGCCATCAGCGACGAGTCAGAGCGGGAGCTGCAGCGCGCTCTCACCGAGGCGAGCTTCCCCGTGGACGACAGCGCATACGCCCTCGGCGACCTCAGCTACCACCTGGGCTGGACCTTCCATCGCGCGGGGCCGAACGAGTCGGCTGGACCCCGGAAGGTAATGACGATGATCTACGTCGATGCCGACATGGTGATCACGGAGCCGACCAACGACAACCAGGTCCGCGATCTGCGGGTCTGGATGCCGGGCATGCGGCCCGGCGACATCGTCGCCTCGCCGCTGAACCCGATCCTGTACGAACGCTCGTGCGGAGCAAGACGATGAAGTGGGCCAAGCCGGATAGTTCGGTCCGCCACCAGAACTGGTGGCTGGTCTGCTCGATAGCCAACGGTCTTGCGAGGACGGCGGTCGCTGCACATGGGACCCCGAGGCCACTGGGGGCCCCGAGGTCGGCGCCTACGCCGGCCGGGCCACGTTGATCGCGTTGGAGTTCAGCATCGACAGTCCGGACCTGAAATGGTGGGGAGCCGGATTGACCGGGCTGCGCCGCTGCCCCAGCGGTCTCCCGCGGCGGTCCTGTTCACCTCCAGGGCGACGTTGTTGGTGGCGGTCACATCAGGAAGGTGGAAGGCGCCGGGCTACTGGGTGGCCCGGGCGGCGGTCACGATGACACGTTCCACGGTGCGCGGCTGGGACAGCATGGGCAGGTGGCCGGCGTCGACGGTAGTGATCCGGCTGCCGGCTCGCTGAGCCATGAACCGTTGCAGCGATGGGGCGATGGCGTGGTCTTGAGTGCCGAGCACGTACCAGCTGGGCAAACTCTTCCAGGCCGGGACGCCGGAAGGTTCGGCGAGGGCGGAGAAGGTGATGGATCGCTGGGAGGCGGCGAGCTGGCGGCCCGTACTGCTCGGTAGGTCGTTGGCGAACGCGTCCGGGAACAAGGCGGTCTTGAAGTACAGCTCAACGTCGCCGGCCGGCGCGCCCGGGTAGGCCACGATGTCGAAGGGTGCGGTCGGGTCCCCGCCGCCGCCCGCGCGGGTCTGCAGGTCCAGGATGGATTCGCCCTGGTCGGGTACGAAGCCGTCGACGTAGACGAGGGCTTTGACGTCGGGGTCAGCAAGGGCGGCGTTGCTGATCACCGCTCCACCGTAGGAGTGGCCGACCAAGATCACCGGCCCGGTTGTCCGCTGTTGCAGGAAGGCGGCCAGATAGCCGGCGTCGCTGCCGAGTCCGCGGAGCGGGTTGGGCGGGGCGAGGACGGTGTAGCCATCGCGTTGGAGTCGCTCGGTCACGGGAGCGAAGCTGGAGGCGTCGGCCCAGGCGCCATGTAGCAGCACGATCGTCGCTTTGCTCACCGGTGGGGAGGCGCCAGTCGCCGATGCCGCCTGGGTCGACACGATCAGCGAGGAAAGCAGAGCCACTGCGGCGATGCTGAGGACAAGGTTTCGGCGGGTTTTGGCTGTGGTGGGCGGTGCCGCGTCAGTCGGTTGACTACTCATCTAAACTCCTTTGGGCAGGTGTGCTGGTTTGTGGTCGGGTGAGGCTCGGCGAACTCTCTGGGCGTGGCCGGTGACAGAGGGCTTGATGCTGAGTCGTTCGTGGTTCGCACCACGCTGGGTGGTGCGAACCCGTTCCTACTCAGCTATGCGCGAGGTTGGCGCTGCCGCTGTCGCCGCTGGCATGTCCAGCGCAAGAAATGGCCATGGCACAGCAGCGGGTGCGACGATCGGTGCGATGGGATCTATCGTCGGGCGGGTGCGCCTGGCTACGCCACCTCCGCTTTGCTGGCTGGAAGTGTGACGTTGAGCTTCTTGGCGGCGAGCCATTCGAGGGTGGCGTCGGCGACGGTGCGCCAGCCGTTGTCGATCGTGAGGGAGTGCCCGCGGCCTTCGAACTCGCGGTACTCGGTGGTGGATGACGGGTTGTCTGCGTACATGCCGAGCACTTCCAGGGTCACGGCCTTGGGGACGGTGTGATCTTCGGTGCCCGACATGAGCAGCAGCGGGCCACGTACGGCGGTGTGGGTGTCGACGCGGGCAGGTGAGTTGCGGGTGAAGTTCGCGGTGGCGTCCTCGAAGAGCGGGCGACCCGGGCCGGGGATGGTCCATGCCTGGTGCAGCGCGTTGGATTCCTCCTCCGAGATCGCGTTGCCGAAGCTGTAGCGGAACTGCTTCGCGGTCAAGGAGACGGTGCGTCGCTTGTTCGCGGGATTGTGCAGCACCGGGAACCCGGAGCGTAGCTGCGAGAACGGCAGCTTCTTCACGCCTTTGATCGGTGCCGGGTCGATGGCCACGGCTGCGGTCGCGAGGTTGTTCGCGAGCAGCTCTTGGGCGATGAGGCCACCGAAGGAGTGTCCGATGACGATCGGCTTGGTATCGAGGGTGTCGATGTAGTCGGCGTAGTGGTGGCAGATCTGTTCGATGCCGACATCGTCGAGGTGGTCGGCGTTCGCGCGGGTGGCCTCGACGGTGTCGGCGTCTCCTGGCCAGCCGGGCGCGCTGGGTTGGTACCCGTGCTCGGTGAACAGTGCGATCCATGGCGCCCACGCCGTGGAGTGGATCCATAGACCGTGGATGAAGACGACAGGTGTTCCGGACATGATGCAGCTCCTTGATGTGGGTGGCATGGTCTGACGTGGGTGGCTTGGTGTTGGCTGATCTAGAGGTTCTTGGAGAGGCCGCCGTCGATGAGGAAGTCGGCGCCGGTGACGTTGCCTGCTCGTTTGCTCGCGAGCAGCAGAACAAGGTCGGCGACCTCGTCGGGTTCGGTGAAGCGGCCGGTGGAGAATCCGCCGCCGCTGGCGATGATCGACTCCCGGGCCTGGTCGAACGAGATGCCCTTGCTCTTCGCGACGGTCGCTGCCACGCCTGCGGCTCCCAGCCACAGCGGTGTGGAGACGGGTCCGGGGCTGATGGTGTTGAACCGCAGGCCCTGGGGGCCGTACTCCTTGGACAGCGATTTGGACAGGTTCCACACCGCGGCCTTGGTCGCTGAGTAGTCGATCACTCCGGGGTCGGGCAGGAAGGCGTTCACTGATGCGATCGTGACCACGTTGCCGGCCCTGCGCGCCAGCAGGTACGGGATGGCGGCGCGGGTGGTTCGGACCGCAGCCATCAGGGTGAGGTTGAAGGTGTTGAGCCAGTCCTCGTCGGAGACGGTGAGGAACCCGTCGGTTCGGGGCGTAACCGCGCCGACATTGTTGACGACGATGTCCAGGCCTCCGAAGGATTCACAGCGGCCGACCAGCTCAGCCGGCCCCGCCGCGGTCGAAAGATCCACCGGGACCGCCATGACATGGCCGGTGTCCGCCAGAGCCACAAGGTCGTCGGTGATCGTGCGTGCTCCAGCGACCACCCATGCTCCCTCAGCGACCAGCGCTCGAGTGACCGCAAGGCCGATGCCCTTGCTCGCGCCGGTGACCACGGCGACTTTGCCTGTCAGGTTGAGTTCCACGGCCGTGACGCTAGCCCGAGCAGCGTTGATGTGCGTGTCCCCGCTTCTACCCCCCAGCAGCCAGAATTGTTATGGCGTCCGCGGTAGGGGTGCCCGGCTCAGCCTGGTAGAGGAAGATCGAGTGACCGTCAGTGCCGATCAGCGGCAGGCGTGCGAAATGCAGAGTCAGCCGGCCCACCTGCGGATGCCGCAACACGTGAATCCCGTCCGAGACCTGCACAACGTCGTTGCGCTTCCACAGCTCCCGAAAACGATCACTGCGCGCAGACAGCTCGGCGACCTGCGCACGCAGACCCGGGTCATCGTCCCGGTGGCTGAACAATGACCGCAACAATGCAACCGACCTCGCCGTCAGCGACTCCCAACCCTCATGCAGCGCCCGGTCATTGGGATCGGTCAGCAGGGAGACCAGGTTGTTCACGCCCACGCGAAAGGTCGGACTCAGGGCCCGTGCCAGCGAGTTCGTGGCGAGCACGTCGATGTAGCGATTGTGGACGACTGCCGCAGTCAGCGGCCACGAGTCGATGAGCCACTGCACACGCTCAGGGACCACGTCTGCGCCGTCCGTCGGTGCGGGCGAAGGGCGGCGCCGCGCAAGGTCGTGCAGATAGGCACCCGCCACCTCGTCGAGAAGAAGGGCTCGAGCAAGCGCGTCGAGGACCTGGTTGGACGGGTGCACCTCACGCCCCTGCTCCAGGCGCAGGTAGTACTCGGTGCTGATCCCGGCAAGGATCGCCACCTCCTCGCGACGCAACCCAGCAACCCGCCGCCGCTCTTCGCCAACGGGGAACCCGACATCCGCCGGGTTCACCAACGCCCGCCGCGCACGCAGGTAGTCCCCAAGGCGGCTATGAATGGCCATCCACGCCCTTGGACGCCGGTGCGGGTCCCCCCAAAAGGTCGGTCTTGCGCGGACCGAGGTCGCCGCAGGGGCCTGGTGCGAAACGCACAATGGTGCCGACCGGTCCGCTGACGAAGGGCACAGGTTGGAGCTTCGGCTGACTGGTCAAGGACGGAACTCTTCCCAATGCCCCTCGGAGACGACGTCGACGATGCATCGACGACGGTGATGGCCGTCTGGTCATCGATGGCATACGCCAGGCCGGCAACTCGAGCGCCCGCCGCCGCTCGCTGAGCAGATCAGGTGGGCAGCGAACCGTTGGCCCGTGAGCTGCATGGCACGGTCGCCCGCGCCAGATGGGGCTGTTACCCGAGTTGACCCCGAATCGTCCCAGGCAAGCACGCCGTCGTGTGGACGTTGGCGTAGTAGTTCTCCGGGTTGGCGATGATCCCACGTGCGACTGCCAGGTTGGTGGTTGTTCCTGCGGCGACAAGACCGGTGTTGCGGCCGGTGAGCTCGAACGGTACGACGATGCCAGCCGTTCCTGTTGCAGGGGCTGGTCCATGGATGTGCGAGCCAGGGCTGCCGGCGATCGGGGCCGGTAGGTTGGATGCCACCACCCGGTATCTGATCTCACCCGTAGCGGCGTTGACCTGGATGATCGCCACGCCATGGGCGCCGCTCTCCACGCCGGGCGGGCATCCCGGTATCTCGTTCCCGGGAGATAGGTGCGTCACAAATGTCCTGAATGTGGGCTCCTGGGCGTTCGCCACTGGTACAGCCGCGGCCCCTGCCACGAGCAGCCCTACAACTGCTATGAGGCCGATGATGATCTGGCGGACAGATGACATGGCGAACCCCCAAGGTCGGTGATGCACCTGATGCTATAGCCGTCGTCCGATCCGCAGAGCCCAATGGATTACTACGCCAACTATAATCTTGGAGCGCCTTAATCGCTTTCCAGGCACTGATTCCGGAGGACAGGTGCACGAAGATCAAGTAGGGGAGAGCAGTCCTGCACCGGACGGGCAGCCTCGACACCGTGGTCCATAGCAACGCCGAGGTCGCCGTGGTGGGCCATGGACCTCGGGCAGGAACGCCGCCGGCGGCGCATTTCGGCCTGGACGACCTCGCAGGCTGTCTCACCGTCAGCCAGCTCAGGCCCGAACCATCACCTGATGCACCGGACAGCCCATCGAGCCCGATGCAAACGGCAAGTCGTCAATCGGGCTCGTCGTCGTCAGGACTGCTCGACGGAGTCCACGATGATATGGGCCAACTCGCGGAGTCCGAACCGGGTCTGCCTGCGCCAGGGGGTTGCTGCGTCGGGCCCGATCGTGCACCATCAGGTCACGGGCGGCCTCGGCCGCGGATCGGGGTTCGGCTTACAGTCCGCGCATGCGCATCCTTCTCACCGGGGTCGGCGGGAACATCGGCCGTGGGCTGGTCGATCGGCTGACCGACCAGGGCGAGCATGATCTGGTGCTGACCGACCTGATTCGTCCGGCATGGCTCAGGCCGGAGCGGTACGGACAGGTTGCGTTCACGGCGTTGGATGTTCAGATCGGTGTGGGCCTGGATGCTGTCGCCCGGGAGTGCGACGTGATCGTCCATCTCCCGGCATGGCACGGGATCCACAGCCGGTCGCGGAGCGAGATCGACTTCTGGAGGCTCAACGTCGACGGCACCTTTTGGGTGTTGCAGGCTGCCCGCGCTGCGGGCGTCAAGCGGATGGTCTTTCTGTCGTCGCAGTCATGGCATGGTCACTTCGACAAGTATGGGTTCACCAAACGCGTCGGTGAGGAGCTCTTGGCCTACCACCACGCTCGGCATGATTTGTCGTATGTGGCGGTCCGTCCTCACGACCTGACCCCGTGGTCGGTTGGTGAGTGGCCGCAACGCTATGGTGCCCGGTTGTTGTACGGCGGCGTGGACCGTGACGATGTCCTCGACGCGGTCCAGTGTGCCGTCAGGCATGTTCTGGCGACCCCGGATGCTGAGCTGGTGCTGGACGCCACGCGTCCGAACGTGTTCGGCGTCGAGCAGCTGGAGGGCTGGGCCGAGGATCCGGCGGCGCACCTGGAGGCGATCTTTCCTGGGGCCGCGGACGCTGTTGACCGCTACGGTCTCGACGTGACCGGGGTGCCGCAGATCGTGCCGGAGGCGGGGAGGGTCGAGACCGGGTATGCGCCGAGCCGCCACTTCGGCACGTTCCTCCGGCAGCTGGAAGCGATGAGTCCCGATCAGGCTGGGCAGGTGGCCTGCCCTTACTGAACGACTCAGTCCGGGAGGTAGCCGGGGGCCCACAAGGAGGCGAGGTCTTCGCCTGCTGCGTCGCGGCGTTTCAGGTCGGCCAGAAACTCGACGATGTCGTGCTGCGGCCGCCACCCGAGCTGCTCTGCGGCGTCGCTGAGGTCGTGCTGCTCGACCGTGTCGGGCAGGGCGATGTTGTAACGGTGCAGCAGTTCGGCCGACCCGGGGACACGGGATTCGCACCAGTCCGGACCTTGGGTGGCGAAGTCGGCAGCGACGTCGCCGGGCAGGTGGTGATTACTGTGCACGATCGTGGTGAACAGCCGCAGCCGTCCTTGCTGGGCGGCAGTGAGCGCCGCTCGTGTCGCGGATGCGACATCGCGGCCGTCGACCCCGTTGCGGAGCAGCTTCGCGCCCCACGCGAGGTAGGGCTTGGGTACGAAGTCGTGGTAGCGCAGCATCGCCACCGGTGTGTCGGTGACCTCGTGGAACATCCGCCACAGGCTCTCGCCGAGAACCTTCGTCACCCCATAGACCCCGCCCCACCCGAACGCCATGGAGGAGGCGAACACCACCGCACCCACGCGGTGCTGCCGGCAGGCTTGGACGAGGTTGAAGGTGCCGTCGACGTTGACGGCGAAGATCGTGGCATCGCTCACGGGGGGCTGGTGGCCGCTGTGCCACGCCGCCAGGTGCACGACTGCCTCGCAGCCCTCGACAGCGGCGGTCACATCGGCGACGGTGCGGGTGTCGCAGCGGATGAACTCACCCGGCAGCGGATGATCCTCGGCCGGTGGGGGTGCGACGTCGGCGCGCCGAACCTGGTAGCCGTCGGCGGCCAGCAACCGCGACACCAGTCGTCCCGCCACCCCGGAAGCGCCCGTGACCAGCACCGTGCTCACCGCGGCACCCCGTCGCGACAGGCACCGGGTCGGCCGGGCACGGTGTCAGCCACCAGCGCTCAGTCGCCTCTTGGCCTCGGCGTAGGTGTCCTCGGCCAGCGGTCCGCGGGCGGCCGCGGCGATGTTTTCCCGGAGGTGCTCGACGCTTTTGGTGCCGACGATGTTCGTGCTCATCCCGGGATGACTGTTGGTGAAGCGCAGCAGGAACGCCGTCCGGCTCTCGCCCTCCTCGCGGAGGTCGTCGAGCCGAGCCGCCTGCCAGCCGGCCCAGCGGTCCTCGGCACCGAGGCCGGCTCCCGGCTCACCGCGGGCGACGCCGCCGCGGACGATCACCCCGGCACCGGAGTCGGCGGCGGCGGTGATCAGTGCCTCGTGCTGGCGCTCCAGGGCCGAGTAGGGGATCTGGAAGGTGTCGAACACACCCGATGCGATGAACGTGGCCAGGTGCGGCTCGGTGGAGGAGATACCGATCCATCGTGCCTTGCCCTGCTGCTTCATCTCCTGCAGCGCGCTGACCAGGTCGTCTTGTTCGAACCTGGTCGACGGATGGGTTGTGGAGCTGGATCAGGTCGACGTGGTCGGTGCGCATCCGCTCCAGGCTCTCGTGCAACCCGCGGAACAGATTCTCCTTCGTCCACACGTGCGGTGTGTCGTCGGTGGTGTCGTCCTTGCGGACGACGGTGCATCCGCACTTGGTGGCCAGCACGTACTCGTCACGACGATGCGAGAGGTAGCGTCCGATGTACTCCTCGCTGCGGCCGTAGTCGTTGGCCGTGTCCACGAAGGTGATGCCCTCGTCGAGGACCGCGTTGAGGATGGTTTCCGCCTCGGTGTCCTCGACAGGCCGGCCGCCCCAGATCCGGGACCCGCGCACCTCCATCGCGCCGTACCCGAGCCTCGTCACATCAAGTCCAGTGCGGCCCAGCGGGCCGTGCGGCAGTGTGCTCATCAATCTCCTCGCATCATTCATCTGTCGTCGATGTATCCGGAACCTACCGCCCACCTCGAGCATGCACGTCGGAGGCCCCGGCGGTCCTGGCCGAAGGTGACACCGCTCGACCGCGCCAAATCGCGGAGCTGCGGGTGGGGCGGGTGCGAGACGCTCATGACGTAGATCCATCACCAATGAAACTTGACAAATGTGAGGAAGCGGAATGAAGTCTCCGGTAGAGGGCTCGCGTGCGCGCCCACAGGTGCAAGGGGGTGAGGGCATGTCATCGCAGCCTCCGGCAACGGGTTCAGACGGTGGGTTCGGTGTCGGCCACCGCACCCTGGTGGTCTTTCGCCTCTTGAGTGCCATCATGCTGCTGGTGATGGGCGGAATCCATCTCTACCTCGTGTTCCACGGAGTCGGTGGTCTGCTCGGCGTCTTGTTCGTCCTCAACGCGGTTGGTGGGGTCGTGTTGGCTATCGCGGTCATGGCGCTGCGTGGGCGGCTTTTGTTGCTGGCAACGGTACTGAGCCTGCTGTTCATGGCCGGAACACTGCTGTCGCTGGTGCTCGCGCTGACCGTGGGCCTCTTCGGCATTCACGAGGTATTGAGCTTCACGCTGGTGCCCACGACACTGGTGGTGGAGACCATCGGCACGATCATTCTGGCGGTAACCCTCGCGCTGGTGGTGCGGTCGCGACCAGCACCCTGACGCGGCACGAACCGGCAACGTCACCCACTTGTGCCTATGGCTCTGCCCATTTCAGGGCAGTGCCGAGCCCTCGACCAGGTCCGGGGCGTCCAGGCTGGCGCACGGCCGCAACAGGATCGACCCTGCTCGCAGTCCGGCTCGAGCACTCGGTTCGCGGCGAAGGCGCAGTTCCCCGAGGAGGGCATCCGTCGCAGCGTGGGCTGCGTGTCTCCGCCCGCGACGCATGCGCACCAAACGATCCATCTGATCAGGGAACGGTCGGTGAACACGCGGCGCTCGTCGCTTCGGGAGTAGCACCGGGCCGCGCCTTGATACGACGACGAATCGCGTCAACAACGCGTCGTCAACCACGCCGTCGCTCATCGTCGCGGCCGCTGACACCGGCTCAACGCCCGACAGACGCGCCAAAGCCAGCACCCACAGCCGCCGACCAGCTCCGTTAGACGTCCCCTCAGCGACGCGCCAGTCCGGCCAATCCCATCAGCCGGCGAGCGACGCCTCGGTCGTCAGTGGGGGACCGTCGTATGGAGCGCCGACACCCGCCTAGGCTCTCGTGGTGACCTCGGTCGATGCACTCACTCCGTACGCCGATCTCGATGAGCTCCTCGTGGAGTTGCTCGGACACTGGCAGCGGATTCTCGGCGACGATCTCGTCGGCGCCTACCTTCAGGGATCGTTCGCGCTCGGCGGTGGAGATCAGCAGAGCGACTGCGACTGGCTCGTCGCGACGCGTGACAGCCTGACTGACCAGCAGATCGTCGAGCTACGTGGTCTGCACGACGAGATACCTACTCGTGATGGACATTGGCCTCACGATCTCGAAGGGTCCTATGCGCCGGCGGCCGAACTCGTCTCGGTCGCTCACATCGGCCGGCGGTGGCTGTTCAACGACCACGGCCACCGCACCCTGGAATGGGACGACCACTGCAACCGGGGTTACACCCGCTGGATCCTGCGTGAGCACGGCATCACGCTGTCTGGCCCTGCGCCGAGGTCCTTCATCGCCGCGGTACCCGCCGACTTTCTCCGCAGCGAGGCGGCCGCCTCGCTGGCTACCCTGCTCGACGACCTCGCTACCTGGATCGACATCGACACCCTCGCGTGGGGACAGCGTTACGCCGTGGTCTCCGCCTGCCGGATCTACTACACGCTGCAGACCGCCAAGGTCGCCACCAAGCTGGGCGCTCTGGAATGGGCGCTGCGCACTTTTCACCCGCAGTGGCGGCCACTGCTCGGTCAGGTACGCGACGAGCGCAGTCTCGGCTGGGACCCCAGCCACCGGCCACGCCCGGGCGAAGCCGACGTTGCACGCGCATTCGTTGCGTACGTCGTCACGCGAGCCGACCGAGGAGCCCTCATCGGGCGGATCGATTGACACCGCCCCGATCCGACGCCAGCAGCACCCCGCAAGCCGACCGTCCTGCGACAACGGAGGCGATCACCCCGGGTCATGGGGAAGGGCTTGCCAGAGTTCGGCCGGACTGCGGAGCGTCGGTTAGTCGATTTCGAGGGTGCGGGGGTCGGTGTTGGCGCCGCACACGATCACGGCAAATCTTCTTGCCCGAAAGCTCGTTGAGGTGTTCGGCGTGGACGGCGGCGTAGGCGGTGGCGGCGCCGTGTTCGGCCGCGATCCGGTACCGCTGCCACAGGTCTGCCCGCGCGGCCACGATCTCTTCGTCGGAGACCAGCACCGAATCGGGGCGGGAACCGTTGGGCGACGTCGAAGGCGATATCGCCGATCCGGCGGGCGCCGAGGGCATCGGCGGCGACGCCGGAGACGCTGACGTCGACCGGGGCACCGTGGGCGAGGGCATCGTGCAGGGTGGGGATGGTGGCGGGTTCGACCGCAACAACTTGGGCCCGGTCCTGCCGCGGCTGCCGCGACACCAGCGAACAAGCCACCACCGCCGACGGCGACCACGATGACCGCGATGTCTGGGTCGTCGTCGAGGAGCTCTTCGGCGATCGTTCCCGCGCCGGCGGCGACCTCGACCTGGTCGTAGGCGTGACAGAACAAGGCGCCCTGGTCGCGGGCGAAGCCGATGGCCGCCTGGTAGGCGTCGGCGTACTCGGCGCCGATGCGATGCACCTGGGCGCCGTAGTCGGCGATCCGCTGCACCTTCACCGCCGGTGCGGTGGCCGGCACGAACACTGTCGCCGGGACATCGAGCTGTCGGTCGGCGTAGGCGTGGGCGAGGCCGGCGTTCCCGCCGGAGGCGACGACGATGCCGATCGAAGGGTCCAGCTCGACCGCGTTCCCGCGCGGCCAGCTGTCGGTTGAACGCACCGCGGGTCTTGAAGACGCCACAGTGCTGCAGGAACTCACACTTCAGCCAGACCTCGTCCGGTCTGGAGGCGGCCAGGGTGGGTGTGCGCCGGACGAAGCCACGGATCCGTTCCTGGGCGGCCAGAACGTCCCATCGAGTGAACTCCACGCCTGACTCCCACTTCACAATGGATCGAGCACTACCGCCTCCCGGCGCAAGGACGACGGACGGCGCCGCCGAACGCCTACGCTGGGGGCAGTGAGCAGCCGACGCGCGTCGGTCGGCCGTTTGAACGTTAGCGGTCGTACTGTTTGAGAGCGGCGGTCGCCGTACGGGGACCGACCGGCCGGCCGCCGTTGGGTACCGCCACGGGCCCCCCGAAGATCAACGGTCGGTCGGTGTTGACTGAGGCCATGGTCGATGTGGACGCCATGACGACATTGATGTCTCGGCTCTCGGTAAGTCGCCCCGTGTTCCACTCAGAGGCCGACTTCCAGCACGCCTTGGCGTGGCAGGTCCAGCAGATGTTGCCTCAGCAGCTAGTGCGGCTCGAAACGCGGCGGGCAAAGGGGATACACCTAGATGTCCTCCTCGTCGATCCACTTGCCGGGCACGAACTGGCGCTTGAGCTGGAGTACCTCACCGCGTCCTGGCAGGGCCTTGCTCAACAGGAAGCCTTCGACTTGAGCGGTGGCCTCAGTTGGTGCAGATCCAGGTCCGTTACCGGGCCGGCTTCGCCTACGTCGACGGGGTCCTGGCCGATGGTGAGCAGCTGAGGCTGTGCCGACTCCGCTACGCCGGCTACGCCAACCAGTGGGGCTTCGCGATCTACCGGGCCAGCCACAACGACTACGAGAACTCCTACCTTCCGACCGGCTCCATGGGCGGAACCGCCGAAGACGCCCTCGACACCGCCTGCGGTCTCTACCTGGGCGATCCCGCCGCCTGGACCTGAACCCCCGACGAACTTACGAAGATGCCTACTAGCTTCGCTGAATGACTGCGGCGCAGCATCGCAGGCCATTCCAGAGTTAAGACGACTCTCCGGGTCGTCGCCGCCGCGATTGCGTCGGTGCGGCGGCGATCCGCGGTGCGCCTGCTGCCTACGGTTTGGTGAACGGTCGGAGCAAACCCGGCAGAACGAGACGAACGACAATTACATGATCTCGACGACAGGGCGGGGGCCCTGTACGTCCGCGGACGAGGCCTGACAGACCGCTCAGCTCAGACGGCGACCGCCTGTAGTTGCCCACCTACAGTTGTCGCATGGCGCGGCGCTGGTGGATCGTGATGATCACCGCGGTCGTCCTGGTCTCCGTTCCGCTCGTGGTCGTGGCCCGGCCCGCCGGGCACTCTGACGTCGACGCCGTACGGCTGGCGGAGCTGGTCCAGGCCTCCGGTGACCGAGCCTGGTCCGGGCAGGTCTTGAGCGTTGGTGCCCTGGATCTGCCGGGCAGCGACTCATTCGCCAACCTGGGCGACCTGTTCGGGCAGACGAACGAGCTCCGAGTGTGGTGGCGATCTGCCGAGGAGTGGAGGATCGACCGCGTTCGCAGCACAGGGGAGAGCGACCTCTACCGCTTCGCCGATGCCACGGTGAGCTGGGTGTTCGAATCCGCGACGGCGACGATCGCCCCGACCTCGACGATCCGGCTGCCGGACGCCTCTGACGTGATGCCGCCGACGCTGGCGCGCACGGTGCTCGACGGTGCGCGGCCCGACGAGCTGTCCCGCCTGCCGAACCGGCGGGTGGCAGGCATCGACGCTCCAGGTCTGCGGCTGACGCCGACCGGCGAGCCCACCACGGTGAGCCATGTCGATGCCTGGGCCGACCCCGTCACCGGCCTGCCGCTCGCGGTGGAGCTGTACGCCGGCGCTGGCGCTCGCCCGGTCCTGACGACCACCCTGACGACCGTCGATCAGACCGACCCAGCGGAGCGCACTACCCGATTCGAGGTGCCCGAGGGCATCACCGTGCAGTACGACCAGTCGGTCGACGTCGCGGCGGCGGCGAACGCGCTGGCCGCCTTCGAGCTGCCCACATCGTTGGCCGGCCTGCCTACCCGGGCCGGCGCCGACACGGGTGCGGAGACCCGCTCCGTCGGTGTGTACGGGCGCGGGCCGACCATCCTGTTCGCCCTTCCGCTCCGCCGGGACGTCTCCCGACCCCTGCGCCAACGCCTGCGCGCCAGCGGCACATCACGGGAATCGGCGGCCGGTACGGTCGGTCCGGCCGGACCGGTCGCCGTCCTGATCACCTCGGCCCGGCGCGATCCAAACCACCAGCGCGGCGCCATCCTCCTAGCCGGCACGGTGACGCCCGCCGTACTGGAACAGGCCGCCGACCAGCTGCTGAGCGGCTCGTGAGCGAGCGAACCCATCGGGTGAGTGCAATGATCCGCACCCAGGCCCTGACCAAACGTTACGGCGTCATGCGCGCCGTCGACGCGATCGATCTGGAGGTTTCCGAGGGCGACATCTACGGGTTCCTCGGCGCCAACGGCTCGGGCAAGACGACCGCCGTCCGCATGCTGCTCGGCCTGGTCCTGCCGACATCCGGAACGGCCGAGGTCCTGGGTCGACCCATGCCGGCGGGCTGGCGCGACGTCCTCCCGCAGGTCGGCGCTCTGGTGGAGGGCCCGGGTGCCTATCCCCACCTGTCCGGGCAGGCCAACCTGGCCCTGCTGGACGCGAGTGGCACAGGTGCCGGCCGGACGAGGAGCCGGGCAGGGAGCCGGCGGAACCGGATCTCGGAGGTGCTGGTCCAGGTCGGACTCGACCCGTCCGACCGGCGGCCCACCCGGGCGTACTCGCTGGGCATGCGCCAGCGGCTCGGGCTGGCCGCTGCCGTAATGCGCCGGCCACGGCTGCTGATCCTGGACGAGCCGACCAACGGCCTGGACCCCCAGGGAATCCAGGAGATCCGTCGCCTGCTGCTGGAGCTCAACCGGGGTGGGACAACCGTCTTCTTGTCCAGCCACCTGCTCGCCGAGGTGGAGCAACTGTGCACGCGGGTCGGGGTGCTCGACCGTGGCCGGGTGGTGCTCCAGGAACGGATGGACGTACTGCTCGGGCCCAATGGCCTG
The DNA here is from genome assembly GCA_963707005.1 of uncultured Actinomycetota bacterium. Lineage (GTDB taxonomy): Bacteria > Actinomycetota > Actinomycetes > Propionibacteriales > Propionibacteriaceae > Microlunatus. The sequence continues at coordinate 25,256 of CAVPPP010000067.1, forward strand.
GTCGAGCTCCGTACGCCCGACGCGACCACGGCCGCATCCCTGCTCGGTCCGGCCGTCGTCCTGGCCGACGGCGAGCGGCTCCTAGTCCGATCCGAGGACCCAGCCGGACTGAACGCGTACCTGGTCGGAGAGCGCGTACGGGTCACAGGAATCGGGCCGCACCGTCGAGATCTCGAGCAGGTCGTCCTGGAGGCGGTGGCGAGCGCGTGATCGGAGTCGAGCTGATCAAGCTCGTCCGGAACCCACGGACCTGGCTGATGATCGGGATGCTGGTCGCCCTGCCGACGCTGGTGGCGGTGCTGCTAGCCGTCACCGATCTCGGCCCGCGCATCGGCACCGGCCCGCCGTTCCTGTCCGCCGCGCTCACTGACGGCACACTCTTCCCCTTGGCCGCCCTCGGCGTGGTGCTGCCCCTGCTGCTGCCCATCGCGGTGGCTGTCCTCGGCGGCGACGCGATCGCCGGCGAGTCGCAGACCGGCACACTGCGCTACCTGCTGATCCGGCCGGTCGGCCGCACCCACCTGCTGATCGCCAAGCTCATCACCGTCGTCGCGTTCGTGATCATCGCGGTGCTGGTGGTCGCCGCGGTCTCGTACGTGGAGGGCCGGCTGCTACTCGGGAAGTCCACGACGCCCGGCGGTGGCACTGTCAGCCTGAGCGGCTCGACCCTCACCCCGGAAGACCTGGCCGGCCGGACCGGCCTGGCCCTGGCGTACGTGATCGTATCGATGCTCGGAGTGGCCGCCATCGCGCTGTTCCTCTCCACGTTGACCAGGACCTCGGTCGGGGCTGCGCTCGGCACCATCGGCGCCCTGATCGCCTCTGTGGTGCTGCTCGGGCTGGATGCGGCGCAATCCCTGCAGCCGTACCTGCTCACTCGCTACTGGCTGTCGTTCGTCGACCTGTTCCGCGATCCGATCCGGTGGGACAGAGTCGTACGCGGGTTGCTGGTGCAGCTCGGCTATCTGCTGTTCTTCACGCTGGCCGCCTGGGCCAACTTCTCGTCCAAGGACATCGCCGACTAGAGCTCCCCAAATGGAACTGGACGGTAGACACCGGCGTCGACCCATTCGATCGTGATCGCTGTCCTGGTCGGCGGCCGGAAGAACGTGATCACAACAAGAATCTGAGTGCTGGGCGGGTCACAGATCTCTCGAACCTCCGTCGTCCCCCTCCCGTTGGCGATCGCGCGGATCCAATTCTCCGAGCATGGAGAAGTCGGCGTCTGGGGTGGCGATCGCCGACACTAACGACGACGACAGAACGGAAGAAGATCCTCAAGCCTCTGATCCCCCAGTCCTCGAGGCACTTGCAGAGTTTTTCTCGTTGTTGAGGATCTGCGTCGGCCTGACTCGCTTGATCGCATTACCCGCCCGTCCAGCGATAACTGGGTCAAATCGCGTGACCCATCGGCGTCGATACCCGAACCGCGGAACGGACGCCTCGGACTCCTTGGGCGACGCACCATGATCGCTCAAGATCAGCAGCGCACGTTGGTCGGCGGTGCCGGCGGGGTGGCGGCAAGCGTCGAGTCGAGGACGGCCAGGGTGACGGGATCGGAGGTCAGAGCGCCGTGGGTGGTGGTCGCACTCGGGCAGAAGTCCTGGACCAGGAGGTTGAGGGCGCCGTCGAGGGACGCGGAAGCCACCGGGGTAACCACCCGGTCCTCGGTGGAGCGGACGGTGATCCACTCCGGGCCGGCAGGGGTCTCGTCGCCGGCGTTGAGGCGACGGAGAACGTCACTCCCCGGATTCAGCTGCTCGCACGCGGCCGGGCAGCCGCCCGCCAGCTCGGATCCGAGCGCAGCCTGGGTCGTGCCGTGCTGCGGCGAGCCGATGGTGAGGACGCGACGCGTGACATCGGCACCCTGGTTGCGCACCCACAGCCGCGCAACCACCCCGCCGGCGGAGTAGCCGATGACGTCGACCGACGGCGCACCGGTCTCCCGGAGCACGCGCTCGGCGACCTCGCCCACGTGATCCGCCTGGGCGGTGAGGTCGCCCGTGCCGTCGCCGAGCGGATCGACCACGACCGCTTCCCGCCCCACCGCGCGGAGGTGGTCGGCCAGCGGCACGAGTGAGTCGAGCCCGCCGCCGTACCCGGTCACCAGCAGCACCGGACCCGGTCGGTCCTGCGCGACCGGCGCCGTCCTGGCGACGGCCCGCAGCACGACCACCACCACGCCGGTGATCACCAGCGTCAGCACCAGCCCGACCACGACCAGCACGAGACGTCGTCGCTGGGGGAGAGCGCGTCGAGCACGGGGCCAGCGTAGGCAGTTGGGACGAACGGGGACCTCGAGACACATCCTCGAGCACGACCGTCCACATCACGTTCGACCGGATCAGCTCCTACCGCGCCCATCGCAGGACGAAGCATCGACCTTCACGCCAAAACCTCGGCGTGGCATCCATAGACAGATGGTGGTTGACCAACTCGGCGAGTCTGTCGGCTTCGGCGGCAACGTTTCATGATCCGGTCGGTGAAGGTGCTCGAGCTTCGACCCGGCCAAGTGCAGGTCGCCGGCGGATGGGTGCTCGAGACTCGATCGATGACGACGCGACGCCCGACGTCAACAGCATGATGAACCTCTTCGGTTTCGGCGGCGTCGACTGCTCGAGGACCGCCCGACCGGGCTTGACAAGCTGGTGGTGATGTCGCCACCGGCCGTTGTCAGTGTTCGTCCGTAGCGTGATGCACGACGGGACGCTCACCTGGAACCAGCGGGTCCAGGGCTTACGGGCGGACACCTGCCGTCGTTGTTGGTCCGGCAGCCTACGGCGAGCGCCATCTCCCCCATACGCCTAGCCTGTGGGTCCGACGCACCTACCCGGATATGGTCAACTACATAGGGCGAACATGATTCGTTCTGGTGTGCGCAGAGGGCGAGGTGATTGGCGTTGGTGCGTGACGCAGATGCCTTTTGGGTGGTCCGCCCGGGTGTCGGTGAGATCCGTGCCTTGACGATTCCCGATCCCGGCCCTGGTGAGGTTCGTGTGCGTACCCTGCACACCGGCATCAGCCGCGGCACGGAGGCACTGGTGTTTCGTGGTGCGGTCCCAGTCCGCGAACACGTCCGGATGCGAGCACCATTTCAGGAGGGCGACTTCCCGGGCCCAGTGAAATACGGATACCTCAACGTCGGACTCGTCGAGAGCGGACCCCGCCATCTGCAGGGTCGGACCGTGTTCTGCCTGTATCCACACCAGAGTCGCTACGTCGTACCGGCCGCGTCCGTGACCATCGTCCCTGAGGGCGTGCCGGCGGCTCGTGCGGTGCTTGCAGGAACGGTCGAGACGGCCATCAACCTACTCTGGGATGCTCGACCCTGGATCGGCATGCGGGTCGCTGTCGTAGGTGCCGGCATGGTCGGAGCCTGCGTCGCTCGTCTGCTTGCCGGTATCCCAGCAGCCGTAGTGACGCTGGTCGATCCCGAACCTACTCGCGCTGAGACAGCGGAGTCTCTCGGCGTGGACTTCGCGTTGCCTGAGGATGCGCCGCCGGGCCGCGACCTCGTCGTGCACGCGAGCGCCACGTCTGCCGGGCTGCAGCTCTCCCTGGATCTGCTGACCGCGGAAGGCACCGTCTGGGACCTCAGCTGGTACGGCGACCAACAGGTCGGCCTGGCGCTTGGTGAGTCGTTCCATTCGCAACGACTGACGATCCGTGCGAGCCAGGTCGGCCGGGTCGCATCGTCGGTGCGGCCGTGGCGGACGGCAGCCGAGCGCCTCGAGCTTGCACTCGACTTGCTGAGGGATCCGGCGTTCGATGCGGTCATCACGTCACGGTCCCCGTTTGCCGATATGCCCCAGGTGCTGCCGGACATCGCGAACGGTGGACGCCGCGGACTGTGCCATCTCATCGACTACGAAAGTGAGTGAGTCGTGTTTGTCGTGACTGTACGGGACCACCTGATGGTGGCCCACAGCCTCCGCGGTGACGTCTTCGGACCCGCCCAGCGGCTGCACGGGGCGACCTTCGTGGTCGACGCCAGCTTCCACGCCGAGGAACTCGACTCCCACGGCATTGTGTTGGACATCGGGTTGGCTACTGGACAGCTGCACGAGATCGTCGGCGCACTCAGCTATCGAAATCTCGACGATGAACCGCGCTTCGTCGGCCAGAACACAACCACCGAGTTCCTGGCACGCGTCATCGCGGACCAGTTGGCCGATCGGCTTCATCGTGGCGCCCTCGGCAGGCCGGCTGATCACATTGCACGCCTTGTCGTCACCCTCCACGAGTCACCCGTGGCGTCGGCGGGGTACGAGCGCGTTCCATGACCGCATCCGTCTCGTGCTCGATGTCTATCCCGAGGGCGTGCCCGGCATGAGCGAGGCCGACCCGCGGCGGGCGACCGGAGGTCTGATGGAGGGCGGACGCGCGACTGCTGGCTGGCTTGCGCTCCGCGAGCGGGCAGATGCTGCTGCCCGGTCGACCATGCTGCTGGATGTGCTGGCGTCACGTTCGGACGTGGTTCGGTCCGGTCGATCTGCCGGCCCCGCGTTGGTCGTGCACGACTTGGGTAGCGGGACGGGCTCGATGCGGCGCTGGATGGTTCCACGGCTACCGAAGCCCCAGCGCTGGGTGGAGCATGATCGCGACCGTGAACTTGCCGCTGGCGCGGCAGACGGCCCGCCTGATGGCTCGGCTGTGGGATCTGACGGCGAGGCGGAGGCCGCCGCCGAGGCACTCGTGAAGGTGGTTCACTGCGGCTGTGATGTGGCCGACCTCAGCGTCGACCACCTTGGACCGGTGGACCTCGTCACGGCGTCCGCTCTGCTGGATGTCGTGACAGCGGAGGCCGTGGACCGGATGGTCACGGTCGCGGCTGAGCTGCGAGTCCCGCTGCTGTTGACGCTGACCGTGGTTGGTCGGGTCCGGCTTGACCCCGCCGACCCGCTCGATGATCACGTGACCAGGATGTTCAACGACCACCAGCGCCGGTGCACGTCGGCTGGGCAGTTGCTGGGGCCCGACGCAGTCACCTACGTGGCCGCCCGTCTCGCCGACCACCAGGCCGTGGTTCGGACTGCGCCGAGTCCATGGCGGCTCGAGCGATCGTCGCATCGGCTCGCCGCGGCTTGGTTCCGCGGCTGGCTCGACGCTGCTGTTGAACAGGATCCGGATCTGATGGAGCCCGCCGCGGGCTACCGAACGCGTCGGCTAGCCCAGATCGGCTCCGGCACCCTGGGCATCACCGTCGAGCACACGGACCTTCTGGCATGGTGGTCGTGAGCGGCGCGACGATGCCGCGGCCGTACACGGTGCTGAGTTGCTGTATGTCGCTGGACGGGTACCTGGACGGCGCGTCCGGCCCTCGCTGGGTGTTGTCCAACGACGCAGACCTCGACAGGGTCGATGATCTCCGCGCCGACAGCGATGCGATCCTCGTCGGCGCCGGCACGATCCGTCGAGACGATCCGCGGCTCCTTGTCCGCGACGACCGGCGCCGTGCGGCTCGCCGAGCCAAAGGACTTGCCTCGTCACCGATGAAGGTGACCCTGACTCGGTGTGCGGACCTGAGCCCGAGCGCCGCGTTCTTCGCCGAAGGTGACGGAACGAAGCTGGTCTACTGCCATGCAGGATCCCTCGCCCGGGCCCGAGCCCAGTTGAACGGTGTTGCCACCGTCGTACCCGCTCCCGGCGGCGACGGAGTCGAGCCGAGCTGGCTGACCGAGGACCTGTCGGCCCGCGGGGTGCGCCGACTGCTGGTCGAGGGTGGCAGTGCTGTGCTTACGCAGTTCCTCACCGCCGGCCTGGCCGACGAACTACAACTCGCTGTCGCCCCGCTGTTTGTCGGTGACAGCCGCGCACCCCGTTTCGTGGGGGACGGCGCCTTTCCTTGGCATCTCGGCCGGCGAGCCCGCCTGATGGAGAGTTACCCCATCGGCGATGTCGTCCTGAACCGATACGCCTTGTCCCGCGCGTCACCCCCTGAGCTGGCCTGACGGCATCAACCCCTTGTTCCCAGGGAGACAACCTTGCAACCACCGCTACCGGCCGCCACCGTCCGATCGCAGGTGCCGTTACCGTTGCGCTTTCTCGACGGCTACCGGGCTGCAGCCCGTGTGATCACCTTCGACGGGCTCCTCGACGGCCGCGAGCATCTCGCCATCGGTCTGGGCAGTCGCGTGGTGGCTGGCCCCGCCAGCGCGACCCAGGTCGACGTGCCGTTGGTCCGGCCGCACAGCGAGTGCCTCACTGGCGACGTGCTCGGCAGCCAACACTGTGACTGCGGACCGCAGCTGCGGGAGGCGGTGGAGCGGATCACCGACGTCGGCGGCTATCTGCTGTATCTGCGCCAGGAGGGCCGAGACATCGGGCTGTACGCGAAGCTGGACGCTTACCTGCTGCAGGCACAAGGGCTGGACACCTACGCAGCCAACGAGGAGCTGGGGTTCGGCGCTGATGAAAGAAGCTATGCCGTCGCGGCACAGATGCTCCAAGCCCTGGGCTGTTCGCGGATTGAGCTGCTGTCCAACAACCCGGACAAGGCGATCCAACTTCGCAGACTCGGGATCACCATCACAGCGCAGCATCGGACGCGGACGCACCTGTCACCATCGAACGCCCGGTACCTGGCGGCCAAAGCCAACGTTGCAGGCCACCTGCTGGATCTAGGCCCGGTGGCCCGCGGTGCACCGACTTGATCATGGCGACGCGACCGCCAGCTGACTGACCGGCGCGGCCGTTGGGTCATCCCCGGCCTGGCCCACCGACCCGGTGGCCTCATCAGAAGCCCTGGCCAACCACGACGCGGTCGTGCCTCATAACAGTCCTGCCGCACGGTGACCGCAACCACTATTGCGCCAACAGCAACCTGTGGGTTCATGGACGCGAAGGGGAGTAGTTCCCTGCGCGTCCTGCGCGACGCTGAGGTACGTCGACATGCTGGTGCATCGTGGCACCCGGCGTACCGCCCGGCCATCGTCGGGTGAACGAGACCTTCGGCCATCTGATCTGGCCGGGGCTCATCGCGTCCGGTCAACGCGCGAAGCCTGTAGTGACTCCTTGGACCCTCTTCATCCTCGCCACCGGTGTGTCCGCCGACGCCTTCGCGGTGGCACTAGCCAAAGGCTTACAGCTTCGCCGTCAGGTCGTTGGCCGAGCTTTGCTCATCGCCACCGCCTTTGATGACGCCGTGGGCGGCCGAGCTGCGCTACGCGAGCTTGGACGAGGTCGCCAGCGGTGGCCGGACCCGCTTCCACGACCATGCCAACCTTCAATCGATCAAGAACCAGGTAGACCCGACCGGTCTGTTCACCTGCGGCCACCTTGTCGTCGACGCATCGTCACTTCCGCCGACGGCTGTGTAGCAGGAACGCGAGGAGGTTGTCAGGTGCGGGACCTGCCCTACGTCCGGACCCGCACGGTGGTGGCCGGTGTGGTACCTGTTCGTCGGCGGACTACCGGTGGATCGAAGGCGACTGAGTAGGCCGGTCAGGCTTGGCCGGGTCGTATGAGCCGGGACTCGTAGGCGATGACGATCAGCTGTGCTCGGTCGCGGGCGTCGATTTTGGTGAGGATGCGGGTGACGTGGGTCTTGACGGTGGCTGGGCTGATGTACAGCTGGGCGCCGATCTCGGCGTTGGACAGTCCCTTGGCGACCAGGGTGAGAACGTCGCGTTCCCGGTCGGTGAGCGCGTCGAGGCGGGACGCGTCGGGCTGTTTCGGTCTCGGTGGGTCGTTGGAGGAACGATTCGATCAGGTGCCGGGTGATGCTGGGGGACAGCAGGGCTTCGCCGGCGGCGACGAGGCGGACGCCGGCGAGCAGGTCGGCCGGCGGGGTGTCTTTCAGGAGGAACCCGCTGGCGCCGGCGCGCAGGGCCGCGTACACGTACTCGTCGAGGTCGAAGGTGGTCAGGATGAGGACGCGCACGTCGGTGCACCGGTCGTCGGCGAGGATGCGCCGGGTCGCTTCGAGACCGTCCATGACGGGCATCCGGATGTCCATCAGCACGACGTCGGGTTGGGTCTGGACGACGAGGTCGATGGCCGCTGCTCCGTCGGCGGCGCTGCCGACGACGTCCAGGTCGGGTGCCGAGTCGAGCAGCATCTCGAATCCTGCGCGGACCAGGGCGTGGTCGTCGACCACCGCGACGCGGATCATCGTGCCGCCGCCGGGGGTGTCGATCGGCAGCTGGACGGTGAGCCGGAAGCCGCCGCCGGTCGCGGGTTCGGCCGTGACGGTGCCGTTGAACAGGGCGGCCCGTTCGCGGATGCCGGTGAGGCCGTGACCGGTGCCAGGCGTGGCCGGCCCGGACTCCGGTGGTCGACCGTCATCGCGGATCTCGATCCGCAGCTGGGTGGGTGATCGCTGAATGTCCAGCTGGGCGACGGGTCCGCCGTGGCGGAGCACGTTGGTGAGGCCTTCCTGGATGATCCGGTAGGCCGAGATGTCGAGTGCGGCCGGGAGGTCGGCGGTGCTCTCGCAGTCTGTGACGTGCAGGTGGAGTCCGGCGCCGCGGAAGTGGGACAGCAGCCGGTCGAGGTCGCGCAGACCTTCGGTCGGTGTGGTGGGGGCGCTGGCGGTCGCGTCGTCCTCGGAGCGCAGGACGCCGAGCATCCGACGCATCTCGACCAGCCCTTCACGGGCGGTGACCTCGATGCTGCCGAGTGCGGCGCGGGCCACCTCGGGTCGATCGTCGATGACGTGATGGGCCGCCCCGGCCTGGACGGCGATGACGCTCATCGCATGGGCCACGACGTCGTGGAGGTCGCGGGCGATCCGCAGCCGCTCCGCCCCGACCGCCCGGCGCTCATCCTCGGCCTGCTGCTGGATCAGGCGGCGGGCTTCCTCGGCCCGCTGCTCGGCTAGGCGGTGGGCCTCGTCGAGCTCCTGCTGGCGTCGGGCACGGCGGGCCCTCAGGTTCTCCCCGGCCAACCAGGCCACCGTCACGGTGAGCAGGGTGCTCACCCATGACGACGCGGTCGCCACGCCCGCCGGCTGGAGAGCACAGCGCACCGATGAGTCCGGCCACCCCGGCAAGGTACACCGCAAGCGCCCGCCGCCGACCGGCGTGCAGTGCGACCGCAAAGACCAGCGCGAACGTCGCATACCCCGGAAAGGCGCTGAACCGGCCCAGCGAGTAGCCGAGTCAGGCCCAGGTCGGACACCAGGATGGCGGTCAGCGGGAACCGGCGATGTGCGGCGAACGGGCCGGCGATCAGCACCGCCCACAGGTAGGCGGCCGGGGTTGACGCCGCCTGGCCGCCGGCCAGCGGCCGGGTCGCGAGGTCGACCGCCATCGCCGCCCACAGCAGCACCGCACCGATGGTGTCGAGCACCGGTTCGCGGACGCGGCCCAGCGGCTGCGCACCATCTGGTCGCCAGGTTTCGGCTGCGGACGGCGCATAGCCACAACCTAGCCACCGAACCGCACCCACGGCATCGGCCGCACGGCCTACGCCGAGCGGACTGAACCGGGTCCTGCCGATTCGACTCAGTGGGCGACGACAGTGACACGATGTGGCGACCAGCATGAGGTCATGAGTACTTCACCTGTGGTCCCGTCCAGTTCTGAGTCGGGCACCGACCCGGTTCCGCGAGGCTGGTTCCAGCGGTCTGCGGTCACACATCCGATCCTGCTGCTGCTGGGTCCGGCCATCGCCTTCGTGTGGCTCACCCAGATGGCGTCGGCGGTGGCCGGGATCGACCTGATGCCGGCGAAGCTGGCCGAACTCGTGGTCCTGGTCGGCCTGGCCGCGGTGATCACCTGGGTCACCGACCGACGGGCCGGCGTCCGGCAGCTGTTCGCGGGTCTGCTCCGCTGGCGGCTGGGATGGCGCTACCTGCTGCTGGCCGGGGCGATGCCGCTGCTGACCGGGGGCGTTGCCCTGGCCACCGGCACCCTGCACCGGCCTGTCGACGGCTGGGTCACTGTCGGCGCGACGTATGTGTTGTTCCTCGTTCTTGGGGCGGTCACCGGCAATCTGTGGGAGGAGACGGTGTGGGGCGGCTTCGTCCAAGGCCGGCTGATGGCCCGGCATGGGCTGCTGGTCGGTTCGCTGCTGACCGCGGTGCCGTTCTACCTGATCCATCTCCCGCTCGCGTTCGAGAACCAGGGCTGGCAGGGCACCAGCTGGCGGGACGCTCTCCTGACCTGGGGTGTGCTGCTGGTCGCGGCACCGTTCCAGCGCTACCTGATCGGCACCCTGCTCGTCGACACCGGCGGCAGCACCCTCGCCGCCGGCCTGATGCATGCCTCCATCAACGCCGCCGGTGCGATGGTGATCGTCCCCGGCGGCTGGCAGATGGTCCCCGCCCTGATCCTGCTCACCCTCGCCGTCGTCGGATACCGCAGCTGGCGCGGGCTGTCAGCGACCGACGGCTACGCCCCGGCCATCACACCGGCCTCCGAAGCCGCGCAACGAACGACCCTGGGCGTGACACCGTGACCACCATGATCACCACCCGGTGCCGGCCAAAGCCTCGGGCCGCGACAACGGTTCTTCTGCCCTGGGTTCCCAGCCAGGTCACCGCCAGCTGAACAATCCGCCGACCACCGATTGATCTGCCTCGGTGTCCACCGAAGACTCAGAGAAGGAACAGAAATGACGGGATCCACCCATCGCCGGCGTGCCGACGAGACGACCACCACGGCCGGCGCGCAAGAACTTGCGACAGGAGGTCGTTTTGTGAGCACCCCAGCGCCCGCTGCCGCCGACAGCTCAGACCGTGCCCCTGATCGATTGGCGGCGGCGTTGGCCGGCGGCTTTGTCATCCTGCTGGTCGCGACAGAACTGGTCTTGTCGCTTCCGGATGAGAACGACAGCCCGATCGCCGTCGCCGCGTTCTACGCCTCCCATCGGAGCATCATCATCGTCTTGCAGGTGTTGGGCTTTGTGGCCGCCATGCTGCTGGCCGGATATGCGTGGCGGTTGCGCCGGGTCGACCGGCTGGTGTCGGCCGCTGGTGTCGTCATGGCCGTCTGCGCCATGGTTCCTGGTGTCATCACTCTGGTGGTCGCGGTCGTGGCCGATCCGGTCGATCCAGCGCCAGCCGGGCGATGGAATGTGCTGGAGCCCCGAGGTGACGACATCTTGTTCATCGCCATCCTCCTCTTCGCGGCCGCGGTCACGGTCCGGTTGGGCCGCAGGCTTCCTGCTCTGGGCGTGTTGGCCCTGCTCGTGGCGGTCTCGTGTCTGGTTCGCCTCGGGCTCGAGTTGGGCGGCGCCAATCGTGGGCCGCTGGAGGCCGTCGTCCCTCTATCGTTTCTGGCCCTGGTCGCCGTCATGGCCGTGCTCAGTCTGCTCGGCATCCTGCGTCCGTCTGCGTCGACTGACCCGAATCCTGCTAGCCGCTGAGCATCGTCGTGGACGGGCTTCTGATGATCTGCAGGGGGAGCCAGAAGCTCGACCCGGACGGGTGATCGGCACGATCGCCGGTGCCAGCCAGACCCTGCTCGTGTCCGGCGGCGAGCTAGGATGCGATCAAGCTGTTGGGAACCCATCGGCGGTGGTTTCTTCAACACCCACTTCGCCCATCCGTTTGACAACCGGCCCCGGTGGCGACCCTGAGCGAGGTCGCCGAGCTGCTGTTGACCCCGGTCTGCTGGACTTGGGACCGCAGAGATCATTCTACGTCGAATGGGCCTTTGCCCGCCGAGGAACATTGCGATGTCCGCAGCACGGGCTGGGTGGTCGTGCGGAGTGCCGGTGCGGTACGGGCCAGGTCGAACAGGTGCTTGCGTTCCTCTTCGCTCAGATGCAGGGCTTCGGCGACAGCGTTGAGCACGCTCTCGGAGGCGCCGCGAATGTACCCGCGTTCCAGCCGCGAGTAGTAGTTGAGACTGACCCCGGCCAGTTGCGCGACTTCTCTGCGCCGCAGCCCCGGCACGCACCGGTCCTCGCCATAGCGGATCAGCCCGCCTTGCCCGGGGGTGACGTTCGCCCGCCTCGAGATCAGGAACTCGCGCACTTCCTTCTTGGTGCTCACCCGTCCACGGTAGGGGCACGGCCGTCGCTGAGGGACTCCTGGCCCGTCCTTTCGGCCGATGGGAAGCGGCCGAAAACCTGGATGGCCGGTTGGCTGGTCTGAGCCTGCCGTGACCCAATCTGTTGAGGAGCGTGAGAGTGGACGTGCCCTTGTGATGCTGGCCCCGTGGTGTGTCCGGGGTCGACGGGCGTGAGGATCCGACTCTGGAGGAGCTGACGGTTGCGATCATCCGGACGTCGTCGGTCTGCGTCTGCGGATCGCACCGATGGCCCTGGTCGAGCAGGTCAGCGACACGGTACGCAGCATCATTCGGACATGAGAGTTCGACTCCTGTGATAGGGCGGGCTATCTGACTGGCGATGCGGGTGGTGGGCGCGGGTTGGGGGCCGTTGCGCCTACCGGGTGGCGGGGTCGCTGCTTTCTGCACGGCCTTGAACAGCCTCGTTTACAGTGTTGGTGTGATGGGGCGCAGAGTCGGATTCGGGGCTGTCGGGCTGTCGGTGCTGCTGGCGGGGGCCTTGTTGGCCACTCCCAGCCAGGCCGCCGACAGCACGGAGATCTTCGTCGTGCAGGGCCTGCCGAACCGCAGCGTTGACGTCGAGATCGACGGCAAGTCGGTGGCCGACGGCGTCGCGGCGACCAAGGTGGCCGGCCCCTTCGACGTCAAAGCCGGGTCGCACACCGTGAAGGTGACCCAGGACGGCAAGACCGTGGTCGAGAAGACCGTGAAGGTGAAGCCCGATCGCAGCACGGACGTGGTGGTGCACCTCCCCGGCCCGGGTAAGACCGACCCGACCATGACGGCGTACGAGAACGACCTGTCCGCGATGCCCAGCGACAAGGCGAATCTGACCGTCGCGCACACCGCGACCGTGCCGCCGGCCGACGTGACGGTCAACGGCAAGGTGCTCTTCTCCGACATCGCCAACGGCCAGGCGCTCAGCCTGGTCGTGCCGGTGGGCACCTACTCGACGGCGATCGTGCCGCACGACGAGGACTCACCCGTCTACCTCGGACCGCTGAAGCTGACGGTCAAGGGTGGTGCGCTCAACCGCGTGTACGCGGTGGGCGACCCCGAGAAGAAGACGATGAACGTCGTGCTGCACATCATCGACGTGCCGAAGTCGGGCTCCAAGAAGCCGAAGAAGGTCGACACGGGCACCGGGGGACAGGCCGCCGAGCTCGGCTCGGGCCGGGAGCCCGTGCTGTGGGTCGATCTGACGCGTTGATCCGACCCGCTCTGACCCCAGGGGCTGCTCGCCGCGTCCGCGTCGTTGCTGGTGGGTTAGGCCCTGGCTGCCGAACCCGGTGGGTGCTGCCGGATCCGCGAGCTGGCGAGCACGACCGTGCTCGGCGACGTGCTGACCGGCCGACGACCCTTGATCAGGCGACACGACCCAGTGTCGCGGGCCAACCGCACCTGCGATCTCGTCCGGCTGCGGTCCACACCGTCGGCAACCACCATCCGCCTACACGCTTGGGAACAGGTGAAGACGCAGGCGAGGATCCCTTCCAGCGTGGAGGCCGCCGGTCCAGACTGAGCCATCGACGGTGGGCCTCTCGTTTGGGGGCCGACGCGACGAGGCGGGCCTTGGCAATGGGACTTCTCCGGGCCGGTCTGCCACAGCAGGATTCCGTCGATGAGGGTTGAAGTGAGGCGCGCCGGGACCGCTCAGCGCAGCACCAGGGCGAGGACGATCACGGTGAAGTAGAGCGATTGGGCACTGTGCACGGCGATTCCGATCAGTGCGCTGCGGTACCTGCGCGACATTCCGGCGAGGACGAGGGTGTCGACCAGCAGGGTCTGTGGAATGACCCACGGGACATGCAGGTGGTAGACGGCGAACAAGACGCCGTTGGCGACCCAGTCCCATCGACCGAAGGCACCGTGCATGCGCGGGAGGAGAAGCCCGCGAAACAGCAGTTCTTCACCGAGCACTGTGTTGAGGACGAACATGATGACCAGTGCTGCGAACCAGCCCCAGTTGCCGGACATGAAGTCCTGGACAGCGGGGGAGCCCAGGATGAGGCCGAGGTCTCGGCTGGCGGGTGTGGGCAAGGTCGGCAGTGCCTCTTCGGCGGCGATCGCCAGCATCAACGGGACCAACAGCAGCCAGAGCCGCCCACCGGAGCGTCCGGTGCTTGGGCTGCGGGGAGCCCTCAGCCACAGCGCGTCTTTGAGGACCTGCCAACGCAGCGAGCCCTGCTCGCGGCGCACTAGGAACAGCACGAGGGTGAACTGCCAGAAGAGGCCGGCTGTCAGGCAGAGGGTGAGAGCTCGGAACCACGCGCTCGGACCTTCGACGACTCCAGACCTGACGAGCCAAGGGGCGACGACCCAGGGCAGGATTGCCATCGGGGCCGCTGCGGCGGCCCAGACGCCGACGATGTGGCGGCGTGAGTACTGCGGTATCGGTTTCGGGTACGGCTTCGCGGACTGCTCGGCCGTGGGGGTGCTGGGTGTGGCCTTGGACATGTCGGTGCTCCTGTGACTGTGGGTGGGTGTGGGGGCGGATAGGTCGATGACCCCTGGCGTCGCGACGTCGGGCCCAAAGAGCCGCTGCATGAGGGAGGGCATCTAGCTGCCGGGGCTCACTATGGTGAGCATCGGCCGCATCAAGACGATGAGCACAAGTCCTTTGGGGACCCCGACCGTGTGACACTGCTGATGATCATCGGACCTCTCTTCGGCAAGTGGTGGCGCCGATATTCATCGGCGGCGTGCGTCGGGCCGCTTTGGAGAAGCAGTGGTAAGCGGCGAGACCGGCGGCGAAGACTGCCGGGCTCAGGCGGGACGTCAGTGATCGGTCCAGCGCCCCGGGCCCAAGGATCGGATAGAGGCCCAGGCCGACGGTGAGGGCGGCGGTGAGGATGCCGATGAGCGCCCACAGGAGCCGGCCAACGGTGCCGCTTCGCGAGCGATCACTGCTCTCGCCGCGACCCTGACGCCGTGAGCACGGTCGGGGCTCACGAGCCGGCCGCGGCCCGAGGATCCGGGTGCTGGTGATGAGGCCTGCGGTGTTCGTCATGGAGGTTCCTGAGGTCGTTACCGGGTGTGCTTGAGCGGATCACCTTCTGATCACGACGCTAGGTGCGCTGCCGTGCCCGGCGCGTCGTCGGAAAGGCCTGTGTGCATTGCGACTCGCTGAGGAGCGGGGTCCTCCTTGGGGAGGATGCTGCGAGCAGCTGCGCTGCCGTACCGTGGCCAGATGAGCCGAGTCTGGCTGTGCTGGTCGAAGTACGGCATCGATATGTTGATCATGGTCGCGGCGGCCGGGAGTGCGGTCGGAACAGCGCTTCGGCAAGGCGCCGACCGTCCGACCACCGCGCTGGTGTGGTTCGAGGTGGTCGCGGTCGCCGTCGTCGTCCTCACCCTCCTGCTCCGTCACCGCTTCCCGTTCGCCGCCCCGGCCGCGGTGTGGCTGCTCAGCGCGACACTGTCGTTCCTGGATGGGGAGCTGATCGTGGCCCAACCCGGTGTCGTCGCGGCAGGGCTGGGAGCCGCGCTCCTGTTGGGCAACCTGCCCGACATCGCCCAGGCGCGCGTCGGCCTCGCCATCTTGGTGATCGCAACGGCGATCATCGTGTTCAACGACCCCGGCCGCACCGTCGGCGAGCTCATCTTCACCCCCGCGCTGTTCGTGATCGGCTGGCTGGTCGGCTACGCCCTGCGCGGCCGGACCGAACAAGCCGACGCTGCCGAGAAACGGGCTGCCCGAGCCGAGACCGAACGAGAGGCGGCGGCCCGAGTCGCGGTGGCCGAGGAGCGGGCACGGATCGCCCGCGAGCTCCACGACGTTGTCGCGCATGCCGTGAGTGTGATGGTTCTTCAGGTGGGTGCCGTACGGCACCGCATGTCCGTTGCGGACTCCGAGGATCGACGTGCGTTGGAGAACGTCGAGCAGGCCGGACGCACCGCCCTCACCGAGATGCGTCGCCTCCTCGGGGCGATGCGGCAGAGCGGTGACGAGCTCGAGTTGGTGCCGCACCCGGGACTGGATGACCTGGACGCCCTCGTTGCCGAGGTCCGCGGGACGGGGCTAGCCGTACAGATCGACATCCAGGGCGAGCCGATTCCGCTCCCGCCGGGCCTTGACCTGTCCGCCTACCGAATCCTGCAGGAGGGGCTCACGAACACCCTGAAGCATGCCCGCGCCCGCCACGCCCGCGTCAACGTGTGCTACGGCAACGCGGACCTTCATGTCGAGGTACGGGACGACGGACAGGGTCCTTCGACCGGCGACGGCCTCGGCCACGGCCTGGTCGGTATCGGTGAGCGCGTCAAGATCTTCGGTGGAGACATGTCCGCTGGGTCCACTGACGCCGGCGGTTTCGTGCTGCGGGCGCGGCTTCCACTCGATGGAGCGAGGTCATGACCATCCGGGTCCTGGTCGTGGACGACCAGTCGATGGTCCGGGCCGGGTTCCGACTACTGCTTGCCAACGAAGCCGACATCGAGGTTGTGGCAGAAGCAGCCGACGGGCTCGAAGCCGTGGCTCACGCAGCCCGGTTCAATCCCGACGTCATTTTGATGGACATCCGCATGCCGCGACTCGACGGCCTCGAAGCCAGCCGGCGGATCCTGGCTGCCGAGCGGGCGGCCCGAATTCTGATCCTGACCACCTTCGCTCTCGACGACTACGTCTACGAAGCCCTCAAAGCCGGTGCGAGCGGCTTCGTCCTCAAGGACGATCCCCCCGAGCAGCTGATTGCCGCCGTCCGCACCGTGGCCGCAGGCAACGCGCTCCTCTCACCCAGCATCACCAGGCGCGTGATCCAGACCTACACCCGCCTTCAGCGGCAGACCCCTCCCGCGGCGATAGACGCGCTGACCGAGCGAGAGATGGATGTCTTTCGGCTCATCGCGCAGGGCCTGTCCAACGCCGAGATCGGGCGAGAGCTCTTCATCAGCGACACCACCGTCAAGACCCACGTCACCCGCCTACTGCAGAAGCTCAACGTGCGGGACCGGGTACAGGCGATCGTGCTCGCCTTCCAAACCGGTCTCTTCGAAGCCGGGGAAACGAGTCCGCCCGCAAGTTCTGAACGCGGTCCCCGCAGGGATCGGGGGCGGCCGGCGCCCACATAAGCATGAACCCGATGCGGTGGGTGGGGCGTCCAGGGTCCCTTCCGCTCGTGGTCTGGTCGGCTGTCGCGGTGGCGGACATCGCAACGATGAGTCCAAAGATCCGGCACCGTGATGGTGATGCCCTACCCTCATTGACTACTGCGGCTAGCGTTAGGACCAATCCATCGCCGCGGTCAGACCTGCTTCAGCAGCTCGGTGAACGAACCCGGCGATTGGATGGCATCACCGGCACTTCCAGCTCGATCCCGTGATCATGTCCGGATGGCGGCCGTTGCTCGTGAAGAGTGCAGCGCGGTCAAGGACACTTCGGGCCCTCCAGGGATGGCTGAGTCTGTCAATGGCGCGCAGCGCACGTCAACCCACTCGGTGTTCAAGTTGATCATGATTGTTCACCGCTGGCGCGCGCGATCAGCTACGCGGGACTCCCGGAAGCGTTGTCATATGGCCTATCGGACAGCGGTCGAGCAAGCGCAGTGCCGTGGTTTCAGTCCGCGCCGCCCGCGAACGGGCTCCTCTGCGACCGCTGATCAGAGGCTGACGCCCTCGTGCGGCAGGTGTCCGAAAGCGGATCCCCGTCTTCTGAGAACGGCCAAGAGTGTCTCGATTGAGAGGTGCGAACGAACCGCCTATCGACCACGTTCCGCTCCTCCTTCGCTAGGAGCGGCTGTCGTCGTTGTGCAGCAGGAAATCTGCCATGACGTCTTGGGCGGCTTCGACCATGTGTCCGCCGTTGGCGGTGTTGCAACCGGCCATCTGGGCGGCCTGGAGGAAAGGGGTGACGCCGTGCCCGGCGATGACGTCGCCGACGAACATGGACCACGTCAGCAGCTCGGGGTCGACGGGTAGAGGGTCGCCGTCTTCCATGCCGAGGGGGGTGGCGTTGCAGACCAGGTCACAGTCGGTGGGATCGGCCGGACCGGCGACCACGCGCCCCATGACCGACGCCTGAGACCAGGTCGATGAGCGTGTCCACCCGGGCGGTGTCGGGATCGTGGATGATCAGCTCGCGGACCCCGGCTTCGAGGAGGGCGATGGCGATGGCGCCACCCGCTCCGCCGGCACCGAGGAGGAGGGCCCGGGCGTCGACGGGCTGGGCTCCGTGATCGATCTGTGCTTTCACGAACGCACGGCCGTCCAGCATGTCACCGTGCCAGGTGCCGTCGCTGTTGCGGCGGATGATGCTGACGACCTTCAGCAGCGAGGCCGTTGTCGAGCTGGTCGTGCAGTAAGGGAAAGCGGCGAACTTGTGCGGCATCGTGACCAGGATCCCGTCCACGTTCGCGGTGGCGGTCAGTCCGGTCATCACCGACGCGAGGTCGTCTTCCGGCACCTGCATCGGGATGCAGACTCCGTCGTGGCCGGCGTGTGCGCAGGGTGCGGGTGAGCCGGGTCGGGGACTCCACGTACTTGATGGGGTCGCCGATGATCGGGTAGAGCCTGGTCGCACCGGTCGGGTGGGTCAGGTCGGACGGTTCGACCATGAGGATGTGGTCCTTTCGTCAGCAGTGACGGCGAATGTTGGTTGGCAGGGGCAGGTCCTGCTTTGACGGTCACGTCGCGTTGTCGGTGCGGGGCCTCGATGCGGAGGCTGCTGAGGGCGGCGAGGAAGAGGAGGGTGGCGGCGATGCCGAGGCTGACGCGAAGTCCTTGAACGACCTGGTCCGGGTCGGCGATGAGGGCACCGAAGACGGCGATCGGCTCCGCCGACCTGCCGGAAGGTGTTGAACACCGGGCGGCGGCCCGGCCGCCTTCGCCGCCGCTAGAGGCCGGGTGACCCGGTGCCGGTGCTGGCTCGTGACAAGGGTTTCCGACATCAATAAGCGGTGACCAGCGTCCTCTATCAGTGCGCCGCGGTCCACCGTCGGGTCGCACAAGCGTGGATCGGCTAGCGGGCGTAGTCATGGCGAGCTTCCTGGGCGGCCGGCAGGGGTGATCGCCACCAGCTGGTACCGACACGACCGACGACCAGTGCAGCGATCAGGATCAAGATGATGGCTCGGGCTTGCCAGACCCAATCGGCCGGCAGTCCCCAGGTGAGGGGCACGGTCGCATTGAACGCGGCGTGCATGAGGCCAGTGATCAACACGCTGCGGGTGCGCAGATAGATCCAGGTGAGCAGCACCGAGGCTGCCAGCAGGTTGAGTGGCAGCGGCCAGAACGGAAGGCCCGCGTAGAGCTGGCCCGGCAGGTAGAGGGGAAGGTGCAACGCCAGGAACAGCGTCCCTACCACCAGCGCTGCCCATGCCGGTGAATGACCTTGCTCGACCGCAGACTGGACTCCGAAACCCCGCCAACCGAGTTCCTCAAGGATGGCAGGCACGAGGACGACTAGGGGGACAACCAACGCCGGGACGGTCAAGGCGCTGACCAGCCGGTCCGGCGTTGACCTTCCCAGCAGCACGCCCGTCACGTCGACGGCAAGCTTCTCGAGGACCGGGATGCCGACCGCAACGAGATACCAGCGCACCCCGACCCGGACCCTGACCAGCCGGCGCATGAGCCTGATGATGGCAGGGCGACCGCCACTGACCGCCGAGACAGCCACTGCCGCTGCCGCCGGGATGAAGACGAGCACGAACGGTGTGATCGCCGCGTCGAGACGGACCACGAAGGTGACCGCCTCCAGCGACACGACGAGGATGGCAAACGCCGTCAGTCTCTGTGAGGATTTCACCACCTGCCGGAGCTGCATCATGGCCGCCGCGGGCTGGTTGATCTGATCATGGCCTGTTCCGAAGGGTTGGGTGGTTAGATCTGCTGGTTGGACGGAGCAGAAAGTCGATGACGTCGTCCTGCAGTTCACCTGCGTGCTGCTTGGCGAATCCGTGCTGCTCTGAGCGCATCAGCAACGTGGCCTGGGGGATCGCGCCGGCCATCTCCCGCAGCGCCCCCGCCGGGTAGAACGAATCCTTGGCCCCTGAATCGCGGCTATGCGGGTTGGCCGAGTCGGGGCCCGACCGCCTTATGCCAGCCAGGGTGGCCAATGAGCCGAGGACGACGCTGCCGACCAAGAAGACGGGGAGTTGGTGCCGCCGAATCATGGCCGGCATGCTCATCGCCGGCCGGTGGCCCGGTCTGTGGCTGGCAGTCATGGTGAGGTCCCTTCGCATGGTGGCGGTCTGGGCAGGGTCAGCTGATCATCGGGGGGGGGGGTCAGTCGCCAGCCTGTTGCGGAGAGCCTGCATCGCAGACATCCGCTCTTCCGCGTTGCGGGGAAGCGCGGCGCTGCGGCGGGGAACCGTGGCCGAGGGGAGCCGCGGTCGTGGCTGGATCGGGGAAGGTCGCCTCAACGGCGAGGATGTCGATGCCGAAGTCGCGAATACGGTTCAGGAGGCCGTGAAGTTGGGCTTGGTCGAACGGTTCGGTCAGCAGGCGCGTGTCACCGGACCCGGGCGTGATCGTGGCCCCGGGGAAGGTGTGGGCGAATCGTGTGC
This sequence comes from uncultured Actinomycetota bacterium, assembly GCA_963707005.1. Classification (GTDB taxonomy): domain Bacteria; phylum Actinomycetota; class Actinomycetes; order Propionibacteriales; family Propionibacteriaceae; genus Microlunatus. Next base: position 45,720 of record CAVPPP010000067.1, read on the forward strand.
CGAGGCGTCCCTGGACGGTGACGGTGTACCGCCTCGTCTGCATTGTGGTCCTCCCACCGTCGGCTAGCTCTGCTAGGACACCACCATGCCGCTGGGCTGGGTGAGTGGTCATCCTCCACAGTCGGCTCACCCTGGGTGAATCTTGCTGTCCGCTGGTCCAGTCGACTCGGTTCAGTGGATCAGGTGGAGCTCGCGGGCCCGGGCGACCGCGTCGGCCCGGGTGGCGACGTCGAGCTTCCGGAAGATGCTTTGGAGTGCATCTTGACGGTGTTGAACGAGAGGAACAACGTGTCACCGATCTCACGCTGGGCCCCTGCCGCGCCTGGCCGACCCGCCCGTCGTCGTTTCAACCCGCTTGACCCCGGGATCACCGTGAGATTGAGTCTCGGAGCGTGGCGGTCCGTCAACTTGGGCCGCGGCACCAGGATTCGCGGGACCGGACCGTGCACCTTGGTGCGAATCAACGATCGCGTGGCGTCTCCACCGCCGTCACAAGAATCACCGTATGCAACCTGCGTCCGCTCCGCCTCCAAACAGCGTCCGAGAAACCACCCAGGGTGAACGTGGCCAGGGGTGAAGACGCCTCACCCTGGTCCGGAGCAGTCTCAGGCCAAGACCCCAGGCAACCCACTGGCTGGGCAGCGACCGGGCCGATCGGCCAGGCCCCTCAAGAACATCCTGTTGTGGCCGGGTCGCTCGAGGAGACAAGGAACATCGCCGTGATCAACCTCATCAAACGCCATCCGGTGCTCAGCTTCTTCCTGCTGGCCTACGCCTTGAGCTGGGTCGCCCTCCCCTGGCACAGCTTCTTCGCCCCCGGCGTCCTGATCGCCGCGCTGACGGTGGTGGCCCTCACCGAAGGGCTCGCCGGGCTGAAAGCCATGGGCGCCCGGCTGATCCGGTGGCGGGTCAGCTGGATCTGGTACGTCGTGGCCCTAGCCGTGCCGTTGGGCGTCAATTTCGCCTCGATCGGGCTGAACACCGCCCTGGGAGCGCCCGTCCCGGTGATCGGCGAGTTCAGCGTCTGGTACATCCTGCCGATGGCGATCGCCATCAACATCATCAACCCGCTGAACGCCGAACTTCCCGAAGAGTCCAGCTTCCGCGGCTGGGCGCAGCCGACGCTGCAGAACACCCGGACACCGCTACGCGCAACAGCATGGATGGCACTTGGGGTCACCATCTGGCATTTGCCGCTGTTCTTCATGCCCCAGTTCGGGTTGCGTCCGATCGAGGTGTTGACCACGGTCGCGGTCACGTTCTGGTACGCGTGGCTGTTCAACCACGCGTCCGGCAGCGCGCTGCTCACCCTGATCGCCCACGCCGCCGAGGGCGCGATCGAAACCAGCACCCTCTGGCCGGCCGACGCCGACGTGTCGCGAATGGCCTCGCTCTACTGCCTGGTCTGGTGCGCGGTCGCCGGAATCCTGCTCCTGGCCGACCGCCGATTCTGGACCCGCCCCCCGTCCCCTGCTGCTGACCACGTCGGCAGCACGGACCCGGTCGACTCGGCATTGTGACATGCAACCCGCCGCTGACGACCTACGCGACCAGTCGGATACGGTCCGTCGCCGCGTCACCACAGCCAACAGGCTGAAAGCCACCACATCAGGAAGGTCCCATCATGTCGTCATCTCCAGCGCTCGCAGCTTCGAACCACCGGTCGGAGTCGCACACAGCCCCACACCGGGAGTTCGCTGAGGGTGCGGCTTACCTAGCTGCCCCGCTCTGGGCGTTGCAGGCCGTCATCTGGCCGGCTGCGCCCAAGGTCCAAGAGGCAGCGACACCGTTCGCGATCACGAAGCCGCTGCACTTTGTCTTGTTCTGGTTGTCGATCGCCGGTGCAGTGGGCGTTCTCCGCGGCCAGCGCCGCGGATACCCCCGAAGTCATCCAGGGGCTTGATTCGCGGATGTCGAAGTTGGCGAAGGTCCTCGCAACAATCGCGTTGTGGCCTCGCCACCGCCGCGTCGCTCGCCATCGTCGCCGCGGTCGTTCCCAGCGTCCAGGTGGTGGCCCTCGGCCTCATGACGAACCTGCTGAACGGCGCTTTGCTGATGCTGGCTGTCAGTGTCAGCCTGTCCGCCTTCCTCAGCTGACGGGCCAACGGCGCGCCACGGTCGACGAGGGTGTTCCTCACCGCTGTCGCTGGGGCCACCATCGCCATGATCGCAGCCATCTTCGCCAGCGGGTCCCACTCGATGATCGGCCTGTACGTGGCGGTGGCAGTGGCGGCCCTCAACGGCATCGCCTGGTTCCTCTGGGCCAGAGCGGCTCGCATCAGCCGACGCCGCTACGGGCCAGAACCCAGGAGCGCGGGTGGGACAACGTAGGCCACGTCGACCCACCACGCAAAGAGATACGTGTCGAGCTGGCCGGCGGCCACCGCCCGCTCACCATTGCGAGTCCGCGACCACCCACCTTCGAGGAGATGACCATCATGAGAGTACGAACCGTGGCCGCTGTGACGGCCGTGACCTTGCTGTCCCTCACCGCCTGTGTCGGCGGCCCCACCACCACAGACACGCTCGAGCTACCAGATCGACCAGCCCCTCACCGCCCTGCTGATCGGCGCTCGCGCCGCGAGCGTGGCCATCGTGGTGGGCCGTGGCCCGGTCACTGTCACCGAGGAGCACCGCTACTCCAGCGGCAAACCACCCCACACAGCGCACCAGGTGCAGGACCAGACGTTGCGGCTGACCGAGTCCGGCTGCGGCGACGACGACGCACGATGCGACGTCGCCTACACCATCCGCATGCCCGAGGCGCTGTCGGTCGACATCACCGCCCAGGCCGGCGCCGTGAAGCTGGACGGTCTGGCCGGGAACCTGCGCGTCACCGCCGAGGCCGGCGCCGTCGAAGGACGGGCCCTCACCAGTGACCAGGTGATCATCGACGCCGAGGCCGGAGGGACCACCCTGGAGTTCCTCGAGGCTCCGACGCTGTCGCAGATCACGACCACACTGGGCGGAGTCAACCTCCGCCTACCCGGCAGCACCGCCTACGCGGTCGACGTCCGCACCGATGTCGGCGCCAGCAGCGTGGACGTCGACCGAGACCCACATCCGCACACAAGATCACTGTCCACACCGAGGTCGGCGGAGTGAAGATCGAGCGCCTGTCATGACCGGCGGCGTCGACCAGGCGGTTCCGGCCATCGCACGATGCTAAAGGCCAGCCACCTGGCACGAACCCGGTAAAGGCTGGAGCACCAGCCGCCGAGGCCCAGCGGCCAGTTCGCTGAACCGGCGCGTCGATCCAGTTTGGACGACCATCTACGAGCAGCCCCTGTTCGGATCGGGGCACGTGATGAGCACCGTCGCCGCTGTGTCTCCCACAGAGTCGCCTGGTCGACGCGAAACCACCCAGGGTGAACACCATGGGGGGTGAAGACGCCTCACCCAGACCGCCACGAGGCTCTTGTCAGGAAGTTGTCAGAGCCTGATCCACTCTCCTCGCTAAGACGCGCGGACCTCACCACGGAGGAAATGTCATGTCGCAACCAACGGCTAGCACCGATGAGAGGGCGCACCACTCTCGCCGTCCGCCCAGTCTTCGGCTGGGTGAACAGCCCACTCCTGCGGTAGGCGCCATCCCTCCGGATCATGGGCTCCCTCTTCAGACGACGGCGGGTTCGGCAAAGCCGAAACGGTTGCTGCGGCGGATCTGGCTCGGGCTGCTGATTGGGCTGGCAGCGCTGATGTCTTTGGCCTGCACCGGGATCTTGTACCAGGCGATCGCAACGGCAGTTGATCAGCACGCCTCCGCTCCAGCCGGGCGACTGGTCGATGTCGGCGGCTACCGGATGCACCTTCATTGCACCGGCGCCGGCAGCCCAACTGTAATCTTGGAGTCCGGCGCTGGTGCACCCTCAGCGGTGTGGGCGTGGGTGCAGCCGGCGGTCGCGCAGCAGACGCGAGTGTGTGCCTATGATCGCGCCGGCCTCGGCTGGAGCGATTCGGCGACGCTGCCCCGGGATGCGGCGAGCATCGCTCGCGAGCTCCACGAATTGTTACTGCGGGCCGGAGAGAGTGGCCCGTTCGTGATCGTTGGTCACTCTCTCGGCGGACAGTACGCACTCATGTTCGCCGAGCATTACCGATCCGACACCGCGGGTCTAGTGTTGGTCGACGCCCAGCACCCCGACACAATGTTCCGGCTCCCCGCAGCGCAGGCCATGCTCCGGCAACAACAGCAGCAGATCAAATCGCTCATCATTCTGTCGCGGCTCGGCATCGTCCGCCTGTTCAACATGGCCCCGGCCGACACGAGACTTCCCGCCGAAGCCCAAACGGCCATGAACAAGATGAAGAACTCGAGCGACGCCATCGTCGCCATGAACGCCGAGATGCAGGCGATCTCGACAAACCGCAGCCAGCTGCAAGCGGCAGGCGGGCTTGGTTCCATGCCCCTGACGGTGCTGAGCGCAACCGAGCACGGCACCCCCGAGCTCGAGACCTACACCCTCGGACTTCAGCGCGAGCTGGCCAGACTCTCGACCAACAGCAGCCACGACATCATCACCGGCGCGGACCACGCGTCGCTGCTCACCGACCAGCACGACGCCCAGCGCACCAGCACCGCCATCGCCCACGTCGTCGAAGCAGTGCGAGAGCGTTAGCGTGCACAAAGCAGGAACAGTCATTCCTGAAGGAGCGGGGTCGTGTCAACCCCAGGTCTATTCGTTCTTTCGGAGTTCTCCGCCGGGTTCAGGGCGCACGTCGAGAGAGGGAATGAGGTTGTAGGCCTGGAAGACGAATCCGATGCGGTCCCGCCAGGGCTTCTGCGAGACAGCCCATGGTGGGAAAGGCATGGTTGCCGATGGCTGTGCATCCATTCCGCTTTGCTGTTGAGCGTCCTAACGTCTTCTTGTGGTCACGCCGTTGGTGGGACGATCTGCCGTTGTCGGGCTTCTCCACAACGCGTTGGTCGACACGTGTGCCGGTCGGGGCGGGGTGGTGTGGCTCAGTGGTGAGGCTGGCATCGGCAAGACGCGCCTGCTGGCCGCGCTCGAGGAGGATGCGCGGGCTGCCGGGGCGCTGGTCCTGCATGGCGCCGGCTGGGAGGACCCGAGCACGCCCGCCTTCTGGCTCTGGACGCGGGTGCTGCGTGAGGCGGCTCGGGCCGGTGACTCCGCCGATTGGGGTGAGGAGGCTCGCGCCCTGCTGGCGGCCAGCATCGTCGACGGCGACCCTGCGGGCCGGTTTCCGCTCTTTGACTCTGTCACCCGCGCGGTGGCCGCGCTCGCGGACGAGAGGCCGGTTGTGCTTGTGCTCGATGACCTGCACTGGGCTGATCCCGGTTCGTTGAAGCTGCTCCGCTTCCTCGCTGCCGATGCTGTCAGCGCGCAGGTCCTGCTTGCCTGCGGATGGCGCACTGGTGAGGCCACACTGGCGGGGGAGGTGCAGGAGCTCATTGCCAGGGCAGTGTCGGTGGACCTATCGGGTCTGGATCAGATCGCTGTTGCTGAGCTCATCGAGGCCACTACTGGGGTGCAGGTCGACGAGCGTGACGCTGTCGCGGTCACCGATCAGACCGGCGGCAACCCGCTGTTTGTGACTGAGATGGCCCGGCTGGCTGCCTCGCGTAGGTCTGCCACGATCGCCGGCACGATGCCCGCGACGACGCTCTCGACAATTCAACGTCGGCTTGCCCGGCTCAGCCAGGGTTGTCACGACCTGCTCGCTGTCGCGTCGGTGCTCGGCCCGGAGGGTGACCTCGCACGGTTGGCGCGTCTGCTCGGTTCGTCGATGGCGGACATCCTGGCGGCCGTCGACGAAGCGGTCGGTGCGGGTCTGGTGATGCAGGACCGCGAGAAGTACCGCTTCGCGCACACTCTCGTCCGCGACGCCGCGTATGACGCAGTCGCCTTGGGTCGGCGTCGTGAGTTGCACCTGGTCGCTGCCTCGGACCTCGCCATCGACGGCGTCCCCGACTCGCGTGCCGCCGAGGTCGCCCACCATCTGCTCTGCGCATCGCCGCTGCCGCCGAGGAGCCTGGTCGTCGAGGCACTGGAGCAGGCTTCGCGGGCTGCATTCGCGATGCAGGCTTATGAGGAGGCTGCCGCGCATTACCGAACTGCCCTGTCGCTGGTCACCGACGGCGGTCTCGAGCGACAGCGCCTGCTGCTGGCGTACGGAGAGGCGTTGCTCGCCTCCGATAACCTCCAGGTCGCCCGTCCTGCCTTCGTCGACGCGGCGGAGATCGCCCGAACTCACGGTGATGCCGAGGCCTTCGCTCGCGCGGCCCTCGGCTACGCCGCGGGGCTCACCGGGTTTGAGGTGCGGCTGGGCGACCAGGTGCAGCTCCAGCTGCTGCGGGAGGGGGTCGGCCTGCTCCCGGAGGCTGATTCTGAGCTGCGGGTGCATCTGCTTGCCAGGCTCTCGGTGGCCCTCTCCTACGGAACCTCGATCGAGGCCCGCGCCAGGATTGCCGACGAAGCCTTGGCGATGGCCCGCCGTATCGGCGATGTGAGGGGCGAGGTTCAGGCACTGTCGGCGTGGTGCGATGCCCATGCTGGGCCGATCGACGCCCAGCGACGAGAAGATGCCGCGACTCAGATGTTGGAGCTCGCCCGGCTGGCGGCGGACCGGCCGGCCGAGTTGCTGGCCCTGCGGCACCGGGTGTTGGCTCGGATGGAGTGCGGCAAGATCCGTGAGGTCGAGTCTGACGTCAGAGCATTCGCCGGGATCGCCGTCCAGCTACGCCAGCCGGTGTACGCCTGGTATGTCCCTTTGTGGCGCGGCTACCTCGCCCATATGCGGGGCGAGCTCGACGAGGTGCAGGCCTGCATCGGTGAGGTCGACCGGATCGGCGCGTTGGTCGGGAGCCGAAACTCGGTGATGCTGGCCCTCACGCAGCGTCTCTGGGTGCTGGCCGAGCGGCTTGACGAGGTAGGGATGCGCGCGTTGCTCAAGCCGCTGGTCGAGGCTGTGGACGATCAGGTGCCGACCAGCCAGGTGGTGCTGCAGCTGTTCCCCGGGATGCCGCGGGAGGGTCATCGGGCAGCGTTTCCGCTGCTGCCGCAGGTCGTCGAGGATCTGCCCGTCGACGCGGAGTGGCTCAACTACTTGGCTGTGTTTGCGAGCACGCTGTTCGAGGAGGAGGCGCCGGCAGAGTTTGCCGCCGTGGTGTACGACCGGCTCGGGCCGCACCGGGACCGTTATGTGGTCGACGGGATCGGCGCCGGCGCCCACGGATCGGTCGAGCACTATCTGGCGATGCTGGCGTCGTTGACCGGCGACGGCGACGCCTCCGAGGCCCACTTCGCCCGAGCACTCGTCGCGAACGGTGCCGCCCCGCTGCATGTGGCCACGACGCTGCGGGCCCGCGGCATCGCCCGGCGGCGACGCGGCGAGGACCGTGGCATGGTCGACCTTGCGGCGGCGCGGAACGCGTACCGGCAGATGGGTCTGTCCGCCCGGACAGCAGAAATGGAGTCGATGCTCGGCCCCCCCGCTGGTTCCGGGGAAGCGAACCGTTTCGTTCGGGAGGGTGCTGTCTGGCGGGTGACCTATGCGGCACGCTCGACCACGGTGAGGCACAGCAAGGGAATGGCTGATATTGCGGATCTGCTGTCGCAACCCCATCACGAAATCCATGTGCTCGACATCATCGGCGGCCCGGTGCCGCGGCAGGGTGACCTCGGGCCGGTGCTCGACGCTCAGGCCAAGGCGGCGTACAATCGGCGCCTGGCCGACTTGCAGGAGGCCGCTGACGACGGCGACGAATCGGCGACTGCCGAGCGGGAGGCGCTGGTTGCGCAGCTCGCGTCGGCGTACGGCATGGGCGGCCGTGCCCGTCCGACGGGCGCCACCGCCGAGCGCGCCCGATCGGCCGTCACGTTGCGCATCCGCAGCGCCATTGCCCGCATCGAGCACGAACACCCCGAGCTGGGTCGTCACCTGCGGGTCACTGTGCGGACCGGGACGTTCTGCGCCTACGAGCCCGAACGCGACATGACCTGGCGGCTCACGCCCGGTCTTACGTCGTAACAGTGCGTCTTACGCCTTCCGGGTATCCGCACCAACCCCTACCCAGGAGGTCCAGATGTCCTTCGTCCAGCTCGAGTCTTTCCGCACCGACGACATCACTCGGATTCTGCCCCTCGCCGAGCGATGGCAGGCCGAGACCGAGGGCCGCAACACGCTGCTCGGGTTCCGCGTCTTCGCCGACCGTAACGATGCCCGGCATTACGTTGTCGTCAACGAGTTCAACTCCCATGAGTCCGCGATGGTCAACTCTCAGCTGCCGGAGACCGCGACGTTGGCAGCCCAGCTCGAAGTCTTGGTCGAGGACTTGGCCTACACCGATCTCGTCGAGGTCGCCGTGCCGGGGGAGGACGTCCGATGACCGCCGTGGCCGAGGCGACTCCCAGTGTGTCGGTGGAGGAGGCGGCGGGCGCACTCATCGAGCAGGTCTTCGGTGCCGCGATCGGTGCGCTGGAGTTGGGAACGATCTACCTGGGGGTGCGGCTGGGTCTCTACCCCCACCTCGTCGACACCCCACAGAGCGCGACGACGCTTGGGAGGCTCGCCGCCATCGACCAGCGATATGCCGAGGAGTGGCTGGAGCAGCAGGCGATCGCCGGCCTCGTCGACGTGGTGACCGAGGGGGACCGCCTCAGTCGGACCTACCGTCTGTCACCGGCGCAGGCGATGGTCCTCGCCGACCCCGCCTCCCCGTTCTACGGCGGCCAGATCAGCCAGTTGGCGACCTCCATCGGGGGGACGGCACCCCGGCTCGTCGACGCCTACCGGACTGGGACCGGGATCTCATTCGGCGGCTACGGCGACGACATGAGACACGGCCAGTCGTTGTTCAACAAGTTCTCCTTCCTCAACCAGCTGACCCAGCAGTGGGCTCCTCTGCTGGGGATCGATGAGTTGCTGGCCGCCGATAGTGCGACCGCCGTCGACCTCGGCTGCGGGGCCGGGTGGGCTGGCATCGCGCTTGCCAAGGCCTATCCGCACCTGATGATCATCGGCGTCGACTCCGATGAGGAGTCGATCCTTGACGCACGCCGTAACGCGGCCGACGCGGGCGTTGGCGACCGGGCCCGATTCGAGGTCGCCTCAGCCGAGGGTGAGATCGGTGGGCCCTACGATGTGGCGTTCTACTTCGAAGCGCTGCATGACATGAGCCACCCCGTCGAGTCGTTGGTGGCCGTCCGTCGTGCGTTGAAGATCGGTGGCGTCGTCGTGGTCATGGACGAACGCGTGGAAGATGAGTTCGCGCCCAACGGCCCTCCGATCGAGCGGATCCTCGCGGCCTCCAGCGTGTTGCACTGCCTGCCCGTCGGACGGTCGGACATCGAATCGGCTGCCACCGGCACCCTGTTCCGGACCTCCATCCTGCGAAGGTACGCCGAGGCGGCCGGCTTCACATCAGTGGACGTCGCGCCGATTGAGCACGACTTCTTCCGCTTCTACCTGCTGCATTGATCACCCCCCGGCTTCGACAGTGATCAGACTCCAGTCGTCGAAGTCTGTCCACATTCCGATCGCCGAACCTGGTTAGTTTGAGCTCCGCCGACACGCGGTGAGCTGCTCCCATGCCGAGCAGCTCACCGCAGTTGCGAGCAGTCGGCCACGAGCGGAGCTCGACCACCTGGTCGAACGGGTTCCAGGTCGCGACGCGGACGGTGCCGAAGCCCGCTTCGGTAGCAAGCTCGGCCAGCCGAGTGGGTCCGGCCTGGGCGCCCCGAGGCAGTCCGACCTCTTGGATGGCGAGCTCGGGGTGCAGACCAGCGTCGATGCTGTGTAGGAGAGCCGACCGACCGGGTTTCAGGATGTCGGCTACCAGGTCGCCGGCTTGCGGCTCCACCAGCACGACCCCGTCGTCGGCGAGCGCGACGCGAGCCCGGCGCAGCGCTCCGACGGGTCGCCCACGTCGTGCAGGCAGTCGAAATAGCAGATCAGGTCGTACCCGCTGCCGGTGAAGCTGGTCGCGGGCAGCCACCTCGAAGTCGACGCTGGTCACCTCGGCCGCTGCAGCGGCCCACCGGGCGGCTTGGCCAGCTAACTCACGGCGGCCGGCGGTTCCCTTTCGCGATCCGAGTGGTGTTCGGGGTCTCGAGCCCGGCACGAGCACCCGGCTCGGCGGGTACGCCACCTTCCCCGACTTCTCACCCGACGGCCACCAGTTGGTCTTCACATTTTTGACCGCAAACGGCTCGACTGATCTGTGGACGATTGGAGTCGACGGCCGCAACCCGCGGCCCCTCACCACCACCCCAAACCTGTCGGAAGACAATGCCGCATGGTCGCCCGATGGGCGCCGCCTCGTCTTCCTGCGCGGGGAGTCCCTTGCCGACAACGGACAAGTCTGGGTTCGAGACCTCCGGAGCGGGCGGGAACGCCAGTCGGCCATCCCGCGAGGGGAGGGTGCTTTTGCCTGTCGAGTTGCGGAGGGGTTCGGCGGGCCCGATCAACTGACGCTATCCGATTGAGTGAATACTGATCGGAGGCCGTGGAGGTACGTCAGCGCGATGCCGGCGGCACCGTGGACTTCTGTGGGGAAGACCTCACTCATCAGGTGAAGGTCCGGACTGCCCGCCGATTCCAGGGTCTCGACGAACTCGTGCATTGCAGATACACAGCTCTGTGCCTCATGTTCGGCCATGGCGACGAAGACGTGGCCGGCGAGATTGCCAGGTGGTCGGGGTCGTACTGGAACGCGCCAGGTATCCGCGCCCGTGACGCGTTGGGCTTCGTCGCAGAGGTAGCCCATGGTGGAGTAGCTGAAGCCGCTGCCGGACAGGTATCGGTGGAACGTTCCCGATTGCTGTAGGAGGGCGTACAGCACGAAGAACCCGCCGGCAGAGTATCCGTGCAGACAGCGGTCATCCGGGTCTGTCCGGTAGGTGCGGTCGACGAACGGCACGATGTCGTCCCTCAACGCCCGCAGGAACACCTCCGGCTGCGGGATGTGGCCAGGGACTTCCAGATCGTGGCCCATCGATCCCGGGTACGACAGGTCGACGTCTCGCAGTTCGGCCCACTCGTCGAAGCTGTCGGTGCCGTAGCCGATGCACACTGCGATCAGCTCAGGCAGTTCCCCGGTCATAGCGGTGATAGGCGTCAGCGAGGCCACGAACCCGGAGGTGAGGTCACCGTCAAGGACGTAGACCACTGGGTAACGCTTTTCCGACGTGTGGTAGCCGTCGGGCAGGACCACCGATACGACGAAGTTGCGTGCTCGGGTGGCGCTGAAAACCTCATGCTGCTCGGTGTTGGGCAGAAACGCACGCATTGTGGCGAACCTCCGGAGGAGACGGCGACCCAGCGGCCGGCGACCCGCCCCAGGGTGATGACTACATGTTGGGTGGCGCTGGTTCGAGGCGCAAGAGCTCGTTCGTTGAGCGGCAGCCAACGCCGCAGAGTTCGACGGCTGGCCACGCGTCTCGACATAGGGCCGCTTACCGGACTCTCCCGAGTGCGGTGGAAACAAGTCAGCGTGGACGCCGACATCGACATCTTCTTCTGCGACCCCCACGCACCTTGGCAACGCGCTACCAACGAGAACAACGGCCTTCTGCGCCAGTACTTCCGAAGAGCAGCGACTTGTCCGTCCACACTGCCGCCGACCTGGACTGGGTTGCCGCCGAACTCAACGACCGACCACGCAAACGACTAGGTTTCAAGAAGCCGATCGAGCTGATCGGACCACTCATGTTGCGATGACCGCCCGGATCCGCCGTCCGTCGAACGAGGCAGGAAGAACGCTGGCCGGGCCAACCCGCAGCCGGCCAGCGAACGCCCTGCGACTCGTCCTCGTGGAGTTGTGTCCCGCCGGTGAGGGTCTGTGCAGACTGTCGCCATGGCGATACGAATCCGAGGCGTCCGAGACGAGGACCTGACATTGCTGCTGCCGATCTGGCGTGCGGCTGTCGAGGCGAGTCACGGGTTCCTGACGTCTGATGACGTCGACTGGTACGAGAAGCTGGTGGCCGGCTATCTGCCCCAGATGGGAGATCTCAGGGTGGCGGTCGACGCTGATGACGCGCCCCTAGGTTTCATCGCCCAGGATGCTGGCGAGATCCACATGCTGTTCGTCTCTCCCGACGCACAGGGGCGGGGAGTGGGGAGCGCCCTGCTCGAGCATGTCGCGCAGGATCAACCGGAGTTGCGGCTCGATGTCAACGAGCAGAACCCGGCCGCGATCGCGTTCTACACCGCCAAGGGCTTCAGCCAGGTCGGACGATCGGAGGTGGATGGGCAGGGACGTCCATTCCCGCTTCTGCACCTAGCGCGCGATGCCACTTGACGTCATCGGCGACGGTGTCTACTACAGTCCCGATCACCAGGTCCTACGAGACGCAGCCGGCTGGGCCGGGCACCTCGGATTGCGGCTGACCGCGGCGCTGGGGATCGGCTTCGTGGTCTGCTCGCTGCGGAGGCTGGCAATCGCGTACGGGTGGGGTCTGCCGCTGCCCCGCTGAACCGGCCGGGTGCGACCGACCGGTTCCGTGGCGACGTGTTCAGCAGTGCCCGCTCAGCTGTGCCCGTTCAGTTCCGCCCGGGCCGGATGTTGTCCCGGATGTAGCGGAAGGACTGGTCCTGCAGCGCCGCGGGGGAAGCGAGCCCGAACGCCGTGTCGGCGGTGGCGGTCGCGCCCGAGGCGTAACCCGGACCCCGGTAGTGATCGAGGAACCACTTCTCGACCAGGTGACCCTGTTCCTCCAGACCGAACCAGTCCCAGTCCTCCTTGTGCTCGACGCCCTCGTCGTAGTCGTCGGCGATCCGGGCCACGATCGCGTCGCCGACGTAGCTGATCGCGGCGGCGTTGTTGTGGTACTGCCAAACGTGGGTCAGCTCGTGGATCAACACAGCTCCGTAGGATTTCCGCAGATCCGGGTCCGGGTCGTTGACCCGGTAGGTGCGCAGATCGCCCTTCCAGTCCTTGCCCATGCTGAGCACCATCTTCTGGTCGAACCGCGGATAGGTGAAGGGCCGGTTGTGGCCGCCGATCGCGTTGCAGATCTTGATGTCGGTCCGCGGCGGCAGCGAGTTGCCGAAGATGAGCTTGGCGAACTCGTACTCCTCGGGCCGCAGGTCGCGCTCCTCACTGGCCAGTTGCGCAGCGCCCTCGGCGGCCAGCGCGAACGCCGTTCCCCAGGGGCCCGCCAACCACAAGGTGCCGGACACGATCCGCATCCCGCTGGCGAAGCTGCCACCGGTGGCCGCGGTGACGGCGGCGGTCCCGCCGACCAGGACCGCGGCGACTCCCGGGCCGGGTATGACCATCGAGCCGATCACCCACTTAAGGGCGAACTCGAGTACGTCGCCGAACACCCCGGCCTCGAGGCCACGGTAGTTCTTGTTCACCGCGAGCTTGCCTTGTTGGAAGTCCCAGAAGGCCGAGGTCGGCACCAGGAACTGCGAGCTGGTATCGAAGTTGTAGCGCTCCGGACCGGGTAGCAGGTCGCCGAAGATCTTGCCGTTCTCGGAGAAGGCGATGCCGAGATTCGTAGGCGTCTTGACCAGCGAGCTGATCAGGAAGCCGTAGCTGAATTGCTTGTCGGCTTTCACGAACCCGCCGTGGTGGGCTTTCCCGTTGTACGGGATGGACAAGATCACCTCACCCCGGATGCCGGTCTCGTTCAGGCTCTGCTTGAACACCACCGGGTCGGCGGCGAGTTCCGGATCACCGGTTTTCTTCGGCTCACGATGGAGGATCCGACCGCCTTGGAACCGCTGCTGGGTCCCGTTGGGATCCTCGTCGGTCCACGGCTCGCTCGGCGCGACCGGGAACCCGAGATGGCTGTGTTCCCAGCCCATCGCCTCGAAGTGCTGCCGCATCTTGCCCTGGATCTCCACCGCGCTCGTGGTCTTGGTCCAGTAGATGGAGCGGGCAAGAGTGGCGCTGGCGCGGCGGAAGTGCTGGTAGCGCCCACCGTTCGCGGCGGAGCCTTCCGCGCTGATGGGGTACGCCCACTGGCTGCCGCCCAGCTGCCCGTACCGGGTGAGGATGTCACCGACCACGGCGTGGCAGCCGGTCTTGGGGTGCCACACGTAGATGCCGCCGGTGAAGGTCTGGTGGCGCCCGGTGCCGTCGTGGGTGGGCAGCTCGCCGCTGGTGGGGTACCCCAGTCGTCCGCTCTCACACTTCTGCGCCGCCCAGGCTTCACGGATTAGACCGAAGACCTCGTAGGCACCGGCGGCCGGTGACCAGTAGATGGATTTGACGGCGCCGGTCGCCGGATCCAGGAAGTGGTTGAAGCGGCCCTGCTGGTCTGGAGTGGTGCTCTCGTCGGTGGTCGGGTAGCCGAAGGCCGACCCGCCGAGCTGGCCGTAGCGGGCCTGGATCGCGCCGCGGACGAGGTGGGCGCCGGTCTGAGAGTGCCAGATGAACTGGGCGCGCTCGAAGCCCTGGTAGCGGCCCTGCCCGTCGTGGGTGACCAGGCTGTCGCTGGTGGGGAAGCCGGCGGAGCCGCGTTCTCGGTGGTTGACCCAGGCCGAGAAGATGGCGTCCGTCATCGCGAAGGCACCGCTTTGGGGCGAGTAGACGATCGCCTTGGCGAAGGTGCGCCCGTTGGGGCTCTTGAACGAGACGTACTGGCCGCCGCCGTCGAGGTCCTGCGGAAACTGCATCGGCAGCCCCCACTTCTTCCCGCCGAGCTGGTCGTACTTGGTCTTGATCGCGCCCGTCAGCACGATCTCGTCGGCTGTGAGGGGGCCGGGGAGGTCCGGGCCGTCGTCGTCGATCCGCCGGGCGTCGGCCGGCAGCTGCTGGGAGCTGGTCTGGGTCATGACATACCTTTCGAGGTCGGTTGGCTGCTGGTGCGTTCGGGATGAATGTGCGGTCGTGTGGCTGCGGATAGGGCGGGAATCAACGACTGGATCTCGGGTGGGAGTTGTTCGAGCTGATCACCGTCTCCCCGGAGTCCTTGCTCGTGGGCGGGGGGATCATTCGTGCGTGAGTGCCAACGGTGTGGGTGGTGAGATCGCGGCGGTCAGGTCGGAAGACGCGGTCGCTGACGGTGTCACGGTCGGGTATCCACATCGTTCTTTCGCTGCGACCGGTTGCTGGGTGGGTGGCTGGACAGGTGCTGGCGAAGGCGGCTGCGAAGAACTGCTCGAACGGCACTGGGGTAGCGCCGGCCGTGAAGCTGCGTCCGGTGGTGGCGACGGTGAAACGCCGCCTGCCGTCGCGGGAGGTCATGCTCAGGGTGTGGGTGCCGAAGCTGAGGCCGTCGTGGCCGAACACGACCTCGTCGCCGGTTCCGGAGGCATCGCAGGGGTCGGGTGCGGTGAAGGTACCGAGCCCGTACGGGAGCGTTCCTGCCGTCAACGGGGTGGTCATGGTGTCGACCAGCGAGCGGGGTAGCAGTCGCCCGGTCGCCAGGGCACGCCAGAAACGGTTCAGGTCCTCGGTGGTGGAGATGACGGCGCCAGCGGAGGAGAACAGGCTGGGATCGAAGCTGTCCAGTGCGTGGGGGCGGTCGAAGATGGCGTACTCGCTCAGGTGGGCGCCGGTGATCCCTGGTCCGGTCGGGTAGCTGGAGTGGTCCATGCGGGCGGGGCGGAAGATCCGGTGACGAAGGAGGTCGGCGACCGGTCTGTGGTTCAGGGCCGCGAGCATCATCCCGACCACGACATAGTTGGTGTTGGAGTAGCCGAAAGCGGTGCCGGGCTCGAAGGCCCACGGTTGCGCCAAGGCATAGTTGACGAGCTCGTGGTCGGTCCGTGGCACGCTGACAAGGTCGATGGCTTCCTGAGGGCTGGCCGCCCCGGCGATGATGGGTGTCAGGTACTCGGGTAATCCGGTGCGGTGGCTGAGAAGCTCCTCCACGGTGATCTGGTCATGGCCGGGGAGCAGACCGGGCAGCACACTGCCGACGGTGGTCGACAAGCTCCATCGTCGGTTCGCCACCTCCTGCAGGGCTAGCGTTGCGACCATCGGTTTGGTGAGGCTGGCGACCCGGAACCGATCCTCGGGACGGGCAGGGCGTGGGTTCGGGCTGAGTCGACGGACCCCCGAGGTGCCGGCCCAGCGGCCGTTCGGTCCGACCACCTCAGCAACGGCAGCGACACCGTACTCAGCGGTGAACACGTCCAGCGCTTCCTGCAGACGTCGCTCGTCCAGACCATCACCCGGCCTCGCTGCCGCGGCCTGCTCCGATGGCGGGGATGCCGGCGGCTGCGGCACCGCCACCGCCGGGGCGGGAGCAGCCATCAGCAAGGCCACGCTCGTCGCCAGGGCGGCCACGACCATCGCGGGCCGACGCAGTGTCACATGAGTCATGAGTTCGGGTCCTTCGTGGGGTGGTCGATGATCGGCGCCGAGCCACGTCGATGTGGCCAGCTGCTTGCTTGGCCAGCGAGGGAAAGGTCACCCGCTGCCGGTTCTGGAACCAATCTCATTCCTGCAGGCCGCTCGAATCGCGGCTCCGTCTGAGTTGATCTTGGTTTGTGGTCCGGGGACTCCGGGTGAAGTCTTCGGTGGTCTGACCGGTCTGCCACCGTGGCGGAACACAGGTTCTCCAACTCCTTTACGGCTCCCTGCTCACGGCCGGCTGAGGCGATCTCGGCCTGAAGCTCGTGCGCTCGTTGTCGGAACCGGTCGTCTCTGAGGACTTGGCGGACGGCGGCGGTGATGGATTCCTGCCGGGGCTGTTGGGTGCGAAGGTTGATCCCGACCCCGGACCAGCCGACCCGGGCGGCGACTTCCACCTTGTCTTCGGTCTTGCCGGCCGCAACGATCGGCACTCCGGCGGCGAGGGCGAGCTGGATCGCGCCGAAGCCGGCGTTGGTGACGAGCACGTCCGCCTTGGGTAGCAGCCGGTCAAAAGGGATGTATCGCTCGGCCCGGGCGTTCGCAGGTAGAGCGCCGAGCTGCACGGGAGTCTCGGCCGCCGGTGACCGCGACCACGATGACGTCCTCATCAGCCAGGGCAGCCAGACCGGGTTGCAGCAGCTCGGTCGGGTCGGTGGCCACGGTGCCTTGATTGAGAACGATCACCGGCTTGCCGGCATCCAGGTCTGACCACCAGTCCGGCTCCGTCCACCCCTGGAGGGGCACCGGTCGGACTGGCCCGACAAAGCGCAAATGGTCCGGCAGGTCGGTTTGCGGGTACTCGAAGCCCTGCGCGCCCAGCTGGAGGTAGAGGGCAGCATGCAGCATGTACTCGAAGACGATCTCGTCTCGGGCTGGCAGACCGAAGTCGGCCCGGACTGCGTTGACGGCACGGCTCATGCCGGCGAACAGTGTCCGTCGCACCAGCGTCTGCAGCCACCGGTTGCGGAGGGACCCGAGAATGCTGCTGAGTGGGCTTGAGGCCTAGTCCGAATGGCGGCACGTCTCGACTGGGGAATCCGACCACGCTGATCCCCAGCGCGGCGAACGGTGGCCCGCCGAGCTCGGTGAGCATCGGGCCGGCGATCAGGGCGGTGTCGCCGACGACCAGGTCGGCCGGTTCGTCTTCGAGGATGGCCAGCAGATCAGCCAGGTGGGTTCGAGCCGGCTGGGTGAAGGCCACGGCCATGTCGAACTTCAGCTTGGCCAGACCGGACAGCTGTGATCGGGTCGGGAAAGAATCCGTCGAGTCCGACCAGGCTGTAGTCGTGGTCGCTCATGGGCAGATACTCCGCGCCGACGGCTCGGATCCGGTCGGCGTACTTGCGGCCCGCGTACCAGCGGACCGTGTGGCCGCGCTCGGTGAGGGCGCGGGCGATGGGCAGGGCGGGCACGGTGTGGCCGTCCGCTGGGGTGGTCGCGAAGACGATCCGCATGAACATGGTCCTGTCAGGAGTTGGTGGAGGTGTGTGGCCGGTCGGCTCCAGAGCTGGTCGCCAGGTCGGTCTGCTTCGGCCTTGTGGCGGTGACGCGGCCAAGCTGCGCAGGCCAGCAGTCTCCAGGTGCCGAGGATGGCGCCGCCGGGTCCGAAGGCCGAGTCGACGCCGGCGAGGAAGTAGATGAGTCGGCGATCAGGTAGCTGGGTCGAGAAGAAGACGCCGATGATCAGGTGGGTGAGCCTTGACAGACCTGAGGATCGCCGGCAGGCGGCGGATACTGAGCAGCGTCATACCGCTGTCTGGGGGAGCGGTGCGTTGGGCAGCGTCGGGCGGCGAGCAGCATCCGGAGCAGACCCAGGGGGTTGGGGGAGTCCAGCCCAGTTGCTGACCGATGCCGAGGTCGTCGCGGTTGGCCCAGTGCTCGCCGACTCTGCCGTCTCTCATCCGGAACCAGTGGGTCTGAGTAACCGCGAACGTCCGGCCGCGGGGCGGGAACACCGCCGCGACCGTGGCGTCAGGCAGGTAGGCGACGAACGGTCCGGTCTTGCCCGGCCCGACATCGTCGCGTGCACCACGACGAGGTCGCCGTCGTGGACGACGTCGTGCACCTGCCAGGTCAGGTCGCTGAATGCGGTCCGCAGCCACTCTGCGGTCGCGAACATGGCGACCCGGTGCCCCGGGTGTGTCCGGCGGCTCGGTGGCGGACTCCAGGTTGACAGCGTCCTCGGTGTAGGTAGGACGCGAAGTCGGCGAATGAACCCGATCCATGGCATGAAGAGATGCCACGGCGACAGCGGCGGCGACGTCGCTCGCGCGGGACCTGCCGGTGGTCCGGCGTCTCCGATGGGGCGGTGGCGGTTGTGGGCAGGACTGTTGCGGCATGGCGCTTCGGGCATGGCGAAGCTCCTTGGGTGTGACGGGACGATCTGGTGAGGTGGAGTAGCTGGGGCGATTGAGGTGGTGGCTGGGTGCTCGTCGGC
>CAVPPP010000068.1:0-33251 GCA_963707005.1 uncultured Actinomycetota bacterium
GGGGGACTCGGCAGTCGGTCTCACAAGTTGTCAGTAGCCTGATGCTGTCTCACGCATTGCGTCAGTAGCCTGATGCTGTCTCACGCATTCGTCTGTGTCCGGATGATCAAGTCTCCGCCGTACACGGCCCGTGGCAAGTGTCATAGGGCGTCTTAACGGACATGTGACGCCGGACCGGACCTGCACTCGCGGCAACGGAGTCAAGTTGGGCATCACCGGCTCTGGCGGGAGGCCAGGATCTCGATGTCGGCCCGGTCGCGGTGGAACTCCCTGGCTGCGGCGACGCCGTCGAATCGCTCCAGCTGACAGTCGGCGTCGACTTGCGGGCAGGGCCTGGTTCGTTGTCCGACGAGTTCGACGGATGTCAGCGGTGCGACGGATGTTCAGCGGTGCTCGAGGATTCGTTTGAGCGCTATGAGGTCCTTCGTCATGGCGTGTCGCATCGATGCGGCGATCAGCGGGGATGCGACCGTCGCGAATCCGCTGGGTGTTCCAGTGTTGCGGAGGGTCATGCGGGTCTGGTCCGGGGCGAGGGAGGTCCACCCGTAGGTGGTCACCATGGGGAACGGTCCATCGGCCGTCCGCATGGTCAGCCGTTCTCCGGCGACGAGCTCGACGACCTCATAGGTGTAGGACAGGGTGCGGCCGAGGAACGTTGCAACGAACGCGATCTGCGATCCCTGGGCCAACGGTGGTGGTGTCTTCACCTCGACCGTGCGGGTGTTCGTGTACCACTGCGGAGCATTCGTCGGGTCCCCGGCGTAGGCGGCAACGTCGGCGACCGGACGGTGGATCACGATTTCGGTGGTGACATCGACGGCCATGCCGCATCGTCCCATTGTCGGAGCCGGCGGCTATCGCACGTTGCCGATCCGCGCAGGCGAGGGCACTGTCGCCGCGGCGGTGATGAGAGTTGAATGCCTGTCGGGACGGCAGCCCGCAGCGGCCGTGCAGTTGAAGCCCGATTCGGAGAAGGAGCCGTGACCCAGTACCTGCTGATCTATCAGGGCCAGATGGACGGCCCGGCCCGAACTCCCCAGGAGTAGAACGACGCCATGATGCAGGCGTGGGGTGACTGGATGGGCAGGGTCGGGCTGGTCCTTGCCGATGGTGGGGCGCTGACAGGCGATCACGCCCGTGTCGGCGGCTCGGGTGCACCCCTGCCGATTACCGGCTACAACCTTTGTCGACGCGGACTGCCTTGAGGCGGCCAAGGCCTTGTGTGACGGCCACCCGTTCCTCGCCGGCGTACCGGACGACTTCTCCGTCGACGTGTACGAGCTGACCCCCATCCAGATGTGAGCAGCCCACGTCGCCTTCCGAGTCCCGCCCGCTGAACATGCCCCTCGGTGCCGGCTCGACGGCTCAGCGCTCGACCGTGCGCAGCATGACGGTGACAACGTCTCCGGCCTCGATGCCTTCGATGCGGCGGACCGATTTCTTGATGGGCAGCGCATAGTTGCCGTCCTCGCCCGGGAAGACCGAGGTCTGCCAGGTGGAGCTGCCGATGGTCACCGAGACGCGCACGGATCCGAACCCTGCCCGGGGTCGGCTGGCCGAGTAGGCGCGGATGTCCTCCGACTCTTCCGGCGGCACGCTCAGGAAGGTCCAGCCGTCCTCCTGGCGGGCCTGTCAGATCCACAACTCGGCTGAGAACTCGTAACAGTCGATCATGTGCTGCCCTCGCCAGATCCCGTCCTCGCGGGCGGTCCGTACCGATGTCGCCCATCATTCCGGCTGCCGCGCTGCTGGGACAGGTTGTCGGCCCGGTCCGTTGAGAGCATGATGATTTGATCAGGCGTCTGATGACGCCAGTCTCGAGGGGGAGGCGCACCATGTTCGTGCAGGTGTTTCAAGGAGGAGTCAAGGATCCGGACGGCTTGAGGGCGAGTCTCGACCGGTGGATCACCGACCTCGGCCCGAACGCGGACGGTTGGCTCGGCACCACGTGGGGTCTGTACGGCGACAACGAGTTCATCGCTCTCGCCCGATTCGCGTCGGCCGATGCGGCCAAGCGGAACAGTGAGCGTCCCGAGCAGGGCACGTGGTGGGCTGAGGTCGAGTCGTCGCTGAAGGGCGAGACCCGCTTCAGCGACTACGACGACGACGACGTGATCCTGCTGGGCCCGGGCGGCTCTGATGCTGCCGGGTTCGTCCAGGTCATGCAGGGACGGGTGGTTGACGTCGAGCGTGAGCGGGCCATGACGCGCGACTTCGCCCAGCGACCGATGGACTTTCGTCCCGACATCCTCGGTGGCCTCGCAGCAATCGGCGACGACGGCACGTTCGTCCAGGCGATCTACTTCACCTCCGAGGCGGAGGCACGGGAGGGCGAGCAGAAACCGATGCCGCCGGACATGCAGGAGATGATGGAGCAGAGTCAGGCCAACACCACCGAGATCAGCTTCATCGACCTGACCTCGCCGGAGTTCGCGTCGGCGACCTGACCTTCTCGATCGGACGTCGTCTTGACCGGCGTGATCTCGTTCAGCGTGTGGGCGGCCCGGCCGGCCGGCGAGCCTGGTGACGGGACGCGTCGTCCAGTGCTGTAGGCGTTGCTCGACCCCCGGTCAGCGACGCTCCGTACGCGGTGAAGGCGAGGTTCGGCTGCGGCATGGCGTGCAGGCCGCGGTCGATGACCGCGTGCATCGCCCCGGCCGCGAGCCGGGAACTCAGCGGCAGGGCCTTGCTCGGCCTCGCAGAGGGTGAGCGTGCCCAACGCCAGGACCTGGATCGTCGGCGCGGCCGCGGCGCGGGCCGCATCGGTCAGGTTCCGGCGTGCCACGGCGATGTCGCCTATCAGGTAGCCGGCGTAGTTCGGCGGCGCGGTGGGCGTCGGCCAGTCTCTGGTAGGGGCCGCGAAGCCGGACATGCCGCGGATCAACACCAGCGCGGACTGTGGTGACGTCGTCCCGCGGCAGTGGCGAGTCGTCCAGCGTCGATGCCAGTATCTGCAGCCGGCAACGGATCTCGACCTGGTTGCCGGTGAGGGCAGCCACCCAGGCGGCGGTCAGGGTGAGGGCCGGGCCGGTATCGGCCGGGGTGTCCGGAGCTCGGCCAGCCAGGCCCTGACGGTGGCGGACCGGCCGGTGTCGAACAACCGCAACCAGTTCGCCTGGATCAAGATCGTTGTCGGCAAGATGCCACCGTCCGGGTTTCTGATCGTGATCGACTGTCTTGACGCCGAGCAAATGGAGTTATCAGTCAGGCGCTGGCCCGGGCGACGATGACGGGTGACACTGCGGCGTGGAGCTCACGAAGCTTTCTCGCCAGCGGATCATCGTTCTCGCCGACGAACGCCAACACACCGCTGACCCGGTGCACGGCAGCAGCCGCTGCCTGCCAGGTCGCCGGCTCCGCCTCAGCTGGCTCGATGGCTGGGCTGAGTCCGCCGCGGGCCGTTGGTCGCCGGGTTGGGTCATCTGGTTGGGCTGGAGATGAACCGACCGGTATCTGCGGAATCTGCTGGCGTGACGGTGATGGGCGACCTGGGTGATCCCGGGTGACTGCCACCGGGACCTTCCAAAGTGGACTCGGTCGTTTGCCGCCCGCCAGGTGTTGCCGCAGGTCGGTTCTGAGGTGGACACTCGGCCATGGCGGAGGTCTTGGTGCGGGTGCTTGGTGAGTCTGAGTGGTCGCGGTACCGCGACGTTCGTCTGGGTGCCCTGGCGGAGTCGCCGGGTTCGTTCACGGCGTCCCTGGCTGAGGAGTCGGTCCGTGAGGAGCAGTTCTGGCGTGATCGGATGACCCGGTCGCATCGGTTGGTGGCCGAGCGGGGCGGCGTGCCGCAGGGGATCGTCAGTGTCGGACCGTTCGGGGACGACCCCACGGCGGCGGAGGTTTTCGGTTTGTACGTTGTTCCCGACGCGCGGGGCAGTGGTGTGTCGTGGCGGTTGATGGAGGCTGCGGCAGCTCGGGCTGCCCGGGACGGTTATGTGCAGCTGTATTGCTGGGTGGGTACCGACAACGGCCGCGCAATTGGTTTCGCGAGCAACTTCGGGTTCCGGTCCACAGATGATCGGCGTCCAGCGAACAGCTCTGATGCCGACGATGGCGACGAACAGATCGCGTTGGTGCTGTGGCTGGAGCCTGACTCCACGGTGACACCCAACCCGACAAGCGGGAAGGCAGTCACTCGCGAAGGCCCGGACAGGTGAGCGCGGTCAGTCCACGCAGCTGCGCATCGTTGACGTTCCCACCGTGCGAACTGGATTGGTCCGCTGAATCTGCGCCGCGTAGCGGCGGCTCGGACGCCGGGTGCGGAAGAAGCGGTTGGCGCCGACATCAGGCACCCGCGCCGATCGCGGCCAGGGGCACCGGAGCGCTATCGTCGCCAGGGCGGGGCATGGCCAGGGTCAGCGTCTGGTTCGATGTCGGGTTTGCTGCGGCCCGCCGCGCTGGACAGCTGCTGTTCGGGACGTTCCCGGTCGAGTTCGCCCTGGACGTCTCCTGCGTCACGAGCTACGCCGACGCCAGCTGACCAAGTTGACGTCCGCGGCCTGTGGCGCCCACTTCGGAGAGTTCGATCCCCAGGCAGCTGGAGACTCTGGCCGACCGGTTCCTGTCAGAGCGCACCAGGCGCTGAAGCTCTCGGATCGACCGGTTGGGGCCGTGGTGGCCGCCGGGTGTTGGACAGAAGCGGGGTCAGCTCCCCGAGGTGGAACTGGGCGCCGGCGGCCCCGGATGTGGTCGGGTGTTTGGACAGAGTCCGGGGGAGGCAGCAGCCTCCCCGGCTTCAGTCGGCTGCGGCGCCGGGGCGTTGGTGGGGCGGAGGTTTCTGCGACACTGGAGTGGTGACGGTGGCGATGACGATCGATCGGTCTGGTCCGGCGGTGCTGGAGGCGTTGCGGGCGTTGTCGCCAGGTGAGGCGGATGTTTTCGAGGCTGAGTATCGGGCTACGCTGGCGCGGGCGGCGGAGTCGCTGGACCTCCGCGAAGCGGAGCGGGTGCTAACGCACTGGTGGGGCATCGTCGCGCTGCGGTTGAACCCTCTGACAGAGTCTGAGCGGGAGCTGGTGCGGCGCTTCCACGCGGGTGAGGATGTGGGCTGGTCTTCGCCTCAGGAGTACCGGGCGGCAACGGGCAGGTAGGTGATGCACTGGGTCGCGACGTGGGCTGAGGTTGCGCTCGACCAGTACCTGGCCCTGGGTTCCGGCCAGCAGACGCTCATCGACTCACGTCTGGCGGAGCTGGTGGGAGCACCAGACGGCGAGGGGTGCCGGTACGACCAGGGAAGCGATACCTGGACCACGACCGATGCGCAGGCAGGTGGGTTCATCGTCTACACGTTCAGGCAGGCGAGCCCTCGGCTGGTGGTTCTGCGGCTGGTCTATCTATGAACTGAGGCGATGACTCAGACCCCCGGTCACGTCTCTTGAAGTTGTAGTTGGTGGTCAGAGACGCCCGACGTCTTGTGACGCCATGTCATTTGGGCGCTTATCGGATCGGCCGGATGTCATCTCGTGTGTGTGGCGGTGGGGGTCAAGGGCCAGTCCGTCGGCGTCCGTGATCGGTTGTTCGGGGCGGCGGGGAATCGGAGTGTGTCGATGCTGGCAGGTCCGCAGGCAATGGGAGCAAAGCCCCTGATCGGGTGTCTTCTGACGGCTTCGCGGCTGCCCTGGGGAGCGGCGAGCTCACGGGGTGTGCGGAGGTGGCGGCCGCGGTTCGTGGTGGGTGGGGTCAGGTGCTGTGGTGTTGGACGGAGCGGACGAGGCGGGTGAGGTCGGCGGTGGAGGGGAGGGCCGGACGGACTGCGGCGGGGAGTTCGGTGTCGGTGGTGTAGGTGAGGACGGCCATCGGCGCGGTGCTGGCTCGGAGGGCGTACTGAATGAAGATCTCGTCGCGAGCAGCGGCGAGGAGGATGCCGATGGTGGCTTCGTCGCCTCTCTCGTGTTGACGGAGTTGTTCGTCGACGACGGCGATGTAGGTGGAGAGCTGGCCGACGTCACGGCTGTCGGCTTCGCCGATCTTCAACTCGAACACGATGAACCGGCGCAGTCCGAGGTGGTAGAAGAGGAGGTCCACGAAGAGTTCGCGGTCGCCGACTCGGAGGGGGACCTGGCGGCCGACGAAGGCGAACCCATGGCCGAGTTCGGCGATGAGATGGGTGAGATGGGTGACGAGGGCGTCTTCGAGTTGGCGTTCGCTGAAGCCGGGGTCGAGGGTGAGGAAGTCGAGCCGGACGGGATCATGGACGAGTTCGCGTACGGCGTCGGAGTCGGTGGCGGGCAGGGTGGTGGTGAAGTTGTCCGGCGCGGTCCCGGTGCGTAGTTTGAGGTGGGTGGTGATGTGATGGACGAGGGTGTTGCGGGACCAGCCCAGGCTGGTGGATCGGGTGGCGTACCAGTCGCGGTCTTCGCGGTTGTCCAGCCGGTCGAGCAGGGTCTGGATCTGGCCCCAACCCAACTTCCCTACGACTTGTAGGGACGAGACTTCGGGCCAGGCGGTGGCGAATCGGCGCATGTAGTCGAGGTTGCCGGCGCTGAACCCGCGCACGTCGGGGAACTCGGTCTGCAGGTCCGCGGCAAGACGGGCAATGACACGGGCGCGTCGGCCTTCGTGGAGCTGGCGTTGGACGATGAGCTGGCCTAGGCGCCAGTACAGCTCGATCATCTGGGTGTTCGCGGTCCGGGCTACCCGAATCTGCGCGGAGCGGACCTCGGCTTTGATCGCTTCGAGTGTTTCCGCGTAGCCAGCCGGCAACAGTTCACGATCTGGCGGGGGTTCGTCCATCCCCCTGTTGTCGTCGCCTCGGGCGTCTGGGTTCAGGACTCACTACGTGGGTCGCGCAACTGCTTGGCTTGGCCGGATCGTCTTGGTGGACCTACCGGCGTAGGACACTCGAGCTCGATGGGTGGCGAGCCACGGTGAGAGCACCGTCGGGAACGGACCGGAGCCCCCGGCTGCGCGCCCGCCGTGTGTGTCTGACAGCGCCTGAGCGGGTGGCATCACCAGCCAGATGGCGTCCGTCGCCAGGTTGATGGGCTGGTTGTCGTCGGCCGCGTGTCGGGTGGGTGGTAGGTGTACTGGTCTGGGCTCGGCGCCTCATCCGCATGAGGGAGTGCCCTGTTGAGACACCATTGTCACGGGCTTGAGGAGGATCACCATGGTTGCCAGGCTGCCTCGTACCGCCGTCGTTGGTGGGGGTGTCCTCGGTGTGTCGACGGCCCATCAGTTGGCTCGGGCGGGCGCCGAGGTGGTGTTGATGACGGAGGGGGAGCTGACCAGCGGCGCCTCTGGTCGGTCGCTGTCCTGGTTGAACTCGGCCGGGGTGCGTACGGAGGCGTACCACCGGCTGCGGATGGCAGGCCTCGACCGGTACCGGACGCTGGCCGCGCACCATCGGGTGAGCGATTGGCTTCGGTTCGGTGGTGGTCTGGCGTGGACGACGGCGGCGGAAGGTCAGCGGATGCGGGACTGGCATCGCGACGAGTGGGCCCGCGGGTACGAGAGTTATCTGCTCGGGCCAGACGAGGTCGCGGCCCGGTTCGGTGGCGTCGACCCGGGCGCCGTGCCGGCTACCGGTGCGGTCTGGAACCCAGGCGAGGGTTGGGTGGACTTGCCCAGCCTGATCGGCTTCTTGATCAAGGACTTCGTTGCACACGGCGGTGAGCTGGTCACCCGGGCGGGACGTTGTCGGGTCTCGGTGGTGTCCGGGCACGTGGACGCCGTCACGACTGTGGCCGGCGATCGGTTCACGGTGGACGCTGCGGTGTTGGCCACCGGTGCCGCCGTTCCCGCGATGGCCGCTGAGGTGGGTGTGACCATTCCCGACGCCACGCCGGTCTCGCTGCTGGTCGGCGCGAGGCCGCTGCGCCACGATCTGACAGTCGTGCTGAACACCCCGCGGGTCGCTGTGCGGCCAGGACCTGGCGGGACCCTCTCGGTGGACGCGGACTGGGCCAGCAAGCACATCACCTCCGACGAGGCAGGCGGCTACACCGTGGCGGACGATGTGGTTCCTTCGCTGTTGGCCGAAGCAACCGCGGTGCTGTCTGGCCATCCTCGACTCGAGCCCGCTTGGTCCGGGATCGGTCCCAAGCCGATTCCGGGCGACGGTGACCCGGTGCTGGGTCGAGTCGAGGCGGTACCCGGACTGTCGGTGGCTTTCACCCACAGCGGCGCGACTCTCGGCCTGATCGCTGGCGAGCTGATCGCATCGGAGATCATCAACGACGAACCGCATCCGATGCTGACCGAATTCACCGTCCGCCGCTTCGGCTGAGCTAAGCCTCGATCCGTGGGTGGGCGACAGAGGTCTCGGCGGGTCTGAGTGTTGATGTGCCTTCTGTGGTTGGAGAATCGGGAGTGTCGAGGTCCTGATCCAGCCCATCCACAGAAGGCACTGGGAGTGAAACTACCTGATCGATGGTCGCGTGCGGACGCGGTGTTCGATGACGAGAATCTGGTGTCGTGCGCCGGCTTGGTCCCGGTGATGGGTTTGGCCGAGCGGACCGGCCTGTCGGAGCTGATCGGTCAGCGGGTCCGGTGGAAGACGTGCCGGGTCGCCTCGGCCGGGGCGAACCCGGCCAGGAAGCTGTCAGCGATCATCGCCGGGATGGCGGCCGGCGCGGACAGCATCGACGATCTGGACCTGATCCGCTGCGGTGGGATGCGCCGGCTGTTCGGCGGCGTGTATGCCTCGGCCACGCTCGGCCAGCTGCTGCGCGAGTTCACCCACGGCCATACTCTGCAGCTGGCCTCGGTGCTACGGGCTCATCTGGTCAACCTGGTCACCACGACGGGTCTGCTGCCCGGGCTGGCGGAGCAGGCGTTCATCGATGTGGACTCGCTGCTGCGGCCGACGTTCGGCCACGCCAAGCAAGGCGCCAGCTACGGCCACACCAAGCTCGCCGGCAAGCAGGTCCTCCGCAAAGGCCTGTCGCCGCTGGCGGCCACGATCTCCACCCGGACCGGGGCGCCGGTGATCGCCGGGATCCGGCTCCGCGCCGGCAGGGCCGGCTCGGGCAAAGGTGCGGCGTCGATGGTCACCGACGCGGTCCGCACCGCCCGCCGGGCCGGTGCCAGCGGTGCAGTCTTGGTCCGCGGCGACTCCGCCTACGGCAACAGCACCCTGGCCCGCGCCTGCCGACGAGCCGGTGCCCGGTTCTCC
The DNA here is from genome assembly GCA_963707005.1 of uncultured Actinomycetota bacterium. Classification (GTDB taxonomy): domain Bacteria; phylum Actinomycetota; class Actinomycetes; order Propionibacteriales; family Propionibacteriaceae; genus Microlunatus. The sequence continues at coordinate 9,113 of CAVPPP010000068.1, forward strand.
CTCGTGCTGGTGAAGAACTCCACCGTCACGAAGGCGATCGCAGCCATCCCCGAGGAGGCATGGACCCCGGTTCACTACCCAGGTGCGGTCACCGATCCTGACACCGGAGAGCTAATCAGCGACGCCGAGGTCGCCGAGGTTCCCGTGTTCACCGCATTCGCCTCCACACCGCACCCGGTGACCGCCCGGCTGATCGTGCGCCGGGTCCGCGACCAGGCCCGCCTCGATGAGCTGTTCCCGGTCTGGCGACACCACCCGTTCCTCACCGACAGCCTCGAGCCTGCCGCGGTGGCTGATGTCACCCACCGCCGGCACGCGATCATCGAGACCGTGTTCGCCGACCTGATCGATGGACCGTTGGCGCACCTGCCCTCAGGCCGGTTCGGCGCGAACGCCGCCTGGGCGCTGTGCGCGGCGATCACCCACAACCTGCTCCGCGCCGCCGGCACCCTCGCCGGCCCCGCCCAGGCTGTGGCCCGCGGCGCGACCCTGCGTCGCACCATCATCAACGTGCCCGCCCGCCTCGCCCAGCCCCAGCGCCGCACCGTCTTGCACCTGCCCGAGCACTGGCCCTGGGCGCAGCCCTGGCTGATGTTGTGGGACCGCGTTCTCGGCGACGGCCTGCCGCCGCCCGTCGCGGCCTGAACCCGTTCACCCGGCCCGCGCGGCCCCAACTGAGGACCCGAACAGTGGAAACGCTGGGCAGACCAGCAGCACCGGCATGCCCATCCGACCACACCATGATCAACTCCGACGGGCCTTCCGGAGGAGTCCGACCCGCCGATGGTCGAGGGTAAGGGAACCCCCACCGCCTCCTACCTGACGATGCGACTCATGCGCCTACTCGGCGTCGAGGCGGGAAGCCTCAAGACCGTCGCCCTGAAGAACATCTGGAATCTGCGCACGATCCTCGAGATCCGCCGGATGATGAAGGACAAACCGACGCTGACCAAGGCACAAGCGGCCCGATCCAGCAGCTCCATCACGTCCCAGGAAGCAGCCTTCACCCAGAGTGGCCACGAGATCGTCGACGTGAAAACGACCGAGGGAAAGACCGGGACGTTGAAGGAGGTGCTGGACTACTGGGACACCGCCCAGGAGAAGCTGTCGAAGCCAGATCCGAAACTTGTCGAGGAGAACAACGCCATTCTCGCCAAGTACGGCCTGACGCGGGAACAGGCACTGCGCGAAGAGTTCAACTATGACTACGACATTGAGGTCGAGCTCAAGCCGCTGAAGTGAGCCCCCATGGGCGGCGCTCCCGCCGGAGCCCAACGGCCCGGTGGTATTCCGGCCGGTGGCTCCAAGGACGACTCGTCGAATTGATGGCGCTCAGTGAGCTTCCTCGTCGTCGAACCAGGGCGGGTGCACCAGATGGAGCCGCTCGACGCCGTGGATTCGCAGCGCCGCCACAGCGGCCGCGCAGCTCGAAACGGCGGGGACGCTGCAGCGCTGCGAGAGGCGATCGACGGTGGCAGCCTCGTCGCGGTAGCCGATGACGTAGCCAGAGGTCGTTGACGCGTGGGCGACCGAGGTGAGCGCCCAACCCCTGAAGGTGACTGCAGCGCGGTCGATCGCCGCGGACTCGGTCGAGGCCCGTAGTTCGGTGTGAGCGGGCGGAGTGGTGCCCAACGGCTCTTGCGACGCCGGCGGTGGCGACCCTGGTCGGGACACGACTGTGGCGACCCGGACGGCAGGTCATGGCAGGCAGTTCGATCTCGGGTCGCCGGCGCCGTGTGCGGGGTGAGGACACCAACGCTCAGCCGGTCGACGGTCACGACGGCCGGAGCTGCTCGAGCAGGCCCATGTCGTCGCGACAGGCCCAGTGCTCGACGAGCATCCCGTCGACGACCCGCCAGATGTGGATGAACGTCCACGCTGCCGGTCGACCGGAGACGGGCCGGTCGGCGAGCAGCGGCATCGTGGACGCCCGGTGGGTGCCGTGCAGCGTCAGGTGCTGGACGACGAGGTCGCCCTCGCCGATGAGGTGGTGCTGCTCGAGCTGGGTCGGCGCGAGGTCGACCTCGATGGTGCCAGGATCAGCCGCAGACCCTCGCGGCCCTGCGGCCCGGCGGCGTGGTTGACCATGTCGGCAGCCACGAGGTCATCCAGGACACTGTCGTCACCGGCTTGCTGCCGTCGAAGCAGCTCCTCGACCACGTCCTTGGGGCGGCGGGAAGGGGATTCGGTCGTCACTCTGCCCCGGGGTCGGTCAGGTCGGAGCGCGTCATGCCGTCGGGATGCCCGTTGGGCCATTGGACGAACTCGATGCGGTACCCGTCCGGGTCAACGACCCATGCGGTCCAGAAGTCCGCGGAGCCGTTGGGCGATGTGGGCGCTTCGGTCTGTATCCCTTGTGCGGCCAGGTCGCGCGACCATCAGGTGCACGTCTTCGACGTGGATCACCAGGTGGCTGAGGCCCCCGAGCTCGACCCGGCCGATCTTGGGATCGTGGACGAGTTCAACGGTCACGAACTCGTCGCCGGGAAGCTTCAGCATCGTCAAATTGCCGAGCTCGGTGGCAGGTACCTCACCGAGTACCTCGTAGCCGATGCAGGTGTAGAACGCGACCGACCTCTCGAGGTCGGCGACACGCAGGCCGACGTGCAGTGTTCTCATGACGGCTCTCCTTCCAGGTGCCCCTCGACAAACGCGGGCCGCCTGACGCAGCAGGTGGCAGTCACCATGCCCTCACAGTCGGCTCAGTCGAAGCAGTGCCGAGCGTGCGCCGCCCGTCGGTTCCCGATCGATCTGCTCGGGTCAGCCAGCGGAGTGTGCACCTGCCGAACCGGTGCCGATCGAGCCGAGGCTGTCAAAGAGCAGCGGCGAACGCTCCAGCCGTTCTGGCCGGTCACCGCAGCACCGGGAACACAAGGTGGGTGACCCGGTCGCCCTGGATGCAGACTGTCGGGTTTCCAAGCGGGACGTCAGCGGAGGACAACGCGCCGAAGAACGGCCGGTTGCCGTCTCCCATCACCACGGGCACCAGGTCGACAGCCACCTCGTCGAGCAACCCCAGATCCAGGCACTGCCGGGCGATGGTGCCCCCGGACACGGCGACGACACGGTCGCCGGCGAGCTCCTGAGCCCGCGCGATCGCCGACTCCACCCCGTCGCTGACGAAGGTGAAGGGTGCGCCCGGATGAGTCTTGACCCAGTCCGTGGGGACCCGGTGAGTTACCACGACAACCGGGACGTCCAGGGTGTGGCGCCCCTGCCAACCCTCAGCCACGTCGAACAGGGTGCGGCCACAGACCAACGCCCCCAGCGAGGACACCCACCGCCGCCAGTGCTCCGCGCTCGGGCCACTGAGATGAACGGTGAAGTCACCGGCGGGAGTCGGAATCGCGACATCGCCATTCTGCAGCCAGTCGAACAACCGGCCAACGGTGTTGTCCTGCTTGGCGACGTACCCATCGAGGGACATGATCGCCTGCGCCTGAACCGTGCCCACGGGGTCCACCACCTTCTCTAACCGACAAATCGCCTTCGTGCTGGCCTCCTGGCCGGGGGCCGATCAAGCCCACGGGAGTGTGGCCGATGCAGTGACGACTCACCACCCTGGCGAAACTCATCGCCCACGGTCGGCCGCCCGACGCGCGTGGCGTAAGCGGTTCATCCACCACAGCAGGATCCCGGCGGATCGTCGCGAGACGGCGATCAACTGCTCGGTAGCGTATGCCTACCGTCCTACGAGAACGACATCTCCTGGACGGGCGATTCGTCCCGAGCCGCGGTGGCGGCGAAGCTTGATCGGGCCGCTGCTGCATTGCACTCTGCACTGTCTGGGAGAGTCTGCCCGTGCGTGCGGAGGGTGTCGGTGGCGGCTTGGCGCCGGGATTCCGTCGGTTTTGGTGGGGTGAGACGGTCTCGGGGTTCGGGACCGCGATCACGTCGCTGGCACTGCCGACGCTTGTGGTGGTGACGCTGCAGGCTCCGCAGCACAGGTGGGGTGGCTCAACTCCACACGTTGGCTGCCGTACCTGGTCCTGGGGCAGGTGGTCGGGCACTGGTCGATCGAGCGCGTCGCCGGCAGCTGATGGTGGCCACCGATCTCCTACGAGCTGTGTTGCTGACGGTGATTCCGTTGGCGTGGGTCTTCGGTCTCCTGAGCTTTCCGCTGCTTTTGGTCGTCGTCGTGATGTTCGGCACTGTCTCGTTGGTTAACGACGCAGCGTCGATGTCCTTCGTGCCACGCTGGTGCCGCGAGCACAGCTGCAGCGTGCCCATGCTCGCCTCGACGGCGCCGGTGCCGTGGCGCAGACTGCTGGCCCGGCGGTCGCCGGGGCGTTGATCCGAATCATCGGTGCGCCCCTGTCGGTGCTGGTGGACGCCGTCACGTACCTGTTCTCCGCCGTGAGGGTGGCAACGCTTCGGGCCGTTCCCGAGCCTCCTGCGACCAACTCTACGAAGCTGAGTTTCCGGGGTCTGGCCGCGGAGATCGCCGAGGGGGCACGGTGGGTCTACGGCCGATCGGGGTTGGGTCGCCTCGCGGCGGCGCAGCTTGTCTGGTTCGCTGCCCAGGCGGTGCTCTTGGTGGTGGTGGCGCCCTACGCCTATCTTCAGATCCGCCTGTCCCCGTTCCAGCTGGGTCTGGTGTTCGCTTCTGCCGGCGTCGGTGCGCTGGTCGGCGCCACGGTGAGTACGGCGGTCGGTGACCTCCTGGGAACGGGTGGAGCGATCACCTGCTCCTACGCGGTCACGAACTTTGGTGTGGTGATCATGCTGGCGTCCGGGCTCACGCCAGCAGCTTGGGCGTCGGCCGTCGTGCTCGGGGTGACCCCCAGAACGGTCGGGTCAGGCTGTGGGGACCACCGGGCAACGCTCAGGTCTGCGAGGTTGCGTTGAGCGGTTCGCCGACGAGGTCAGCCCGGCCATGCATTGCGGGCCAGTTCGAGCTGGCTTTGGGGCTCGTTCAGTGGCCAGAGGTAGACCCGTTGGGCTCCGGCCTGCTCGAGAGCGGTGAGCCGCTCGGTGAGCAGCTCGGGAGAGCCGATGGCGAGCCGGCTGGCAAGGACGTCGGGGTCACGGTTGAGTGTGGGCGCCGAGTACCCGACTGAGGAGGTGTTGCGCCTCGGCCCGGCCCTGGGTGACCTGGAAGAAGAACGTTGCTACTGCGTTGGGGAAGTCAGTGGCAATCCTTCCTTCAGCCCTGAGCTCGTCTCCCAATCGGGTTCGCGCATCAGCGAAGGATGCCGGCGTCGTGTGGTACGCCGACGCGAGCCAACCATCGGCCAGGCGCGCCACTCGTCGTAGTCCGGCTGCGGAACCCCAGCTGCCCAGCCACAGGGGTGGTCCGTCCCGGCGGCTCGACGCACGGGAGGTGGCCGCGGCAGGGATGGAGTAGAAGCGCCCGTCGTAGGGCTCGCCTCGCCACAGGGCGCGCATGGTCGGCACTGCGTCGTCAAACCGTTGCCAGCGCTCCCTGAAGTCGAGTCCGACCGCGGTGTAGTCCAGCGGTGACGACCCGGGGCCGAGGGCTGCGACCAACCGACCGCCGGACAGCGCGTCGAGACCGGCGAGCGCCTTGGCCAGTGGCACCGGTCCCCGGACCACGGGCAACGCAACGGTCGTGGTCAGGGTCAGGGTGCCCGAACTGGCCGTGACGGCGGCGAGGGCCGTGAGCCCGTCCAACCAAGGTCGGGGGAACACCAGATGATCGTTGGCAGCGACCGCAGCGTAATCCAGGTCGACGCAGCACTGAGCGTACGACGTGAGGTCAGCCGCGCTGAGCGGACCGGTTCCGAAGTCGATCAGCGGGAGATGTGCACCGATGTCCACGTCGCCCTCCGGCCCGCCCGTGCGCGATCTGTCGGCTTGCTACAGCATCACACGACGGGTGCGTGAGCCATCTCGAGTACGTCGGTGGCCGCCAGTGGTTTTCCGCCGATCGCCCAGTTTCCTCCAGCGACCTCGTCGATCACCACCCAGGTGACCGGTCGGAGGTTCTCGCCCTCGATGCGGACCATGGCGTCTGTGAGGTCGGTGATGATGCGGGCCTTCTGTGCATCGGTGAAGACGCCCTCGATGAGCTTTACGTTGACCAGCGGCATGGTTCGTCCTTCCATTGTCGAAACGGGTTGATACAGAGAATGGTGTCCGACGGTGAGAGCTTTGATAAGCCTTTGGACTTATGCTTCATCAGTGGAGCTTATGAACCAGCTGCGGCGTCTTCAGGTGCTCGCCGCACTCGACGACACGGGAGCCTTCACCTCTGCAGCAGGGACGCTCGGGATGACGCAGTCGGCGGTCAGCCAGCACATCGCGGCACTGGAGCGTGACTTGGGCACTGGCCTTGTGGATCGGCGGAGTCGGCCGGTTCAACTGACACAGGTCGGTGTGCGGCTGGCTCAGCACGGGCGGGCGATCAGCAGCCAGCTGGCGCTCGCCGAACAGGAGGTATCCCAGCTCCTCGGTCGGCAGCCGGCCAGACTCCGGGTCGGCGCCTTTCCGTCGGCGCTGACCACGTTCGTGCCCACCGCGTTGCGGCGGTTCCGGCGTGTCAGGCCTGAGGTCGAGTTGTCCTTGCTCGACGGCCACATGCCGCAGCTGCTCGGGCTGCTCGACTCCGGCGCCATCGACCTGGCGATTGTCTATGGTCCTGTCGGTTCTGGCGGTCTGGGACCTGAGCGAGGCGAGGGCCACCCTCTTTGCGACGATCCTTTCCAGGTGGTTCTGCCGCGCGGGCACCGGCTCGCTGGAAGCCCTTCGATCCGTCTCGACGCGCTGGCCGACGAGCAGTGGATCGGCTCACGCTCCAACGCCACGTGGTTTCGGATTGTCGTTGAGGCGTGCCGAGCCGAAGGGTTCACGCCCAGGGTCGTGCTCACCACCGACGACTACCTGGGAGTCCAGGCGATGGTCGCCTCGACCCTCGGGATCGCCGTGATGCCCGGGGCTCGCTGTGCGATCGTCTCGCCAGCTTGTGACACGGCCGATTGACGGACCTCCCGTCGTACGTCGGGTCTGGGCCATGCGCACTCCACACCTTCCCGACAGTCCCGTGGTCAACGACCTCGTCAGAGCGTTGCAGACCTCGGCCAACCACTGACGATGCGCACCCTCGCTGCGGCGCGAGGGGTTCGACGGCTCAGCCGCCCGGCCTGCTGAGCGCGAAATAGTCGGATTGACAGCGTCCGCGTGGGCAAGGAAGATCGCCGTCCATGCGGCACATTCTTCATACTGATGCGGCACCGACCTCACCGCTGTACAGCCAGGGCGTGAGGATCGGCTCGCATATCCATGTATCTGGTCTGACCGGGCTCGATGTCGCGGCCGGGCAGCTGGCTGGCTCGTCCATTCAAGAGCAAACTCGACAGGCGCTGTCGAACTGCCGAGCAGTGTTGCACGCCGGTGGTGCAACGCTTGACGACGTCGTCGAGGTCGGGGTGCTCCTCGCCGATCCAGATGACTTCGGCGGCATGAACGAGGAGTACACAACCTGGTTTCCCTCGGATCCGCCATGCCGTTATGCGGCCAAGCTCGGAGCGGTGATCCCCGGCGTCCTCGTCTCGATCCGTATGACGGCAATCGTGGAGTAGGGCGACAGCGCGAGGGAGTTCTCGCAGCCATATCGCGGGAAACAACCGGGCATCGCCCATGTGGCCGAAGCCGGCTGAACTGTCGACCAGGGTGGCCAACATGGCTGCGGGCGTCGCCGCCGTGTCGTCGCGCAGCCGCTGCGGTTGCAGTCAACGCAAGCAACACAACAGCGCAGCCACCCTCCCGGTCCACCGGAAGCCAAGCCTCGTTGAAGCCGGACCTCGACCCTGCACGATCGCGAGCCGGCTCGGTCACCCTCGTTGGCCGTCGGGTGCCACTCACCCGGCCCCGGGTCCGGGCGAGCGACGGCTCCGGGGAACTGCCGGTGCCGGCTTATGAGCTGTTCACTTCCACCGAGCTGCTCGGCTGGATGGCGATGGAGCGGATGCTGGCCGGGGTGTCGACCCCGCCGCTACCCGGTCGCGCTGGAGCCGGTCGGTGAGCAGGTCGAGGCCGACGCGAAGTCGACCAGCAGGTCGGCGGTGTCGCGGAGGTGTAGGTTCTCGCGGAACCTGTCATCAAGAATGCGGCTCTGGTCAGGGAAATGACGCATTGAGGCAAGGCTGGCGATTGTCACTTTCTTGTCGTACTCCTCGCGACCGTCGCCTTTGTAGTGTTCAGATTGGCCTCCCCGAGCGACCGGGAGAAGCTGCTGCCGACTGTCCCGTGTAGGCGTCCTTCTAGGACCGGCCCGGCCAGGGCCGGGGGCGATCGGCAAACAGGGTCGTGTCGCCCCCTGGAAGAGACACCAACAGGGGCTATGAGCCGTGGACGTTTTCCGGGTCGTCACGGTTGTGTTCCGGGGGCGATGAGTTCAGCAGCGTAGTGGCGACGGAGCCAACGTCGGTACCGCGCCCTGCTCCAGTGCTGCTCGTGACTAGCCGCCAGTAGCTCTCGTGGCCGGACAGGACGGCCAGTGACCGGGCCATGTCCTCTGGCGCAACTCCGGATCGCAGCCAGCCCCGCTGATTCAGTGTGGCAGCGAGATTAGTGAGGTCCACCACTTGTTGAGCGTTACCCCAGCGCCAGATCTCGGCAGCGCCGATATCAACTGAGGCGGCGGCTCGCGTCATCTCGGCCAGGTCAGCGGTGTGGGTGTGAAGGCTGACCACCCACTTCGAGTACTCGGTCAGGAACTCGTTCACGCTGGCTGCCCGCAACACGGGTGAGAAGTCCTGACGCTGAAGTAGTGGCCCGAAATCATCGGTGAAGACGTGGCTCAGCAGCACCTCACGCAGGAGTTGGCTCTTGTTGGCCACGATGTTGAACAGTGTGCGCTCCGTCACCTTGGCGTGGCTGGCCACCTGACGAGTCGTGGTCGGGGCGTAACCCTGGAGCAGAAACAGCGTCCGGGCGCTGTCGATGACACGCGCGCGTGTCGCCGAAGCCTTGTCAGCCCGACTCATGGCCTCTGTCATTGCACTGTCACTGTAGTCCTAACCGGCTAGCGCACCTGACGAGGGGGAGTCCTTGCCACCCGAATTCGGGTTGGGGCGGAGGAATCCTTGCGTAGTCTCCACTGATCGAACTAGCCTAAGTGACTTCAGTGCTGCAGAAGCCGTACTCGGCGATTCCGGCCACAGCACACGCCCAGGACGGTCCCAGGACCCATGGCGAAGCGAAACCAGTGCTACGAGGTCTTCTAGGTGGCCCAGGGGCACGGCTGTCCTCTGCTGGTCACGGTTATCCTCGTCGGATGTGGCGTGTCTGGCAACGCCGTTCCCGCAGCGCCCGAGCCCTCACGCGGTCCCGGCCACCCCGCGCTGATCGCCACATCGTCCACGAAGCCCTCACCGCGGCGTTGGCCGATGCGTCAGCCGACGCATCAGACCGCGTCGTACGGGGTCGAGCGAATCCACTGGCCGATGACGCTCGACGGGGCACGAACCGTTCTTGCTTCGTTGCCGACGGACGTTCGTCGGCCAGACGCGGCAGTTGTTCATCGATCCGCGGGACAAGGACTTCGCGAGCGTCGACGTACGGGGACAAGCAACTCCGTCGTCGTGGCCGGAGACGACGTCACAGCGAAGCCGTCGACGGCAAAAGGAACCGGTTCACCGCGAACAACACTCTTTCGGCCATGTTCGGCCTCGGCCTCGGCTGCGCCAAGGGCAGTTATCGGGGAACCGCTCCTCGACCTTCCTACTCCGGTGGTGGCCCTGCCGTGACCCGCAAGCCTCTGACCAGGAACGTCTGGTTCTCCTGCACGATCGACGGGGCTGAGGGCGATGACAGCTTCACGGGCAACGCCGTGGGGTGGACCAGCCACCAGACCGCCTGGCTGGTGGTGGGCCAGGACAAGAGAACCACTCAGGCCATCGTCGATGCGCTGCGCCAGGCGTTGCCGTGACCCGTCCGCACCAGCTATCGCATCGCAGCCGGAGCTGGAGGCCGGCTCAACGACTGAGGAGGAATCGAGTATGAGGTTGTCGGAGAAGCGCCGAGGCAGCGTGCAGGTGAACGGTGACGGTCTCGATTGGTTGCGGAGCATCATCCATGGTGAGCTGATCGAACCGGAGCACGCCTGACTACGACGCGGCCCGTCGGGTGTGGAACGCCGACATCGACCGCCGACCGGCGGTGATCGCGCGATGTGAGTCTGTCGACGACGTCCGCACGGCCGTGTTGGCCGCCACGCAGGCGGGCCTGGAGATCGCCGTACGCGGCGGCGGGCACAGCTTTCCTGGGTACTCGACCGGCGACGGAGGCTCTGGTCATCGACCTGAGCCGGATGAACCGGGTCAGCTGTGGATCCCGACGCTCGACTCGCCCGCGTCCAGGGCGGCGCGCTGCTCGCGGACCTCGACGCCGCGGCCCAGGCACACGGTCTGGCCACCCCGGTCGGGATGATCAGTCACACCGGCGTCGGCGGCCTCACCCTGGGCGGAGGCATGGGCTGGCTGTCCCGACTCTTCGGCCTCTCGATCGACAACCTCGTCTCCGCTGAGATCGTCATCGCGGACGGGCGGGTGCTGCAGGTGGACGAACAGCAGCACCCGGACCTGTTCTGGGCGATCCGCGGCGGCGGCGGCAACTTCGGTGTGGTGACGGAGTTCGAGTTCCGGTTGCACGAAGTCGGACCGATGGTGCAGTTCGGGCTGTTCTTCTGGGGCCTCGACCAGGGAACCGCCGCGCTGCGGCTGATGCGAGACCTCATCCACGATCTCCCGATCTCGCTCAACGCGGTGCCGGTCGCGGGACTGACGACGCCTCCAGCTCCGTTCGTGCCACCCGAGCACCACTTCGAGACTGGTTACGCGCTGCTACTCACCGGGTTCGGCGACCCCGCAGAGCATGACCAGGTGGTCCAGCGCGTGCGCGAGCCCTGCCGCCGCTGTTCGACCTGGTCACCCCGATGCCCTACGTCGCCCTTCAGCAACTGATCGACGAGCCGAACGCCTGGGGATCGTACGGCTACGACAAGGGCGCTTACCTCGCCGACCTGACCGATGACGTGATCGACGTGCTCACGACGTACGTGGCCAGAAAGGCCTCACCCCTGTCGCTGCTGATCTTCTACTGGTTGGACGGCGCCTACGCCGAGGTCCACGACCAGGCAACGGCCTTCAGCGGCCCGAGGACTCCGTGCTACTTCGGCAACCTCATCGCCTTGTGCCCGACGCAGGAAATGCTGCCTGCCGAACGGCAGTGGATCCGCGACCTGTCCGATGACCTGCGCCCGTACGCCCTGGGCTCGACGACGTACGTCAACGTTACGCCCGAACCGATGACATCTCTGAGGTGCAGGACGTCTACGGTGCCAAGTTCACCCGCCTGCAGGCCGTCAAGGCCACCTACGATCCGGACAACGTCTTCCACCGCAACGCCAACATCCCGCCCGCAGTCTCGACCGCTACGGACGCGCCCGCCCGGTAGCGACATCCACGCGCACGCCTGAGCCCCGAGCTCGCCACCACGCCAAGCGGAGCTCCCGCAGACGACGCGAGGTCCGGCGGAGCCCCGAGCGCCGACGCCAGAGGTTTGCTTCGGACCCTTTCGACCCACCCCGCTCTGGCACCGCAGGACTGGGCGTCAGCAGCGTGAGCTGAAGCAGCGGCGGCTCATGGTTCCGGGCTGGGTCGCGGTCCAGTCCGGATCGTGTCGACCCCGCGGCCCGCCGGCTGCGGACACGTCGGCCCAGATCAGTTGCTGCATCACTCTCAGCCCAGCCCCGACCGCGAGGACCAGCAGCGGTGCCTGGTCTTGGTCGAAGACGTTCGACAGGATCACCTGGCGAAAGAGCTCGCCTTTGTCGGCGACGATGTTGAACAACGTTCGTTCGGTCACACCCGCCTGCTGAGCTACCTGCCGGGTGCTGGCGGCGGCGAAAGCCTGGCTGAGAACAGGTCTTGGGCATGCGTGACAACTGGTTGTCGGGTGTCGTGAAGTCTTAGCGGCGCCTGGATCTCTCGAGCCGAAATCACCGAGATGGGTTCACCGCGTTCGCCGTCCAACGCAAGGCTGACCACGTCAAGGGTCGGCTGGTAGTGCGGCGGAGTCCGGACCTCAACGCCGAGCAACACCGTGCCGCCGGACACGACACACTGTTCGACAGCTGGTCTTCCTGCTGCTTCGCCAGCTGCTGCGAGAGGCTGGTCAGAGCTCGCTGCCGACGATCCGAGTGCGGGAAAGACGATCATGGCCGGCTTGTCTGGGGGACGCGGCGACCGCTCTCAGGACGGTTGGATCAGGCGGGTGAAAGCGATCTGGTGGCCGGGGGGCGGCCTCTCAGCAGCAGCACCCCGAGCGAGAGGAAGGCGACCAGGGTAACCGCGACCACCACGTCGCCGTGGCCGCCCACGCTCAGGATGTTCGTGAAGTCGGTGAAGCCGTGCAGGAGGATCAGCGGCCAGATCCAGGCGTACCGGAGCTGGAAGGCGGCGAGGGCGAAGCCGTAGCAGCCAGAGATCAGCACGACAGTCAGGACGTCGGAAACGCCCCGGCTGCTGGTGGCGAAGGCCGAGAGGTGCTGCAGGCCGAACAGGGCGGCGGTCAGCGCGACCGCGACGTGACCGGCATACGCCGACCGGAGCCGCTCGAGCACCACCCCGCGGCTGATCAGCTCTTCGTTGACGCCGACCAGCAGCAGGGTCAGCGCCCACAGCGCCCAGCCAGGTGGCTGCTCGACGAGGCCGTCAGGCACCACCCACAACAGCGCCTCGGCGAGCAGCACGAGCAGCGGGAAGCAGCGCGGCCCAGCCGCGCCAGGCCACCGCGATGCCGATGCGGTGCCACAGGCCGAGGCAGGTGACGAGGCCCGCGGCGAGCAGGACGCACAGGGCGTTGACGAACAGGCCGGCGTACCACCCGGTGATCCCGATCAGGGGCGCCAGCTCCAGCCCTCCCACGATCACGCCGAACCTCAGGAGGTGCACGCCCACGGCGAAGGCCAGCGCCCGGGACGAGGCCGTCACGCGCCCATCCCAGGGCTGCGGGAGCCACGCGCGGTGAACCTCGAAGACATTCTCACGTCCCCAGGCCGGGAGGCCTCGGAACGAAACGGCGTCCGTTCCCGCAGCTCGGCGGCGGACACAGGCCAACACGCCGAGATGGTGGCTCGTCGGCCGTCACGGGATCCGCCTGCTCGACGACGGCCAGGCACGCACCCTCCCCGAGGTGCTCTGCAACCGCTCCGCAGCCGCGGGTCGCTCATCACTGGAGCCGAGCGACGCTGGAAGGCGGTGGACCACGCTCAAATCGGCACCGGCACCGGCACCGGCACCGGCACCGGCAACACCGCCACACAGGACTGAGCCAGCACCGTCGGCAGGGACTCGTCCCCGTCGGCACGTCTGCATCACCGTGGACCAAAACATGTCGACCGCCGCCACATCGGTCGTATACCCATCGCGGCGCTCGTCACTCTGAACCGTCCCGGGTTTGGTGCACACCTTCTTGATTGGGAGGGTGGCATTCATGCCGAAGGAGTACGACGCCGAGACGAAGGCGAAAGCGGTCCGGCTGGTCCGAGATCATCGCGAGGACTATGCCTCGGAGTATGAGGCGATCAGGACCGTCGCGGGCCGGTTGGGGATGAACCCGGAGACGCTGAGGAAGTGGCTGCGGCAGGCTGCAGTCGACGCCGGTCAAGCCGAGGGCACGACCACGGCGGCGGCTCGGGAGATCCGGGAGCTGAAACGCAAGAACGCGGAGCTGGAGCAGACCGTGGAGATTCTGAAGGCGGCCACGTCTTTCAACGCGTGCGGGAGAGCGACCCGCGACACCGTTGATCTGCGCGTTCGTCGCCGAGCACCGGGCTCGGTTCGGGGTCGCTTCGATCTGTCGCGTGCTGTCTGAGCACGGCTGCCGGATCGCCCCGAGAACGTTCTATGCCTGGCTCCAGCGGCCGCTGTCGGCGCGAGCCCTGTGGGACCTCGTGATCACCGAGATCCTGGCCGGCTACTACGAGCCCGACGACCAGGGCCGCAAGAGGCCCGAGTCGCTGTATGGGTCGGTGAAGATGTGGGCCCATCTGAACCGGGAGGGCATCGTCGTGGCCAAGTGCACGGTGGAACGGCTGATGCGCACCCACGGCTGGCAGGGGGTGCGACGCCTCAAGAGGGTCCGCACCACCGTCTCCGATCCAGCTGCCGATCGAGCACCTGACCTGGTCAAGCGCGGGTTCCGGGCACCAGCGCCGGGTCGTCTGCTCGTCGCCGACTTCACCTACGTCCGGCTGGCCGGTGGCATGTTCGCCTACACCGCGTTCGTGATCGACGCGTTCGCCAACCGGATCCTGGGCTGGGAATGCTCGACATCGAAACAGACCCGGTTCGTCGAGGCCGCGATCCGCCAAGCCGCCGCTACCCGGGTCCGGGAAGGCCACCTCGACGCGGGACCGGTGATCCATCACAGCGATGCCGGGTCGCCAAGGCGGATTCAACCGGTCGTCGCAACACCTTGATCACGGAGGTGTCGGATGGGACGACAGAGGAAGCCGCTGCTCCAGGCGCCGGCCAGGGCGCGTCGGCAGTGGGCTGCGGATCGGGCGATGCGGCCGGCGATGCGCTCGCCGGGCCGGCCCGAGCCGTCGCGAGCTGTGCAGCGGGAGTTCTGGCGTCTGATCGCGACGGGCATCACCACGGCCGAGGCCGCCGAGGCGGTCGGCGTGTCGGTGCCGGTCGGGATTCGCTGGTTTCGCCACGCTGGCGGCATGCCGCCGCTGAGCCTGGACGAGCCCACTGGCCGCTACCTGTCGTTCGCCGAGCGTGAGGAGATCGCGCTGCTGAAGGCCCAGGACAAGGGCGTGCGCGAGATCGCCCGCACGATCGGCCGCGACCCCGGGACGATCTCTCGCGAGCTGCGCCGCAACGCCGCGACCCGGGGCGGCAAGCAGGAGTACCGCGCCGTGGTGGCGCAGTGGAAGGCACAGCAGGCAGCGAAGCGTCCGAAGACGGCGAAGCTGGTCGGCAACGAGCGGTTGCGTGAGTACGTGCAGGACCGGCTCGCCGGGAACGTCCGTCGTCCCGACGGCACGGTCGTCCCGGGCCCGACAGCACGCCGCCGTGGAAGGGGCTGAACAAGCCGCATCGCCAAGACCGACGCTGGTCGACGGCGTGGAGCCCGGAGCAGATCGCGCATCGGCTGAAGGTCGACTTCCCCGATGATGAGTCCATGCGCATCAGCCACGAGGCGATCTACCAGTCGCTGTTCATCGAGGGCCGTGGTGCGCTCAAGCGCGAACTGGTCACGTGTCTGCGCACCGGCCGTGCGCTGCGGGAGCCGCGGGCCCGGTCACGGAACAAGCCGCAGGGCCACGTCACCGCCGACGTCGTCCTCAGCGAGCGCCCCGCCGAGGCCGACGACCGTGCCGTCCCCGGCCACTGGGAGGGCGACCTGATCATCGGGACGGGCCGGTCCGCGATCGGCACGCTCGTCGAGCGCAGCAGCCGCTCGACGCTGCTGGTCCACCTGCCGCGCCTGGAGGGCTGGGGCGAGCAGCCCTACGTGAAGAACGGGCCGTCGCTCGGCGGCTACGGAGCCGTCGCGATGAACGCCGCGCTGACGGCGTCGATGACCACGCTGCCCGAGCAGCTGCGCAAGACGCTGACCTGGGATCGCGGCAAGGAGCTGTCCGGGCACGCGCAGTTCGCGTTGGAGACCGGGACGCAGGTGTTCTTCGCCGACCCGCACTCGCCGTGGCAGCGGCCGACGAACGAGAACACCAACGGCCTGCTGCGGCAGTACTTCCCCAAGGGCACCGACCTGTCGCGCTGGTCCGCCGACGACCTCGAGGCCGTCGCTCACGCGCTCAACAACCGGCCCCGCAAGATCCTCGGCTGGAAGACACCCGCCGAGGTCTTCGAGGAGCAACTACGCTCGCTTCAACAAGCCGGTGTTGCATCGACCGGTTGAACTCGCCCAATACACGTCGGTGCTCTGGCGAGACGACTCGCTGCTGCACGGCATGGTGCCCTCGATCGGGACCGTCGGCGACTCGTACGACAACGCCCTCGCCGAGACCACGATCGGGCTCTACAAGAACGAGTGCATCCGGGCCGACTCCCCGTTCCGCCGAGGACCGCTGGAGCGGCTGTCGGACCTGGAGATGATCACCGCCGACTGGGTGCACTGGTACAACACCAGCCGGTTGATGCATCACCTCGGCCGGATCCCACCAGTCGAAGCCGAGACCAACTACTACGCTGACATCAGTGCTGGCCGACCCGCCGGGCACACATAACCGAGGGTGCACGAAACCCGGGACGCTTCAATCACGACCCGCTTTGCGGACATGCCCGGGCTTAGTCATGAGTAGTATTTCTGGATGTGCGGGCCGGTGGGACGTCCGGACCCGGTGTGCGCATCCATGACGTCTCGGCTATCTCGGGATCGGGGGTTGGAGTGGTAGGGTTCGCACCCTACCGGCGGATTTGGTCAGCCGAACTGCTGAGCCGTGTTTCGGCTTACCGCCGGCACAGCAGACGGATATTGTCGAGAGGGTGCGCGGTGCCTTTGTTGGACGTGACAGGGAGTTGGCTGCGCTTGCCGATCGTCTGGTGGCCGCCCAGCAGGGGCATCCCGGCATCGTGCTGTGTCGAGGGGAGCCGGGGATAGGCAAGACGAGACTGGCCGAGGAGTTGGTGGCGCTGGCTGGGCAACGCCAGGTGCCGGCCTTGTGGGGTATCGGAGTTGAGTCTGAGGGCGCGCCGCCGTACTGGCCGTGGCGGGAGATCCTCCGCGGAGCGGCCGATCTCGTTGCCGTCGGGGACGTCGACCCTGACCTCGCACGGTTGGCACCGGAGGTGTTCGGCGGTCCCGAGTCGACACCGGAGAGCACCGAAGGGGCCGAAGACCGTTTTCGCCAGTTCGAGGCGGTCGCGCGACTGCTCCGGGGGATCACCAGACAAACCGCACTGGTCGTGATCCTCGACGACGCACACTGGGCTGACCGCCCATCGGTGCTGTTGCTGCGACACCTCGCGCGGACGCTCCGGGACGAACGACTACTCGTGATGGTGAGCCACCGTGACACCGAACACGAACATGCCGCGGAGTTCGCCGAGCTGCTTCGGGAGCCGATCACCCGCCAGATCGACCTGACCGGACTGAACGTGGCGGACGTGGCGGTGCACCTTGCCTCTGTGGTGGGACACCAGGTCAGTCCCAGCGACGCGGAACAGGTACATGCGCTCACCCGGGGCAACCCGTTCTTCGTGGGCGAGGTGGCTCGTGTGCTGCCTGCGGGCAAGGTTGCCGGAGGACTGGCACCGGTGACAGCCAACGTGCGGGGAAGCGATCAGCAGCCGTCTGGGCCGCTTGTCACCGGTTGCGGTGGACCTGATCCGTGCGGCGTCGATCGTCGGCCGCGAATTCTCCACGACGATCGCCGGACCCATGGTCGGCCTTTCGTCGGTGAGCTGCCTGGTGGCGCTGGACGAGGCGGCGTTTGCTGGGCTGGCGTCCCGGGGCGGTCCCCGGAAGCTACGGGTTCAGACACGCGCTGGTTCGAGACGCCGTCGAGGCTGGTCTGTCGACGGCCGAGCGCGTCCGGTTGCACCGGGTCGCCGCCGAGACGATCGAGTCGGTTTACGCCGGAAGAATCGAGCCGCACTTGTCGGATCTTGCGCGTCACTGGGTGGTCGCCGCGGTTGACGCGGACCTCACTCGGGTCGCGCATTGGATCGAGCTTGCCGCGGGTGAGGCCATGCGCACGCTCGCCTACGAGGAGGGAGCCCGGCTGTATCGTCTGGCGCTCAGCCTCGGCGAGAACGAGTTGGACGATGAGTTGCTGTGTCGGCTGTTTCTCGGCCTGTCCCGGGCGCTGAATGCGTCGACCGACATCGCGGGCAGCGTCGAGGCGAGCGTAAGGGCCGCGGCTGCGGCGCAGAAGCTGGCTCGGCCGGATCTGCTCGCCGAGGCGGCACTGGTCCGGGAGACGATCGCCCCGACGCCTCTTGAGGCGACGACGAAGCGACTCTGCGAGGAAGCTCTCGCACGCATTGACCCCGCCGATGTCGCTTTGCGAGCGCGGCTGTTGGCACGGCTTGCCGAAGCGTCGATCTACACCGCGTGGAGCACCGCCCATGGCTATGAGGAGTACGAGGTCGCCGAACGGGCAAGCGCGGAGGCCCTGGCGTTCGCTGAGAAGTCGGGTCACCGTGCGGCGTTGGAAGCGGCCCTGCGGGCGAGGCGGCTTGCTCGATCGGGCCCGGAGGGCCTTGACGAGCGCGCGACGCTCGCCGACCGAATGTTCGAGGTGGGCCGCGAGGCCGACGACCCTCGCACACAGATGTGGGCGCATCTGTGGCAGATCGACGCCGCCTTCGAACGCGGCGACCTGTTCCGAGTTGCGCGTGAGCTGGAAGCGTTGTCGTGGTGCGTCGACCAGGTCCGCGGGCCGCATGCGCGATACGAGCTGCTCAAATGCCGGGCCGTGCTGGCGCAGGCGCAGGCGCGGTTCGGCGATGCGATGAGGCTGGCCGACGAGGCCTTTTCCCAACTGGCGAGGATCGGCGACGACATCGGCTTCACGGAGCGTGCCGGGCTGCTGTCCGTGATGGGGCTTCAGATCGGACATGAAACCACCGGATCGCTGGAGGCGAGCGGCTACGCAGGTGTCACGGTGTTCAAGCGGGAGCTTCCGACGGCTGGCGTGATTATCGCGGTTGCCAACGCCTACATGCTTGCGTCGGTCGGGCGGCTCGATGAAGCCGCCGCGACCTTTCGCTCGCTTGGCCCTCCGGCCGAATGGAGACCATCGCCGAATGCGGCCCTGGCGGCGTTCGCGTTCGGTGTGAACCTCGCCATCCTGGTGGGCACCCAAGGCGACGTGGCCACCCTGGTGCAGCGTCTCGGCGCGTATCGGGGTCACCACGTGTGCAGCGGAGCCGGGCAGGTCGCCTACTTCGGCCCGGTGGAGCTCTGGACCGGTCGCGGCCTGGCCTTCGTTGCACACTTCGACGAGGCCGTTGAGGACCTCCAGACGGCGGTGGAGGTGTGTTCAGCCAATGGAGCGGTCGGATATCTCGCCGAAGCGCAGTATGAGCTCGCGTCCACGCTGGTACGCCGGCGCCGACCCGGCGACATCGGGCGGGCCCAGTCTCTGCTCACCTCCAGTTCGCGGCAGGCCACGGTACTCCGAATGAGAGTGATCGTTGACAAGACGAATGCCCTGGTCGACGTGCTCGCAGCGGCCGGGCCCCTCACCCGGCGCGAGTGGGACGTGGCCGGGCTGGTCGCCGCCGGAAAGACGAACCGGGAAATCGCAGGCGAGCTGTCGCTGTCGGAGCGAACCGCGCAGAACCACGTGCAACACGTCCTCACCAAACTTGGTCTGTCCAACCGCAGCCAAATCGTGGCATGGGTAACTCAGCAACGGATGAGTAGCCCGGTGAGTAGTTCGGCGGACGCTTCTGCATCGCCGACTCCCTACAGTAGAAGCATCCGAAAGCATTCGGAGAGACCGAGGAGAAAGGAGCCGACCATGGTGATCGTTGCGGTTTCGGACGCAGGAACAGACAGCGTCGAGCAGTACGACCAGGTCATCAAGCAACTCGAGGAAGCCGGGCACGGCGACCCCCGGGGGCGGCTGTCGACACGGCCGCACTCAAGGACAACGGCAGCTACCTCGTGGTAGACGTCTGGGAGTCCCCCGAGGCTCTTCAACGGTTCGCGCAGGTCCTCATGCCGCTGATCGAGGCGGTCGGCGGAGGGGCACCGAACCTTCAGATCTCGCCGCTCCACAACATGATCAACGCTCGCTAGGACGGGGATCGAGATGAAGCTTCCCCCGCTGACGGATGAGGAACTCACGCCCTTCCTGGAGGAGGGTGTCTGGGTGGCAAAACTGGCCACCATCAACACGGATGGCACCATCAGGATCACGCCGTTAACGTACGGCGTGGACGACGGCGACATCATCTTCAGCACCTGGAAGAACAGCGACGCCGTTCGTAACGCGCGTCGGAACGGCACCGCTTCGGTGCTGATCGACAAGGCTGACCAGCCCTACGCCGGCGTGCATTACACCGGCCAGGCGGAGGTTCTCGGTGACGACATCACGGCCGAGCAGTACGGCAAATGGTTCCAGCGGTACATCGGGGACTACGACCAGGCGGTGGAATCCTACAAGTTCCTCGTCGGCCTGGGCATCGGCGAACGCGCCTTCATTCGCTTCCGGCCGACCAAAGCCATCACCTGGGACTTCGCAAAGATGCCGGGCTAATGGTGGGCTAGACCGAAAACCGCCCGATGAAACGCCTGCTCCGGTGCCCCCATACCGGCCTGTGTCCGTAAGTGCGGCCACCGTGAGATCGAACGCCAGACAGTGTCGGGTCGTCCTCTGGCTGAGCCTGATCTTCGTAGGACCTGCCCGGGAAACAATTCTCAGTCGGGGGCGTCATGCGAAGACGTCGGCAGCGATCCGTTCGGGCCGGTGGATGCAGTAGGGGGGAGTCGAGGCGCCAGCGTCTTGGAGCACGTAGGACTGAGTCTGCTGCGATACGGCTGCCGTGCGTGTCCATGGGGCGAACGCCGGTCAACCAGTGAACCCACCGCTGTCCGTGCGGTTCCAGGAGACCGTACGCTGGCCGGCGTCTTGATCGCGTCGGGTACCGCACTTGGTGCACTCGCGGGTTAGTCGATTGCTGTCGGTGTCATAGTCTGCGAAGCGCCACTTGTGGATGCCAATCCGGCATCTGAAGGCTCGCTTCACTGGCAGGTCCCTCCTTGCTGTGAACCTCGGGGCTCAGCCGCCCCGCCGAGGGAGAATTCAGTGTCTCGCCCGGTCCATCGCGCGTCAACAGCACGCTTTCCAAGTCCGAGTAGCCCTGTTTATGACCGTCCGCCGATATGTTTCCTGCCTGGATCATGGAAGGCTATCCCGGACGTCTGTCACTCAGTTGGTCACGCAGTTTTGGCACCGCATCTGGCCGGGTCTGGCTGGATCAGAACTGAGCCGTGGACGGGAAGTACGACTGGCAGCTGCGGTTGCTCGCCGGACGTGGCCGGAGCAGGGCTCATTGCAGGAGCGGTTCGATGACGGTCTCGGCCAGCACGGGGTCGAAATCCGTCGTGATTACGGACTCGGCGTAGTCGCTTCTGTCGGCTGTCGCCACGATCACCAGGCGTCGGGACGGGATCACGAAGATGCGCTGATACCAGCTGCCTGCGGCGATGTAGCCGGGCGACTCCGGCTCGTTGATCGGCCACCAGAAGTAGCCGTACTGGTCGCCGTTGAGGCTTTGCTCGGCCGTCAACTGGTTCGACGTCGACTCGGTTACCCATGACTCCGAGACCAGCTGCCGGCCCTTCCATCGTCCGCCGTCGAGGTACAGCTGACCGATCTTGAGCAGATCGGGCGCCGTGAGCCTCAGCCCGTACCCGCCGCTATGGACGCCGGTGCTGTCGATCAGCCATGCGAACCCGGCGTCGTCGAAACCGTTCTTGGTGGCCGGATCACTCCCCTCCCAGGCAGGGTGCGTGTCGATGCCGAGCGGATCGAACAGCTTCTCCCGCGCGTAGTCGAGGATGGGCCGGTCGATCGCCCGCCGCAGCACGGTCGCGACCAGGTGCGCGCTGCCGTCGGAGTAGCCGAACGTTGTCCCTGGGTCGCTGCTCATCCCAAAGGCGAGAATGGACTCGACCGGGTTCTCGGCCTTCAGGTTCATGCCTCCGTCATTGACCGACACCCCCGCCGTCATGGTGAGCAGCTGTTGCAGCGTGATCGCCTGCTGCGCGGGTGTCATGACCGGGACGTGTTCGGGCAACAATTCGGCCAGGGTCTGGTCGAGTCGCAGTCGACCCTCGTCGATAGCGATTCCGACCAGGATGCTGACCACGCTCTTGGTCACCGAGTAGACGTGGGCCTGCTCCGTGGGCTTGCTGTCGTGGTAGTAGCTCAATGTGGTGTTGCCGTCGACGCTGACCAGGACGGCGCGTACCGCTTTCAGCGAGTCGGGCCCGTTCTCGATCTTCCGCGTGAGTCGCCGCTTGATGGCGGTGTAGTCGATCCCGGTGGGTGGTCGGGCTGCCGTGCTGGGAGCTGGTGGAGAATTAGCCGAGGCGCAGGTACTACGGATCCAGATCAAGTTGCATCAGTGGGCGATCGATGATCCTGATCGCCGGTTCGACGACGTGTTCAACCTCGTCTATGACCCGGCCGTCCTCGTTGCGGCGTGGACCCGGGTCAGGGGCAACAGAGGGAAACGGGCGGCAGGTGTCGACGGGCTGCGGCCGCAGTCGATCCTGGCCGCGGAGGAGGCGTTCCTGCCTGCGCTTCGCGCAGATCTGAAGTCGCGGGAGTTCACTCCTCTTCCGGTGCGGGAACGGATGATCCCCAAGCCCGGCACCGCGAAGCGGCGCCGGCTGGGCATCCCGACCGCACGGGACCGCACCGTGCAAGCGGCCCTGAAGTTGGTGCTCGAGCCGATCTTCGAGGCGGACTTCCAGCCATGTTCGTATGGCTTCCGTCCTCGACGGCGCGCTCAGGACGCGATCGCGGAGATTCACCAGTTCACTACCCGCTCCTATGAGTGGGTGTTGGAGGGTGACATCGAGGCGTGCTTCGACATGATCGACCATCCGGCCCTGATTGACCGGCTGCGTCGACGGGTCGGGGACAAACGGGTCCTGGGGTTGGTGAAGGCGTTCCTTCATGCTGGTGTCCTCGGTGAGGACGGCATCGTGCGGGCCTCCACCAGCGGCACTCCCCAAGGTGGCATTCTGTCGCCGCTGCTGGCCAACGTGGCCCTGTCGGTCCTCGATGAGCACTTCGCCGAGGCCTGGCGGGCGACCGGCGACTCCAATCAACGGGCGAAGCGACGCCGAGCCGGGCTCGCCAACTACCGGATCGTCCGCTACGCGGACGACTTCGTGGTGTTGGTGGCCGGGACCAAGGCGCACGCTGAGACCCTGCGGGAGGAGGTGGCGGCCGTTCTCGCGCCGATGGGCTTGCGCCTGTCGGAGGCGAAGACGACGGTATGTCACATCGACGAGGGCTTCGACTTCCTGGGCTTCCGCATCCAGCGGAGACGGAAACGAGGCACGACGAAGCGTGTGGTCTACACCTACCCGTCGAAGAAGGCTTTGGCCTCCATCGTCGGCCGGGTCCGCACGCTGACCCGCAGGACGTCGCATCCGACGCTTGCGGCCATGCTGCGCCAGCTCAACCCGGTCCTCCGGGGCTGGTGCACCTACTTCAGGCACGGGGTGTCCAAGGCGACCTTCGCCTATCTCGACCAGTACACCTGGCATCGAGTCGTGCGATGGATCCGCAAGCGACACCCCCGAACGAAGTGGGACCTCCTCGGCGACGGTATCTACCGAACCGGCGTCCAGTCGAGGACGGCGTGGAGTTGTTCCAACCCCAGACGGTGACGGTCAGCCGTTACCGCTACCGGGCCACGAACATCCGATCGCCCTGGCCGACAAGATCAACAGGAGAGGTCGTATCGACCCACTGACACGGGCTCGTGGAGAGCCGGATGCGTGGAGACACGCACGTCCGGTTCGGAGGGCGGGATGAGGAAACGTGACGCCTGCAAAGGCGTCAACGCGCCTCATCCCGACCCAACTCGTCCACGCACAGCACGATCGCGTTCTCGGGCGGGTCCAGGTACAGCCCGACGACGTCGAAGACCTTCTCCACGAAGAGCGGATCGTTGGACAGCTTGAACGTGTCCGTCCGGTGTGGCTTCAGCTCGAACGTCCTCCAGATCCGTCCGATCGTGGACTTGCTCAGCCCGGTCCGCTCCGCCATCTTCGCCCGCGACCAGTGCGTGGCGTTCTTCGGCGTCGCCTCCAGCGTCGCCACGATCACGTCCTCGACCTGCTGAGCAGTGACCGTCGGGGTCCGACCGGGCCGCGGGTCGTCCGCCAACCTGTCCAGCCCGGAGTCGATGAACCGGGCCCGCCACTTCCACCGTGGCCTCGGCCAACCCAGCCGCGCGGCAACGGCCT
Source organism: uncultured Actinomycetota bacterium (assembly GCA_963707005.1). Taxonomy (GTDB): domain Bacteria; phylum Actinomycetota; class Actinomycetes; order Propionibacteriales; family Propionibacteriaceae; genus Microlunatus. Next base: position 33,056 of record CAVPPP010000068.1, read on the forward strand.
TGTTGTCGTTCGTCTGCATACCGAGATCGACCTGGATTAAACCACCGACTGCGCCGAAGACGCCCTGCCGAGACCGAGCGCAGACTGTTGTGGTCGAAACACTCATCGACCACCAGCTCAGCTTTGGGGCGCCCCGTTCTCTGCCATACCCCCAATCCTACGACTGATAGGCACGAATCAAAGGCGCACGACACTA
>CAVPPP010000069.1:0-36822 GCA_963707005.1 uncultured Actinomycetota bacterium
AGCAATGGGGGCAGCACTTCGAAGGCTGGTCCGCCCCCTACTTCCCTCGCGCCGGCGGATCCGTCTCCTAGCCCTCGTGATCGGAGCACCATGAAGAAGCTCGCCCTCATCGCGGCGGTGGTCGTCCTCGTCGTCCTCGCGGTCCGGCTCTGGCCCGACCGGACCGACGCGGAGGCACCCGCCCCCGCCACCACGGCAACGCCGCCCGCCCGCGTCCGGCCGAGCTCCGTGGCCCCCACGACTCCCGCAGCCACTGCCTCATCCCAGGCCAGCGGCCCCTATGGCGGAACCGCCGAAGGCCGGCGCCAATGGGAGCCCACCGTCCAGGGGTTCGCGCTCGCCTACCCCGATACCGACGGGCTCACCCGGAAGCAGTGGCTGGCGAACCTGCGGCCCTACCTCGAGCGGCCCGTCCTCGACGCCCTTGCCATCGCCGACCTCGACAAGGTCCCCCGCGGCCACTACGCCGGCTACCAGCTGCTGAAGGTGGCCGACGAGGCCATCACCATCCGCATCACCTACCAGGAGGGCTGGGCGCTCGTGCTGTACCTCGCAGCCAACGGAGACGGCGACACCTGGTCGATCACATCGCTCGACTCAGCCATGGATTTCGACTAGCCCAAGGATCTCGACCGATCTCCCGAACTTCCTTGAGGCCAGCTGTCACAAACCGCCGAAATTTCGGGCCTCTAGGGGGAAAGAGGAGGTCTCAAATGACGACACGCACGACTGCGGGTACCGGTCGCCCTTTCACGACCGATCTGACTGCGGAGCAGCGACGGCACTACGCGCGGCTCGCGTCGTCCATCGCCGACGCGATCGACGACGGCCAGTCGGTGCCGTGCCTTCGGCTTCCGACGTTCTTCGACCAGAACCTGACCAAGCCGAAGAGTCCAGCCGCAAGCGCAGAAGACCGCGCTAAGGAGCAGGCCCACCGTCGCGAACTGGCTGTCCTACGGGAGGGACTGTGTCAACGGTGCCCGGTGCTGCAGCAGTGTCGCGAGTACGCCAGCAGCGGTGTCCAGGTCCACGGCTTCCTAGCCGGCAGCTGGCGGCGCGGACGATGACCATCGCCGGACCGCCCCTCGAGGCGAACAGCACCGTCGACCAGGTCGACAAGGCGTCCTACGCACATCGGTCCGCGGGACGGACCCTGCCCGCCTGGCCAGCGGCGCTACTGGCCACCACCGCCGTGACACTGATCGCTACCGGCGCCACCCCACTCCTCACTGGGGCCGGCCCGCAGGCCGCGGCGGCCGCCGCCGCCGTCGGGACCCTGGCCAGCGCCGGCGTCGTCACCGCGACGGTCTGCCACGAGCGACGCCAAGAGATCACCGCCAGCGCCCAGGCCTCGATCGAGCGCATCGCCGGACCCGTTCACCGCTTCCGTGCCCACCGGTGGCGTGGCGGTCTCGTCGGCACCCCTCAGCTGGTGAGATTCCGCTACCAGCCCGCCGCCGTCGTTGCCAACAGGACATGGCCAGGCTCTGGTGCAGCTGTGATCGCCGATGTTCTCGGCTCCCGCTACCGAGTGTCCCGGCACGATCCGCGGCTCGGCCGGATCACCCTCCGCCTCAAGCGGGAGGCGCCGACGGAGACACCCAGCGTCGAAGTTGCACGCGCCACCACGATGATGCAGCACCTGTTCGGACAGACCGCCTCGGTACAGACCACCAGCGATGCTGCAACCCTCCACAAGGTCGTTGTTCAGCACGAGTGCGGGGTGAAAGCGACCTTCCCGATCTGGCGAGAGCGGGTCGAACGAGTCGTCACCACCATGCTCGAAGGTCGGTGGCGGGCCCGCTGGGATCTCCGCAACGACAAGGTCACCTTCGAACTGCGACCACAGATGGAAAGCCTGATACCGAGGCCAGCACCGACGCTGAACACTGAGGTGGCCCACCTCATTCCGCTCGGCGTCGACGAGGACGGCGAGGTCGTGTCGTGGGACCTTCACTCGTCCATGCCGCACCTTCTCGTTGCAGGCAAAACGGGAAAAGGGAAAGTCGATCGAATTTTCAACTAAAATCGTAACGCCCGGCGGCTGGACCACGATGGGGGAGTTGCAGGTCGGCGCCGAGATCATGGACGACACAGGCCGGCCGACGACAGTGACTGGCGTCTACGACCAGCCGAGCGGTCGAGAATGCTTCGAGATCACCTTCTCAGACGGTGCCCGAATCACGGCCGACGCAGAGCACCTTTGGTGGACCGAGGACCGATCCGCCCGCGTCGCCCAGTGGCCCGGCCAGCCAGCAAGGGAGCGTCGGACACGACTCGAGCCCGACGTGATCAACAAGCTGCGCACCGCCGCCGCGGAAGCTGCTGCTCGACGACACCGTCACCATTCCCGATGCTGCGAGCATCGTGGGGTGTGACCCCACATCCCGGTGGATCTATCAGATCGCTCGGTCGGTCCCAGGCGCTGTGCAGCGAACGCGAGTGGTCGACAACGCTTACCAGGAGCAGACCGTCACCCAGACGCAGACGGTCCGCGTCTTCGAGGGACCTCCAACCGTCCAACGACTTCTGGAGGTCATGAGGCGGAGCCGTCGACTGCAGCCCTTCCGTCGCCAGGTCGAAGCGCTGCGACTCAACGCTGACATCACGATCACGGAACTCTCCGAGCAGACCGGAATCCCTAGGTCTCTCCTCCACGGCGCCCTCCGCGGCGCGCTCGGCCCACCTAGCCGACTCGAGAAGCGGCTAGGTGCAGTTGCAGGTCCCAGCCCGAACCGTACGGCGCAACTTCGGGACGACAGCCGCATATCCAACTCGAGCCTTCATGACCGCGCTTGCAGATAGCGGGGAAGAGCTCCTCAATGATCAACGGCACAAGGCAAGCGTTGGCGCGTGCGCACGACTCGCGAGATTGCCAACACACTCAGGTCGGCCCAAGGTCACCTGAACCACTCCGTCCGGTCGCCCTGCCACTCGACCTTCCCACGGCAGACCTGCTCATCCCGCCCTACACGCTAGGGGCATGGCTAGGCGACGGATGCTCTGGAACTGCGAGATCACGTCCGCAGATCCCGAGGTCGTCGAGCTGATCGAAGCCGACGGCTACACCGTGCGCCAGCTACGCCAGACAGCGCGACGCCGATGTCGAAGGCCCGCCAGTACGGAGTCGTCGGCCTCGTTTCGCAGCTGAGATCGCTCGGCCTACTGAAGACCACGCGTTATCAGGACTCCAGGAAGCGCATCCCGCCGTCGTATCTGCGTGCGTCGATCGCCCAGCGGCGGGCGCTCCTCGCAGGCCTGCTCGATACCGACGGAACCGTCAGTCCGCAGGGCACTACCCAGTTCACGACCGTGTTGCCGGTCTCGCTGACGACGTCGAAGAGCTGATCCTGTCCCTCGGGTATCGCGTTTCCCGGCTTCAAGGGCTCGCCAAGCTGGATGGACGGGTAACCGGGCCGAAAGTGGACGCTGGCTTTCACCACCGCACGACCCCGTCTTCCGGCTGACCAGAAAACTGGACCTGCTGCGAGAGCGGACGCATCACTACAACCCCGCCAGAAACCTTCGCCGGTACATCACTGACATCCGTCCGGTGCCCGAGGTACCGATGCGCTGCATCACCGTCGACTCGCCAAGCCACTTGTTCCTCGCAGGCCGCGCCATGATCCCCACCCACAACACGGTGGTCCTCCGTGGTGTCGTCCTGGAAGCGGCAGCACGAGAGATCAAGGTATGGGCGTGCGACCCGAAACGAGTGGAACTGATCGGACTCCGAGGGTTCCCGAACGTGCAAGTGGTCGCCACAACCGTGGAGGAGCAGATCGTCACCCTGCTACGCGCGTGGGACCTGATGGAAGAGCGCTACGCCGCGATCACCGAGGGCGCCAGCGAGAACGACTTCGACCTGCTCGTTCTGGTCGTCGACGAGTTCGCTGAGTTCAGCCGCCGCGTCAGCCAGTGGTGGTCTCGAATCAAAGTCCGTGGAATGCCCACCACCTGCCCAGTGATGGAGAAGTTCGACTCACTCGTGCGACTCGGACGAACAGCCGGAGTTCGGGTCGTCATCGGCATCCAGCGTCCCGACGTCAGATTCTTCGGAGAGTCGGGGGAGTCCCGTGACAACTTCGACTCACGCTTGTCCTTGGGCCGGCTGTCGGCCGACGGGTCACGGATGATGTGGGGATCATCGATCGGTACGTCACTGCCGGGGGTCGGGGACGCGCCATCGCATGCACCTCCGAAGACAACGCCCGAGAGATCCAGGCCTACTGGGTTCCCGACCCGCGGCGGATGGAGACCAGCGCCGAACGCAGGATGCTCGAGCACTTCCGTCAGCCCACCGTGAAGCACCCGATGCTGCAGATCACCATCCCCGAGCCGACAGTCGACAGCAAAGGAGTCCCCGACGTCTGGGGATCCGTCGTCGACGCGGTGATGGAACCCACCGAGATCACCTACGAGCCCTACGAGCCGGCGTCGGAATCCGCCGACGACAGTGATGACGGCGTACCGATCTTCCGTCAGCCCCCACGGCCGGGCGACATCACCAAGGAACACACACCTGACACAACCAGCGGCGCCGCCACGACCGACAGCTCGAGCCCGCAGGTCCCGGACATGCCACCGACTGATGCCGGTAGCGCGGAGCCCGACGATGGCCCATCGGCCACGATCGTGACGTTCCCCAAGGGCCGAAAGCCCCGCCGCGGCACCCGTCAAACCCCGGCCACTCCGATCGATTCACCGGCGAGCGGGTCGCCACCCGCATCCACCAGCGACTTGGCCGCGGACGATCCCCTCGCCGAGTACGGGCCGCCTGCCAACGTGACACCGGACGAGATCGTCGACGGAGAAGCTCCTCGAGCTCGACCCGGACCGGTGGGTCGTCGTCGAGTCCGTCGAGCAAGATATCGCCAACGACCAGGAGTGGGTCCTGAACTGGCGATCGATCGATCCCGACAGCGACGAGTACGGGTCGGTGATGATGCCGGCAGAGGCCACTGCCCGCTGCCGAGCCATGAGCGACGAGGACTCGTGATGGCCGTTCAACAGCAGCATTCCGGCGGCGGCGAGCTGTCCCAGTTGAGCGTCGGCGAGATGCTCGCCGGCATCATCGTCTTCGCCCCGCTACTGGCCGCTGCACCGCTCGTCTTGAGCGCGCGTCCGGGTGAAGGTGTGGGCCTGGCTCGTCGAGCACCAGCTCGTTGTGACCACAGAGGCGCTCACGATCTTCGAGGGTCAGGGACTCGACGTCTACCGGATCCTCATCGTCCTCGGCGCCGCAGGCCTCGCTTTCGCCGTCGGCTACACATCGCTGCGACGTCGCCAGCAGCTCCGCCTGGGGGGCCGGCGATGAGTCGTGCCAGATCCAAGCCGACCCGTGTCGACGGCGCGAGGCTCCGCGTTGAGGACCCTGCGATGGAGTCGGTCACCGGTGGCAAGACCGGCGCTCTCGCCAACGCCAGCGACGTCGATATCGTCGACCAAGCCCACGCGGACAAGCGTCGCCATGACCAAGCCGTCGAAGACACCCGCGGGCTGACCCGGGCAACCCGGGACCGAGACCGTGCCTACCCGCGCTCAGCCGGCGACGATCCCAACCCCCGCAAGATCCGTGACTTTCCTACCGGCCCCCAGCGGACCGCCCCCAGCGACTACCTCTGCCGGCAACTGCGCTCCACCGCGGTCGCAGCACAGGACCGGCTCCGCAAAACCGAGCACCGCGCCTTGTCGAACCTGGTGACCGGTACACCCGACCACTGGCTCAGCCTCAACCGCCGCCTTGCCGACACCTACGCCTCGGGCCTCAAACTGACCGAAACCGACCGGATCGAAGTCCAGCGCGTCGACCGCGCTATCCGTCGTTTCGAGGAACGCAGCGACCGCGGCCACATCGTCTACACCGGCCTCGCCCTCGACGAAGAACAGGCCGACGGCCTCAACCTGAACGACTGGGTCGGCAAGATCGCCCAGCCGGGCGATCGGTTCACCTTCGACCAGTTCACCGACGCTAATCACGCACCCCACCAGGTCGACGAGCACCCCGTGCTGATGGAGATCCAGACCCGCCGTGGCATGTACCTCGGCGAGGGACGCTCCGGCGAGGACACTGGCCACCTCCTACCCCGCGGTCTCCACCTCGAGGTCACCGCCATCACCACCACCCGGATCCGCCATGACGACGGCTCCTGGGTCGAGCGACCCACGATCCAGCTCCGAGAACTCCAAGACTGATCACCCCAACGGCAACCTCGCCGACACAAGCAGAGGAGACCTCACATGCCCGACACCGACAGCCACGGCCGCCCGATCATCGTGGCCGCCAGATGGTTCAGCAAGCTTCCGGCGCAGCCCCGCAAGCTCAAGCCCGGCGAGCAGCCGACGGCCCAGCCCACGAGTTCAGAGCCAGCCCTGGATGATGACGCCGCCACGGATGCTGTTTGGCCATCATGAGGTGATGCCGGTGGCGATGAGTTGTGCTGCGACGATGTCGTGGCCGTGTTGTGTCGGTTGGGGGTGTTGAGGGTCGGATCTGGGGTCAACGATCCGCTCGTCGGTGCGCGCCTGGTCGTACACGTTGACGCAGGCGGCGGCATGAGCGGCGGCGACTTGACAGGCGGTTCGCGCGACATGGCTCTGCCGGGGTAAGCCTGAGGTTGGTGGTGGAGTGACGACGCGAAGGATCACCGGGCGGTGCCGGCGGATTGTGTCGGTCTCGATGGTCCATGAGACCAGGCTTTGGCGGAATCTCGCGACGGGGCCCAGTGAGCATGCCGCTTGCCGTTCCGCACGGCAGGATGTAGCGGCGGTGAGCGCGACGTCGCCGCTGCCGATGGCAAGCAGGATCACGTCGGCATCGAACACGGAGTCTCCAATGTTGGGGTCGGATCGGAGGCTTTCGACCAGGGTCGGCATCGAGGGGGCGGCCACGTCGGAGGGCACGGTCTTGCGGTCGAGGCGGACACGACGCCCACTGCGCTGCGACCAGGCAGCAGCGGACTGGTCGACGTAGCTGGAGCAGGTTGAGCAGGCATCCGGGTCGGCTGAGGAGTCACCGAGAACCAGGATGTTGAGTGGGGTGGATAGCAACTCAAGGGCTCCCGGCTCGCGGGAGTCCAGTCCGCTGATCATGGCGAGTACGACGATGCTGCACACGACGGTCACGGCCAGCAAGCACTGGTGTAAACGATGTGTCGCAGGAGACGAATCAGGACCGAGCACCAGCTCGTCAATCGGCCTGCTGTCGTCCTGCTCGCCGTCGCCGGATCCTTCGAGAGGCCCTACGGGATCGGGTTGACCGACTTGATGGCTCATCTTGGCCCCTTTCCAGTCGATCTGTCTGGCTTCAGAATCGAGTTGGCAGACTGCTGATCATCGACTGCGGCCGCCTAGGTCCGAGACCTGTCGGCGAATGCGCTTCGAGGCGTCCCGTCGGTGCGGCCGTCGATGGTCTTCGCCCACGGGGTGGGTACGCCCAGGGCGGTACCAACTCTTGCTTCTCTCGCCGATCACCACCTTGAGGACATGCAAGGAGGCGCCGAGGTCGCTCACGATCTGGCCGAGGAACGCGTTCAGAGCGTCATCGTCGGCCAACCTCAGGTTGGCTTGCTGCATTCGACGGGGTGGCCGTTTGGCGGAGTAATGGTTACGGTCATGACGGCAGCATCGTCCCCGGCCGCGCCGACGCACATCGGCAAGATTGCCGACACCAGTGCCGTATTCCGTGTCTGCCGGGCGGCGCGGTTAGGTCACAGGCCGATCAGGCCGAGCTCAGCTGCCCGTCGTGCGGCCGCGGTCCGCGTGGTCACGTCCAGCTTCGCGTAGATCGACCGTAGGTGGGCGTGCACGGTCCGTGGGCTGAGCTGGAGCCGTTCGGCCACTTCCTGGTCGTGTGACCCGTCAGCAATCAGGCTCAGCACCTGCCGCTCCCGGGCGGTCAACCCCATCGCGCTCGCCAACGCTTGAGCATTGAGGTCGCCCACCGCGGCACCGGCGAGCTCCATCGCCTGTCGGCTGGTCATTCGGGCGCCGCCGTCGAAGGCGGCCTGCCAGCGCTGCTGGCCGAGACTCCGTCGGCTGGCCGCAACTGCGGCCCGGTAGTCTCCCATCCCGAAGGGCACGCGAGGGTCGGCGTCGCTGGCCCGCCAAGTCGTCGCGGCCCCGAACAGTTCGGCGGCCAGCTCGTGTGCACCTAGTGTGGCCGCGACGATCGCCAGGTCCTCCAGCAGGTCCTCGACATCACGGAAGAAGCTCGTGCGGTCTTGGATGGACACCGCCGCGCCGTAAACCGCAACCGCCTCGCCATAACGGCCCTGGGCGTACAGGGCTTTCCCGAGCAGACAGTCGGCCGAGAAGGTCCCGTAGTCGGCCCCTTCATCTTCGAAGGCCGTTCTGGCCTCGCGCGCACGCGCTTCGGCGCGATCGAGTTCTCTGCGTGCCAGCGCGATCATCGCGTCCTGGAAGATCGTCCATGCCTCGCCTTGCCGATCGCCGATCCGTTGGACGATGGACCGGGCCTCGTTGTTGTACATTTCGGCTGTTTCGAGGTCAGACCCCAACAGCGCGGTCCCCATTAGCCCACGCAGCGCTGCTGCCTCGCCTCCGTCGTGCCCGAGGACCCGGAAGTGCCCCAGGGACTCCTCGAACCACTCCTGGGCGCGCGCCGGCTCCTTCATGGTCAGTTGTCCGGCACCGTGACATGCCCAGGCTCGGTCAAGCAGGACGGCGTGGTCCGTGCTGTCGTACGGGAGGGCCAACACGGAAAGGAGTCGCTCAAGCCGGCGCGGCTTGGGTGGGAACCCATACGGCCAGAACAGGTCCAGGGCCTGCATGAGCCGTAAGGCCCCTCCCGCATCGCCTTGTTCCACAGCCCAGCGTCGGGCCGCGTCGAGGTTGGCGTTCTCCGCCATCAGCGGATGGGTGAGCGGAGGTCCGATCGAGGTGATGCCGGGGTCCGCCCACGGTGCGGCCAGCGCAGCGAAGTAGTCGAAATGCTGTCGCCGGACCGCAACTTCGCGGTCGTCGCCGTCGGACCGCAAGCGGGCCAGCGCGTGGCTGCGCACGAGCTCGTGTACCGCGAACCGGCCCTCTGCGGCCAGGTCGCGAGAGATCAAGCCGCGCTCGACCAGCTCAGCAAGTGTGCCGAGATCGGTCTCGGCAACCGACTCGGCTGCCGCGACGGTGAAGCCGCCGACGAAGACTCCGAGCGCCGCCAGCACACGCTGCTGGTGGGAACGAACAAGGCCATCGACGCGTCCAGGACGGCCGTCATGTCGCGGTGCCTGGGCAGCACGGTGGGAGTGCGGGAAGCCAGCTCCTCCGGCTGGCTCCGTAGTAGGTCGGCAGGTGACCTGACGTGCGACCAGGCGGCGAGGAGTTCGATCGCCAGTGGTGAGCCGCCGACCCGGCGGCATAGCCCATGACGACCGGTTTGTCCTGTGCGGCGGGTGCGTAGCCGACTCGGGCGGCGCGATCTGCGAAGTCGTCACCTTCCGCCAGTGGCGGCAACGGGTACAGCCACTCGTACGCCGAGTCCAGCGGCACCCGGCTGGTGGCCAAGACGGACAAGGTCTCCGTCTCGCCCAGCAAGGCGTCGACGAGCTCTCGACAGGGGGCGCGCTGGACCTCGCAGTTGTCGATCACCAGCAGCATCGGCTGACCTCGGAGGACATTGAGCACTCCAAGCGTCAAATCAGTGCTACCACCAGCTGGCAGACCCAGTGCCTTCGAGAGCGCGCTGGCCACGTCAGCGGGTTCGCTCGCCTCGGAGACGTCGACCCACACGCAGTCGTGATTGCTGCCCAGTTCTGCTGCCATGCGCGTCTTACCGGCGCCGCCCAGTCCTACCACCGTCACGAGTCGACCCGGCCCTAGCAAGCCGAGCAGCGCGGTGACCTCGGCACGCCGCCCGACGAACCGGGTCGGGTAGCGAGGCGGTCGGACACATCCCGAACCATTCGAGCCGGGCCCGGAGATCACGTGGGGCAATCCGACTGGCGGGTTCGGCATGGCTGAACTCCCTCCGCGGCCCTGCAGGACCGCTTCGGCGATCCTTTCAGTCCCAGCCCTACCCGGCCAGAGCCCTGACAGCTGCCGATCGATTCAGCTTCGAATCTTGCGGCCCGGTGATCGACAATTCAAGGCGCTCGGGCCCCACCCCTGTGCCCGAGATCAAGGCCATCGCTGAGTCCGAGAGCTGTTGGAGCCGAGGAGACGCCCGCAGATGGCCGTTGACAGCAGACCACAGAAGCCGTCGAGTTCTTGATCGAGAACGCCATCATGCTTCGGCTTCAGTACACCCGGGATGACAATCCGCTCTCACGCCGGTCCTCGGGTGGCGACGTCGGCGTCCCCACGAGGGACGGCTTGCGACACGGCTAGATCGGTGCTCGGCCTTCACCGATGACGCGGGTGCAGGCGCCTGCATCGGGCAGAGTGCTCCCGTGAGTTCGTGGTTTGCTCGGCTTGACCTCAGTTCGGCATCCGCCGTTGATCGTCGAGTGGTGCAGAAGGTGTCTGACCTGCTGGACCACCTGCAGCCCGCTCGGCTGGATCCAGCGAAGCAGACCGTCGAGGTAGGCGAACGCGAAACCTGGGTCACGCTGCGCCATGACTCGGAGCCCGAGCTGGAGATCCGGTTCGTGCTGATCGACGGATGGGTCAACTTCTACGGCGTGATGGGCCATGACGAGGCCTACTCCGACAGCTCCGAGGAACCCGATGCCTGGGAGTCCGAGACGATCGAGATCCTTGCCGACCTGCTGCTGGCTGACTACACGTTGCACACCTACGAGCTCTGGGGGAAGCCCTGGCGGGACGTCCTCACCATCGGGGATCCGTACAACAAGACCTTCAGCTCCGGTTCCTTAGCAGCGCTGCTCCTACCTCTGCAGCGATGGGCAACGCGCGTCGAGACCCGCAGCGCGTCATTCGAATGTCGAGGCGCCAGACCGGCGGGTTGATCCCAGGGTGCACCCGAGTATCCGCTCTTGACACGAAGCCGGATCCTCCTAGCCCGGTCCGCCTGCAACGTCGGGGTTGGCTCGCCCCGTCAGAGAGATCCAGCATCATCGGATCATGAGCCGCGCGGCACCGATCGAGGTGAGGGAAGCAACTGCTGATGCCTGGCCCGACGTTGAGCAACTCTTCGGCCGCGCAGGCGCATCAAACGGCTGCTGGTGCCAATACTGGCTCCTGGGAACTGACTACACCCGCCGAGACCGAACGCTGAACCAGGCAGACCTTCAGACGCAGATCCACCGCGGCGGCGCCGGCTTGGTGGCCTACCGCGACGGCGAGCCTGTGGGCTGGACCCGCTTCACGCCTCGCACTGACCTCGACTGGCTACTTGACCGCTTCGCCACATACGACTTCGGCCCAGATGATGCGTGGTCGTTGTCGTGCTTCTTCGTCGCGCGACGAGCACGCGGCCAAGGCGTCATGACGACCCTCATCAATTACGCCACCAGCTGGGGTCATGACCACGACACCGTCATCGAGGCCTACCCCATCGACACCACAGTTCACGGAGCAACTCGGAACACCTTCCCTGGAATCCTGCAGACCTTCCTGAACGCCGGCTTCACCGAGCAAGGAAGGTTGGCCCGAGACCGCGCCGTCGTCGTCAGTGGCCAAAGTCAGACCTGAGCAAGCATCCGCTCGGTGTCCGCTGAGCGGTCCGCTTACGGCGACGCCGACGGGTGACCTCCTGACCCGCCGAAAAATCGAACACTTCAAGCCGCCTGTCTTGTCGTCTGCCTAGTAAGCGCCACCTCTTCGCCGACAGATTCGCCGAGCACACACATGGTGCTGCTGGTCCGGCTCGGGTTGAACAGCCTGTTCGGCTGGTCCTGGGCCGGCCCAGTCGCTGGCCTCGTGATCGCCGGAGTCGCCGTCCGAGAAGGCCTGGGAGCGGCGGACAGCTGCTGCAGCCCGGCCGCTGGCCCTCCACCCCGACCTGAACAGATAGTCAATGGTCAGTCCTCAACCCTGTCTACGCGTCAAATCATGCCCGCCGATGAGCAGCGGCGACATCGGTCACGGCAGGGTTCATCCGTCGGCACCGGGTGGGCCGTGAAGGCGCCGTCAGGTCAATTCGGAGAGCCGAGGCAGTGCGCTCTCGAGGGCGGTGAACACGTCGGGCCAGCCGCGGCGGAGCCAGACGGCGCGGCCGTGGCGGAGCTGATGGGCGTCCAGCAGGGAGGTGAGTCGTAGCGACCGGTCTGGGGCGCCGAGGCGCCGCAGCTTGTCGTACACAGGGTTGATCGGGAGCTGGTGTCGGGCGAGGTAGTTCCATACGTCGTCGTCGGCCCAGTCCCAGATCGGGCTGAACGCGGTGGTGCCGTCCTGGCGGGAAACGACGCCGCCATGCTTGTCGCGGTCTCGGCGGCCCTCTCGGCAGCAGCGGCAGTCAGCGTGCCTGGTCAACGCCGCGAGGTAGAGCCGGCGTCGGGCGTCGGACTCTGCGGCCCGCACTCCCCACAGCTCGCCTGGGCCGTGGCGGCGGTGTGCTTGGTCTGCTGGCTGGGTTATGAGTGTGTTCCGGACGTCGTCGCCGGAGTCCCGGTCGGGGATGTGGTGGTCCCAGGTGCCGGTGCGAATCAGCAGCGTCAGCAGATCCGGTACCGCCGCCTCGACCTCGATGCCGTCGGGTATGCCGAGCTGCTCGGCGACCACGTCCAGATAGGTGATGGTTTCGGGGTACTCAAGTCCGGAGTCGAAGAAGACGACGGGGACGTTGGGTTCGGCCTGCAGGGCCAGGTGGAGGACGACGAGGGAGTCCTTGCCGCCGGAGAAGGCGACGTAGCCGTCGTGGTTGTCGAGGTGTGCGGCGATTCGGTCGACCAACGGTGTGGTGTCGTGCCGGGGTCGTGGCAAGGCGGCGCAGAGTGGTGAGGTCCAGCCCAGGCTGTGACGGTCGCATGGGGTGGTCTAGTGGGCGTCGAGCGGTGCGGGCAGATGCAGGTAGGTGCGCCGGCTGGGATGCATGTACGGCGGGCGGATCCCGGCCAGCGCCGGCGTCGTCTCGAGCAGGTGGTCCGGGAGGCATCCGCCGGGGGAGGGACGGCCGAGGGCGCCGTTGCGGTGCAGGTGCCCGGCCTGCCAGGGGTCTCGGTCGGTCGACGGTGACCTCCCAGCTGGTGACGACGCCCTCGCCGTGGCCACGCTTCTTGCCGATGGAGGCGATCGGGCGGAGGAGCCGGCGGACCTCGGCGGGGTCACCAACGGCTGACCAGGTGACCGCCGCGCAGACCGTCACGATGAGCGGCATCCGACGCGAGCGGTACCGGCCCTGGTCCCCGGGCATGGCGGCGGGCAGCTCACGGTCGGCGAGGGCGGCGACGGCGCTGTGGTCGAGCTGGTGGTGGCGGTAGCGGACCTCGGTGCGGTGCTGGCCCGACGGGCTCGCAGCAGGTCGCCGACCAGTGCCACGGTGAGCCGTCGCGCGGCTGGCATTTGCCGAGGGGCAGGTCCAGGTCGGGCGGGTTGGTGGTCTCGGACGGGTAGGGGACGTCAATCTGCTGGGCGGCCATGTCGTCCCACAGCTGGGAGGCCAGCAGGCCATCCAGGGCGATGCCCCATGGCTGGGCGACAGCGAAGCCGTGGGCAAGGTGGGCCGTCACTCGGATCGGCAGGTACCTCATGCGAGAGCCGCCAGGGCTTCGATCACGTCGGCGCGTCGATCGAGGGCGACAGCTCGCCAGTCGTGGTCGACGTCGAAGGTGCCGGCGACGAGCTCCTCGGAGGTCTCCAGGGCGCACCGGCCGTGGCCTATCGCGCGTCGGCCGCCGAGCTGTCCGAAGCGGGCGAAGACGGCGAGGACATCGGTGAAGAAGGCGATCTGGTGATCACTGGCCCGGGTGAGGCGGAGGTAGCTGGACAGCTTGCTGCCGGCCGGGAACGTCTCAACGGCGTACCGCATCTGGTTGCCGGCGTCGACGTCGTCGCCGCGGGCGACTTCGGGTCCGGTGTGGTCGTCGAGGTCGTCGGTGTGGGAGTACTCCTCGAGCTGGACGAGATCGAACACTGACATTGGATGAGCGACCCCGGTGAGCTGCCGTGTCTCGGTGGCGTGAGGCACGACCTTGCCCACCTCGAGGGCGCCGTCGATGATCGTCGACCCGGCGGCACAGCCGAAGACGCCGATGAGGGGCACGAGCTCACGGATGGCGGCTCGTCGTCGCCCGGTCAGCGGTTCGCGGCCGGACTTGTACAGGGAGCCTCCGTTGCGGAGTGCGTAGGCGGCGGGGAGGGGAATCTGTCCTTCCAGCTGGAGGACGTCGCGGAGCAGCTCCTCTGCCACGCGTCGGAGGCGGCCGCGGAAGGAGTTGCCGGAGATGACGGGGATCAGGATCGTCTCGCCGGCGGCGGTGGTGATGTGCTCGCGTCGTAGGAGGGTGTCGGTGCCGTGGGTGTTGCCGGCGTGAACGATGGAGGAGAGTGCGGTCAGCTCGACCGCCCAGTGAATGGTGGCGGTCACGGCTGGGGCTCCTGGAGCTCGAAGGGTGAGGCGCCGTTGGCGGACGGCGTCGGTGGTCAGCCGGATCCGCAGCAGCAGCGCCGGTGTCTCATCACGGAGCACGGTCAGCACCGGCCCGGCCTGCTCACGGAGTAGGAGCGCCACCTCGGCTCTCTCGGCCGCCGAACGCGGGGCGGACTGCAGATCCACGGCGGCCTGGCTCCACCACTTGTCGAGCGTCGCGGACCGGTAGGTGGCCTTGGTGACGCGGTCAGGGAGCAGGCTGGACCAGTAGTGGATCCGGTGGTCGCCGACCCAGGTCGTCCAGTCGACGCCGTAGTGGAGAAGCAGGAGTAGCCGCTCAGCGGTCGCCGCCGCCCCGGTCAGCGGGGGAAGCTCGGGCAGAGCGGCAAGCCAGCTGCCGGTCGGCGTGGTGGCCGGTGACGTCATCGCGCAGTCCGACGCTGTGCGGTGGTCTCGGCTCGAAGAGCTCGGGCAGCCACGGCCATCCACACGTGCCGTGTCCGCCACGGGGTGAGGTCCTGCCAGGCGTCGAGGGCCCACATCGCCTCGGCGATCGGGAGCAGCGCGGTCTGGTGGTAGGGAGGCGCCGGTTGCAGCAGCTGCGATGCCCGGTAGCCCAGCGCGAGCAGCTGCTCGGCCAGGCCCAGACGGCGAGCATCATCGGACGTCCAGGTCAGACGGTGCTCGTCGGTGGCGACGTGACCCCAGGCGGCACCGGACAGGACGTGCTTGCGGCCTGGCCGCAGCGGCACGACGACCGTGACGTCGGGCGGTACCTGACCGCGGAGCTGAGCGCGGAGCTGGCAGGTGTCCAGGGGGGTCAGCATCTCCGGGAAGCGGACGACCAGATGCGGGATGGTGCGCAGCATCGGGCTGCGGAAGGCCCAGGTGCAGGCTCGGCACAGACCGGGCCCGGTCGGAACACACCAGTCGTCGAACGCGGTGAAGTTGCGGGAGATGACGTGACGGACAATCGTCAGCGAGTCGGCGGTGCCGCATCGTGCGCACAAGCCGTTCAAGGTCCCGACCATGGCGCTGGGACTGCCATGCGCCCGCCAGGCCACTTCCACAACGTCTGTGATCATCCGTGCCCCCGTTCTGGAATCCGGGCCGCTCCCGGGTCCTCATCCCCTAGAGGCCCGATTTCCGGCGCTGTTTGTGACATGAGGACGACAGAAACTTCGTCGCGATCGGGTTACCCACAGCGCAGACCGGGGGAGTGGACCGTGGTCATGGAGGCGATCTAGGTTGCCAGCCATGACCGACCCCGTGCATCGAGCCGGCACCGCGGAAGGGCTGCCGCCGGTCGGACTGTCCCGCGCCCTGCGAACCGGGGTCTTGTCGGCTGGACAACCGCGGCTGCGTCGTTGAGCGACCCCGTGCATCGGCCGATCGGGGTGATGTGGGCACTGCTCACCGTGGTGGCCGGCTGGTTCGGCGGAGTCCTCGCCGGACCCGTGGGCGCGATCGCCGGCGCCGCCACCGGCTTCGCCGGGTACTTCGCCGTCATCATGCTGGTGAGCATGATCATCGAGCCCATCCTGTTCAGCCGGGCCCCGCGAGCCTGGTTCATCAGCGACCCGGGACGACGCGGCTGCGCCAAGGTTGCCGAGCTTGACTCCGGCGACTGGCGCCTCACCTCGGTTGCCGCCTGGCCCTTCGGCGTGGTGTCGGCTCCGAGGTGACCAAGGCGGTGACGGCTGATGCTGACCGCAGCGGCCGAGCAGTTCATCTCACGGCGCAGAACCGCCGGGTGGGCACGCTGTACGCGCGGTTCGGCTTCACCTACCCACGGCCTGGACGACGGGAGATGCGCCGCGACCCGAGCACAACTGGCTTTGCGTCGCATGAGCTGATCGCACCTGTGCGCGAGATTTGGCTGCACTCGGCGACAGTCCCGCGCCCAGAATGTGCGCGAGACCAACTGCGCTGTTGCCTTCTCCTCTGCAGTTGACGCCCTAGGCGGGGATCCTCGCGAAGGGTGGTTAGGACGATGCGGATCGGCCGGCGGGGGCCGCTAGCCGCGGAGTCTGGTCCGCTGCGTAGGACGGACAGCTTATGGGCACGATGCGTCGCGGCCAACCGCTCGCTGACTGGTGCCTGGAGCCCTTGCCAGCTGGCGGTGGATGCGTACCAGTTGCCATGCGGGTGAACGGTCGGCGAAGAGACAGGCGAGATCAACCAGGTCGTTGGCACCCAATCTGGGAGGGGGCCGGCATCAAAATGCTGGATGTGGGCAACACAGTGTTCCCAGGTCTACCGTCTGCCCCACCCGGGCAACGCACCACCGCTATGGCTGTTGGGTCAGGCCTGCGCATCACTGTGGCATCCCGAATTGCCGGGCGAACGACACTCGCCCCTGATTCTGAGCCTGTTGACCATCTGGTCGATCGGTGAGAGATTCGCGAGATAGCCAAAGGGGTCCCGCATGCGCACCACGGTTTCAGCGGTTCTGGTTGCTCTCGTCCTCGTCTTCGCCGGCCGGGCCGCCCCGGCCGCTGCAGGCCCCGGTGATCGACCAAGACCCGGAGCCCCCGGCATCGGCGACCCGTACTACCCGACTGACGGGAACGGGGGATACGACGTCAGGAACTACGACCTCGCGATCGCGTACGACCCGCCCACGGATCGCCTCCGAGGGCGCGCGACGATCACGGCCCGTGCCACGCAGGCCCTGTCGGCGTTCAACCTGGACCTCAACGGGCTCACGGTCAGCGACGTCCGGGTGAACGGCCGACCGGCCCGCTGGCGTCATGTCGGCGACGAGCTGACGATCACCCCGCGCCACGCCATCGCCAAGCGCGCTCGCTTCCAGGTGGTGGTCCGTTACGCCGGGGTTCCGCCGGTGCTCGACGAGCCGGCCCTGGGCCGGGCGGGCGTGTTCCCGACCGACGACGGCGCGCTCATCGTCGGTCAGCCGCACGTCGCCGACACGTGGTTCCCCGTCAACGACCACCCGCTCGACAAGGCCAGCTACCGGTTCGACGGTGACGGTCCCGCGCGGCGTGGAGGTCGTCGCCAACGGCCGCCTGGCCGGGGTCCAGCGACACCGCGGCAAGGACACGTGGACGTGGGTCGCCCGCGACCCCATGGCGTCCTACCTCGCCACGGCGACGATCGGCCAGTTCAACCTCGATCATCGCCGCGTCGCCGGGATCGAGTACTGGGACGCGATCGACCCTTCGCTCTACGCTCAGCCCGAGCCGCGCACCGGGACGCGCTATGTGATCAGCGGCGGCGCGAACTCCGCCTACCAACGCCTGACCCGGGTGATCGACGTCCCGGCCGGCGGGGGCGAGCTGTCGTTCGAGGTGGCGCGCAACACCGAGCCGGACTGGGACCACTTCCTCGTCGAGGCCCGGCCGGTCGGCAGCGACGCGTGGACGACCCTGCCCGACGCCAACGGCCACACCGACCGGGAGGTGGGTTACGGCTGCCCTGACTGGCTGACCCTGCATCCGTTCCTCACCCACTACCAGAGCGACGACGGTGCCGGCGGCTGCACGGCCGAGGGCACCACGGGCGTCTGGCACTGCGGCCAGCGGGGCCAGCGACGGCTACGAGAGCTGGCGGCTCGACCTGTCGGCGTACGCGGGCCGGTCGGTCGAGATCTCTCTGGCGGTCGTCAGTGACCCCTCGGTGTCCTACAACGGGGTCTACGTCGACGACGTGGTGGCACCCGGCGGCGCGGGCTCGACCTCGTTCGAGGACGACGCCGACCCGCTGGACGGCTGGACGGCCGACGGCGGCGCCCGTCGGCAGCCCGGGCAACACGAGCCCGTGGCGCGCCGCCAGCGAGTCCGCCGGTCCGTCGACCGGGGACAACGCCGGGCCGCACTGGCCCGCGAGCCGGAGATCATCGACTTCCTCTCGGGCTTCCTCGGCCGGTACCCGTTCGGGAGTCCGGCGGCATCGTGGACAACGACCCGGGCATCGGCTTCGCCCTGGAGAACCAGACCCGGCCGGTCTACGCCCAGGGATGGTTCGCCGCGCCCGGTGACAACACCTCGGTCGTGGTTCACGAGCTGGCTCACCAGTGGACCGGTGACGACCTGGCGCTCGAGGCCGTGGCAGCACATCTGGCTCAACGAGGGATTCGCCAGCTACATGGAGTGGCTCTGGTCGGAGGACGGGGGCGATGCCACGGCCCAGGAGATCTTCGACTTCTACGCCGCGATCCCCGCCGACGACGCCCTTCTGGACGACGGTGATCGGTGATCCGGGACCGAACAACATCTTCGACGGCGGTCTACGACCGTGGCGCGATGACCCTGCACGCGCTGCGACTCGGATCGGTGACGATGACTTCTTCCGGCTCCTGAAGCGCTGGACCGCCAGCCAGGCCGGGGGCAACGTCGCACGGCGGAGTTCACCAGGTCTGGCCGAGCGGGTCTCGGGTGAGAACCTGGACGCGTTCTTCCGCAGTGGCTGTTCACGCCGGAGAAACCAGCCGGACTCAATGCTGCTCAGGGTCGGGCCCAAACTAGAGCCTCGACGCCGTCCTGGGCCCGGCAGCTGTCACACGCTCCCCGCCGCTGACCATCCCGTCACGGGCGCCGCGGGAGTGGCGGGGATCGTTTCCGAGCGCCAACGACGCTCCTGGACCGAGAACGAACGCCAGCGAACGCAACCACGAAGAGCGCCGAGATCGCACTGCCCGCCGAGATCTCGATCGACGGCGCGACCAGCGGCCAGCAGCACGAGCATCTGGGCAGCTGGGCGGCCAGGGTTCGATCACCGGTCGTCCTGGACTGCCAACCTGATGGCCGGCTACGACACCACGCGTACGAGCAAGGCCGCCGCACGAGCTGCAGCACAGCTTCTGGCAGGAAGGAGGCGGCCGGACCTGGGCTCGCTCGAGGGTCGCTCAGCGGGCTACGCGACAGAAACGTGCGGTCTCGAGGCGCCCGAGAAGCAGAGTGAGCACCGATCCGAGCAGGGCAAGCCAGCACCAGATGCCGCCATGACGCTGCGGCCGCCGTCATCGCCCACGGCAGCGAGAACCGGACATCTCCGAAACCCATGGCACCTCGAGCGACCAGCCACAAACCGGCGAAGAGCAGCCACACACCCGACACCGCCGACCACGCCACGCACCAGCGGCTCGAAGGACACTCTCGACGACCGACTGGGCGGCAACCAAGATCACGATCACGGCCGCGGTCAGCAGGCTCACCAGGCGGTTACCACGCCGGTGACCGCATCGACGCACGCCAACCACACACCCAGCGCACCGAAACCGACCCAGGGCTACCAGACCGACCGCGGAAGCGGAGCGACGGCCGACAAACCGGCCGCTCCGCACCTCGCCGCAGCCCCGACCGCGAACCGCGATGTCACCGCCACCGATAGCTCGCCTCAGACGCCGGCGACAGCAGATCGAGAAGCTTCGAGGATCCAGCAGCAACCGCGCACGACACCAGCACGACTGCCACGATTCCTGCAGCCCACATCTGCTTAGCCTCACAAGTTGTGGGATCGCTCGGCGGCACCACACCAAGGGTGGCGCCGCCGGAGCACCCGGTGATCATTCAGTGGGTTGAACCTACGGTCTTGCGCACAAGGCTGGCAGTCCCTCCGGGGCGGCTGTGGATACGGCCTCACAGAACCGCGCAGACAGACGCGGCGGGAGTTGTCAGAGCGGCTCGATACTCTCCGTTGAGAGTGGTGTCCGGGTCCGAGCGACACGCTCTCCACAGGGACTTACGGAGCAACGGTGATCCTCCTAGTCTCGGCGAGAACGTTCGGCCTAGACTCATCACCGCTGCAAAGGGCGAACCGCCGCCCACCTCGAGAAGGAGACGTTCATGACACGTCCTGCACCTTGGAAACTCTCCGAGATCCCAACCCTGTGGCTCGACGTCGAAACCGGCGCCGGGGTCGATGATTCGGGCACTCCGGTTCGGCCGATCCTGGGCGGTCGCCGGCAGAAGCCGGCTCTCGTCGATCTCCTGAACACTGCGGCGCATCACCGTGCGACCCGGATCATGCTGTCGGGCAAGTTCCCGGCCGTGTCGGCGACCAAGACGCACTGGCTGCTGGTGCCCACCGACGGATGGACTGCGGCTGGGCACTACATCAAGGACGACCGGCCGCCCACCGGCCGGTTCGTCAGCGCCGCCGCCGGCCACAAGGTCGAGGTGCGGGTCGCGCGGGAGTGGTTCGGCAGCGACGCGATCGCGCCCGCCTCTGCACGGGAGGCGATGCAGCTCCTCTCCCAGGTCCTGGCCAAGGCGCTCCCAGGTCATCTCGCCGCCTCACCCACCGCGACCGGGCAGAACATCTGGGCGTACGCGCTGCCGAAGGACCTGGATCCGACCCACACTGGACCCGGACCTGGCCGAGCTGATCCACCACACCTCCGGCCAGCACCGCACCGAGCACCTGGTCGAGGGCCGCTCCCGCTGCGACTGCGGCGACTGTGTACCGCTGATCGCGGCGAAGACCGAGATCCCTGGCTTCTGCTACGTCGACGGCCGGTTCATGTACTCCGCGCTGTGCCGAGAGGTCGGCGTCGGCGGCCGCCGACTGACCAAGCTCGAAGCGCAGGACCGTGCGGACGGAGACGCCTACGCCCGGGCCCGGTACCTGATCCGGTTCACCGTGCCGGAAGGCTGGGACACCCTCGGCCTGTTCGGCGTCTTCCGACGCGACGCCGCGCAATGGCACTACCCCAACCGGCCCGGCGCCACCCACGACACCTGGGTCGACGCCGTCGAGCTCCGCACCGCCCGCAACGTCTGGGGTGCCGGATCCGTCGAGATCCTGGAGGGGATCGCGTTCGACCGCGGCCGGCCGCTGGACAACTTCGCCGCCCGGATCATGAAGGCCCGGGAGAACGCCGCCGAGCTCGACGCCGACGCCCACCTGGTCGAAGCGGTCGAGTCGGCGCTGCGGGCGATCCTGCTGCAGACCATCGGCGGGTTCCACTCCGAAGGCCGGGACCGGACCATGGTCGTGGAGTCCACCTTCGACGTGCCGCCGCAACACCAGGGCACCATCCGCACCTACGGTGACGTCGTCACCTACCTCATCCCCGCGCAGCTGAACGAGCGGCTGCAGATGTTCCACCACCCCGAGTACTCCTCCCAGATCTGGGCGCGGGAACGGGCCCGGATCCTGCTCGGACCGACCGCCCCCTACCGGCACGGCCGTACCGAGTGGAAGGAGTGGGGTGCACTCGAGGTCGACCCGTCGCAGCTGATCGGGGTGAACGGTGACGCCCTCTACCTGACCTCGGTGCCACAAGCCTGCCTGCCCGTCGACCAGGGCGGCGGCGACGACGGCAGAACCGGCCGGCTGCGGGTGAAGGGCTGGATCGGGGAGCCGATGTCGGTGCCGGCGACCACCGAGGCACGCAACAACCTCCGCGGCCGCGCCGAAGCGTACGGGCCGCCGGCGGAGGTCCACGCATGAGCGAGCAAGGGCCCACCGCGCAGCAGCTGATCATCGCGCTCCGCGAACGTGGGGTCTCGATGCGGGATCTGTCAGCCGAGTGCGACCGGGACTCATCCCTGCTCTATCAGGTGGCCGCCGGTAAGCGGCCCGGGACGAACCTTCTCCCGACGCTGATCGATCTGGCCCGCACCGGCCACGCCGCCCGCCGGCCTGAGCGACGGGCCACGAGATCGGGCACGCCGGCCAAGATCCGCGGCCGCCGCGGCCAGCCGGCGCACGAACCCCCGCCGCCGACCCCCACTGCGCCGACCCCCGGCAAGTTCAGCGTGCAGACCAACTACCTCGCTGGCGGCGCCCGCACCAAGCGGATCACCGCCCCGAAATCCCCTCGCGCGGTCGGTCGCTTCGACGCCAAGCAGGCCACCATGGACGCCATGGCCGAAGCTGCCCGCGAGCAGCGACGCGTCGCGTTCGTCGTGCACTACGCCGACGGCTCCTCCCACACCCTGGGCTCGAAGTCGGGCTACCGCGCCAACGACGCCTACATCCGGGCCATGGGGGAGTGGGAGGACTCCTTCGAATGGCTGAGCCAGGAGGCCTCGGCCGTCGCGAACCGGCTGTACGACGTGCAGGCGCTCAACATCCCCATCGTCGGCGTCGACGTGACGATCTTCGGACAAGCCGATCCAGACCAGACGATTCCGCCCATGCCACGCCAGCCCGCGAAGGCACCCGCCAAGAAGGCACCGGCCAGGAAGGCACCCGCCAAGCCCCCGGCGAAGAAGTCAGCTTCCTCGTCGACCCGTCGAAGGCGTGTACGAGACTCCGAGAACAAGGACACGGAACAATGAGCCTCATGGTCGCAGCAGACAGCACCATCACTCCGGATCCGGCCACGGCATGGAACCGCCGTCTCGCCGAGGCCAGAGCCGCGGCGGACCGGGCCGACAGCGGACTGGATGCCGCTGTGCGCGACGCCGCCAGAGCCGGCATCTCGCCAGACGCGATCGCTGACGCACTCGACTTCGAGCTCGACGACGTCCTGCAGACCATCCAGGACGACGAGCACGACCAGGACCCCGACGACAACGACACCGTCGACCCGCCACCGCTGCAGCCCGTCATCTTCCTGCGCGGCCGCGATGTCCCCAACCAGACCTGGAAGGAGCTGAAGCAGCTCCTCTGGGCGCGAGGCCTGGCCACCATCGCGAACAGGACCGCGGCAGCACACCTGGCGCGAGGTGGGACACCTGTCGTGTTCCTCGACTTCTCCAACCGCACCGACGACAACTTGAAGGTCGCCGGCGTCCGGGCCGTCTACCGCGACGACAACCTCACCCTCGAGCTGATCAACGGTGGGGCTGTGACGACGCCTCGTCGCGCCGCCGACGACTCCATCGACGTTGATCGCGTCGTGCTGCTTGTCCACCAGGTACTCGGCGACCTGCCAGCCGTCAACGAGCGGCGCATGCTCGCCGCCCAACGGCCGGCATAGCCGAGCCACGAACGACGCTCCTGGCGCCTACCTCCAGCGAGATCTGACAGCAGCAGCGACGTTGTCCACAGCTGGATGCCCGCACCTTATGCACGATCCCGCTCCGTGATCTGATCGGATCTCAATCGAACGGACTCCGAATCATGGTCTCGGCGCTGAGGGCATCGGAGCGCTAGTCCAGTCCGCTTCCCGCTCCCCAGGCAGGACGAACGAAAGCAGCACCATGGCAGGAAGTACCACCGCCCCCGAGCGCAACGCCGGCAGCTCGAGGTTCCGTCGTCGCCCGAAGGCGCCACGGGTGGTCGAGTCCCGGGTACCCACGCCAGCGGCCTCTCCCACCAAGAACCGCCGGCAACCCGCCCTTGCCGCGCTCGCCGTGGCGGTGCTCGCCCTCTGCGCGCTCGCGGGCTGGGCTGCCTTCCGGTCCGTGTCAGCAACGGTGCCGGTGATCGGGGTCCGAGAGACCATCACCAAGGGGACGATCATCCAACGCGACGACCTCACGACCATGCAGGTCGGGCAGGACCCCAACCTGCAGGTCATCCCCGTCGCCGACATCGACCAGGTCGTCGGCCGGCGAGCAGCCACCGATCTACCTGCCGGCGGCATCATTCCCGACGAATCGGTGACGGATGCACTCGTCCCCGCCAAGGGCCACAGCGTGATCGGGATCTTCGCCCGGGACGGATCCGCACCCCTGATCGGCATCGAACCCGGAACGCGGGTACGGCTGGTGCCGCTACCGGCCACCCAGGAGCAGCCGAACCCGCCCAAAGGCCAACCTCAGCCCACCAACCAGCTCGTGCCGGGTGTGGTGATCGCCTCCACGCCCACCGACGACGGCAGCGGAGTGCGCATCGACGTCGACGTTGCCGCCGCGGCCGCCACCGGCGTCCAGATCCTGGCCGCACAGAACCGCATCGCCGTGGTCATCGACTCCCAGGAACGCTGATGCCGATCATCGTGCTGACCACCGCCGCCGGCGCTCCCGGAGCGTCCACGACGGCTCTCGGACTGACCCTGTCCTGGCCTGGCCCAGCCCTTCTGGTCGAGGCCGATCCCGCCGGCACATCGCTCGTCCCAGGCTGGTTCCGCGGAGCCATCGACCCCCAAGAACGCAACATCGTCAACCTTGCCCTCGTCGAGCGCGCCGAAGACCTGACCGAAGCCATCTTCGATCAAGCTGTCTCGATCGCCGTTGACGACGACGGTGAGCATCAACGGCTCGCTCTGCTCGGACTGATCGAGCCTGTGCAGGCCCCGGCTCTCAACGGGTGGTGGGAGCCGATCGGCACCGCGTTCCAGTCTCTGTCAGCGGCCGGTTATGCAGTGATCATCGATGTCGGCCGCTGCACTCAGGGTTCCTTCCCCATGCCGTTGCTGGCCGTCGCCGATCAGGTGCTGCTGGTGTGCCGAGCGGAGCTGTCCGGGGTTCTGCGCTCCTACCCGATGGCCACGCAGCTGAAGGCCACGCTGACGGGGACCGGAAACGCTGACGCCTTCGGCGTCGTCGCCATCGGAAACGGTGGGAACCGCTACTACTCCGGCTCGGCGATCGCGAAGCAGCTCGGCGTCCAGTTCGCACTCTCCCTACCCGACGATCCTCTGTCGGCGGCGGCCCTGTCTGACGGGCTCGCTCTACCGCCGAGACTCCCGGCCCGGATCCGGTCCCGCTTCACCCGTCACACCGTGGTGGCTGACGAGGACCTGGACCCAGCAGGGGAGGGAAGCCACGTCGATGCCGTCGATGACCCGGCGGCCGAGGACTTCAGCCACCGGGACGAAATCCTGGAGCGGTCCAACGAGCTGCTGGGCATCGGAGCCGATCGCCGCCACCGCCGGCTGCTGCGCCGACCCGGGGCACGACCGCGAGCTCCGAGCTCAGCCGGTCCATCGAGAAGGTGCGAGCGGGGGCATCAGCGCCTACTTGACAGATCCTCAAGACAGCGCCGGCGGCGCCACTGAGGGCGACAGCTCCGGCGGCGCCACTGAGGACGACAGCTCCGGCGGCGCCACTGAGGACGACAGCTCCGACGGCGCCACTGAGGACAACACCGTTCCTGCAGCCGCGGCGGAGGTCGCAGCTGAGGTTCCTCGCACCGTCGTGGTGCCCGCCAAACTGATGAGGGCCTACCGGGCGGTGGCTCGTGACAGCGCACACCGAGCCGAGCAGCGCCTCGCACGGCTGCTGGCAGAAGAGCCCAGCCAGTGAAGCCCACCTCTGCACCCTGCTCCTCACCGTCGCCATCCCGGCCTCAGCGCCCCGGCACCCGATGGAGGTCACCCCGATGACACCCCCCAAGGCCCAGCCCGAACAGCCGCTTCCAGCCCTGAACACGGTGCGGAGCTTGCAAGCGGTGACCGTCACCTCAGCGCCAGCTCCGATCTTCGGGCAGCTGACCAGGCAGCCGCCGCCTGGACGGAAGCCACGGCTGACGTCGGCCACTGTGCGACCGCTCGACTTCTCCGATCTCGACTGGTCACTGGTCTACCGGATCCGCCACACCGTCTCCGACCGGCTGTCCGAGGAAACCGGGCAGCAACTGGCGGACGGTCAGATCGACGAGGCGACTCGCGTCCAGATCGGCCGCGACCTGATCGCTCACGTGGTCAAGAAGCACTCCGACGAGGCCATCCTCGCCGGCGATCGTGACAACCAGATCGCCGCTGTCGACCTCGAGCGCTACACCAGGGCCGTCGACTCCTCGGTCTTCGGGTACGGGCGCTGGCAGCCGCTGCTCGAAGACCCTCACGTCGAGAACATCGAGATCCTCGGCTACAACCGCGTGTTCATGGTCTACGCCGACCGGATCGTCCAGGTGGCGCCCGTCGCAGACTCCGACGCTGAGCTCATCGAGCAGCTGCAGTTCATCTCCGCGTACAGCAACACGCCGAAGCCGTTCTCCCCGGCCCATCCGGTCATGACCTTGAACCTGGAGGATCGCTTCCGTCTCCACGCCGAGGCCTTCGTCGCCGACCGGCCCTCCATCGTCATCCGCCAGCACAGCTTCGCCGGCGTCTCCCTCGAGGAGCTCCGCGCTGGCGGCATGATGCCGACCACGGTGTACGAGTTCCTCTGCGCGGCTGTCCGGGCCAAGCAGTCGATCGTCATCAGCGGCATCGGCGGCGCCGGCAAGACGACATTCCTGCGGGCCCTGGCCATGGAGATGGACCCGCTGGAGTCGGTTGCTGTCGTGGAGACCGATCCGGAGCTGTTCCTCCACAAGCTTCCCGGTCGGCTTCGCACAAGGAACTTCACGGCCCGCGACCCCAGCGGGGAGGGTGTCACCCCGGATGGGCGTCCGATCGGGGAGTTCACCGTCCAAGAGCACCTGATCCAGCTGCTGCGGCAGAACATCTCCCGCATCATCGTCGGCGAGGTCCGCGGGAATGAGGCCGCCACCATGTTCCAGGCGATGCAGGTGGGCGCTGGATCGCTGTCGACGATCCATGCTCAGCACGCCGAGGCCACCATCGAGCGGCTGGTCACAGCAGCCGCCCTCGGTGGGGTCATGACTCAGGTCGATGCCTATCGTCAGATCGCGGTCAACATCAACTTGATCATCCACATCGGCACCGAGGATCTGCGTACTCAGGGCGGCAAGCTGCGCCGCTACGTCAACCAGATCACCGAGATCTCAGGCTTCCGCGACAGTGCTGACGGCAACGGCACCACCTACATGCCGGCTACGGATCTCCTCTACGAAGCACACTCTCCGGGGCTGCCGATCGACGCGAAGATGTCCGGTGAGATGCGCCAAGATCTCTACGCCCAGGGCTGGCGACCGTGAGCCCCCTGATCGGCGCCGGCCTCGGCCTGCTCGCCGGCGCCGCCGTCCTGTTGCTGATCTTCAGTCTGCAGCGACGACCGGTGGCAGCGGTGCGAGCGCGCCGGCTGACGCCGGGGCAGCAGTGGAGTCGGCTGACCCGCCGCCCCGCTGGCCGGCAAGGCCGCCGCCGCGACATCAAGCTCGTCGTGGTCGCTGCCCTGGCCGTCGTCGTCTTCGTGATCACCCGGTGGCCGATCATGCTGCTCGCCGTCCCGGCGATCCTGTTGCTGGTTCCCTGGCTGCTGCGGAACCAGAACGCCGGCGGGATCGAGCGAACTGCCGCTGTCGAAACCTGGGTCCGGGGTCTACGGTCCCTGCTGCAGGGCGGCTCCGAGAACACGCTGGAAGGTGCCCTGCAGGCGTCGCTGGCAGCAGCACCAGATCCCATTCGGCCAGAGATCGCCGCGCTCGTCACCCGGATGCGCGCGCGATGGTCGACCGAGCGGGCCCTGGCCCAGTTCGCCGACGACCTCGACGACCCGACTGCCGATACCGTCGCGGCCGCACTGATGCTGGCGGCCCGACGGCGCGGGTTCGGACTGTCGGAGGTGCTGTCGGGACTCTCGGACTCGGTCGCCGATGAGGTGAGGGCACGACGCAAGATCGAGTCCGACCGTGCCATGCCACGGACGGCGGCCGTCGCACTCACCTACGGGACCCTCGCCCTCGGCGTCACCATGGCCGTCTTCCGCCCCGAGACGCTGGCCCCCTACGGGACCCCGGTCGGTCAGATTGCGCTGCTCATCATCATCGGCGGCTACATCGTGACCTTGTTCATGCTGCGCCGCATCACCAGCGCCAAGGACCGACCCAGGCTGTACCCGACCGCGGCACCCTCAGCTGCAGGAGGCTCCCGTGCCCGTTAGCACCATCCTGCCGTTGCTCACCGGCCTGCTCGCCGGCGCTGCCGTCATCATCGCCGTCACAGCTTTCCGGCCAGTCGCACCCGACCTGGGCGACACCCTGTACCGGCTTCACCATCCCAGCCGACCCGAGCAGCTCGAGGCCGGTCAATCCGGCGACAGACTCGGTCGGTGGCTGATGGTGCGCAGCGGGGTGTTCGGCGGACTCGCCATCCCCTACGCCGACCTCGACCTGCTCGGCATGACACCGGCCCGCTTCTTCACAGCCAAGGCGATCTTCGCCGCCGGTGGACTCGCCCTCCCCGTCACCTTCGGCATCTTCGTGAACGCCATCGGACTGGGTGTGCCGCTGGCGATCCCGGCCGGCATCTCGGTGGTCCTCGGCCTCGTCGGCTGGGTGTTCCCCGCCTTGGCCGTACGCCGCGACGCCGCCATCGCACGGGAGAAGTTCGCCCGATCGATCACCGCCTACATCGACCTGGTCGTCCTTGAGCGGCTGGGCGGTGCAGGCGTGGCCTCGGCCATCTCCGACCCGGCCAGCATCGCCAAGTCGCCCCTGTTCATCAGAATCCGTCAGAGCATCGACCGACACCGCCTCGAGCGGAAGGCCCCCTGGGTGGCGCTACGCACCCTCGCCAACGACATCGACCTGCCGCCACTCCGCCAGCTCGCCGACACCATGGAGCTGTCAGGAACCAAGAGCGCGCCCGTCGCAGAGACCCTCAAGGCGCGAGCCCGAGACATCCGTAACGCCTTCCTCAACCAGGATGTCGAGCGCGCCGGCGCCGCCTCCAGCCGACAGACCGCCACCACCGCCCTGCTCCTGATCTGGCTGCTGGCCTTCCTCGGCTTCCCCGTGCTCTTTCGGCTCCTGCAGTCCTGAGGCGTACGACCTGACTCCCAGCGACGCGCTGGTTCAGCGCCGACCGGATGCGGTGTCTCGATGCCTACGCTCGGAGTCCGCCGGCGGCGCCTCGGGCACCAGCATCAGAGCCTGGCTTCCCCGCCAGGGTTGCAGCCGGTGATCGGATCGAGCTTCGCCTTCACGTGCGAGATCGCGGGTCGCTCGGCGGACTGCAGGCGCCTCGTCCGAGCCACCCCAACAAGGTGCACGGTCCAACGCCCACGGTCGGAGTCGCGCAACCACGGATGACAGTTCGACAGCGTTATCTGGGGTGTGTAGGGCCGTACGCCAAACCGCTCCCGACTTCTGGTTCCGTGCTCTTGATCCACAGGCCCCTGGTGTGGCCTAGCGAATAGGCCACCTGCCAGGAATAATCACGAGTGATCTGATCCCCGAACTTGATCGAACGTCCGAGAGGTACTCCCCATGCCTGACCTGACCACGATCCGGGCGGTGGCGACCTTCTTCATCGCCGACACCCGCCGACGTGCCCGTAACGACGAGCGCGGCATGACCACGATGGAGTACGCCGCGATCGCGGTGGCTGTGCTCGTGGTGGCCGCGGTCATCGCTGCCATCCTGATCTCTGTTGGCTCCTCCAAGGCAAACCAGATCCGCTGACCTTCTCAGCCGCCGAGGAGGTCCACCCGGTGCGACCAGTGAACTCTCGACGACTGCCCGCCCGTGACGATTCCGGCATGACGTCGATCGAGTGCGCGATCATCGTGGTCGCCTTCTTCTTGATCGTCTTCACCGTTGTGCAAGGAGCCTTCTTCTACCGTGCCCGTGGCGATGCCCGGTCCGCGGCCGCGGCATGCGCGGAGACGGCACGCGGTGACCGCGCCGGCAACGGACAGGGTCGTGCGTCGGGGGA
Source organism: uncultured Actinomycetota bacterium (assembly GCA_963707005.1). Taxonomy (GTDB): domain Bacteria; phylum Actinomycetota; class Actinomycetes; order Propionibacteriales; family Propionibacteriaceae; genus Microlunatus. Next base: position 29,808 of record CAVPPP010000069.1, read on the forward strand.
GTCCGTCGTCCGTCAGGGCGGCAATATGAGGTCTTACTCGGTGTCGGTGTCGAGTTCGGGACAGCAGGTGCGGTGCACGGTCAGCGGCCAGGCGCTGGACATCATCGACCTTGGCCTGTCCGGCATCCGAGAGACTGCTGCCATGCCCAAGGACCGGATCACCCGATGAGGCGGCGGGTTCAGGTTCTGGATTGCCGACGCCGTCGCGATGAGCGCGGGATGGCGAGCATGGAGGCCGCGATCGTGCTGACGGCCTTCATGGTGTTCATCTTGATCGTGATCGCGGCTGGTCGAGTCTCCGACGCTCGCACCGCTGTTCAGACCGCCGCAGGCGCTGGCGCTCGAGCAGCAAGCCTGGAGCGCTCCGCCGGGGCAGCTCGCTCCGCTGCCTCGGACGTGGCAGCAGCCTCATTGAACAACGACAGCGTGTCCTGCAACCCCAGCGTCTCCACCGCGACCGGTGGATTCTCTGTGCCGGTCGGCCGACCAGCGCAGGTCTCCACCACCGTGCGCTGCACGGTGAGCCTGGGTGATCTGCTTGTCCCCGGCCTTCCGGGCAGTGTCAGTCTGTCCGCGACCCAGACCTCGGTCCTCGACCGGTACAGGGAGAGATAGCGCGAGTTCATGAACCCCGAGAATCCTGTGGACGCGAGTTCGGAGCCAGCGCTGATCGTGCGCTGGTTCTGGAGGCTGCGCCGGCAGCTGGCCTTCCGTGGTGAGCGCGGCTCGACATCCATTGCTGCAGCAATCCTGGTTCCGGCGGTCATCGTGATGCTCGGCCTGGTCTACGACGGCAACGGAAAGGTCGCTGCCGCGCGGGAAGCCAACGCGGCCGCGGTCGCCGCCGCGCGAGCCGGCGGCGACGCCTCGACCGCGGATGTCGCCGCCGGCGCATCCCCCGGCCGGTCGGCGGCCGGTGCCGCTCGGCGAGCGCTCGCTGCGCAGGGAGTCAACGGGTCGGTGTCAGTCTCAGGCCGGACCCTGACCGTGCGAGCCACCGAGACCTACCAGACCGTGTTCCTGCAGCTCGTCGGGATAGGACAACTGCAGGGGCATGGCGAGGCCACAGCCCGGGTCGCGGAAGTGACCCCGTGATCGGTCGCCTTCTCCGCACCATCGCCGGCCTGGTCGGCATGGTCATCGCCCTAGTCGGGATCCCCGCGGCTCTGTGGGCCCTCGGCGGGAACCCCCTGCCCAGCACCATCAGCTTCGACGCCCTCCGGGCAGCACTGTTCACACCGGACGACGGCCAGCTGCTGATCCGCATCATCACCTGGGTCGGCTGGCTGGCCTGGCTGGTGTTCGCGATCAGCCTGGTCGTCGAGCTCGTCGCCCAGATCTCGGGCCGCACCATCCACCTACCGGGTCTCAGGGTTCCGCAGCTGGCGGCGGCCCCGCTGGTGGCGCTGCTGCTGGCCGTGTTCGTCGCTGCCCCCGTCATCGTGGGCGCCGCGTCCGGGGTGGCCGTCGCCAGCCCCGGCGACAGCACCGGCCCGCCCACCTCTGCTCCCTCGAGTGCGAGCCAGCAGCAGGCCTCTGCGGACCGCCCAGCAGTCGCACCCATCAAGGCGCCCTCCCAGGCGACCACCGAGAAAGATGAGGGGCGGACGGACATCCGCCACACCGTGGAGCGCGGCGACACGTTGTGGGGCTTGGCGAAGCACTACTACGACGACGGCATGAAGTGGAAGAAGCTGGCGAAGGCCAACGCCGACCTGGTGGGGGAGTCGGGCTCGAACTACCTCGAGGTCGGATGGACGCTCACCATCCCCGACACAGCGACCCAGAGGGACGCTCCGAGTGCCGACAACCCGCGGCCCGGGACGACGTACACCGTGGAACGCGGAGACACACTCTCTGACATCGCTGACGATGCCTACGGCACTCCGGAGAAGTGGCCCACCATCGCGAAGGCCAACCCCGATGTGGTCGACGACCCCAATCTGATCGACGTTGGCGATCGACTCGAGCTGCCGGCGGTGACGAAGACAGCCAGCACCGGTCAGCGACCGGGCAGATAGCCAGGCAGGCAGCGACGCGCCGGCAGGAACGACAGCACACGAACGACAGCACGACGAACGACAGCACGACGAAGAAGCGCACCGATCAGGACACCGGGAAGCAGAAGACGGGGCCTGACGCCACCGACCACGAGCGGGTGGGCGAGAACGCGCCACCCGTCCAGCGCGGTCCCGAATCGACCACACCGCCCCAGGAGACCGCCGGTCCCACCCCGACGACGACCAGCCCGGCCCAGCCCAACCCGACCGATGCACCTGGAGTTCCGGTGGAGGCGCACCGAACCCAGCGGCCTTCTCCGACACGACACTGTGGGCCGGGGCTGCGTCTGCTCTTCTCGCGGCAGGAGTCGTCGGGCTGCTTGCCCAGCGTCGCCGCGCCCAGTCGATCACCCGAAGGCCCGGACAGCGGCTCGCCCCCATGGGCGCCGCCGCCGAAGAGGCCGTGACCGCGCTTCGCCAAGCCGAGCAGCCGCTGACCGTCGCCCACCTGGACCGTGCGCTGCGCACCCTGTCGGCCGGTGTCGCCGCACAAGATGGCGAGCTCCCGCTCATCACGGCCGTGCGACTCGACGACGACCGTCTTGACCTGCGGCTCCTGCAGCCACACACGAACCCGCCGAAGCCGTTCACGACCAGCGACGGCACGGTCTGGACCCTGACCGCTGACCGCTCCGAGCTCCTCCTCGACGCAGCCCTGGCCAACCAGGTCCCGGCCCCCTACCCCGCCCTGGTGACCGTCGGCCAAGACGATGACGGCGCGCACATCCTGGTCGACCTGGAAACGATCGCCGCGCTGACGCTGACCACGTCCTCACCGGATGAGGCAGCAGGGATCCTGGCCGCCATGGCCTTCGAGCTCGCTACCTCATCCTGGGCTGACGACTTGACCATCACCCTGGTCGGCGCATGCCCCGAGCTGCCGGCCGCCCTGGGCGTCGACCGTGCCCGTCATCTGGACCACATCGACGAGCTGATCGATCAGCTCGAAGCCGACGCTGAGGAGTCCACGAACCTGCTGGTCGAGGAAGGGCTCACCGACGCCCATCAGGGACGCCGACGTGACGGTGGCGCCGACAGCTGGACACCCCACATCGTCCTCGTCGGTCACGAGCTCCCGGCTGCCCTGCAGGAACGACTGGGGGAGGTGCTGGCTCGTACACCTCGCGTCGCTCTCGCCGCGGTCACTGCCGGCGCCAGCCAGCTCACCAACTGGGCCCTGACCGTCTCGGAGGGCGGGGCTGACCTCGAGCCGCTGGGTCTGCATCTGACACCCCAGCGCCTTGCCGGAGCCTCCTACACGGCAGTCTGCGCGGCGCTGAGCCAGTCGCAGCGCACCGACACCGAGCCGGCGCCGTGGTGGAACCACGCCGACGACGCCCAGACGCCCGACGACGAGCCCCAAACCGTAGAGGTGGCCGACCCGCCACCGCAGCCAGCTGAGCCCCAGCCCCTGGTCCTCGCCATCTCCGGACAGGCTGCGGTGGAAGAGCGAGAGCACCAACGGAGAGGCCGGCCCGGGCGCCGACGACGCCACACGTCCTGTCGATGCATCGGCCGCAGTGAGCACCGGAGCCGATGACGCTGCCGCCGCCGAGTCAGTCGAGGCCGACGAGGTGCACAAGCACCAGCTGCGGCTGCTTCACCGGCCCACACTGCTGCTGCTGGGCTCGGTGGAGATCGTCAACGCCGGCGGCACCACCGCCGCCGCCCGCACCGCGAACGAGGTGCTCGAGCCGATCGCCTACGTGTACCTGAACCCCGACAGCCCCACCACAAAGTTCAAGGACGCAATGGCCGGACGGACGAGCAAGCCAGACGAGCTCGCATCGAGAGCACGTAGGTTCCTCGGAACCGCACCGGACGGCTCCAAGCTCTTCCCCTCGGCCCGCCGCGACGGCACCGCACGTCACTACCGGCTGCACCCCCACATGTACTCCGACTGGACGCACTTCCAATCCCTCATCGCCGGCGGCGTCAACACGACGCCGACCGCCAACCTCGAAGCGGCGCTCCGGCTGGTCCGCGGCCGCCCCCTCGCCACCATCCCGGCAGGCATGTGGCGCTGGGCCCACGACTGGCGCGAAGAAGCCATCGCCACCATCGTCGACACCGCCCACGACCTCGCCGTGCGCCGCATGAGCCACGGCGACGTTGACGGTGCCCGCTGGGCCGTGCGCCAAGGACGCTCCGTTGACGAGCTCACCGAGATCCTGGTGCGCGACGAGATCCGGATCGAGCGCATGGCTGGCAACCACAGTCGCGTCCAACGACTCGCCGAGCAGATCGTCCAGGTCGCGCACGAGAACCGTGTCGACCCCGACCCCGAAACGATCGAGCTCCTCCACGTGATCCGCGATGGCCGCCGCCGACGCGCAGCGCAATGAGAAGTCAGGTCGGCCAATAGGAGTTCTGGAGTTCTAGCGCCTGAATCTTCGAGCCTTCGTGACCGCAGCCGAGCGTTCGGCGCTAGACTCTGCTGCAGCAGGAGCTGCCAGCGGCCTTCCCGGCCGCGGTCCCATCCGCTGGCATACAGCTCGTCGGGGTGCGCTACAGCGAAGCGAGCAAGGGCCTCTTCAGCGGTCTGGCACACAGCTCTCCGGGCCGCTGACGTGGCCTCGCTGTCGATGAGGATGTAGGCGTTGACGCCCTTGCCGAGCAACGTGGCAACAACCCCTCCTACGGCACAGTCGCCGTAGACGCGGGTGAGCTGTCGGGTCATGACTCGGTGTCCGGCTGCGCGGAGGCGCGCCTCTGCGGTGAGCCGATCGCCTAGTTCTTCTACGGTTCCCAGCCGCGGCGGATCGGAGTATGTGGCGGCGAGTTCTGCGGCGAGGGCCGTCTCGATGGTGCGCCGATCGAGGCGGGGGTGGGGACTGCTGATCGTGATGGTGCCCTCGGGGCAGCCGCTGATGTCGGACCACCCAATGTTGTGGCGGCGGGGAATCTCGGCCAGAGCGAGACTGGTCCTCCACCACACCACGGCTGCCGATGTGGGATCTGTGACGGTCATCGGCCAGGAGCCCACAGCGGGTCGGGTCGGTGGCGACGGTGCATGTCGATGACGGTAGCGGTCCGCTGTGACGGTGCTGTTGATTGACGCGAGCCAGAAGCGCCGGTCCGATAGCGGCGGCCGCGTCGCCGAGCCCTCAGCGGATGGTGGGGCATGTGTGAATGCCAGGTCGGTGTCCCGGTCAGGAGGGCGTGTCGCGAAGCCATCGGATGATGGTGTTTCGGGCGCGGCCTGCCGCCCGCGCGATGGCGGCTTGGGGGACTCCAGCTTGATGTGCTGCCGCGACGGCATGGCGCAGCTTGGCTTCGGCCGCGTCCGCTTCGGCTGCTGCCGCGGCGACGTCTTGGAGACTCATCGAACGCCGCCCCGGTGGCTGTGCCGGCGGTGGAGGTGGCCAGTCAGCACAGCCGCCAGGGACGCAACCGCAGGAACAGCGCACATGAGGATCACCCACGGCGGGGATCCCACGAGGACGCAGACCGAGGTTGCCGCCACCGGCGCGAGCCAAAGTCGATCCTGCATTGTCGAGTCCTCCCTTGGAGATGCGGGCCGCCTGCCCCAGTGTATCGAGATTGCGCAGAAATGCCTACCAACGGAACAGCTCTTCGTGGGACGTCCGTGGTGGCGGGCCCTAGGACCGATGTGGTTGGGGACGGTGGACACCACCCTCGCGCCAACTACGATGGAGGGGTGCCCCGCCAACTTCGTCTTGGCGGGGCACACTGCTGTCCCTTCCACGCCGGGACCGTGATCTCGGTCCGCCTTCGGGTGGGGAGCACGGGGTTCGGCGACCCGCGCCTGCCGCGCAGCAGTTCGCGGCGTCGAGGACGATGCCGCGCTCTGAGGATCTGGATCCGCTGCCTTGCCTAGGTCAAGCTGTGCGCTCATCGGGCGGTCATGGGGAGTCGGCGTGTGAAGCTGCTCTCGGTCGTGGTGGGGGGTTCGGTGTGGGCCCTGTGGTATTGGGTCAAGATGGGGTATGACCTCGGCGCCGGTGCAGCAGCCTGACACGCAGGACAGGGCCATTGGTGGTGATCCGCGGACGGAAGATCGCAGACCGCGGTGGGTCCGTGACCTGCAGCGCTTCCTGCCGTTGAAGAGTCAATTCGTGCTCAGCGGCAATGTGCGTGACCTGCAGGTCCGGGCAGCCGGTGGGACCTTGGTGACCGCGCCGATGGCTGATGTCGTTGCCGACATCTTCGCTCGCGCCGATTATGGCGTCGTGCTGCGGTTCGTGCCCGAAGTGGGCGTCGACGTGCAATGGGCTGCGCCGGGTGTGAACCCCGCGACGGTGATGGCCGAGTGCTGGGCGTCGTCGCCAACAGCGTCGGGCCGACTGCGGCCACCTTGGACACGCTGGCCTCGCTCATTGAGCGGCTGGCTCGCCGTCAGGGGCAGCCCGGTGCGCTCATGATCGACTTCGCCTCGCGGCTGGTGGTGCGCAGCGACGCCCTGTCCGATGTAGAGAATCGCCTCTTCACGCGAGCATTGATCGCCAGTTTGACCGCTGTTCCGGTGCCGTCGGGGCCGACCGGGGTCGCCCGGTACAACTCGATCGTATGGGTGGTCGATCGGGAAGGTGACATCCCCGATTGGCTCCTCATCGACAATCCGCGGATACGACACATTCCCGTCACGGTCCCCGATCGAAACATCCGGGCCGAGATCGCGCCGTCGCTGGTCAAGATCCTGCCGGGAGCGCGCCAGGCCGAGGCGTCGGTCGTCGTGTCGGCCGAGAATGCGCTAGTCGACTCGACCGAGGGCATGTTGCTTAGTGATCTGAAGGCCATCGCGCAGCTGGCGCGTTCTGAGCAGGTCGATGTGGAGTCACATTGATGAGGCGGTGCGACGCTTCAAAGTCGGTGTCACCGACGACGCCTGGTCGAAGATTGAGCGTCGCACCATCCTGGACGGCAGCGACACTCTGCGGCGTCGAGTGATAGGGCAAGACCACGCGGTGGAGCACATCCTCGACATCGTCAAA
>CAVPPP010000070.1:0-37612 GCA_963707005.1 uncultured Actinomycetota bacterium
GGGTGGACAAGGCCGAGCACAGGTAGGCCGCCGACGCTGGCCGTTCGAGCAGGTGGCTCGCGGCCCGATCGGAAGTCGACTGCTGTGGGTGCTCTGTTCGATAGGCCCTATGTCTGGATCGGGATCCCCCGACGACCACTGGGCATGGACCGCGATCCGGGTGTGGGCTTCCGCGTTCTCTTGTGTACCTACGGCTGATCTGGGTCGGTGTGAGCGGCGAGCCAGCCAGCAAGCAGCTCGGTGAACCGTTCGGGATGTTCCATGCTGGGCAGGTGGGCCGCGTCCGGCCATTCGATTCGCTGTGCCTGGCGGATTCCTACGGTGAGTCGGTCGGCGGCGTCCTTGGTCGCTGCGAGGTCGTGCCCGCCGAGCAGGATGAGCGTCGGCGCCGTAATCTCCTCCAGCCGTTCCACAGCAGGTGGCGTCATCTCGACCCGCTCCACATCACCCAGGATCGCGTCGATCTCGAACGCCCGCCGCTGCATCTGGCGCACCGCCGCAACCACGCCGGGATCAACGTCGGTTTCGGTCCGGCCGGGACCGAGCACCCAGGCGCGGATATTCGCCGCGACCGCCGCATCCAGATCGCCTGCCTCCAGCGCCGCGTTCTCCTCCTCGGCGAAGGCCACCAGGTCTTGCGTCCGGGTCGCGAGCAGGCTGCCACCCGGTGGGCATAGACACAACGACGCCACCCGCCCCGGGGCGGTCAGCGCGACCTCGACCGCGATCCCCGACCCTAGGGAGGCGCCCACCAGATGGACCCGGCCCAACCCCGCCTCCCCCATCGTCGCCATCACATCCTCCACCTCCGACACCGGGCCAGTCGGCGCACGATCGGAGGAACCGAACCCGCGCAGATCCAGCCGGGCGAGATCCCAGGTGGCGGCCAGCGCATCCCACTGCGGGTCCCACATCCGACGGTCCGCGACCCCGGCATGAAGAAACAGCACCGGCACCCCACCGTGGGGCGACGAGCAGTCGTAGGCGATACCCGACGAGGTGACCGGCACATTTCTCCTCAAGGCCCCTAAGGGCGCGCTATTCCGCTGATGCACCGAGGGAACTCGTCGCCTCGGAATGACGGAACCCCATTCTCCGCCGCGCATCCTCGACGGATACCACCGGCCCGGTCGCACCGGCGGCCACCGGCCCCGGACGACGCTCCTCCGTCGCCCTCTCAACCGAACGTCTCGCTCGGGTTCGGGCAGACGCCCGGTTGGAACAGGACGCGCGGTAGGGGGAATGGCAGATCCCGAACACGGAGCTGTCGCTGCTCGCCGATGACATGCACGGGCTGCGGGCGATCGAACTCGGCTGTGGGACGGGCTATGTGTCGGCGTGGATGCGGCGGCGCGGCCACGTGTACGCCATCGACAACTCCGACGCCCAGCTGGCCACGGCCGCCGCCTCAGCGGACTTCATGGAATCGACGACATCCAATGGGGTGCACGGCAACCCGGAGACGGTCGCCCAACCGGATGGCTCGTTCGACTTCGCGATCAGCGAGTACGGGGCGGCGATCTGGTGTTAACCGGCCGCCTGGATCGGCGAGGCGCACCGGCTGCTGCGGCCCGGCGGCGGCCCCGTGTTCCTCGGCAATCATCCGGTGGCGATGGTGTGCTGCACCGATCGACGGGTCGCTGCCAGCGACCGAACGTCTGGAACATTCCTACTTCGAGCTGGGTCGGCTGGACTGGCGCGATGCCATCGACGAGCCGGTCGGCATCGAGTTCAACCTGCCCATCTCCTCATGGATACGAGTTCCACCGGATCGGCTTCGACGTCTTCGACTACATCGAGATCCAAGCACCCGAGTCCGTGACCGGCGCAGGGGGCACGGTGCGACTGGGCCCAACGCTTCCCCTCCGAACAGGTGTGGCGCCTCAAGAAACGGTAGGCCTGTCGACGTTCGAGCCGCACCCATCGGCCTCGCGCCGCTCCTGAGAGCCTGTTCCCGCACCGTGTGACCAACTGGACACGCTTGGAGCCCTCGATGAAGTCGCTCACTCACTATCGGCGCTGCGCGCCCCGCGGAGGGTCTGGTCACCAGTTGCGCGCCACCGACCTCGACTGGCAGCACGGCACGGGCGAACTGGTCGAGGCCAGCGCAGCCGATTTGATCCTGTTCCTTGCCGGACGCCCACGTCCGGGCACCGACCTGCATGACTGAAGCAACGAGGTAACCCGTGCCCAAGGAACTCGACGACTGGCACGCAATGCTCTGCGAGAGGAATAGAAGGCTGGGCCGGGCCCTGAGGCTACTGCTGCGATTCCGTCAGCTCTCCCTCGGGCGAGTCCCCTGACGTCCCGCTGAACCGTCCTGCTACGGCTGCGTTGGGATCGCTCGCACCTCCGGACCGGCCCTCGTCCAGGTCTGGCAGTTCATCCTCGCTTCAATCGTCGGCGCGGCCATCGCAGCCAGCAGCTCCGCCGCAACCGCCGGGGCGCAACCGCTCGCCGTCGACGAGGTCATCGGCAATAACTCCCAGGTCGGCACCCCCGCCGGCGCTACCGACTGAACGAACCCATGACCAGATCGCGCACCTTCTCGCTGTTCGGTTTGGGAGCACGACCCGATCGATGTGCTTATGCCGCTCGACCAGCCGATGATCATGGTCGGTATCGACGCACCGCGGCTCTTCGTTGCCGAGGACCCAGTGCAGCCGGCGCTCTGCGCACAATTCAACGGTTTGGGTCCGCACGACACTGTCCGCCAAGTGCCGCGGGCGGGCGGGCTTGCCTGTTCGGCTGGCCCGCCCACCGTCGGGCATGTTGGGTCAGGCCTCCCAGATTCCGGCGTAGGCGACGTCACCGTCGAGCTGGTAGCCGCTGATCGAACGCAGCAGGTGGCTCGCACGCCGCTGCTGCGTCAGGACGCTGGTGAATCCCCCCTGGCGTAGGTCGGTGCGGACCTTGCCGTTGGGAGCCCCGTTCACCCAGATCGCGGAGTAGTAGGTGGCTCCCTGGTGGACGTAGCCCTTCAGGTAGGTCATGAATCGATTCGCGTTCAGGTTCTGCTGGAAGATGGTGCCCATCGATGCCGGCTCGATGTGTTCCCGCAGATCGAAGTCGGCGCCGGCGGTGCCGCGGAACTCCCACAGGGCGGTGTAGGAGCGGGTGCCGTTCACTGAGACGACGCTGATGTTGGTCGGCACGAACCCTTCGGCCTTCCAGCCGCTGATCCGCTGGACGTGCTCGTCGACGGACTTGGCGTGGTAGCTCCGTGCGGGTTTGCGGGGCGGGAGTGATCCGTAGCGACCGAAGATGCCTGCGAACAGCTGCTTGCCCTGTCGCAGGCTGAAGTAGCTTTCCAGCTGCTTCATGTGATAGCCGGCCGCGGTCTGCTTCGTCTTGAGCGCATTGAGCTGTGTGGCGTCGAGGCCGTGGAATGCCGGCTCGTCGGCTCCGAGGTGGGGCCGGAACACGACGTTGACGTAGGTCCAGAAGAAGGGTCCTTTCTCGATGGTGTGGGTGTTGATCCACGCCGGTCCCATGCCCTTGGCGTTCATGGCGTCGTACAGCACCTGGTAGTCGTTCTCCTCCACGCTGTAGTGCACGGACTCCGGCCACCGCGGTGTCCCTGACGGCTGCAGGAACGAGTCTTTGACGGAGCCGTTGGACGGGTCGCCTGCCGGAATGCCCGTCCCGTTGAGCGGCACCCATCCCCCGGCCGGGTCGCCGCCTCCGGTCGGTGCTCCTGGACCGCCGACCGTGTCGTTGTTGATCGCCCAAGCGCCGGTGAACAGCATCGGCCGAGGTCCCCCGCTGCTGTACGGGGGCTGCTCGGAGTGGATGTGCAGGTGCGGTGCTGAGGAGCGTCCCGAGTTGCCGGCCCGACCCAGGAACTGCCCTGCGCTGATCATGGTCCCGGGTTCTGGCGGGAGGCCGCCCTTCAGCTTGCGGGCCTTGAGGCCCGGGTCGATGCTGCCCTTCTGGAGGTGGGCGTAGACGGCGACCTCGTCGCCGTGCCGGACCAGGACGTGATTGCCGGCTTCACCATTAGGAAAGGCGCCATAGGTGGCCTGGAGGCCGTCGAGCAGACCCGTCATGTCCGCCGCCTTCGCGGGGTACAGCGGTGCCGGGTTGTCGGGACAGGTGTTCACGATCTCGATCACTTCGCCGGGTGCCATGGCCCGGACGGGTTTGCCGTAGATGCGGTAGTCAGTGTTCGGGGCGGACTTGGCGTAGGGGTCGCCACCACTGGTGAGTTGGGAGTACTGCTCGTTCGGACCGTGTTCAATGCCCCAGACTCCCATGTCGTAGGCGAATCCCTGGTGGTTGCCCGGGTCGTGGGCGCACCCGTTCATCTGCCAGAACTCCCCCAACTCAAGATCGGCCGCCTGGGAGGGGAAACGGTACGCACCGATCGTGTCGGGGCCGGTGTGCGCGGCAACGGGCAGTGTCGAGGTGATTGGGTCGGAGTACCCGGTGAAGGAGACCGCGACGGCGGCGCTCGTCGGTGCCGCGGCCAGGTCGAACAGGAAGTGGTCAGCGCCGGTGGTCATGTTCCACAAGATCTTGCTGAACGGTTTGACTGTCTGGTTGATGGTGCGGGATCCGCCCACGGGTCCGGACGGGAAAGTGATCATCAGCTGGGCCGCTGTCAGCGGCACGCTGGAGGTGTTGGCGATGGTCAGCTCGACCAGCAGGCGCGCCTGCGGCTTGCCGTTCGGTGTGTTGGGAGCCATCGGCAGGTAGACGAGCTTGCCGTTCACGAGCGGTTCGATCGTGACGACGGCGGACGGTGCGGACATGGTTTCTCCTCGGAGTGGGTACTGGGCCGGATTCGGCCTTCGGGGTGGTTGGGCGAGCGTCGGGAAGGTCGTTCTGTCGTTCTTGGTGACGAGCCGGAGATCGCTGGAGATCAGCCGGAGGTCTCCGTCGCCGGCGGTGCCGTGGACGTGGTCGCTGCCACTTCGCTATCGGTTCGAGCGGGTCAGCCGGGCTGCCAGGAAGACCGGCCACCCGTACGCCAGCAGCACGAGCACCCGCTGCACCAAGCCACCCAGGTCACCGGCTACGTCGGCACCGAACGCGACCATCAGCAGCAGACCGGCGACAGCCACCAACCAACCGGCCCTGGCATACGCCTGGCCGGCCGGTGTGCGGCGCAGGGCAGCGGCCAGGAGGAAGGCGGCGATGATCAGGAACAGGAACAGCGGAATAGCGATCAGGTTGTGGAGGACATGTGACCCGGACACGGTCTCGGCGCTCTCCCGGACCCGGCAAGCCGCCTGCTGCGAGGAGCAGTCCTGGGGGAAGATCCCGCTCACGGCCGTGATGACGCCGGCGATCATGATCAAGATCGCGGCGGCGCGGCCTTTCTTGCCGGGCACCGCAGTGAACAGGGCGATGCCGGCGGCGACGAGGGTGGTGGCCATCGCGAAGAACCCCACGACCATGATCTGCGCGGCCTGCGACTCGCGGGAGGCGAGGGCGCTGATCCCTTCCTGCATGTGGCTGTAGCCCGGGTCGACGAATCCGGCGACTGCGATGGCGAGCGCGGACACGGCGGACGCTCCCACCGCGACACGAGCGGCGTACCGGCCGGGCGGCGTCGTCCTCGACGCGGGGCGGGTGGCGATGGAGGTGGTGCTCATGGTGGATCTCCTTGATGGTGACGGACCGGGATGGTCCGTCGGTGTTCCTACCGTCTCCACCCGCGCTTGCAGACCACCGGCGAATTCCTTGCGGGCTGGAGCGTGACCGGGTTCAGCCGGCTGCAGGCGCGGGCCACCAGGGTCGGCACGAGAGCTCGATCCGTATCCACCGCAAAGGACCCTCCGTGGCCACTCCCGCTCCCCCCGCCTGCCCCCAGGGCGTCCGTCGCCCCAGCCGGCCGGCCGAGACCGACGCTGTCGAATCCGTGGCGGACGGCTGGGCCTCACCGACCGAAGATTCCCTCCCGCGTCGGTCGAAGGCCGGGTCTGCGGCGCTCCCTTCAGCGGCGTTGGCCCTCGCCGCCACCATCTGGGGGGTCACCTTCACGGTGGCGGACGAGGCGACCGCCGTCCTGCCGTCGACGGATCTCGTGGCGTGGCGGTTCGGTCTCGGGACCATGGCCCTGGCGGCGCTGGCCCGCTGCCGGCCGCGACTGCCGAACCGTCTCCGCCGCCGAGGCGTCATCTTGGGTGCTCTGCTCGGCGGTGGATTCTTGTTGCAGACGTGGGGTCTCACCTACACCGATGCCCTGACCTCCGGGTTCCTGACCAGCATGCTGGTCGTATTCGCACCGCTGACGGGTTGGTTGTTGTTCGGCAAGCGCCTGAACCGGTGGACGTGGGGCGGCGTCGCCCTGGCGCTCACCGGGATCCTGGTCTTGAGCCTGCACGGCGCCCGACTCGGGCCGGGAGAGGTGATCACCCTGGCGTCCGCGGCGCTCTGGGGGCTCCACGTCGTCCTCCTGTCCCGCTGGTCGTCAGCGGGTCACGCCCTTCGTCTGGCGAGCACCCAGACGGCGACCGTGACCGCGATGGCGGTGCTCGCACTGATGATCCGTGCCGTCACCACCGGCCGCGCGCCGCTTCCCGCAGCTCCCCCCGACGCGCAGGCCTGGATGAGTGTGGTGTTCCTTGCTCTGCTGGGCACCGCCGCCGCGATGGCGCTGCTCAGCTGGGCGCAGTCCCGGGTTGGCGCCACTCGGGCGGCGGTGATCCTCACCCTCGAGCCGGCCGTGGCCGGACTCACGGCCGTCATCGCCGGCACCCCGCTGACCACCAGGACGCTGATCGGTGCCGTGCTCCTGCTCGCGGCGATGTCGATCGTGGAGCTCGCCGGACGGCGTGGCACCAGGTCGGCGACAGGCGTACCGGATCGCCGACATCATGGTCCTGTCGGTGCTGCAAGCGAACTGCAAGGTGGCAGCGCCACAGTTGGTGGCAGCCGGTCGAGGGTCTGATCCGGTGGTCGACCGGACGAGCGGAAGGAAGGACCATGAGGCAGCACGTACAGCGGCTGGTCGAGCTGCTCGGCGGCGCCGACACCGTCCGCACGGGCGTGGACCGGCTCTATCAGCGGCTTCTGACCGACCCGGATCTGCTGTCCTACTTCGAAGACGTGGATGTGGCCACTCTGCGCTCGCACATGACAGCATCTTTGGTGCTGGTCCTCGACGCCCCCGATGACACGGTCGAGTTCACCGGCGAGGCGATCCGGCTCCAGGACGCGCATGCCCACCTCGACATCACCAACGACGCGTTCGACCAGACCGCCGGGCACCTGTTGGACGTCCTCGCCGAGCTCGAGGTCGACCCTGACCTGGTCGACGACGCGATCATCAAGATCGCTGCCCTGCGCCCGCACATCGTCCGAGCCGGATCACCCCGACTGAGCGAGATCCAGCCTGATGCAGCCCAGTTGTCGCCCGGTGGGGACACGTTGGTCGGTCACCGGCTCCTGCTGGAGCCGTTGCGGATCGACCACGCTGAGGAGATGTCGACTGTCCTGGATGATCCGGCGCTGTACGTCTACATCGGCGGGGCCCCGGCGTCGGTGTCGGAGCTGCGGACGCGCTACGCCCGCCAGGTGGCCGGGGCCGGACCGGAGAGCGGCGAGGTCTGGCTCAACTGGGTGGTGCGTCGCCGCGACAGCGCTCAGGCGGTCGGCACGGTGCAGGCCACCATCAGCTCCGACGCAGACGGGAGAGTCGCGGCTCTGGCCTGGGTGATCGGCAGCAGATGGCAAGGCTCGGGCTACGCCCGTGAGGCTGCCCGGGTCATGACCCGTCGCCTCGCGGCAGACGGCGTCGGCCGCTTCGAGGCCTACATCCACCCGGGTCACCTCGCCTCCGAGCGGGTCGCCGGGGCACTCGGGATGCTGCCCACCCAAGACTTCGTCGACGGAGAGCGTCGCTGGGAGTGGCCTCACCGCCCGTGATCGTCACCGGCACTGGTGAAGCCGACACGCCGAGGAGGACGACTCAGGCCAGCCGCAGGCCCTCCGCGTCGTCGTCGGTCAGAACCTGCAGCAGCCGATCCCGCCACAGACGGCTGCCCGACCGCCGCAGCGCCTCCAGGCCGAGGGTCGCGGCCGCCGCCGCCCTGTTGGGGTGGCCGGTGGCCGCCTCGGCCTCGGCGAGCATGGTGTAGACGACCGGGTCGTGCATCCGGGTGCCGGTGCTGCGGTAGCCGTCGGCGGCGGCTCGAGCCATCTCGACCGCACCGGAGGCCCCTGCGCCGCCGATCCTCGCGGCCCCCCAGCTCTCGTTGAGGGCGGCGAAGTGCTCGAGCAGGTTGGCGCCTGCCAGCCGGCCGAGTCGGCGCCCTTCGATCCCGTCGGCGCGAGCCCGCTCGGGTTCGTCGAAGGCGGCGAACATCATCCCGCGGGTGGCCAAGGCGTCGCTCTCATCTCCCGGACCCGACAGCTGGGCTTGGCGCACCATCTCGTCGGCGACCCGGAGTGCGTCGCCGTTGCGCCCGGCCGCTGCTAGCGCATGGCACAGGAACATCCGGATGCGTACGGCCGGATCGCCGAACGCGACCACCGAGAGCCCCACCCCTGCACCGTCGACGAGCCGCAGCGCCTGGAGCAGCTCGGCCACGGCAGCCTCCGCTTCGCCCAAGCACCACAGCACCGAACCTCGGGCGAGCCGCCCCAGCAGCTCGAACCGCTCTCGTGTCTCGGCCAGGTCCGCGCGGGCCGAGTGGTAGAGAAGATCGTCGGCGAGCTCCTCGACCGCGATGAAGTCGCCGCCCATCAGCAGCCACAGGTATCGACGGTAGACCGCGGCGTAGACGTCAGGACCGGGTTCGACCCCCAGAGCCAGCTCCAGGGCGCGCTCCAACGCCTCCCGCGCGGCCGGCGCGGCGAACCCGAAGCGGGTGGCCAGGATGGTTCCGCGGCGGATCTGCAGTGCCAGCTCCAGACTGTCTCGCTCGGCGCCCGCGGGAAGCCGGCCCAGCCGAGGCATCGCCCGGTCGACCAGAGCCTGGGCGTGATCGAAGACCAACTGGGTCATGGCCCGGTCCACCGCCACCAACGCGGCCGTCACGGCAGCCTCGGGATCGACCAGATCTCCACCAGCCAACAGCTGGGAAGCGAGGTCGTCCACGTCGACC
Organism: uncultured Actinomycetota bacterium; assembly: GCA_963707005.1. GTDB lineage: Bacteria > Actinomycetota > Actinomycetes > Propionibacteriales > Propionibacteriaceae > Microlunatus. Next base: position 9,057 of record CAVPPP010000070.1, read on the forward strand.
TCCGGCCGCTCGGCCATGGCCGCACCGACCGAGGCGTGCAGGCGCATCCGGGCCCGTGCCCCGAGCTGTCCGTAGAGCGCCTCTCGGATCAGGGCATGCCGAAAGTGGAGAACCGGGAGCGGCGCCGCGATCTCGGTCACCAGACCGGAGCTCACCGCCGCGGCCAGCCCGCTGTCCACCTGATCCGCGGTCAAGCCGGACGCGGTCTCGAGCAAACCGAGCTCGCAGTCGCGGCCGACCACCGCGGCGACGTCGAGAAGCCGCCGCGACTCGACGGGGAGCCGACTCAGCCGATGGACCAGGACGTCGTGGACGGTTCCGGGAACCTGGCCCCAGGCTCGCTGGGCGTCGTCGGACTCGCGCACCAGGCGGGCGAGCTCGCCGAGGTAGAACGGGTTGCCGGCGGTACGGTCGGCTGCCTCGGCGGCGGTGTTCGCATCGGGTTCCCAGCCGAGCCGGTCGGTGAGCAGCTCACGAGCCTGTTCGTCGGTCAGCCCCGCCAACCGAAGGCGCTCCGTGTGGGGTGCACGAGCCAGCCGAGCCAGCCACGCGGCAAATGCGCCGCTCGGTTCCGCGTCCTCCACCCGGTAGGTGCACACCACCATCACCGGAGCGGCCGCGGCCCGCTCGGTCAGCACCGTGAGCAGCGACAGACTGGCCTCATCCGCCCAGTGCAGGTCCTCCAGCAGCAGGAGCAGTGGGCCGGACGTCCGGCCCTCATCGACCAGGAGCTCGACCACCGCCTCATGCAGCGCCAGCTGTGTGAGATCCGAGCCCTCGCCCGCCGACTCAGCACCGAGGATCACCCCCGCTGGTCCGTCCCGCGGCACGGCCGGCAGATTGCGGAGGATCTGACCCCACGGCCAGTACGGCGCCTTGTCGCTCGTCTCCTGGGCTCGTCCATCGGCCACAGCCACGCCGGCCGCCCGAGCCCGCCGGGTCACCTCCTGCGCCAGCCTGGTCTTGCCGATGCCGGCCTCGCCGGACAGCACCCAGACCCCGCCGTGGCCCTCCGCGACGCGTCTCACTGCCTGCTCCAGCAGGGAGAGCTCCCGCTCCCGGCCCAGCAGGTCGTGGCCGGCGGGGGGAAGACTGACCGGAGAGTGCACCGACGGTGAATGAGGCACGACCGCATCGGTCGTGGAGGCGGACGGACGGAAGTCCAGGCTCGAGTCCTGCTGCAACAGCTGAGCGTGCAGACGCCGCAGAGCCGGACCGGGGTCCACTCCCAGATCGTCGGCAAGTCGTTCGCGCAGCGCCTGGTAAGCCGCCAAGGCCTCGGTCTGCCGTCCACTGCGGTACAGCGCCAGCAGCTGCAGGGCGTGCAGGCTCTCGCGGAGCGGATGGTCGTGGACGAGATGGGCCGCCACCGCCGCTGCCTCCGAGGCCCGGCCGACCCCGAGCAGCGCCTCCAGCCTCGCCTCCCGGGCTTGCAGCACGAGCTCGCTGAGCCGCTGCGCTTCAGCGGCTGCCACGGGGCCGAGAGCATCGACGACATCGACCATCGGCTCGCCGGTCACCAGGGACAGGCCGTGGTCCAGCAGGACAAGGGCACCCTGGGGATCGGACGTCAACTGGGCGTGAGCCGCCTCGACGGCCCGTGTGAGCCGCCAGACGTCGAGGGCCCCGTCGGGGAGCTCGAGCAGGTAGCCAGGGGGTCGCAGGCGGATCCGCACGGGTGGGATGGAGGTCGGATCGTCACCCGGAACATCCCCCAGCGATCGCCGCAAGCGGGAGATGTACACCTGGAGGGTCGAGGTCGCCGAGTCCGGTGGTGTCTCTCCCCAGAGCTCGGAGATGAGGCGGTCGACCGACACCACCCGCCCCGCGTCGACCGCCAGCAGGCTCAGCACCGCCCGCTGCATCGGCGAGGAGATCAGGCACGGTCGACCTCTCACCGTGGCCGTCACCGGACCGAGAACCTGCACGAGGGTTCCCTGACCGGTCACGGACTCGTCGACCTGGTCCATGGTGGTGCTCCGTCCGGATGCGAGACGGCCGCCCTCCCCGCTGGGAAATGTCTACCGGCCAGCGTGTCGCTGAGGCAAGCCTGGGTGCCCGGCCGTTCTGACGGAAACGCGTCACCCCGCCGCTCAGCCGACCAACGCCACTGCGTCCACGGTGGCCAGGGCACCGAGCTCGTCGGCCACCATGGTGACGGCGCTGATCTTGCCGTCGGCGACCGAGAGCACATCGATCACCCGGAGCGAGAGCCGCTGACCGGTGGGTGGCAGCACTCCGGCCGAGGTCGCCAGCGGTCCGACGTGGCGGCCCTCGAGGCGGAAGGCCACCGCCACCTTCGTACCGGAGTCACAGACCTCGAGCACCTCCCGATGGACGTGGTCGAGGGCTTGTTGCAGGCTCCGTGCACGCTCGACCAGGTCCGCCGCGCTCAGCGCCGTCCCGTTGACCGGGACGGGATCGGCATAGAGCCGGCGAAAGGCCTCGACCGCCTCCGAGTCGTCTGCCGGTGGTTGGGTCCACAGATCGAGCAGGACGTGGAGGTCGAAGCTCATGACGCCACCCGCTGTCCCACGAGCGTCCGCAGGACGACCCGCGCCGACACAGGGCGCCGTCGAGCCGCGTTCCGCTCGTTGACCGCGGCGATCCGGGCGAACCGGTCGGCGGCCCGTCGACTCAACTGGGCGTCGGCCCCGCGGGTGTCGCCGAGTCCGGCGGTCAGCAGCAACGGGTCGTGGTGGAGAGAGGAAGATCGGGAGAACATGAGGCACCTGCTTCGAGGATCGTCGGTGTACCGCCTGGTGGCGATGTCCTCATGCTCGACGCGGCCGCCTGCAGCAGGCTTGCGGTCGCCGGCGGCGTCGCGCCGGATCGCGTTCAGCGGTCTGCAAGCCGGCCAGGTGCGCCGGGCGCCAAGTACCAGCGCTGCTCGTGCGGGCGACACTCGGTTCGTTGCCATACGGACCAGGGCTCTCGACGTCCTCCGTGCTGCCGACGTTGAAGAACGCTTACTCCGGAATGTGGTCCACCTTGTCAAACATCAGCGAACACCCCTGGTACACCAGCCAGATTCGTACCGATCGAAACCGACACCAGACCATGGACGCCCTACGACAAGGCCACACAGCCCCACCCAATCGCGATCAGTACTCCCAACCCGAAGCGCTGTTCTGTCGGGGCCATGCCCTTCGACGCCGGTCTGTTCCGCGCCGCAATAGAGAAGCGTGTGAGCTCCACCATGAGTAACAGCCCAGGAACAGCGGGTTCCGGACACGGCCCAAGCCCGTGCATCAATACGCGACCGTTCATAACAATGAGGTCGGTGGTGATGATCGGGTCGAGGTCAGCTTCGACGCCACCCGCGGCTCTTGACACCGGAACGGTCAAGCAGCATCGAACGCTTCGGCGCTGGTCTGTCCACCAAGGGGGGTGTTCGCGGCGGGTGGCAAGTCGGAGAGCCCCTTCACGCCTGGCTCAGTGTCGGCACCACGTCCTCCTGAGCTGAGCTGCCACGTTCTGCCGCCTCCGCTGCCCTGCCGTGAAGTAGCGTGAGTGTAGGCGGTGGAGAAGCGGTGGCGCGATGGATCTTGGTGGAGTGAGCCGGATCGGCGCTGAGAGTCAGTCCGGGCGTCGATGCTGTCGACGGCAGCGGTGCTAGTCGTGCGCCCGCTCGCGATGGTCGGCCGCGACGCTGATCTGGCGGTGGCCGGCCGGCTGCTGACGTCGGCGGCGGCGGGTGCTGGCGGTGGGCTGCTGGTGGTCGGCGAGGCGGGGATCGGGAAGACTCGGCTTCTGCTCGAGGTAGCCGACCGCGCCCGGGCCGTGGGATTCACGGTTCTTATCGGACGCTCGGTGCCGGGGGGCGGCACCTACCGGGCACTGGCGGAGGCGGTGCTCGGTCATCTGCGTGACGGCGATTCTCTCGATGCTCCGAGCCTTCGTCCATACCGGGCGGCGCTGAGGCGGCTGGCTCCCGGCTGGGAGAGCCAGGACGCCGCATCGTCGCCAAGGGACCTAGCGGATCCCGTGGTGGTGCTCGGCGAGGGTCTGCTGCGTCTGCTGATCGTGGCAGGCGACGGCGCGGGCTGTCTTCTTGTCGTGGAGGATCTGCACTGGGCCGACCCGGACACGGTCGGCATCGTCGGCTACCTGGCGAGCGCAGCCCGCGGCGCACCGGTGGTGATCGCGGTATCGGCGTGGGATGACCAGCCCGGGGCGCTGCGGACGCTCCGGCCGGCAGACTCGGTGGTCGGTTCCCTCAGCCGCCTGGAGGGCGTGACCACGGCGTGGCTGGGCCGGTTGGATGATGCGGCGGTGGCGGAGCTGGCCGCCGGGTACGCCGGAGGCCGGTCGGTCGACACCGCGACGCTTGCAGCTCTGATCGATCGTACCGACGGGCTACCGCTGTTGGTGGAGGACGTGCTTGCCGGTCTCCTGGATGACTCCTCCGGTCGGCTGCCGGTGCCGCGGACGCTGACGGATCTGGTGGCGCGTCGTTTGGCGGAGCTTGAGCCTGACGCCCAACGCGTCCTTCAGGCTGCGGCCGTGCTTGGCGAGGAGCCTGACTGGTCACTGCTCGGACCGCTCACCCAGTTGGACGCCGCGGTGGTCGCCGCGGGTCTGCGGGCCGGCACCGGCAACGGCCTGCTCAGCCGGCGCGCCGAAGGGCTGGGATGGCGTCACAGCCTGACCCGTACCGCCGTGCTGACCGGGATGCTGCCGACCGAGCGGGTGGAGTTGACAGACCGGCTGGCGGGCCTGCTGCTGGCCCGAGGCAGTTACCGCGACGACGCCCTGGCGGCCGCCTTGCTCGCCGAGGCCGGTGAGTCGGGCCGGGCGACGGTGATCCTGAGTCGGCTGGCGCGGCGCGATATTGCCCGCGGGGCGCTGCACGCCGCCGAAGACCTGATCGTGCACGCTGCGTCGCTGGGGACACCCGCACCCGAGCTGGCGATCGACCGGACCCGGCTGCTGACCCTGCTCGGTCGCGCCACCGAGGCGTTGGACGGGTGCGCCACCGTCCTGGATGTGCTGAGCGGTGACGACCACGCCGAGCTGTGTCTGGAACTGGCCCGCGCCGCGATTGTCGCCGGTCGGTGGCGGCAGGCCTGCCGGTTGGTGGAGCGGTCCGGCCGGCCCGGCGATCCTCGGTCTCTGGTCCTCACCGCTGAGGCGTCGTTTGGAGAAGGCGACGTCGACAAGGCCACCCAGCTCGCCGAGGCTGCGGTCGCGGCGGCCGAGTCCACCGCCAGTCCGGACATGTTGTGCGCCGCCTTGATGATCGCGGGGCGGTGCGCCACCCTCACGTCCGCCGAGGTCGCCGATGCCACCTTCAGGCGGGCGGCGCAGTGCGCAGCCGAGCACGGCCTCATCCCGTGGCGGGTCGAGGCGCTCTTTGCGCTCGGGCTGGCCGAGCTCACCCAAGGACGACCCGTCGACTCCCTCAATGAGGCACGCGAACTGGCCCTGGACGCCGGTCTGCTGACCCAGGTGCTGTCGATCGACGTGATCACCACAGAGCGTGCCATGACCGTCGACGGTCCGGCTGCGGCGGAGCCGCAGGCGCGGCGAACGGCGGACCAGGCCAACCGGTTAGGACTGGCGGGGCTGGCGGGACTGGCGGAGCTAGGAATCGCGGCCGGCCGCGCCGCAGTCGGGGACAGCGCAGGAATGGCGGCCGCCCTCGCCGACGCTGCCGCGCACTCCCACACCTCCGTTGAGGTCACAGCCCTGGCCCCGGCCGTGCGAGCGTGGCCCTACCTGCTCAGTCACGACCTGCGCCGAGCCAACTCCTATCTCGACCAGGCCATGACGAGCTTGACGGCTCACGGTTCGGCGGCCCCAGTCGCCTACTGGGGTCTATGGGTGCTGCTGCGGACCGTCGTGGCCGACCGGGACGAGCAGGCGCGGGACTTCCTCCGCACCGCTCCGGTGGGGATGGCCCACCTCCACCGAGGCGCCCTCGCCTACGCCGACGCCGTGGTGGCCGGACGGGCCGGAGAAGTTGATCTTGCCCAGGAGCGGCTGGCCGAGGCGGACCGGCTGGTTGCCGACCGGCCGTGGTGGCAGCGGCTGCTGCGCCTGCTCGCCCTGGAGTCGGCTGTCCTCGACGGCTGGGGGCAACCCGTCCCCGCACTCCGGGCCGACCTGATCGTCCATCAGGAACGAGGCGACGATCAGCTCGGCCGCATCTGCCGGGACCTGCTCCGCCGGGCAGGGGCGGAGACCCGGCGCGGAAGGGGCCACACGCCGGTACCGCCGCACCTGCGCGCCCGAGGGGTGACGAGCCGGGAGATGGACGTGCTCCAACTGGTCGCCCTGGGCCTGTCCAATGCGGAGGTGGCCAGCCGGCTGTTCCTCTCCCCCCGGACCGTGGACACCCATGTGGCAAGCCTGCTGGCCAAGACCGGCACGGCCCGCCGCGGCGGACTGCGCGACCTGACGGACCACCCCCCTCAGTAGCCGAGGGCACCGCCAAAACTCGGTGGTAACAACCGATGTCGCGACAAGTCGGCGGCTGCACGCTGGTGGACATCCACCCAGCCTCAGGAGTCACCATGTCGCACACCCCCACGGTCAGCCACGACGTCCTCGTCGTCGGTGCTGGCCCCGCCGGCCTCACCGCGGCGATCACCCTGGCCCGGAACGGGGTCGATGTCCTGGTGATCGAAAAGCACCGCGGCACCTCACCGTTCCCGAAGGCCACCGGGGTCAGTACCCGCACCATGGAGCTGCTGCGCACTTGGGGCATCGACCAGCAGGTCCGGGCCGGGGCCATGCCGGTGCAGCCGCTGTTCTCCATCTCGGCGACGTTGCGCGAACCGCCGCAGGCCACCGTCCCGTTCGGCTATCCGACCGATAGCGAGGCTCTGGCGATCAGCCCGGTCACCCCAGCCTGCGTCCCGCAAGACCACCTCGAGCCGGTGCTCTGCGACCACCTCATCGACCACGGCGGAACCGTCCGCTTCGGTACCGAGCTCACCGCCCTGCGCACCGGCTCGTTCGGGGTCGAGGCCGACACCCTCGACCACTCCACCGGCCGACGACACCGGATCCACGCCACCTATGTGATCGGCGCCGACGGCCCCCGCAGCAAAGTACGGGCAGCGGTCGGCATCGACGTGGACGACCTAGGATCGCTCGGCAACTACATATCCGTGACCTTCCACGCCGACCTCACCCGCCGACTGGGACGCAGCCCGTCGGCGATCAACGCGGTGACCACGCCCGGCGCCGAAGGCCTCTTCGTCCCCACCAGCGCCCACGACCGATGGATCTTCGCCCGCGAATGGCATCCGCAGCCCGGCGAAACTCTCACCGACTGGACATCGGAGCGGATCATCGCCCTGCTCCGCACGGGCACCGGACTGCCGGATCTGAACCCAGAGATCACCGCCGTGATGCCATTCGAAATGGCCGGGCATCTCGCCACCACATTCCGGGCCGGACCGGCCTTCCTGGTCGGCGACGCCGCACACCGCACCACACCGGTCGGCGGCACCGGCATGAACACTGCCATCCACGGCGCCCACAACCTCGGCTGGAAGCTCGCCTCGGTGCTCCGCGGCTGGGCCGGCGACAGCCTCCTCGACAGCTACCAGCTGGAACGCCGACCAATCGGGGAAGCCAACGTCCGCCGTTCACTGCTCCGCGGACCACAGCCCCCAGCCAACGGTCTGGCCTGGGACACCGGAGTCCACTACACCTCACCGGTCATCGCCTCCGGCCTCGGCACCGGTCAACGCGCACCACACGTGTGGGTCGACTATCGCGGCACCCGAATCTCCACCCTCGACCTGTTCGACGGCCAGCTGACCCTGCTGACAGGACCATCCGGCCAGCCTTGGCGTCGGGCCGCTGAACGGTTGACCGCCCAGTACCCCGGCCTGCCGCTCGTCGCCCTCTCCGCCGATCACGACCTGTCCGACACCGCAGCCGGATCGAACACCCTGACCAGCCAGTACCACCTCGGCGACAGCGGAGCCGCGCTCATCCGACCCGACGGCTACCTGTCCTGGCATCGGCCCTCGGCCACCCAGAACCCGCTGCAAGCACTCCACTCCGCCATCGACGTCACCCTCAGCAGAACACCGGATGCAGCGGCGCTCGGCCGCGTCGCGTAGACCGCAAGCCACGCACCACGCACCGAGCTCCGGACCGCAATCAACTCGCTTCCATCGCCGATCTGCTTGCTCGCAAAACCCCATGCTCACGTCAACCTCACACCCCACCACCAAGGAGAAGTCACCATGCGTACCTCAACATCCACCGGCATCGCCGCCCTGAGCATGGCCGTCGCGTTGGGCGGCTCACTCGCCCTCGGATCGGCCGTCGTCGCCTCGGCGACACCGACCGGACCCGACGAGCGCGGCCGCTCAACCGTGCTCCACCTCACCGCCGAAACCGCCCAATTCGCCATCATCGACGTCGGCAGCAAAGGCCCAGCCCTCGGCCTCGGCGACCAGATCGTCAGCTCCGACCAACTCACCCGCCTCGGCAAACCGGCCGGCCGCGGAGGCACCGTCATGACGGTCGTCGGCACCAGCCCCTCCACGTTGACGACCCAGCTGGTGACCACGCTCAACCTGGTCGACGGCCAGATCATCCTGCACGGCATCGGCGACGGGCCGACCGGACCCCCGACTGAACCACTCACCTTCAGCCTCGCCGTCACCGGAGGCACCGGCACCTACAAGAACGCCCGCGGGTTCGCCGACATCATCGACCGCCCAGGCGGCACCGAACTCATCACCATCCGCCTGATCGGCTGACCAACCAACTCCGGCACGTCGACGCGCCGCCCTCCGCGATGCACCCGCCAGCTCCGCTGCGGGGACGGGACGGGGAAGGCGGGTCTCGTAGAAGACGTTCGGCGAACGCCGACCGCAAGACATGGCCACCGGCGGCCAATGAGGCCGCGACCAGACTGCGGCGCCTTGCGGCACGCAGCAAACGTGATCAACGTGGGTGCCGGGTCGAGCTCGGGATGCGGGCTGCGCCGCTGACGCGGCACCGCCCACCACCCCTGGGCCCGCCCGGCTCCTCCACACTGGCCAGTGACGGGGGCTCTACTCAGACTGACCGCGTGAGGCCCAACGACGGACCAAGATCACCTATGTCTCACACCCAGATCGACCAGCGCAGCGACACCACCGGGATCGCAAGCTGATTGGCAGGTGTCATCCCTGCGCCACGAGCCCAACGTAGGCCTCGAAGAAGGTGCTCAACACGAGGAGACGACCCCCATGATCATCACCCAACCACTCGGCCCTCTCGCAGTCATCGCCGACACCCGCAGGCAGTGTGGACAAGAAGTCCCAGACCACGTGTTGAACGGGACCGCGCCAATCCGGCCGTTGCGCCGCCCCAGACTCCCGGAGAAGGCAACCCGCGACGACAAGCGGAACCGGGACCGCGACGCTGGTCGCGGCGCTCGACATCGCGACCGGCAAGGCCATAGATGTGTGCGACCCGCGGCACGGCAAGGCCGAGCTTCTCGACATGCTGCAGCGGGTCGCGGACGCCTATCCAGACGAGGGGCTAGACGTCGTGTCGATAGTTTCCACACCCCAAAGCGTGCCGAGGTGACGGCGTGCTGGAGCACCATCCACGCGTCACCCTGCAGAGCATCCGGAGCTCAGGGTCATGGCTGATCTGAGCCAGGGTGTTCTTCGGCATCGTCACCAAGCCGTCCGCCGCGGATCAGTTGACGGCGTCACGAGGTGATCACCGGGATCGAGGGCGTTCATCGCGGCGGACGATGACGATGGAGGTGGCGCTGCAGATGGCGACAACCTCATCCGGGCGATCGCACTGAAGCCGACCGAGGTCTCCAGGTCGTACTCCAAGTGCGTCAACCAGTTGGCCACCTTGACCAACGGCGGACCGTGCACCGAGCCACGCATAGGCCAGCCGGGTTCCGTCGGCCGCGGTGCAGAACCTGACATCTTGCCGGATGGGCCGGCCGGAAGCCGCGCCCCAACTCCGCTCGCCTGCGGCCGGGCGGCGGTCGCCGGCCTCCGTCGGCTCCTCGACCGAGGGCGGGCCGGGTGACACGAGCAGCTGCACATCGGCGACGAACCGGAAGCCGCGGCCGTGCGCGGTGCGGATCACGTGCTGGGACCGCCCATCGTCCCCGAGAGCACGCCGCAGGGCCTTGATCCGACTGGTGAGTGCCGACTCGCCAACGAACCGGGTGCGTGAGAGGCCGTGCCCGCAGGCCGTCCGCTGCGCCGATCCGTTCCATGTCGTGCAGTGGGCGACCGACGCACTGGACGAGGTCCGTCGGCAGGCCTGGAATCTCGCCCGCGGCGCGGTCACTCGTCGTCGAGCGGGACGGTCGACCGGTCACGCCAAAGCGCTGAAAGGAGCCCGGTATGCGTTGTGGAAGAACCCGGAGAACCTGACCGGCCGGCAGCAGGCGAAGCTGGCCTGGATCGCCAAGACCGACCCGAGGCTGCACCGGGCCTACCTGCTGAAGGAAGGACTCCGGTTGGTTTTCAGTCTCGACCCCGCCGAGGCACCCGCCGCGTTGGACCGGTGGATCGGCTGGGCCCGCCGCTGCCGCATCGAAGCGTTCGTTCAGCTGCAACGACGGATCGTGAAACACCGGGCCACGATCCTGGCCGCCCTCGAACACGGACTGTCCAACGGCCGGATCGAATCGGTCAACACCAAGATCCGACTCCTCACCCGAATCGCCTTCGGATTCAACTCACCAGACGCCTTGATCGCCCTCGCCATGCTCACCCTCGGCGGCCACCCACCCCTACTGCCCGGCCGGGCATGACCCACGGATCAGTCAGGAGAGCCAGAATTGAGCCGCTGTTGACAGACCGGGCCGATGTCAGATGTCGACCGCTTTCTGCAGCACCTCCGCTTGGCAGGCCACTACCGAGATGCCTTGCCCGTAGATCGGGTTGAACGCGCACAGCGCGTCCCCGTCCACCAGCAGTCCCAGCGGCCACGCTCCCCTCCTCCCATAAGCCGCTGATTGCCCGTCTGCCGGTGGACCGCGATGTCGCCGTCTGGTTCCGCTGGCTCAGCGCCGGATCGGGCAGGGTGGCCAGGAACGAGTTGAGTCGTCCAGGTCGCGTCCGGGCCGCACATCGCCGTAGCCAGTCCCCAGGATCAGCCAACGGTCCCCCTCGATCGGCAGGGCCAGGCCGCCGCGTGGTCGCGCAGGGGTGGCTAGTACCACCACCCGTACGCAGCGGCGCGGCCCCGTGGTTCGGTGGGGCCCAAAGTCGGGATGACACCTGTCAGCGGCCAGTCCAGACCCGTGGCATCCGCGTCGGTGATGCCGAGCGTCCCCAGTGACTCGCTGGTCTGCCCGGTGTGATGGGACTGGATGCTCGGCAGCCCCCCAACCAGGAACGCCGGCGGGAACCCGGTGGCCGCGAGCGTGCCGAATGCCTGAGCGCCCAGCCGGTATGCCGCCAACGTCGCAGGTCGGAGGTGCCCTCCAAGGCGGCAAGAATGACCTTGGTCAGCAAGGTGAACCGTCGGCGACCGCAGGCAACTCATCCCGACTTGCTGTGCCGCTCTTGCGTAGCAGGCTGCTCACATGCGTCTCGACCGTGCGGGTCGAGATGAACAGCCGTGCGGCGATGTCGGCGTTGCTCAGGCCGGCATTGACCAGTTGAAGGATCTCGACTTCGCGGGCGGTGATGCCGAGCCGGGCGAGGTCCGGGGCTACAGATCCGCTGTTCCTGGGAATCTTGGCGCCGATGGTGCCGAGCAGGTGCCGGACCCGACGCTGCAGCGCACGTTCGCCGGCTGCGTCGAAGAAAGCGTCGGCTTCCCGCAGCCAGCCTTCTGCCGTAGCAAGGCCGCATTCGAAGGCGACCGGCGCAACCGCGGTTCGTAGCACATGGAGCCAGAATGGTGCGTGGCGAAGGTGGTGCTCGGCCTCCGCTATGGCGATATCCGCAGATCTTCCGGCCCGGAGCTCCCAGACGGCAGCACCGTAGGCTCGGGCGGCCCAGTTGGCGTGATGTCCAGTGAGCTCGCTGGGCCCGAATGCCTCGGCAGGGTCGCGGCCGTCGATTACGCGCAGAAGTTTGCAGAAGCCCCACCACGGCATGATCTTCACCTCACCTTCGACGATGTGAAGACCTTCCTCGATCGTTCGGATCGAGGTCGCACTGTCGCCCTGCGACCAGGCCCGGATACCAAGTGTGTAGCCCGACGGGATCCTCGCTTGCGCGGCGAGCCGCTTGTCCTCGGCGACCACCGCCTCGACATCGGAGGGTCCGGGTGCCCGGGTTGTCCCGGGAAGCGGGAGATCGGCCATCAGTGCGCACTCGATGAGATGCGAATAGCAGCGCGTCTGCAGCGAGCTGAGCCGCAGCTGGCGTGCGCTTGTATAAGCACGAAGGAAGGTCGGGTAGCTGGCCACGAACCCTTGTTGCACGACGATCGCCTCACCGATGCGCATGTCGATCTCGGCCACCGTGCCCACCATGCCCGCTGTCATCGCCAGATTTCTGGCCTGTTCGAGACGGCTGGCGTCGGAGTCGGCCACGAGGTCGAGAACGGCACGCTCGGCCAACGCCCGCACTTCCCAGACCTGGAGGTGATGCCGCTGGCTATGCTCGGCCGCCGCGCTGAGGAGGCGTTCGACTCGCTCGGAATCCGCTCGCCTCGCCGCGATGCCGGCGATCACCAGCGCCTCGCAGCCGATGTCGGTACGCCCTTCCTCCTCCGCCCTCTTCGCCGCGTCCTCGGCCAGCTCGATCGCGTCGGAACTCCGGTCAGCGAGCGCGGCCTGGGCACGCAGCAGGGCGAGCTGGCAGTCGACCGACTCGCTTTCGCGTTCGAGTCTGGCCACGAAGCGTGCCGCGGGTTCGTAGTAGCCCGCCGCGTACGCCGCGCGAGCCGTCGCCACGACGAGCGCGCGATCATCGGAGCCGACGCTGTTCTGGATGGCTTCGACCCCGCTCTCGTAACCGTCAGCAGCCCGACCCGCGACCACAAGGGTCTCGATCCGCTCGATGAGCACCTCTCGTGCTGCCGAGCCCAGGTCACCGGTCAGTCCACGAGCATCTGCTAGATACTGTTGGGCCACGTCCAGAGCTGCGTGGGAAACCGCAAGCCGGGCCGCTTGGACCAGCTGCGCAGCGGCCTGGTGTTGATGTCCGGCCAGTTCGTATAGGCGTGCGGCCTGATGTAGTTCGCCGTCGGTTGGGGCCGCACCAATCACCAGTTGATCGGCTGCGGCGACGGCTATCGCCTGCTGCTCCAGCGGAACCAGGACGGCACGCACCGCGTCGCGGATCAACTGGTGTCGCCAGGCGACGCCGAGCACTGTCGGCGCACTGATGAGGAGGGTGCTTGCCAGGCCGTCGCGGAGCCCCTGGCCAACCCGGCTCTGGTCCAGGCCGGTAGCGGCAGACAGCACCCGAGGCTCGGCGTCGCCGATGACCGACAGCGCGTCCATCACCAGCCGGGAGTCGTTCGACAGGCGGTCCAGGCGAAGCCGGACTGCCGAAGCCAGGGACGAATGCGTAAGGTCGAGTTTTCCACCTTGCAGACCTGTGTCCCTGACCTGGAGCACAAACTCGTCCATCACGAGTGGCAGCCCGTCGACTACCGCGACGATCCGGTCGATCTGGGCATCCTCCAGCTGCGGCACGTGGAGGGCGTGCAGCGCCTCCTCGACTTCGGCCGAGGTGAGCCGTCTCAACGCTAGGGGGCGAATCGACGGTTGGGTACTGAGTTGATGGACCGCTGAAAGAGCATGCGGCTCTGTGCGGGCGGCCAGGACGAGCGCGAGCGGGATTGTGTCGAGGGAGTCTGCCAACGACAACAGCACGGAGACCGTGTCCGGGTCGGCCCAGTGCAGATCGTCGAGGAGCAATACTGCACCGTTCGGGGCGAGACAGTCCAGGAGCACGATCAGGGCCTCGGCCAGCACGGCTGCCGGGTCGGCCATCGGTGCCAGGACTGGGTCCTGGCTCATCCAGCCCGGCAGCACGTGACCCAGAATTGGGCGGATGCCGGCTAGGTCCGGCTGCCCGACCAATGCCAGCGCTGGCCGGGTAAACGCCTCGACCAGCGGTCTATAGGCGCCACCGGACTCGACCGCCCGCCCCCGAAGCACAGGCAGGCCTTGCCGCTCCGCTTCGGCCCGGACTTCGCGCAGGAGGCGTGTCTTCCCGATCCCGGCTTCGCCGGTGACCAAAATGCCTCCTCCGTGACCGTGGGCAGCCGCCTGAACGACACCAACCGCGGTGGAGAGCTCAAGCTCACGTGCGATCAGGGGGATGTCCGGGGCCACGACAGCATTGTGGTCCCGGCGGAGCGACAGCGACAGCTCACGGTGGCCTGATTGGTGCGAGTCGTGAGGTGAGCGATATCGCCGCGCCATCGAACTTGGTCCGACCTTCAGGGGTTAGCTGGTCGGGTCGACTTCACCCTTGCCGAGACCAAGAACGCGCTCTCGGCATCGCAAGTCCGAGATCCACGGCGCCACGAGCATCCCGTCCCGGACCGGTGCATCGGGCGAAGCCGCTGACCGACTCACTGGACTCAGACGACTGGTACCCAACATCGCTCGCGATTCGCGGTGATCGCCGCGTCGACGACCCTCTGCGTCTGCCACCCGTCTTCGAAGGTCGGCTCTGCATGAGCGATTCCCAGCGCGGCGTCGACGAACAGCCGGTCACCGACCGGCAGGTTGGTGAGCGGGGCGAGCAGCGGAACGTCGAGGATGGGCGGGCGCCCGTCGAGGCCCAACAAGTCGGCCGGGATCGGCAGGTCCTGCCATGACGTGTCGGCTTGGCGTCTGCCTCGGAGGCGAGCACTTCCGCCCTCGGCGTCGGCCTCGAGCGACCCCTGATCGCCGTACAGGCTGATGCGTTGGGTTGGAATCTCGCCCACGATCCGCACCGCGCTGAGGTCGACGGTCGCGCGCGCTCCGGCAGCGAACTCCAGCAGCAGCATCGCGGTGTCGTCAAGGGACCTCGCGGTAGCGCCGTCAGTGCCCGGTCGGGGGATGTGGGTGCCGAGCTGCGAACTGACCTGCACAATGTCTCCCAGGTACCAGCGGGCGAGATCGATCATGTGCGAACCGAAGTCGCCGAGGATGCCCGACCCTCTCGCGGGGTCGAAGCGCCAACCGTAGTTCGGATCCATTGCGTAGTCGCCTTGCATGATGAAGCGAGCGTCGCGGCATCGGCCGATGTAACCGCTGGCCAGCAGCTGCTTCAGGTAGGTGAAGATCCCGAGCCACCGCCACGTGAACATCACCATGTGCACCACACCGGCTGCCTCCGCCGCGTTGAGCATCTGGCGGGCATCCTCCGCTGAGCGAGCCAGCGGCTTCTCGCACAAAACATGCAGGCCCGATTCCAGCGCCGCCATGGTGATGTCGTGGTGCGATTCGTCGGGGGTGGCCACCACGACCGCGTCGAGGAGTCCGCTGGCGATCATGGTTCGGTAGTCGGTGAAGACGCGTGGTTGCCCGTGCCGGTCGGCGACAGCCGCGGCCCGATCGTGGTTCTGGCCGCAGATCGCCACCAGGTCTGCTTTCCCGTGACTGGCGATACCGGCGAGATGGAAGGTCTCGGTCCACCAGCTGGTTCCCACCACACCCATTCGAAGTCTGTCTGCCATCTTCTGTCTCCCATTCCGCCGGATCGATTGGTCAACAGTGACCTTGCGGACAGCCTCGGCCGTGGGCCACAAACACTTCAGAGTCAACGTATGCATTGTGATCCTGCCCCGGCCACCGCGCATCCGTAGACACATCGACGCCTGACTCCGTGGTCGGGGCGGTCAACGTCCGTGGACGGCACCGATGCGCCACAGCCTGGACCGGCGGCACCGTGGTGAGCATGAACACCACAGAGCAGCTGGCCGTACGCGAGCAGGACGACGTCGCCACGTACCGCCCCACCGTCGAGGACGCGCCGACATCGGCGTTGTCGCACCAGGAGCAGCCTGCGCCGGCTCCCGCCCAGCGTCGGATGCGTCCGCTGGCAGTCCTGCAGCAGACGCTGGCGGCGATCTGTCAGGCCGGGCAGCCGGCAACGACCCCGCAAGCGCCGCTGGTCGGGCCCAATGGTGCGGTGACCTGGACCCCGTACGTCACGGACAACCGGCGCCGGTCCGGAACCCCCGACAACGGTCCACACTGAACCCAGGCGATCGATCATGACGACAAAGGATTCCTCGACGGCGCGGTCGGCAGACATGACGACAGCACCGATCGATCGGACCGAACCCTGGCGAGGGAAGGCAGGCGAGATGGACGACAGTGCACGTGATCCCGGGGCGGGAGACGGAGCAGCCGGCGACGTCGACGAGCTGACTTGTTCACCGGTCGGGTTCGACGAGATCACCCCCCGGTGGCTGACTGAGACACTCCGAAAGTCCGGCATCCTCGCGGGTGGGGAGGTTGTGCGCTGCGAGGCCCAGCCGCTCGCCGACGTACCGAGTTTCACCGGCAGTTTCCGACGCTTGGTCTTGAGCTACGATCGACGTCCACCGGAGGCACCGGAGACGCTGGTAGCGAAGGCCTCGACGATCGATTCCACGGTTCGGGCAATCGTTCACTCCCTGGGTTTCTACCAGCGTGAAGCCCTGTTCTATCGCGACCTGGCGGCGGTGACACCCGTACCTGTGCCCATCTGCTACTTCAGCGGCCTCGATCACGACGGCCGGTCACTGCTCCTGCTGGAGGATCTGACCGGCGGCCGCCCGGGACGCTCGGCGGACTGCATGACAGCGGCCGACGCGCAACTCGCCACCCAGATGATCGCTCGCGTCCACGCCCGCTGGTGGGAAAGCCCCGATCTGGCCGGTCACCCGCTGCTGGACAACGACTCGGTGATGCCGCCCGGCGACTCGACTGGCATCTTTCTGCAACACTGGCCAGCCTTCCTGGACAAACTCAGCACGCCCATCACCGCCGACGTCCTCCGGTGGGGTGACACCATTGCCAAGCAGCTGGAGGGAACCCTGCGGGAGCTCTTCCAGACACCACCGCTCACCCTCATTCATCACGACTACCAAGGTGACAACCTGATCTTCGACGTCGACGGCATCGGATCGTTGAGAGTGATCGACTGGCAGCTGCCGGTACGCGCACGCGGCATCGTCGACCTCGCATACCTGTTGTCCTGCAGCATCGAGCCGGGTCAACGCGCCCACACCGAGGCGCGTCTGGTGGCCCGATACGTCGCGGAGCTCGCCGCCCACGGAGTCGGTGACTACACCTTGGACCAGGCCTTCCGCGACTATCAACGGGCCCTGTTCATCCCGCCGGCACGACTCGTCATGGCCGTCGGCTCCAGCCCCGGCATGACAGCGCACCCTGGCGCGTTCTGGGACGTCTTGTTCCATCGGCAGCTGCGCGCCCTGACCGACAACCAACCGAGCATGAACGACGACCTCACGCGTCCCGCCAACGAACCGCGACCGTTCTGAGCGGGGGTTGGTCGCCAGACCCCCTGCCGAGACAACCGGGCCGGCGCACTGGGCGGTACCGCTTGCTGGCTGGTGGTGCATGACAATACAGTGGTGCGTTCTGCTCTGCCTCTGATCGCTCGTCACGCCGAGCTCTCGGCGCTGACGGTTGCGATCGACGGTGCCCGCCGTGGGCGGGGGGTGGCCCTCTTCGTTGCCGGCGAGGCAGGCATCGGCAAGACCCGCCTACTCCGAGAGGCACGAACTGCGGCAGAACAGTCCGGGCTGCTGGTGTTGCGGGGGCGGGCCGTCGAATCCGGTGGCGCGTACCGACCCCTGGTGGAAGCATTCGGGCGACCGGCCGCGGCCTTCGCACACGATCCAGACTTCGCCGGGGTCAAACCCACCCTGGCACGCGTGCTCCCCAACTGGATCAGCACTGAGGGAGTCCTCGCACCGATGGCCGACCCAGCGGCCGTGTTCGCGGAAGCCCTGATGATGTTGCTGCAGCGGATGGCACCGCATGGAGCGATGCTCATCCTTGACGACCTGCACTGGGCCGACCCGGACACAATCTCGGTACTCGAGTCGATCGTGGACTCCATCGACACCCTGCCACTGGCACTCATCCTCGCGGCCCGCGCCGAACCGCGCCTACCAGCGCCACTGCAACGGTTGGCTGACGACCACTCAGTCCAACCCGTCCTACTAACACGCCTGTCGCCGACCGAGGTGCACCAGGCACTCCGGGCGAGCCCACTGCCGAAACTCCCCGCCGACCAGCTGGAGCAGCTGGTCACCGTCGTCGACGGGCTCCCGCTCATCCTGGACGAGCTCATTCGCCAAATCAGCGAATCGGGTTCCCAGGCGAATCGGCTCGACCTCACCCGCTCAACGCTGGCGTCCGCCGTCCAGCTCAGACTCGCCGGCATGACGAGGGACGCCCGCCTCGTGCTTGACGCCCTGTCCGTGCTCGGTGAAGCAACCGTCGACGTGCTGGGGGCCGCGACCGGGCTCGGCAGCCTCAAGTTGGCCGCCGGCTTGCGTGGTGGCTTAGCGAGCACGCTGCTGATCACGGCATCCGGGCCACTCGGTGTCGCCTGGCGGCACCACTTGATGGCAGACGCGGTGCGCGATCTGCTGCTGCCACTGGAACGGCAAGCCATCGCCCAGCGCGCCGCCGATCATATGGGGAGTCAGACCGATCTCAGCGACGGCGATCTCCGCCAGGCCGCCTCCCTATATGAACTCGCCGGGTACCCACAGCAAGCCGCAGAACTGCTCATCCGCGCGGCGCGGCTGGCAGTCAGCCATGCCGCGCTGGATGTCGCGGACCGGTACCTCAGCGACGCGCAATCACTCACCGGCAATTTGTCCCAAACCGCGCTCGACGTACTCGGCCAGCGCCTCGAAACCCTCGTTCTGGCCGGCCGGGCCGGCGACGCCTACGACAGTGGAACCGCAGCCCTCCGCCAAACCGGAGGCGCCGACGCCAGCCGGCTCATGCTGGCTACGGCGCGAGCCGCGTTCGCCGCCGGGCGATACCGAAACGGCCGCGAACTACTGGAAAGGACCGAAGCCGAGGGCATCAACGCTGGCCCCGCGCTGAGCGTACTTCGGGCACAGGCCGCGCTGGCCGAGCGGGAGACGTCAGCCGTCGCGTTGGGCAACCACGCGGCGCAGCTGGCACAGAATGAGGGCCGGTTCGACCTCGCCTGCGAGGCCCTCGTGGTCGCCGGTATCGCGGCCAGGAGACGCAGCACCGATGAGGCGATCGACGCGCTCGAAGGGGCGCTCAAACTCAGCCGCCTGCACCACCTCGCAGTCTGGGAGGTCCAGACACTCGCCGAGCTTGGCGCGATCGACATGATGGGTGCCTCGGACGTAACCCGGCTTGAGCAGGCCCGGATCCTCGCGACCGCCGCCGGCATGCCCGGCACGGTGGCCAAGATTGATGTCACGATCGCTCAGGCCATCATTCCTCGACAGGGATATCGCTCCGCCTATCAGACCCTCGTGCGTGCAGACACCCAGGCACGGAAGCTCCGCCTGACAGCACTCCAGGCCCAAGCACACAGCCACCTCGCGGAGTGCCTGGTCTTCGCTGGCGATGATCCGTTGCCTGGCGAGACGAGGCCGCCCCTACTGACAGAGGTCGACGCGGTCGTCGCGGAGGCTGAATCGCTCGCCGAGGACGCCCACAAACCGTGCTACCTCGCCGGCATCGTTGGTGCGTGCGCGTGGCTTGACGGCGACGATGCCGCCACTGGCACCATAGAGAACACAATCTGGGTGTACCGCGACGAGCTCAAGGCCGCCCCATGGTGGGGATTTGCGGCGCTGCTCCGCGTCCTGGGCGGCGCCCACCCCGATGAGGCGTTCGGACCCACCCACCTGATCGGACACCACACCAACCACGCGGCCTACGCGTACGGCACCGCGGTCTGGGCCCTACGCGATGGGGAATCGGCTGACGCAGCGATCGAGGCTGCTGAACTGTTGCTTGAGCCCACCCCGTTCTGGAGACACCTGCTGCGCACCGTCATCGCACCGATCGCCTGCGAAGCAGGCATCGGCGCCGTCGAAGGCTGGCTCCGCGAGGCCGACGCGTTCTGCGGTCACACCGGTGAACGCCACCTCCAGCGACGGGTCCGGAACACCCTCAGCGCTATCGGGGTCAAGGTACCCCGAACAAGCGGCGGCTCGGTACCGCCACACCTCGCTCGCCTCGGACTCACCGCCCGTGAAGTTGAGGTCCTTCGGCTGCTCGAGTCCGGACTCACCAACACCGAGATCGCTGCCCGTCTCTTCATCTCGATCCGCACCGTCGAAAGTCATGTCAGCAACATGCTGCAGAAGACCGGCGCGGAAGGCCGACACCAGCTGCCGACAACCGAAGGCGAGCAGCCCATTGAACGGCGATCCTGAACACGGACCTGCGCGCCAGACATCAGGCCCGCTCACAGCACGCCCAATTCTCCATCGCTACCGGTTGCACTGTTGCAAACGGTCGCCCGGGACGAATCACATCGAGTCCTCCAAAGCAGCTCGCCGGGCGCTCCTGACCTCAGGTCATTTTCGCCTGAGGGTTCGACAGGCAGCGGCCGCGAGCACCGGACTCAACTGTTGGGCAGGGATGATCACACTGGGATGGGATGGCTGGCATCGAACAGCCCGTCGGGGTCGACGGCTGCTTTGATGCGCTGCAGCCGTCGCAACGTGTCGCGGTCGTGAAAGCGTTGGCGGTCACACGGATGCTCCACAAAGTTGGCGTACTGGATGTCCGAAGCCCAGGGTGACAGCGTCCGCTCGACCCGGGCGACCCCATCGGCGACCTTGCTGGTCGTGGCAGCATCGGGGGTGATCCCGACCGCGTACATGAGAAATCGGGCATCGAAGTGCCCCACCGCCCCCGCATGGTCGGGTCTGCGACCCACAGCGCCACCCAGATGCCGCAGCTCCACCGAGAGCAACGGCGACCCCGATCCGTGCCCGGCGGCCGCGATCAGAGCATCGACTGCCGACGCCGGAAAGTCATCGAGCAACAGTCCACCGCCGACCGCGGGGGTCGGACCCGGGGGATCCAAATGCAGCTCAGCCATGCGCGGCGCGGAAATCACAGCGATGCTGTCGGCGACAGGCCCCAGCTCGCGGAGCGGACCGATGAGCTGTGCCAGCTCCGTCGGCTCGCCCTGATGGACGATCTCGACTGATGCTAGGGCCTGCCCGCGAAGAAGATCAGGCAGCTCCGGCAGGGGTGGGAACTGCAGCAGCCGTCCGCAGCTCATGGTCTGTTCCGGAACACTGAGCGTCCAGCGCCGCCAGGCATGGAGCACCTCCCCGCCACGTGCCATCGGGAAGAACAAGGTGCCGGCCACGATGGTCGGAACCGTATGAAGCCGTAGGCGGAAACGCGTGACCACACCCAGACCGCCGCCGCCGCCGCGGATCGCCCAGAACAGGTCGGGGTCGGTGGCCGCGTCGACAACCCGGACGACACTCCGTGCGTCGACCATCTCCACGGCCAAGATGTCGTTCACCGCGAGGCCGTGGCTGCGGGCGAGCCAGCTGACACCACCGGACAGGAGGAAGCCGGCGATCCCAACGTCGGCGGCCGAGCCGGCCTGCGCGACAAGACCGTGTGCGGCGGCGGCGGCAGCCACCTGACCCCACTCTGCACCGGCACCCACCCATGCCGACCTGGTCGCGGGGTCCACGTCGATGGTCTGGAGCGCACCGGTTCGGAGGAGGACGGTGTCGGCGAGTGAGCCGACCGGCTTGGCGCCGTGGCCGGTGCCCTCGGCCAGCACGCGGAGACCGCAGACAGCCGCAGATCGTACGGCGGCAACGACATCTTCAACCGTTGCCACCACGGCAACGGCCGCTGGATTGTGCGCTGCGTTGACCACCCATGGGGTACGTGCTGCATCCCAGCCAACGTCTCCTGGGCGGAGCACGGTGCCATCGGCACCAGCAGTGAGCCGCCCAGTCGCGGCGCTAGTCGATGCAGTCATGATCGCCTCCGCGACGGTTCTGTACACCAAGGTTGCGGTGCCAGATCGGTGCCCCGTTCGGGCCGATCATCAGCTGCACCGACGGCGGTAGCTGCGGCTCATTGTCAGACGTCAACCCCTGCAGACAAATCCCGATGGTTCGGGGAATGCTGCTGAGACATGCAGCAATCGAATGACGGTGGCGAGTTGTCGGGGCGCTGGTCGCCGACCTGTCAGCGACAAGCACCGTGGGCGCAGCGGATACGGGGTGGGAGACGGTGACGTCTGCCTGGATCGTGTTGGTCATGACGTGACTCTGCGCCTCGGTGAACACCGCGCGGATCCGTGTGGACCACCCAGATAGGCGCCAGAACCCACGGAGATTCTTTGACTGGATGTTCGTTCGGATCGTGCAAGGCAGCGCGACTCATACGAAGACGGCGCCCACGCAGCCGGGAGACGGCAGGAGGTCGGTGCGGATATCTCGACGATGCTCCCGCGCGTTGGCCGAGCGCCACCAGGTCATCAGAAGTCGCCTCGTGGGGCACGGACGGACCGCGGGCATCGACCGGCCCATCGACATCCACCTCATTGCCGACAACGTCGCCACCCTCGTCGACCACCTCCAGCTGAAGTAGCCCGACGTCGTCGGCTACTCCCTCGGCTACGGGGGGCGTTGTTCACAGCGATCGAGTACCCAGAGAAGGTCGGCTATCTCGTGAGAGCGTCGGCACACACCCCGCGGGCCGCCATCCCGCCCGAGGCTCGCCCAAGAGGCCCAGGTGAACGCGGCCGCGCTGGACCCCCATGAGGGACACCGCGATGTACCAGCAGTACCAGCAGGTGGCGCCGCGGCCCCCACGACTTCGGCCCGGCTGCTGGAAAGATCGGTGCGTCGATGAGCAAGGACTTCGACATCGACCAGGACGTACGCGGCCGGCAGGTGCCGACGTTGATCGTGTACGCCGAGGCCGACATGGCACCCCCAGCCACGACGTCGAGGTCTCCCAAGTTGCTCCACGGCGGCCACGGCGACGGCGGCTGGATAGCGAAGCCGGCCAAGGCGCGGACACGCTGGCGGTGCTGCCCGGCCTCCGACCTACTACAACCTCGGCATCAGCCGCTCTTCGCCCCCGTCATCCTCGACCCCCCAACCAGCCATAACGCGAGACCTGAGTCGACGAGATTGGCCCACATGCCCCAGCAGCCGGTGTCCGATAGGTCGCCGTAAGACAGCAACTCCGTAATGGAGCCTTTGGACCAAGTCGATGCGCATGCGCCGCGCTCGCGAGGTCACCACCCTGTAGCGACATGAGTCCAGACACGTGTCTGACCGGCGGGAACAAATCCGACGGCATACCTCCACCGGGTCAAGATCTGCAGATGATCTTGATACTCGGCCCTGGCCATCTCTCGTCGAGGAGAACACAGCGATAGCGGGCGACTGCCACATCCGCGCGCTGGGCGGTCTAGGGCGACTCGGGGACTCATCGTTCGGGTGGGAACATCCCTTCGTCCCTCAGAAACCTGATCAGCTGGTCTTGGGTGAGACCGGCGTCTTTCAGCATCATGTCCACGTTCGTGGGGCTGTTGGCGTCCAGCAGTCGCTGTTTCAGGTCAGCCAGCCGAATCAGTTCCGGCTTGCGTGCGTCTCGGTGGAACTCTTGGATCTTGTCCGGCAGGTTCCTCGCCGCCCGCCGGATCTCCCCGAGCGTCTGGGTCTGCTGTCGGGTTCGTGCGGTCGATGCGGCATCTTGCCTGCGCTGGTCGGCGCCCTCCTGGTCGGCCTTCTTGCGGCTCTGGCCCACCTCGTGATCATGTGCGGTCGAGCCGCGCTTTCCCTTCGTGTGCTCTGCGCCGCGGAGTCCTTCCTCGCCATCGGCGACCGACTTCTTTCCGCCCTTCTTGTTCGCCGCACTGATCCGACCCGGATCAGCGGCGCCGGGCTGTTGTGGGAGGGGCTTCCCGGGTGGCACGTCACTCGGTCCGTTGACGGCCACCTTGACTGCTTCGGCTGCTTGTGGTTGACGGGGTTCGTTCTGATTCGCCGGGGTCTTGTTCTTCAGCACTGGGTGGGAGGCGTCAACCTGGACTCCGCGGCCCGGTGCATCGGAATCGCGCAGGGTGCCGGTCGGCTTGCCAGTGCCCTCGCCACCACCCTGTCTGACGGTGAGTTCCGGTGTGGGCCGGGATCGAGCGGGTTCGGGAGAGAACCGGCCCTCCTGCTTCAATCCCAGCGCTACGGTCCGTTGCCGAAGAATTCGCAGGCTCTCGTTGGTCCTGGCGATCAATTCCGGTAGGCGGGAGGCCGCGTTGGCAGCTTTGCGTACCGTTTCTGGTGCCTCCTTGAGCGTTTTGGCCAGCAGGTAGAGGTGGACGGATTCACGGCCGATGGCCTCCCAGTCGCCGTCGCGGCAGGCCTTGAGGAAGCGCCCCGGCGTCTCGATCATGCCGGTCACCATCCCCTTCAGCAGGTCTCCGGTGGTGGCACCCTGCTCGGCGGCCTTGGCCATGTCGCTGACGAACTTTGGTTCGTAGTGACCCATCGTCATGAAGTGCAGATTGATCTGGACCAGGTCCACTACTTCCTTAGCGGCTTCGACGAAGATCCCGACGAACGCCTCGACGGCTCCCTTGATCACTGCGGCGCCGTTGCCGAGAACGGAATCTTTGGGTGGCCTGATCGCTTCGGTCTCCTGCTGTTGCCGCAGGAGGTCACCCCGGAGTTCGGCGAGCTCTTTGCCGTAGTCACGGCCCTGGCTCGTCGCCACAGCCGCGAAGGACTCGAGGTAGACCGTTTCTTCGTGCACGCGCTGCTTCCACTCGGGAATGAACTTCGCCGCGTCCTCGCCTTTCCTGGTCAGGTCTGCCACCGTGCGCATCATCTGCTGCAACTTCTTCACTCGGATCCTGGTTCCGCGCAGGGCGCCGACCCGGACGTACTCCTGCTTGTCCATCGTTTGTTTCAGCAGGAGGAAGTCGTCGTCGGTGGTCAGGAAGGGGACGGACGGCTTGGTCTCTCCGTAGATCTGCTCCAGGTACTTCGCGGCTTCGACGGTGTCGGTGGATTTGACGATCGTCGAGAGCAACCATCGGTGCTCGTCCAGGTAGCGATTCTCCAGAGCGGTCCATTCCGCACGTGCTGCGGCGCTGACCCGATTGATCACTCGGTCGACATCGCGGTACGCGTTCCGTACGCCGTCGAGTTTCTGGTCAGCGTCGACTGTTTCGATTCGGGACCGAATCTTGCGGAGTGTTGACAGCCACGACGAGCGGGTGCTGCTGACCCGAACCAGCTGAGCCTCATTCATTACGCCGATGGAGTCGTCGCACTCGTCGTACAGCTGCTCAGCCTGCGCCCGGACCGGGGCGCTCAGGGTGGTCCAGGACGGATAGTCCGGATCGGAGTCGCGCTGGATCGGCAGTGCTGTGGACGGCGTGCTGACCGGCCCAGCGGCCAGCAACGTGACGATCGACTGGTTCCCGGCCACCGCCTGCAGCGCCAGCACCGTGGTCGGCGTGAGAGCTGAGGTCGCAGGCCCTCGCGGCAGCGTCTCGTTCCCGTCCTTGACCTGACGGGACCTCGTCGATACGCGCGTCGGACTCCGAGCGTTTACCCGTCGCCCGCTCAGCTCACTGTGTTCCACCGGTAGTTCCCGCGGCCAGGCGTCCGGCGTATGCCGGTCATCCGTCCACTGTCGCCGATGACTGCCACCTGGATCAATCAGCCGATAGGCACTTACGAGGGCAACAGGACCTGCCCGAAAGGGCGCGAAAGCGCGACCACAGATTCTGCGGGCCGCCGAAGCTGTCGACGCCATAGAGCACTTGACCGGCGACACTTCGGCCGCCGCCGCCGCCGTCGACGAAGACGAGGCCGACGCGCGGCTACCTAACACTCTCCCGGCGCAGGCGGCCCCAAGCTTCAACAGGCCGCTGAGACGGCCCGCAGGGTGCAGGTCTCCCCCTCCACTCAACCAGTAGCGCGTCACGGCGCACGAAACCGGCGCTGACGCCTTCGCCACCTGCGCCGACCGCTGGCCGGCAGCAGAACCTACTGATGAAGACCGCCGAAACACCGTTCCCGCCAGTGGAAGGCCCCGGATTGCCTCAGGTGGGTCCATCGGTCGGCGCATCGTCTGGGACTGCTGGGGCCACTCGTCGATGGCGGTCGCTATCGGTGTAGGTGGTGCAGGGTGAGACGGCCGATGGTGTTGGCGTCGAGTTCGGTGAACCAGAGCTGGCTGTCTGGGCCGGTGGTCAGGCCGCGCAGGCCGGCTTGGGGGGTGGGGATGTCGTACTCGCGGATGACGCCACGAGTGGTGATGTGGCCAAGCCGGTTGCCGTCGAGCTCGGTGAACCAGATCTGGCGATGTGGACCGAGGGCGATTGCGTTGGGGAAGCTGCTCGGGTGGGGTAGCGTGAACTCGGTGATTTTGCCCCGCGGGGTGATCCGGCCCACCCGGTTGCCGTCGGTCTCGACGAACCAGAGATTGCGGTCGGGGCCGACGATGAGGGTATTCGGCGAGCTGTCCGGGTTGGGCAGCGGGAACTCGGTGAAGGCGCCTTGAGGGGTCATGCGGCCAATCGCGTTCCCGGCCAGCTCGGTGAACCATAGGTTGCCGTCGGGTCCGGTGACGATGTCGGCGGGCCGGACGCCCCAGCGGGGAAGCGTGAACTCGTGGGTGACGGTCCCGTCGTAGGTCATCCGGCCGATCCGGTTGCCGGTCGCCTCTCGTTCGGTGAACAAGAGTGCGCCGTCGGGTCCGACGGTGATGAAGGCGGGGAAGCTGTCCGGGTGGGGAAGGACGAACTCGGTCAGGTCGCCGTCGTAGGTCAGCCGCCCGATGCGGTTGGCGCTGTACTCGGTGAACCAGAGGTTGCCGTCGGGCGCGGCCAAGATGTCGAGCGGGCGCGCGTTCGGGGTGGGCAGGGCGTACTCGGTCACCTGCCTGTCGACCGTCATTCGCCCGATCCGGCTCGGCGTCGCAAAGACCTCGGTGAACCACAGTGCGCAGTCCCGTCCCAGCGTGATCACCAAGGGCTGCTGTTCGGCTGGGGCAGTGGAAACTCTTCGATGTCGACCATGCGCGTCCGTCGTGACCATTGAGCCAGTCGACCTGCCGGGGCTGTGAGGCGTGGACCGGCCCGGCTGACACTTGCTGCCGGTCCCATGGGAGGTGTCGGCCTTCGCGGCGACGACTGGAGCCGCGCCGAGTGTCCCCGCACAGACGAGTACGGCTACCAGCCGGATCAGTCGGACCTGCCATCTGCGGGCCCGCCTCGAGTTCAACATCGCCGGATCCCTTTCTTTGGGGAGTTCTCGTCCACGATGCCGAGGCTGACTATTAGCGACCAGGGATCGCTACTGGCGGGGTTGCCACGCGGCGGCGTACTGGCCGCCTCCGGACTGCAGAACGGGGTGCGGGTCGCTGCCGTCGACGGCGGCCGTCCAGACCTCGCGGCTGGTGGGCAGCAGCCGTAGGAACGCCAGCCGGCGACCGTCGGGGGACCAGGTCGGCGCGAAGTTATCAGCTGCACCGGTGATCACGGCCCGTTGGTGGCTGCCGTCCGCGCGCATGAGGTAAATGTCGTCTGCGTCACCGATCCGGGCGGCGTAGGCGATGTGTCGTCCGTCTGGTGACCAGTCGGGCAGTTGGTCCTTGGGCGTGCTGTCTGTGGTCAGTTGACGTTCCCGCCCGCTCTGGAGGTCTCGAACCCAGACTCGTCCGTTGTCGGCAAGGGACTTCCCGCGCAGGAAGACGAGGGGGCGCCCATCGGGCGACCACGCAGCATTGTCTTCCGACAGGTTTGGCGTGGAGGTGAGGGGCCGCGGGTTGCGTCCGTCGACTCCAATCGTCCACAGATCAGTCGAGCCGTTCGCGGTCACCAACGTGAAGACCAACTGGTGGCCGTCGGGTGAGAAGTCGGGGAAGGTGGCGTACCCGTCGAGCCGGGTGACCTGCCGCTGGTCGCGACCGTTGGCGCGCATCACCCAGATCTCGAGGCGCCGTTCCGGGTGACGGTCCCCTTGCACCAAGCGATCCACCGGCCGTCCGGCGAGTAAGCGGCGCAGGCATCGAATTGATCGTCGTTGGTCAGTGGCGGGGTCGCGAGCCGTCGGCCCGCACGCTGTAGATGTCAGGTGCCGTTGCCGCCTTTCCGACATTGTCACCGAAAGCCAGCCGCCCGTTTCGACCTGGATAGGTGGCCTCTGCAGCCGGCGTGCTGGCCAGTGCCGAAATCAAGGTGAACGCCGAGCACACAACAACGAGCCGGAGGAAAAGGTTTGCTCGGGCTGCGGTTCATGACACTCCATCCTTTTCGCGCAGTGTAAAGGCCCGGCTTTCGCGCCTCCCCATCGGTCGCGGGACGAGGAGCTCGATGGCAGTGGGAAGTCCCGGTTTGCATCGAATTCGGTTGGTGGTGATGTCAACCGTGGCACTGCCGCAGGATTGATTGCAAGGGGTAAAATTGAAGAAGGCATCGTTGATCCGTCCACCGCAACGGCACCGAGCACTACGACGACCGCCGCCAACCCCTGACTCACGGGCTGCCCCAGTTGCCGACCTGTTCTTGCAGTCAATTGGCTCGGGAACGCGGGAACCACGAGGATTCGGGCCCGACCACTATGGTTCCGCCGGTCGTCCGACGAGCCCATTCCCGTGCACAGAATCCCAACCGGCACTA